>NZ_CALBWS010000028.1 GCF_937468385.1 Neobacillus rhizosphaerae
CTATAGATTATTATTAATTTTTATTACTTTTATAAAATAATAATTCTAAGTAAATAGCTTTTATTAATATTTCTAACAGACTCAAAGTAAAGTTTCGACTGTTTTCACAATAACAATAGTGAAAAATAGTTATTATTCAGTTACTATTGATAGATAAATAAAGTTATCTAAAAATCTATTATGAATTTCTGTTCTTTTTCGATTTTATTCGTTATGATAAATAAGGACTTATATATCTAGTTTCTTTTTTTAATATTATACTGTCAGGAATATCCAATGACAAATTATTGAACTTTTTTAAGAGGTGAATTTTTTTGCAGCGTTCTTTAAAGTGGTTGGCAGTTGCCACCACAATCGGAATGGTACTAGTTTTAATTGGCGGGGCCTTAGTTACAAAAACGGGGTCGGGAATGGGCTGTGGGAGATCTTGGCCTTTATGTAACGGGAAATTCCTACCATTGGAAATAACTCCGGAGTTAATCATTGAGCTAGCCCACCGACTCGTATCAGGTATAGTTGGTATCTTGGTTCTTCTCCTGTCGATTTGGTCATGGAAGGCGATTGGTCATATTAGAGAAACAAAATTTCTCTCCTTTCTCTCGTTTTTCTTTTTACTTTTACAAGGTTTGATTGGGGCTGCAGCAGTAAAATGGGGGCAATCAGGTTTTGTTCTTGCCTTACATTTTGGGATTTCTCTCATCTCCTTTTCAGCAGTATTGTTGTTGACACTACTTATTTTTGAAATTGATAAGAAATTTGAGGCGGAAAAACTTTATATTGACAAACGAATGGGTTTTCATATTATTGGGGTTTCCATTTACAGTTATCTTGTTATTTACACTGGCGCATTAGTGCGCCATATGAAGGCAAGCCTTGTTTGCCGAGATTGGCCGTTATGCTTAAACGATGCACCGTCATTACCCAATAATATGTACGAATGGGTGCAAATGGGACACAGGGCTGCAGCAGGGATAATCTTTATTTGGATTGCTTATATTCTTGTTTTAGCTATCCGCCACTACAAAGATCAAAAGGTCTTATACTGGGGTTGGATTATCTCCTTCATTCTTGTGTCATTACAAGTAATAGCCGGTGCGTTAATTATTTTTAGCAAACTTAATCTATATATCGCCCTTTTGCACGCCTTCTTTATTACTTGCTTGTTTGGCGTACTTAGTTATTTTCTTCTGTTATATTCAAGATCCAGACGAAATCATCATTAAAAAAGTTGCCGGTGTCTATGCCGGCAACTTTTTTTATTTTATTTGAATTTATTTCAATAAACTTTGAGAAATGCCAGGCTCCATAAAAGCTCATGCGCTGATCTCAATTTATGCTTTTGTTAGTTCAAGTAATAAATCACCCGTTTGTATTGTATCTCCACCTGAAACATAAATATCCTTAATAACACCTGAAAATGGTGCTTGGACGGTTGTTTCCATCTTCATTGCTTCGGTAATCATTAAATGATCTCCGCGTTCAATCTTTTCCCCTTTTTCTACCACTACTTTTATCACTGTTCCTGGCATGGAGGCCGAGAGATGGTTTTCATTCCTCGGATCTGCTTTTAGTCTTGATAATACCGTTGATTTGATACTTTCATCTTTAATTACGATTTCCCGTGGCTGACCATTTAGTTCAAAATAGACAACTCTTGTACCATCCGCCTGAGGCTGGCTTATGGAAACCAGCTTAACAATCAGTGTCTTACCCGTTTCAATTTCTACTTCAATTTCTTCACCCAATCTTAATCCATAAAGAAATGTTGGCGTGTCGAGGACAGAAATATTCCCGTATAAATCAACAGTTTTGCTATATTCCATAAATACCTTCGGATACAAAGCATAGGAAATGATTTCAAAGGGTGTTACTTGCCTGCCAAGCTCATTAAAAAGATCTTCCTTCAGCTTATCGAAATCCACGGGTTCAAGTAATTCTCCCGGGCGAACCTCCAATGGCTGCTTGCCTTTTAAAATAACTTTTTGCAGTTCTTCAGGGAACCCTCCATATGGTTGACCTATATACCCCATAAACAATTCAATTACCGAATCTGGAAAATCCAACATATGTCCTTTTAATAACACATCTTCATCAGTTAGCTCATTTTGAACCATAAATAACGCCATATCCCCTACGACCTTTGATGAGGGGGTTACTTTAACAATATCGCCGAACATAATGTTTACACGTGAATACATTTCTTTTACTTCTTCCCAATGGTTACCAAGTCCAACTGCTTTTGCCTGCTGTTGTAGATTGCTATATTGACCTCCCGGCATTTCATGCTGATATACTTCGGAATGGGGGGACATCATACCACTTTCAAAATCTTGATAGTACTTGCGAACATCCTCCCAATAATATGAAAGTTTTTCAAGTGCATCAATGTTTACATTTGGTTTCCGTTTGGTTCCCTCAAGAGCATAAATTAAAGAATTAGCACTAGGCTGTGAGGTTAAACCTGCCATTGTACTTAAGGCGACATCCACAATATCAACACCAGCATCGATTGCCCTGGCATAGGTGAAGATTCCGTTCCCACTAGTATCATGGGTGTGAAGATGGATGGGAATATCTATTGTTTCTTTTAATTCTGAAATCAGCCGATAGGCTGCTTCCGGTTTCAATAACCCTGCCATATCCTTAATTGCAAGAATGTGAGCGCCTTTTTTCTCCAGCTCCTTGGCAAGACTTTTATAGTAATTAACATCATATTTCGTTCTGGATCCATCCAAAATATCACCTGTATAACAAATAGAAGCCTCAGCAATTTTTCCAGTTTGCCGTACGGCATCAATCGCAACTTCCATCCCTTTTACCCAGTTTAGACTGTCGAAAATCCGAAAAATATCAATTCCTGCCAATGCTGATTGATTAACAAACTCTCTGATTAGGTTGTCAGGATAATTTTTATATCCGACCGCATTAGCACCACGGATAAGCATTTGAAACAGAACATTTGGAATCCTTTCACGCAGTGTCAATAAGCGATTCCATGGGTCTTCTTTTAAAAACCGGTAGGCAACATCAAAGGTAGCACCACCCCACATCTCAAAGGAAAATATATCTGGTAAAAGTTTAGCTGTCGGCTCAGCTATATGGACAATATCGGTCGTCCGCATCCGTGTTGCTAATAATGATTGATGAGCATCTCTAAACGTTGTATCGGTTAATAAAACCTGCTTTTGATTATTAACCCATTTAACCAGACCTTCCGCACCATATTTATCGAGAATTTGTTTTGTTCCCTCTTGGCAAGGGAAATCATATTTTAATGTTGGAATTTTCGGCTGTGAAAAAACCGGCCTTTTCTTTTTTTCAACTCCTGGGAAGCCATTTACTGTTACCGTCCCAATATAACTGAGCATTTTTGTTCCTCTGTCTTTACTCACAGGAAATATGAATAACTCTGGTGTTGAATCAATAAAAGAAGTATCATATTCTCCATTCCTAAACTTCGGATGCTTCACAACATTCTCTAAAAAAGGAATATTTGTTTTGATCCCTCTAATTCTAAATTCCTGCAAATTACGAACCATTTTCGACGCGGCTTGTTCAAATGTCAATGCCCAGGTCGAAAGTTTAACTAGTAAAGAATCATAGTAAGGGGTAATTACTGCTCCTTGGAAACCATTTCCAGCATCTAAGCGCACACCAAATCCGCCGCCAGAGCGATAGGCCATAATTTTTCCCGTATCAGGCATAAAATGATTAAGCGGATCTTCAGTTGTTACTCGTGACTGAATAGCAAATCCATTGAGCTGGATTTTTTCCTGTGCAGGTATCGCAATGATTGGACCGTGAAGGTCATGACCTTCAGCTACCAATATTTGCGTCTGGACAATATCGATACCTGTAACCATTTCTGTAACAGTATGTTCTACTTGAATCCGCGGGTTTACTTCAATAAAATAAAAGTCATTTCCAGAGACAAGAAATTCAACCGTTCCAGCATTCAAATAATCTACTTTTTTCATCAATTTTACGGCGGCATCACAAATTCGCTTCCGTAATTCATTAGAAATTGACACACTTGGAGCAACCTCAACAACTTTTTGATGGCGCCTTTGGACGGAGCAATCACGATCAAAAAGATGAACAATATTTCCGTATTTATCGCCAATAATTTGAACCTCAATATGCTTGGGATTTTCAATTAATTTTTCAAGATAAACCTCATCATTACCAAAAGCCGCTTTTGCTTCAGATTTTGCTCGTTCAAACGCCTCCGTAACTTCATCGCGGCTTTTGACGATTCTCATCCCACGGCCGCCGCCACCAAGCGAAGCTTTAATTATGATTGGCAACCTGTGTGATTCTGCGAACTCTACGACTTCGTTCACATTATTAATTGGTCCATCACTTCCAGGAATAACAGGAATATCGGCTAATTCAGCCTGTTTTCTCGCCTTCACCTTATCTCCGAACATGTCCAGGTGTGTAGATGAAGGACCTATAAAAACAATTCCCTCTTCTTCACAACGTTTAGCAAAGTGAATATTTTCTGACATAAACCCATAACCTGGATGGATAGCATTGGCACCGCTTTTTTTTGCAATGGCAATAATTCCATCAATATCTAAATAGGCATCAATTGGTTTTTTTCCTTCCCCGACTAAATAGGCCTCATCAGCTTTATAACGATGATAGGCACCGGAATCCTCTTTTGAATAAATCGCAACAGTGCGAATATTCAGTTCAGTACAAGCACGAAAAACCCTTATGGCAATTTCTCCACGATTCGCAACCAACACTTTATTTATCTGTCTTGTCACTTTTAGCACCTCATATTCTATGTATTTTCAAAAACGCGGGGTGTATACATGTCCCCGCGTTCTCATTAAATATAGAAAACCTTACCATCACGTTTTTGTTTCTTATTATCAACATGTTCCTGTTTATTTTTATATATTTTTTCATATTTCGTAAACATGGACACATTTACAAGAATTCCAGACGCAGCTGCAAGCATTAACAAAGAGGACCCACCATAGCTAATAAATGGTAGCGGTACACCTGTAAGTGGAATAACTCCAGATACACCGCCTAAATTGATAAAAGATTGAATACCAATCATACTTGAAATACCAATAGCGAGCAGGCTTCCAAAAGGGTCCTTACATTGTAAGCCAATATAAATTCCTCTTAAAACTATATAAGCCAATAGAATTATTACGAAACTTACTCCCCAAATACCTAATTCTTCAGCAATTATAGCCATAATGAAGTCAGTATGTGCTTCAGGTAAATAACCAAGCTTTTGGATGCTTTTCCCTAATCCCAATCCATTGACGCCGCCTGAACCAATAGCAATATATGAATTTGCTAGGTGAAATCCGGCATCATTTACAACCCCATCAGCAAACGGATTATCTAAAACCGCAAAACGGCTCGCACGCTTTTCAGAAAATATTTTATCCTTCGCAACAAAAACAAGTGGCAGGAGAACAATAAGTGTCATGATTATTAATTTCGAAATACTTTTATAGTTCATCCCAGACGCAAAAATCATCGTAATGGCAATAGCTGCTATAATAAATGCAGTACCATAATCAGGTTGCAAAATAATTAACCCGCAAACGATAAAAAGAAAAACTAGTGGAGGAAGAACTCCTTTATTAAATTGATTGATATAGTCCTGTTTCTTTGCGTAAACAGCTGCCAAATAAATAATTACCGTAAGCTTTACAAACTCTGACGGCTGAAATTTAAAGGGACCAATTTGATACCAGCTTTGTGCATTACCAGCAACATGTCCAAAAACATCTAATCCTAAAAGACCAACAATCGCTGCACAAACCATTGGTGCAAGAAACCATTTAGTAAATTGCATAATTTTATAAGGGACAATTGCACAAACAATAAAAATGAATAAAGCGACGATCAAAAACAATTTTTGCCTTTGATAATAAAAATCGCTTGGAACTTTATACCATTGCACAGTCCATGCCATGCTTGCACTGTAGACCATAACTAAACCAAAAGCACATAAAAGGATAATGGTTATTATTAAGGAATAATCATATGATTTAACAATTTTTTTAATCATGAACGACGTCCTCATTTTCAAAATTGATTTATATCACTCTATTATAATAGAAAATGACTGCTATGACTTGAGGAAAAGTTTATTTGTTACAATATTTTAATAATGAATAGTGTAAAAATAGAGGTGAAAATAATAAAATATCGGAGTAATAAAAAACCCAAACAATTCACCATTATTGTTTGAGTTCTTGATCCATTATTTTTTTAAGGATGCTTCGTGAAGCGCAGATAATTCTCTCTCTAATTGATCTAAAATCGCTTTCCCATCCTTACCATCTATTAAGCCTAATCGAACAGCAAAGTCTATTTCTCTTGATAGGCCAAACATTTGAGTATCCAATACCTCTTCATAAAGAGGGCATTGAGGCATCGTGAGATTGTCCATTTGCACTTTGATAAGCTTTAATATCTTTTCAGCATCAGCCTGCAATAAGGCAGAGGCTTTGTCCTGGTGATTCACGATCATTTCAGACGCCAACATTGATCCCCCCATTTCAGAGCGATAATTCAACTTATCTATAAATTTTACCGTTTTCAAGAGAAAATTGCAAGGAGAATGAAGGATATTACCAAAAGGTGTTACTTTTATGACATTCCCCCTAAAAAAAGTTATACTAAATAATGTTAGACTTTAGGGGGTATGGAAGATGGAAAATATCATGATCATATCAGGAAAAGTGAAATATTCAATAACACTTGATCCGGGTGTCTGGATTTTTGACGACCGCCGCATTGATTTGACTACTTATTTTTCAATGAAAAAAGAGAATTCGGATTCATTAGAGGAATATACGAAAGCTGTTTCGAAACATTGGGACCGTGAAATTATGGAGGGGGCTATTTATCCTCCAACATTAAAAACGGAGAAGAAATTTGAGAAAGAAAAAGTTTTAACTGGAACCTTCGGAATTCCTTTAAAACCTTTTTTATTAAATTCCGAGCCAACTAATGATGCACAAACATTAGTCATTCATAGCTCAAATGGTGAATTTGAATTCCCACTTGAACAGGCATTTGATTTAATAATGGGATATTCAAATAATGGCAAACCACTTTCTATTGATGGTCCCGTTCATATTTATTTAAATGATGGCTCAAACCAGGAAAATCCAATTAAAAACGTAAAAGGCTTTACAGTAAAATAAGACGGGTGCCATTTTTAGGCGCCCGTTTTTCCTTTTCATATAATTCTTATAATAAATCAGCAGCGAGCCTTGCCAAGCCTGACCTTTCTCCTTTTAATAGTTTAACATGACCAGCAATGACTTGGTCCTTGAACCTTTCGACGACCAACGTTAATCCATTGTTGTAAGCATCAAGATAAGGATGATCAATCTGTTCTGGGTCTCCCATTAACACAATTTTACTGCCTTCCCCAACCCTTGTAAGGATGGTTTTTACTTCGTGCTTCGTTAAGTTTTGCGCTTCATCAATGATAATGAACTGCTTAGGTAGGCTTCTCCCACGGATATAAGTTAACGCCTCTACCTCAATCGAGCCCATTCCTGCGAGGATGGCATCAAGCTCGCCAGGCTTTTTCGTATTAAACAAATACTCCAAATTATCGTAAATTGGCTGCATCCATGGTCTAAGCTTTTCTTGCTTTTCACCAGGAAGGAACCCTAGGTCTTTACCAACAGGGACAATTGGTCTTGCCACTAATAACTTTTTATATTCTTGGAAATCCTCCGTTTGCATCAATCCAGAGGCAAGCGCAAGCAAGGTTTTGCCTGTTCCTGCTTTTCCTGTCATTGTAACAAGAGGGATATCCTTTCGCAGCAATAATTCAATGGCCATTGTCTGCTGCACATTCCTTGAATGGATGCCCCAGACATGCTCTTGATTTAAAGCTAATTTCTTTACCTTCTTACTAGTTTTGTCCACCATGCCAATGGCTGAAGCAGAACTGCCAAGAGCATCCTTCATCAGGAGAAATTGGTTTGGATAAAACGGGTGGTTGGCAACCTCAGAAAGGGATAATTCCCCCTTTTCATAAAAACGACCTAATAATTCAATCGGTAGGAGGATTTCAAAAAATCCCGTGTATATATGTTCTATTTCAACTACACGGTCGTTTAAAAAATCTTCGGCATTCAATCCAATTGCATCTGCTTTAACCCTTACTAATGCATCCTTACTTACTATTATAACTGGTTGGCCATTTTCCTTCGCTTGTTCCTCTAAGAATAAATTCATCGCGACCGCAAGTATGCGATTATCGTTTGTTTTTTCAACAAAAATATCCTGGAGCTCATGAAAGGATCGATGGTTTAATTCAATTCTAATCGTCCCACCGTTCTCAAGCGGAATTTTTTCATGAAGCTTCCCTGAGGCCCTAAGGCCATCAATTAATCTTGATACATGTCTTGCGTTCCGCCCAATTTCATCCATATATCTTTTCTTTGAGTCCACCTCTTCGAGAACCACTGCCGGAATAACAACTTCATTATCTTCAAAAGAAAAAATGGAATACGGGTCTTGTAACAAGACATTTGTATCTAACACGTATATTTTACTCAAAGCGACGCCTCCCGCTTCCCTTGGTGTTAGGCTTGGTAAACAATGTTTCAACCATTCTGTTACTAGATAGGACTTTGGTAAAATATATGTTTATTGGAATAAAGATAGAAGGACTTCCGCACAATAAATGTTAGTAAGTATACTTAAGGATGGAAAAAGATACGCTATTGAAATTTTTTTACCTTTAATAACGCTTCTTGGAGGGTTTTAAATGAAGAAGATCTTAGTGATAGCTTCAATATGCTTGCTTTTAGCTGGATGCAATGCCGATAAACATAAAGAGATTGCTAAAAGTGAAAATCAATCATTGGTGAATGTAAAAAACAGTTATATTGAAAGTGTTGACCGAAAATCGGGGCAGGAAATCTCTAAGCGTTTAGTTAAACTCGCAACAAGTATTCCTGAGGTAAATGACGCAACGGCTGTTGTATTAGGAAGATATGCGATTGTTGGAATTGACGTAAATGCTAAACTTGACCGTTCGCGGGTTGGGTCGATTAAGTATTCTGTGGCGGAAAGCTTGAAAAAAGACCCATATGGTGCCACAGCTGTTGTCGTAGCTGATGCTGACACAACCCAGCGTTTAAAAGAAATTCAAGCAGATATTAAAAACGGCAGACCCGTACAAGGGATTATGGAGGAGCTTGCAGATGTTGCAGGCCGATTGATGCCTGAAATACCGGGAGATATAATTACTCCAAGCCCGAAAAATGCTCCCGAAAAGCCAAACAAAACACTCCCGACAAAAGAAGAACAAAAGCTGAAAAAGGAACAGAAAGACCAATCGAATCACCATAAATAATAAATGCAACAACAAATGAATTAGAAAAAAGCTTAGGCATTCTAAGCTTTTTTCATTGCGTCCATTACTTGTTTGTCCAGTTTATCAGCCGCTTTTTTATCATAGGTTTTATCATACAGTACTTCAGTGACAATTTTCGATCCGTAAAACATAACATCCCTTACTTCTTTAATTGTAACTTCGACTAAGGCAAGCTTTAGTGGTACATCCTGTAGTCTCTCTTCTTTTATGTGAGCATCCCCTTGAATTGAGTAAGTGGATTCATTTGCAATCAAATTGATGACAACTTTATTATTTTTAAGAATATTTTCTAATATTCTTGAACGATTGTCCACAGCAAAAAAGATTGAACTTTCGTCTTTCGCTAACACCCATGAAATGGCGCTTACATTTGGACCTCCTGTTTCATGATCAACCGTCGCTAAGGTTACGAACCGTTCTTTTTGCAGCTCATCATATAAAGGCTTGATTAGCTTTGGTTCCACTTGATTTGCCATTATTACAACCCCTTTAATTTTTGAATCACAATTTATACATTCGACTTGGAGAATTGTTCAACTCCACCCCCTGCAGCTTGTGTACTAGCCTTCTCCTCCCTACGATAAGTCAACATCGGATCGCTAATGCTCTCCGTGTTTCCTTGATCTCAGTGGGAGCGGTCTAGTCCATACGGTGCTAAACGGGCGCTTGCGCTTTTCTTATTCCTTCACACTGTTTTAAAACAGATATTCTCATATTACTACTATCCCATTTTTTCATCAACCTAAACGCGCTTGGTTTACCATCAGGTGTTCAACCGTGATATACTGTAGTATAGACATTCGATTTAAGAAATAATTGATGAGGTGCCTTAATGAGAGTAAAGTGTGTAATTTGCGATAAAATCGAAGCGATTGAAGATGAATCATTTATAGCCAAACGGCTTCGCAATCGTCCCATCCATACTTATATGTGCAGTGACTGTAGCACAAGAATAACAGAAAGAACAAATGCACGAATCAATACAGGTAATTTTCGGTTATTTCGTGCTAAATCTGAAAAAGATGAATGGTAATACAATAATTAGAAAAGCGCAAGCGCCCTGTTCAGCGACGTAAGGGCTGGACTGAACCGACTGAGATAAAGGAAACACGGTAAACGAAGTGAACCGATGTTGACTTATCGTAGGGAGGTGAAGGAAGCACTCTAGTCGCTAGGGCGCTTGCGCTGGACAATTTTCAAAGTTCAATATTTAAAATCTTGTATTAGCACAAAAACCGCTTGCATATTCCCAAAAGAATATGCAAGCGGTTTTTTAGTCATCCTCTGTTGGATAGTTTTCATACTTATCAGGCTCTTGATTAATTTGAATTAACATGATTTCAATCAATTCACGCGGGTAACGATTTTTTTTCATTTCTCCGCCCTGTTGATATGAAACATAATACATCACATCGTCTTTTGATGTTTCAATATTCGAAACATGATGCTGGGTTGTTAACATTTCTTCAAAGAATTCCCGTGTTTCTGTTGCTGCCGTATCATCAGGACGAGCATCACTTACAATCTTTATTGTAAGCCAATTATAAAGTGCATCCTGTAGGGATTTCATTTTCTTAGCCCCCTGTTATTTTGCTTTTAGTCTGCTGTTTTTTGGTTTGGTGTAAGCGAAGTTTATAAACAATTAAGAGTAAGGCCGCTACACCTAATCCTTCAGCAATTGGCAGTGCGTATGAAAAGAACAACATAACCAAGCATCCAACGCAAAGGCTGAGATAAATGACGATATTTTTCAATAGCGGCAGTTTTTTTGCAAACCCTAACCTGTAGACAATTACTGTCAAAATGACAATAAATAAATATTGAAGGATTACACCAGTCTCTATATCACTTTGTGTTACAGGAGAATTACCAGCAACAAGCTCAATAAAAAATCTTAAACTCGGGGAGAAGGATTTTAAATCTTCCACAGCGTGCACCTCTTTAATTAACTCATTTCAGCATATTTTTTCTTTTTAGCCGCTTTTTCACGTTCATTTTTATCAAGAATTTTCTTCCTTAGACGAATAGATTCAGGTGTAACCTCACAATACTCGTCATCATTTAAATATTCTAATGACTCTTCTAATGTCATGATGCGTGGTTTTTTAATGACTGACGTTTGGTCTTTATTTGCTGAACGTACATTAGTTGCCTGCTTCACTTTGGTAATATTGACGGTGATGTCATTTTCACGAGTGTTTTCACCAACAATCATTCCTTCATATATTTCCGTACCAGGTTCAACAAATATTGTTCCACGGTCTTCTACTTGCATTATACCATATGTGGAGGCTTTTCCAGATTCCATTGACACAAGTACTCCTTGGTGTCTTCCGCCAACTTGACCCGGTAGCATTGGCTGGTAGCTATCAAAGGTATGATTAATAATTCCATAACCGCGTGTCATTGTTAAGAATTCGGTGGTATAACCAATTAGACCACGTGCTGGCACATTAAAGATTAAGCGAACTTGACCTGATCCATTATTAATCATATCAATCATTTCGCCTTTACGGGCACCAATTGATTCCATTACGGAGCCTGTATGTTCTTCAGGAACATCAATTTGTACTCTCTCAATTGGTTCGGAGCGGACACCATCAATAACTTTAACGATAACTTCAGGTTTTGAAACTTGAAGTTCATAGCCTTCACGGCGCATGTTTTCAATCAATATTGATAAATGAAGCTCCCCACGGCCAGAAACAATCCATGCATCCGGTGAATCTGTGTTTTCTACACGTAAGCTAACATCGGTATGCAATTGGGCTAGAAGTCTTTCTTCAATCTTTCTTGAAGTTAAATATTTCCCTTCTCTTCCTGCAAATGGGCTATTATTAACGACAAAAGTCATTTGTAGTGTCGGTTCATCGATTCGTAAAATTGGAAGTGCATCCTGGTGTTCAAATGGACAAACTGTTTCACCAACATTAATATCTTCCATTCCAGAAACAGCAATTAGGTCGCCAGCCTTTGCCTCTTGAATTTCTTGGCGTTTTAAGCCAAAGAAGCCAAAAATCTTTGTCACCCTGAATTGTTTTACGGAACCATCTAACTTCATAAGTGCTACTTGTTGACCTACATGCATGGTTCCACGGAAAACTCGGCCAATTCCGATTCTGCCAACATAGTCGTTATAATCCAGAAGGGCAACCTGAAATTGCAATGGTTCTTCATGATTATCAACAGGGGCAGGAATGAATTCAACAATGGAATCATACAAGGATTGCATATTTTCATCTTGTTTTTCTGGATTAGTACTTGCTGTTCCATTAATTGCTGAAGCGTAAATAACGGGAAACTCAAGTTGATCTTCATTTGCTCCAAGTTCGATAAATAAATCGATTACTTCATCGATTACTTCAATAGGTCTAGCAAAGTCACGGTCAATTTTATTTACAACAACAATTGGAGTAATATTTTGCTCCAATGCCTTTTTAAGAACAAAACGAGTTTGCGGCATACAGCCTTCATAGGCATCGACTACTAGCAATACACCATCAACCATTTTCATGATCCGTTCTACTTCACCACCAAAGTCGGCGTGTCCTGGTGTATCCAAAATGTTGATTCTTGTATCTTTGTATTGAATAGCAGTATTTTTCGCGAGGATGGTGATTCCGCGTTCTCTTTCAATATCATTTGAGTCCATTGCACGTTCTTCCACGTGCTCATTAGAACGAAACGTTCCAGATTGTTTTAACAACTGGTCAACCAAAGTCGTTTTTCCATGGTCAACGTGGGCAATAATCGCTATATTTCGTACATCTTCTCTAAGTTTCAAAATTCCACTCCTACCTATTTTATAAAAATAAAAGCTATTTTTAGTTTCCCAAATACAACTAAAATATTATACCATACTTAAAGTGGAAACTGATAAGCATTTTAATGTATTATTAAAATAAAAGTAAATTTTAAGGGGTAAAAAAATGAATCAAGTGAAATGGCCATTGCTTATTTGTGCAATTTTAGCTGCAGTAAGTATTATGGGAATTGGCATTGCCATTAGTGAAAAAAGCATCACCGGGATAATTGGCGCAATCTTAGCCGTTGTTATTGTTATGGGAATCGGTTTTAAAACTAAAAAAAAGATGCGTGAGAACGGAGAACTATAAGAAGCCTGGAATTTTTCCAGGCTTCTTTCTTTAGAATTTACCGTTTTTTAAATAATCCTTTAATATCGATTGATGCAAGCTGGGATTGGCTGCGAATAAAGAATCTTTGGAAAGAAAATCAAGCTTTTCTCCTCTTAAATTTGTCACTACTCCACCTAACTCTTCAACTATGACCGTCCCTGCAGCAAAATCCCAAGGAGATAATCGCATTGACAGGTAGGCGTCAACCCTTCCAGTGGCAACAAACACCATTTCCAGTGCCGCAGTCCCATACGACCTTGTCCCTCTTACATCTTTGACCAGCGGAATCATTAAATTGTGATCAATACGGTGATTTTCCATTACCCAAGTGGCATTAAGGGCAATAATAGATTCCTTAACCGTTGTTTCCTTAACTGGAGCTATCGGCTTTTCGTTAATATAGGCACCTTTTCCTCTGATGGCATGGTACAACTCATCGTGGACAACATCGTAAATGAGACCGATTTTCCCTATGCCATTTTCATATACTCCAAGGGAAATGGCAAAATTTCTTTGCTGATGAATGAAATTCATCGTCCCATCAATCGGATCTATCAGCCAGACAATTCCATCAAGGCTGCGGAGTTCGTCCCCAAATCCTTCTTCCCCCATAATTTTGTGTTCAGGATAAACTTCTCTAATTTTTTTAATAAAAAATTGTTCAATTTCTTTATCGATATTCGTTACAAGATCATTAGCGTTAGTTTTCGTCTGAATGTTTAATGTCGTATCAAAGGATAATCGGATTCTTTCTCCTGCTTCTTTTACCCATTGCTTTGCATGGGCATTAATATCTTCCCACTTCATTTTTCTCCTCCAATAAACGTTTATTCCAAAAACGATTCCAATATGTAGTATGAAGCATGACAAATAAATTGATGTAACTATAGCTTAATCAAATTATTGGAACACATCAACTTTCAAGCTACCTATTTGATTCATGCTCAAATAATTACATAAATGTACAATAATAAACGAACTCCCATCATCCTCATTTGGAGTTCGTTTTAGATAAGCCCACAAGATATTCTTTTTTTTCGATTCATTCTAATTAATTTCCCCTTAGATAAAAATGCATAGAATCATTCAAAGAGCTTTTAACCGTAATAATTCCTGGCGAATTTTTTCTAATTTTTGTTTACATTCTTTCATTTTCTTCTCGTTCTTTTCCTCAATTGCTTCAAATAATGTTGCTAATTCATAATCCATTTCCAATCTTAATACCGCTGTTCTTTCCTTTTCGCCTACTTTTTTTAAAGACGTATTCATCAATTGCTTCACTTTTTTCCTCCCCTTCCTGTGATTTAACTATTTTTTCAGATTGTTTTTTTTACTGTATAATATGAATCACCTATATATGTTGCAACAAATATGTGCTTTAACCTAGAAGAGCAACAAACTTCTTGTATTTTCACGCTTATGCTACAATAATTGACAAAAGGTTTGTTGGGGGTAGTGAGATGAATTTCAACGGATTTACGAATGAGGATTTTGATGTCTTTTTAATAGATGGGTTAGAAGCAAGGATGGAAGCTCTTAAAGAAAATATACGTCCTAAATTGGAAAGTTTGGGTCAACACTTCGCACCAACATTATCGGCTTTAACCGGAGATGAAATGTTTGTCCATGTAGCGAAACATGCAAGACGAACGATTAATCCTCCAAAGGATACATGGGTCGCATTCGCTAATAATGTCCGTGGCTATAAAATGCTTCCTCATTTTCAAATCGGCATGTGGAACACGCATTTATTTATTTGGTTTGCTATTATTTATGAAGCACCACAACAAGAAGTAATAGGAGCAAGATTCACTAAAAGGGCAACTAAAATATACAAAGAAATACCAAAGGATTTCGCCTGGTCTGTAGACCACACAAAACCGGAGACAGTTAAACACGGACAATTGTCAAAGAAAGATTTACTTTCTTATTTCGACCGGTTTCAAAACGTAAAAAAAGCTGAATTATTATGTGGGTATACCATCGACAAGGAAAAAGCCATCCAGTTAGGTTCCGAAGGTTTAATGCAGCAAATTGATGAGGTATTTAATAAGGTAGCACCATTATATAAAATCGCACTGAACATAAAGTGAAACTTCAATTATGAGGTCTTACTGCCCGTTAATGCAAGATAAAATAGGAAAAGCTCCCAGACAAAACTATTTCGGGAGCTTTTTGTATTATTTCATTGTAATTCGCTCGCCAGGATGGGCGTCTTTTACTTTTTTAATTGTCCGATATGACGAATAACCGCTTATTTCTTCGAATTCACCGCAAATAGTCTTTTCTTCCGCTTTGCTGGGAACAATTTCTTTGAACCGGCGATATGCCTTCATAAGCTCATCTCGTTCAATTCCCTTTTCATAGGCTTTCTCTATTGCTTCAAAAAATTTAATGACATCGACAATTTCATCTGTTGACCAGTTGTAATCAATCGGATATTGGTATTCCATATTCTCACCTACTTACTATTTTCAACTAAAGTGAATCATACCTTTATTTTCCCCATTTTGCACGAATTTGTTCCGCATCATTAATGATTCTTTCTAAGAGTTCTGCCACGGCTGGTACATCCTTAATAAGTCCCATTACCTGTCCTGCCCAGGCAAAACCTTCGCTTGCAACACCATCATATATGTAGCGTTTATTCGCCAACCCGCTAATTAGATCCTTTAGTTGTTCAAAGCCACCATTATTTCTCTCAATTTCAAGGATATTATCCGTCCAGCTATTCGCAATTGCCCTCGCTGGTGTGCCTAAAGTCTTCTTGATAACAACAGTGTCCGATTCTGTTCCATCGACTAACCTCTGCTTGTAAAAATCGTTTGCATGAATACATTCCTTAGTGGCTATAAATCTCGTTCCCATTTCAATCCCTTCAGCACCTAAACTAAGCGCTGCCATCAGCCCCCTGCCATCACCGATTCCACCTGAAGCAATTACCGGTATGGAAACAGCATCCACCACCTGCGGAATTAAAACCATGGTGCCGGTATCATCCCTACCAAGATGGCCACCCCCTTCCTGCCCCACAACCATAACCGCATCAGCCCCTAACTCTTCTGCTTTAACAGCCTGTCTTCTTGCCGCAACAAGGACAAGTGTTTTTACCTGAGTTCCCTTTAACTGTTCAAAAATTGGTGCCGGATTCCCTCCTGTCATCGAGACAACTGGTACGTTTTCAGCAATTGCAACCTGTAAAAAATCAGCGAATGGCCTGCCGTGCTGCCCGATGGCAAAATTAACCCCAAAAGGATTGTTCGTCAGTTGTTTTACTTTTCGTATTTCTTCTCTAAGTTGATTCGGATTAGCTAATGACATCGCCGTAATTTGACCAAGTCCCCCAGCGTTTGATACAGCTGCAGCCAAGTCAGAATAGGCTAAATAAGCTAGACCTCCTTGGATAATCGGATATTTAATGTTTAAGATATCAGACACTCGTGTTTGCCAATTCAATGGAATCCCCTCCTAATTATTTGCTTATTGTTATTTCGGCTAAAATGGTTAATTTTCCTTTATTAATGGGAAACTAACTTGAAGCTATTATTATGCTGATTTTTTAAAGCAAAACCCTTTGCAACACAAAGGAATAATGCTATAATTCCATTTGTTTTATTATTTTAAAACTTAATAAGAGTATTTTTTATAAAGAGGTGCAATTATCTTTGTCACAAAATCAAACACCGTTATTTAGCGGCTTATTAGCGCATGCAGAAAGAAATCCGATTCAATTCCATATTCCCGGACATAAAAAAGGTGTCGGAATTGACCCGGAATTTCGTCATTTTATTGGCGATAATGCCCTGTCAATCGACTTAATTAATATAGGACCTCTTGATGACCTTCATCAGCCAAAAGGAATTATTAAACAAGCTCAGGATTTAGCTGCTGAGGCTTTTGGGGCCGACCGAACATTCTTTTCTGTTCAAGGCACAAGCGGAGCAATTATCGCGATGGTAATGGCTGTATGCGGACCTGGAGAAAAAATCATTGTTCCAAGAAATGTCCATAAATCAGTCATGTCGGCGATTGTCTTTTCTGGATCGATCCCTGTGTTCATTCATCCGGAAATTGATAAGGAATTAGGAATTTCTCATGGGATTACGACTGAATCAGTCGAAAGGGCTCTTGAACAGCATCCTGATGCAAAAGGTATTTTAGTCATTAACCCAACCTACTTCGGGATTTCTGCTGATTTAAAGAAAATTGTCGAAATTGCCCATTCTTACCATGTCCCCGTCCTCGTTGATGAAGCCCATGGGGTCCACATTCATTTCCATGATGAACTTCCGCTTTCCGCCATGCAGGCAGGGGCCGATATGGCGGCAACTAGTGTCCATAAGCTAGGTGGTTCCATGACCCAAAGCTCCATCCTAAATGTCAAGGAAGGGCTCGTATCAGCTAAACACGTCCAATCGATTTTAAGTATGCTTACAACAACTTCTACATCGTATTTATTGCTAGCTTCTCTTGATGTTGCTCGTAAGCAGTTAGCGACAAAAGGCAAAGAATTAATTGACAATACGATCCAATTAGCTCAGTCCATTCGCGAAAGAATCAATGAAATTGACGATCTCCATTGTGTCGGTGAGGAAATTTTAGGTTCCAAGGCAACGTTTGATTATGATCCGACAAAACTAATAATTTCCGTCAAGAAGTTAGGATTAACCGGATATGAAGTAGAAAAATGGCTGAGAGAAAGACATAACATCGAAGTAGAATTATCTGACCTCTATAACATCCTTTGCATTATTACGATTGGTGACACGAAAAATGAGGCAAACCTTTTAGTTAATGCCTTAAAAGAACTCGCAGACGAATGTAAACATCGCCCGGAAAATTTTGAACCAGTAGAGGTTCTTCTTCCGGAAATCCCTGTGCTTGCTCTAACACCAAGAGATGCTTTTTATGCTGAAACCGAGGTTATTCCTTTTGAGGAATCCGAAGGAAGAATCATTGCTGAGTTTGTGATGGTTTACCCACCTGGTATTCCAATTTTTATTCCTGGTGAAATCATTACGCAAGAAAATCTTCATTATATTCGCAAAAACCTTGAAGTAGGTTTACCTGTCCAAGGACCAGAAGACGATGAAATCAAAACCATTCATGTGATAAAAGAATATAAAGCAATAAAATAAACGATAAAAAAACAGGATTCCAAATATATGGAATCCTGTCAGATTGTCGAGAAAAGGTATTTTTCTCGGCAATTTTTTTGTCTGAATCTAAATTACCGATTTTTTATTAACTGATTGTCTCTGCTATCTGGCCTGTTGATTTCCGCTCCGGGCACTCGCTTTCCGCGGGGAGGTCCTGTAGCCTCCTCGGCGCCTTTGGCGCCTGCGGGGTCTCCAGTGACCTCTCTATCCCGCAGGAGTCGAGTGCCCTCCGCTCCAATCAACAGGGAGGCAAATCAACCTAATGAATTGCAACACACTTTTTCTAGCGGTAGGCAATGTTCATTTTAATTTCTCTTTCTAATTGTCTTTCAGAACGAATGCCAAAAGGATACCCTATAAACATCATTTTAAAAAGAATAAGGGATCAGATGGGCGACCATTATCCTCGCTATAAAAAGGACGAACTTTTTCTAGAGAAATGTAAAATCTATATATTTGTCAATCAAGCGAAGAAGGTGGTCGTCTGGAACTTATTCATCAATAGACACGAATTCATATTCACTTTGGCTAGACTCTTTTGGCTTAAACATTGATTTCACAACATATTTTTTATTATTTATTAGTTGAGTTGAAGGTCTTTATTGAAAAACACTCTGTTGATTGGAGTGGAAGGCGCGAAGACTCCTGCGGGAGTACGGGGCTGGGGAGACCCCGCAGAAGCGAAGCGACGAGGAGGCTCCCCGGCACGCCCGCGGAAAGCGAAGCGCCTGGAGCGCAAATCAACAGACCTGTTGTAAGGCCTATATATTAATAATTTTTTCACAAATTAACGCGGTGAATTGTTAAAGAAAGCGAATAAAAAAAGGCTATCGAAAGTTTTTCGACAGCCTGACAGGATTCCAAATATACGGAATCCTGTTTTTATTATTTAACTTATTTATACTTCTTCGTCAACATGGTGGTCATCGCAACAATTACATTTTGAGTAAAGCACTGTTACTTTTTCATCTTCAAAATGATCAATAGTAGAGTTACATGTTTGGCATACAAGAGTACCCATCTGTTCAATCCCCTTTTCTTTAATGAATGATCATAATATGAAAGCGCTTAAACATCCTTAATACAATAATAATATATCACATTTGAAATTTCAAGCCTAATTTGTATGTCACAATTAAAAATATTTCATCAAAAAAGGCCCCATTCAGGCCTCTTCGGTAATTTTTATTCATATTGAGTGACAAAAGGAATGGACGGAAGTGTATCGCGAAAAAACTCAGCTAAATCTGCGGCCTGTTGTTTATCTGGGATCCGGAATACGGTTTGAAGGTAGTCTATGTCTTCAATATCTTTTGGATCGAGGAGGGTTGAACGTCCAGTTTGCATGCAGATTACAAGTGGCTTTCCAAAAAACATATTGGTATATACAATTCCAAAGTCATAACGGGTATCTTCTGTGGTAAATCCAATAAACCTCACTTTTGTGTTTTCGTGCTCATCATAGAGCTTATCAAAAAGTTCCATTTGGCTCCTCCTTTTCTTTAAATATTTAGAATATTATTATAATTCATTTTCAGCAGAATAACAAGAAACTTGGCAATTTATTTCTATAAGTGTTGTCAGCACTTTTTATTCAATGCTAGAATAGAGGAGCATATATCATGGACCAATAGGGGGGTAATGATGATGGCTGATAATTCATTTATTAAGCTTGTGCCTTCATCTGCAAAACAAACAGTAACCATTGATGAGGTTAAGGAGCTAATTCATTATTATAAAAATATTACTGTAAAAACGGGAACCCAATTGAATTGGCAATACGGAGAAAATGCTTTTCCGTACGCCATGAAAGAAACCGAGGAAGGTAAAGGAAAATGGTTTTACTTACAATCTAACCATGAACGCTACAATACTATATTAATAGGTGTTGATACGGAAACCGTTAGAAGTGAAGATGGCGTAGAAAGCGAACAAACATACATACAGGTCACACTACCTGACCAATCCACATTTGGTGACAAAGGAAAGGCAAATGAATTTTGTAAATTTCTTGCTAAAAAACTTCAAGGAGAACTACACCTTTTTAACGAAAGAATCATGTATTACTACCCAAGAAAGTAAAGGCGAAACCGGCTCCATAAAGGAGCTTTTTTAATGGATAAATTGTGCCAATGTATAATGAATCGAAGTATAAATAACCAAGCTTAATGAAGTGATAAAAAGAGTTTTCCTTACTGATTTTGTCACATGGTTTCCAATTATGAAAGCTAAATAAAAAAATATAAAAAACATCAAGACCTTATATATCAGTTGATCATGCTTTGATAACCATTCAATAAAAGTATATCCACTCCAAATGAAAAACTGTAAAATTATCACAAGATAAGCCTTCATATCATCACCACTCATCATACATTAATCATTCTTTCATACTCAAACCTTTGTGGTTAAGTATATGTGATAAATCTGTTAGTTAGATATTTTTTCCCTCCTCGCAAAAGTATATTCAAAAAACATAATAATATAGATAATATTCGCTTTAAAAAAGTAAAGTCCTTTTCGCATTTTTTCGAAAAGGACTTATTTTTTACATTATTTGATTACATGTATAGGAGTTCCTAAAGCAACTTCTGCTGCTTCCATTGTAATTTCACCAAGTGTTGGGTGGGCATGAATGGTCATGGCAAGATCTTCTGCTGTCATTCCAGCTTCAATGGCAAGGCCCAATTCTGCAATCATATCTGATGCACTTGCACCGGCAATCTGTGCTCCAATTACCAGCCCGTCTTCTTTACGAGTAATTAGTTTTAAGAATCCATCACCACTGTCCAAGGATAAGGCACGACCATTTGCAGCAAATGGGAATTTAGCCGCAATTACAGCGATACCTTCATCTTTAGCCTGCGTTTCTGTATAACCGACTGAAGCTAATTCAGGTTCGGAGAAAACAACCGCCGGAATTCCTAAGTAATCAATTACTGAAGCGTGGCCAGCAATTGCCTCAGCAGCAATTTTGGCTTCATATGATGCCTTATGTGCTAATTGAGGACCCTGAACAACATCACCAATGGCGTAAATATTGCTAATATTAGTACGGCATTGTTTGTCGATTTCAATAATCCCGCGATCACTTACTTTAACACCAACTTGTTCAAGACCCATCTCATCAGTGTTAGGACGGCGTCCAACCATTACAAATACATAATCAGCCTCGAGTTTCATTTCTTCGCCTTTTGATTCGAAGGTTACAATTACACCATTTTCAGTTTCTTCTACGCCCTTAGCCAATGCTTTTGTATAGAATTCCGCACCTTTTTTCTTCATGCTGCGCTTAACAAGTGCAGCCATTTGCTTATCAAAAATTCCAAGACCTAGGATTTCATCTGCACCCTCTAAGATGGTGACTTGGCTACCAAAGTTTGCGTATGCACCGCCAAGTTCAATTCCGATTACACCGCCGCCGATGACAACGATTTTTTTCGGAATTTCTGCTAGGTTAAGTGCTCCTGTAGAATTAAGAACGCGTTTTGAATATTTAAATGTTGGCAGCTCAATTGGACGAGATCCAGTTGCAATAATCGCATTTTTAAAGGTATAGGTTTGCGCAGAATTATCGTCCATTACACGAAGTGTATTAGCATCCACAAAGTATGCTTCACCACGAACAATGTTCACTTTATTTCCTTTTAATAACCCTTCAACACCACCAGTTAACTTTTTCACGATTCCGTCTTTAAATTGTTGAACCTTTGAAAAATCAACTTTTACATTTTCAGCTGTAATTCCGAATGCTTCAGAATGTATCGCTGTTTCGTAGCGGTGACCTGCTGAAATCAATGCTTTGGATGGAATACAGCCAACATTTAAACAAACACCGCCTACATATTCCTTTTCAACAATCGTTACTTTTTGTCCAAGCTGTGCTGCCCGAATCGCGGCAACATAACCCCCAGGACCTGCACCAATTACTATAGTATCTGTTTCAATCGGGAAATCTCCTACGACCATTTTATTACGCCTCCATTAACAATAGTTCTGGATCGTTCAATAAACGTTTAATATGATTCAATGCATTTTGTGCTGTTGCACCATCAATCATGCGGTGGTCAAAGCTTAAGGAAAGGGCCAATACAGGTGCAGCAACAATTTCTCCATCTCTTACAATTGGTTTTTCAGCGATTCTTCCTACACCCAAGATAGCTACTTCTGGGTGGTTAATAACAGGAGTAAACCATTGTCCACCTGCTGAACCAATATTTGAGATCGTACATGACGCACCCTTCATTTCGTTAGGTGCAAGCTTTCCGTCACGAGCTTTTCCTGCAAGTTCATTAATTTCATTAGAAATACTGAAAACAGACTTACGGTCCGCATCTTTTACTACCGGAACTAATAAGCCTTTTTCCGTGTCAGCAGCAATTCCAATATTATAGTAGTGCTTATGGATAATCTCACTTGTTGCATCATCAAGAGACGTATTAAGCGCAGGGAATTCACGTAATGCACTTGTTAATGCTTTTACGATATATGGTAAGAAAGTAAGCTTAATGCCTTTAGCAGCAGCCACTTCTTTGAATTTTTTACGATGAGCAACAAGTTTCGTTACATCTATTTCATCCATTAGTGTTACGTGTGGAGCTGTATGTTTTGAGTTAACCATTGCTTTTGCAATTGCTTTACGAATACCGCTCATTTTCTCACGAGTTTCAGGATATTCACCTTGCGGGATAGGTGCTGCTTTAGTTTCTGCATGATTTACAGCTTCAGGAGCTGGAGCTTGAGCCAGCGGTGCTACTGCTTGAGCTCCACCGGTTAAGAATGTTTCAATATCAGTTTTCACGATACGTCCGTTTTTACCTGTTCCAGCAACTAAACCAATTTCTACCCCTTTATCACGGGCAAATTTCCGGACAGATGGCATAGCAATAATACGGTGATTTGGATCAACTTCTGTTTGTGGTTGTACAGATGGTGTAGCTGCAGCAGGTGTGACCTGCGGTGTAGCCTCTGGTGCTGGTGCAACTGCCTTTTCTTCTTGTTTAGGCTCATCATCACTATGATCACCTTTAAATTGCAAGTTTTCGTATCCTGGTGCATCAAAGGTGACGAGAACCTGTCCAACTGTAGCAACGGTTCCTTCTCCAATTAAAACTTCAATAACTGTTCCTTCGACAGGGGAAGGAATTTCAACAACTGCTTTATCATTTTGTATTTCACAAAGTACATCATCTTCTTGGACTTTATCGCCAGGCTTGATAAACCATTTAACGATTTCGCCTTCGTGAATTCCTTCACCGATATCAGGCATTTTAAATTGAAATGACACTGAAACTCATCCTCCTATTTTTTCCATCTGGTTCTTCCATTATTTATGAGCAAGAGGGAAACAGTATAAACTATTTCCCAAGTCTCTTAGAACGTTAAAACTTTTTTAGCTGTTTCAATTACATCTTTATAATTTGGTAACCAAACAGATTCAGCTTGTGGGAAAGCAAATATTGTATCTGGTGCTGCCACACGCAATACTGGTGCTTCTAAGTTTAAAATTGCACGATCGTTAATTTCAGCTACAACGTTTGCCGCAATACCAGCTTGTTTTTGCGCTTCTTGAACAACAATTGCACGACCTGTTTTTTCAACAGAGGCAATTATGGTTTCAATATCAATCGGACTTACTGTACGTAAGTCAATTACTTCAGCAGAATACCCTTCTTTCTCAAGTTCTTCTGCTGCTTTCAATGACTCGTGAACCATTGCACCATAAGTAACAATTGATATATCGGTCCCTTCACGTTTCACTTCCGCTTTTCCTAGTGGAATGGTGTATTCCTCTTCAGGAACTTCTTGACGGAAAGAACGGTATAACTTCATATGCTCAAGGAAAATAACCGGATCATTGTCACGGATTGATGAAATGAGAAGCCCTTTAGCATCATATGGAGTTGATGGAATAACAACCTTTACACCAGGTTGTTGAGCCATAAGACCTTCTAAGCTGTCCGCGTGCATATCAGGTGTATGTACGCCACCTCCAAATGGTGAACGAAATGTTACAGGAGCATTGAATTTGCCTCCTGTACGATAACGAAGTCGAGCTGCTTGACCAGAAATGGAATCCATAACTTCATATACAAAACCGAAGAATTGAATTTCTGGAACTGGACGGAAGCCTTGTAAACTAAGACCGACCGCTAAACCGCCGATTCCTGATTCAGCAAGTGGTGTGTCAAAGACACGATCTTCGCCAAATTCGTTTTGCAAACCTTCTGTCGCACGGAATACACCACCGTTTACGCCCACATCTTCTCCGAAAACTAATACATTCGGGTCATTACGCAATTCCGTACGCAATGCATCAGTAATTGCTTGAATCATCGTCATTTGAGCCATGGCTTACTTCGACTCCTTTTCTTTATATATTTCATATTGTTCTTTTAAGTTATGAGGCATTTCTTCAAACATAATAGACATTAAATCGGTAACCTTTTGTTTAGGTGCACCGTCCGCCTTTTTAATGGCCTCTTTAATATCTTCCTTCGCTTTTTCGATTACCTCATTTTCTTTGTCCTCGCTCCAGAGACCTTTCGTTTCAAGGAATTTCCGGAAACGAACTAGCGGATCTTTCTTTTCCCATTCATTGTCAAGGTCAGCTGTACGGTAACGAGTTGGATCATCTCCAGCCATTGTATGTGGACCATAACGGTATGTTAAGGTTTCAATCAGTGTAGGTCCTTCACCATTAATCGCACGCTCACGGGCATCACGAGTTGCCGCATAAACAGCTAATGGGTCCATACCGTCAACTACGATACCTGGGATTCCGGCTGCGACTGCCTTTTGAGCAAGCGTCTTCGCTGCAGATTGTTTATCAACAGGAGTTGAAATAGCAAAACGGTTGTTTTGAATAATAAAGATAGCTGGTGCTTTAAACGCACCTGCAAAGTTCATTCCTTCATAGAAATCCCCTTGAGAAGTTCCACCGTCTCCTGTGTACGTGATAGCAACTGATTTTGCTCCGCGTTTTTTCATTCCAAGTGCCACACCAGCAGTTTGAACGTATTGAGCACCAATGATGATTTGAGGAATAGCTACATTGACTCCTTCAGGAATCTGTCCACCTTCCAAATGTCCTCTTGACCATAAAAATGCTTGGTATAAGGGCAATCCATGCCAAACAATTTGTGGTACATCACGGTAACCTGGCAAAATAAAATCTTCTTTTTCAAGTGCGAATTGAGATGCTAACTGTGATGCTTCTTGCCCAGCTGTTGGAGCATAGAAACCTAATCTTCCTTGGCGATTTAAAGAAATGGAACGTTGGTCAAGAATTCTTGTATACACCATACGGCGCATTAATTCTTGAAGCTGCTCATCTGTTAAATCCGGCATTGCTGCTTCGTTTACAACTTCGCCATCTTCATTTAATATTTGAAGCGTTTGAAATTGATCTTCTACTACATCGAGTGCTTTATTGACATCAAGCTTGGCGTTCTTAGTTTTAGAAGTCATTTTGGTCACCTCTTCCTTTCGATTCAGGGCTAAATTTTAAGATATTAATTCACCTTGTTAGATTACCCAAAAAACTTTCGAATAAAATCTTGATGGGATTAGCCATCTTCTTTTTATCGTTGTTTTTTGAAAAAGCTTGTGATATTACATAGGATTGTGCTCGCCTAGGTCTTCAAAGTTCTAAACAATAGTTTTTCACAGAAAAGACAAGATAAAACAAAAAGTGTCTTCATTCTACCAATATCTTATTCTGTATCATTATTTTATGTAACATCAATAATACAACTTTTTAACTCATTTATGAGTTTACACCATTCAATTTCACTCGTCAAATACTACGTACTATAATTTTTCAATACAATCATACTAAAAACAATAAATGTAAAATCCTCAACTGTATCACTTTGAAACAATATCTGTTATATAAAATTTCACCAATTTGTCACTTGTTATAATATAGAAAAAATCGGCTGTTTTCAGCCGATTTCTATTGTTAGATACTTATTTATTCAATTTTAAGCCTGCCATTTTATAAAATAACAGCTTCTTTTCGTTGTATTGTTCTGTAAGCTTATTAAAGTTTTCATTTGCCGCATAAACCTTTTTATACGTTCCATTTAGTTTGTTTATTTGTGCTTCAAGTTCATTTAGGGAAAGGTTCTTATTCTTGAACATCCGGTATAATTCTTCATCATATGTTAAGGCTACTGAATATTCCTTGTACAGGACTTCATGTGCTTGATATCTTTGCATCATAATATCATATAATTCATTTGCTGATTTGGAAATTTTAGTGTCAGTAATTTTTCCTTTTATGTCCGCCACTTTCTTAAATTCCTTCTCAGATTCCTTGAGACTATTTGTTTCTTTTTCCATATGTTCTTTTCTTTTTTCAGTTACCTGGAGTGCTTCATCTGAAATCTTGACTATTTGGTCATATTCTTTCATACCAAGCCCAATAATCTGGTCATATAGGTCTTTTTCTTTCTTTTCTAAGGTAACAAGAGGGTTCTGCTGCTCCTCAAAAGTCTTTTCCTTTTTTACAACATTTTCTAATACATCATAAATCTTTTCAACAGGCGTCTTTTTTGCAGCGCACCCTGATAAAATGAAAATAATAGCAATAAAAAATATAACAAATCGATTTTTTTCAAAATATAACACTTTTCAACCTCCTAACTACTACCACTTCTTACTATATCGGTACTTAGGTTGTTTGACAATATACTGTGCCAAAAGCGTGCAGATTTTGGATGTTCCAACCACAATCAATGATTAACATTTTAACTATTGTTTGATAGACTAATGATTGTAAATAATTATATGAAACACAGGAGTGAAGGTTCATGTTAACGATGGAGGATATCATTAGAGATGGCCATCCCACACTTAGAAAAGTGGCTTCTGAAGTCGCCATGCCGCCATCAGAAGAGGATAAACAGACGCTATCCAGCCTTATAGAATACGTAATTAATAGCCAGAATAACGAAATCGCTTCACAATATGGCCTGCGTCCAGGAATCGGATTAGCTGCACCGCAAATAAATATTTCAAAACGGATGATTGCTGTTCATCTTACGGACGATAAAGGAATCCTTTATAGCTATGCGTTATTTAACCCTAAAATTATTAGTCATTCTGTTGAAAAGGCATATTTACAATCAGGTGAAGGCTGTCTCTCAGTGGATGAAGCTATTCCAGGCCTTGTCCCGAGACATGCTAGGGTAACTGTCAAAGGGATTAATTTAGCGGGTGAAGAAGTTAAACTTCGATTAAAAGGTCTACCAGCGATTTGCTTTCAGCATGAAATCGATCATTTGAATGGAGTAATGTTTTATGACCATATTGATAAACATGATCCATTATTACCGATTGAAGGCGCCACTGTCATTGAAAGATAGAAAAGCATCGGCTCTTAGCTTTTGCTTCCTTTTTACCACGCATTAACGGGCAGTATAAACCACAATTCATGGGTTAGCTTTAACATAAAGCGTAATTTATGGTTCAACTGCCCGAAATAGCCTAATTGGTGCAACTACCAATCAGAGGGCGAAGAAAACCCCCACTGATTGGTAGTTGGACCTTAGATCAGCTGTAATTTTTTAAGACCGTTCCAGATACCATTCTCAGAAACATCATTAGTAATAAAATCGGCAAGCTCTTTCGCTTCAGGAACACCATTTCCCATGGAAACACCCGTTCCAACTGCTTCCAGCATTTCTAAATCATTCAAACCATCCCCAAAGGCATAGACATCCTTCAATTGAAAACCTAACCGTTCAATCATTTTTTTAATACCTTCCGCTTTCGAGCCGCCTTTTGGTAAAACATCGACAGAATAGGTATGCCATCTTATGAAATTAAATTGCGGGAAGTCTGTAAAATAGTTCTCTTCCTCCCCTTCTTTACAAAATAGCAGCGACTGGTACATTTTTCGATTGAGATAAAAAGAGGCATCTTTCTCTGGATGTAAAAAATTTAAACTACCCAAACTGGTTTCAATAAAAGAGTGGTGCTCTACACTTGCCTTCATCGTTTTTTCGTTCATGAAAACAACTGGGTGATTATTTTCCTTAGCATTTTGAAAAAGTTTAATTAGTGCAAATTCATTCAAAGGATTTTCATATATTACTTCATTTTCAAAAACGACGAATTGTCCATTAAAGCTTACGAAAGAATCAATTTCAAGTTCTTCGCGTAAACTCTCAAACATAAACGGCGCTCTGCCGGTGGCAATCGCAACAAAGACACCGTTTTCCTTTAATAACTTGATTGCTTTTTTCGTACTTGCTGGAAGACTTTTTTCATGATCAAGCAATGTACCGTCTATGTCAAAAAAGACTATTTTTTTCATTCTTAATAAAGCTCCTTTCAGTAAATCCATGCAGCTCAATGCCATTCTCTTTAAAAAAGACTAAACCTTACTATAATAAATGTCAATTTCTTTATCGGTCACCTAAATTCCATGATTAACCATGAAAGAATCAGCATTTTCATCATATAATAATAGAAAAAAGACTCTCTTTGATAAAAAAATTTCAATTATCTGCCATTGGTAGCTTTACATTGGACAAGGTTCGTATAAAATAAGAGGTAAGGAGATGATCCACTATGTTAAAGAAGCTCAGGAAGAAGCTCTTAAAACAGTGGAAAGATTTACTACGAAAAAAATCCATTGCCTAAATATTTTTAAGGGCCCTTCAAACTTGCGAAGGGCTCATTCGTTATTGTAAATTGTTAACCAGCGGCACTTTTTACATACTTTTCTTATTTATTGAAGGGCTTTTAAAGAAAATAAATGAAAAAGATGAAAATGTTTTATATAATAGAAAAAGTTATGAATTAGTTAGGAGCGAAATTATCATGATATTTAAGGTATATTATCAGGAAAGCATCAAGGAAGTTCCAGTTAGAGAAAACACTAAAACCCTCTTTATAGAAGGAGAATCGGTAAGAGATGTCCGCTCGAAAATTGCTGATCGCGGGTTTAATGTTGAATTTGTTCGAGAAGTTAAAGGAGCCTATTTAGAATATGAACAACAAAATGAAGACTATAAAGTATTGGAGATTGGATAATTTATGAAATTTGTAAAAAATGATCAAACTGCGGTTTTTGCTCTAGGCGGTTTAGGTGAAATCGGCAAAAACACGTATGCAGTTCAATTCCAGGATGAAATCATTTTAATCGATGCCGGGATAAAGTTCCCTGAAGATGAACTATTAGGGATTGATTATGTGATTCCTGATTACACTTACCTCGTGAAAAACGAGGATAAAATAAAAGGCTTATTTGTGACCCACGGACATGAAGATCACATTGGCGGAATTCCTTATTTATTACGCGAGGTTAATATTCCAATCTATGGCGGCAAACTTGCCCTAGGATTAATTAAAAATAAACTAGAAGAACACGGTTTATTACGGAATGCAAAACTAATTGAAATAAAAGAAGACGATGTAATTAAATTCCGCAAAACATCGGTTACTTTTTTCCGAACCACCCACAGTATTCCTGATTCCTACGGGATTGTGGTAAAAACCCCACCAGGGCAAATTGTCCATACAGGTGATTTTAAATTTGATTTTACTCCTGTAGGTGAACCTGCCAATTTAACCAAAATGGCTGAAATCGGAAAAGAAGGTGTTTTGTGCTTACTTTCAGATAGTACAAATAGCGAAATTCCAGAGTTCACCATGTCCGAACGACGTGTTGGCGAAAGCATAGATGATATTTTCCGCAAGGTAGATGGTCGAATTATTTTTGCCACATTTGCTTCTAATATCCACAGACTTCAGCAAGTAGTAGAGGCAGCTGTTGTTTATGGTAGAAAAGTAGCCGTTTTTGGTCGAAGCATGGAAGCTGCTATCAATATTGGCCTTGAATTAGGTTATATTAATGCGCCAAAGGAAACATTTATTGAAGCCAACCAAATTAATCGCTTGCCTGCAGATAAAGTCACGATTCTTTGTACTGGAAGCCAAGGGGAAGCGATGGCAGCTCTTTCAAGAATTGCAAATGGCACACACAGGCAAATTCAGATAATCCCTGGAGATACGGTGGTATTTTCATCCTCACCTATTCCAGGTAACACGATTAGTGTCAACAGAACAATTAATATGCTGTATCGAGCTGGTGCAGAAGTCATTCATGGTAAACTAAGCAATATCCATACTTCCGGACACGGCGGACAAGAAGAGCAAAAGCTAATGCTGCGTTTAATTAAGCCTAAGTTCTTTATGCCAATCCATGGTGAATACCGGATGCAAAGGATGCACGCTAAGCTTGCAGTCGATTGTGGAGTAGAAGAAGAAAATTGCTTTATTATGGACAATGGTGAAGTATTAGCACTCTCAGATGATATGGCTCAGGTAGCTGGAAAGATCCCTTCTGGTTCTGTTTATATCGATGGCAGTGGTGTTGGTGATATTGGAAATATCGTCCTACGCGACCGCAGAATCCTTTCTGAAGAAGGCTTAGTTGTTGTAGTTGTCAGCATTAATATGAAAGAATTTAAAATCGCCTCCGGTCCAGACCTAATATCACGGGGATTTGTCTATATGAGGGAATCCGGTGATTTAATCAACGATGCCCAAAATCTAATCACCAAACACTTAAATAAGGTTATGGAGCGGAAAACAAGTCAATGGTCTGAAATTAAAAATGAAATCACTGACACATTAGCACCATTCCTTTACGAAAAAACAAAACGTAGACCAATGATTTTACCTATCATTATGGAAGTATAAAAAGAAAAGCGGAAGACCTAATTAAGGTTCTTCCGCTTTTTTTCATTATTCTAAGACCTTTCTTTCAAACCGATCAAGATCAGAATCATTTCCAATTACTATTAATACATCATTAACAAAAATAGTTTCTTTTGCTTGAGGGGAGACAATGATTTCTTCTCCTCTTTTAATGGCAACAATGTTCAAACCATATTTCTTACGAATATCCATATCCATTATCGTGTGTCCGCTAAGTTTTCCATTTGCAACAATTTCCACAATACTATGTTCATCAGAAAGCTCTAGATAGTCAACTACATTACTCGACGCCATGTTGGTTGCAATTCGTTTCCCCATATCTCGTTCAGGGTGAACAACATGGTCTGCACCAATTTTCCGCAACACTTTTTCATGATAATCATTTTGGGCCTTTGCGGTAATACACCCCACCCCTAATTCCTTTAAAATAAGAGTGGTTAAGATACTTGATTGAATATCATCACCAATTGCTACAATTACATGATCGAAATTTCGAATACCAAGGCTTTTCAATACATTCTCATCCGTTGTATCACCAACAACCGCATGGGAAGCAATCATTGCGAATTCATTTACACGTTCTTCATTTACATCAATCCCTAATACTTCCATACCTTCATCAGTGAGCGTACGACATATACTTCCACCGAAGCGGCCAAGTCCAATGACAGCAAAACTTTTTTTCACAACTAACTCCTCCAGCAATATCATTTATCTAATATAATATCATTTTAGCATCATTTTATATATAGAGGGAAATCACAAGTTAATCCTGTCTATTTTGAGCTTTCTTTTTTTTATAAAAAAGTAAGCTCAAAATAGCAATAATTGCTAAAATCAATAAAATGGGCAGATTTCCGATCAGAAAAACAACTAAGCCTGATAATCCGGATAATAGCAGATTGGTACTTTTCATAAATTGTTTTTTCGTTTTTTCCCATGTATTTAGTTTATCCTTATCAATATTCGGAACTACAACCTTATTTTCGTAAAGAGTGATGGTAACAGTGGAAAGTGCTGTTTGATTCTCTAAAAATTTCATCTTACCTTCAATCGTCTCAATCTCCTCTTGAACAGCGGCTAAATCTGCGGAAATTTTTAATAAATCCTCTGTTTTGGCAGCCCCCTTCATAAAGGACAGAAGCCGTTCCTCTACGACCCTTTTTGATTTTAACCGTGAATCTAGATCAACATATTCTTCGGTTACATCCTGTCCAGTGATGTTCCTCTGCAGCACCTCTGCAGCTTGCCCTTCTGCATCATGCAAAAATTCCTGAAAATGCTTTTGCGGTATTCTAATAGTAATTCGACCGCTTACCTGCTCCTTGCCCTCTTTTGTCACATTGGATTCGGCAATATAGCCACCGAATTTTAGCGCCTTTTCTTCCAAATTTTGTACAGTTTGATTAAATTTCTTAACTCTCAACTGTAAGTCAGCTTGATAAATCACCATTTTGTTCGTTACTTCCAATTTTTCAGATCCTGTTGTTTTATTAGCCATTTCTTTCTTATCCGCGGAAATAGAGGATTTATCGCCAGACTTAGCTGAATCCATACTTCCTTCATTCATCTTTGCGCTCTTATCTTCACTACTTGCACTGCAACCAGCTAACCAAACTACCAAGGCAATAAGATAAATAGGAAACCATCTCTTTAGTTTTTGCAACTTACGACACCCCTTATTCTCTATTAGTAATGATATGCGCTGAAATTCATCTTTACTATTACCGACGATTAACTGGAGGCAAGGTTACAGGAAAACAATTATTTTTCTAAATTATCTCCATTATTTACAAATAAAACTTCCAAAGAGTGAAGCCATTTGCGGAGTTGCACAAATCCTATTAGAGGAGTTTTCCAATCAACCAAAAAAGCTGTCCGTTGAGAACAACGAACAGCTTCAGACTAATCTTCTTATTGTGTCTTTTCTATTTCATCCAAAACCCGATTGACACGTTTCTCAAGCATCTTCATACCGCTTCCGCCTGCTTGAAAATGACGGAGCTTGCCCTCGCGGTCAAAAACATAGTACGCTGGAACATATTGATTTTCAAAGACTTCTGTTAATTTATGATCACTATCGACAAAAATCGGTTGAGTTATTCCATGTTCAGCGGCCACTTGCTTAATTTCTTCCAAATTCAAGTCATTTTCAGATCGCGGCATATGAACGGCAACGACATTTAATTTTTCCTTGAAATCATCACGGAATTGATTGACCTGGGGCATGGCTTCTTTACATAAATGACAGCTAATCGACCAAAAATGAATCAAGGTTGGTTTTTCTCCGATTAAATCATCTCTGGTAACTTCACCGTTCAGCCATTCCGTGGCACCGGTTAGCTCAGGCATTGGTTCACGTAACTTCATGTTAAACCCCCTATTTTAAAATAGACCTAACTCTTAGAAAGGTTAGGTCTATCATGTTTGGTTAAATTACACGTTTAATGTAGCTTGTCCTGGCTTCCAGTTTGCTGGGCAAAGACCGCCAGTTTGCAATGCTTGAAGCACACGTAAAGTTTCATCAACGTCACGGCCAATGTTGTTGTGGTTAACAACAGAGTACATCATTTCACCTTCTGGGCTAATGATGAATAAACCGCGAAGTGCAATACCCTCTTCTTCAATTAAGACACCATAATCACGTGCAACTACATGGTTAGTATCAGCTGCTAATGGGTAATTTAAATCGCCAATTCCGTTTTCCTTACGGTCAGTTTTGATCCATGCAAGGTGAGTATGAATAGTGTCAGTTGAAGCACCAATCACAACTGCATCAAGATCATCAAACTCTTCATAACGATCGGACATCGCTGTAATTTCAGTTGGACATACAAAGGTAAAGTCCATTGGATAGAAGAACAATACTGTCCATTTATCGTTTTTCATATTTTCTTCAAGGCTTACTTTTTTAAATTCTTTATTTGGCATTACAGCATCCATTTCAAAGCGTGGCGCTTGCTTACCTACCATACGTTCTGGCATTTCAAATCCCTCCAATAAATTAAATGAGTTTTGATAGCAATTCTCAATCGCTATCCTTTTGACACTTCTCATTATAGGACTAATCTTATTTTTAGTCAATATTAAATTATAATTAATTTAAATAAATACTTATTATTAATTATAATCAAGATTTTCCCTTAATAAGTTTTGCCCTTTTCGTTCGATAATAAACTTTCGATATGTAACAATATTCCTTTTATTCTTCTTAAGTTTAACATGATTCTACAGCAGAATAAAATAAAATGCCTTGTCCCTCCTCTATAGCTGATTCCCTTTAAAACTAATATAGCTTGCTATTACCTTTACAGCCACGTCAATTGCGGCTTCATTTGGATTTAGTTTTGCATGGTGTAAACCAAATGGTGATTCGACACCAAGCCAAAACATAAGACCTGGAATCTCTTCAAGCATATATCCAAAATCCTCTCCCGTCATGGCTTCCTTGCATTTTATCACACATACATCTGTTTCCTTTTGAATATAATCGATAAACTCACTTGTAATCGACTCATTATTATAAACCTGGTGATACATAGAACCGTAGTCAATTACTGCTTCACATTCATACCCTGTCTCAATTCCTTTTACTAGCGATTCAATGCGATGCTTGACCTTCTTCATAGATTCCGGAGATAATGTCCGAATCGTTCCTTCAAGTCTTGCCTTTTCAGCAATAATATTTTGAACTGTTCCTCCAGTAATTTTGCCGATTGTTATTACGGCACTATCTAATGGGTCAACGTTCCTTGAAATGATGGTTTGCAGCTGATTGACGAGTGTGCAGGCAGCGACCACCATATCATTCGTCTGGTGAGGATAGGCGGCATGTCCTCCTTTGCCTTTAAGGTCAATAAACAATTCAGAGGTATTAGCAAATAATAAACCTTCTTTTAATGCGATGGTACCAACTGGATACTCAGGTGCGATATGTAAGGCAAGAATCATATCCGGCTTCCATTCTTGCATTTCTTCAGATTTCAACATTGGTTCAGCCCCGCCAGGTCCTTCCTCAGCAGGTTGAAAAACAAATAAGAGGTCGTCGTTGATTTGATTTCGAGCAAAATAGGTCAGCACCCCCAGAGCGATGCTCATGTGGAAATCATGGCCACAGGCATGCATTCTTAAATCATGTGTGGAGGTAAACGGTAATTCTGTTTGTTCGCTAATTGGCAGGCCATCAATATCAGTTCTGTAGCCAATTGTTTTTTGAGGATTAATACCATGAACCTTAACAAATAATCCTGTTTCCCATTTTTTAATGGTCATTCGTTCCTGCGGCAAAGACTCTAGGTAAGTTAATAAATAGGCCTGCGTCTTAAACTCTTGAAATCCAAGTTCTGGAATTTGATGAAGATCACGGCGAATTTTGATCAATGGATTCATTTAAAATACCTCTTTTCTGATATAAAAGAAGCGTGGAAAGCTCCACGCTGAAATTTCATTATAGTTGACGAAGCTCTTGCATAATTTCCGTTTTTGATTTCGTCTTTTCATCAATATCTTTGATTTTTTTTGCTGGAGTTCCTGCAACGACTGTAAAAGGAGGAACATCCTTTGTTACTACAGCTCCTGCAGCAACCACAGATCCAGTCCCAACCGTTACTCCCTCAAGCACAACAGCGTTCGCACCAATCAGAACATCATCTTCTATGACCACTGGCTTTGCTGATGGTGGCTCGATTACACCTGCTAAAACGGTTCCTGCCCCGATGTGACAGTTTTTACCTACTGTTGCTCTCCCGCCAAGGACAACTCCCATATCAATCATTGTTTTTTCCCCAATAACAGCGCCAATATTGATAACGGCCCCCATCATAATAACCGCATTATCGCCAATTTCAACCTGATCACGAATAATGACTCCCGGTTCGATCCGTGCATTAATATGTTTAATATCTAATAAAGGAATTGCAGAATTACGGCGATCATCTTCAATCACAAAATCTTCAATTTTCGCTTTGTTCGCTTCTAATACCGTATTGATTTCAGACCATTCACCAAAGACAACGCCTGTATTACCATTAATAAAAGCTTTAGAATAACTTCCAAAATCAATGTTCGCTAAATCCCCTTTTAAATATACCTTTACCGGTGTAGATTTTTTACTATTTTGAATAAAAGAAATAATTTCATTTGCATCCATCATTTTCATATAGTAACCCCCTAATGTATGTAATAAAAAAAGCGGAAGCGCTTTGGTCTTCCTAAATGCGAGAAAGCGAAGCGTTCTCTAGCCAAGCAAACGTTCTCTAACATATGAAGTTTGAACTTTGATTCATATATTAGTGGTTATTTGACCTCGAGGCGCTAGCCGCTCCAGCTAGACTATAGAAAATACTTTAACAAACAAAAGGAATGAAAACAAGAAAAACACCCTTACTCTTCTGAAGATTCAGCGATATGCTCCTTAATTAGTTCCACAAACGCTTGCACTTGCTTTAATTGGAAGGCGGACTCATATCCCAACAGCCAGGTATCACGTTTTAACGGTTCGTTGTTCTCATCAACAAGGGGTATTTTGAAAATATCCCTTTCCGCTTTTGTTAAAGTAATGGCTGGCAAAATAGCGTAGCCGATTCCATTAAAGGCCATTTGTTTGCATGTCTCAATTTGGTCAACAACAACGGTTCTTTTCGGTGATGTTTTAAAGTTGCGCATCCACCAATCCTGAATCTCCTGGTAATAATTCGAATCACTTTTAAATTGAATAAAGGGACGATCAGTATTAATTACTTGGTCAGGAGTAGTAATCTCTCGGTCTACCAAATAAAGCGGATCGTTAAAAAGATGTACCTTTACACCTTTCCAATCTGGCGTTCCACGAATAATCCCTATATGGACTTGGTCATCGTATAAACATTTAAGAATTTCGCTGCTCCATCCCGTCACAAGAGAAATTTTTGCCTGGGGATATTTATCAATAAACTTCTTTAAAACTTGTGGAAGCCAATTTTGCCCCACAATAGAAGCTACCGCAATTTTCAAGGTGCCTGACACCCCAGATTGCAAGGAATGTATGGTTTCACGAACCTTTTCCTGTTTTTTAAGTACTTCGTTTACAAAATCAATCACATGCTCTCCTGCCGGGGTAAGGGACAGTCCTTTTTGTGAGCGGATAAATAGCTTTGTACCCCAGTCTTTTTCGATTGTCTGTAAGCGCTGTGAAAGGGCTGGCTGCGAAACAAACAGCCGTTCCGATGCTTTGCGCATATTCATTTCCTGTGCTAAAACGGATAATAATTGAAATTCAGATAATGAGGACAAGGCAATACCTCTTTATTATTTTTCTTTTTATTATAAAGCGCATTAAAAAAAGTTTCATTCATTTATTAATAAAAGCTCTGTGCGGTTACACAGAGCTTTCATTCTTTTTTTGGAGCCTGAACATTATTTTATTATTTTTTAAACCTTTTTACGATTTTATTTAATTGGTTTAAGACCGTGCTTCTTGGCAAAATTCCTTCAAAAAATCCATCCTCTGTTTCTACACACAAAAACGGATGGTTTACTAGTAAATCAAGACAGATGAAAATCGAAGCAGAAATTTTAACTCGAGGTATTGACTTTCTCATAACCTCTTCAACTCGTTTATTTTCAAGTTGTTCAAATTCAATTCGTTCAAGACCAAGAATCGAATCCATAATAATGGGTGCACTGATTAATCCGTGTAGTTTATAATGCGGATCCAAAACAGGAATTGCTGTATAACCACTTTTTGTTAACACCAATAGGGCATGCTCGAGATTGTTTCCGATTTGTACATGTGCAACCCGTTCGGATGGTATCATAAATTCTTTAATTGTTAGCTCTAAAAATTCCCCACTGGAAAGACTGATCATTGCCGAAAACTCCTCAATGTTTGTTTTGTCCCGCCTTAACGGGTAGTAACCCCCCACCACAAGACCTTGACTGAACCAAATAAGGATAAGCGGAGGATCAACTGCCCGTAAAAGTCCGATTGGTTCAACTAACTATCATTGGGGGATAAAGGAAAACCCCCAATAATGGAAGTTTCACTTAATACAAACTTATTCTATCATAGTTTTCGGTGGTCTGTGGTATATTTTTGAACCTCCTAAAAGAGAAAAAGAAAGGAACCTCTAAAGGTCCCTTATTGAATTAAATCAAATATTTCGATGGTAATCATATCAATATTATCAAATTGATATCGTTTTGGCTTTTCTTTCTCATTATATATTTCTAATTCAAATGTTTCTGTTTTTGGATGAAATGTTACTTGACACTTTCTTTCTCCATTTACCTCGAAATAGCGCTGCGCCGGTTCACCACTATTAGATTGTTCTTGAAGGTTTTTTAATCTTGTTAAGATACCTTGAAGCTGTGACATAAGCTTTTCCTCCTTTCAAACACAAAACAAACTGCCTACAGTTATGTTTCTCATTTGGCATGTTTCTATCCTGATGGATTTTTTTCAGGATTTTTCAAATGAATCTTTTTGTATGCCAATATTAAAAGAATAAAATAACGTTCTTCATTTGTCCAAGCAAAAATGAAAATTTAGCTATTTTTTTTCTTAAATGAACAAAAAAAATAGGCCTCAAAAGGCTTGAGACCTATTTATTAAAAAATAATCGCTACAAACAGGATAATAAAAAGGAGCAAAGCAAAAAAGATTATATAGGCTAAGAAAATCGGATTTCTTAAATAAACATTCTCTTTTACTGGTTTAGCCATTTTGGTATCAATATCTCCTTCAACCGCCTTTTGCTGTCTTGCAACTGACAATGTATATAGTAGTGAAACCGCAAGTGTACCGAAAATTGCAATCGCAAGGATATTGACAAAAAGATTCATGAGCAAGACTCCTTCTAATGAAAGTTACCATTAAAATGCCACGCAATGAATCAATCTATACAGTGCATTCTTAAAGTAATTGGTCGTGTTCAAATAAATATTGATAAGACAGATCGATAAATAAATAATCGTTCCCATTCATTGGAAATGAAAAAGTTCGGATCGTTTCTCCCGTTTCAATATCACAATACAAATCAGATAGTATTCCCTTTTGTTCATGTCGCATCTTTATGATGTTTTCCAAAAAATAAGGCCGCCAACTCCAATTTTTGTCGATGTATTCAGACTGTGAACTCCAGCCACTTTTACTTTTAATTATATTGGCTGATTTTTGAAACCCATCACCATCACAAACATACATCCGAAAAGCCATTTGGTCCATTTCCTTTATTAAAGCTTGAAATAATTCTTCATAGCCAGCTTTTCTGTTTTTGAAAACCATTTCCTGAACCTTTGCCTGAAAATATTCCGCCGTATTAAACACAGCTTCCAATTTTCTCTTTTCATACGAAATAAAATCATGGAATTTTTCTTTCAAGCGATATTTTAATAAGTCACGCTGAATAAATTCAGCCGAGGGTGGATGTAAATAGTAACCCTGATAGTAGCGGCCGCCGTTTTTCCACGCAAACTGCAACTGATAACTCATTTCTATATTTTCAAACAATAGCGTGGCACCAATTTTCCTAGCCAAAAGTGACAAAGAGAACAAAACATCATTAAAATTCATTCCTGTGGCTGAAGATTTCAATGCTTGGAGGTTAATTTTTAAAATATTCGGGTCAAGCTGACCAATCCGTTCAAAATTAGGACTTTCGCTATCAATACTTGCAATAGCAATTTTAATCCCATACGTCCGGTAATACTGCAAAAGGTGATCAAATTGATTTAAATCCCCTTGATATTTTCGTTCAGAAATTTCTAAAACGATTCGCTGTAAACGTAATCCTCTTTTTTCAAATGTTAAAAGCTCTTGTAAAAATGGTTCCCCGTGCCCATACATTAATAGCTCGGCATTTCGATTTATGAAAATACTTACATCCTCTTCAAGCTCCAGTGCTTTTTCAAGAGCTTTTCTAACGATCAGCAAATCCACTTCAAATTTATATTCATCCGGAATTTGATCATCTTGAAAAAAGGGGCCTAAACTTATGATATTGCCCTCTGATTGATATCTTCCCAAAACCTCATAGGCAATTACTCTTTGTTCATCGGCACTAATAATCGGTTGAAAATACGGGAAACAATTTTCAAGATCCGATAGGATTTCCAATGCATCCATCCACGTACCTCCAATAATTTATTCTCAATTTATGATACGCTTAACCGATCCTTCTCGTTCTTTTCCAAAAGGATACCATTATAGCTGCTGAGAAACAATCACATCCTATCCATAAGCACTACACAAAGGAGGATAAATCTTGAAAAAACTTTGCTTAATTACCTCAATCCTTCCACTGTTTGGATGCAGCAACTATAATGATGATTCAGAAGTGAGAGTAAAATCTGTAAATGAACAACAGGTTTCACCAATTACTGAGAAAGAGCCGATAAAAAGCTCGTCTTCAGTTAATATAACAGGTTCACCATATAAAATCACTGATCTTAAGGATCAAGTAATGAAGGTAAAAAATACAGGTAAAAAAAGCGATTTTGTTAATACCACCCCCAAAAAAGAGTCAGCAATGCTTAATGTGGTCTTAATCACTCAAAATCCTGAGCTAAAGTTTGGGTGCGAAGTGACAAGCCTGGCAATGGTCCTGCAATACGCCGGTGTGAAAACAACTAAAATGGATTTATACAACGCCATCCAAAAGGATCCAGACCCGCTAATCAAATCGCCAAACGGGAATATATTACGATGGGGAAACCCTGCTGACGGCTTTGTCGGCGATATGACCGGAAAAAGGGCCGGGTATGCTGTTTTTGAAAAACCAATGATTGCCTTAATTAATCAAAAGCTCCCTGGCCGGGCCATTAATTTAACAAACCTGCCTTTTGAACGGGTATTAGCTCATGTTTCTGCAGGGTACCCTGTTGTTGTCTGGACCACGGGGGATTACCGCCTCCCTGATAGGTGGGAATCATGGTATCACGGAAGGCAACATATTAAAACCCCACTTGATTTACATGCCGTCGTCTTGGTAGGATATGATGCCAGTTATGTCTATTTAAATGATCCATTATCCGGAAAGAAGCAAGTTAGAGTAGGAAAAGAACAGTTCATCTCTTCCTGGAAGGCATTGCAAAGCCGTGCTGTTAGTTATAAGTGAATTTAAAAAGCAGCCCCTGGCTGCTTTTTAGAATTTTTTTTGTTTTTTTGAATAATATCATACAAGTAATCTTTTTCTCTTGCAAAAATAGCTGTTTTTAAAGACAATACAAATGAACTCTTCTATTTTATAGAATGGTAAATAAAAAATAGGTTGGTAGAAAAAATGAAAAAGAAACTGACGAGGAGAACATTACTGAAACGTACATTTGGTTCATTTCTAACCGTTCTCGGGTTGAGTTCGGGGGGCTACCTTTATGCTAATCGAATTGAGCCCTCATTACTTGATATCAAGCGGCAGCATATTAAACACCCATTAATCCCGAAAAGCTTTAATGGCATAAATATAATTCAATTTAGTGATACCCACCTTGGATTTCAATACAATCTTGATCAATTCAAAAAATTAGTGAATAAGATTAATAACCTTCAGCCAGATATTATATTATTTACCGGTGATTTAATGGATGAGCCCAATAAATTTAGGGAAATCCATCAACTCTTACCAATGTTAGAAAAATTACATGCCCCGCTCGGGAAATTCTGCATTTTTGGTAACCATGACCATGGGGGCTACGGTTCTGATATTTACCGTAATATTATGGAAAGCACGAATTTCACCGTGCTTCTGAATGAATCCACATCAATAAAACTAAAGGACGGCAGCAGCATCTATCTGCTTGGAATCGATGATGCGATGTTAGGGAACCCGGATTTGCCCTTAGCGCTAAAAAATGTGCCTGATAATCAATTTAAAATTTTACTATCACATGCCCCTGACCTTGCAGATGATGCTGCGATGTATCCAATTCAGTGGCAAATCAGCGGGCATAGCCATGGCGGACAGGTAAAAATACCATTTATCGGAGCACTTATTAAACCGCCATTTGCAAAAATTTATCCAGAAGGGCTTTATTCGATTGGCGATGACCACCAGTTAACTCTTTATGTTAACAGAGGAATAGGAACAACCCGGCTTCCATTCCGCTTTATGTCAACACCAGAATTGACAATCTTTACCTTGAATTCTAACTAAAAAAAATCCTTATCACTTGTAGATAAGGATTTTTTCTTTCGATTACTATGATTCCTTCAGACATTTTTCTAGTAAAAATTTCTGCTCAATTTCATCAGCGGGGAGCGGTTTAGAATAATAAAAGCCCTGAATTTTATGACACTTGGCATTTGAAAGAAACTCAACTTGTTCAATACACTCGACACCTTCAGCAACCACTTCTAGACCTAAGCTTTTTCCTAAGTGAATGATCGTGGATGTTATCGCTGCATCCTTCTCGTCAATCAGAATATCCCTAATAAAGGACTGATCAATTTTTAATATATTTATGGGAAATTGTTTTATGTAATTTAATGATGAATACCCTGTCCCAAAATCGTCAACAGAGATGGAAATTCCCAGTTCTTTCATTTTCTTTAAAATGGGAATGGTTTCTTTTGTATCATGCATTGCTCCTTCGGTAATTTCTATTCCTAGAGAAGATGCCTTTATATTATATTTTTCAATCATGGATTGAATAAATTGAACAAGGTTAGGGTGCTGGAATTGCTTTTGGGAGATGTTAATAGCCACATGAATATCTCTATATCCCTTATCATTCCAGCATTTTATTTGCTTACAGGCATTTTCGATAACCCAATGCCCAATTGAAATAATAAGCCCAGTATCCTCAGCCAATGGAATGAACACACTTGGGGAAATCCTGCCGAACTCCCTATCATTCCAGCGAAGGAGAGCTTCGAAACTACTCACTTCTCCAGTTGCAATGTCAACTTGAGGCTGATAGAATAGGCTAAGTTCAGCTTTATCAATTGCCTTCCGTAAATGAGTCTCTAAAGTAACGATGTTCGTAAAAACAGAATTCATATCTGTACGATAAAATTGATAATGCGCCTTCCCTCGTTCCTTTACCCGAAATAGGGCTTCATCGGCATTTTTTATCAGCATTTCAGCATCCTTGCCATCATTAGGATACATACTAATGCCGATACTCGGGGAAATAAAGTACTCTTGGGAATTCAAATAAAAGGATCGTGCGAATGCAGTAAATACCTTTCGGACAAAGGCACCGGCCTCTTGTCTCCCGATATTTAAAAGTAAAATATTGAACTCATCTCCGCCAACACGATATACATAGCAATGATCATTTTGAAATCGTAGTAATCGTTCAGCCACCTTTTTTAATATTTGATCACCCGCCAGATGTCCAAGGGTATCATTTAAATATTTAAACCGGTCCAAGTCAATTGTAATTAATGCAAATTCTTCCGTTTTTCGGAGAGGCGAAAAGATATATTCATTTAAATGCTCAAGTAGAGCACTTCTATTCAGAAGTCCTGTTAGTTGATCATGAAATGACATAAATTTTATTATTTCCATATTTTTAGCCTGATCCGATAAATCCTTAAAAATGACATAAAGCCCGTTAATATCACTATGGACCACGATGGGAACGGTTTTTATTTGGACATTTAGCAGTTGGCCTTTCCTATGGATAATTTTGCAATCTAGTGATTCCATAGCATATCCTAAACAAGTTTTTTCTAATAGTGTTTTAAACTTTTCTAAATCATGATCATTGACCAAGTCATAAATAAATCGATTGGTCATTTGTTTTTCAGCATATCCTGTCAACAAAGAAGCAGCAGGATTTGCTTCAAGAATTTTTCCTTCTGGGCTAATCGTAAAAATTGCATCTAAATTATTTTCAACAATCGAGCGATATCTTTGTTCGCTTTCTATGATTTTATTTTTCTCTAGCGACCATTCAGTTACATCTCTCGTTACAGCTACCACATAACTAATTACTTTTTTATTGTTGTACACCGGGGTTAAAATCGTTTCCCCATATATTTCCTTTTGTCCATCAAAATAGAATTGATCATCAAACAAAACAATATCTTTTGTTTTTAATACTTTCTCGTATTTCTGCTGTAGGGTGTTGGCAAAATCGACCGGAAGAACTTCTTGCATGGTTTTTCCGAGCACATCAATCGAAAGATTTGCTTTCTGCATTCCTGATTCATTGACAAACAAATAGCGAAATCTAGGTCCCTTTTCCACTTTCATAACAAAAACCATATCTTGAACATGTTGAAAAATAATATCAAAAATGATTTTCTGAATCATACTATTGGTTTTCCCTAATTCTAATTCTTTAGTTAATAATCTATTTAAATTATCCATTTAATCATCCTTCAAACGAAAAAATTCCCTTTTTTCACAATAATGTTTTTACATTCTAGTATTTCTATTTTACAATTAAATTAACTGAAAGAAAGTAATTTATCGAAAATATTGATTATTTTAATAAAGTTTTTTTCAATTTGTTATTGTACTTGACAAATTTTTGTATACGAAATCCATTTTTGATTACATTAAATAAAAATTCACTTCGCTTTTTTAAGAGATTATCGCTGTAGTAATATTCCTCTTTGCCCTTAAAAAGGTTATAATGAGGTTGTTTAAAAGATAGAAAGGAGACCATATTTTGAATCCCGATCAGAAATATCCCCTAAACCAATCAAAGCTAACCAGTGAAAACCTCGCTCAAGCAGTCTTTATCGTGAATCGCCATGCAAAAACAGCAACTAATCCCAAATTTCTGTACAAATTAAAACAAGAATCCTTAAAAAAGTTGATCCTAGAAGGTAAAGCTAAAAAGGTAGGTCTCCATTTTTCTGAGAATCCACGAAATAGCCAGCAGCAGTCAGATGTCCTCGTTGAATGTGGAAGATATACTTTTCATATACCGCCGACAAAAACTGATTTTCATGACCTCCCCCATCTGGGCAAATTAGATGGACTTGTACGAAACCCAAAGGCAGCGCTCTCTCTTAATACAGCAAAAGCATTATTACAATCCTACACCGGTCTTGCTGAAGATGACCAGCCTCCTACCAATAAGCAAAAAAATCAGCGAACCTACCAAAAACCAATTTTCAAAAAGTTAGGTGAAAGATACTTCTAACAGCACTGCAAAAAGCCAGGATATACCTGGCTTTTTTTCTGCTTCCAAATCGGTACTCCTCGGTTATGTAGTTTGCCTTAATTTTGCAACATATTCTTGATAATTTTGTGAACAACATCACAAATGGATAGACTGTCATTAAAATCCGATTTACAATACACGCATAGAGTAGATAATTTACAGTTTGGATAAACTTTTAAAAGAGGTGCTTTAGCATGAAAGGAACTGCGATTCTATTCCAAGAGCAAGATATTACATTTATTGAAAATGTGGATCATTCCATTTACGTTGAGCTTAAGGATCAATGTGGAAACGCAAATTGTAGATGCAAGCTCGATGAAAAAATGGTAGAATTCGGTCTTGTGTCACCTGTCTTCTGGCATGAGGATGAGGTTGACTGGGATTATGGTTATTAATAATACTCTTTAATTTGATATATACCCCCTCCCCCAAAAAAACGGTCTAAAGATTCTTTAGATCGTTTTTTAATTCCAACATAAACGCTCCCCTTAAATAGTAGAATCTTTAGCTCCAAAAGTCTATAATCAATATATTCTCTACAGAAAATGAATCCTTAAATGGAAGGATGGACTAGATTGGAGCATTTGATTAATCCACAGGTGAAAAATATTGAAATTTCGGGAATTAGGAAATTTTTTAATATGGTAGCCCATATGGATGACTTGATTTCCTTTACAATAGGACAGCCAGATTTCCCAACTCCTGAGCATGTGAAAAAAGCGGGTATTGCTGCAATTAATAATAACTTTACCTCCTATACACACAACGCTGGGACGATTGAACTAAGGAAATCGGCTTGCGATTTTTACGAAAAAAAATATGGCTTGCGTTATAATCCTGAATCAGAGGTAATCGTTACAACAGGAGCAAGCGAAGCGATTGATATTGCCTTTCGTACGATATTAACAGAGGGAACAGAAGTAATACTACCCGGACCGATTTATCCTGGATATGAACCGATTATTCGAATGATGGGTGCCGTTCCAGTGCATGTTGATACTCGCGAAAATCACTTTCGCTTTACTTTGAATATGATCAAACCATTTATTACCGACAAAACCCGCTGTATCGTGCTTCCTTACCCATCGAATCCGACTGGAGTAAGCCTCACGGAAGAAGAACTGAAAGAAATAGCTGAGTTTTTAAGAGGAAGGGATATTTTCATCCTAGCTGACGAAATATACAGTGAGCTCACCTATGACCAGCCACATACATCAATCGCTGGTTTTATAAAGGAAAAGACGATTGTGATTAACGGAGTATCCAAATCCCACTCGATGACAGGCTGGCGAATTGGCTTTTTATTTGCTCCAGAAAACATTGCCCAGCACATTTTAAAGGTCCACCAATATAATGTTTCTTGTGCCAATTCCATTGCCCAAAAAGCGGCCTATGAAGCCCTAACCGCAGGGTTTGATAATGCACTGGTCATGAAAAAAGAATATATGGTGAGAAGAGAATATGTTTTTAATCGGTTAATCTCAATGGGGCTTGATATCGTTAAACCTGATGGGGCTTTTTATTTCTTTGTCAAAATTCCCGACTGCATTCCTTTGAATAGCTTTGACTTTGCACTTAGGCTTGTTCAGGAAACAAAGGTGGCAGTTGTTCCTGGTAGTTCATTTTCCAATTACGGGGAAGGCTATTTTCGTTTATCCTTTGCTTGTTCCATGGAAACATTAGAGCTCGGCCTTAATCGAATTGAACACTATCTAAAAAGATGGTAAAAAATAACCCTCACTGAGTATAAAGTGAGGGTTATTTCTTTATTGTCCTTTATATTTTCCATTATTCTTTGGAGCCTTTTCCTTTTTAGCCTTTTCTTTATGAATTTGATTTGCGGCTGCAGAACCCATTTCATGGGCAAATTCTTCATTTAATACAGCAGAATCAAAACCCTTTTTATTTTTTTGTTGCGGATCATTCTTTTTTGTTCGTTTTGCCATTAACAATTCCTCCTATTTTCAAGATTTCTATCATAGTTTCTTGAAGACGGGAGGAATTTATTCATTTCCTCTTAGCCCAGCCAATATTTATATAAAGCCTGCGTTCCGCTATTTTCTTCGCCTTGTTCAACTAATTGATCATAGAGAGATTTCGCTAAAGCCAGTCCTGGTACCTTCATTTCCATTTGCTCAGCCTCATCCAAAGCAATTTTCATATCCTTAATAAAATGCTTTATGTAAAAGCCAGGTTCAAAATTCCCATTCAACATTCTTGGGGCTAGATTACTTAATGACCAGCTGCCGGCAGCTCCTGCTGTAATACTTTTTAAAACATTTTCAGGATTAAGTCCCGCTTTTTCGGCATAAACAACCGCTTCACAGACACCAATCATATTTGAAGCAATGGCAATTTGATTACACATTTTTGTATGTTGTCCTGCCCCCGGTTTTCCTTGGTAGACAATATTTGTTCCTAGATACTCGAGGATTGGACGAGTTGCAGCAAAAGCAGCCTCCTCTCCACCAACCATAATTGATAGTTTCGCTTCTTTTGCCCCCACGTCCCCGCCAGATACCGGAGCATCAATTGCTTGAATCCCTCGCTTATTTGCCTCTTCGTATATCTTTACAGCAAGAGACGGGGCAGAAGTTGTCATATCAATCAAATAACTTCCTGGTTTTCCATAATGAATCAAACCATGTTCTCCAAAATAAACTTCCTCAACATCCGTTGGGTACCCCACCATAGTAAAAATAACTGAAGCCTTTTCTGCCACTATTCTTGGGGTTTCAGCCCAGATAGCCCCCATTTCGAACAAGTGTTCGACCTTTTCTTTTGTTCTAGAATAAACTACTAAGGGATAGCCAGCATTCAATAGGTGCCCTGCCATGCTTTTCCCCATCACACCTATTCCAATAAATCCAATTACCGTATTTTCTATAGTTAACAATATAATCCTTCCCCTCACTTTAATTTCCTTTTATTTTAGCACTATCATTTATTAATAGGGAAGAACAAAAGGCGCAAGCGCCCGTTTAGCGGCGTATGGACTCCTCGAAAAAGCTAACGCTTTTTCTTCGTGCGATGCTTATGCTGCCGAAGTGTTCCTTGTGGAGCGCTTTGACTGAGATAAAGGAAACACGGAGAGCATAGCGATTCGATGTTGACTTATCGTAGGGAAAAGAGCGAAGTCCACTAGCCGTTGGGCGCTGGAGCTGGATTCAGATAACTATTTCAAGTTATCATCACTATATTGTTTTATAATTTCCTATACAATAAAAAAAACCAGAACGTCTCAGTCGTTCTGGTCTTAAGTGCTCCATCTCCAAATTTATGCACATATAAATGTTGCCCAAAACAAGCAATGTTAAACATGAATTATAATTCAGAAGAAAAGTTCGTTAAAAAAGCACGTCCAAATACTTCCTCGTTATTATACACTTCTATAGAGACACCCTGCTCCTGCTCAATCATTTTTTTAAGTAGATCAATGTGTAAATCTTTTTTCAAAGGGATCGGATCCATAAAAATATATTTTTCACTTTTTCCTTTCACCTCTAAATATTCACCGTTCAGTACTTGGTCTTCTCCATAGATTATTTCACGTTTTCCGATTGCGGCAGCTAACCTGTCGTCGTGGATGCTAACTTTTACTTTGTATAACTGATGCCCCTCTAGTAGTTCATTATTAATTCGAAAGCGAAATTGAAGCTCATTATTTTTCGTGAGTAGGGCATCGGCATAGCGATTGACAATTAATTCATTTGAAAACACTAGTCCACAACCAGTTAAAATGGATAAACAATAAGCCCCTAAGACCAACAACATCACGATTTTCCTATTTCTTCGCATTTATAACACTCCCTTATATTTTTACCTTAGCCAAAATACCTTGGTAGTAAACGTAAAAGAAAGGTTAATCTAGGAAATTGTTTTTTATCTAAATAGCTTTTATTGTTTCCAGTATTTTAAATTCGATATTTGAACTTAAAATAATTTTCATCCCTTCACGAAAAAAGGAGCGACTACTTTATGAGTCACTCCTTTTTGTAGAAAAGTATCTTATAGCTTTGTTGCTAAATTTACTGCTTCAATGACTTGAGCAGTTGTTTGCATATTGAGTACCTCGATTGCTAGTTTCTCCATATCAGACTTTTTCAAGTTCCGAATTAGGGAGCGCGCCTTTAGAATCGATGTTGCGCTCATTGAAAACTCGTCCAAGCCAAGTCCAAGAAGAATCGGAATCGCGGTTTCATCTCCAGCCATTTCTCCGCACATACCTGTCCATTTTCCTTCTACATGTGATGCATCAATAACCATTTTTACTAAACGTAAAATTGATGGGCTATATGGCTGATAAAGATAGGATACACGTTGGTTCATCCGGTCTGCTGCCATTGTATATTGAATTAAATCATTCGTTCCGATACTGAAGAAGTCCACTTCTTTTGCAAATTGGTCAGCAAGAATGGCAGTAGATGGAATTTCTACCATAATTCCGAGTTCAATCTTCTCTGCCACTTTTTGACCCTCAGCAAGAAGCTTTTGCTTTTCTTCCTCAAGAATGGCCTTTGCCGCGCGGAACTCATCCAAAGTTGCTATCATCGGGAACATGATCTTTAAATTTCCATAGATGCTTGCCCGTAATAAGGCACGAAGTTGGGTACGGAATATCCCTTGTTCTTCTAAACATAAACGAATCGCTCTGAAACCTAAGAATGGATTCATTTCCTTTGGTAATTCTAGGTATGGCAGTTCTTTATCACCGCCAATATCCAGTGTACGAACAACAACTGGCTTGCCAGTCATTCCTTCTAGAACTGCTTTATAGGCTACAAACTGTTCTTCTTCGGTAGGAAGCTGATCTCGGCCCATGTAAAGAAATTCGGTTCTATACAATCCGACGCCTTCCCCACCATTAGCGATAACCCCTTTTAAATCATTAGGAGTACCGATATTGGCAACCAATTCAACATGCTGGCCGTCAGCAGAAACTGTTGGTTCATTGACAAGTTTCGCCCATTCCGCTTTTTGCACTTCATATTCATCATGAATTTTTCGATATTGTTCAACAAGTTCAGGTGTTGGATTAATATGGACTTCGCCCTTTAACCCATCGACAATAACGAAATCTCCATTATTAATGGCTTCAGTAGCTGTCTTGGTACCAACAACAGCAGGAATCTCCAAAGAACGCGCCATAATCGCTGAATGTGATGTCCGACCTCCGATGTTTGTCGTGAATCCTTTAACAAATTGCCGATTTAATTGAGCTGTATCTGAAGGTGTTAAATCTTCCGCCACAATAATCACTTCTTCAGCAATCATACTCGGATTTACTATTTGAACTCCCAACAAATGGGAAAGAACTCGTTTTGTTACATCACGGATATCAGCTGCCCGTTCTTTCATGTATTCATTATCCATTTGCTCAAACATCATCACAAACATGTCAGCAGTTTCTTTAAGGGCAGATTCTGCATTCACATTTTCAGATGTAATTTTATCTTCAATCGGTGTGTTTAATTCTGGATCACTGAGTACAAGGAGATGTGCTTCAAAAATTGCTGCTTTGTCCTCGCCAAGGTCCACCTTAGCACGGTCACGAATGACTTCTAGTTCAGCTTTGGATTTGTTCATAGCTTGACGAAAACGTTCAACCTCAGCAGCAGCATCATCTATTGTTTTCTGTTCAAAAGATAAATCCGGCTCAACTAGACGGTATGCCTTAGCAATTGCAATACCATTTGACGCGGCTATTCCAGATAAAAAAGTCATTATTCAGCCAATCCTTCTTTTTTCAATGTTTCTTCAAGGCTGTTTAAGGCATGATCAGCATCGCTGCCTTCTGCTGTAATCTTAATATCTGCTCCCTGGCCAATGCCTAGGGACATAACACCCATGATTGATTTTAAATTTACTTTTTTTCCTTTAAACTCTAAGTTTATTTCTGAATCGAATTTGCTTGCTGTTTGAACCAATAAAGTTGCCGGTCTCGCGTGAATTCCTGTTTCTGCGATTACTTTAAATTGTTTCTCTGCCATGCTATCCAAACTCCTTTTATATATGTAATATGTTTATTTGATACTTGCCCATTAAATTTATACAATTTACCTCTTTTAGTCAACTAAATCACTACAAGAAGATAGATATAGGTAACTTCCTTCTATTTTCTGTTACTTTTCCCATCTAATACCAATAATATATAACCTATTTAGCTTGTTTGTTGCTGCACTTCTATTCAGGACAAATGCTAGAAATTCACTTCATTTTTTTCATACAACTAAAATAGCTAAATCCAAACAAAAGAGAACCCAGTACGTCCGGATTCTCCTATTAGAACGGCTAGTATTAACTTCTTGGTTCTTTAAGATATTGAAACAATAGATCTCCACCACGCTGGCCAATTCCGCGGAAATGCTTAAAGTCCTTTCTCTTTACAAGAACTTGGCGAAATTCCATAAATTCTTCATTCTTGACATAATACTCTGAAAGTTCCCCGGTCATCAGTCGATCCAAAATTTCCGTTATTATTTCTTCCCTCATTTGTTAGTTGCACCACCTTTACCTCTTTCTATTTTATAGTGCTTTCCTTTTTTTAAGTCAAATTTCTTTCTTATATGAAACATTTAGAAATATTTCCCATTCTTTTGTCGAAATCTTAAACAGATAATAAATAATCCAGTAAGAATTAACCAAATTGTCAAATTAAATCCTTTACGAAATTGGAAAAGTAGTGCAAACTGTTATTTAAATGGATTTTATAGTTTTTAAGGTAAAGGAGAGAGACTAATTGAAAAAAGCAGAAGTAGGTAATCTCATCGAATTCCGTGGCGGCTTGCAAGGGATTGTAGAAAAGGTAAATGAAAATTCTGTAATAGTCGACCTAACATATATGGATAATTACCGTGATTTAGAATTAGATCAGCGTACAGTTGTCAACCATAAAAACTATAAGGTTGTAAAAGAAAGCGCTTATTAATGTGAAAGAATACTAGAAAAAGGGGAAGCGTCCGTTCAAGGGCTAGTACACTAGCAAATGGGCGCTGGAGCTAAACATGGTAGAAAAGGCAGTCCTTGGCTGCCTTTTCTTTTTGTGAAATAAAATTATTTATCTTGTCCTGTTTCTTTAGATAACTGCTTTAAAGATTTTACTTTACCATGAGGATTTTGGTCCTGCTTCCTAACAGTCCATTCCCTTTCTTCTTGACTCCTTGCTTTACTCATTATTTTCACTCCCTTCCCATTTATTTTTTTCTTCTTTTTATGTTCTTATCATAAGAATTGGTTAAAATGTTTAATGTAATCATTTCCTTTTCCACATCTTTTTTGGTAAAGTATATTTTATTGATTGCTAAAGGGGCATTACTTGATGAAAAAAAACATCCTAAACCTCCGCTTTTTAACCGGCTTGATTATGGCACATGCACTCATATTTTTTTCCTTCAATGATAAAGCTATTTTTTGGTATATCTATACTGGCTCAGTCCTCGTGTTAATAGCTTTTGCTACGTTCCAAGGTGATGTAGAAGATGAGCTATCCTTTTTCCAATATATCTTCCTTGGTGCTATAAGTGGATTCTTGTTATATTTTATTTTTTGGATTGGGATTCACGTTCTCGGAATCCTTCATCTTCCATTTGAAACCAGTATTAAAAAACTGTACCGTTGGTATGCGCCTTCACTATTTTGGCAATACATTGCATTGGTCCTGGTTGCTGCTCCTGGAGAGGAACTTTTCTGGCGGGGATTTATTCAAAAAAGTTTATTGAAATACTTTAGACCGTTAGAGAGCATTGTGATAGCCGCGCTACTATATGCTTCGGTCAATATTTATTCAAGCTCTTTCTTATTAGTTTTAGCTGCTTTTATTTCAGGTATTGTCTGGGGTTTACTTTATTATTGGAAAAAAAGTATGCCACTTGTGATTGTTTCCCATATTATTTTTGATATTATGATTTTTATCATACTGCCATTTACCTAACGAAAGCAGCTGAAGTGATCAGCTGCTTTTTCGATTATTTCTCATTAGGAGTAAATGGTTTCATCCATAATAATATAAAAAAGGTCATACAAATATACCCGAATAAGGGATAAAGGTAGGAGAGCAAGGTACTATAATTCACTAAACTAATGAGGTAGGACACAACAAAAATAGCAGTAACTGATAACATTGTCGGAACCGGCATGTATTGCTGCAATTGTCTATCAAGTCCAAAGACATTTCCAATTACAGAAGTGAAAATTTCTCCATAAATAACGAGAACAAAAATCCAATAAAAAAACGGAGCTAGGTTTTTCATAATAATCGCCATTGGAATATCATATAATTCAAGGTTTGGCAACATAATCAAGGTAAAATGACTACCGATTAATATTAGGGTTAATGCAAGTCCACCAAGAATTCCCCCCCATTTAATAGTCCAGTCATCCCTAACCTCTGTTGCAACGGGTACTAATACCGCCTGGGCTAGGCCTAGATTTAAGGCTGCATACGAAAAAGGGGCAATCACACTCTTCCAGCCATCAGCCGCATGGGGAATAAACAAAAAATGCTCTAAAAAGTGCGGCATTTGCAGTGATAAAAACATTAAAATCAAGCTAAAAGTAATCATTAATGGAACAATAAACGCATTAACGGCAAACAGACCTTTAGTTCCTACTAGCATAACAAGATAGGATAGAAATATCGTTAAAAAAACGCCAAGATTTTTTGGAAGCCCCAGTTGTTCCTCAAAAACCGCTCCTGCCCCTGCCAGCATCACTGCACTAACCCCAAGAAGCATAATTAGCATAAATATATTTATGACACTGCCTGCCCATTTTCCAAACAGGTACTCGTTAAATTCTTGATAGGATTTTGCTTCGATTTGTGCCGCCATTCTCATCATCTTTGAGCCAATCATGACAAAAAGATATCCACTCATTAATATACTTATAAAGCCGAAGAAACCAAATCGCGAAAAAAATTCAACGATTTCTTTTCCTGTGGCGAATCCTGCTCCTACAACAGTCCCTACATAAACTGCCGCAATTTGAAAGGCTTGATTCCAATTCTTCTTCACATCATCTCCCCCTTAACATCAATATATGAACCAAGGGACAAACAAAGACGAGCTTTTTTCCTTGACTACCAACTATTGCTATAAACAAATTCCTTGAAAGTCAAAAAAGGTCAGAGTATACTAACTTACAAGGTCAAATATAGTCAAAGTCAAATGAAAAAAACGAGATAACAAGGAGGTTATTTATTTATGCTTTGTCAACAATGCAAGCAAAATCAAGCAACTGTGCAATTAACAATGAACGTTAACGGGCAACGAAATGATGTGAAACTCTGCCTTGAATGTTATGCAAAAGAAAAGCAGGCATTAGGTGCGGGCTTCGGAATGAACATGCATCCGTTCCAAGGCTTCCCTTTTGAAGATCTCTTTATGAATAAAAGCTTTTCAGAGGGTCAAAGCACGAATAGTCAATTTGCCTCACAAAATGAAAGGAAACCGGCACATGGCGGCTTTATTGATCAATTCGGTCAGAACTTAACCCATTTAGCTAAAGCAGGTTTGATTGACCCAGTAATTGGACGTGATGATGAAGTAAAACGAGTCATTGAAATCCTTAATAGACGAAACAAAAATAATCCCGTTTTAATCGGTGAACCAGGTGTCGGGAAAACGGCCATTGCTGAGGGTCTGGCACAAAAAATAGCTGAAGGAGATGTCCCAGTCAAGCTGAGAAATAAAGAAGTTTATTTGTTGGATGTTGCTTCTCTGGTCGCTAATACCGGAATTCGCGGTCAATTTGAGGAACGAATGAAGCAATTAATTATGGAATTACAAAAGCGTAGCGACATTATCCTTTTCATTGATGAAATTCATCTGCTTGTTGGAGCGGGCTCTGCTGAAGGCTCTATGGATGCCGGCAATATCCTTAAGCCCGTCCTTGCCCGTGGTGAATTGCAGGTAATTGGTGCCACAACCTTAAAGGAATACCGGCAAATTGAAAAGGATTCAGCATTAGAGCGTCGCTTCCAGCCTGTTCATGTTCAAGAACCAAGTTCAGAAGCTGCGATTCAAATCTTAAAGGGCCTTCAGAAGAAATACGAGGATTACCATGAAGTCAATTATGCAGATGAAGCAATCCATGCTTGTGTGAACTTATCACAGCGCTATATTCAAGACCGCTTTTTACCGGATAAGGCGATTGACTTACTTGATGAAGCTGGTTCAAAATTGAATCTCACTACTGATAATGAAAGTAATGAACAAATTGAAGTGCGGCTAAAGGAAATTGCCGCTGCCAAGGAAGAAGCATTAAAAAATGAACATTATGAAAAGGCTGCGAAGCTTCGTGATGAAGAAACAAAACTTGAAGAGTCCCTAAAAAAGGGTCCTAACTCAGAAAGACCAATTATCACTGTTTCACATATTGAAAAAATTATAGAACAAAAAACAGGCATTCCAGTCGGAAAACTTCAGCAAAACGAACAGCTTAGAATGAAAAATTTACAAGTAAACTTAAATAAAAAGGTCATCGGTCAGGAAAAAGCGGTACAAAAAGTAGCAAAAGCTATTCGCCGTAGCCGGGCAGGCTTAAAAGCAAAGAATCGTCCAATTGGCTCATTCTTATTTGTCGGTCCGACAGGTGTCGGAAAAACGGAGCTGGCCAAAACACTGGCTGAAGAATTATTTGGTACGAAGGAGTCTATGATTCGCCTGGATATGAGTGAATACATGGAAAAACACAGCATCTCTAAATTAATTGGTTCACCTCCTGGGTATATCGGTCATGATGAGGCAGGACAGCTGACGGAAAAGGTACGTCGAAATTCTTATAGTATAATTTTATTAGATGAGATTGAAAAGGCACATCCAGACGTTCAGCATATGTTCCTACAAATTCTTGAAGACGGTCGTCTCACAGACAGCGGAGGAAGAATGGTAAGTTTTAAAGATACCGTCATCATCATGACAAGTAATGCCGGTATTAGTCACAAAACGGTTCACGTTGGTTTTGGGGCAAGTGAAGCAGTAGAAGAAGCTAGTATTCTCGATTCGCTTGGTAGCTTCTTTAAACCAGAATTCTTAAATCGTTTTGATAGTATCATTGAATTTAATTCACTCGATAAGGAACATATCTTATACATTGTTGATTTAATGGTGGCCGATTTAAAAGAAACCTTAGGAGAGAAACATATTGAAATAACGATGACAACCGAAACAAAAGAAAAATTAGCTGAGCTTGGTTACCACCCTGCCTTCGGGGCACGCCCGCTTCGCAGAGTGATCCAAGAACAGCTCGAAGATATGATTGCCGATATTGTTTTAGATCAACCAGATGTAAAACAATTATCAGTTATCATAGAAGATGACAAAATAAAGGTTGTTTCTAGCGTAGTTGCCGTTGAATAAAGTAAAGCGAAGCCATTTTGTCATGGCTTCGCTTTTTATTTATCATAGTTTTTTATCGTCTACAGAATTTAGCCAATTCTCAATTTCTCCAACAACTGATTCGACACAACCATCCTCAAATGGTGAAATTAAGTTTGCTGCCGTGACAAGTCTGGTAAATGACATGCTGCCGCCAAGCTTACATAACTTGACATAATCTACCCAAGCTTCTTCTTGATTCTCTCTTGACCGCTTCCAGAATTGGAAGGCACAAATTTGTGCTAGTGTATAATCAATATAGTAAAATGGTGAATTATAAATGTGTCCCTGGCGCTGCCAGAAGCCACCGTTTTCTAAATACTCAATGCCATCATAATCTTTATGCGGCAAATATTTTTTCTCAATTTCACGCCATTGAAGCTTGCGTTCTACCGAAGATGCTGTTGGATTTTCATATACCCAGTGCTGAAATTCATCAACAGAAACTCCATATGGGAGGAATAATAAGGCAGCACTTAAGTGTGAAAATTTATACTTATCAGTATCTTCCTTAAAAAACAAATCCATCCATGGCCAAGTAAAGAATTCCATACTCATCGAATGAATTTCGCAGGCCTCATAGGTAGGCCAGTAATATTCCGGAATTTCAAACTGACGGCTGGAATAAACCTGGAAAGCATGCCCTGCTTCATGGGTCAACACATCAATATCTCCTGAAGTTCCATTGAAATTAGAAAAGATAAACGGTGCCTTATAGTTCTCAATAAATGTACAATATCCACCGCCTGCTTTCCCTTTCTTGGCAACAAGATCCATTAGGTTATTTTCCTGCATAAAACGGAAAAACTCTCCTGTTTCCTTTGATAGGTCTTCATACATTTTTTGTCCGTTTTCAATAATCCATTCCGGACTTCCCTTTGGAATCGCATTTCCAGACTGAAACACAAAGACTTCATCATAATATTTTAACTGTTCAAGGCCTAATCGTTCGCGCTGACGCTCCTTAAGTTTTGTCGCGATTGGTACAATAAAATCCTTCACCTGCTGGCGGAAATTAGCCACCATTTCTGCGTTGTAATCCGTGCGCATCATGCGGTAATAACCAAGCTCAACAAAATTTTTAAACCCTAGTTTTTGTGCTATTTCCGTTCTTACTTTTACAAGATCATCATAAATACGGTCAAGGTCTTCCTCATGATTAGCGAAGAACCCAAATTTTGCCGCACTTGCCCGTTTACGCATCTCTCTATCCGTCGATTCTATATAAGGATCGATTTGTGCGAGGGTTCGCTCTTCCCCTTCAAACTCAATCTTTGCTGCAGCAATCAACTTCGTATATGCTGTGGATAAACGATTCTCCTTTTGAAGTAATGGAATAATTTCCGGCTTAAAAGTCTTAAGCTGCCCCTCTGCAAGAGCGAAAAGCTGCTTGCCCCACTTTTCTTCTAACTCATTGCGGAATTTTGAATCTATCAATGCTTGATAATACCTAGTAATTAATCCATCAATTTCAGGCCCAATTTCATCCATATAATCTTGCTCTGCTTTATAAAATTCGTCGTTGGTATCTATTGTATGACGAATATTACAGAGATTAAACATCGTGCCAAGGTCATTTCTAAGAAGATTAATTTCATTCATGACCTCACCTTGTTCTTCAATGGAAGCAGCCTTTTTGAAGGCTTCAAGCAACCCATCAAATTTTACCGTTACTTCATCTAATATCGGACGAACGTATGTATAATTTTCAAAACTCATTGAAACAACCCCTTTTTTTCTAATATTCCAACTAAATCATTCGACACACATCGTTAATATACCTTTAATAAAATAAAAAAAACGACCAATTGGCCGTTTTAAAATTTACCCGCAGGCAATCCTAATTTTTTCAATAAGTCAATGGCCTCCATTTTCTCTGAATCTGAGAGACTTGACATCAACTTATCGATTTGTTTTTCATGCTCCGGAAAAATATCCTGAATGAACTTTTTCCCTTCTTCTGTAATTTGCGCATAGGTGACTCGCCGATCATTGGGACAGGCAATTCTTTTCAACATCCCCTTTTGTTCAAGCTTATCCACCACGTAAGTAATGCTTCCGCTTGCAAGCAGGATTTTCCCACCAATTTGCTGCATCGGCTGGTCTCCTTTATGATAAAGCAGTTCTAAAACAGCAAATTCAGTAGGATTTAACCCACTTGCCTGAATAATCTTATTCACGTGTTCATTAATTGCTTTATAAGCTCTTGAAAGAACAATAAATAGCTTTAATGATTTAGTTATTGAATCTTGCTCCATAAAAAACTCATCCTTTTAGGTTAAAATAATTGCCTCGTTTTCACATTTTCATCTGGCAAAATTATCTCGATTTCAAAATTATTATAAAAAAATAATTAATCTATGTCAATTTATCTCAATAAAGTGGGAATATTTCGTTAACATCCGGCCTGATGGTTTGGAAGCACAACTCTGTTTTTTTTATTAAATTTGAACAATTGCTTGTTTATGAATTTCCTCCTATTACCCAATTATTTAAATTTATTATAATTGAAATATTTCGAAACAAGAAATATATATTTCTTATTTCGGCAATTAAGTAGTAAGATAGGATAGAAAAATAGTAAGTTATTTTTATAAAGAAGGGATACAATGAGTCAACAAGCCGTTTTACCTATGAGGGCACAAAAGGCCTCCGAATCACCTATCTATAAAATTCTTTTTATTATTGGCCTGTGTCATTTATTGAATGATGCCATACAGGCTGTTATACCGGCAATGTTTCCTATATTAGAAAGGTCAATGGGTTTAAGCTTTACCCAGCTGGGGGTAATTGCTTTCTCGTTAAATATGGTCTCCTCCGTCATGCAGCCAATGGTCGGATTCTTAACTGACAAAAAGCCAATGCCTTATGCACTGCCAATTGGTCTCTCTTTTACTTTAGTCGGTATTCTTGGTTTAGGTTTTGCTTCTAGTTTTGGAACGATTGTTTTGTCTGTTCTTTTCATCGGCCTCGGTTCAGCTGTATTTCATCCTGAAGGCTCTAGAGTGGCTTATATGGCTGCTGGCAGTCGAAGAGGACTTGCACAGTCCATTTATCAAGTTGGAGGGAATACTGGCCAGGCCTTAGCCCCAGTGATTACCGCTTTGATATTAGTTCCACTCGGACAAATTGGAGCATCCTGGTTTACAATAGTGGCCGCACTTGCAGTTATTTTATTAATTTATATCGCAAATTGGTATAATCAGAGATTGAAAACTACTCCAAATCCTGCAAGTATGAAGAGAACGAGCTTAGGTAAGAAGAAAGGCTTATCTAAAGAGGTAAAAAATACATTAGCATTGATATTATTATTAATCTTTGCAAGAACTTGGTACACATCGGGAATTACCAATTTTTACACCTTTTATGTCATAAAAGAATATGCACTTACCATTAAAGAATCTCAGGTCTTTTTGTTCGCATTTTTACTATCTGGAGCAATCGGTACATTCTTTGGAGGTCCATTGTCTGACAGATTTGGAAAGAAAAACATCATTTCCTTTTCGATGTTAGCGTCCGTTCCTTTTTCGATTCTTATTCCGCATGTTCCGCCGACCATGGCATTTATCTTCCTAATTCTTACAGGGTTTATTTTAATGACTAGTTTTTCGGTTACCGTGGTGTATGCACAAGAATTAGTCCCAGGAAAAATTGGGACGATGTCTGGTTTGACTGTTGGTCTTGCGTTTGGTATGGGGGCCATTGGTTCTGTAGGTCTGGGATACATTGCGGACTGGATTGGTCTGCAGTCAATGATCACATGGCTTGGAGTATTGCCATTGCTAGGATTACTCGCGTTCCTGCTTCCAACGGATCAAAAGGTTTGGGAATGGAATCAAAAATAAGAAAAGCGCAAGGCGCCCGCCTATCGGCGTATGGACTGGAGCGCTTCGACTGAGATAAAGGAAACACGGTGAGCGGAGCGAACCGATGTTGACTTATCGTAGGGAGAAGAGCGAAGTACACTAGCCGATGGCGCCTGGAGCTGGACATTTCTCGAAGTCCAATGTTTTAAATTCTTATATAATAATAAAGGATGGGCTGCGCCCATCCTTTTTATTTGATTTCTTGAATTTTACGGTGTAATTCTGCCTTTTCCTCATCTGTAAGCATTCTTTCAGCCATTGGGAATAACACGTTTTCCTCTTTGGAAAAATGTTCTGTTAGTATGAGGTAAGCGTTTTTAATTAATTCTGCAAATTTTTTCTTTTCATCCGTTGATGCTTGACTACCTTCTACCTTAGCTAGAAAGGCTCCGATATTTGATTTTGCTTGGTCATGCTCATATTCCATAACCGCAATCGGTCCTGAAGTTGTTCCGATATAAGCCCCCATCATTGGGAACAAGACACCCTCTTCTCTTTCAGAATGCGGGTCAAGTGCTTTCTTAAATTCTTTTACTTTCAAAATTAATTCATTAAAATTAATTTCTACATCCATTTCTTGATCGATTTTTTCCGTCAGGCCGTACAATCCTTCTAATTGTTCTAATAATGGAGGATGTTCACTTTTTAATTGTTTAAGCCCTTCACTTAATTCAGCTTGAGGCAGACCTCCAAAACCACTCATGCAGCCACTCATGCTCATTCACCTCTATCATTATCTTTTGAGCCTCAAGTATAAAAGTAACCATCAATTAACGTAGTGACATAGGTCACATTTATTCAAAAATTGCTTAAAGCAAAGCTTTTTTTGACAATTTCATGAAAACGCTTTAGTTTTTTGAAAAATTTTAACATTTATCACTCAAAAAGAAATAAAAATTTCATATAATGTAGATAAACCATATATAGGAGGGCTAAATCATGAAAACCCCAAATTATCATGACTTTTATCAAAAGGCACTAATACCGATTGGTTTAAAGGACCTTACATTACTAAAAGAATCCGAGGCATACTCCCCTGATTCACCTTCAACACATTGGCTCATTGCCGTAGAAGGGGTACAGCTCCCGCAGAAGAAGATTTATTATCACTGGAAAGTGAGCATTTACCCAGCTGATGGTGAAGCCGATTTCAATTATAAAAAACCTTTTTATTGTTCACCAGGTATGATGTCAATGGATGAAGCAATCGCACTGGCTTCTTCATTCGTTGCATCCGGCAATAAAGATGAACTTTCTCCTATTGCTCTACTAGAGAAAATAAGCTAAGCCCCTAAAATAACTACCTTTTGCTTCACCTTCTTTTTACCCTCATTTGTGAAAAAACCTACATATAGTGATATTATCCCATTTGTAAAAAAAAGTACTGCCTGCAAATCGCAAACAGCACTCTTTCTATTTTTCAGTTAAGCTAACCGGAACACAATCCCATGTCCGCCTTTTGGATATTCCCATTTAATGTTTTGGTATGGACAGCCGATGCGACAGCTTCCACATTCGTGACAGCCTTCATATCCTACCTGCATCCTTGTTCCTTCCCACTTATACACTTCAGCCGGGCAAAATACTGTACAAACTTTATCGGGGCATTGAGTCATACAAACATCATGATCGAGCACGGTTAAATGGGACTTCGTGTCACACTTAAAACGGAGAAGATATTGTTTTTCTTCGATATTCTTCGTTGACATTATTTCACCGCCTTCCAAGCACGATATATATCTTGCAATACTCGAAGGGTTCCTTTTTCTCCTGTTACACTCTTCATAATTTGTTTTTGTTTTTCACGTTTTGGCGTGCCATCTACTGTGAAGAATTTGCTCATCGCTTTATTCATCATCGGTACATAGTCATTAAAGTATTGTGGATACTTCTCAAACGTATGAGCGGCATCTTTATATTTCTCTAAATCTTTCATGATAAAGCTGCCATAAAGGGCTTCACGGTAACTATTTAAACTAGACTCACTGAAATCCTCACGATTTTTTGCTTGAACAACGGCCTCCGCAGCTAGTTTTCCAGAATACATCGCCATGTTCGAACCTTCACGATGAATGGCATTTACAAGCTGGGCGGCATCACCGATAACAATAACACCATTACCTGCCACCTTCGGAACCGAACGGTAACCACCTTCTGGAATAAGGTGAGCAAGATACTCAGCCGATTCCCCTCCATCAATCAACGGTTTAACCATTGGATGATTTTTCAAGTAATCTAGTAGCTCATATGGCTTCAATTTCGCTTTAATCATACTGGACAGTGTTGTTCCTACTCCTATGTTCAAGCTATCTTTATTCGTATAAAGGAAAGCTGTGCCGAGGTTACCTTTGGTTGAATCACCAAAAATCTCAATCGTACAACCTTGGTTATCTTCCACATTAAAGCGGTCATTAATTTTTTCCTTTGGTAGATTAATAACTTCCATAACCGTTAAGGCTACTTCATCTGGACGAAACTCTTTATGGAAGCCTAATTGCTTGGAAAGGAGTGAGTTAACACCGTCAGCTAGAACCACGACATCTGCATAAACTTCTCCATCCGGGCGATCGGTTCGAACACCAACAACCTTACCGTTTTCAACAATACACTCTGTGACAACAGTTTCGTTGATCAAGAGGGCTCCTGCTTCAACTGCTTTCCCCGCAAACCATTGGTCAAACTGTGCCCGGAGCACCGTAAAATTATTATATGGTTCAACTGCCCATTCAAGACCTTTATAGCCAAATTGCACGACTGACTCTTTATCCAACATCCAGAAACGCTGTTCAATAACTGGTCTCTCAAGTGGTGCTTCCTTCCAAAACTCAGGAACTAATTCTTCCATTTGTTTGCGGTATAATACCCCACCCATTACGTTTTTAGCCCCCGGGTATTCCCCTCTTTCAATAAGCAAAACGTTTAGGCCATTTTTTGCACAAGTTAAGGCACATGAGGAACCTGCAGGTCCCGCCCCAACAACGATGACATCAAATTTTTCAGGCATAGCTTATTTCACCGCCTTTTTCTGTCCTTAGCTGCTTAAATTGCTCGATTAGTTTTGGGAGGATTTCCATTGCATCTCCTACAATTCCATATGTTGCTACGTCAAAAATTGGTGCGTTCGGATCTTTATTGATGGCGATGATAAACTCGGAATTTTTCATACCGACGACATGTTGAATGGCACCTGATATACCAATGGCAAAATAGATTTTTGGTGTCACTGTTTCACCTGTTTGCCCAACTTGTTGCTCATGTGGCAGCCAACCTGCTTCAACCACATCACGTGTACCGCCCACACTTGCACCAATCGTTTCTGCTAATTCATGGATGAGCTGGAAGTTTTGAAAATCTCCCATTCCTTTACCGCCACAGACAATCACATGGGCATCAGCCAAGTTAACTTTTTTTGTTACATCATTCACAATTTGAAGCACTTTTGTACGCATATCTTCTTCTTGTAATGATATTTTTTCTTCAATAACATTACCAAGTCGAACATTATCTGGTTCTAATGCCTTCATGACCTTTGGTCTGACAGTGGCCATTTGTGGACGATGCTTTTTACAAAGTATCGTTGCCATAATATTACCGCCAAATGCTGGACGGCTTGCCTCTAATAATCTATTTTCCACATCTACGTCCAACATCGTTGTATCTGCAGTTAAACCTGTGTTTAAATCCGTTGCAACGGCACTAGCTAAATCTTTTCCGTTTGGTGTTGCCCCATAAAGGATGATTTCTGGTTTGTATTTTTCAGCCAGCAGCATAACACCCTTCATATAAGACTCTGTTCGATAATTCTTTAATACTGGATGGTCGATAATGTATACTTGATCGGCACCGTAAGAAATTACTTGATTTGCTAATTGTTTTATTTCGCTTCCAAGTAAAAATCCCGATAATGGAACTTGTAATTTATCTGCTAGCTTCCTGCCAGCCCCAAGTAATTCCAGGGAAACACCTTCAATTTTCCCATCGTTTTGTTCGATGAATATCCAGACTCCACGATAATCGTCTAGATTCATGTAAACCCCTCCCTGCGAGACAAGATTAATCATATTATTTAGATGACTGGATTGTTAACAGGTCCTTTTTCTCCATCAAGACTTCCATCAGCTGACTAACCTGCTCATCAGCAGAGCCCTCAAGCCTTTTACCGCCTTCTGGCCGTGGTGGTGAAAACATTTTACCAACGATTGTTGGTGAACCTTTCAGACCAAGCTGCGTGCGTTCCACATTTTCAAGATCACTTACCGCCCAGATAGTCGGCTCATACCTTGCGGCTTTAATCATGTTTGGCATCGGCGAATAATCAATGTCATTTATTTCTTTTTCAACCGTTAATAAGCATGGTAATTCTGACTGAATTAATTCATAGCCACTGGTTAATTTTCGTTTAATTAAAACGGTTTTTTCTTTTTGGTTGACTTCCGTCACTTCGATTACATTGGTAACCGGTGGAATATCCATTCTTCTTGCGATACCTGGTCCAACCTGTCCCGTATCTCCATCTATGGCATGTTTCCCGCAAATTACCATGTCCACTGGGAGATCCTTGCTGATTCTTTCCAGTGCTTTTGATAGGGCATAACTTGTTGCAAGAGTATCAGCACCTGCGAAAGCACGGTCAGAAATTAGATAACCTCTATCTGCACCTATTTCGATGCTCTTCTTTATAACAGCCGTTGCTTGCGGCGGTCCCATAGACAATACCGAAATCGTACCACCAGTTTTTTCCTTAATTTTCACGGCCTCTTGAACAGCATGGGCATCGTAAGGATTTAAAATGGCTGGCGCACTTCGGCGGTCGAGTGTGTTTGTTTTTGGATTGATTTTTATAATTTTTGTATCTGGTACTTGTTTGACACATACGACAATGTGCATGTAGGACTTTCCCTCCTCCATTTGATCTCTAAATTATTGAAAGCGCTTGCTTTCTTTGGCTATAAAAAATGCCTTTATTTACGATATATGAATCGCAACATAAGCATAGTACCAAACAAATCGTTTTCTTTTTTTCTTACATCGAGGTAATTTATGTAGTTAATCTTGTTGTATATATTTTTTATATGGTTCTACTATAACTATATGAAATATTTTGATAATAACAATGATAAAAATCACAGTAATGTCTAATATTGTAGATATTTATCATTAGTTTTTTTGATTGGAAAAAGATAGAGAGATGACTGAAGTTGTTTAGGCTGATTCTATTATTTGATTCGTCTATTTTCCTGTGGAATGATCAGTCGGCGCTTGCTTCATTTACGTGGAGGTTCAGAATTAAAAGTTTCACTTTGGCTTTTGGGCTTTTGGTTTTCGAAATGTCGGAAGGCCTTCAAACCAGTTCAATGTTAACCCTTCAACAAGAATAATAGAAGACCTTCATCTTTGTAATGATAACAGGGCAGTATGTAATCGTTACGTCCTATTTAGTTTTATTAAACTAAAACTTTTGGCCAGACCATCAGCATTTGCTTAAAAGCAATTTTCACTTCTTCATTTTGTCTTGAAGCTTGTCCTATGATCCTATGATACTCATTGATTAATTCATCTAGTTCTTGGCTGTATTTTATTGTTTCTTCACTTGTAAAACCTAATGTAGTCGCGCTATTAATCATTAATTCCCTTTTTACCTTTATCTCTTCAATCATTTCAGATTGACAATTACTATACTCGTACAATGTGATCCTCCTACTCATTACAATCTTACTGTAAACCACTAATAAAGTAGACTACTTGAAGAATTATGCCAAGAATTATAGTAAATGTAAATACAATCGCAAAAGTAGACAAAACATTCTATATCTTTCGTTTTTCGACATTTTTTTTATTCTCTTTCAAGCATTTTCGACAAGATTTTTTCAAGAATATTAGTTTAATAATTCTGTCTATTTTCTGATACGTTGTGGGCAACTACTGGACAATCGGATGTATATTTTTTTATCTAAAAATTGGGAATTAATTTAATTTTTTTAGGATATTTTTGTAAAAAATAGTGAATCATTTAGCTTCCACAGTAAAAAACTGGCATGCAAAAGTTACTGCCAGTTTTTTACTCACACCTGCTTAAATTAATTTCAAATTTTTGTTGAATTTCTAGTCACAAATGTTATAACTTTTATAATACCTTGTAAAGGGAAAATTTCGAAATTTCAAAAGAGGTGAAGATTCTTGAAACTAAAGATTTCTTGTCTACAAATGGATATCGCCTTTGGAAATCCACTGAAAAACTATGAAATTGTCAATGAGCTTATTGAAAAAGCAGTTACTGATAAGCCGGATATTATTGTCCTTCCAGAACTATGGACAACGGGCTATGATTTGAACCGACTTGAAGAAATTGCAGATATCGATGCTAAACAAACAATCGATTATCTGCAAAAAGCAGCGAAAAAGCACCAGATTCATATGGTCGGCGGTTCTGTCGCGAATCAAGGTGAAAATGGAGTAAAAAATACACTTCTCGTCATCAATAAAAATGGTCAGCTTGTTCATCAATATAATAAACTACATTTGTTTAAACTTATGGACGAGCATCGCTTTTTAGTGGCCGGTAACGAAAAAGGGTTATTTGAACTAGAAGACCGTAAGTTTGCAGGCGTTATTTGTTATGATATTCGGTTCCCTGAATGGATTCGTAGCCATACTTCAGAAGGGGCAGAAGCATTATTTGTGGTTGCCGAATGGCCGGCACTCCGCCTTGCTCATTGGCGCACTCTCCTGATTGCAAGAGCGATTGAAAATCAATGCTTTGTGATCGGATGTAATCGTTCAGGTGACGACCCAAATAACCTATTTGCCGGACACTCTATCATTATTGATCCTTGGGGAGAGGTAATTTCTGAGGCTGGAGAAGGTCAGGAAATCATTACGGCTGAAATCGAATTAGATCAAGTAAGAGAAATCCGAAAGCAGATTCCGGTTTTCGAAGATAGGAAACCAGAGTACTATAAATAATACGCAGAAGCAGATGCGCGAAGTACACTAGCCTCTTTTTGCTGGAGTTCGAAAGTTATTAAAGAAAAATTTTTAAACTTTAGTATCTTTTTAAAATTATTGACAGCTTTCGCTTCATCCTGTTATAGTTTTTTCAGATTGAAAAAAATTGAATATTTTATTTACTCTTATCACGAGCTGGCTGAGGGATTTGGCCCTTTGAAGCCCAGCAACCGACCATAATACCCATTGTGAAATGGGGCGCTTCTTTCGCGCCAGGGGAGAGTCCCCTAAATGGCACGGTGCTAATTCCAACAGAAGGATTGTCTTTCTGAGAGATAAGAGGTGAGAAGAACATCCGTCTTCTAGCCTCTTTCAGATAAGAAAGAGGCTTTTTTAGTGCTGTCGTGCACTCACCAAGCCTCCCAATATAGGAGGAGAATATATGAGTATAATAAAACAAGGAATTTACCACCCACTAACCGAAACAACTGCTATTGAGTTAGCGTTAAATCTTAGTATTTTTTCCGAAGATGCAAAACTATCCTGTAATGAAATTGGTGATGGGAATCTCAATCTAGTTTTTCATGTTGTTGACACACATGCAGGAAAAAGCATTATCATCAAACAAGCTCTTCCCTATGCTAAAGTCGTGGGGGAAAGCTGGCCATTAACAATAAATAGGGCAAAAATTGAAGCAGATGCATTGAAGACTTTTGGTCGAATTGCCCCAGATTTTGTACCAGCAGTTTACTATACAGATGATGTGCTGGCTGTTACCGTCATGGAAGATCTTTCCCATCTTTTGATTGCAAGAACGGGCTTCATTAACGGTGAAACCTACCCGCTTATTTCTACACATCTTGGTGAGTATCTTGCTAAAACATTATTTTACACATCCGATTATGGATTGGGCCCTACCAGAAAAAAAGAACAGGTTCAACAATTTATCAATCCTGAGCTCTGCAAAATCACAGAGGATTTAATTTTTACTGATCCCTATTACGATGCAGAAACAAACGAATTTGAAGAAGGTTTACGTCCTTTTGTTGTAGCTCTTTGGCGTGATGAAGAACTACAATTTCACGTGAATGTATTGAAAAAAACCTTTTTAACTGATGCAGAAGTTCTCCTTCATGGTGACCTACATACCGGAAGTATTTTTGCGAATAATTCAGAAACAAAAGTCATTGACCCTGAATTTGCTTTCTATGGGCCTGCTGGATTTGATATTGGCCAAGTATTTGCAAATCTTCTTTTCCAAGTAATTGTGAACGATAAGAAGCGAGATCTTTTTGTTGAGCATATTGAAACGGTTTGGGATGTCTTTAAGAATACATTTACAATCCTTTGGGAGACTCAAAATAAAGAGGTTTTAGCACAATCGACTTCATTCATATCCTATAATTTATCTAAATTTTTTGCGGATGCCCTTGGTTTTGCAGGCTGTGAGTTAATCAGGAGAACAATTGGGCTCGCACATGTTGCTGATTTAGACGGGATTAAAGACGAGCAAACTAGATTAGCTGCGAAGCGTAAATCTCTGGAGCTTGGGGGAATCCTTATCAAGCAGAGGAAAAATATTAAAGACCTTGGAGAATTTATCGAAATAGTAAAGGGAAAAATAAACTAGAAAAAAAGCAATCCGAACATAATCGGGTTGCTTTTCTACTCTGGTTTCGCCCACATTTCCTCGGGGTTAAGTTCATATATCCCATTTTCGCGGTACATATAATGATTAATAATGAATTCCCTCCGTATTGTCGCATAATCATCATGAAATTGCTTAATATACTCGTTTATTTCTTTTTCACCATACTTTTTACCCATGCTAAGCCCTTGAACCATATGTTCAAACACCATTAATTTCTTCTTTCGTTGAGCTGGAATATTTTTTAATTTTCCTTCCTTTGTGAAGAAATTCTGAATAACCTTTTGTCTCTCTAAACTTATTTCCATCATTTCATCAAGCTCCTCTCCCCTTGTCTCCAGTAACTTTGTGAGCTCCTGCGCCTGCTGTTTAATCATCGATTCATTTAAATAGAAGTAAATAATATTCTTATCCCTTCTTTCATAAACCACATGGACATCCCGCAATTTTTTAAGGTGGTGAGTAATTGTAGGTGCGCTCAGGCCAAGTTTGCCGGCAATCGCCTGTCCGTGCAGCGGGCCTTTTGCTAAAAGGATAACAATTCTTACCCTTGTGGGGTCACCCATTGTTTTATGGAATGCTACTAAGCGATTAAGCTGTATCAAAACCTTCATATCCTTCCGTTTTCACATTTATCTAATTAGATATATATCAAATAACTAATATTTTGTCAACAGCAAAAAAACACTCCCTTTTTTAGAAGTGTTTTCAATTAATACTGTTGCTACCGTCAAATGGGAGGGTTATTTGAAAAATGGTTCCTTTTCCTTCTTCACTTTTTACCTTGATTGTCCCTTTATGCTCATCAATGATTCGATAGCTTACCATTAAGCCAAGGCCAGTTCCTCGATCTTTTGTGGTATAAAACGGTTCACCAAGCCTCTTTATCATTTCTTCAGGTATTCCTGATCCTTCATCTTCAATCGTGATAATAATTCGCTTATTAACAGCTTTCTTGACTGAAATTGTTATCTTGCCTCCACCAGGCATAACCTCGATAGCATTTTTAATTAAATTAATAAAGACTTTTTTTAATTGATTTGGTTCACAATAAATAGCCGGAAGCTGTTCATTATATTCTGTTACAAATTGAACATTATATAGAACCGCTTGGGCAGTAAGCAGGTCAACCGTTTCCTTCATGATTTGATTAATATCCTTCTCTTGAAACCTAATGGCCTGTGGTTTAGCCAAAATCAAAAACTCATTAATAATTGAATCAATTCGCTGAAGTTCTGTAGTAATAACCTGATAATACATCGAATGATCTTTTGTAATACTGCCCTCAAGTAATTGGATGAATCCCTTCAATGCGGTCATGGGATTTCGGATTTCATGAGCTATTCCAGCTGCAAGCTCACCTATCACCGTCAAAGTATCTGACTTCCGCAGCTGCTCTTGCATCGCTACCTTTTCCGTTACATCCTTAAATACAGTAAAATTCAAGCCTTCGACAATGTTAAGTTTTGAAGAGTATTCAAAGTATTTCTTTCTTCCATCTTCATAGTCAATAATGAATGTGGAGGTACATTTTCCATTATTAAAAACCTGATCAATATGATTCACTATTTCCTGTTTCTTTACATCCTGGAAGATATCTAGATTGTATATCCGATGTCCAATTAACTTTTCCTTTGAAATCCCAATCATTCTTTCACCAGCATAATTAATATCAGTGATACAGTGCTGATCATCCCATAATATAAGTCCTTCATTGGAATCTTCAAAAATTCGTCTATATTTTTGTTCGCTTTTTTGCAAATCAGTTTCCTTCATCTGCATCTCCTTATTTTCATGAGATAAAGCATTTTCCTGATTGAACTGCTTCTCCACTTATAGCCACCCCGCGAACTTCTTTAATCATGGTTTAATGATAAGTCATTTATTCTACATATTATGAGAAAAATCCTTTTAATATGACTATCATATTTTATTAATGGCTTATAATCGAAAAAAAAACGCAAAACTAGGCGTTTTGCGTTTTTTTTATTTATAACATAGGATTTTCATGCTTTGCCTTTAGGCGCGACCATCTTAATTCGACTTCAGCTTCAAATTCTTCCAAAATTGGTTTGTTTTCCTCTTTTAGAAGATGTTTTGTTTTACCCATATATTTTAACCAATCAGAAAGTGGAACACGTTTTTTCTTTTCCTCTGGATTGTAGGTAATCGTGGTAACCCCTTGTTCTATTTCATAAAGAGGGAAGAAACAAGAATTTACCGCTTCTTCGACAATTTTTGTACCATAGCGATCATCTGATTTCCAGTTTAATGGACAAGTAATTAGGATTTTCCCATAAACGGTCCCTACATTCTGCGCATACCATTGTGCTTTTGCACCTTTTTTAACCAAATCTTGTGGGAATGCTTCGGTACCAGTAAACACATAAGGAATATTTGTTGCAGCCATAATTTGAGCAGTATCTTTATGATGGAATGCTTTTCCTCGTTGTTTTTTCCCTACTCCAGATGTACTTGTCATATGACCCAATGGTGTTGAATAAGACAATTGTGAGCCTGTATTCATGTAACCTTCGTTATCATATTCAAGCATAATTAACTTATGTCCTCGCAGTGCTGTTCCAATGGCAGAACCCATTCCAATGTCCATTCCACCGTCACCAGTAATCATCACAAATGTGGCATCATCAGATACTTCAATTTCGCCACGGCGTTTTAATTCCATGAATGCTTCCACTGTACCTGATAAAGTGGCTGCACCATTTTGGAATAGATTATGCATCATCGTTTGCTTGTGAGAGCTGTGTGGATAAGCAGTAGTTGTAACGTACGCACAGCCTGTTTGGAATAGTGTAACGATATCTCCCTCAATACCTTTAAAGAACAATTCAAGACCCGCAAAAATTCCGCATCCTGGACATGCTCCGTGACCAGATGCAATTCGTTTTGGTTTTGATGTAAGTGCACGTAGCGGAGGAATTTTTACCTTTAATTTATTGGTCTCTTCATCCATGTTCACTTCAATTAAACCAGATTTATAGACATCCCCATGCTGAGGTGTAATAACGGGCTTAAGGATATTTTCTGGATTACCTGGAATATGACCATAATAATCAAATGGCTTTTCAGCATAGCCTTTTTCCATCGCATCAATCGCCATATTAAAGAAATCATGTGCTTCACTTGCATAGAAATCTTTACCGCCAAGTCCAAATACACGGCTTAGGACGATTGTTTGATTGTTTCGGTCCTCTTGAAGTGCAGATTTCACTTCATGTGTTAAGTTAGGACCATGAGCTCCATATGAATCTGCACGTTCACCGACTAATAAAGCTTTTACATTCTTAAGTGCTTCACGGATTTCTTTCGCAGGAAATGGTCGGATGATATTCGGACTAATAACCCCTGCCTTCACTCCTTTGGCACGTAATTGATCAACAACATCTTTAGCCGACTCTGCAGCAGAGTTTAATAGGAATACTGCAACATCGGCATCCTCCATATTATATAAATCTAGAACAGGATATTCCCGACCAGAAACCTTCGCATATTCACTTGAAATCTCTTTAAATACTTCCCCAGCATTGTAGATGGCTTCAGATTGTTGGAAATGGTTATTTATGATATCCTCGCCATTCATATGTGCACCGATGGTAACAGGTTTCTTAGGATCTCTAGCGAAATTGTAATCAGTTGGGCATTCACCTACAAATTGTTGAACTATTTTACGGTCTTTGAAGTATTCTACTTTACGCTTCTGATGGGATGTCCAGAATCCATCATAAGCAACAATAACTGGCAAACGAACTTTTGAGTGTTCCGCAATCTTTAATGCCATGATATTCATATCATAAACGGCTTGTGGCGTTCTCGCTGTTAAAATAACCCATCCTGTGTTTAAAGCATAATAAAGGTCTGAGTGATCACCGCGAATATCAAGCGGACCACTAACTGCACGGGTTACGAGGTTCAAAACCATTGGAAAACGAGTACCCGCTTGAACAGGTAGCTGTTCAATCATATATAATAGACCATTTGCACTGGTTGCATTAACTACGCGCGCCCCGGTTGCTGCCGCACCGTAACAAATTCCAGCTGATCCGTGCTCACCATCTGCTGGAATCAGTTTAATATCATGCTCACCGCGTGTTTTCATTAGATCTAAATATTGCGCTACCTCTGTTGATGGTGTGATTGGAAAATATCCCATGATATGATAGTTGATTTGAGCCGCTGCCATCGCTGCCATTTCATTTCCAGATTCAAAGGTAGAAACCTGTTCGGCGATGCCTTGGGATGTTAATTTATCTTCTAAAATGGACATTAGAGAATACCTCCTGCAACATAAGGAAAGTTTTGTTTTACACGATTTTCATCGGCGTACCCAATCATTTCACGAAGATCGCCTAGAGCATCCGTTGGACAGGCTTCAACGCATTTTAAGCAGCCTTTACAATATTGATAGTCAATTCCTTTAAGAAACATTTGCTTTCTACCACGTTTGTCTTCCCCTTCTTCCCAAACAAAGCAATAATCTGGACAAACATTATCGCAGGCTGCACAGTTAATGCATTTATCCTGTTTAAACTCTGGAAGGAATCCTTGGCGCGAACCACTTAAATCTTTTAAAATACTATTTGCTGGAGAAACAATGACTCCACCGATTTCCTGTGTCATATAACCAACCTGTGGAAGCGGGCGTGTGAACGCCTTACCTACAGCTCCTATTGGTACTTCATATGTTTTAAATTGAACTTCATTATATCCGCGGTCAAATGTACGAATATTTGGTTCAACAAGATGTGGATATTTTTTTTCAAATGTTTTTCGGATGACATCTCTCATTGAATCTGGATCTAAGAAATCACAGATGCGATATAATGCCCCTAGCATGGCAGTATTTACTTTTGTTTTTTCCTCAACCGCAATGGTTAAGGCATCAACAATTGCTAATGTGCCATATTCGAACTGTAAGTCCTTTTTAACATCATCAAAATCTCTTGCGCTATTAACCAATACAATACCATCGGCGTCTAAACCGCTTACAACATTTACGGTTTTGTAAAGCGCTTCATGGAATACTCCAACAACATGTGGCTGTTCGATCGGGCTATGGTCACGGATTTGAACATCCGCCTCACAAAAACGAATAAAGCTTTTTACTGGAGATCCTTTCTTTTCAGATCCATATGATGAAAAGTTGGAACCGTTCAACCCAAGGCTAAACACACCAGCTTCCGCCAGCATTTTTCCTGCTAGGTTAGCTCCAAGACCACCGATTGATTCTAATCGGATTTCAAAGAATCCTAGCTCATTTTTTTTCGGTAAAATAGACATATTGCCCCTCCCCATTTTCGTTCAAAAAATTCACAAGAAATAGACATAAAAAATTAACTTTCCAAAATAATTGTAGGACATTAATTCTTTTTAAGCTGTGACAAATGTTAAACAACGCTAAAAAAATTTTGTAACACAATCTTTCCGATAAGAAAAAACGCTAATTTATATGGATTTATAGCATTAATCCAATTATATAACAGTACCCCTTCTGTGATATAACAGATTTCCAAAAAAGAAAAACCTGCCACATTTAATAGTGGCAGGCAATTGCTTTTTATTGAATTAGAGATCGTTTATTACAAATAGGTAGCCGTCCACGCTTTTAAAGGCCCTGGTCCTTTGGAAATTTTATCTCCAACATCTTCTAAGACTCCTACCAATATGGCAGGAGTCTTCTTAATGTTTGAGGGATATATTTTTCGTCCAAAATAAGCTAGAATAAAGTGAAACTTCCATCAGTGGGGGTTTTACTGCCCATTAATGAGGGATAAAAATTGTTTATTTGCATAAAGGAGTTTTCTAATGAATGTTATCTGTTCTACCTTGAACGCCAAATATATCCATACAAACCTTGCAATTCGCTATTTAAAGGCTTACGCCGCCCCGGAATATAACATACAAATGAAAGAGTACACCATTAAGGATCCAGTCATGAACATCGTTTCCGATCTTTATCAAGCTAAACCAACGGTGATTGGATTTAGTTGCTATATCTGGAATATCGAAGAAACCCTTAAAGTCGTCAATATGATAAAGAAAATCGACCCATCCATTCTGATTGTCTTAGGAGGACCTGAAGTAACCTATGATACCGCTGAATGGATGGAAAAACAGCCCGATATTGATTTTATTGTCATCGGTGAGGGTGAACAAACGTTTAAACAATTACTTACTGAAATTCAAACCACGAACAATTATGATCATGTCCCTGGAATTGCCTATCGCCATAATGGAGAAGTCATGATAACCCCACAAATGAATAAGCTGGACCTTAAAGAACTTCCATCTCCGTACCGCTTTCCTGAAGATATAGGAAATTTAGGAAAACGGGTCGCTTATATCGAGACCAGCAGGGGCTGCCCGTTTAGCTGTCAATTTTGCCTGTCCTCCATTGAAGTCGGAGTCCGTTATTTTGATCGGGAAACAATTAAAGAAGATATTCGTTACTTAATGGCTAATGGAGCAAAGACGATTAAGTTCGTTGACCGTACTTTTAATATCAGTCGTAGCTATGCCATGGAAATGTTCCGCTTCCTTATTGATGAGCATCTACCTGGCACCGTTTTTCAGTTTGAAATCACAGCTGATATTATGCGTCCAGAGGTGATTGAATTTCTAAATCAAGAAGCCCCAAAAGGACTGTTCCGTTTTGAAATAGGTGTTCAGTCAACAAATGACTATACGAATGAACTTGTGATGCGAAAGCAAAACTTTACCAAGCTGACAAGAACTGTCACGATGGTAAAGGAAGGCCAAAAAATTGATCAGCATCTCGATCTGATTGCTGGGCTCCCAGAAGAAGATTATTCTTCCTTTCGGAAAACGTTCAACGATGTCTTTGAGATGAGACCTGAAGAATTACAATTAGGCTTTTTGAAAATGCTTCGTGGTACTGGTGTACGACTTCGAGCTTCTGACCATCAATATGTTTACATGGATCATTCTCCATATGAAATCTTAAGTAATAATGTCTTATCATTTGACGATATTGTGAGAATCAAACAGGTGGAAGATGTATTAGAAAAGTATTGGAACGACCATAGAATGGATCGGACTGTTGAATACCTAGTCACGAATGTGTTCACATCACCATTTGATTTCTTCCAGGAATTTGGTTCCTACTGGGAAGAACAGGGTTGGTCAAGAATCGGACACCAACTTGAAGACCTATTTCGCCGATTGCACTTCTTTCTTGAGCAAAAATCTGTCAAGAACCTCGACGTAATTGTCGGTCTCATGAAGTATGATTACCTAAAAAATCATAAGTATAAGCCTAGAAAGCCTTGGTGGGAAGCAAGTTTTGATAAAAGTGCACGCGTACAATTGTATAAACAAATCATTGAGAATCCGAACCATTTAGGGCAGGAATACATCGAGCTTCACCTGGATGAAAAGGAATTATTTAAGCATACGATGCTTGAGGAGCTTTCCTTTGATTTGGCAAAGTATTTAACAAAGGGAGAAATTGAAAAGAAGACTGCTTGTTTATTGGCCTACTTTGAGCCATCAAATGACCGCACACTTATTTTTCCATTTAAAGAATTAAAATAAGCCGGATTAATCCGGCTTATTTCAGATTGTAGACAAAAGGCATCCGAATGAGCCCATTCGGGTGCCTTTTCGTTGAATTTTTGCTCGTAAGAGCAGAATTTAGACCTATCCCATCCATACTTTTAGGCCATTTCTGGACTTTCCCAAGTCCAATTGGCCATCTTTTTCAAATTCATGGCAGCAAAAGTAAGCATCGCCTGCATGGACAATTTTTTTAGGCCCCTTA
>NZ_CALBWS010000029.1 GCF_937468385.1 Neobacillus rhizosphaerae
ATAATAGCTAGCTCCTTTCGTAATGTAGCTCTGATTTGGTTTGTTTTTTTCCAGTAAACAGTGTAACCAAATTAATCTACGGTGTTACGAGTAAGGAGCTAGTTTCGTTCATGATAACTAACGGGTGCTTATCTCTAATAAGATTTAGGTATTGATCTTCCACAATCGGGAGCGATTATTCAATAAGAATGATCGCCTTTTTCTTATTCAAGTAAAGAGGGAGGTTAGTTTAATAAAAAAGAGTGCATAAGAAGGAATTTGATTAATTGGAAGAGAATTGGAATATAAGTGATTATAAAAGTCTTTGGGAGGATAATGGTGGATTGTAGAAAGGTTAAAAAAATCTATAGAGTTGTAGGCATAAAAGGTGGTGGAGCTTTTGCTAATTTTAGTTCCGAAGTCCCGAAACTTGCCCAGCAATTTCTAACTCGTTTAGATGAAGTTGAAAATCATTCGGGTACTGAAATAGCTCTTTTCGAACCTAAAAGGGATGCTAACCATCTGGAAGGTCACTATTATGTAGGATTAATTGTTAATGAGACTCTAAAAGAAATTCCAGTTGGGATGGATTATATCGAAACTGCTCAAGCCTATGTCACGACTAGGTGGAAAATAATTAATATCGATAACCTACATAACCATTTATTAAAATGGGCAGATGATCAGGGTTATAAAAGGGATTTAGAATCTCATATTGTTGAGACCTATCATCCAATGGAAAAAGGTGAGGAAGAAGTAGAGATTTATTTACCAATCCATATTTAAAATCATAGTTGCTTTAAACCCAGGCTGCAAACTTATGGTGGTTTTTATCTTATTCAACTAAAGGGGGCTAGAGCTAAATATGGGGGATTGCTGCGGCAATCCCTTCTCTTGTTTCACGAACGGACAGGATAGTTGAACTAGAATCATAAAAAAGTTTTAAAAATATACATAGATATTCTATGTAACAATATGATATAATTACCAAAAAATGTAGTACTCAATTTTTGGCTTTTGTCTATTGGACACTATGGAGATGGTAGTTGAAATAACTCTACTATGTAGGAAGGGTGGATTTAGTGAAAAATAAGAGGAAAACTATTTTAATAACAATAATAGTAATATTTATTGTATTTATGGCAGGGGGATTAATACTTGATACAGTAATTGGAGGGGCGTGTGGGAATAATATTTTAGAAAAAGTCTCGTCTCCTAGTGGAGATCAAGTAGCTTATGTATTCGTAAGAGATTGTGGTGCAACAACAGGTTATTCTCCCCAATTATCCATATTAAATAAAGATGAGAATTTGGAAAATGAAGGTGGAAATACATTTAGGTCGAATAATAGTTTTTCAATTGAATGGCTTTATGAAAAGAACTTAAAGGTCATTTATGATAAATCTTCTAAAACTTACGAAATGGATAAAAGAGTAAATGGGATTAAGATTAAATATGTTGGGGAATAAGTGAGATTATGTTCTTCAACTATCGGGTGCAAGAGTTGAAGATCGGAGCTGTCTTTGAGGCAGCTTTTCTTATTGTGCGGTTCAGGTTATCTGAATAAGAATGGATTCCAGAAGAACGTCATTAGAGTCGATCTTTTTCTTTTCACTGTTTCAGATAAAAGAGTTACTATTTGAAAGCACGTTGGACCCCAATTTATAGTGATAATATTTTATGAATTAGAAAAAAATAGTGTTTAGGAAAGGAGGGATTGCGAATGTCTGTGAAAAAGTGGTTAACAGGATTGGTCGTTTTGCTTGCAATGATTGTGATTGTGACAACGCTAGGCTCACTCGGCGTATTTGCCAAATCCGGTGTCGTAACTCAGCCTATGGAGACGGTGAAAGCGATTGAGGTTAAGTTGAACGATGATTACTTTAATCCGAAAGTCATCACTATTCTCAATGGAAAAACGACACCGTTGATATTGAAAAACGAAGGTAAGAAAGAACACACCTTCACAGTGGAAAAGCTCAGAATTGACGCCGAAGTCCAGCCAGGAAAAGAAAAAACCATTACCGTGAAACCGAAAAAGCCCGGTACATATGAACTGATATGTCGGTACCATTTCAGCAAAGGAATGGATGGAAAAGTAATAGTCAAATAACAAACAGGGCCTTGCTTTTTTAATTGGCAACGGTAACTTGCTTATTATTAAAACCCAGAAATCATTATAACAGCTAACATTCCTCCACAAAAGGATGTTCCTTTAAGAAGTGAAATGCTCACTTTTTGTTAAAGTAAAGAGGTAGGCTTGTTCAATTATATTCGTAAACTTCAGTAGGTAAAATAAAAGGAATTTTCATAGGTTAATCTTTAAGGACGTTGAAACCAGTTATGTGACAATAGAGTAATTGAAGTGTTCATTCTTTTATTGGGGGATATTCCAAAATCGATCAGCAGATTTTTTAACATGATCAAGAGTGCTACACAGATAAAAAAAGAATCGACCAGACTCAGTATGCATGACAAAGCACACTGAATTTTATCGATTCTTTATTTTATTTCATTATTCCAATAATGTTTCTCTTTTGATGTATTTTCAACCATGGTATTTAATACATTTTTAAACGTTTGAAGATCATCTTCGGGAATATTAGCAATCGTATCATTTTTAAATTTTTCGGCGACTGGTAGTAAATCGAGATATAGCTGTACTCCTCTGTCAGACAATTCTAACTTCTTGATTCGCTTGTCCTCATTGGTACTAGAGCGATGCAACAAACCCTCTGATTCCAGTTTTTGAAGTAATCTTACCACGCTGGGCTCTTTGATAGACATTTTATCGGCCAGTTCCCGCTGGGTTATGGATTCATTGATATAGATGTAATACATGGCTATCCATTGGCTCCTAGTCATGTTATAAGGTTTGAATTCTTTTTCTAATGCTTCTGCGAATATTTTTGCACTGCGGTTTGTAATAAAAGCAATACAGTCGTCTAAATTAAACAATATCTACACCAACCAATCCCTACCGTTTTAACTTAGTATATTTTTTCCTCTTTTCTTAGTATTATAGCAAATTATTCTCATTGATACCGGACATATTTTTCAATGCGTTCAAACAGTACCTTTATTTCAAACAATTCACCCATGCAGGTATTTTCAAGTATAGTGAAATCAACCGTATTTAGGCTATCGGTGTGGATTTTAATGCGCTGTATCCGTCCCTCAGCTACGTCCGCCGACAAGGTTACATTACCGAAAGGTAGCTTTCTTTCCTCACTAATTGAAAATGAAGGAGCTTCACCGTAGATCCATTCTTCGCGTTTGATTGTATCCCAGAGTTCCGGCTGCAGGTTCTTTCTGTCGATGTACTTGATGGGTTCACTTTCGCCATAGATTTTCACAAACGCGAGTATCAGGGCTTCTTTGGCAGCGTCTGTTGTTATCTCACTGTTGATCCGTGACAAATTAATGACTCTGCTGCGGACAGATGCGATACCTTTGGATTGCAGCTTCAAAGAGGAGGGACTGAGTACACCGGATAATTTGTCCATATCCACGTCGACCATCACGGTGCCATGGTAGAGATAATTACCGTTATCGGCATAGTAGGCGTGACCGGAAAATTTTTTACCATGATAAAGCAGGTCGTTTCGGCCGCTGAACGTACAATCAATGCCCAAAGAAGCCACAGCATTTTGAATAACGGACAAAAACTTTTCCGTATCCGCAGCTTTTTCCTGTGTTATAAATGTGAAATTCACATTTCCCAAATCTTGAAAAACAGCGCCGCCGCCAGAGAATCTTCTTACAGGAAGAATTTGCATTTGTTCCAAATACTTTACATCGCACTCCGCATAGAAATTTTGATTGCGTCCAAGGATAACAGCGGGATCATTCTGCCATAAAAACAAGGCGGCTTCCGGTTTGGCTTCCAAGAAAAGCTGGTATTCTGTTGCAATGTTGAAGTAAGGATCCGTTTCCCTGGATATATAAATACGGTTCATGCCTGATGCAACGCTCCAATCCCTAGACCGAACGCAGCTTCGTGGATAACTTCCCCAGTAGTTGGGTGGGCAAAGATGGTTTGCGTAATCTGTTGTTCGGTAAGTTCATTGGCAATAGCAAGGGTGAGGCTACTGATCAAGGAAGATGCATCGGGACCGATGATGGAGCCTCCAACAATTTTTTGTGAGCGAGTATCTTTGATTAGCTTAATAAAACCTTCCGATTCATTCATGGTCAGCGCCTTGCCGTTGCTTGCAAAGGAAACCTTGCTCACACTGTAATCCATGGCCCTTTCTCTGCACTCGTCTTCCAGCAGACCCACGCTGGCAATTTCAGGCGAGGTGAAAATTACGTTTGGTACAGCGGAATAGTGCATTTCTGAAGATTCGCCCAAGATAGCATCTATTGCCGTAATGCCTTGATGCGATGCGACATGAGCAAGCTGCATAATGTTTGTGACATCTCCAATCGCATAGATATGCTCTACATTCGTACGCATTTGTTTATTCACGGCAATACCTTTACCACGCTCATTCAGTTGAATGCTTGATTTTTCAATTTCCAATCCGTCCAGGTTTGGCTCACGTCCGATAGCAACCAGCACCTTATCACTAACAAGAAGATGCTCACCTTTTGCATCCTCGTAGGTTACAATCGCTTGATCATCGTCCGCACGTTGGATTTTGGATACCTTAGAATTGGTATGAATATGAATCCCTGCTTGCTGAGCCGAATGTGCAATTTCTTCAGAAATGTCGCGATCCAGCATTGTGAGCAGGCGATCCATAAATTCTACAACATGCACTTCAACGCCCAGATTGCGGTAGATAAAAGCGAATTCCATACCAATGACACCGCCGCCGATGATGGTGATGCTCTTTGGAAGCTCAGCACAGGAGAGTGCATCCGTACTGTTCATTACAAATGGCAGATCAATACCAGGGATATTCACCTTAGCAATCTTAGAGCCGGTTGCTACGATGATATTTTTGGCTGAAATACGGTAATTTTTTTCACCATTTACGCTAACTGTATTCGCTGATAGGAAGGAAGCGTCGCCGTGAATTACCTGAATTTCGTTCTTTTCCATCAAGTAGCCAATACCAGAAACCAATTTTTCCTTGACTTCATCTTTACGTCGAATAACCTGCTTCATATCGACTTGAATATCTGTTTCTGCTTTTATACCAAATAGAGAGGAATTCTTTACGTTATGACAGATTTCGGAAGATTTAACAAGGGATTTAGTAGGAATACAACCCACGTTAAGGCAGGTGCCACCAAGTTCTTCTTTTTCGATCAATGTCACTTGTAGACCTTTTTTGGCAGCATAAATAGCGGCAACATAACCGCCCGGACCGGCCCCAATAATCAGTAGTTCTGATTTTAAATCGTTTGTTTCTTTTTCGGAAGAGGATGTTTGCTGGGAAACTGGCGATTGGGTGTGACTGTCAAGCTTGTTTGCATCCAGTTTAAACAAAACTTGGTTCGAAGTAATTTCGCTGCCTTCATCAAATAATATTTTTGTTATGATGCCCTCTTCCGCAGCTTTAATAGGTCGGTTGCCTTTCCCTGTTTCAACCTGTACCAATATATCTCCTACAGAAACTTTGTCACCCAGCTTGACATTTATTTTTCCTGCTTTTCCATTTTTTCCACCAGGAATTAATGACATTTTTATTTCCATCGTAATGCTCCTTATATATCAGAAGGGGCACTAAATGAGCCCCTTCTGATAAACGTATTAGTGTCTGACTACGCCTGATTTTACCAACTTTACACCGTTAGCAAGACAGTCGCCAACCGGACATGACTTCTCGATAAACTCTGCAAAAGCTTCCGCTTTTTCCTGACTTTCATTGGTTTTAAAATGCATGACAAACCGGATTTCCTGGAATCCTGGTCTTACATCGGCAAGGCCCATAAAACCATCTGGATCTAAGTCACCTTCAAGATCAATGTAAAATTCTTCGTATGAAAAATCATTGGCCTCAGCAAATGCAGCGGCAACAATAGATTGGCATGCACCAAGTGCACATAAAAGGGCTTCTACAGGATTCATTCCGGCATTTGTTCCACCTAAATCCTCTGGTTCGTCCATAATTATTTTGAAGCCCCTTGTACTGGATTCGACCTGCAAACCATTAGGCAATTTTGTTGCGGTTGCTTTAAAAGTGGTTAACATGAATATTACCTCCAAATTAAGTTTGTGAAATATGTAACAATCTTTACGTTGAAATCATAACATTCATTGTTTCAAAAATCAATAGTTAGCTAAGTAAGTATTTTGGTAGAACCGCTACTTTTTGAAACGTCTTTATTTTTGTTAACTATCCTATCCTGAAAATAAAATTCAGTTACTCCAAAAAAAGACAATACCAAAGAAGACCCGTCTCCTTCGTTAAATCTTGGATAAAAAAATAGAGCTTTAATTATTGTAAATGTACAAAAAGCTTTTGATGATAAAAAATGGGGGGAACGAAACAAGTTTTTAGCCCCCAGGGGTACACAATTGCGTAAAAAGAACGTGGTCTTTGCGTAAAGGTATAGAGATTCCTACTACTATAATTTGTTGTTTAGAATTTGTGCTGGAGAGGTAGGACTAGCAGACGCACACTTTTCAGGAGATGACACTTGCTCAAGAGCGATTGAATGCTCAACAAGTTAGTGAGAGCCAGATACAGCAGAACTACAAGAAGTCGCGGAAAATTACTTCTTCAAAGACGGCGAGTTAACTCACGAGGACAAGCAAGATAATATCCGTTCTATTGTAAGAGAAATACAAATATTTGGGACGGAATCGGGCTTTTAAATACCCGGAAAAATAATCAAACGCGGGCATGATTGCTCTCTTATTTGTTTTATATTTCGATTCAATTAAATCCAAGAAAGAGATTTATTAGGTAGAATTTTATAGTTATGAATCATGGAACAATTTCAAAAACAGTACCTTGGTTAAAATCAGTCACTTTCATAGAGCCATAAACCCCTAAATATAGTCTGGTTTGATCCAGATTCGTTCCCAGATTAACATAATAAGCTGATTGAGACCCAAAATTATAATCGGTTTTAATAACACTAAAATCATTTAGTTTACCATCTGTTCTTACCTTGGTATAAGCTAAAACCCCTCTAACCGGAGGTTGAGATTCTTCTTTCCGAGCAAGATCGGTAAACACAACGCTTCCCGTTAAATCGGGGATTCCATTCCCCATAAAGGCTTGAACTCCTGTAAGTGCAGTTCCTCCAAACTTATCGGGACGGGGATCTTTGTGAAAATAACTAGTTAAAGGCTGAAGACGTCTCACTGAAGTTTTTATTGCTTCATCGTAAAAAGCAATTGTTTTCTCATCCAAAGTCGGATTTTCAGAGCAGACCCTTATAAACGAGGCAGGAAAAGCACCTTCCCACCCTCGCCAGCCAAAGTTAATAAATCCTTCTTGGTCAGGTTCAGTGTTTCTTAAAGAAGCTTGAATAAGCTGAGTAACCGGTATTGGTTTACAATGAACGAATGAAAAAATCGACTCTACCAAATCCTGTCCAACATTTCCCACATATTTGATATACTGATTGTTAAACCTTTGAAATGAAATGCCTGGTATATTGCGAACCCCTTTGGCAATTACCGTAAGCGTTTCCTGAATAGGTGCGGGCAGTTCATTAAAACGTGTGACTACGGGTGGATTATAGATAAATGTATTCTTAACTACATCAATTTCAATTATTTTACCGGCGATTTCCATATCATCCTGGCTTAAATTAAATGGATCATAGCCTGATCCACCATCTCCGGTTGTTAAAATAAGTTTTCCAGTTTCAGGTGAAAAGTTTAAGCTATTGACACCATTATGATTAAAAAATGGTCTTCTTAAGTTAAGTAATGTCCGTCGTTTTTGAGGTTGACCATTCGTTTGTAAAATCCATTCTTCAACTGTATCAATATGATCATATAGAGTTTCTCTATTTATCCACCTTAGGTTTAAAGTTCTGGGATCACACGGGTTAGGCTTAAAAGGTTCAGGAAGAGCACCTGGACCTTGTGTTCCAGCTACTGAATAATGAAGATAAAACAGACCGTTATAATAAAATTCTGGATGAAACGCTAGCCCTAGCAATCCCCGTTCATCATATCCACCACTAGAAACACCTAGTTCAGAGTCCCCTAGTTTTATGATTCGCGAGCGAATATCTAAAAAAGTCCTTAAACTTGAGTTTCCTATGTAAAAGATCTCTCCTACCTGGGTTGCAATAAATAATCTTTCAATTGAGTCACCTGGAAGTATAGTTGTTTTCAAAACAGTGGGTAAATTTATCTTACTTACAATGGGACGTAAACTAACCTTAACTTTTATCAACTAACTTTACACCCCTTCTTATTGTTTTCTTTAATAAGAATATGATTAGAACTGTTCTATTAGTACCAAATTAGCGCCGGGGAATCTGACAAGGCATTGCGCCATTTTCCGCACCAGCGTACTTAAACTAAAGAGTGCTTTCCTAAAAGAAGGAAAGCACTCTTTCTTATTGAACTAACTGGCAGTTTAGTTCAACAAGAAGGAGAAATAGAAACTTTTATAGAAATAGTGTTCATCAAGTTGAATTGGAGATGGAATTATATGGAGATTGAAAAAATATATTGTGATTTACCGATATTAGAAACTGAACGTCTTATTCTTAGAAAAATTACTTTAGATGATGCTGAAGATATGTTTTTATATGGTTCAAATGAAGAAGTATCTAAGTATGTAACTTGGAATACTCACAAAACATTATCCGACACAAAAGAATTTATTGGCTTTGTCTTAAACAAATATGAAAACAGTCAAGTGGCTCCTTGGGGAATCGAATACAAAGAAAATGGAAAACTCATTGGGACTATTGACTTTGTTTGGTTGCAACCAAATCACAAAATTGCTGAAATCGGCTATGTTATTTCTCAAGACTATTGGGGAATTGGCTTAACTACTGAGGCAGCAAAAGAAGTAATAAAATTCGGTTTTGAAAAAATGGATTTAGTTCGTATTCAAGCAAGGTGTTTTGTAGAAAATATCGGTTCAGCACGAGTGATGGAAAAAACGGGAATGTCATTTGAAGGTATAATTAGAAAAGGGATGTTTGTAAAGGAAAAACATCAAGATTTAAAGATGTATTCTATTTTAGAAGAAGATTTTTAATTATCTTGTAGAAACCGAATTGAATGAATCTACATTTACCAAAACCAATCTTAAACTAACATTGTGAAATAATGTACTTAAACTCCCTCAGTTAAATACGATTTTCTCCCGAATACTCGCTTATTCGCAGGATTTCATGTACCTTGATATTTTGTAACGATTAATTGAAGTGGGCCAGAAACATTAATAGCTCCGTGGAGGCATAGTGAAATAAAGGAGTATAACATCACTCCATATTTTACCATATGATGTACATTCTCCACGCCGCCCCTGGAGGCTTTCCCTCCCATGTCTCAATGGGTCATTTGCCCTTTCATTCCTTCGTCATGCCTATCCAAGGGGTGGAGGCCAGTTTTGCTAACGGAATGGGTCAGTGCCCTTTTGTTTAAGTAATCTGGTACTCCGTACATATTTGAAATCCTACGAATAAGCCAACATTCGGTCAATATTAGTGGTATTTCATATTTTTAGATGTCAATTTATAAAGAAATCGAATAATGTTTCCCGATTCTGTTACTGTTACGCTGCCAATGGTGATAATGATTGGAGTTTATCAGGACAATAGGTCTCATTTCGTCGTGCTATTCCAACAAAAATCCTAGGATAAAGGGGACTAGGAATACTTCTACGGTCATAATGAAATCGTTTGCTGATCTTCAATTCGACATTCTTTTTAGAGCTGGCGGTGAAAAACTTTGATTTACTGCGGGTTCGGCTCTTTTTAAATGATAATTTGTTTAAAATGATTTCCAAGGGAATATTGTAGAAATATAGAAGATTGTTGTTTTTATAGGGGATTTGCGGAGGGATGGTGTTCAGCCTTCGTCAGTTACCGGCAAATATTTTTCCGTGCGGTCTGCCGTACGGCCTAGAGGTAAATAGATTTTTACGTTTTTTAAATAAACGTTTGTTTATTATCGAAATGGGGAGAATGCTGTAAAAGATTTGGAGACTGTAAGAGATAAAAATTTATAATGATTTTAATGACGAACTTCTTTTCCATATATGACAAAAGTTGAGTGAATATTTTGTGCTTACTGCGATAATAGCCTGATTTAACAGGAGGTATAGTTAATTTGGATAATATATTGGAGACGTTTTCCCTTAGTATTAAGGTAGGAATGGTTAATTTTTTCACAAAAAGGCTCCCTTAAGTTAAAAGGGAGCTCGAATACTATTTTAGCGATTCTTCGATTCTTACTTTTTTCTCTTTCCTACGAGATCCGTCTCAAAAACTGTTTCAGTCGCTCCGATTTCGGAGCATTGAAGATTTCCTGCGGTTTACCTTCCTCAACAATTATTCCGTTATCAAAAAATACCACACGGTCAGCAACCTCGCGAGCAAATCCCATTTCGTGTGTGACCACGACCATGGTCATTCCTTCTTCGGCAAGCTTTTTTATAACCCACAATACTTCACCTACCAGTACAGGATCGAGAGCGGATGTGGGTTCGTCAAACAGCATGACCTGCGGTTTCATGGCTAAGGCACGGGCAATGGCGACCCGTTGGCTTTGACCGCCGGATAATTTAGACGGGTAGACATCTGCTTTTTCTTCAATCCCAACCTTTTTCAGTAATTCCATTGCTTCTTTAACCGTTTCTTCCTTGATTCTCTTTAAAACATGGATCGGGGCTAATGTAATGTTTTCCAGTACGGTTTTGTGCTTAAATAGATTGAATTGCTGAAAGACCATCCCGATTTCATTTCGAACCATTTCTGTTTGTAAAATATCTTGCTGATTATAAAAAATCGACCCGCTTGTAAATGGCTCCAACCGATTGATGCAACGCAATAAGGTACTTTTTCCTGAACCGCTGCCTCCAATGATAACTACCACTTCGCCTTTGGATACAGATAGATTGATCCCCTTTAATACCTCTGTTTCTCCAAAGCTTTTTCGCAAATCTTTAATTTTGATGATTTCGTTCCCCGACACTAAGAATACCTCCCAATCAACTATTCTCCCTATTCGCTTACTCTTGCTTTTTTCTCTAAAATATTTAATAGTTTGGTAGCTAATAACGAAATAATATAATAGATGACTGCCGCAGCAATATATAATTCAATCGGTTTGTATGTGGTGCTAATGATGCGCTGAGCCGTTCGTGTAAGCTCTACCAGAGTAATTGTTGAGACCAGTGAAGAATCCTTGATTAAAAGAAGAAACTGGTTTCCTACAGGGGGAATCATCGTTTTCAAAGCCTGCGGCAAAATGATGAGCCGCATGGTTTGCGCGGATGAAAAGCCAAGAGCAGCTGCCGCTTCTCTTTGACCTTGATCCACTGCTAAAATACCGCTTCTGATCGCCTCAGCGACATATGCACCGGTATTGATACTTAGACCCAATATCGCAGAAGCAAATGGATTTATAATGATTCCAATCTGGGGCAACCCATAGTAAATGATAAATAATTGCACTAACAGAGGGGTACCCCTGATAATATCAATGTATTGATTTGCCAACCATCGTAGTATTTTTACCTTTGATAACTTGGAAAGCGCAGCGAGCATTCAAAAATCAAGCCAAATGCCATGGATATAATCGTTACGATTACCGTAATCCAAGCCCCTTTTAGTAATATGGGGATTGAATCAATAATTAATTGGTAATCCAAATATAATCACTCCCGTCATGTTCCCCATCGGATAAAGGCACAATCTATTTCGTACCAAAATGTTTCATGGCTAATTTTTCATAGGTACCGTCACTATTAATCTCTTTGATTGCTTTGTTCACTTGTTTCAATAATTCCTTATCCTCTTTTCGAATCGCGACCCCGATTTGTTCCTCATACAGCAAGCTATCTAAAAGCTTCAATGGGCGCTTGGTTTCTTTGATGGTAAAGGCGCCGATAAATTTGTCGGTAACCATTGCGTCAATTCGTTTATTTTCAAGGTCTGTTAACTGATCTACTTCCGTATTATAGGTTTTTGTATTTGCTCCTAATTTGTTGACGGCTTCCTCGTATGTGGTTCCTAATGTTACACCAACATTTTTTCCTTTCAAATCCTTAGGTGAGTGGATGGTTTGATTGTCTTTATGGACGACAATGGCGGCACCCGAAACATAGTATGGATCACTGAAATTAACGGATTCCTTACGTTTTTCTGTAATGGCCATACTGCCGATAATCAAGTCATACTTTTTCGCCAGTAAACCGGGGAGGATTCCTTCCCATGCTGTACTGATTAATTTCACATCTCTGTTTAGCCTTTTTCCGACCTCGTTTGCATAATCAACATCGAAACCTTCCAACTTGTTATCCTTGTTAAAATAGCTGAAGGGAGGGCTTGCCTCTGTTACCGCAATTCTAATTTCTTTATCAGCACCGGCAGTTGTTTTTTGGGAATCCTTCCCGCAGGCGGTTACCGCCAACAGCATCATTAATCCTACGATCACACTAACCATTACCTGTTTTATTTTCACTATTTATTACCTCCCGCCAAACTAATTATTTTTAAATTCCCAATCCCAATATTTTTCTTGCCTCAGTCGGAGTTGCGATTTCTCTGCCAATTTCATCCGCTATCCGTACAATTCTTTCAATTAATTGCGCATTGCTATTCGCAAATACACCTTTTTTGTAAAAAATATTGTCTTCAAATCCAACTCGGACATGTCCGCCCATCAACATAGCATATACGGCCATTGGTAATTGATGTCTACCGATTCCTGCCACTGTCCATGTAGCATCATTAGGTATTTGGCTTTTCAATAACAGTAAATTTTCAATCGTTGCGGGAATTGCGCCTGGTACTCCGATGACAAAGTCAAAATGAAGATGTTTAAGATCTCTTTTCGATACTAGTTTAAGTGCATTTTGAATCATACCTACTTCAAATATTTCAAATTCCGGCAGAATACCTTCATTCAGCATTGAGTCCGCCAATTTCTCCATGTCATTTGGTGAATTTAGAAAAACACTATCGCCAAAGTTAACAGTTCCGGTCGATAGAGTTGCCATTTCGGGTTTAAGAAAGATTGGCTGCATTCTTTCCTCCATGGTCATTCCAACTGCACCACCGGTTGATACCTGGATGATTACGTCACACTTTTCTTTTATTCTCTCAATGATTTCTCGGTATATTTCAATATTTTGTGAGGGTGTCCCGTCATTTTCTCTAGCGTGGATATGAATAATCGATGCTCCCGCTTTGAAACATTCATACGCTGCAATCGCTATTTCCTCCGGTGTTACGGGAAGAGCTGGATGTTGCTCCTTTGTTACTTCCGCTCCGGTTAGGGCAGCGGTAATCATTAATTTATTCAAAAAGCCTCTCCACCCTTATTCTTGAATGGTTTTCCGTTGCTTGTTTTTGGGAACTACACAAGTCCCGACCGCTTTACAAACGAGAGCAGGCTGTTCCAAAACATCGGCCGAGGAATCACTGATATCACTCCTAGCCGAGATAACTACTTTTGCTACAAACTCCATTTTCCTTGATGTTTCACCTAATTGAACAATTCTCCCAGTTGCTTCGACAAAATCGCCTCCATGAACAGGTTTCATAAATTGAACATTGTCATAGGCAAGAAACAGGCCCTCATCTCCATCATTTTTCACCAATAGTTCCGTGGCAACATCACCAAATAATTGCAGAATTTTTGCACCATCAATGAGATTTCCCCCATAATGAGCATCCTGTTGACTCATTCTCACCCGAATAAGCGCTTGATTCATGAAACAGCCTCCTGTGTTTAGGATTTTTCGTTAGTTTAAATTCTTGAGTGTAAGTTGTTATGCTTGAAGATTGTATGCGGATTCTGTAGAGGTTCTTGTAAGTATTTTTTGAAGAATTGTAAAAAATAACAATCGTTTAAAAGAGCCCTTTCTTTCTTAATTCGTTGGCCAAACCAAGTGCAACTTCCACATGGCCTTTTGTGTAACCGTTTCCAATTAACAAATTCACATCTTTACCAATTCCCTCAGCACCTAAGGCAGCAGCCGTAAACTTGGTTGCCATGTTAAAGAAATAAACGGTTCCACCTTCTTTGGTCGTTATGATGGAAGCCATCTCGGTACCACCGACATTTGCGCAATTAATCGAAACATCTGCGAGCCTATTTTGGGTAACGGCCTTAACCTTTTCTAAGATCTCTAAAGGATTTCTGGCATCGCCTTGGATGACATGGTTCGCCAATCCGGATGCTACCGTACGTTGGTAATCTGCAGCACTGTATGCTAATCCAATCACTTTCCCGGCACTTCCGACTTGCTTCCTTGCTGCACAGAGGCATAACATTCCTGATTTACCCCCGCTGCCGATGATGAAAACTGTGTCGCCCTCTTTGGTAATTTTCCTTGTTTGAGCAGGTGCACCGGCCACGTCTAAAACGGATAAAACAAAATCCAGAGAGAGGTCTTCCGTAAGCTTGGCATAAATCCCCGATTGAAACAAAATGGCTTGCCCGCTAATCAAGACTTGTTCTTTTTCGGGAATTACATCATAAATCTTTTCAATTTTCAATGGTGTTAGTGATAAAGAAACCAGTGTCACAATTTTTTCTCCAGGTTTAATATTTTTTGTGAAATTTTCCCCAACCTGTTTAACTGTGCCCATTAGAACTCCGCCCGAATCAGTTACTGGGTTATGCATTTTCCCGCGGCTGTTCACTATTTTCAAAATCGTCTCGGCCATTTTTTCTTTATCATCATTTGCTTCTTCACGAATTTGTCTAAAACTTGCAGCATCAATATTTAACATTTCAACATCAATTAATAGCTCATTATCATAAATCTCCATATGATTATCTAATTTGCTTGCAGCTTGGGGAAATTTACCATGCTTTGCATTTAGGACTCGATGTGTTCCGTAGGGGCAACCCGCTTTCATTTCTTTCACCTCACATCATCATTTCTTGCTCATCGGAGCCATCGGTTTCAGAATAATACTTTGTAGAGGCATGCAAATTAAGATCATGTATCGAGAGTGCTTTTCCTTCAATTTTGGCCCCTAAAAGATGTAAAACCATATTTGTATAATTCTCGCTGATTGTGACTAACGATTTTTTTCCTTTTGGAGAATACCAGTGCACAACACCTGTACACATCGTTAAGACGGCAAGGGTGGAGAGTTTTGGATCCTCAACATGTTGAAACCTTCCTTCACGTTCACCATTACTAATCACTTCTGTCCAAATTTGTTCATACTTCTTCCGCAGATTTCGGATCTTGACTTTGTTTTCACCGTGCAATGCGCGAAATTCGGTATCTGTGACCAACATGGATAACTGGTGAACGCCATGTGCCATTACATGCATTTGCACCAATCCGGCAATTTGCTGTTCAGGGGTGGTGAGCGTAGAAACAATTTCACTGGCATTTTTGATTAGTCCCTCGAGCTCATCATTCATGATTGAGATTAAAAAATCATCCTTGCTCTTAATGTAGTAATACAAGGTTGCGGAATTAATGCCTGATTCAAGAGCAATGTCACGTATACTTGTAGCCTCAAATCCCTTCTGTGCAAAAAGTCGTAAGGAAGCTTGAACGATTTTTTCTCCTGTACTTAACAAAATGGAATCAACCCTCTCGCGACAGTTTTAACCTTTCTCAATCAAGTGATTGATTGAGAACATTCTATCAACCACTTGATTGAGTGTCAACATATTTTTCTGTAAATTTTTAATTTTTAAAATAATTAGCTAGTTTGAGGGGCCAGACCCTTGCACTGAACCACGGGGACGGTTCTGGGTCCTAATTGGGCACTGGATTATGCTCAAAGAGATGACTAAACACATATTTTCGTTATTTCATTAAAGGGCGCTTTAATGGAGGAACAAAAAAGAGCCCAATTTCTCTATTTTAATAAAGAGGAATTGGGCTTTTTATATTGGAAATTCCTTAACGTTGTAAATCCGCATTTATCTTAACCATCCATAACGGATAACTTTACAGTATTCAATATTGATGGGTATTTTTTAATCAATCTTTATTTTAAAACTACACCAATCTCTCAAAAGGTATCAGAAATAACAAATTATGTAGTGTCTTTGTTATCTTCTGTCCTTTTGCCTGAGATATTGAACCCTTCGGCGCTGCGGCCAGACCGCATCCTCTCCAGAAGCTACTCCTGTTATATTGTGACCCATAACCATCATAGCGCTTTTTACTTTGTTATTCAGTATACAAATTTGCTTTCTTATCGCCTCCTTAAAAGCATAAAGAGGCAAGGGAGTAATGTCCCTTACCTCTGCCCAGACGAACGGCTATACGATACGGTGTGCTCCCTCACGGTGATCCGTGTTTCGCCAGTCACACATCGTCTTTAAAATTTATAATTTTTTTATCAAAATTTTCGGCAACTTTTAATCCCAACCGCATTCGTGGTTGCACCACCAAGGGAATTCCCGCACACATTGGTAATCTTCCTATACTTTGCAGACATCGCATCGTAAAAATCATTCGCCACTTGAATTTGGGCCGGAATAATTTTACTTAACAACTGGATACTTGTGTAGATGTCTTTTTAAGTACACTCTTTTATAATGTTAATATTTAAACAACATTGTCGCAAGTTGATATCCTCCACCTATAGTCCAGAATAACACCTTATCTCCTCGGTTGATTTTACCAGAATCAATTCCTTCATGAAAAGCCATAAAAGGACTACTTGTTCCAGTGTATCCATAACGGTCTCCCGAAAAGATGATTTTTTCCTCTGGAATATGATAATGGTCTTGAATTTCTTGAAGAAGTGTTAGAGCAAATTGTGATAAACAAAAATGGTCAATATCTTCAATCTTTAGATTGTTTCTTTCTAATACTTTTTCAAACATTTTATATACTTGGGGTAAAACAAATCTTCCGTCAAATGGAATCCACAACATCGATTTACCTTGTCCATTCCCTTTAATTGTTTGAGATAGCCCCTTTTCAGGATAAACAACACATGTTCGATTATCCGTATCAGAATGAACATCAACTATTGAGTCAATAAAACCTGTATCTTCTTCTGTTTTTTCTAAAATAATTGCGGAAGAAGAATCTCCAAAATTAGAATACGTCATAGTATCTTCTGGACTTGATAGCAAGGAAAAATTATCTGAGCCTACCACTAATGCTCTTTTCATATGAGGGTTGGACATCATATATCTCGATACTTGTTCTACTGCTATAGTCATCCCAGCACAGTTAGCGTTCATATCATAAACAACCATGTTTTCCTTTCCGTTTATTGCATGGTGGACTAATAATGCGTTAGTTGGAATAATATATTCAGGTACTTGTGAAGTAAAGACAAGCATATCTAAATCTTTACCAGTTAAACCAGCTTTTTTTAATACACGATTCGAAGCTTCTATTCCCATCGTAAGAGAATTTTCTCTTTCATTATCAATAACAAATCGGTCTTTTCTTCCCATTATTTCCAAAAAGTGAGAAATGTCTTTCCCTTGTTCTTTAAAATGGTTAATATAAAATTCATTTGAAATACTTTTTTCGGCATGATAGATATCTACCGCCTTAATTTTAATGTTTGTCATAGTTGTTATAAACGCCTCCATTTACTATATTTTTGTAATTAAATTACAAGAGTATAATTACTCTATTTTTCAAGAACATATGATAGAAAATTCGTTCTATCATAATTGAACGAAAAATTCGGACGATTTTCGATAAAAAAGAGTAAGGCTCGTTCAAGCTTTACTCTTTTATAAGACCGCTTAATAAATTTCCGCTACTTCAAAATTGTCAAGCCCTGCACTACGAGCCAAACGATTCAACTGCATTTTAATAATTGGTTTCTTTTGAATGCCAACCAACACTTTTTTAAATCCAGATGCTTTATACATCCTCATAACATTTTCAAGGTTTGGAGCTAAATCTTGTGATACAACGCTCAAATCCCTGCAGTCAAATTGTAGAACAAATTCTTCTGGTTTAATCGCAGACAATGTTTGTTGATACTCCTTAATAAACTCTTGTGCTTTTTCGGGAGTGAATGTACCGCTCACTGTCATATCAATGGTTTTTTCTGCTTGATTTACTTTCATTGTGAAACTTCCTGTATTTTGCATAGATTGTATTCTCCCTTTCTCTTTATATATTACTTATTTTTATATTTATAATATCGGGAATTTTTTCCTCCAGTTTAGTATTTAACAACAATCTTCAAAAGAATATACCAAGGTAAGCCACCGTCAACACTTAACCCAGATAATTTGAAAAAACTTCGTTTTAAATATAGCGATAATTAAATTAAATGATTAAACTCCCTGAGGAAGGAATGTTTGGAATTACTTTCCGGAATATATTACCTCCATTTTAATGATACTTTCACCGGGGCAATCGCACATAAAAATAAAATAGCTCGAATTAATGGAATAACCCCCAAATATTATCCTTTTTATGTAACATTCCTGTAATAATCGGCCGTTGTGCTTAAAGAACATAGAACAAGCAGAGAAATTCGTTGAATTCTTCTCAAAAAATTACACAGAAAAAAGAGGCATACGATGGGGGATTGAAAGGAAGGGAACCAAAGGCATAATCGGAACAATTGGCTTTAAGTAATATGAGGCGTGACAAGAGAGAATCCATAAGAATCTTCTTGAGTAATATCATTTTTTAAAGAAATTAACAAAAAAACCACAAAAAAATTGTGGCAATAAAAACAATATATTATTCAGATTATCGGTATATGGGTATAGGGTTATGGTCACTAAGTATTTCAATTATTTTATAAAAACAGTAAATAAATAGGAGTATTTGAAGTAAAGAAAAAGCTATTTTAGTTTTCTTTAATTTCTTCTTATGGAGGTAATAAAAAAAGACTCCTGTCAAAATTGAAAGAATTATTGTGATAGTAGGCTCAACAATATTAACCCATTTTCTTGTAGCGTCGAGTCCGTGTATTAATTTATCTCCATGAACGAAATGAGTTGAAAACAATATAATAAGAAACCGATAATTAATATACGATATGGCAGATAAAAAAAGTAAAACAATCACATTCAAAGTTTTTTTCATAAAGTGTTATCTCCCAATTTAAATAGTTATGAAGTTATTAAATAATCAAATTAAATTATAACAAAATGTGGAAACGATAAGGGAAAGTTTCAAAACGTTTATTCTACGATTGATGAACTTTAGTGCGATATTCGAAAAAAGTATGAAACTTATTAAGCAGCGAGTTTCATATTTGACAAAAAAGACGACAATTAGGGAACTCCTTAAATTTGATGTTCCTTAATCATTACTATCAAATTAACCACTAAAAGGTATTAGTGATTCTTTCAATAATAAAAGTTATTTTTTTCTAGAAGTAATGAAATCAATAAGTATTACTACAAATAATGCTAAACCAAAATTTCCATTAATCACCATGGTCTTATGTTCATACATTCCAAGAAGATTAATGATAGAGAGTAACAAAAATAAACTATACAGCGTTAAAAAGACAATTGAAATTGTTTTTGAATGGGTTCTTGTTTCTCTTTTTTCGAAAAAAAAACTAAATATTTTTTCTATAGAAGGTTTCAAGTTTTATGCCTCCCGGATTAAATAAAATAATTCACTTTAGCAAAAAAAAGGACTGGCATTGAAGAATAATGAAATATTTCCTTATTTTCTATATTGTTACATGTTTTGAATTAGTTGAAAAGTAATTATGTTAACAAAATTGTAATTAATCGGAGTCCATAGCAAGGAAAGATTTTTAGCGGTTTAGTTCGTCTTACGAAGAAAATATGAAACTCAATAAAGCATTATGTAAAAAAGAGCCATTAAGGCTCAGAAGCAAACTGGTTTAGCAAAGGATATTTTGTTCATGTTTATTATATGTCTTTTTTTAAATAGTGACTGAGACACATTGGCGTTGGCACAAGGCATATGTGAGGAGATCTCCAAGGTGACTGCCTTGTCCAACAGAAATTATCTTTTCCTAAAAAGAAAAATAAATTCTTTGATAGAAGTCTTAAATAAAAAACCTCGAGTAAAGTCAGCACCAACCCGAGGTAAATGAATAGTTTTTATTATCTTTTTACTTGTAGAATCCTAAAAAAGATTAGTAACCGCCTCCCATTAAAGATGCCCCAACAATAATCAATAGGATGAAAAGAACGACGATTAAAGCGAAAGGATTATGATGTCTGATTTCATGTTCCATAGTGTATCACCACCTTTATTAAGAGTCTTTAAATAATATGTAATGATGGTTAGATATGAAGTGGACAAGTGTTGAATTTTATTTTATTAATTTTATTTTTAGGTATCGTACGAAGAAAGAAGGTCTAAAAATGGATAATAAATGTAACTTTTGCCGACAAGAGTTTAACAAAAATTACGAATATAAGTGTTAAATGGACTGTTTCTGCAGTCCTTTTTCATTATCGTTATTTAACTTACTACAGGATAGTGGGAAAAGTGGATAATAATCCTTTAAACCAATTTATATAAATTTTGGGAATTGAAATGGCGAGAGCACCATATAAAACTATGAAAGGAGGAGAGTTATAAAATGCAGATAATGAACAAATATTTTCGTACGAGTGCGAGTATGGTTTATATTATGACAAATAATGAAGTAATGAATCAAATCATTGCTTTTTACAGAGACATGAATGGAATGCTAACCTTTGTAGGTTCCTACCCAACTAATGGAAGAGGTACTGGTCCAAGGGAAGTGTCTACTGCAACAGCAAACGATGGCGTCGATCCCCTTGCCTCACAAGGCGCCCTGACTTTGTCCCGAGATGGACGTTTCCTACTTGCAGTTAACGCGGGCAGCAATAGTATCAGTAGTTTCGTCATAACCGACAGTGGAGCACCTGTTCTTGTGGATGTGAAGCCATCAGGAGGTGCCCAGCCCAATAGCATAGATGTGTTTGGTCATCTTCTCTATGTTTCCAATGTAGGTAATGCTGCTAACAATTTTGCATCCAATATCACTGGTTTTCGGATAAATGATAACGGACACCTTACTCCTATTCCCGGATCCACCCATTCTCTCAGTACTTTCAATGCTCAGCCCGCTCAGGTTCTCTTCACTCGTGATGGTAGTAAAATCCTTGTATCAGAGCTTACTTCAAACCATCTCAGTGTATTCCATGTAAATCAAAATGGGACGGTTACAGAACCAATCGTTAATGATTCTTACGGTCAAGGACCATTGGGTGCTTATTTTCTATCCTCTGGAATCCTCTTAGTTACAGAAGCAGTTTCAAATGCGCTGTCATCTTATTCCTTAAGCAACGACGGGAAACTTCATGTGATAAGCGGATCTGTACCAAACGGATATAAGACTGCTTGTTGGGTTGTAACAACGAGGGATGAACGTTTTGCATACACTACGAACACCTTAAGTGGCACCATCTCCACCTACCAAATCGATTCCAATGGAGCACTGTCGGTGGTAAGGCATATTACCAGTACACCGCCAGGTACAGCACCAGGTCTTCCGATGGATGTTGGAGTGAGTAAAGATGGACGGCAGTTTTACACCCTTAACGGAAATCAGGGTACAGTCTCAGTATTTACTATCCAAGATGATGGTAGTCTGGTTAGATTGCAGGTTGCTGCTTGGACTAACTTTCCTTATCTTGGTTCACAAGGGTTAGCTGTTCTTTGATGATTGGCGCCCTAAAGTAACGGGGACTTTGCTTCAATAAGGGAGCAAGGCATTTTTCTTATCAAGTAACGGATTAGATTAGCGGAAGAAGGAATTTCCAAAATCGGTGTAGAATATTGCTTTTTGTAAGTTAAAACTTGGTGATATGAAGGAGTCCTTACCTACCTATAACAACAATGAAGTCTAGGAGTGATTTTAATGAAAACATTTGAAGCCTTAGAATGGCTTAAAAGTAACAACAATCCATCAGCATTAGCATCTGATAGGTTTGGCAAAACTGCTAATGCAATCAAATTTGTTGAAAAACTCTATGAACTGGGTGCTCTAAAGGTAAATGTTATAGGTATTCTGGATGAACCGGGGGCGTTTCTACAATAAGTGGGGACGCTTTTTCTTATTGCTAACGAAAAAGGATTGTTGAAGATTAGTAAAATTATGTTGATTAATATTAGAGTTAAAACAGGGATTTATTTGGAATAACAAGATTCTAAAAATTATGGAGGGGTATTATGAAAACTTTCATTTACATGGTGAGACATGGCGAATCACCAAAAACAGAAGAAAATGAAAGAACAAGAGGGTTAACTGAAACAGGGAAATTAGATGCTTATCGAATAACTAATATATTACTAGGGGAAGGTATTGAGGTTTTTGTTTCAAGTCCATACAACCGATCAATCCTAACTATTCAGGAGTTAGCTAGACATTTAGGACAAGAAGTTTTAGTATTTGAAGATCTTAAAGAGAGAATTTTTTCTGCTGAAGACAAGCGAATATCTGATAAGGAATTATTCCCTTTGTTAAAGAATTCGTTTTCTGATCCAAACTTTGCTTTAACGGGAGGGGAGTCTAATGCAGTTTGTCAGAACCGAGCTATAAAAGTTTTAAAAGAATTATTAAAGATCTATCGAGGACAGAAAGTAGTATTAGGCACTCATGGAGCTGTTATGACTTTGATGATGGGGTATTATGACAGTCAGTACGATTTGGATTTTTTGCTACATACATCAAAACCAGATATATACAGAATGGAATTCAATGGTCAGGAATTGGTGGAGGTTAAAAGAATGTGGAAATGCTAACAGAGGTGATTATTTTTCCCACTATTTAAAATCTTGGTTTGGATAGTCAATTATTATCTCCAAAGTAAATTACATACTGTAAAAGCTTTTTGATCTAATAATGGCTATTTAATATTATCTATATCAGTTCTTCTTGGGTTCAATTAATATGGAAATATTAGAAATTCTAGTAACGAGCAGTTTTGTGGAATAAGAAAGGGTAAAGGAAATAATTCGAAATAGGTGAAATTATACAAAATGGTTTACTTTAAGGTTATTTTGGTTTATCCTTATACATAGAATAACTATGTGCATAAAATTTCTATGTAGTTATAACCAATATTACATCTAAGAACGTCCCTCTTAATGGGGTTAGAACAACCGTGAGCCTCTTTTTTTATAATAAAGTGTCAGTTAATAAAGTTGAATGAGGTGATTTGATGGGTTTTTATTATTTATTATTACTCTTTATTGGCGTTGTTCTTCTTATAGTTGGTACACTAAAAAAAGACGTTTCTCGTTCCGTTAAAATAGTTATTTTCCTGTTTGTTATTGGAATTCTATGTATTGTTACTTCGTTGCTTTTATTAATGCCTGGTAGTTCTGATATTATTGCCGAACTTATGAGATAAATATATTTTCTTATTATACAAACGCGTGCTTTTTGCTTAATAACAATTTCATATTTTGTAGCAGTAAAAACGTACGGTTTTGTTATTGAAAATGAGGTCATACGTTGTACAAAAAGGGATAGATTAAGCAGAAATTATTCTGTCTTATCTATCCCTTAATCATTTCATTATTTTGTCAGACATTCTATAAAAGTCCTATGATAATCGGGTAAAACTTAATTTTGCGACCTTTAATAAAAAATTATGCTCGGTCCTTTTGGAATCTCAAGAGATCCAGCTAATACATCCTCTTTGCATGATCAAAAAAAAGGGTAGAATGTGACTAACGGGTTCACTTCAGAGGTGCAATCACCAAAATCACAAGGGGAAACACAATGAGATTTCACATAGGAAATCTCGTGTGTTTTTTTATTTTAATAGCAAGGTTTCTATATACTTTTACAACTTTTTCACCTATCAATTCACAAGGTAATTCTAAAGATGGAAATAATTATTGGACTTTATGTGAAGTTGGTGTGATTTAGGGTGTGAATTCAACTGAGGAGTATATTTTTAAAGTAAATGCGAAGGGTTATTCGGACAGAACTAGCAGAAAATTGCCTACGATAGTCCGAATGCGAGGGTTATTCGGACAGGATTAGCAGGAAATTTCCTATGTTAGTCCGAATGCGAGGGTTATTCGGACAGGACTAGCAGAAAATTGCCTGTGATAGTCCGAATGCGAGGGTTATTCGGACAGGACTAGCAGGAAATTTCCTATGTTAGTCCGAATGCGAGGGTTATTCGGACAGGACTACCATAAAATTGCCTGTGATAGTCCGAATGCGAGGGTTATTCGGACAGGACTAGCAGAAAATTGCCTGTGATAGTCTGAATGCGAGGGTTATTCGGACAGGACTAGCAGAAAATTGCCTAGGATAGTCCGAATACGAGGGTTATTCGGACAGGACTAGCAGAAAATTGCTTACGATAGTCCGAATGCGAGGGTTATTCGGACAGGACTAGCAGAAAATTGCCTGTGATAGTCCGAATGCGAGGGTTATTCGGACAGGACTAGCAGAAAATTTCCTATGTTAGTCCGAATGCGAGGGTTATTCGGACAGGACTAGCAGGAAATTCCCTATGTTAGTCCGAATGCGAGGGTTATTCGGACAGGACTAGCAGAAAATTGCCTGTGATAGTCCGAATGCGAAGGGTTATTCGGACAGGACTAGCAGAAAATTGCCTACGATAGTCCGAATGCAAGGGTTATTCGGACAGGATTAGCAGGAAATTCCCTATAACCATCTATCCAAAACAGCATAAATGAAAGAATGACTCGGAGAAGATTTCGAGCCATTCTTTCAGTCCATTATATTGCGTTTTCATTTGTGAATAGTTTGTGATTAGTGGTGAGATTTTACCCTCGATTCACTGTTTTGCACCTCACAAGTGAACCTGTTAAGGATTTGACAAGATAAGTTATTTCACCGACATGGATGGCTTAGGCTATTCATCTAATAATTTTTCTAAATCTTTGTCGACAATAAATACCTCTATTCTTTCGCCCATCTTCGTGCTGATATCACTGTGACTGGATAGAACTTTACAATGCGTAAGATTTTCTACAATTTTTTCATATTCTTGACTGTACATTTCACGTAGGACCTGTCTCATTTTCTTTACCAATGTTCTTCCCTTATCATGGTTAACAAGGTGCTTTTCCTCAGTGGTCAACACTCCTTTGAACCGAGTGATGACCATATCTTGAACAATATATGTTTTTGCTTCTTGTGGCCCCCGCCCAATTAATTCCCTTTGGAATGTTATAAATGCTGAACTAATCTCAGCCTCAAGTTTCTTTTTAGAATAAGCCATCTTATGACCCCCAGTTAATAAAACTGATCCTTTGACAATATGAACATAATATTACTTTCGTCTTTAGAGAGATGTCAATCAGGTAAAGGTATATAAAATAATGAGGATGGATTAGAAAACAGGCGAAAAGATCGTATTTTTAAGGGATAATCTTAAATCAAGGCTATTTTTAACCAAATATAGCCATTTACAAGATAGTTGCTCAAGCTTACAATTACATCGTAATAAGTAATTTAATAATTCGGCTTAATCCTGAGGGAACTCAGGAACGGAGGAACCAATTTTTGGGGTTAATTCTACATGTTGTAGAAGGGATGAGATGCTCTTTCGCCATCCTACCCGTCAGCTAACTTCGTCGGCTAAAGCGAAGGAGGTCTAGAGACCGCCTAATTCAGGGGGCTTTTTTGTTTGTTCAGCAAAAGGGCAGCTTGAGGATGAATAGTAGGTCTTTTTATTATGCCTATTAATAAGAAAAAGGAATATGGAAGACAGAACGCAAAGAGAGTGATTAAGCTTGCTAGGCGTTAGGTAGACCAATGAGTACTTTTTCTCCATTACTTAATCAATACAGCGAAATTCCTTTTTAGAATATCTTTTTATGGATATTTCTATTTAGCTATCGTTGTCATTGGTTAACTGGGGAATGAGTGTGCATTGGTCTATTTTTTTTCATTACTAAAGAATGCATAGGGGGATATCGAGAATGCTCATACCAGGAATGATTGGAGTTGCTTTGATTATTTATTTATTTTACGTCTTAATGAAACCAGAAAAGTTTTAATCATGTACTAATAGGGGGAAGATCCAAATGACTATGGGTTTAATTCAGGTAGTAGTTACCTTACTAATTGCTGGTTTATTAGTAAAGCCGGTTGGTACCTACCTTGTGAAAGTTTTCGATTATGAAACAACAGGGTTGGACCGGTTTTTTAGACCAGGAGAGCGGTTCATCTACCGATTAATTGGAGTTAGAGAAAAAGAGTCGATGGGCTGGAAAAAGTATGTTTTCGCCATGCTACTCACTAATTTTATCATGATGATGTTCATGTATGTCATTTTTAGAATACAAAAGTTTTTACCATTAAATCCAGATATGATCGATAATATGCCTCCTGCATTGGCCTTTAATACGGCAGCTTCGTTTATTACGAATACAAACTGGCAGGCTTATAGCGGAGAAAATTCACTGTCGTACTTATCCCAGATGATTGCTATTACATTCCCGATGTTTACTTCGGCTGCAACAGGATTTGCCGTGGCGATTGCCTTTATTCGTGGTCTAGTAGCACGCCAGAATAACCTTGGAAACTTCTATGTTGACTTGATTCGTTCCATCACGCGTGTATTTTTGCCACTATCTTTTATAGTAGCTTTATTTCTGGTATTTCAAGGAGTACCTCAAACACTCCATGGCGCGGCGGATGCCACAACACTAGAAGACGCTAAACAAATGATTACAAGAGGTCCTGTTGCATCGTTAGAATCGATTAAGCATATTGGAACAAATGGCGGTGGGTATTTTGGTACCAATTCGTCCCATCCATTTGAAAATCCAACTCCACTATCGAACCTAATGGAGATTCTTTGTATGTTGCTACTACCAACAGCATTGGTGTATGCATTTGGAGTGATGATTAAGAACAAACGCCAAGGCTGGTCCATTTTCGCAGCGATGGGAATCATGTTCTTAGTGTTTCTTTCCATTGTTTTTATTGCTGAATATAACGGGACACCGGCATTACATGCACTTGGTGTTCATGGGAATATGGAAGGGAAAGAAGTTCGCTTTGGGATCTCAGGATCAGCCTTATTTACGGCTGTGACGACAGCTGCTACAACGGGATCTGTTAACAATATGCACGATTCATTAACTCCGATTGGCGGTCTTGTTCCTCTTGGGGAAATGATGTTAAATAACGTGTTTGGCGGAAAAGGGGTCGGGTTGTTAAACGGATTACTTTATGTCATCTTAACCGTATTTATTTGCGGCTTGATGGTGGGGCGAACACCTGAATTTTTAGGGAAGAAAATTGAATCAAAAGAGGTCAAATTGGCATCGATTGCTTTGCTGGTTCATCCTGTGTTAATTCTAGTTTCCACAGCGATTGCTTTCGTCACACCTAGTGCTATTTCGTCGATAGCAAATCCGGGGTCACATGGATTAACGGAAGTCTTGTATGCTTTTACATCAGGAGCAGCAAACAATGGTTCGGCTTTCGCTGGACTCGGAGCAAATACCACCTTTTATAATATCGCAATTGGTTTAGTCATGCTGTTAGGTCGATATATTTCGATCATTGCGATGTTAGCGATAGCGGGATCCTTTGCTACTAAGAAAGTGGCAGCTGCAACTTCGGGAACGTTTCGTACCGATACACCACTATTCACTGGGATCTTAGTCGTGATTATTGTGGTAATCGGGGCATTAACGTTTTTCCCTGCACTTGCTTTAGGTCCAATTGCCGAACATCTTGGGATGTTTCACTAGTAGTAAGGGAATTATGAAGGAGGATGACTTATGGCCATTCAAAATAAAGCAGTCTCAAAAGATCTTATCTTTCAAGCCATCACAGATTCATTTAAAAAGTTAAACCCGCTCGTGATGATTAAGAATCCGGTTATGTTTGTTGTCGAAGTCGGAACACTCATAACACTGATTCTTTCGATAAAACCAGATATTTTTGGGGTTAGTACAGGAGGACGAGGGTATAATGTAGCCGTATTTTTTATCCTTTTCTTTACGGTGCTGTTCGCGAATTTTGCCGAAGCTCTTGCGGAGGGGCGAGGTAAGGCACAGGCAGATACATTACGAAAAACGAAATCGGAAACGATGGCGAAGGTTAAACAAAAAGATGGATCGTACAAAGAGCTTCCATCTACTTCATTACGCAAAGGCGATATTGTCCGTGTGGATACAGGTGAAATGATTCCTTCGGATGGAGAAATTATCGAAGGATTGGCTTCGATTGATGAATCAGCGATTACAGGTGAATCAGCCCCAGTCATTAAAGAAGCAGGTGGGGACTTCTCCTCCGTTACAGGAGGAACAAGAGTTGTATCGGATTTTATCATCGTTAAAATTATAACAGATCCAGGTGAATCCTTCCTTGATCGGATGATTTCATTAGTGGAAGGTGCTTCTCGACAAAAAACGCCGAATGAAATGGCGTTAACCACTCTTTTGGCTGTTCTAACACTTATTTTCTTATTTGTCATTATGACATTGGTTCTTATTGCTGACTATTTAAAGGTTCATTTAGATGTGGCCACTCTCATTGCGCTTCTTGTTTGTTTAATTCCAACTACGATTGGGGGATTGCTTTCGGCCATTGGGATAGCTGGGATGAACCGAGTAACGCAATTTAATGTTTTAGCGATGTCGGGTAAAGCAGTAGAAGCCGCTGGTGACATTGATACGATGATACTTGATAAAACAGGAACCATTACTTTTGGAAACAGAATGGCAAGTGCGTTTGTACCAGTAGCCAATGTTTCTGAACAGGAGGTTACATTCGCGGCTTTACAAGCTTCGGTAAAAGATGAAACACCTGAAGGGCGTTCTGTAGTCGAGTTAGCCCGTAAACAAGGCGTCCATTGGGATGAAAAGGAATACGACGGGGCTGGAATTATCGAATTTACAGCAGAAACTAGAATGTCTGGTCTAACTTTAAAAAATGGTATCGAGATAAGAAAGGGTGCTGTAGACGCGATAAAAAAATATGTTGCGGATAAAAGCGGAAGCGTTCCTGTTGACCTTGACGAAAAAGCAACTGTCATCGCAAAGGCAGGAGGAACTCCCTTAGCGGTTGCGATTAATCATAAGATATACGGGCTTATTTATCTAAAAGATACTGTTAAACCTGGACTAAAAGAGCGATTTGCTGAACTAAGAGCTATGGGGATCAAAACGGTTATGTGTACAGGTGATAATCCCTTAACAGCAGCTACCATCGCTAAGGAAGCAGGTGTGGATGAATTTATCGCAGAAGCAAAACCTGAAGATAAGATTGCCGCTATTAAGAAGGAACAAGAAGAAGGTAAGCTTGTTGCGATGACAGGTGACGGTACGAATGATGCTCCTGCTCTTGCACAGGCAGATGTTGGATTAGCGATGAATTCAGGGACAATGGCTGCAAAAGAAGCCGCTAACATGATCGATTTGGACTCAGATCCTACTAAACTATTATCTGTTATTGCAATCGGCAAGCAATTATTGATTACCCGGGGGGCATTAACAACCTTCTCGATTTCTAATGACATTGCCAAATATTTTGCGATTATACCGGCGCTATTTATTACATTCATACCGCCATTACAATCTCTTAATATTATGGGGCTGGCATCACCAAAATCAGCGATTCTTTCCGCTTTGATTTTTAATGCCATTATTATTCCTCTCCTCATCCCGATTGCGATGAAGGGGGCAAAATATAAGGCGATGAGTGCGAATAAACTCCTTTCCCGTAACCTCTTCATTTATGGTTTTGGTGGAGTGGTTGTTCCCTTTATCGGTATTAAAATAATAGATATGATTGTAGCAGCTTTTCATCTAGCTTAAATAATAAAATGTGGAGGAGATTATTGATGAGGTCATTTATTGTTGCACTGCGAACCTCGTTGTTCTTAATGATCCTATGTGGTTTACTCTATCCTTTGGCAACAACAGCAGTTGCTCAGGTACTATTCCACAAACAAGCAGAAGGTAGTCTTGTTATTCAGAACGGGAAAGTTCAGGGTTCAGAGCTTTTGGCTCAAGGGTTTAAAGGGCCGGAGTGGTTTCATCCACGAGCTTCTGCGGCGAAATATGATCCAACCGCTTCTGCTGCAACGAATGCAGCTGTTGCTTCAAATGAATACGTGAAAACCGTTAAAGACAATGTGAATCAATTAAAAAAGGAAAATGGAAATATAGGTAATAAGATTCCCGCAGATTTGGTTACGACTTCCGGTTCCGGTTTTGACCCGGATTTATCTCTAGAAGCAGCAAAGGCTCAGGTGCCAAGAATTGCAAAAGCATTGAGTGTTTCGGAAGATCGATTACAAGCACTAATCAATGAACATACTATAGGACGTTCATTTGGGATTTTTGGTGAACCACGTGTGAATGTTTTAGAACTAAACATGGCATTACAACAATTAAAATAAAGAGGGGAGAGTCTTTCTCTCCTTTTTCAAAAAGGAGGGGCATGCATGAGTGAAGGGGAGTTTCGCCGAAAAACACCAGAAGAAATCTTAAGGTCGATACAAAAAATAGGCAAAGGCCATCTTAAAATTATTTTAGGTGCTGTAAGTGGTACTGGCAAAACCTATCATATGCTGCAGGAGGGGAATATTTTAAAAAAACGAGGGCTAGACGTTGTCATCGGAATCGTCAGTCCATCAAACCGTCCAAAAACAATGGAACAAATTGGTTGTTTAGAAATCATTCCTTCTATTGAATGGATAAACATGGGTGAAGCAAAATTCGATCTTGATGTTGAGGCGATCATTGCCCGTAATCCTGAAGTGGTTTTAGTCGATAACTTATCACATCGAAATCGGCCGGAAGCCCCCAGGTCCACTCGTTTGGATGATATTAGCTATCTATTAAATAGGAACATTAGTGTAATTACAACTGTTAACATCTATGAGCTTGAAGGTGTTCGAGGGATAGCTGATAAATTTACAGATGGAAGGGTAAGGGTCAGTTGTAGTGTCCCAGAAGATACACTGGCATTAGCAGATGAAGTAAAGCTGTTGGATGTAACACCTGAAGTGATACTAAGCAGGCTTCAAGAAGGAGATATCGAGCTTAGTCTGGAGGAAAAGCGTGGGAAAGAAAACCTCTTTCATCGGAACAATCTAGCTGTTCTTCGTGAACTTGCCCTTCGCTTTTTAGCGGGAGAAGTAAATGATGCTCTCGACGAGTATCGAGAAAAGCATGGAATGATTGGCCCCTCTGGAGCATCTGAAAAAATATTAGTAACCGTGCAATACCATTGGAATGGATCGATACTGATTCGACGTGGGCAGCAAATTGCCAAGAGATTAGGAGGCGAATTGCTGGTTGTTTGTTTTGTAAATAAAAATTTATCTAAGAATGAACAAACTTTCAAACGTTCGATTATAAAGCTAGTCGAGAAAGTGGGAGGGGATTTTGAGGAATTACCAATAGAACACGATTCGGTTGCCGACCAAATTGTTAACTATGCCACAGAGCACAATGTAACAAGGATTGTAATGGGGCAATCGAAGCGAACTCGTTGGGAAGAAATGGCTTATGGTTCGATTATCAATAAAATCCTCCGGAAAACGAGAAATATAGATGTATTTATTGTCGCGGACCGAGCCGAAAAAGATGGGGAACGTGTTATTCCAACAAAGCAAAGGAAGAAAGAGATAGCAACAAATCCTTATCGCCGGCTTACGATTCAAGAACTAGAAAACGAAATGGATAACATTCGCCGGGGGACGTTAAAAGTATATATGGGTGCAGCACCTGGAGTAGGCAAAACCTTTACGATGTTACGAGAAGCGAATGAACTAAAGAAAAAGGGCATTGATATTGTGATTGGGTTATTAGAAACACATGGAAGGAAAGAGACGTTTGAACAAATAGGCTCATTGGAAATCATTCCTCGCAAAAAAATATCTTATAAGGGAACTACATTAGAAGAAATAGATACCGAAGTGATTATTAAGCGTAATCCAGAAGTCGTGTTAGTCGATGAATTAGCGCATACAAATGTGCCTGGTAGCAAGTATCATAAACGATTTGAGGATGTGGAAGATATTTTAGCAGCAGGCATTTCGGTGATTTCTACTATGAATGTTCAACATTTAGAAAGTCTAAATGACAGCGTAGAACAAATAACAGGGGTGAGAGTACGGGAAACCGTGCCTGATCACATTCTTCGAAGAGCGGATGAAATTGAATTGATTGATATCTCCCCCAAAGCATTACGCGACAGGATGAAGGAAGGTCGGATTTATGCTGTGGAAAAAGTAAATCAGGCGCTGAATCATTTCTTTAAAACCGGCAATCTCATAGCTCTTCGTGAGCTAGCCCTCAGAGAAGTAGCTGATGATGTAGATGAACGGTTAGAGGCGTGGGAGCGAAAAAGAACATTAAGAGGTCCTTGGAGGCAGCAGGAAGTCATTTTTGTTTGTACCAATTTGAGACCTGACAGCGAAAGGCTTGTTCGCCGCGGATTTCGTATTGCTTATCGTTTGAAAGCTTCATGGTATGTTTCATATGTAAAGGACCATCCACTAACAGCGGAAGAGAAACAAACTTTAACTAAAATTCAACAATTGACTGAACGGCTTGGTGGTATTTTTGAAATGTATGAGACAACTGGTCGTAGAAATGTCTTTAGAAAGTTAGTTAGTCAGATGAATGAAAAAAAAGCCACACAAGTTATTATTGGACAATCAGCTCGTACCCGTTGGGAAGAGATCATAAAGGGTTCGGTTACGCAACGACTGTTATGGGAGGTACGCCATATGGATGTGTTAGTGGTAGCTGACCAAGATCATTTTGGTGCATGGCACCGGAATATTTGATCTGATGAAATTTTAACGCTTATTAGACAAAAAAATTTCTTGTCAGATTAGTAAATTCCCAATATAGCAGTGTTTATGTGGTTATTAATCAAACGATTAAATGGTATAGCGTATTTGAAATATGGTCGATATTTGTCTATTTAGAGAGGGAAACTTGCTAGTTTTAGATTACTATAGAGGAGTTTTGAACTATCTATTAATTCGCCACTATTCGACAAACTTTAGGGCGTCCAGGGATCCTCAAATAAAAATTGTCATTTATTTGTCACGAATTAACGCTTAAAATGGCGAATCCTGCATACTTTAGTCAGTGGTAATAAAGTCCCGATTATTATTAAATAGATACGGAAGGTTAATATTACCTTTTTTTAAAACATTTCCCAATACGCTGACAGTTTTAATCCATTTTACCTTCAAAGGAAGAAATCTGTTGGCAGGGTCCAAAGGTGGTGAGGAGCGTTCATACACATTAATGAAAGCGTAATCATGTTGTCCATTTGGCAGTTCATATCAGAAATAGTAGCAGGCGTGCCTTTTTTCAAATCAATTAGATTTAAAGGAGAGGATGACCATTATTATTCAAAAAAATTACTTTATCGAAAAGAAAACAATCTTGATGATGGGGGAATATAATCGATATGGAAAACTGTGTGCACGGGTCATGGCAGGTAAATCGGCATTTCTAGTGAACAGGACACCTTTACAACTATTAGATGATACGTTGACTTACATAGGCTTTGATTTAAGAGGGGCAATGATGGGTGCGAAATCTGTACTTGGTAAGAAAGTAAAGTGTCCAATTATCGTGAATCCTTATTTGGGTATTTGCCTTTTTCCGAATAAATCACCCCATAAGGTGGATTGTATCTGGTTTAACCCCGAACATATTGTGAAAATCACACCAGTAGGCATCAAGACAAAGGTAGAATTGAGTAATGGTTATTCCATCATGGTCGATTCAAAATTATCTTCCTTTAATGAAAAAATTGATACAGCCAATCGATTAATACGGATTTCGATGAAAAGAGGCAATCATCCTAATCCAATTATCTTCTATCTTGAACCGAGGAAAGAACACCAACTAACCAAGGAGGAAACAGGCAAATACAATTTTGAGGCATTAGAAGAGGAGCAAAAATAATGGATTCAAGCTGGTACGACGTCAGTGTTCAAAAGGAGAATGTCTTTGGATGATTATTCGTCTGTTCACTTTGGAAAGGTATTAAAAAAATTAAGGGAAGCTCGGCATCTTTCACAAGAGCAACTGGCGCACGACTCCAATCTAGATCGGTCCTATATCAGCATACTAGAAAGGGATATTAAGAAGCCAGGCCTAGATACCATCATAGCTCTTGGAAAAGGACTCGGAATGAGAGCTTCTGAAATCATCAAAGAACTAGAAGAGCAACCAGAAAATGAATGGTTATTAAAGGATTGTTTCGGAATCAGGGACAATAATATTAATTCATTTATGGATTCGGGTACATTGACACACCCCGAGATATGATAGATTTTATCAGAAGATTGGTATGAATTTTATGAAAAAAAAGAACCCAAACAGGGCAGTGGAATTTGATGTTTCAAGGTAGAAGCAAGGGGACGGTTATCTTGCTTGTTTTTTGAAAAAGAGGCCGGATTCATAGAGTTTTATTAAAGGTCGCAAAAAGTAAGTTTTACCTGATTATCATTATAATGAAATGATTAAGGGATAGATAAGACAGAATAATTTCTGCTTAATCTATCCCTTTTTGTATTTAACTAATTAGACTTCAAAATCTTTTCTCTTTTAAAAATGAAAGCCTAATATTTTTTGCTTTCTGAAAACATTTCTTTACAAACTTCGAATATTATTCAACTTTATTTTTATGACCACGTTTTGTCGGTAGTTCGTTTTAATAAGAACCTGATTGATTCATAGCTACATGTTGAATGAGTATGACACAAGCGATGATAAACATAATTGTATTAACAGATAGAGCTAAGAGATTAGCAAAATCTGTGACATGCACCAAAACAATGATAAGAGAAGTTATGGCTCCAATAAGTGGTATAAATTTATTTAAGTTAGTCACTTTATCATTTTTTTGAAGACGGTGAAAAAAGAAGTATATAACTAACAATATTGGAGTCGTAACAAATACACCAAAATACCCATAAGCATCTTCAATAAACCATGGGAAATAGCTCATTCGTGACGTAAAAATAAGCAAATTTAGCAACAATGTTCCGATTAATAATACATTTAGTATGGTGTACTTCGTTTTTTTCTTCAATTGAATTCCTCCTAGTAATGTACCTTTTAGTAAAATAACTATAATGTTTCACTTTAGATCATTTAGTGTAATATTACACTAAAAATAACATTTTTATCGAGGCTTGGCAATACATTTCTCATTTTATTCATAAACTAACCTGCAACCGTTATTTGGAGAGGGATTAGATGTTCGTTTTATTATAAAACTTATTTGAGCATCTCAAAATGATTAGCGACCCATTTATTATTGTTACTACAATGTAATCCTCTGCTTGAATGAACAGGGTTTATAAGAGGTCATAAAAATAAAAAAGTACACCACTATATCTTAGTGACGTACCAATAATCATTTATTGTCTGACAATCTATTTTCTTACTTGTCGTATATAGGGGTACTGCAATTTAGTCTTAATTAATTTTAAAGCATGAAACCTGGTTTGTGGCAGCACGCTCTGCTAATTTAGAGCATAGCATCCACTCTGCGACAAATTTCGTGACATAATGGAAAAATTTAAAATGTAAGCCGTGTTTAATGTAAAATCGCTATGCAAAAAGGACTCGATTAGACACAGTCAAGCATGCAGCTTGTTTCACTACTACGTGTTTTATTGTCTTTTAACAACTAAAGTTCCAATCACTAATAACATAAATAACGCTAATAAATAGATACTCAATGCGCCTATCTCAATGGTTTCTACACCTAAAGAAAAAAGCACGATTACAAGTAACATACTTCCAAATAACGATATATATAAGGAAAATGCATAGAAGTTTTTTATATTGATCCAGGTTCTTTCATCTACATCAGGTACATTATGGCTTTTTCGACTTTCACGAAATTTTGCGGTTCCAATAACAATTCCTACACCTAAAACAGAACCAGTGATACCTGCTGTAACTGTTCCAACAGGTAAATCAGGAACCAATAATTTACCTAGATACCAACCAATACTCATTGAACAAACAACCGTAATAGCCACAATAAGGGGCCACTTCTTTTTCATTCTAATCCTCCTCCAACGTAAATATTTCATCAATTGTTACATTAAAATACTTCATCAGTTTTAGTGCCAGTTCTAAGCTAGGATTATATTTGTGATTCTCTACCGCGTTAATCGTTTGTCTCGTAATCTGAAGATCTTCTGCCATTTGAATTTGACTAATTCCTTTTGCCAAACGGATCTCTTTAATTCTATTTCTTACTTTCAAAAGCACTTCACTTCCTTTATTGATAACGATGTAAAGATATCTTTACGTTAAGTATAAAATAAATACATGGCGATGTAAAGATATCTTTACATCGCCATGTATTTATATTTGGTTCTAAAAAACAGCAAAAGGTTGAAATAACCTAAATTCTGTATCACGGCCCGAGTTATTTTTTTCGAAGCATTGTTCCACGATAATATGAAAAGGTAACTTAATAGAATTTATCAAACTTAACCTTGGGGTATTCCCTTGGTTTTTTTGCTTTTTGTGAGTAACATTACTGGCCGTTAGTGAGACTATTCAGGGAATCTCGGATTAGTATCAGCACGTTAAGAAAAGTATTGCTATCTTACAAAGGGAAAGTGACCCGATCCGGACATGATGCCTAGCTTTTCTACCTTTTGGAAGAGGGGGACGGGTAAAATGGGAAAAATGACGGGTAAATCGGCAAAACGGACGGGTAAAATAGAAAAATTAACGGGTAAATATCCACTTTAGACGGGTAAATCGTTCAAAGTGACGGATAAGAGAGGATTCCCCTAAAAAGGTAACTTAATAAGGCTGCTAAAAAGTAAATCTGAATGAAAAATAAGCAACTTTCTTACATAAAATAAGAACTCCGTTAGTGAGAATAGTGTTTGTTTTGTCTTTTATTCCAAAATCTCTAACGTTTGATGATTTCGCAGCCAATTTTTTTCATTTTCCCCCATTTTGATTTGCAAGACGATAACACAATATTGATTTTGTTTTTGCCTCAATTACGATCCTCACTTAATGGAAAAATTCCATTTCTACAACCTATGAATCTTAAATAATACTAAAATTGTCGGAGTTATATTCTCTGGATAATGGGAAATTCCTCCTAAAGAAAAATATCAATCGATAAATTATCCTAATTTTCTTTATATTTCTTTAATTTTCCTTAACTTCCAATTTACAAAAGCGGAGTAAGATTGGTTTTGTAAACAAACCCAATCAAAAAGGAGATGTTAAAATGAAACACAAAAAGTTACTGGTAACATCGCTCGTTGCCTTGCTCCTTGGTTCCACGTCAACCTATGCGGCCTACACGAAATTGGTCGGTCCTAAAGAAGATGGAACAGCTGTTACCCCTCACGGGTGGACGGTTACTCCTCCGGGTTCACAAGTGACCCTTGGTGATTTTCCAATGGGTGGTGCATTAAGTCCTGATCATCGCTATCTCATCGTTTCCAATGATGGTCAAGGTGAGCAATCCCTTCAAGTGGTGGATGTGAACACCCAGCAAGTCGTTCAGACCATTCCTTACAAATCTCCTGAAGCCCTTTATTTAGGGGTCGCCTTTAGTCCGGACGGAAAAACCGTCTATGCATCCGCAGGCGGTAATAATAAAATCCGCGTCTATGGATTTGAAAACGGAACATTAACGGAACGTTCTCCGATTATGCTTACAGATAAAAACAAAACAAACTTCTATCCGGCAGGATTATCTGTTTCAAAGGATGGGAAGTTTCTATTAGTTGCTAATAATTTACATCATTCGGTTTCAAAAGTGGATCTTACGACCAATCAAATTGTAAAAACCACTTCTGTTGGCAAAAATCCTTACACAGCCGAATTAAGCCATGATGGGAAATCCCTTTATGTCAGCAACTGGGGTGAAAGCAGCATCAGTGTCGTGGATCCAGAAACGTTAACCATTAAAAGCACCATTCCCGTCGGACTGCATCCGAATGCGATTATTGAAAACACGGCGGACGGCAAACTCTATGTAGCGAATTCCGACAGCGATTCCATTTCCGTTATTGACCCTAACCAACAAAGAGAAATCAAAACGATTTCACTAAGCCCGTATAAAAATGCTCCCGCAGGAAGCCAGCCAAATGCGCTTGCCTTAAGTAAGGATGGAAAAACTCTTTACGTTTCGAACGGAGGAAATAACGATATAGCCGTTGTTGACCTAAAAGCAGGAGAAGTGACAGGGCTTATTCCTACTGGTTGGTATCCGAGCGGTATTTACTTAAATGATGATAAACTCATGGTACTGAATGCGAAGGGCCTTGGAGCCGGGTCGAACCGAGAAGGACAGTATATCGGGAGCATGATCCAAGGGACGATGTCGTTTATCGATACTCCGAATGAAAAGCAGTTAAAAAAATATACGAAGCAAGTAGAAAAGAATAATGAGATTTATAAGCTAACTGGATTCAGTGCCAGTGGAAAATTCCCAATCCCGCGCTTCGAAGGTCAAGAATCACCGATTAAACATGTTATTTATGTGATTAAGGAAAACCGTACGTATGACCAAGTATTTGGCGATATGGAAAAAGGAAATGGCGATCCTAGCTTAACCATCTTTGGCAAAGAGATTACACCAAATATCCATCAGCTTGCTGATCAATTCGCGTTATTGGACAACTTTTATGCGAATGCTGAAATCAGCGCCCAAGGCCATAACTGGTCTACTGCTGCCCAGTCCAATGATTATGTTGAGAAAAACTGGCTGGCCAACTATTCTGGTCGTAACCGCGGTTATGACTTTGAAGGGGATAACGATGCGGCCTATCCAAAAGCAGGATTCCTCTGGACAAATGCAGCTCGCTCAGGTGTATCATTCAGAAACTATGGAGAATTCGTCAATTATGACAAAAAAACAGGAAAATATGTTGCGAATGAACCTAGCATCGGCAATAATTTTGACCCGGATTTTCCTTCCTATAATCTTAAAATTTCCGATCTTACCCGATATGAGGCGTGGGCAGAAGAATTTCAGCAATATGTGAAAAACGGGAATCTGCCTCAGCTACAAATTGTTCGTCTGCCTAACGATCATACACTTGGAACGAAGGTGGGAGAACTAACGCCGCAAGCTATGGTAGCACAAAACGATTATGCACTTGGAAAGCTTGTCGATATGGTCAGCCATTCCCCTTATTGGAAAGAAACAGCTATTTTTGTTACAGAGGATGATGCTCAGAATGGGTGGGATTCGGTGGATGCACACCGCACAACGTCACTTGTTATCAGCCCTTACACGCAAATAGGGAAAGTGGACAGTACCCTTTATGACACAACTTCCATGCTGCGGACGATGGAAATGATCTTGGGTATGAAACCGATGACTCAATTCGATGCCTCGGCTGTTCCAATGGTCAATTCGTTCACACATAAACCAGACTTTACGTCCTTTAATGTGATCGAACCAACCTATCCGCTTGATCAGAAAAATGGAGTTAACGCACCGATGGCTAAAGAATCTGCAGAACTAGACTTTACAGGAGTTGATCATGCTAACCCTGAAAAGTTAAACAAGATTCTTTGGAAAGCTACAAAAGGGGATAAACCATATCCTGGAGAGAAAAAGTCTAAGTAAATCATGATGAATAGGGTGGCGCAAAGGGAAAATAGTGGCCCCACAAACATCTATCCTTGTAAATACATGATGATGCGAGTGTGGACTCAATCCTTTGGGTCACCCTTTTTTTAAAAAGATACCTGTAAAAATTTTTATCTTTGAGAATTGTCCAGCCCCAAGGAATTCTCTATGCATTTACTACTTGTAGAAGGTGGTTTATTTTGCCATGATTCGATTTATTGAAGCAACAATGAAACGATCGGTTCTAATCTTAACATGCGTCGCCTTAATCATAACATGGGGGGCCATGTCTGCTTTTCAGATGCAGCGGGACTATCTGCCGCCTATTAACAACACGGCTCTTATGATCACAATTCAGGCCGACCAGTATCAAGCAGATCAAGTCAAACAAACGATTGCAACAAAAGTCGAGGAAGCTGTCCACTCTGTTGATAAACTTAGCTACATAGAAACCAACTCGTTTGATGGGGGTTTCATGGCAAGTCTCTATTTCCCTGCTCATACGAATATGGAAAAGGCGGAAAAGGAAGTTCAGGCGGCCGTTGAAAAAATCAAATTGCCTGACCTTGTGAACACACCTTTGATTTCTCGGGTCAGCACGAATTCGTTTCCCGTCCTGCGATTAAGTTTAACAAGCGAAAAAATGGATGAAAATCAGTTGCGTACAACGATTCAAGAAAAAGTGGCAAGTGAAATCAAACAGGTTCCTGGAGTCATGGATGTACGTGTAACAGGTGCAGGAAAAGCCGGGTACTTGGTGACACTGAAAGCCGATGCCGTCAAAAAATATCGTTTAACAGTAGAAGATATCCAAAATGCACTTTCGTCGATTCATCCGATATGGCCGCAAGGGACGATTAAAGAAAAAGGTGGACCTGAAGGACAAATATCGATGCCGATCCGCGTTACAGGCTGGGATATTAATAGCACTGACCTAAAAAACATAAAAATTCCTACTCCAGACGGTAAAACAGTCGTTTTACAAGACATTGCCACTATAAACAGCAGCGTAGTTGACTTACATACTATTTCAAGAACATCAGGAAAACCAAGTGTTCTTCTTGATGTATTAAAAACACCTTCAGCAAACATAACGGATGTTACAGAACGCATCAACGAACGAATCCAAGCCATACCTGAAATCAAGTCGGAAGCCGTTCATCTCTCCATCTTATTGGACAAAGGAAAAGAAATAAACGCTGCTTTAAAAGGGTTAATAAAAGAAGGGTTATTGGGAATTGTGTTCTCTGTCATCTGTGTATTTGTATTTTTTAGGAATATCCGTTCAACCTTGATCATTGCCTTGACATTGCCGATCTGCCTCCTTGCCGCAACAGCAATACTGAAAGCGATGGATGTCAGTTTGAATATCTTAACCATTTCCGGATTAATCGTTGCGATGGGGAGAGTGGTCGATGATTCTATTGTTGTAATCGATAATATGTACAGAAGACAAATGGAAAAATCGAACGATCATGTAACAGCGCAGCAATTGGCAAACGGCGTCATGGAAATGATTCCCGCAATTGTTTCCTCCACTGCGACTACGGTCGCCGTATTCCTGCCTATTTCGATCATTGGCGGGATGATTAGTTCTGCTTTCTCCGGATTTGCCTGGTCCGTTGTCATTGCCCTAGTAACCTCATTGGCAGTTTCGATTATTGTCGTACCTGTGTTAGCGTATTTATGTTGGAAAAAGCAGCCGATTACGAAGTCCGTTGACATTGAGAAAAAAGCACAAAACATACTTCAGCGGGTATTTTTAAAGAAAAAAGTGATTGTGGTCATTACTTTAGCTGTATTTATTATCACAGTTGCGTTAGCTGCTATTTTACCAGTAAACTTTTTTCCAAGAGAAAATGCCAATGGTGTTACTATACAGGTGGAGCTTCCTGAGGAAGCCCTGCTTGCTGATATTGATGCTGAGGTAAAAAATATTGAAACCATCTTAAAAAACAGACCTGAGGTTGAAATCTTCACTTCTACGCTTGGTTCCAGCTTTACGCCGATGTTTGACGATGTTTTTGATGAAGGCGGCGGCTGGATTCAAAAGCAAAATATTGCTACTATTTCAGTTGGCATCAAGAAACAAACAGACACTGACTTATTCGTGAAAAAATTGCAGAGCCATCTTGGAGCTTTATCAACCTCAGCAGTCTTTACCGTTGCGAATCAAAATATTGCTGGTGATGATTCGCGGTTAAAGGTTATTTTAACGGGGGAAGACCAACGTGAACTTGATTCAGCAGCGATCCTAGTAAGAAGTAAACTGCAGATGGTGCCTGGCTTAAGTGTAGAAGGAACGGCAAATGATGCCGATGGGTCGATGAAACATTTTCTTGTACTTAATCAGCAAAAAATTCAGCGTTTAGGTCTTCAGGTTGATGAGGTTTTCGAGCGAATTCATGGTTATTTGCCTCAAGACATAAGAATGGAGGTTGCCAATGGAGATGTAACTATTCCCATTGAGCTGCAAATGGACACTACTCAAGGTCACCTTGTACCGGCTGGTGACCCTAATCCCGAAAAAACTATTCTCTCAAAAATTGGACACGAAATGTTTACCGCCAGGGATGGCTCACAGGTGTCGTTGGCGGAAATTACCACACTGGAAACGAGCAGCCAAACTGTTATCAGTGAACGTGATGGCCGTCCATTTGCTGCCGTGACCGGTAATATTGTCACAAGGGACATTGGCAAGGTAACGAGACAAGTAAACGAAACTATGAAAGGGTTGAACCTCCCTTCAGGAGTAGACTATTCGCTAGGAGGGATCTCTCAGCAAGTAAAGCAAATGGTGTTGGAGATGAGCCTCGCGCTCATTCTGTCACTTGCACTCGTTCTTATGATTGTAAGTGCGGTATTTCGCGGCTGGCATGCACCGGCTGCAGTATTAATCTGTATTCCGATGGCATTGATTGGTTCTGTTTGGAGCATGACGATTTTCGGAATGGAATGGAATCTTGCTGCCTTGATCGGAATGTTGATGCTTGCTGGCATTGCGGTAACCAACGGAATTGTCCTTGTCGATAAAATTGAACGGAATCTTGCTACAGGGATGGAAGTGAGACAGGCTATCCTTTTGGGAACTGCTACAAGGGCGAGGCCGGTGTTCATGACAGCGGGGACGACGATCCTGACCTTGCTTCCTTTAGCTGCCTCAAGTAACGGAAACACACTTGTATCGCAAACCCTCGGGGTTGTCGTTGTAGGCGGCATGATCAGTTCTACCCTTATCTGCCTCTTAATCATACCAATTATGTATGAATGGTTGAGTGTAAAGAGGAGTAAAACAAAAAAGCTTCAGCAGCACCAGGTATCAGTGTAATCGTTGATATCACTGCTAGTCACGCCCTGGATTTGTCAGAAAATTGTAAGGCTTATAGATTTTAAGTACGATCCATTAACTAAAAAATGAATAAGAGCGCTCTTACTGTCCAAAGGACGCTAGAATCCTGCGACTTTAGTCGTGAGAAGTTCAATTATATGGGATCGGAACCATGAAAATGGTAAAATAATAAAAAACTAGAGAAAAAGGTGGGCCGCGAGGATATGAACAAAATAGAAATAATAGCACGTCGAATACTAGGTTGGAAATTAAATACATGGGATAAATGGTATGATTACGAAAATGGTATTTTCATTCAAGGGTTTCAACCCGAGCAAAGCCTTGATCATGCGATGCTAATCGTTAAAAGGCTAGAAGAGTTAGGATTTACTTATACAACAAAAGGGGTTTCCGAGGTCTGCTTTAATGAGGTATGCGCAACTGGTGATACGTTAGCACAAGCAATCACGAATGCTGCCTACTCACTCGCTGATAATAGCACAATTGCTGATGAATGGCTGTAGAATTTTCGTACCTGTCACGCCCCTAGTGACAAGTAATGGAATGACACCGTTCTGCAACTAAAGAACATGTTTAGTTGCAGAGCGGTTTTTATCTCATGTTTATTCAATGTGCTTGAAGTTTTTATCATTCTTACTCCCAAAAAACTATCATGAGCCTCAACTCCCAACCCTACCATAGAAATAAATGTAGAGAACAAGCCGTAGTCACCTAATAAAGGCGGTGAGAGCAGAGCTATACTTCACATCTTTCGTCTAGTGAAATGGGTATTTCACTTTAACTGGTTAAAGTGATTCATTTTTGCGGCTCTCCGCCCCTTTTCCACAAAAAAGTAGGTTCTTATTTATTATGTACTCTCCTTCATTTGCTCAGGGTGAGTCTGGATAGACAAGAAGACTAATGGAATTGCCTCAAATGTGTCTATATAGAAGCCCATTACGTTGTATTTAAGTTTGGTCACTATTTAACTGCTTGAAGTACTGATACTTATCTTCTTTAACTAGTTTATATGGGGGGAGGCTTGAGCTATTATTTAATAATTCATTAAAAGTATCAAGCAGACTAGCCAATGAAGTCTGTTCGTCTTCACCCATGATAAACATAATGCCGTATTCTATAAGACCCTCGTTAATTTCTTCTTTCCAAACAATACTTCCGTTCAATTGAAGGGGCTTACCAAGGATTTCCGTTTTAAACTCAAACTGGACATCCCCTCTAACAGGTAATCTTAGGTTTGAAACATAGCGAAGACCGCCAATGCTCATATCTTCAATTAATACATTTGATTTTCCTAATTGCATACTACGACCTGCAATGGATATAAGCCGCATATCAGCCGCAAGTGGATAGGGGAAATGAAGCCGGTCATGTTTTCGTTTGTTTTGTTTTGCTTTTAATTTAGGGTCCATTGGTGGCAATGTCTTTTTTTGTAAAATCGGTTCAAACTCATCAGTTGGGACTGGGTGGCTAAATAAATAGCCCTGAATTTCATCGCATTGCTCTTTTTGCAGAATTTCTAATTGCTGAATCGTTTCCACACCTTCTGCGACCACTTTTATTTGTAATCCTTTGGCCATATAAATAATCGATTTTGTGATAAACAAGTCCCGATCGCCCTGGTCCATGTTCCGTATGAATGATTTATCAATTTTAATCACATCAAATGGAAATTTTGTTAAATAGGCAAGGGAAGAATAGCCAGTTCCAAAATCATCTAATGCAATTTTTATTCCCAATTCTTTTAATGAATAAATGGTATTTTTTACCATTTTTTTATTGTTTAAAAACAAACTTTCCGTTATTTCAAATTCTAAATCATCAGGATGAATGCCTGCTTCTCGAATTACTTTTGCGACTGCACTAGGCCAATCTGGTTTCGTAAAATGAACAGCAGAGATGTTAATGGAAATTGGGACAGTTTGGTGTTGCTCTATTTTCCATTTTTTTATTTGATTACATACTTCTTTTAAGACCCAATCATCTATCTCTGTAATTAAACCAATTTCTTCAGCTATCGTGAGAAATTCGTGGGGGGAAATAATCCCCCATTCTGGATGATTCCATCGGATCAGAGCTTCTGCACTAATGATTTGATTGGAATGCGCATCGACTCGAGGTTGATAAAAAAGAGTCATTTCATTATTTTTTATGGCTTTTTTTAAATCTCGGCCAATGCTAAAGGCTTTATATGACTGAATACTACTAGAGTGAGAGATTATTTTATAATTGTTTTTACCACTTTTTTGAGAATTGTATAACGCAAGTTCAGCATTTCGTAATAATTCGATACTACTTACTCCATTATAAGGGTATGTACTAATCCCAACACTTGCCGTCACATACAATTGAAAGTCTTTAATATAGAAAGGCTCTTTTAAACTTTCAATCATTTGATCAGCCTTTTCTTTCAGTGACTCAATCGAACCCATCTTTCCTATTAATACGATAAATTCATCACCGCCATGGCGGGAAAGCATATCATCGGAAGTTAAGTGTGTAGAAAGACGTTCAGAGATTTGTATTAACAATTCGTCGCCAATTTGGTGTCCGAGCGTATCGTTAACGTATTTGAAACGGTCCATATCGAAAATCATAATCGCAAATTTTTGATTACTGTTAGCATACTCATCCGTTAGTTGTTGTAGCTTTTCGTAGAACTTTTGTCGATTTGGCAGTTTCGTTAAGTAATCATAATCAGACAAATACTTAACTTTTTCATTTAATACTTTTTGCTCTGTAATATCTGTACTTAGGCCATTTAATTGAATGAGTTTTCCGTCAGCATCTAAGGTAGGAATCGCATACTCTTGCACCCATCTAATGTCACCATTCTTATGAATAATGCGGTATTGATGATGTAGGATATTTCCAGCTTCTAATTTTTGCTGACCTTCCAAATAGTGGGGTAAATCTTCCGGGTAAATAATAGAGGTCCAGAGGATTCCATTATTAAAATCTTCTGTTGAATAGCCACTTATCTTTTCACTACCCTTAGAACTGTTTAAGCATTGACCTGATTGGACATTCGTCGACCAAATTCCAACATCAGGATTGCTATAAAGCTGATTTAACTGTTTTTCTTTTTCTGATACATGATCAGAAATTTTGCTGCTTGTGATATCTTGAATAAATCCAATCAAACCATCAAGATTTCCCTTTTTATCAAGAAGAATTTCTCCATGTTCATAAAGATAACGAACGGTTTTATCTCTTCTAAGTAATCTATACTCTATTTGATACCCAGTCCTATCACTTAAAGCCTTTTCAATTGTATTTTTTACTCGATTGCGATCGTCAGAATGTACATACTGTAAAAGTTGATTAAGTGTGAGGAAATCCTTTTTTCTCCCATTTATTCCGAAAATAACCGGAAATTGTTTAGAAAAATAATGGCGATCGTTGATGGCGTCGTAGTGGAAATTGCAAATATTTTCAAGCGCATTAAAGGTATCCTTGTGCTTTTTGAATCGAAGCAGTTCTTCTTCCTGCGCTTTATATTCAGTGATATTTTTTACGATTACATAGATATCCATGCCAGCATTCGTTTTTATAGGAATAAGTGTGACGTTGATATCGATGGTCTTTCCGTTTTTACAGCGCCCCAAGGCATTAAATTTTTGCCTCATGCCTAAGAGTGCTTTTTCAAAAAATTGTTTTTCTACAATTGTTTCATATTTAATGAAGACATCTAAAAATGGTTTTGTGAAATCCTGCTCAATATACCCATATTGTTTGGCAAATGCGTGGTTATAAGAAATGAGGTTCCCGTCCATGTCTAATTTGATAATAGCATTCAAGTGATCATAAATTTCAGGATGAATAGCTCCCTTACTAGCTATGGGGTGAATTAACTGTTCTATTGTCGTTTTAAAAAGCCTTTTCATTCTGTAACTACCCCTCACTTGATGTATATAATGAAACAAAAATTCGATATAATATCCATTTTTACATATATGAAACAGTATTCTCATATTTTAGGTTACCATGGCTTTCGGTACCTGTCACTACATGAATTTTGTGAACAAAATCTGGTGCTAGGCGCCATCCTAGTAATTTCAATCTATCATGGTGGTTGATGTAAAAATTGTACTAGTGGTAAGTAACAATAAACGGTAGGATGAGATTCGCTGATAAAACCTTGATTTTCGCTGATAAATCATAAAATTCGCTGATAAAAGTCACCTATTCGCTGATAAACTATTAAAAATCGCTGATAAGTTGAATATAACCTATGAAGTATTTTAAGATTTAAAGAGGAAGGATGTGATTCAATGACTGATTCTACCAAAAGTCAATTCAAAAGATTAACTGAAATATTTTGGATTTCAACCAAGCTCGGATTAACTTCGTTTGGAGGTCCTATTGCTCATTTGGGATATTTTCACAATGAATATGTGCGCAAAAGAAAATGGTTAGATGAACGTAGCTATGCTGACCTTGTTGCCCTATGTCAGTTCCTTCCTGGACCAGCTAGTAGTCAGGTTGGCATTGGTATTGGTGTCATGCGTGCTGGTGTATTAGGTGGAATTGTGGCATTCCTAGGCTTTACACTTCCATCCGTTATAGCGCTCATGTTATTTGCTTTTATCCTAAAAGGTATGAACGTGAACAGCACGGGCTGGATTCATGGATTAAAGATCGTAGCTGTCGTTGTAGTCGCTCAAGCCATTATCGGCATGGCTCAAAAGTTAACTCCAGATCTAAAGAGGAAATCGATTGCGCTGTTCGCTCTTGTAGGAACATTAATCTGGCATAACACGTATACACAAGTGGCTATTATTCTTGCTTCTGCCATCGTTGGGTATATATTTTTTAAGCAAAATGAAATAGAAAAGGACGTAACGATAACGGTTCCTTTATCCCGTCGATTTGCTTTTATTTGCTTAATAATTTTCTTTAGTTTACTCATTGTTCTTCCAATTCTTAGAGAAATAACGTCATATAAATGGATTGCCCTCTTTGATAGCTTCTATCGTTCAGGTTCGCTTGTTTTTGGGGGAGGGCATGTTGTACTTCCCTTACTTGAACGTGAATTTGTTCCGACAGGCTGGATTAGTAAAGAAAATTTCTTAACCGGTTATGGTGCAGCCCAGGCAGTTCCTGGACCACTATTCACTTTTGCGGCTTATTTAGGGACCGTTATTAATGGGTGGAAGGGCGGACTTTTAGCGACACTTGCTATTTTTCTGCCAGCTTTTCTTTTGATCATGGGGGCCTTACCATTTTGGGATACTCTCCGAAGAAATCCAAAAGTCAATGGAGCCCTATTAGGTGTAAACGCAGCTGTTGTAGGGATATTACTAGCTGCTTTCTATTCACCTATTTGGATAAGCTCGATATTGTCACCCATTGACTTTGCTTTTGGTTCCATACTGTTTAGTTTACTGGTTTATTGGAAGCTTCCTCCATGGATTGTCGTGCTTTCAGGAGCGCTTGGAGGTTTTCTTATATCTCTTCTTTAGTGAATAGGGTCAAACCGCCATGAGGAACCGTTATGTGTGACTGGATAATTTGAGCGCAGACCCCCACTCAGCTCATATCGATATACTTTGAGGGAGGTCTGTATAGAAGAAATGTAGATTCGCAGCTGTATGAGTGTAAGATTTAATGCCTTCTTCAACAAGGTTTGCATGAAATTTAGTTTCGAAACCTTGAATTAACAGGGTTTTAGGACAGATTTTATCAAAGGTATGATTTTTGTTGGAATATGGGGATATACGTTGAGTCATGTAGGTTCATTAGAATGGAATCATTTTCTGGGGAATATTGTTCTTTTTTCTGTAAAATCGTATCGGTTGTTCGACAACAAAATCTTTTCTTGCGAGATGAACCAAGGCTCTCAATCACAGGGTTTACATCGTATTTAATCCCAAATAAATCATCAAGAGAAGCCGATGATTCGGCTGCTTTTATGATGATAATGCTTTTTTGAAAAATAGGTAATAATTTATTTACTGAGTTTATTACGCTCTAATTGCTTTTGAATTCCAGACCGATCTATTTGAATCCAATATTCTTTAATTTTTTCTTCTTCTATTCTATATACTGCACTGGCGATTTCAATAACTGGGAGTCCTGTGGGTGAATACCCATCAACTTCTCCTACATGTGTGCCTACTTGCTTCCAACGTACATATACCTTATTTCCTTGAGCTAGCATTTCTTGAATGTCTACAGAAAAGGTACCGTAGGCTTCGATCATCTCTCTGACATGATCAGCATAATCATGCGGCGTTCTTATAACGGTTACGTCTTCCTCGGAAATCATTTGGTGAGCTAATACTTGGTCTGCCATTAAGTTTATTGCGTAATCAGGATTATGACCTGAGCGTACTTCTTCAAAAAATGTTCTAACAATTTGTTCTGGTGTCATGTGAAATCCTCCATATTAGTATCAATCATTATTCTACCAGATGCTGTTCGAATTTAGCCTTCTATTTTGAAATTCAACCCCATCAATTGCCGAAATAAACTAACTGTTTTAGAGATTCGTAGAATAATGAGAGGGTAGGGTTAAAACCTAATTATGAGTTAAATAGTATAGTTAAAGAAGATCTCATTAAAGATTAAAAAAAGATTACAAATTGGTTACATAGAGCTTTTAAATAAGGTGAGAAAATCAGGCTTAAACAGCTTATAGGTTAGCATTCGGTGGTACTTCTATTGTTTGTAATGTTAAGAGTATATACTTCCATTTATGTTATTTAATTTATAAATTACTGATAAATAACCAGATTTGGTGGATGTTTTTCGTATTAAGTTTCTTTATTATATTTATAGATTACATAAATGACATTTAAGGAAGTGCAACAATTGAAAAAGAATCTAGTAACAGCAGCTGCAACTGCTGGGCTTATATTTACTGCTTTTGGAGCCTCTGCAAGTGCACAAGAACCTACATATACAGTTCGTCCAGGAGATAGCCTTTGGAAAATCTCTAATGTAAACCATGTTTCTATTAATCAATTAAAGGATTGGAATCATCTTTCAAGTGATACAATCTATGTAAATCAAAAGCTATCACTTACCTACACAGTTAAATCAGGTGATAGTCTTTGGGTAATTGCAAAATCGTATGGTACAACTGTAAGTGACCTTAAGAACTTAAATGGATTAACATCAGATTTCATTCGGATCGGTCAGCAATTGAAAATATCAGGTTTGAATTCAAGTACTCCGGCTTTGACATCTACTACAACTTCTAACAATACGTCATATATTGTCCAGAAAGGTGACTCCCTTTCTGTGATAGGGGCTCGATTTAATCAATCGGTTTCCCGGCTTAAATCAATGAACCAATTAACAACTGATACTATCTATGCAGGACAAAAGTTAATTGTGAGAAGTGCGGGTTCAAATGCAGTTATAACTACCGAAAAACCTATTGCGAAGTCTGATTCAACAGCAATTGAAAAACCAGCGGCATCGTCTGATTCAACAGCAGTTGAAAAACCAGCAACACCGTCTGATTCAACAGCAGTTGAAAAACCAGCAACACCGTCCGATTCAACAGCAGTTGAAAAACCAGCAACACCATCTGATTCAACAGCAGTTGAAAAACCAGCAACACCGTCTGATTCAACAGCAGTTGAAAAACCAGCAACACCATCTGATTCAACAGCAGTTGAAAAACCAGCGTCACCGTCTGATTCAACAGCAGTTGAAAAATCACCGGCGACTTCTACTTCAACAGTACAGGCAATTATTGATGAGGCTAAGAAATACATTGGTTCACCATATCGCTGGGGGGGAAATACTCCTGCAGGATTTGATTGTAGTGGTTTTACCAAATATGTATTTGATAAACAAGGCGTTTCATTACCACGAACAGCTGCATCACAATGGGATGCAACCACACCTGTAAATTCGCCAAGTGTAGGGGATCTTGTGTTTTTTGAAACATACAAAGTAGGACCATCACATGTTGGAATCTACTTAGGAAACAACAAGTTCATTAGTGCTGCATCTTCAGGTGTCACCATCTCTGATATGACATCATCGTATTGGAAGACTAGATATCTCGGTGCAAAATCTGCTTTTTAATTAATAGGTTATGAATAGATTTCGTTGATAACTGAAATCAATATACAGGTAGCATAACAAGAGCAAACCATCTCTTTGAGCCTGACACCTGCCAAGTGAGGCAGGATAGGTATATAAATGGTTAAACCTCCTTTAAGGGGGTTTATTTTTTTGTTAAAATTTGGCTGTTTTCGCAAATGCAGTTGCTTTTCTTACTAAAATTCATAATTCCTTTGATTAGGATGGGAATTTTTATTCAATTCATGATTTTAAATGCTAATCCCACCAATTTTTCGCTCAAAGGTCTTGCTATATTCAGTTTATCTTGGAATTAAAATGGTTTATCAGCGAGTATGTTCCTTTTATCAGCGACTTTTATGATATATCAGCGACTTTTAAGTAGTTCTTATTTTATCTAACCATTACTCAGCCTTTGCTATTGAAATATTATTTCATCAAGTTTTTGGACTGTTCTAATTGTATCAAGATAATTAAACTCATTTTGTTTCCAAATCTCGATAAGTTCAGATGTTGGCATGTTAACGAGTTTTACTATTTTCTCTTCAAAGTATTCTTTTATAAGTAAATCTAGCTTAATTGATAGTGAAATATATTCGGAGCTCGCCGACCCTTTTTGAATATATAATTCATGTAAATTACTTTTAAGATTAAATATTTCCATTAAGAGTTTTATATTTTCCTTTTCAACATATTCCTTTGCCTTCATCATACACCTCTAATTATTAATTTTTTAACTATGATTTTGGAAAGCATGATGATAGGAACTTATATGTTCCTATTAAAGAAGGAGCCTTTGAATGTAATTCCATAACCGATATTGATAGTAGCACAGTCGCATTTTTATGTGAACGCGGATTTGAAAAGTACAAATATTGCAAAAAACGGTAAATGATATTGATATATCAATGGAAAATAAAGCTTCTCTATTTATTTATTGATACTAAGCGATTTCTTAATTGGGGGAGGTTTTTAGCGCATCGGAATAAATTTTAAAGTAATAGCATTTTGTCTAAAAGTAAAAATATTTATAAATTACTAACAATTGATTACCACTGTTTTAATTAGTGTTTGATTGAAAGGGAAAATGGTCGCGTTTTGTCCTAAAGATATTAAAAAGAAAGGCAGAAGGCTAAAAAGTAAAAGCATTCTGTCTTTCTTAATTTTTATAACTTAAAATAACCACGAAGTAAATAAGAGATCCATTTGCAATGAGGATGATTTCGAATGTTTTCTAGTAACCCTTTCACAATCGCAGGACTTAAAGTTGGTTCAAGTAACTGCTCTTTTAGCAGGATTAACGATTCTTTTTCAATCGGTTCTACCATTTCTTTTATTTTTTGTTCCATGATTTCGAGGATCTGTTCCTTCTTTGTTCCTTCTTCATTCATTGGATGGTTAAACATTTGAAAAAGCTCTTGTGAGATAAAGGGAACGGTTGTATGTCTCGCAAGTAAATTTGTTTTTTCCACAAGCGACTTAGACAGTTTGTTCACATCCAACGGCACATTAGAGAATAAAAATAACGTAGAATAAGTATTCATAAAGCCTTTTATGCAATAAATTAAATCATATTTTGTTTGTTTGACCTCTTTACCATATAAACGTTCAATCATTGATAAGATAACTGTCTCGAATAATCTGTCGTAGTAATGCATTTTTAAAATTAATTCTTTATTAATTGATTGCCCTTGCTCTTTCATGAGAATTTTGGCGAAATCAGAATGCTTATGAAAAGAATCAAACGTTGCGTAATAAAATTTATATAATAGTTCTTTATCATCATTTGTGTTTCTGACTATATAGTCAATCTCAGAGATGAATTGCATCATAAAATGATTAATTAATGCTAAAATCAATTCGTCCTTTGACTTGAAAGATAAGTAAAAAGCACCTTTAGAAATACCACAATGCTCTGTTATTTGCTGAACTGAGGTGGCTTCAAAACCTTGTTTTGCAAAAAGTTCTAATGCTTTTTCCATAATTAATTGTTTTTTTATCATATTACTTGATCGCTCCTATGGTCAAAGATGTCCAGCTTCAGCGCCTAAGGGCTCGAGGTCACAAGCCAATCCGTCCAAAAGGTTAAAGAACAACCTTTCGGCAGGCTCGTCTTGTACTTGGCTACAAAAAGCTAACGCTTTATGTACGAATTAAGGGCAACTAAGCACTTTCTAGTGCTAAATCGTCCTATATACCCTTGACCAAGGCGCTTGGGCTTTTCTCAATTCGTTGACAAATGACTCGTTAGTCATTATTATAAGGAAATGAGCTTGATAAGTCAATTTAGGGTAGGTGTAATAGTGAAGGGTTTAGTCAATTTTGTCCTAAAAAATAAACTAGCAGTATGGCTGCTTACCATCATCATTACAGTATCTGGTATTTATTCAGGTACAAGGATGAATATGGAGACGATCCCGAATATCTCGATTCCTTACTTAATGGTAATGGATGTATATCCTGGAGCCACTCCTGAAAAAGTAATGGAAGATGTGTCTAAGCCTATTGAAAAAGCGTTAGAAGGCCTTGACCATGTGAAATCCGTTTATTCAAATTCATATTCTAACATGTCCAGTATTCAAGTAGAATACGAATATGGTATAGATATGGATGAGGCGAAACGTGCCTTACAATCTGCGTTAGATGCAGTGAAATTACCAGAAGGAGCACAAAAGCCTACAACTACAGCCATTAGCATGAACATGATGCCAGTTGTTGCCTTAAGTGTAAGTAGTTCAAAAGAGGATATTGTTGGATTAACGTCAACAGTACAGGAAAGTTTATTACCAAAAATCGAGAAAATCAATGGTGTTGCGTCTGCAACGATTACTGGTCAGCATATTGAAGAAGTAGACCTGACGTATAATAAAGCAAAAATGGATCAATTTGGCTTAACAGAAGATAAAGTCAAACAAATGATTCAAGCAAGTAACCTAGCTGTTTCATTAGGACTCTACCAGTTTAAAGAAGGTGAACAAGCTGTAGCCATAGACGGCAAGTTCATGACCGCTGATGAATTAAAGAATATGCTTATTCCTGTCACACCTTCAGCCGCAAATCCGTCACCATTTGTGAAGCTTAGCGATATTGCGACAATTGACGTAGTAGGTAAAGTACAATCGATTTCCCGTACAAACGGTAAAGAGGCTATTGCGATTCAAATTGTCAAAGGTCAACAAGCCAACACGGTTGATGTTGTAAACAAAGTGAAGAAGTTAGTTAAAGAAGAAAAGGCAAAAGTTGATGGTCTTGTCATTGATGTAACCCTTGATCAAGGGAAACCAATTGAAGATTCCGTATCAACGATGATTGAAAAAGCGTTATTTGGTGGTTTAATTGCCGTATTAATTATCCTTCTATTCTTACGTGATTTCAAATCAACCATTATTTCGATCGTATCGATTCCAGTTTCGATTTTCATGGCGTTACTGCTGTTAAACTGGATGAATATTACGCTGAATATTATGACGCTTGGTGCGATCACGGTTGCCATTGGTCGTGTCATCGATGACTCCATCGTAGTAGTGGAAAATATTTACCGAAGACTCCATTTAAAAGAAGAGAAATTAACTGGTCGCGCCCTTGTACGTGAAGCGACAATTGAAATGTTCAAACCAATCATGTCCTCAACCTTAGTAACGGTTGCGGTATTCGCACCACTGATCTTCGTTGGTGGAATGGTCGGCGAGCTGTTCATGCCGTTCGCCTTAACGATGGCGTTTGCGCTTGGGGCTTCGTTACTTGTGGCGATTACCATCGTTCCGGCCCTTTCGCACTTCTTATTTAAGAAAAAGTTATATGGTGAAAAGACTAAGAAAAGTCATAAAGAGGCTGGGGAATTAGCAAAATGGTATAAATGGTTCCTGGAAAAGGTCCTTAACCATAAAGTAATTGCTTCAATCCTTGCTGTTGTTTTATTAGCAGGCAGTTTGGCGTTAACGCCTTTAATCGGCTTTAGCTTCATGGGTAGTGAAGAAGATAAAGTGATGTACTTATCGTACACACCAAAGGCAGGCGAGCTGCCGGAAGATACACAGGCAAACATTAAAGTAGTTGAAGAGAAGATGCTCAAACGTGATGATATTAATATCGTTCAAGTATCTGTAACCAAAGCTGGTGATACCTCGGCAGCGATGATGGGTGGTGGCGGATCAGGCGGTGCATTAATGTACCTTATTTTTGACCCGAAAATGGATAACTTCCCAGAAGTCCGTGATGAAATTGAAAAGTATGTGACTAACATTGGTCAATCAGGCAAATGGAAGAGTCAGAACTTCGGTTCGATGTCGGGGTCTACAAATGAAGTCAGCTATTCATTCTACAGTGAAAATTTAGATAAACTAAATAAATCTGTAAAAATGGTAGAAGGCGTTTTGAAGAAAAATAACGGTTTAAAAGATGTTACTTCAACTGCAGAGGATGCCTACGTTGAGTATACATTCAAAGTAGAACAAAATGAATTACTGAAGTATGGTTTAACAACGGGGCAACTCGTCATGATGTTAAGCCCAGCAAAAACACAAAATGTGTTAACAAAGGTTGAAAAAAATGGTGACACATTAGATGTCATCGTTCAGCAAGAACAAGCTGCCCAACCAAAATCAATCGATGATATGTTGGCAACACCGGTACCGACAGCACTTGGTACGACAATGCCACTTTCTGAGCTTGTCACTGTGAAGAAAGGAACAACCTTAAATACACTTGCACGTAGTAAAGGTGAATACTTCGCAACCGTTTCAGGGAAAATTAAAGGTGCGGATATTTCAAAAGTAACATCTAAAGTAGATAAAGATATTAAAAAATTAGATTTACCTAAAGGTGTTACAGTTGATGTTGCTGGTGTAACTGCAGATATGAATGACACATTTACCAAACTTGGTGTAGCCATGGCTGCGGCAATTGCCATCGTGTACTTCATCCTTGTTGTCACATTCCGTGAAGGTGTCGCACCATTTGCGATCCTATTCTCGTTACCATTTGCGGTCATTGGTTCATTTGTTGGTTTATTAATCGGTGGTGAAACCATCTCAGTCTCTGTTATGATGGGTCTCTTAATGTTAATCGGTATCGTTGTAACGAATGCCATCGTCCTTGTAGACCGGATTATTCATATGGAACGGGATGGATTGGGTATGCGTGAAGCGATTCTAGAAGCTGGTGCAACACGTCTCCGTCCAATCCTGATGACAGCAATCGCTACGATCGGTGCGCTAATCCCATTAGCCCTTGGTTCAGGCGGTGGCGGTTTAATCTCGAAAGGTCTTGGTATTACCGTAATCGGTGGTTTAACAAGTTCAACGTTATTAACGCTAATTGTTGTACCAATCGTTTATGAAATATTGTCTAAGTTATTCAAGAAAAACCGTAAAGAAATAGATGAAAACTAAAGGATTTATCCTACAATGTTGGTTGAAATTTAGAATTTGTATCAGCACACTAGGAAAAGTTACCTGAGCCAGGCGCATGACGCCTGGCTTTTTGCTGTTTTTGAAGGGGGACTGGAGGTGTTGGTGGGTAAAATGGGGAAAGTGACGGGTAAATCGGAAAAATGGACGGGTAAAATCTAATTTTAGACGGGTAAATCACTCAAAGTGACGGGTAAGTGGGGAATCCCTCTAAAAATATTACTTAAAAAGGAAAACAAGGAAGAAATTATCACGAAAAATAAGCAACTCCTTCAATCACATAAGGAAAAGTTACCTGAGCCAGGCATGACGCCTGGCTTTTTGCTGTTTTTGAAGGGGGACAGAAGGTGTTGGTAGGTAAAATGGGGAAATTGACGGGTAAATCGGAAAAATCGACGGGTAAAATCTAATTTTAGACGGGTAAATCATTCGAAATGACGGGTAAATCGGTAAGTTTCCTTTATCTCAGTCGGAGTGCTCCAGTTCATACGCCGATAAATGGTCACTTGCGGTTTTTTAAAGAACTTAAGATTTTTGTAAGAAATGAGTAAGAAAAAAGAGATTTCCATATCTTACAATAAGAGTAATTAATAGTTGAGGAGAGTTTATACCATGTCTTATCTATTAACAACAAGCAATCTTTCAAAAGTGTTTCATGGTAAAGAAGTGATTTCTCAGGTGAATATGAATGTAAAAAAAGGAGAAATCTATGGGGTTCTTGGTCCAAATGGTGCGGGGGAAACGACTATAATGAAGATAATGGCCAATTTAATTAAACCGACAAGCGGAGAGATTTAAATTTTTGGAGTAAAATATGAAGTGTTAAAAAGGATGGAAACCATTATTGAATATACGAATATATGATTCCAGCATAACTCAAATGGATATTTCAAAAGCCCTTGTCCTAAATGATTTTGCAGTGGAATCGATAAGTAAGAAAATGAATTCTTTAGAAGACTACTTTTTAAAAGTTAATTAATGGGGGTAGGATCCATGCTTAATCTTATTAGATTAGAAATAAAAAAACATAAAATCGACAGTTCTATTAAAGGGGCGCTGGTTGCAACTGGTATTATTTTTGGTGTTATTCTTTTAGGTCTATATGTCTCAAAACTGGATCATGAACTTGTTTTCGAAAATTACGAAGTTGCCTTTAGCGCGATTGATACTTTAGTTAGAGCTGTTTTTATTATCTTCGCTTCCACTCTAGTTGCTAAACTTATTATTGACGAATATAAAAATAAGACGATAACGATATTATTTATGTACCCGATCAATAGAAAGAAAATCATTATCGCAAAGCTAATACTTATAGTCATCTTTACTTTTACGGCGATTATCTTTGCAAATACGATTATCACTACTTTGTTTTATTTTTTTAATGAAAAGATGCAATACATCCCAGATACGCTTTCACTTATTGTTGTAAAAAAACATGCATTGAAGGTTCTAATGAATGCTCTAGCTGCAACCGGAATGAGCTTGATACCTCTTTTTTTTGGTATGCGAAAATATTCAGTTCCAACAACCATCATCTCCTCGATAATAATTGTTTTCATCATTTGCTCTAACAATGGTGGAATGTCATTAAATGATATTATTATCATCCCTGCAACACTTGCATTTATTGGTGTGTTAATTGCCTATTTGGCAATTAAAAATATCGAGAAGGTGGATCTAATCGAATAATAAGAGTTTAGTAGATAATCTATTCGCTGTACTTGGCTTTGGTCTCTCAAATTTAGCGATTAGAAATTTAGAAAAGATTGATATAGTTAAATAATGATACAGCTTTCAAACGAATAAAAATGAATGCGCTATTCAGCAAAATGTGAAACCGATTTTTCTTAATGTAGGAAAAATCGGTTTTTTAGTTCCAGATATTGTCTTAGTGTTGATATTACGTCAAAATGTTCTGATGAGCCGTGCCAGAGATTGCAGAACTCCTTTTAACTTTTCCAAGTGAAATAATTCTTCCGATTAAAAGTGTGTTTGCAACGAATGATAATGTATGGAAGTATTGGTGTTTAGAGTATTTAGTAAAGCAGTTGCCATTGGAAGAAAGGGAACAATTAAAAGCCGATCTAATTAGAGTTGCTGAACAACCAAGCGAAGATGAAAAATTGGAAGAAGTTGATGCAATGGCATCTGAAATTTTACAAACCATGTAATAATTTTCGCTCTAGCAAAGAGGGTTTTAACAATAAATGGATTTTAGACTATGATAGAGAAAAAATAGATAGTATTTTTAAAGAAAAATAGTTCATATAGTGATAACCGATAATCAACTATCGGTTATTTTGATGCAATAAGAATTAACTCTGAAAAAGCCCGATTAAATACAAGATTCTATACATAACTTTTATATAGTTGGCTTATTTATAAAAAATCTTGGTCCACTGTCACCGTCCGAATTAAAGAAATGGAAAAAAACTTTATTTGTAATGGAACTTTTAGTATCGATAAATGCTCTAATTGCTAAAGATGCAGTGGGGGAGGAGAGACTAACGTTGTGATCACATCGATTTCGGATTCTACCATGTTGAAAAAAATAAAGAAGCAAGATATGACGGCAGTGATTGAGTGGTTTGATATCAGAAAATCAAAGTTTTATAAAATCGGTTGGGCATATCTGAAAAGCCATCATGATGTGGAGGATGTTTTTCATAATACGATTATTAAAGTCAATGAAAAAATCGGTCAGTTAAAGGAAGATAAATATTTTGAATCATGGGTGACCACGATCTTTATCAATGAATGTCGATCCATTTATCGAAAAAGAAAACAAAGAGAGATGACTAGTCCGCTAGATACGGAGGATAGTACTCCACTTGAAACAAAGTTGGAAGTGTTGGCAGAACTGGATCAGCTCGATGAGAAATATAAGGAAATGATTATTTTAAAATACCTGAAAGGCTACTCCCAGGAAGAAATTGCCGTGATCCTCAAATTGCCGGTTGGGACTGTTAAATCTAGATTGTATCGGGGCCTGATTCTGCTTAGGAAAATAATCGAGGAGGGTGAGGATGAATGAATTGTCGTGAGAGTCAAGAACAATTAATCGATTATTTAGAAGGAAATCTTGATGAAATAAGTAGAATTGAGCTAGAACTTCATTTACAGGGATGTGTTGGTTGTCAACAGGAAATGCGGGAATTACAGCAGCTTGTTGCGGCGCTTGAGTCAGATAGTGAGAGGATTCAAGTTCCTGACGATTTTATGAAAAATGTGCGCACTAAAGTGGCCAAAAGCCAAGAAAGCAGCCGAAAATCTTATAAACAGCGAGCAATGATTGGGTTGGTGGCCATGCTTTTCTTAACCGTATTTGTCGGAACAGCCGTGGCTACCAATAGTTTTGCCAGTGTCCTCGATTGGTGGAAGGATTTAAGTGCCAAGCAAGACGAGCAAACGCAGGATTATGTTCAGCATGGCTTAGGTGAGAGACTAAACTTAGCTGCAGAAAGCAATGGGGTGAAGGTGACGATCACGAGTGTTGTTGCCGATGACATCCAGACGCTCATCTATTATGAAATTGACGATCAAAACAAGGGAAATAAGTATATGATCAATTACAGTGATGGCCTGAAAATCGCTAATCAAGACCAAGATTGGAAAAGGGAAGATCATCCAGCGTACTTACCAGTCACGAATCATCTTAGCCTCTATTCAAAAACGGACCATGTATATAAAGGTCGACTAGGTGTTGCCCCGATGACCACTGATGTGGGAAGTATTCAGCTCGAGCTTAGTAAGCTTGAAAAGGTAACACAAACTCCTGGAGATCCGGACACCGCTCAGAGCGTATCAGGTGGAAAAAAGGAATTTGTTGCGGGAGATTGGCGTTTTGACATTCCGGTAAAAAAACATCCAGCGATTGTCCATAAGATTCACGTTGAGACGAAAATCGATGGGAATCCAATTATTTTTGATAAACTGACGATTGCCCCAACCATCACGGTATTATCGTATCGATATCGGAATGAAAATCCAGACAAAAGTATGGAGTACATTAAAATATCCAGCCTCGAAAGTAAGGGGAAGTTAGTTTATGACCAATTTGGATTGGGCGGTTATGGGGGAAGTAGCAGGTATGAAAAAGGCTGGAATTCAGCCGAAGCAACATTTGAATCGCTTTATTTTGAAAAACCAACAGACGTTAAGATTCACATTGATAGTGCGACATTTTCAGTTAGCAAGCACGCGAAATTTGCGATTGATAGTTCAAAAGGCTTGCCACAGTCCTTTGAGTATTTAGGGAATAAACTCACGATTGAACAAATGGAAATCGGTACTCCGACGAAAATTGTCATGACGGAAGAGCTGAACCCAAATCGGGCCTACGAAATGCTCGATTATCATTTTTATGACAAAGATGGTCATGGCGGAAGTGGGGCTAGTATCAATGGATATTACATCGATAAAAAGGGGGACAAATATAAAATAGGTGACTATTTGCTTCGTCAAAATGAGCTTGATCATCCACGAATGTTCTCTACTGAGCACCATATCGAGTTTTCAGGGGGGAATAATGTACCAGTGGGGGTAGAAATTGAAGGCTATAAAGTCACCTCATTTTACGATAAAGTGGTTGGAATTTCATTGGATTAATAGACTAGCAGGAAGAACCTAAATCGGGTTCTTCCTTTTTATTCTCTTTTCTGTGGAAAAGGGGCGGAGCGCCGCAAAAATGAATCACTTAAACCAGTTAAAGTGAAATACCCATTTCACTAGACGAAAGATGTGAAGTCTAGCTCTGCTCTCACCGCCTTTATTAGGTGACTACGGATTGTTCTCTACATTTATTTCTATGGTAGGGGTTGGGAGTTGAGGCTCATGATAGTTTTTTTAAATGATGACAGAAGCATGCCTGTTAACGCAGTATGACCAAATTTCTGAACGAATCTCCCTGGTGCCCTAACCGCGCGAATCGGCGGCCCATTCAGTTTATGATGAACCAAATCAAAAAGATCCGTGCCAAGCAAGGTAATACAAGAGGGATTACGTTACTCTATTATTTAATGTGAAAAAGAAGTATTGATAACTTACAAGAAGTAACTGTGGTAAAACCTAGATGTATAATTCTTGCCACTATTTAAAGGTAATTTTAAGAGTAGCTCACTCTATTGAAGTCAATAATAAAGAAATGTAAGATGAAATTATAGAGAAGATAAATTCAGTCCCACAAAAGGATTTTCACCATGTTTACTTCAATCAAACAGTAGTTTTTTTATTTCAATGGTATTCATATTTTCTTTCTTACTAAAAGAAATGGAGTGGTCAAAATGAAATTTTTCTTAGATACAGCAAATGTGGAAGAAATAAAAAGAATTAGTGCATTGGGACTTGTTGACGGCGTGACAACTAACCCATCAATTATTGCTAAAGAGGGTCGCCCGTTCGAAGAAGTAATTAAAGAGATTTGTAGTATTGTAGATGGACCTGTTAGTGCAGAGGTCATTGGTCTTCAGGCTGAGGAAATGATTAAAGAAGCACGCGTAATTGCACAATGGGCACCAAATGTCGTTGTGAAACTTCCAATGACTGAAGAAGGATTGAAAGCAGTCAATGTTTTAGCGAAAGAAAATATCAAAACAAATGTAACGTTGATTTTTTCTGTTGCACAAGGCCTAATGGCGGCAAAAGCAGGAGCAACTTTCATCAGCCCATTCCTGGGAAGACTCGATGATATTGGTGTAGATGGATTAGGTCTTATCAAACGATTAAAAGTTGTTCTTGAAAATTATGGATTAAAATCAGAGATTATTTCCGCAAGTATTCGTCATATTGGTCATATGGAAGCAGCAGCAGAGGCTGGTTCTCATATTGCCACAATTCCAGGATCACTTTTCCCTAAACTATGGGGACATCCATTAACAGATAAGGGAATTGAAGGTTTCTTGAAAGATTGGGGTTCCTATAATAAATCACTCATGGAGACAGGTGAATAATATGCAACTGTTAGATAATCAAATTGTCCAATCTCTCCGCGTACTTTCTATTGATATGATTGAAAAATCTAAGTCAGGTCACCCTGGTTTACCAATGGGAGCAGCACCAGCTGTAACGGCTTTATGGAGAAATCATTTTAAATTCAACCCAAATCATCCCAACTGGTTTAACCGTGATCGATTTGTCCTTTCTGCTGGCCATGGATCTGCCCTTCTTTACAGCTTACTCCATGTGTTTGGCTATGATTTGCCAATGTCTGAATTACAGCAATTTAGACAAATGGGAAGCTTAACTCCTGGTCATCCTGAATATAAACATACAGTCGGTGTTGACGGAACAACTGGACCTCTTGGGCAAGGCATTGCCATGGGAGTCGGGATGGCGATGACGGAAGCTCATCTAGCAGCCATGTATAATCGCCCTAATCATTCCATCGTCGATCACTATACCTACTTATTATGTGGTGATGGTTGTTTAATGGAGGGAATTTCCTACGAGGCGGCTTCTCTTGCCGGCCACTTACAACTTGGAAAACTTATTTTATTATATGACTCCAATAATATTTCACTAGATGGAGACTTAGATAAATCATTTACAGATGATATTGATTCTAGATTTCGCTCATGCGGCTGGCAAACACTCGTAGTGGAAGACGGTAATGACTTACAGGCAATCAATCATGCTATTAAGTTAGCTAAGACTGAGAAAAATAAACCAACCATCATTGAAGTAAAAACTGTTATTGGTTATGGTAGCCCAAATAAAGGGGGGAAATCAGCTGCACATGGTTCCCCACTTGGAACTGAAGAAGCTGAATTAACAAAGAAACATTATAACTGGGAACTACCAGCTTTTACGTTGCCGGAAGAAGTCGAAGCATTAAAAGAATATTATCAAAAAAAAGGAACCCAATTAGAAGAAGAATGGCTTCAAAAGTTGAATAGCTATTTTAAGGAATATCCAGAACTGGCAACAGAAGTTCAAGCCATGATAGATGGTTGCCTACCGGAAAACTGGGATGAAGCATTAAAGCTTTACTCAGAAGAATCTAAAGACATTGCTACTAGAGATGCTTCAGGAGTAGCACTCAATCAAATCTCTGAGAAATTACCTACCATTATGGGTGGATCAGCAGATTTATCTTCTTCGAATAAAACGATGCTAAATAACTTTGGTGATTTTGAACCTTCAAATTATGAAGGCAAAAATATTTGGTTCGGTGTTCGAGAATTTGCCATGGGCGGCATTTTGAATGGCATGGCACTACATGACGGGGTTCAACCTTTTGGTGGGACATTCTTTGTATTCTCCGATTATTTACGGTCAGCAGTACGTTCGTCGGCATTAATGGGGATTCCAGTTACCTATGTTATGACACACGATTCGATTGCTGTTGGTGAAGACGGACCAACACATGAGCCAATTGAACAGCTCGCCTCCTTCCGCGCAATGCCTGGACTTACCGTAATTCGGCCGGCAGATGCGAACGAAACGGTGGAAGCCTATCGCTATGCATTTGCACAAAAGGAAAATCCAGTCATGCTTGTCCTTAGTCGTCAAAACTTGCCGATTCTACCAGGTAGCTACCATAAAGCTAAAGAGGGAATTGAAAAAGGTGCCTATGTCCTTATAGAATCTAAAGAAAAACAAGCAGCTATCATTTTAATGGGTACAGGTTCAGAAGTATCACTGCTCTTAAACGCTCATAAAGTACTTGCTGAACAAGGTATCGATTCCTCTGTTGTCAGCATACCAAGCTGGGAGTTATTCGAAAAACAAAATGAAGAGTATAAAGAATCGGTATTACCAACAAATAATCAACGAAGATTGGCTTGCGAAATGGGATCAACCTTTGGTTGGCAAAAATATGTTGGCCGTGAAGGTGCAATCATTGGCATTGATAGCTTTGGCGCATCTGCACCTGGGGATCAGTTAATGGAGCACTATGGTTTTACAGTTGAAAATGTAGTCAATCAGGCAAAAGCCATCATCTCTGACTCTATCGTTAAAGCTAATTAGTTCATTTAAAGACTGTATAACTATTATTAATGGTTTTACAGTCTTTGCATTATTTGAGGGGGAAATTACATGCAAATGAAAAACACAATCATTGACACCTTGGTTATGGATTTCCTGGCCGTTTCTCAACAAGCTGCTGTTGCCTCATATCCCTGGATAGGTAGAGGAAATAAAATGGAAGCAGATGAGGCCGGTACGGGAGCGATGCGCAAACGGATGAACCTTATCGATATGTGTGGCGTAGTTGTCATTGGTGAAGGAGAAATGGATGAAGCTCCAATGCTATACATTAATGAGAAACTTGGCACTGGAAAGGGCCCATTAGTTGATATTGCAGTTGACCCTGTTGAGGGAACGACCTTAATGGCAAAAGGTCAGGAAAACTCGCTATCTGTTCTGGCTGTCGCTACTAGCGGAAGTTTATTACATGCTCCAGATATGTACATGAAAAAAATCGCCGTTGGACCAAAAGCTAAAGGCTGTATCAATATTGACTTACCACTAACGGAAAATATTAAATCTGTGGCTAATGCACTTGAAAAAGATATTAAGGAATTAACTATTATGATTCAGGATCGACCTCGTCATGAGGAATTAATTAATGAGGTTATTAAATCTGGAGCTAAAGTGAGACTTTTTTCTGATGTTGATATCACTGGTGCAATAGCAACTGCGATTGATGACTTAAACGTTGATATGTTAGTAGGGACAGGCGGCGCTCCAGAAGGTGTCATTGCAGCGACGGCATTAAAGTGTTTAGGTGGGGACTTTCAAGCTAGACTTCTTCCTCAAAATGAAGAGGAAATGAAACGTTGTATCTCGATGGGTATCACTCATCCTGAAAAGGCTTTGAAAATCGATGAAATTGTGAAAACAGATGATTGTTTCTTTGTCGCAACTGGGATCACAGATGGAATGTTATTGAGGGGTGTGCAAAAAAATGCAACTGGTGCAATGCTAACTCACTCTTTAGTTATCGTTGGAGGAGAAATAAAGAATTCACAATTTATTGACGCCAACTTTTTTTAAAAGGTATAGATTCCAAGTATACCTGCTAAATTCTTAAAGACGGGGTAACGAACCATTCCCATATAATCTCCCTTACTGTTTCGTGGAAACCATAAGGGAGATTTTATTTTGATTTATCAAAAAAGTGGCGTAAAACCCCTATCTTCAGAAAAGGGGATATAAGCCATGTTTTTTTACTTCCAATTACCAATAGAAACTAGTATAATAAAAATATAGAACAAATGTTCCGGTTGGAGGTGAAAGAAAATGGGACCACACAAAAAGAACATGAAAGAAAAGAAGAAAAAAGAGTCGAAAGGCGATATTGTTATTCGGAAATTTCCGCTCCGTTTAACCGGCGAGGAGAGAAG
>NZ_CALBWS010000030.1 GCF_937468385.1 Neobacillus rhizosphaerae
GGCCGATCACCCTCTCAGGTCGGCTACGCATCGTCGCCTTGGTGAGCCGTTACCTCACCAACTAGCTAATGCGCCGCGGGCCCATCTGTAAGTGACAGCCGAAACCGTCTTTCAGCTTCCCAACATGTGTTGGAAAGGATTATCCGGTATTAGCTCCGGTTTCCCGAAGTTATCCCAGTCTTACAGGCAGGTTGCCCACGTGTTACTCACCCGTCCGCCGCTAACCAACAGGAGCAAGCTCCTATTGATTCGCTCGACTTGCATGTATTAGGCACGCCGCCAGCGTTCGTCCTGAGCCAGGATCAAACTCTCCAAGAAAGTTGATTAGCTCATAAAAGTTACGTTGGCTTAGTTTCAATTGAAACTAATAATTTTTTGTTTGTTGACGTTTTTGTTTGTTTAGTTTTCAAAGATCAATCTTCTCTGTCGCTCAAAAGCAACTTTATTAATATATCATCTGCAGTTTATCATGTCAACAACTTTTTTAACAAGTGTTTTTAATGTCAGCAGCGACGTTTATTAATATAACAAGAAAATAAATATATGTCAACCGAAATTCCAAAAAATATCTGAACGAGGATTCTACCGTTTATTTATCCTTTTTTTCTGTCCTTTCTGCCTCTTCTCATATATTTTAAACATTCACTAGGAGAAGCAACCCTTCTAAATAATGTAAACAAAACTTTATATCTCTCCTCCATTGCTCTTTTTATAATATGATCAATCCGTTCATCCTTTAAATCAAATAATATTTCATCCATTTCTCTTTTAATAAGGTATTCCATTTCTTTTACTTCTTTTTCATTAATTAGAAGTCCAAACATTGAATAACCTCCATTGAAATATCTAGTTATAGTAGTCTTTTCCAATTATTGAAATTTTATAATACAATTTTTTCTTCATATTTCTAAAAATACAAGCATAGGTATGAGACAAGGATGGTATTGGACGAGGTGAAACCCAGATGAATTTCTTTTTTGTATTAAACGGAAAGGCTTTAAAAAACGTAATTCTTATTTTAATCGCCGCTTTTTTTACCGCTTGGTTTCTCTATATGGAGAACCTTGCACAAATACCCGTCTTTTCAACCAAAGATGGTCCAAAAGCAGTTTATCGCGGTGAAAAGGATCTTGCGCTTACTTTTAATATTGGCTGGGGGGATGTGAAAGCAGAACCGATTTTAGATACACTAAAAAAAGAGAATGTTAAGTCCGCCACCTTCTTCTTAGGAGGGTCATGGGCCGAACAACATCCTGACATCGTCAGTCGGATTGTGAAAGAGGGATATGAAATTGGTATGCTTGGGTACGACTATGTAGACTACATGGATATTGAGGATGGAAAAATTAGTAAGGATATATCAAAAGCACAGGAGGTCTTTAAAAAGTTAAATGTAAAGGATATAAAGCTTCTACGTGCACCAACTGGGCATTTCGATAAGCGCACCTTAAATATCGCTCACAGATATGGGTATACGGTTGTCCATTGGCGTATCGATTCAAAGGATTGGAAAAATCCCGGAATTAATAAAATCGTTGAAAATGTAAAAACGGCTCAAAAAGGTGATATTATTCTTCTCCATGCCTCAGATTCAGCCAAACAAACGGCTAAAGCACTCCCGCTGATTTTGGAGAATATTCGTCAAAAAGGACTAAAACTCGTATCAGTTTCTGAAATGATTGCAAACGGGGAAGCTCATTCCAAGGAAATTAAATAGAAATAGGCAAAAAAAACCGACCATTTGATTAAACGGACGGTTTTTTGTTTATTTTCTTATTATTTTTAACTTTGCTACCTGTTTGATTTTTACGCTGTTGCCTTTCCTGTTCAGATTTCATATTTAGTTTATGAAGGATTAATAATTGGTAAGCATTACAGGCCATTAAGGCAAACATCATCAAATAAAACCAATTTTGTGAATTTATCCTTAGAACTGGAACCCATTCCACTAACGTTACAACGATCATAAAGAAAAAAGCGGGAATAAACGCCTCTCGATTTGTTTGTTTACTTTTCACCCAAGCAACAATCAAACCAACAATAAGAAGAAGAAGTGCGGGAACAAAATAAAGCAGAATAGAATCTCCAGGCTTGGCGAAGTTTACATATCGTAAATAAACTAGATCAAATAATCCAAATAAAACGAGGACGACTTGGATAGAATTCCAAAGGGAAACAGATTTAAAAATCCCTAAACCGAACCGATGAATTGTTAAATAGGAAAAAAAGCCCATTTGACTGATAACACTAATGAGAAACCCCATACCAATTAGAAAAATGATCGCAGATAAAATATCCATTATTTTAAATTCAGTAAAATAGGACTGAAATTCATTCCAGCGCACTATAAATCCCACAATAGCCGCCGTGACCCCGCCAACTAATAATGTGGTCATAAACAGTCTTACCCAATTACGGCTTGTCACACTATAAACCCCCATAAAAAAAAATAAATTCCATACTGATTGTACCAAGCAATATTTGAAAAATCCATAATTTGCGTTACTTACGAATAATCTAGGCGGATTTTCTTCATTATAAAATTAAGGATTCTTATGTGAAAGGAGCTTGAAAATGAAAGTAAAAAGAATTTTGCTCCTCCTGCCCATCATGGTGTTTTTAACGAGCTGTTCATCCAGTGATACAAGCAGCGGAGGGCAAATAGATTACGATCAGACCAAGAAAATGGTTGTTGATATCCTAAAAACAGATGATGGGAAAAAAGCAATTCAAGATGTAATGTCCGATGATAAAATGAAGGAAAAGCTGGTTATGGACCAAAAGGTTGTCTCCGATACCATACAACAAACTTTAACATCAGATAAAGCAACCGAATTTTGGAAAAAAACCTTTAATGACCCAAAATTTACTCAAAACGTAGCTAAAAATATGAGATCTGAAAACGAAAAATTATTAAAGGAACTAATGAATGACCCAGAATATAGAGGAATGATGATTGAGGTTTTTAAAGAACCTGAAATTCAAAAAGAGCTGGCAGATGCCCTAAAAAGCAAAGAATACCGCGAGCATCTTCAGAAAGTTATTACAGAAACGGTTGATAGCCCGCTATTTAAGGTTAAGATTCAAGAGCTGCTTTTAAAGGCAGCGGAGGATATGAAAACGAAGGAAAGCAGTAAAAGCAACCAAGGAAAAAGTTCCAGCGATCAAAGTAGCAGCGGTTCATAGGTCACATTAACTAAAATTAAACCTCTTCCAGGGGTATGGAAGAGGTTTTTGAGTTATTTTTTTAGCAAGCCTACCATTTTTTCAGCTATTTCTAAATATATTTTTCCAATTTGATGATCTTCTTGGTACACAGATGGAGCAAAATCATCGTCGTTCCAGTCTGGCTGGTTAAGCGGCAGGCGGCCAAGTACCTCTGAATTTAATTCTTCAGCCAATTTATCTCCGCCGCCTTGGCCAAATACATATTCTTTCTCGCCTGTTATTTTGCTTTCAAAATAAGCCATATTTTCAATAACACCAAGCACCTCATGATCTGTACGAATTGCCATTGCACCAGCACGGGCCGCAACAAACGCTGCCGTTGGATGTGGGGTGGTGACGATAATTTCCTTACATGCAGGTAGCATGGTGTGAACATCTAAAGCAACATCCCCGGTTCCTGGCGGTAGATCTAATAGTAAATAATCAATTTCTCCCCACTCTACTTCATTGAAGAAGCTGTTTAACATTTTACCAAGCATCGGTCCGCGCCAAATAATCGGGGCATTATCTTCAACAAAGAAGCCCATCGAAATAACTTGAACGCCAAATCGTTCCACAGGGATAATCTTTTCTCCGCGAACAACTGGCCGTTTCGTAATTCCCATCATATCTGGAACACTGAAACCATAGATATCGGCATCAATGAGACCGACTTTTTTTCCAAGGCGCGCAAGGGCAACGGCAAGGTTAACAGATACCGTTGATTTTCCAACTCCACCTTTTCCGCTCGCAATCGCAATGAAGGTTGTATTATCGGAATTGAGCAGGTTTTTATCTTTATTTTCTGGCTCAGCATGTCGGTGGGCAGCTAAGATTTCTTCAGGCAGCTCGCTGAAACGGATGCCCACTGTGGCCGCTCCTTCTTCTTTTAATAGGTTAACAATTTGCGTTTGCAGCTGTAATTGTTCGCTCGTTCCCGTTCTTGCGATTCCTATCTTTACACTGACATGATTCTTTTCCTCTTTAATCTTAACTTCCTCGATTGCATTTAATTCAGCTAATGTTTTATGTAAAAATGGTTCTTTAAGGCCGCCAACAACTTCACGGACTCTCACTTCTGTTAACATAAAAAACACCTCACCTTTTGAATTCGTTACCATACCTCAGTATACCATAAACAAGCAAAGAAGCAGTTAAATCAATCACACTGTTATTCCTATTAATATATATTAAACCTTCATGAACAACAAAAATGGAAGACGGGGGTCCCACCTTCCTAATCTGTTTCTTTTAATTCCTTTTCATTTGTAAAATAACGCATAATTCCATTATTTATCGATGCGGCTACTTTTTTCTGGTAGGGCTCTGTTTTTAACAATTCCTTTTCCGTAGGATTAGAAAGGAAGCCAACCTCTACCAATATTCCTGGCTTTTTAGCATGCGTTAATATAAAAACATTATTTATCGGCTTCGCTTTTCGCGTTGTATTCTCCAAGTTCTTGCGCAGCTCTTCCTGAATAAATTTCGCTGCTCGGGCATTTTCCTTATGATGTGGAGCATAGAAGGTTTGTGCGCCGCTCCATCTTGCTGACGGAATCGCATTTAAATGGATACTGACAAATAAATCATTATCCGAGCTATTAATCATTTTTAATCTCTTTTTCAGGTCCTCAACTTTTCTTCTGCTATAGCCCCTTGTATCAGGATCAGCAAGATCTTTATCTGTTTCCCGCGTCATTATAACAAGGGCCCCTTGCTCTTGGAGATAATCCCTGACTTTAAGGCTAATTTCTAAGGCAATATCCTTTTCCAGCGTTTTTCCGGTTCCAGCTCCGCCATCAGGGCCGCCATGTCCGGCATCAAGCAAAATAATTTTGCCCGATAGCGGAAGATTCCATGACTTCCATGAATTATTCTCGGAAAAATCATGCTGTAAAATCAGAAATAAAACCAGTAACCCCGCAATAAAGCTGATAATTTTGATTCTGCGCTTTAACAACCCCAATCATTCCTTCCCGCTCGTACCTGTTCAATAAAATATATGGGACAAGGAGAGGATTTAGAACAGGAAGAAATGATGGGTATTAATGGAGACGGAGTTTGTGGCGCCTTTGGCCTTTTTCATAGCCCTCTCTCCACCAAACATGAATATATTGCTCACACAAATAATAAAGCGATTCACTCATAGTACCTTCTTCACCGTTCCCCCAATAGAGCAAAAAGTTGTAAAGTGTATCAATCAGGTGTTTTTCTTCTTTAAAGCAGCGCAAGCGCACCTCTTCAAGGTCTTCTCCATAATAGCCAAACTTGCTGAATTTTGCCCCTAATAAGAAGGCTTCCAAGGCAACATCATAGCACGCTTCCTCTATCCCCGTATTCATCACAAAGCTTGAGGCAATTTTTGTGGAGCCAAAGTAGTGGCGTACTCTTTCCTTCAATGTATTTAGTGATAAGTCCCGTAGTACGGAACGCTCATATTTAATTTGTTTTTCGCGACGTTTTTCTTTAAAGGTTGTAATAACAGTCACTTCAATTTCACCTCTTAGAACTATTCTTTATCCCTCGTTCATAAGAAATGCAAAGAGGGAGCAGTTTTCAATTGCCAATTTTTTATCGAAAACTCAAGATTGTTTACTCAGTTCCCTTTTTTCAGTCAAAAGTTGTAGATAAAGTTCAAGCTTTTTTCTGAGGGAAGATTTGTCAGAAATCGGTATGCTTATGACATCAAGTAATCAAAGGGAGATAACTGATATGAATAACAAAGTAGTGATGATCACAGGGGCGTCTAAAGGTTTGGGTAAAGCATTAACATTGGCATTTGCAAAGGAAGGTGCCCGGTTGGCGATATGCGCTAGGTCTGCGGAAAACCTGCTAAGGGTAAAGGAAGAAGCGGAGAGCTTAGGTGCTGAAGTGCTCGCGGTTACCGCTGATATTTCCAAGTCAAGAGATGTTGAACGGTTCGTTGCGATGACAGAGAACGCATTTGGCCATATTGATGTCCTGATTAATAATGCATCTATCTTAGGTCCAAGTCCAATGCCCTTACTTCTCGATTACCCTGAAGAAGAATTTGCTGAGGTACTCCGGGTGAATGTGATTTCGCCATTTTTCGTAACGAGAAGAGTGATTCCGGGGATGCTTGAGCGTAATGAAGGCTCTATTATCAATGTAACATCTGAAGCCGGTCATACAGGCTATGCAGGATGGGGGGCATACGGGATTTCAAAATTTGCCGTTGAGGGCCTCACCCAAACGTGGGCAGATGAATTAAGCCAAACCAATGTCCGGGTAAACATGGTCGATCCGGGAGAAATGGACACAGAAATGCATCAATTAGCCGTTCCCAATTGCGATTACCCATTGGCAAAGCCGGAGGATGTTGTTGACGTATTTTTGTACCTAGCATCGCAGAAGTCTGCTGGAATTAATGGCCAGCGGTTTGAAGCCCAGCCAGAGGGGGTCTAAAGATGGCGACAAAAGCCTTGGATTTTTATCTTCCTAATGAATTGAATGCTTCCCACCCTCCTGAAAAACGAGGCTTAAGAAGAGATCATGTCAGGATGATGGTTCTGGACCGAACTACAGGCGAAATTAGGCATGACCGCTTCTTCTACTTAACAAATTATCTCCAACCTGGGGATTTGGTTATTTTAAATAATAGTCGAACCATACCTGCGGTTTTACCTGCTACATGGTTAAGAAACAACGTTCGAATCGCACCAAAAGTGGAAGTCCGGTTAGCAAGGCTCCGTCACGATGATACTTGGGATGCCTTGGTTGTTGCAAACCCTATAAAAACAGGCGATACTTTGCAATTTTCACCTGAATTGTCTGCAACGGTAATCGGCGAAAAGGAAAATTCCCCACTAAAGATCATTCAATTTACTAAAAAAGGATCGGATCTATTCAATATCATCTATTCTCTCGGTGAGCCGATACGCTATGAGTATATAGGATATCCATGGGACTTGGATTACTATCAAACCGTTTTTGCCAGCCATCCTGGTTCAGTGGAGATGCCCTCGGCTGGCAGAGCCTTTAGCTGGGAGCTGCTATTTAAATTGAAACACAAAGACATCCAGGTTGATTTTCTCCAATTGCATACAGGATTAAGCTATTTGCTTGATGATCAATGGGAACAGTCACCCGAAGAGAATGAAGAGGAGTATCAAATCTCTGACCGTACAATGGAAAAGATTCTCCAAACAAAAGCATCCGGCAATAGGGTCATTGCGGTTGGTACAACGGTGGTCAGGGCTCTTGAGAGTGCAGCCAGAAACGGGGCACTTTCAGGAGTGACGAATCTATATATCGATCAACAATATCCTTTAAAAATAGCTGATGGAATCATTACCGGTTTTCATGAACCGAAGGCTAGCCACCTCGATATGCTGTCGGCCTTTGTTTCCGAACACCATTTACTTCAAGCATATGATCAAGCAATCGAAGCCTGCTATTTATGGCATGAGTTTGGGGATATGAATTTAATTATATGATTGGAGGCACTGATATGCGGTTTCATCATTATGCCATAGAAGTAAATAATTTAGAGGAGTCGATCGCTTTCTACAAATACTTGGGTTTTCAGACAGAAAGTCGATTTTTCTTCATGGGTGAAGAGATTGTGTTTCTCGCTTCAAACGATTTTAGGCTTGAGTTGATATCCAATCAACAGGAAAAAAGTATCGCTAAAACGGTACATTTCTGTTTTGAGGTAAGCGATCTCCTTGAAGTGATGAACCGGTTTGATGACATTAGAAAAATAGAAGGTCCTTACAAGCTTCAGAATGGCTGGGAGACCGTATTTTTTGAAGGACCCGATCAAGAAATTATCGAGTTTTTGCAGGTTAGACCTGTTTCGTGAAACTAAAAAAACAAAGCTGTCTGCTCTATTTTTAAGAGAGACAGCTTTTTAACATCTTATCTAAGACATATTTACAACCTAAATTTAGCGTCTGAAAATTAAAAATAAGCTATAATGACAGTAGATACGGGACGGTGGAGGGAGAATGGAATGTCTGAAGGGGCTAGATATGAAGAAATCAGCATTTTAAAGGAAATTGCTGAGCTTTTAAATGAAGGGACAGACACAAAGGACGTGTTGTCTGGAGTTTTGAAAAGACTTCTCCATGTAACTGGATTACAAACAGGTTGGATTTTTTTACTCGAAGAAAATGGTGTCCATCAGCTTGCAGCCCATGAAGCCCTGCCGCCTGCTTTGGCAAATGACGATAATCGGAGGATGTGCCAGGGTGAGTGCTGGTGCGTGAATAAATACAATAATCGAAAACTGAATAAAGCATCTAATATTATGGAATGCAAACGGATTGAAGATGCTCTTGAAGAGAAGGCTGGGGAAACTTGTGGCCTGACCCATCATGCGACCGTCCCGCTCCGAGCTGGAGAGGAACGGTTCGGAATATTAAATGTTGGTTCGCCAAACAAAACGCATTTCCAGAAAAATGAACTGGCTTTACTTGAAGCGGTTGCCTATCAAATAGGAACAGCATTAAAACGAATCAAATTGACTCAGCTGGAACAAGAGACAGCGCTTGTAGCTGAGCGGAACCGGCTTGCGAGGGATCTTCACGATTCCGTTAATCAGCTTTTATTTTCCCTCAGCCTTACAGCACGGGCAGGAGTGGAAATGACACAAAATAATGAAGTAAAACAAACGTTTAGCTATATTCAGGATTTAGCGCAGGAAGCTCTTGGGGAAATGCGAGCATTAATTTGGCAGTTGAAACCGCATGGACTGGAAAATGGAATGGTAAGTGCCTTAAGAAGTTATGCTGATATGCTTGGCCTGTCCATTGAAACAAATGTGACAGGAGTGGCCAGCATTCCGGGAAAGGTGGAGGAATCTTTGTGGCGTATCGGACAAGAGGCTCTAGCCAATTGTAAAAAGCATTCCCAGACCATAGAGGTGCTTTTATTGTTTCATGCTGCCAGTGATGGAGTGGAGATGACAATCAAGGATGTCGGCTGTGGCTTCCATTATGAAGAAAATCTTGAAATCCCCTCATTTGGATTAAAAAATATGAAAACTCGGACAGAAGCGTTAAATGGTACCTTTCAATTAAATAGCAAACCGGGAAGCGGGACAGAAATAAAGATCCATATTCCGTTCTAGGGGGAGAATTCGGTGAATATACGCGTATTAATAGCAGACGACCACCATGTCGTCAGAAGAGGTCTAGTCTTTTTTCTTCGTACCCAAAAGGGTCTTGATATTATCGGGGAAGCCGCAAATGGGAAGGAAGCCGTTGAACTGGCAAAATTGCTAAAGCCGGATATTATTCTAATGGATTTGGTTATGCCTGAAATGGACGGAATCCAGGCAACAAGGATTATTAAAAGTGAACAACCTGAAATTAAAATTATGATGTTGACCAGCTTCTCAGAACAAGATCATGTTATCCCCGCGCTTGAAGCAGGTGCATCCGGATTCCAGCTAAAAGATATCCAGCCTGATGAACTTGTCACATCGATAAAAAAAATCATGAGCGGAGAAAACCACCTTCATCCGAGAGCTACTTCGCATTTACTGGCCAATTTGTCTAATAAAAGCAAAGTGGAAAAAAATTTAATCGAGGAATTAACCAAAAGAGAGTTGGATGTTTTAAAGGAAATTGCCAAGGGAAAAAGTAATAAAGAAATCGCCTCCTCTTTATTCATCACCGAAAAAACCGTTAAAACCCATGTATCAAACCTTTTGGCAAAGCTTGAACTAGCAGACCGGACACAGGCTGCACTTTATGCGGTGAAGAATCAATTAGGAGACTAAACAGATTATTATGGCTGTTTTGTTAGAGAAGAACGATTTTTATTTATTAAGGATCGTTTATCTTTCAGACGCCAAAAACAAAGAATCCAAGTGATTAATCACTTGGATTCTACATTTATATAAAAGTACAAAAGCAAAAAACTGCCAGGTTCCAAAGGCCGTGAGCTGTAAGTTGTGTCAAAAGGATTTTTAAGCATAAAAAACTATCATGAGCCTCAACTCCCAACCTTACCATGGAAAATAATTTAGAGAACAAACCGTAGTCACCTAATAAAGGCGGTGAGAGCAGAGCTAGACTTCACATCTTTCGTCTAGTGAAATGGGTATTTCACTTTAACTGGTTAAAGTGATTCATTTTTGCGGCGCTCCGCCCCTTTTCCACAGAAAAAGACCCCCAACCAAATGGTTGAGGGTCTTTGAACGCCAAAAATTAACGTTTTGAGAACTGAGGTGCACGACGAGCGCCTTTAAGACCGTATTTTTTACGTTCTTTCATACGTGCATCACGAGTTAATAATCCTGCGCGTTTTAATGTTGGACGGAATTCTGGATCAGCTTGAAGTAATGCGCGAGCAATACCGTGGCGAATTGCGCCAGCTTGACCAGTGTATCCACCACCGCTTACGTTTACAAGAACATCATAGCTGCCAACAGTTTCAGTAGCTACTAATGGTTGTCTTACAACAACACGTAAAGCTTCAAATGGGATATACTCTTCGATTTCACGACCATTAACTATAATTTTTCCTGTGCCTGGAACTAAGCGCACGCGTGCGACAGAGCTCTTACGACGACCAGTACCGATATATTGAACTTGTGCCAAGTTATTTCCCTCCCTCTTAATTAACCGCGAAGTTCGTAAACTTCAGGTTTTTGTGCTTGGTGCGGATGTTCGCTGCCAGCATATACGTGTAATTTTTTGAACATTTGACGGCCAAGAGAATTCTTTGGAAGCATGCCTTTAACAGCAAGCTCGATCATTTTCTCAGCATAGTTAGTACGCATTTCCAAAGCAGTTCTTGTTTTTAAACCACCTGGGTGCATAGTGTGACGGTAGTAAATCTTGTCAGTTAATTTCTTACCAGTTAGTTCTACTTTAGAAGCGTTAAGAATGATTACATTATCACCAGTATCAACATGTGGTGTAAAAGTAGGTTTGTTTTTACCACGTAAGATTGATGCTACTTCAGAAGCAAGACGACCAAGAGTTTTGCCCTCAGCATCAATCACGTACCATTTACGCTCGATATTGTTGGCATTTGCCATAAACGTTGTACGCATGAGTTTCCCTCCTAATTAAATCCATTAAAGATTATTTTTTCGCACTATTATTAAGCAATCAGCGATTCGATTCTGTTCCGGGAATGAACGTTAAATGCCCTTGTGCGCTTAAGTTTTCTATTCATATATTTTCAATCACGATGAAGACTTTCCGGGGCTTTATCGTGGGATTAAAAACACACACATATAATATAATAAATTCTTCAAGTCCATATGTCAAGGGAATGTTACACCAGGTCGGGTTGTTTTAAGAAATAATCACTAATTATTAACTAAATCAATTGAAAAAGCTTTCTTATTGACCGTGAAGGGTTCTTTTTCCTCTCTTCAGGCTTTATGAACCCCTCTTATCGACCATGAAGAGCATTTTTTCCTCTTTTCGGGCTTTATGAACCAATTAAGGTTCTGTTCACTTAATAGAGCCTAATTATAAAACACTTCCCAGAGGTATAATCCTTGAGCTGGAGCAGTTTTCCCAGCAAGACGGCGGTCTCTATTAGCTAAGACATCCTGCATTTCTGAAGGCGAACGTTGCCCTGATCCGACCTCTAACAATGTTCCTACTAGAATGCGAACCATATTATACAAAAAACCATTTCCAACAAAACGAAAAGTAAGTAAGTTACCTTCCATGAAAAAATCAATCGCCTCAATCGTTCGGACCTTATCCACAACCTCCGTTTTTGCCGAGCAAAAACTTGTAAAATCATGGGTCCCGAGAAAATATTTACTTGCCGTTCGCATTGCCTCTACATTTAATCTAAAAGGATACTGATAAGCAAATTTTCGCTGAAATGGATCCCTCTTTGATGATAATTGAAGCACATAGCGATATTCCTTCCCTACAGCATCAAAGCGAGCGTGAAAGGACTCACTGACCTTTTTTACCTCAAGGACAGAAATATCTTCTGGTAGCAGCGAATTCAAGGCAACTTCCCATCTATTTTCCAGAATAAGTAACGACGAATCAAAGTGGATTACCTGTCCTTTTGCATGGACACCTGCATCCGTCCTTCCAGAACCGACTACTTTAATCGTATCGCCCTTATGCATTTTTGCTAGCGCAGCTTCTAGTTCTAATTGTATGGTTCGCTTATTCGGTTGGACCTGATAACCGGAAAATCCCGAGCCATCATAGGAAATGATGCATCTGTACCTTTGCATGGTTTCGCTCCATTATGAACGTAATAAAAATAAAAGTATGGTTAAAACAACAAGAACAACTAACTGCAGAGAATCGGCCATTCGCCAGCTTAATTGCCGGTATTTCGTTCTCCCCTCACCACCGCGGTATCCTCTTGCCTCCATGGCAATCGCCAGCTCCTCAGCCCGTTTAAAGGAACTAACGAACAAGGGGATGAGTAAAGGGATTACCGCCTTAATCCGTTCCTTGAAAGGCCCGCTGGCAAATTCGACTCCACGGGCAATTTGCGCTTTCATGATTTTATCCGTTTCCTGCATCAGCGTTGGAATAAATCGTAATGAAATCGACATCATCAGTGCCATTTCATGGACAGGGAAACGAATCTTTTTTAAAGGATGCAACAGCGTTTCAAGACCATCTGTAATCTCGATGGGAGTCGTCGTTAACGTCAGCAGGGAGGTCATTAAGATTAAGAAGAAGAATCTTAACGAAATAAAAATCCCCATCCTAACGCCTCCTTCATATATTTTCACTGGACCCCATTCGAACAAAATAGCCCCTTCCTTTGTAAAAAACAACTGAAGAACTAATGTAAATAGAACAAGCCAGAGAACCGGTTTAAGGCCTCCATACAGAAACCGAACCGGAATTCTCGACATTCCGAGCATTAAAAAAGTATATATTCCAATAAGTGCATAGGTAACCCAGTTATTCGCTAGAAAAATAATACAGACAAAAAGGAAGATGATCATTAATTTTGAACGAGGGTCCATCTTATGAATAATGGAATCTGCCGGCACATAGCGGCCGAAAATCATTTTTTCCATCATGAGCGAACACCTCGATTTAAAACGCCTGTGACAGCAGAAGATAACTCCTCAATTGATAAATAGATTTTATCTAATTTCACGCCCGTTTTTTCCTCAAGCTTAAGCTGGAAGCGGACCACTTCCGGGACATCCAGCCCCATTTGCACCAATTCCACAGGTGAAGAGAAAATTTCTTCCGGTGTCCCCTGATTGACCACTTTCCCATGTTGCATAATCACAATTTGGTCAGCGTAACTAGCCGCATCCTCCATGCTGTGGGTAACTAATATCGTCGATAGCTTTCTATCCTTATGGAGTGTGTAAAACATATCCATAATTTCTTTGCGGCCGCGCGGATCTAAACCCGCGGTTGGCTCGTCCAGGACAATTACATCAGGCTCCATCGCCAATACTCCGGCAATTGCAACACGTCTCATTTGCCCTCCAGAGAGATCAAACGGTGATTTTTCTAAAATATCTTCAGCAAGCCCTACCTGTTTCAAAGCTATGCGAGCCCTTTTCTTTGCTTCAGCTTCCGATATTCCAAAATTCATAGGACCAAAGATAATATCTTTTTCAACGGTTTCTTCAAATAACTGATGTTCAGGGAATTGAAACACAATTCCTACCTTTTGCCTTACTTGTTTTAAGTTCTTATTTTTCTGCTGAGCCTTAATTTCATGGTCACCAATTTTCACAGTCCCTTTTGTAGGCTGCAAAAGCGCGTTTAAATGCTGTAAAACCGTCGACTTTCCGGAACCGGTATGGCCAATGATCGCCATGTAAGTCCCAGAAGGGATTTCAATCGATACATCCTCTATCGCTAATTGTTCAAAAGGAGTATTTGCTTGATACCGATATTCTATATGCTGAAGCGAGATGTCCATAACTCTGTCACCAACTCTTCTTCCGATAAATAATGCTTGGAAAAGTCAATCCCTTTTTGACGGAATGCTTTACTCATTTTCACCGAGAAAGGAATATCCAACCCTAGTTGAATCAATTGCTCATCCATTGAAAAAATCTCTTCCGGGGTTCCTTCACGAAAAACTTCACCTTTGTTCATCACAATGATTCGGTCCGCTTTTGCTGCCTCTTCCAGATCGTGGGTGATTGAGATTACGGTTAAAGATTTTTCTTCTTTTAAAAGTCTAACCGTCTCTAATACCTCCTCACGTCCTCTTGGATCGAGCATCGATGTTGCTTCATCTAAAATAATGATAGATGGTCTTAACGCTAACACACCAGCAATCGCGACCCGCTGCTTCTGTCCACCCGATAGATGGTGGGGCTCTTGATATAGAAACTTATCCATTTTCACTTTTCTTAATGAATCTTCGACTCTTTGGACCATTTCATCCCGGGGTATCCCATTATTTTCTAGACCAAAAGCCACATCATCCTGTACCGTTGTACCAACAAATTGATTGTCAGGGTTTTGAAATACCATCCCTAGTTTTGTGCGAATGTCCCAAATTGACTCTTCATTTAGCGGCATCCCACAAACTGTAATCTCTCCTGCTTGAGGAAATTGCAAGCCAATTAGCAGCTTTGCCATGGTAGATTTACCGGACCCATTGTGGCCAACGATTGCTAGCCATTCACCATCATAAATGTCAAACGTAACATTGTTTAAGGCGTAGCGTTCTTGTGTATCGTATTGAAAAGAAACTCCCTTGAGGGATACAATTGATTCTTTCATAGTCATATTCCTCCTCTCAGCTAACCTGTCCTCAGCTCATTTTCTTTTACATACAAAAAAAGCCTGCACCTCGTCCCCGGGCAGTAACGTTTTCAACTGCAATAAAAAGGGATTTCTATAATAGAAATGGGAGGAGGTGCATGAGCTAGACGAGACGTGAAAACGAATACTAGTATTCATTCCGGGAATGCTTAAAAAATCTTCGCTCCATTGAAGGAGTCACGCTCATCATAACACTCTTTTTGGCTTGGTTGGTACACTATTAAAATTTCTCTTACAGAAAAAGGGCAAAGAACAAGTTTGTTTGTAAACTGTCCAGCGCCCTTGTTGTCTGTTAAAAGGTATTAAACTAACTCGATAATAACCATTGGTGCACCGTCACCGCGGCGTGGTCCAAGTTTCATAATACGAGTATATCCACCTTGACGCTCTGTGTAACGTGGAGCGATATCAGCGAAAAGTTTTTGTACAGCATCTTGACCAGATTCAGCATTAGCAATTTCATTACGAACATATGAAGAAGCTTGACGGCGAGCATGTAAATCCCCGCGTTTGCCTAAAGTGATCATTTTTTCAACAGTCACACGAAGTTCTTTTGCGCGAGTTTCTGTTGTTTCAATGCGCTCGTTGATAATTAAATCTGTAGTTAAATCACGTAGCATAGCTTTACGCTGTGCACTAGTGCGTCCTAACTTTCTGTATGCCATGAAGGGTTCCCTCCTTTGTTGAAGTCATTAAACGGATTATTAGCATTGGTAGCGACGAATAGCAGATCAGTCGTCTTTACGCAAGCCCAATCCAAGCTCTTCTAGTTTCGCCTTCACTTCTTCAAGTGATTTGCGACCTAAATTACGAACCTTCATCATATCTTCTTCAGTCTTATTGGCTAATTCCTGAACAGTGTTGATTCCAGCACGCTTTAAGCAGTTATAAGAACGAACAGAAAGGTCTAGTTCTTCAATTGTCATTTCAAGAACTTTTTCTTTTTGATCTTCTTCTTTTTCAATCATAATTTCAGCATTTTGAGCTTCATCGGTTAATCCGACAAAAATATTCAAATGCTCGGTCAAAATTTTCGAACCAAGAGCAATCGCTTCTTTTGGCCCAGTGCTTCCATCTGTCCAAACATCAAGCGTCAGCTTGTCAAAATTTGACATTTGACCAACACGAGTATTTTCTACCTGAAAGGACACACGGGAAACAGGTGTATAAATGGAGTCAATTGGAATTACACCAATTGGCTGATCTTCTCTTTTGTTCTGTTCAGCCGGTGTATAACCACGTCCACGTCTAGCCGTTAAACGCATGCGAAGATGTCCATTTGTTGCTAATGTGGCAATATGAAGGTCAGGATTTAAAATCTCGACATCACTGTCATGGGTAATATTGCTTGCCTTGACAGGCCCTTCACCCTGCACATCAATTTCAAGTGTTTTCTCTTCGTCAGAATAGATTTTTAAAGCTATTTTTTTAATGTTTAAAATGATGGATGTTACATCCTCTACGACGCCTTCAATTGTTGAGAACTCATGAAGTACCCCATCGACCTGAATCGATGTAACAGCGGCACCTGGGAGTGAAGATAATAGGATACGACGTAAGGAGTTACCCAAAGTGGTACCATATCCACGCTCAAGTGGCTCTACGACGAACTTCCCGTACTTGGCATCATCGTTGATCTCAACCGTTTCGATTTTTGGTTTTTCTATTTCGATCATCAAATAACCCTCCTTCAAAACGTCGAAACTCGATTAGTAATAGTTTAGCTAACCGAAATTCCCCCATGTATACGTTCCCGTTTTGTGCACAACAACTGGAATAAATTTTCTGTATAACTCTCGAAAATTAGTATCATATCCATTATAGACGCTTGATACAACTTCTATACAGAAAAATTAAACACGACGGCGTTTTGGTGGACGGCATCCATTATGAGGAACAGGTGTAACGTCTTTAATTGCTGTTACTTCAAGACCAGCAGCTTGAAGAGCACGAATAGCAGCTTCACGGCCTGCACCAGGACCTTTTACAGTAACTTCTAAAGTTTTCATACCATGTTCGATGGATGTCTTTGCAGCAGTTTCAGCAGCCATTTGTGCTGCGAATGGAGTAGATTTACGAGAACCTTTAAATCCAAGCGCACCAGCACTTGACCATGAAATTGCATTACCATGAACATCAGTGATTGTTACAATCGTATTGTTAAATGTTGAACGGATATGTGCAATACCTGATTCAATATTCTTTTTAACACGACGTTTACGTGTATTAGTTTTACGTGCCATTAAAATAACCTCCTTTGCCGATTACTTCTTCTTGTTCGCAACAGTCTTACGAGGACCTTTGCGTGTACGAGCGTTGTTTTTCGTATTTTGTCCACGAACCGGTAGACCACGACGATGACGTAATCCGCGGTAGCAGCCGATTTCCATTAAACGCTTAATGTTAAGAGAAATTTCACGGCGAAGATCACCTTCAACTTTTAGTTTGTCGATGATGTCACGGATTTTGTTTAATTCGTCTTCTGTTAAATCACGCACACGAGTATCTTCAGAAACACCAGCTTCTGCTAAGACTTTTCGTGCAGTATTTTTACCAATACCATAAATGTAAGTTAAAGAGATAACTACACGTTTTTCACGTGGAATATCTACACCAGCAATACGTGCCATATTAAAGCAGCACCTCCTTCAAGATTAACCTTGTTTTTGTTTATGTTTAGGGTTTTCACAGATAACCATAACTTTTCCGCGTCTACGGATAACTTTGCACTTTTCGCAGATCGGTTTAACAGATGGTCTTACTTTCATTATCCTAACCTCCTTAATGGTACGGAGTGCAAGCTGATTATTTAAAGCGGTAAGTAATTCTTCCGCGTGTTAAGTCATATGGAGAAAGCTCAACAGTCACCTTGTCACCCGGAAGTATTCGAATGAAGTGCATTCGAATTTTACCAGAAACATGAGCTAGCACAGTATGACCATTTTCTAATTCTACCTTAAACATTGCATTTGGCAAAGTTTCAATCACTTTACCTTCGATTTCAATAACATCATCTTTGGCCATCGTTCTCGTCTCCCTTCTCATTTCAGAATAGCGTTCGTTAGTGTGCAACTAAGTCTTTTCTTTGTACGTCATCCTGCAACCTTACAATTTTAACATATTGAGCAGCATTCTGTCCGCTAGTAACTATTACAAATTACTATTATTTGCGGATTAGAATCGGTCTAACAATGAAATCAGCCAAAAATTATATTTTGGTTAAGATTTCAAATCCGGTTTCAGTGATTGCAATCGTATGCTCGAAATGAGCACTGCGCTTGCCATCAACTGTTACAACCGTCCAATCGTCAGCCAATGTTTTTACATACCGGCTTCCGGCATTTACCATCGGTTCAATTGCAAGTACCATTCCAGGCTTCAATTGCGGACCTTTGTTTGGCGGACCAAAATGAGGAATATTAGGGTCCTCATGTAAGTCTTGCCCGACTCCGTGTCCTACATACTCGCGTACAACAGAAAAGCCATTTGCTTCCACATACTTTTGAATCGCATGGGAGATGTTCGAGAGTCGCTCGCCCGGTTTAGCTTCGTTTAACCCTTGATAAAGGGATTCCTCTGTAACGTCAAGTAGACGCTGGGAATGCTCATCAATCTTTCCAATCGCATATGTCCAAGCTGAATCGCCATGGTAGCCGTTAAATTGAGCTCCGATATCAATACTGATTACATCGCCCTCATTTAATACGCGACTTCCCGGAATCCCGTGAACAAGTACTTCGTTCACACTTGTGCAGATGCTGCCACGGAAACCATTATACCCTTTAAACGAAGGAATCGCATTCTGAGCGAGAATAAATTCCTCTGCTAGCAAATCCAATTCTTTTGTGGTTATGCCAGGAGTTAAATGTTTTTTTAACTCTTGGTGGGTAAGGGCAACAATGCGCCCAGCTTCTCGCATGATCTCAAGTTGTTCAGGGGTTTTGCAAATGATCATTAATGTAAGCCCCCGAGTAATTGCTTGATATCAGCGAATACTATGGTAATATCCTGCTGGCCATCAATCGTGCGGAGATAACCTTTGGTTTCATAAAAAGTTAGTAATGGTTCTTGTTGTTTGATATTAACATCTAATCTATTTTGAACGGTTTCTGCATTATCATCTGCTCTTTGGTAGAGCTCTCCGCCACAGCGGTCGCACACACCCTCTTTTGCAGGAGGATTAAAGACTAAATGATACGTAGATCCACATTCTTTACAAATGCGACGTCCAGTCAAACGATCCATTAAGATACTTTTATCAACGTTAATATTAACTACATAATCGATTTTTTTATTTAAATCAACTAATAGGTTTTCTAACGCCTCTGCTTGAGGGACAGTTCTAGGAAAGCCATCTAGCAGAAAACCCTTTTGGCAGTCTTCCTTACTTAATCGCTCACGGACAATACCGATTGTTACTTTATCAGGAACAAGTTCGCCCTTATCCATGAATGATTTCGCTTGTAAACCTAGCTCAGTTCCTTCTTTCATCGCTGTACGGAACATATCTCCAGTTGAGATATGAGGGATGCCGTATTGTTCGACGATTCTTTCAGCTTGGGTACCTTTACCGGCACCTGGAAGCCCCATTAATACTAAATTCACACGTGTTCCCCCCTCGTGCTATTAATAGGTTTTTGGGAACCAAGGGCCCCAAAAACCTTTTACTTAATAAATCCTTTATAATGACGTTTAACTAATTGTGCTTCAAGCTGCTTGTACGTATCAAGCGCAACACCGACAACGATGAGCAAGCTTGTTCCACCTATTTGAGCTGATTTCGGCAGGTTCGCTATATTAATAAATATAGTAGGAAGCACAGCGATAACAGTTAGGAAGATTGCACCAACGAAAGTTAAACGGTATAAGACGCGTGTTAAGTATTCTTGCGTGCTCTTTCCAGGACGAATACCAGGAATATAGCCGCTTTGCTTTTGTAAGTTTTCCGCTGCTTGTTCAGGGTTAACTTGGATAAAAGCATAGAAATAAGTGAACGCGATAATTAGTGCTGCATATAACGTCATCCCAATAGGATGTGAATAGTCAAGATTGTTATTAATCCAATTTGTTACATCATTTGGTTGAAAAAATGATGCAATTGTTCTTGGAGTTACAATAAATGAAACCGCAAAGATGACAGGAATAACACCTGCAGCGTTAACTTTTAACGGCATGTGAGTGGACTGTCCACCTACTGGATTACGTCCTGCCACAACACGTTTTGCATATTGAATTGGAATTTTACGATTTGCTTGTTGGATAAAAATGACGCCAACTACGATTGCAATCACAGCAAGTATGATTAAAACAAACGTAACAATTCGTATAAATATCGCATCTCCTGCGTTTTCAAATTGCTGAACATAGATTTGATTCATCGTTGAAGGCATACCAGCAACGATCCCGGCAAAGATGATAATGGAAATTCCATTTCCCACACCTTTTTCAGTGATTTGCTCACCTAACCACATCAAAAATGATGTACCAGCAGTTAAAGTAACAGCAATTAAGAGATACGTACCAATACCAGGGTTTACAATCAATTGTCCGCTGGCTAAATTATTAAAGCCATAGGACATACCTAATGCTTGGATAAATCCAAGAATTATAGTGAAATAACGGGTGATTTGAGCAATCTTACGACGCCCAGACTCCCCTTGTTTGGACCATTCCGTAAATTTCGGAACAACATCCATTTGTAGTAACTGAATAATAATCGACGCAGTGATATACGGCATGATACCCATTGCGAAGATGGAGAATTGTTTTAATGCCCCACCGCCAAAGGTATTTAAGATACCAAATACACTGAGCTTATCTTGGCTAGCAAGAACATCAGCATTTACATTCGGTACAGGAATGAATGTACCTAGTCGAAAAACGACTAACATTAAAAGGGTGAATATGATCTTTCGTCTTATATCACCCACGCGCATAAAATTGGAGATTGTTTGGAACATTAGATCACCTCAGTAGTTCCACCAGCAGCTTCGATCGCTTCCTTAGCAGCAGAGGAGAATTTGTTAGCTTTTACAGTCAACTTTTTCTCTAGCGTTCCTTTAGCAAGAACCTTGATTCCTGCTTTTTCGTTACTAATAACGCCTGTTTCGATAAGAAGTTCTGGAGTAACTTCTGTACCGTCTTCAAAGCGATTTAAAGTATCAAGATTAAGAATAGCATATTCTTTACGGCTAATGTTGGTAAAACCACGTTTTGGTAAACGACGATATAAAGGTGTTTGACCACCCTCGAAGCCAGGACGTACACCGCCACCGGAACGAGCATTTTGACCTTTATGACCTTTACCCGCTGTTTTTCCTTGACCAGATCCGATACCACGTCCTAGACGTTTTCGTTCTTTACGAGAACCTTCGGCAGGTTTTAATTCATGAAGTTTCATATTGGCACCTCCTTATGAAAGAAAAGAATCAATTATTGTTCTTTAACTGTTACAAGGTGAGCAACTTTGTTAATCATACCGCGAATCGCAGCGTTATCTTGATGCTCAACTGTTTGATTTAATTTACGTAATCCTAGCGCTTTAACTGTTTCACGTTGGTCCTCAGGGCGACCAATTACGCTGCGGTTGAGGGTAATTAAAAGTTTCGCCATTTGAATTCCCCCCTTATCCTAACAGTTCTTCTACTGATTTACCACGTAATTTTGCTACGTCTTCAGCACGTTTTAATTGTTTTAAACCTTCAACTGTAGCACGTACCATGTTAATTGGAGTGTTCGTTCCTAGTGATTTAGAAAGGATATCAGCTACCCCTGCTAATTCAAGAACGGCACGAACTGGACCCCCAGCGATAACTCCTGTACCTTCAGAAGCAGGTTTTAGAAGAATTTCGCCAGCACCAAAACGTCCAATTACTTGGTGAGGAACAGTTGTTCCAACCATTGGTACTTCAACTAAGTTTTTCTTTGCATCTTCGATGGCTTTGCGAATGGCATCTGGTACTTCCTGTGCTTTACCAGTACCGAATCCGACATGACCGTTTTTGTCTCCAACTACTACAAGAGCAGAGAAACGGAAACGACGTCCACCTTTAACAACTTTCGCAACACGGTTAACCGTAACTACGCGTTCTTCAAGTTCAAGTTTGTTTGGATCAATACGACGCATCATTTTGTGTCCCTCCTTTGACTATTAGAATTGTAAGCCGTTTTCGCGGGCTGCATCAGCTAATGCTTGCACGCGGCCGTGGTATAGGTATCCTCCACGGTCAAAGACAATAGAAGTGATACCTTTTTCTACCGCACGTTTAGCGACTAATTCTCCGACCTTTTGTGCAGCCTCAACGTTACAAGTAGATTCAAGACCAAAATCTTTTTCTATTGTAGAAGCACTTGCTAAAGTTACTCCATTCATGTCATCGATAATCTGCGCATAAATATGTTTGTTTGAACGAAACACATTTAAACGTGGACGAGTTGAAGTACCGCTAAGTTTCGCACGAACACGAGCATGTCTTTTCTTGCGAGTAGCGTTTTTATCAAGCTTCGTAATCATTTACGTCACTCCTTTCGTTTACCTATGCGGCATTACTTACCAGTTTTACCTTCTTTACGACGAACAAATTCACCTTCGTAACGAATTCCTTTGCCTTTGTATGGCTCAGGAGGACGTACTCCGCGAATATTGGCAGCTAATTCACCAACACGTTCTTTATCAGTACCTTTGATAGTGATTTTTGTATTGGCAGGTACTTCGATTTCAAGGCCAACTTCAGGTTCAATTTCAACTGGGTGTGAGTAACCTACGTTTAATACAAGCTTGTTACCTTGCTTTTGTGCACGGTAACCAACCCCGATTAACTCTAGGTTTCTTGTAAAGCCAGTGGAAACACCTTCAACCATGTTCGCGATCACCGCACGAGTCGTTCCGTGCAATGCGCGGTGTTCTTTCACGTCAGATGGACGAGTGATTGTTACAACGTTTTCTTCAACAGTAATTAAGATATCAGGATTAAAAGAACGAGTTAGTTCGCCTTTAGGCCCTTTAACAGTAACAGTATTGTTGTTTAAAGTAACCGTAACTCCTGCTGGAATCTCAATTGGTTTTTTTCCTACGCGAGACATTTAGTGCACCTCCATTCATTCAAAAACTCATGTTACCAAACGTAAGCTAATACTTCTCCGCCGATTTGTTTAGCACGAGCTTCTTTATCTGTAATAACACCGTTTGATGTTGATACTAATGCGATACCAAGACCGTTAAGAACGCGTGGTACCTCCGTAGATTTTGCGTAAACTCGAAGTCCAGGCTTGCTTATGCGCTTTAGGCCAGTAATAACGCGTTCGTTATTTGCACCGTATTTTAAGAAGATACGGATGATGCCTTGTTTGTTGTCTTCAATAAATTCAACGTCACGTACGAAACCTTCGCGCTTTAAGATTTCAGCAATTTCTTTTTTCACATTAGAAGCAGGCACTTCTAACTTTTCGTGACGCACCATGTTCGCATTACGAATGCGAGTAAGCATATCAGCAATTGGATCTGTCATGACCATTATTTTTACCTCCTTCCCAAACTTCTAGTTTTACCAGCTAGCTTTTTTAACACCAGGAATTTGTCCTTTGTATGCTAATTCACGGAAACAAATACGGCAAAGCTTAAATTTACGATATACAGAGTGAGGACGTCCGCAACGTTCGCAGCGTGTGTACTCTTGTACTTTGAATTTAGGCGTGCGCTGTTGTTTCGCAATCATTGACTTTTTAGCCACGTTTTCGCCTCCCTTATTTATCGATTACTTTTGGAATGGCATTCCAAATTGAGTTAAAAGTTCACGAGATTCTTCATCAGTGTTAGCAGTCGTTACGATAACGATATCCATACCACGAACTTTGCTTACTTTATCGTAATCAATTTCAGGGAAGATTAATTGTTCTTTAATACCCAATGTATAGTTACCGCGACCATCGAAAGCTTTCTTAGAAACACCACGGAAGTCACGCACACGAGGTAAAGAAACGGAAACTAATTTATCCAAGAATTCGTACATGCGCTCACCGCGAAGTGTTACCTTTGCACCGATTGGCATACCTTCACGTAGACGGAAGCCAGCGATAGACTTTTTCGCACGAGTTACGATAGGTTTTTGACCTGTAACCGTTGCAAGCTCCTCAACAGCAATGTCAAGTGCTTTTGCATTAGCAACAGCATCACCAACACCCATATTGATAACGATTTTGTCAAGCTTAGGAACTTCCATAACTGATTTATAGTTGAACTTGCTCATTAGAGCAGGTGTTACTTCTTTAACAAATTTTTCTTTTAGGCGGTTCATTCATAGTACCTCCCTTCTTTTTTAAACTATTTATCTAATACTTCACCGGATTTTGCTACGCGTACTTTTTTGTCATCAATCGTTTTGTAACCTACACGAGTTGGGTTACCTGATTTAGGATCGATAGGCATTACGTTCGATACATGAATTGGAGCCTCAAAGCTGATGATACCGCCTTGTGGATTCACTTGAGAAGGTTTTGAATGTTTTTTCACGATGTTTACGCCTTCTACTAGTACACGGCTATCTTTAGGATAAGCTGCCAGGATAACACCTGTTTTGCCTTTATCCTTACCAGAGATGACTCTTACTTTGTCACCTTTTTTCACATGCATCATTAAGCACCTCCTTAAAGGCATTTGAATTTAAATTATAGTACTTCTGGAGCTAAAGATACAATTTTCATAAAGTTGTTATCGCGAAGTTCGCGAGCAACTGGTCCGAAGATACGCGTTCCGCGCGGGCTCTTATCATCTTTGATAATGACACATGCGTTTTCATCAAAACGAATGTAAGAACCATCAGGACGGCGAGCACCGCTTTTTGTACGAACAATAACAGCCTTAACAACGTCACCTTTTTTAACAACGCCACCTGGTGTTGCTTGTTTTACTGTACAAACGATGACATCACCAATACCAGCAGTTTTGCGACCGGAACCACCAAGAACTTTAATCGTAAGTACTTCACGAGCACCAGAGTTGTCAGCAACTTTTAAACGTGATTCTTGTTGAATCATGTGTGTAACCTCCCTTCGGAATGAAGCTTAATCCGAACAATTAAATAATAACTGCTTTTTCTACTACCTCAACTAAACGGAAGCGTTTAGTTGCTGAAAGCGGACGAGTTTCCATGATACGTACAACATCGCCGATTTTTGCTTCGTTTTGCTCATCATGAGCTTTAAACTTTTTAGAGTACTTAACGCGTTTACCATAAAGTGGATGCTTTTTGTGTGTTTCAACAAGAACAGTAACGGTTTTATCCATTTTGTCAGAAACAACGCGCCCTGTGTAAACTTTGCGTTGGTTGCGTTCACTCATTTTCGTGAACCTCCTCTCAATAATCACTTGTTAACGCTGATTTCTCTTTCGCGAACAACTGTTTTCATACGGGCAATTGCTTTACGTACTTCACGAATGCGAGCCGTGTTTTCAAGTTGTCCTGTCGCCAATTGAAAGCGAAGGTTGAAAAGCTCTTCTTTTAGAGATTTTACTTTTTGTTCAATTTCAGCAGTGGTAAGTTCACGTAGTTCATTAGCTTTCACTTGATTCACCACCAATTTCTTCTCGTTTTACAAACTTACATTTAACAGGAAGTTTGTGCATTGCAAGTCGAAGTGCTTCACGTGCGATTTCTTCTGAAACACCCGCAATTTCAAACATAATTTTTCCAGGCTTAACAACTGCAACCCAGCCTTCAGGTGCCCCTTTACCGGAACCCATCCGCACTTCTAATGGTTTAGCTGTATAAGGCTTGTGAGGGAAAATTTTAATCCAAACTTTACCGCCACGTTTCATGTAACGTGTCATCGCAATACGGGCAGCTTCGATTTGGCGGTTAGTGATCCAAGAAGCTTCCATTGCTTGTAGGCCGTATTCACCGAAGCTTACTTCAGTACCGCCCTTAGCGTTACCACGCATTTTACCACGGTGTTGACGGCGATATTTTACGCGTTTTGGCAATAACATAATTATTTGCCTCCTTCCGCATTTTTCTTCTTAGTAGGAAGGACTTCGCCTTTATAGATCCATACTTTAACGCCAAGCTTACCATAAGTTGTATCTGCTTCAGCAGTAGCATAGTCTATATCCGCACGAAGTGTATGAAGTGGAACAGTTCCTTCGCTATAGTGTTCAGAACGAGCGATATCTGCTCCACCAAGACGACCAGATACCATTGTTTTAATACCTTTCGCTCCAGCACGCATTGCACGTTGAATAACTTGCTTTTGTGCACGACGGAAAGATACACGGTTTTCTAATTGACGAGCAACATTTTCAGCCACTAGTTTAGCATCAATGTCAGCTCTCTTGATTTCAAGAATGTTGATATGAACACGTTTGCCAGTTAGTTGATTTAATGCTTTACGAAGTGCTTCAACTTCAGTACCGCCTTTACCGATAACCATACCAGGCTTAGCTGTATGGACTGTTACGTTTACACGGTTAGCAGCACGTTCAATTTCTACTTTAGAAACAGAAGCATCTTTTAAACGTTTCGTGATGTACTCACGAATTTTAAGGTCTTCGTGTAAAAGAGTAGCGAAGTCTTTGCCTGCGTACCATTTGGATTCCCAATCACGGATGATTCCGATACGCAAACCGACTGGATTTACTTTTTGACCCACAGCTTATCCCTCCTTCTTTTCTGATAAAACGATTGTAATGTGGCTCGTGCGTTTGTTAATTTGGCTTGCACGGCCCATAGCGCGAGGACGGAAACGTTTTAACGTTGGTCCTTCATCAACGAATGCTTGCTCAACAACTAGATTGTTAACGTCCATTTCATAGTTGTGCTCGGCATTTGCCATAGCTGATTTTAATACTTTTTCAACGATTGGAGAAGCAGCCTTAGGAGTGAGATTTAAAATCGCCACCGCTTCACCAACTTGCTTACCTCGGATTAAATCAACGACTAAACGTGCTTTACGAGGAGCAATACGAACTGTTCTTGCAACAGCTTTAGCTTGCATTTGGATGCCCTCCTCTCTTAACGTCTTGTTTTCTTGTCATCATTACCATGGCCTTTGTAAGCACGAGTTGGAGCGAATTCTCCAAGCTTGTGTCCTACCATGTCTTCAGTTACATAAACAGGCACATGTTTACGACCATCATAAACTGCGATTGTGTGGCCGATAAATTGTGGGAAGATCGTTGAACGGCGTGACCAAGTTTTAACAACTTGTTTGCCTTCAGTTTCATTTAACTTTTCGATCTTAACCATTAAATGATCATCAACAAATGGTCCTTTTTTTAAGCTGCGACCCATGAAGGAACCTCCCTTCGTGACTGTTCTACGGTTCTTTCTGTGAACCGTAGTAAAGTCCCGTTATTTTTTACGACGACGTACAATAAACTTATCTGATTTATTGGTTTTCTTACGAGTTTTGTATCCAAGAGTTGGTTTACCCCATGGAGACATTGGTGATTTACGTCCGATAGGTGAACGTCCTTCACCACCACCGTGTGGGTGATCGTTAGGGTTCATTACAGATCCACGTACAGTTGGGCGTTTGCCTAACCAGCGAGAACGACCTGCTTTACCAATATTAATAAGTTCGTGTTGTTCGTTTCCTACTTGACCGATTGAAGCGCGACATTCAGCGAGAATCATGCGTACTTCACCAGAAGTTAAACGTACTAATACGTATTTACCTTCTTTACCAAGCACTTGTGCAGATGTACCAGCTGAACGAACTAATTGTCCGCCTTTACCAGGTTTTAATTCAATGTTGTGTACTACAGTACCAACTGGAATGTTTACTAATGGAAGTGCGTTACCCACTTTAATATCAGCCTCAGGGCCTGACATTACTTCCATTCCAACTACTAGGTTTTTAGGAGCTAAGATATAACGCTTTTCTCCATCCACATAATTGATTAATGCAATATTTGCAGAACGGTTTGGATCGTACTCGATAGTGGCAACGCGTCCTGGAATGCCATCTTTGTTACGTTTAAAATCAATTAAACGATATTGACGCTTATGGCCGCCACCTTGATGACGAACAGTTAACTTACCTTGGTTATTACGGCCGCCTTTTCTCGTTAGCGGTGCTAATAGAGATTTTTCTGGAGTGCTAGTTGTGATTTCAGCGAAATCAGAAGTAGTCATTCCGCGACGACCATTAGAGGTAGGTTTGTACTTTTTAATCGCCATGTTATTTCCCTCCTCTTCTTGTTAGGTTCTTATGCCTCAAAGAATTCAATTTCTTTGCTGTCAGCAGTTAATTTTACAATTGCTTTACGGCGTTTGTTTGTATATCCGCCAAATTTACCCATACGCTTGAATTTACCTTTGTAATTCATGATGTTTACTTTCTCAACATCAACGCCAAAGATTTCTTCAACAGCTACTTTAACTTGTGTTTTGTTAGCTTTTACATCAACTTCAAACGTATATTTCTTTTCAGCCATTAAGTCAGTAGAACGCTCAGTAATAACGGGGCGCTTAATGATATCGCGTGCATCCATTATGCAAGCACCTCCTCTACTTTTTCAACCGCTGCTTTAGTCATGATTAATTTATCATGATTTACAACGTCTAATACATTGATTCCATCAGCTGTTACAACTGTTACTCCAGGAATGTTACGAGCAGATAAAGCTACGTTTTCATCCAGATCAGCAGTAACGATAAGTGCCTTTTTCTCAACAGAGAGGCCACCTAATACTGTTTTGAAATCTTTTGTTTTTGGAGCATCGAAAGCTAAGCTTTCTAATACCAAGATATTTTCTTCTAACACTTTAGATGAAAGTGCAGATTTAATCGCTAAACGGCGAACTTTTTTCGGTAATTTATAGCTGTAACTGCGTGGTGTTGGACCGAAAACAGTACCACCTCCGCGCCATTGTGGGGAACGAATTGACCCTTGACGTGCACGGCCAGTTCCTTTTTGACGCCATGGCTTACGACCACCGCCACGTACTTCAGAACGAATTTTAGTTTTATGAGTCCCTTGACGTAAAGAAGCTCTTTGCATAACAATCGCTTCAAATAATACGTGTTGGTTAGGCTCAATACCAAAAACTGCTTCGTTAAGTTCGATATCACCAACTTGTGAGCCGTTTTGGTTTAATAATGCTACTTTAGGCATTCCTTTTTCCTCCTTTCTGATAAATTAACTATGCTTTAACTGCACCTTTAATTTTTAGTAATGCTTTTTTAGCTCCTGGAACGTTACCTTTGATTAAAAGTAAGTTGCGTTCTGTATCAACCTTAACGATTTCAAGGTTTTGGACAGTGATTTGATCTCCACCCATGCGGCCAGGTAATAATTTACCCTTGAATACACGGTTTGGAGCAACAGGTCCCATTGAACCAGGACGACGATGATAACGTGAACCGTGAGCCATTGGGCCGCGAGATTGTCCGTGGCGCTTGATTACACCTTGGAAACCTTTACCCTTTGAGATTCCTGTTACATCTACTAAATCGCCTACAGCGAAAATATCAACTTTGACTTCTTGACCAACTTCATAGCCTGCTAAGTCATCTCCGCGGAATTCGCGAATGAAGCGCTTAGGAGCAGTATTTGCTTTTGCAACATGCCCTTTTTCAGGTTTGTTAGCTAACTTTTCACGTTTATCTTCAAAACCTACTTGAACCGCAACATATCCGTCGCTTTCAGCAGATTTCTTTTGAAGTACTACGTTTGGAGCTACCTCAACTACAGTTACAGGGATTAAGTTGCCGTTTTCTGCAAATACTTGAGTCATACCAATCTTTCTTCCTAAGATTCCTTTGGTCATTTAAGTCACACCTCCTGAATAATTTATCATTTATTTTGTTTAAAGTTTGATTTCGATATCAACACCAGATGGTAAATCTAAACGCATTAACGCATCAACTGTTTGTGGAGTTGGGTTAACGATGTCGATTAGACGCTTATGTGTCCGCATTTCGAATTGCTCACGAGAATCTTTGTACTTATGAACCGCACGAAGAATCGTGTAAACAGACTTTTCAGTTGGAAGCGGAATCGGACCTGAAACGGCCGCACCTGAACGTTTTGCTGTTTCAACAATTTTTTCTGCAGATTGATCAAGGATTCTGTGATCATACGCTTTTAAACGGATACGAATTTTTTGTTTTGCCATTATTTTCCCTCCTTTATTCGCCTATTTTCTAAATAGACATTCTCAGTGAAAATTTCCCACACACTCGCCATGGCAAAGCGGCCGGGTGTGTCAGCAACCTTCCACATCATCGCAGTCAAAGACCAACATTGTCTATTATACATAAAATATAAAGCTAACGCAACATCTTTCTCGTTTTTCTTTGAAGTTTTTATCTTTCACACTTTTTCTATTATAGCGGCTGGAAATACAGTTTTCAATAGCTTTTAACCTTCTCCAATAATATCCTAGAAATCCTAAGCTTCCAAAACTAAAACGCAATCTGTTATATATAGAAGAAACTCGGATTTTTTTAAATGCGGTGTGTTTAGAGCTTAGCTTCGTGTCATTAAAAGAAGTAAAGGTATATTTTCTCTCAAACTAGATACAGTGGTACCTTTTGCGGCACTCTGCCCCTTTTCCAAGAACAAAAGGCGCAAGCGCCCGTTTAGCGGCGTATGGACTCCTCGAAAAAGCTAACGCTTTTTCTTCGTGCGATGCTTATGCTGCCGAAGCGTTCCTTGTGGAGCGCTTTGACTGAGATAAATGAAAACTCGCCGACTGGCAAGCCGATAGGCGACGACAGAGGCGTAGTTGAATTTATGCGTTCAGAATTTAAGGAGTAAATTCTGATTAGCTAAAGGAAACACGGAGAGCATAGCGATTCGATGTTGACTTATCGTAGGGAAAAGAGCGAAGTCCACTAGCCGCTGGGCGCTGGAGCTGGATTCAGATAACTATTCCAAGTTATCAACACTAAAATATTTTATAATTTCCTATACAATAAAAAAAGCAGATGAGTCGTCACCCATCTGCTTTTGCTATTTATTAATTATTCTTGGATAGTTGTGATTGAACCTGAACCTACAGTACGTCCGCCTTCACGAATAGAGAACTTAGTTCCTTCTTCGATCGCAACTGGAGCGATAAGTTCAACAGTCATTTCGATGTGGTCGCCAGGCATAACCATTTCAGTACCTTCTGGTAGCATACAAATGCCAGTGATATCAGAAGTACGGAAATAGAATTGTGGACGGTAGTTTGAGAAGAATGGAGTGTGACGTCCACCTTCTTCTTTTGATAATACATAAACTTGTGCTTTGAACTTAGTGTGTGGTGTGATTGACTTTGGTTTAGCCAATACTTGTCCACGTTCGATATCTTCACGTGCTACACCACGAAGAAGGGCACCGATGTTGTCACCAGCTTCAGCGAAATCAAGAAGCTTACGGAACATTTCTACACCTGTTACAGTAGTAGATTTTGGCTCTTCAGTGAAACCTACGATTTCAACTACGTCCCCAACTTTAACTACTCCACGCTCTACACGTCCAGTAGCAACAGTTCCACGACCAGTGATTGAGAATACATCCTCAACCGGCATCATGAATGGTTTATCAGTGTCACGAGTTGGTGTTGGAATCCACTCATCAACTGCATTCATAAGTTCAAAGATTTTTTCTTCCCAAGCAGCATCGCCTTCTAATGCTTTAAGAGCAGAACCTTTGATAACTGGAGTGTCATCGCCAGGGAAGTCGTATTCTGATAATAGATCACGAATTTCCATTTCTACTAATTCTAGTAATTCTTCGTCGTCTACCATATCACATTTGTTCATGAAAACAACTAGATAAGGTACACCTACTTGACGAGAAAGAAGGATGTGCTCACGAGTTTGTGGCATTGGACCATCAGTTGCAGATACAACTAGGATACCTCCGTCCATTTGCGCAGCACCAGTGATCATGTTTTTAACATAGTCAGCGTGTCCTGGGCAGTCAACGTGTGCGTAGTGACGAGCATCAGTTTCATACTCAACGTGTGCAGTAGAGATTGTGATACCACGTTCTTTTTCTTCTGGTGCACCATCGATTTGATCATATGCACGAGCTTCTGCTTTACCAGATTTCGCAAGAACAGAAGTGATTGCAGCTGTTAAAGTTGTTTTACCATGGTCAACGTGTCCAATTGTACCAATGTTAACGTGTGGCTTAGAACGGTCGAATTTAGCTTTACCCATTAGGAAATCCTCCTCTAAATTATAAAAGTTAAGTATATTTATTTTTTGGAAGCTTTGGACAGGTTGTCCTAATTCCTCAGCTTCCATGCTTACAATAGTAGTTATACTTTATACCAAGGTGAAAATCAATTATTCACCTTTATTTTTTTTGATGATTTCTTCAGAAATGGACTTTGGTACTTCTTCATAGTGATCAAAGTGCATAGAGAAAACTCCACGGCCTTGAGTACTTGAACGAAGTGAAGTTGCATAACCAAACATTTCTGAAAGTGGAACCATTGAACGAACTACTTGTGCGTTACCGCGTGCATCCATACCTTCAACACGGCCACGACGAGAAGTAATTTGTCCCATGATGTCTCCTAAATATTCTTCAGGAATCGTAACCTCAACTCTCATCATCGGTTCTAAGATAACCGGGCTACACTTGGATGCAGCATTTTTAAGTGCCATCGATGCAGCAATCTTAAACGCCATTTCCGAGGAGTCGACATCATGGTAAGAACCATCAAACAATCTTGCTTTAATATCAACTAGTGGATAACCAGCAAGAACACCACGATCTAATGAATCTTCAAGACCAGCTTGAACGGCAGGGATGTATTCACGAGGAACAACACCACCAACAATACCATTAACAAACTCGAAGCCTTTTCCTTCGTCATTAGGTGAGAATTCAATCCAAACGTGTCCGTATTGTCCACGACCACCTGATTGACGGGCGAATTTACCTTCCACTTGTGCAGAAGAACGGAAAGTTTCACGGTAGGCAACCTGTGGCGCACCTACGTTAGCTTCTACCTTAAACTCACGACGCATACGGTCAACGAGGATATCAAGGTGAAGCTCACCCATACCGGCAATGATAACCTGTCCAGTTTCCTGGTCAGTATGTGCACGGAATGTCGGATCTTCTTCTTGAAGTTTTTGCAGAGCCGTAGTCATTTTGTCTTGGTCTGCTTTTGATTTTGGTTCAACTGAAAGTTGGATTACTGGCTCAGGGAATTGCATTGATTCAAGAATAACAAGATTCTTGTCATCACAAAGGGTATCACCAGTAGTTGTATCTTTCAAACCTACAGCTGCAGCAATATCACCAGCAAAAACCTTTGAGATTTCTTTACGGCTGTTTGCATGCATTTGCAGGATACGTCCAACACGTTCGCGCTTTCCTTTAGTTGAGTTCTGTACATATGATCCAGACTCTAAAGTACCAGAATAAACGCGGAAGAACGTTAATTTACCAACATAAGGGTCAGTCATAACTTTAAATGCTAGAGCAGCGAATGGCTCTTCATCACTTGAGTGTTTTTCAACAATCTCATCTTCTGAATCCGGCACATGTCCTTTAATTGCAGGTACATCTAATGGAGATGGAAGATAGTCGATGACAGCATCTAACATTAACTGAACACCTTTGTTTTTGAATGCTGATCCACAGATTACTGGGTAGAATTCAACATTAACGGTACCTTTACGAATCGCAGATTTAAGCTCTTCTTTAGTGATTTCTTCCCCACCAAGGTATTTCTCCATTAATTCTTCATCAAGTTCTGCTACCGCTTCAACTAATTTTTCACGGTATTCTTCAGCTTGTGCTTTATACTCTTCAGGAATCTCACGAACCTCAATATCAGTACCTAAGTCATTGCTGTAGAATACAGCATTCATTTCCACAAGATCAATGATGGCTGAGAACTGATCTTCAGCACCGATTGGTAACTGAATTGGATGTGCGTTTGCTTGAAGACGGTCATGGAGTGTTCCTACAGAATATAAGAAGTCAGCTCCGATTTTGTCCATCTTGTTTACGAATACTACACGTGGTACACCGTATGTTGTTGCTTGACGCCAAACTGTTTCAGTTTGCGGTTCAACACCAGACTGTGCATCAAGTACAGCTACCGCACCATCAAGGACACGTAGGGAACGTTCAACTTCAACTGTGAAGTCTACGTGTCCTGGTGTGTCAATAATGTTTACACGATGGCCATGCCATTCTGCTGTTGTTGCTGCGGAAGTGATGGTAATTCCGCGTTCTTGTTCCTGCTCCATCCAGTCCATCTGAGAAGCGCCTTCATGTGTTTCACCGATTTTATGAATTTTACCAGTGTAGTAAAGGACACGCTCAGTGGTCGTCGTTTTACCGGCATCGATGTGTGCCATGATGCCGATATTACGAGTGTTTTTTAAGGAGAACTCTCTTGCCATTGGGTCTTTCTCCTTCCTAGTATGAAAGTGTTTTTATATTGAAGGTTAGATTACCAACGATAGTGAGCAAACGCTTTGTTTGCTTCTGCCATTTTGTGTGTATCTTCACGTTTCTTAACTGCTGCACCAGTGTTGTTAGCTGCATCCATGATTTCGTTAGCTAAACGCTCTTCCATCGTCTTTTCTCCACGGTTACGTGAATAATTCACTAACCAACGAAGACCAAGAGTTGTACGACGATCAGGGCGCACCTCAACTGGAACTTGGTAGTTAGCACCACCTACACGACGAGCTCTAACTTCAAGTACAGGCATAATGTTTTTAAGCGCTGCATCGAAAACTTCCATTGGCTCTTTACCAGAACGTTCGCGAATCGTATCAAACGCTGAATAAAGAATTGCCTGTGATTTACCTCTTTTACCGTCAACCATCATTTTGTTGATTAGACGAGTAACTAGTTTTGAATTATATAGTGGATCTGGTAATACGTCTCTTTTTGCTACAGGACCTTTACGTGGCATGTATTTTCCTCCTTTCAAAGAAGCTTCTATTTAATGTGATTATTTTTTTGCTGCTTTCGGTCTCTTCGTACCGTATTTAGAACGACTTTGCATACGGTTGTTTACACCAGCAGTATCAAGCGCTCCACGTACGATATGATAACGTACTCCTGGTAAGTCTTTTACACGTCCTCCACGAATAAGAACAACACTGTGCTCTTGAAGGTTGTGGCCAATACCAGGAATGTATGCAGTCACCTCAATACCGTTTGTCAAACGTACACGAGCATATTTACGTAACGCTGAGTTCGGTTTCTTCGGAGTCATTGTACCAACACGAGTACATACTCCGCGTTTTTGTGGTGAAGATACATTTGTTTGTGATTTCTTAAAGCTGTTGTAACCTTTATTTAGCGCAGGAGATTTTGACTTCTCTGCCACTGATTGACGAGGTTTGCGCACTAATTGGTTTATAGTAGGCATTATTTGTTTCCTCCCTTCATTATTTGTAAGTCCACACATCCAGGTGGTTCATTTTTTTGCAAAAACAAAGTTTTTGCAGACTACTCTATCTACAAAAACAGTTTTTAACGGATAATTGCAACAGTAGCGGCACCAACTTCAATCCCACATGCTTTCCCAAGTTTTTTCATCGAGTCAACATATCGGATCGGAACATCTGATTCAGAAGCCACGTTAACAAGCTTTGCTGTCACCTTCGGTTCAGCATCGGTTGCAACGATCAACTCTTTCACTTGCCCTTCATTAAGTGCTTTTACTGTTTGTTTTGTTCCTATAACGATTCGTTGTGCCTGCAATACTTTTTCATAAGACATAAATCATATCCTCCAAAGTATCAGGTGAATAGGAGCACCTTTGATATAATATCATTTTCACAAATAGATGTCAACAAATGATTTACTTTTTTATACAAGCGAATCACCTTGATTATTATTTCTTTAAAATGCGGTACCTGCTTTAAAAGCACGTACCGCACATTTTTTCTAATTAATCAACTGCTACTGTTTCTTCAGAAGTTGTATCGCGAAGGACCGGTTCTGCCTTACGGTAGCGCGGCATACCAGTTCCAGCAGGAACAAGTTTTCCGATGATAACATTTTCTTTCAAGCCAAGCAATTCATCAGTTTTACCTTTAATAGCGGCATCAGTAAGAACTCTTGTGGTTTCTTGGAATGATGCGGCTGACAAGAATGAGTCGGTTTCAAGTGATGCTTTAGTGATTCCAAGTAAGACTGGTCGTCCAGTAGCTGGAAGTTTGTCGCTAAGTAACGCTTTTTCATTCGCATCCCTAAACTGATGGATATCAAGAAGGGTTCCAGGAAGAACATCCGTTTCACCAGCATCGCTTACACGAACCTTGCGCAGCATTTGACGAACCATTACTTCGACGTGCTTATCGCCAATTTCAACCCCTTGCATGCGGTAAACTTTTTGCACTTCACGCAATAGGTACTCTTGAACAGAAGTAACGTCTTTCACTTTGATTAACTCTTTCGGATCAATCGAACCTTCAGTTAATTCTTGACCACGTTCAATCGGGTCATTAATTGCTACTTTCAAACGTGCTGTGTATGGGGCATTATAAGTACGTGATTCAACTTCGCCTTGAACTACGATTTCATGCTGACGATCACGACCTTCATTTATCCCAACGACAACACCGTCAATTTCTGAAATAACCGCTTGACCTTTCGGATTACGAGCCTCAAAAATCTCTTGAATACGAGGTAAACCCTGGGTAATATCGTCTCCGGCAACACCGCCTGTATGGAACGTACGCATCGTTAACTGTGTTCCTGGCTCACCGATGGATTGTGCAGCGATAATACCAACTGCTTCCCCAACTTCAACTTCTTGGCCAGTTGCCAAGTTGCGGCCATAACACTTCTTACATACTCCATGACGGGTATTACATGTAAACGCTGAACGGATTTTTACTTCTTCCACACCTGCACCGACAATGATTTCTGCTAAGTCCTCGGTGATTAAACCATTTTCAGGAACAAGTACTTCCTTAGTTTCAGGATGCTTGATTGCATTTCGAGCGTAACGTCCGATTAGTCGTTCGTCCAATCCTTCGATGATCTCAGTACCGTCTTTTAATGCACGGATTAAGAAACCACGGTCCGTTCCGCAATCATCTTCGCGAACAATAACATCCTGGGCAACGTCGACAAGACGACGTGTTAAATAACCAGAGTCAGCCGTTTTAAGGGCTGTATCAGCAAGACCTTTACGAGCGCCGTGAGTGGAGATAAAGTATTCTAATACCGTTAATCCTTCACGGAAACTTGATTTGATTGGCAACTCAATGATACGTCCAGCTGGGTTGGCCATCAGACCACGCATACCAGCAAGCTGGGTAAAGTTAGATGCGTTACCACGGGCACCGGAATCACTCATCATGAAGATTGGATTCGTTTTATTCAAGGACTTCATCAACTTCCCTTGAATGACATCCTTGGCCGCACTCCAGATGGCGATGACGCGATCGTAACGTTCATCTTCTGTAATCAAACCACGTCTGAATTGTTTCATCACATTATCAACTTTTCCCTGTGCATCATGGAGAATTTGCTGTTTCTCAGCAAGTACAACAATATCTGCAACACCAACGGTAATTCCCGCTTTTGTCGAATGCTTAAATCCTAAGTCCTTCATACGGTCAAGCATTTTTGACGTTTCGGTAATTTTGAAACGTTTAAATACTTCCGAAATGATATTTCCAAGAATTTTCTTTTTAAAGGGTTCAACTATTGGCATATTGCTAATTTTCGCCTTGATGTCTTCACCTTTTTCAACAAAATACTTTTCAGGTGTTTTGACTTCTAAATTGTTCCTAGTTGGTTCATTGATATACGGGAATGACTTCGGCAGAATCTCATTAAAAATAAGTTTTCCAACAGTTGTAATTAATAACTTACTGTTTTGTTCTTCTGTAAAAGTTTCATTTCCCAATGAGCCAGCATGGACTGCAACACGAGTATGGTAGTGAGCAAAGCCGTTTTGATAAGCAAGAATCGCTTCGCTTGTATCTTTAAATACCATACCTTCCCCGATTGCACCTTCTCTTTCCAATGTTAGGTAATAGTTCCCTAATACCATATCCTGAGAAGGAGTAACAACTGGTTTTCCATCTTTAGGGTTCAAGATATTTTGTGCTGCTAGCATTAATAATCGTGCTTCTGCTTGTGCTTCTGATGAAAGCGGCACGTGCACAGCCATTTGGTCACCATCAAAGTCCGCGTTGTATGCTGTACACACAAGCGGGTGCAGACGGATTGCCCGTCCTTCAACAAGTGTTGGTTCAAAGGCTTGAATCCCTAGTCTATGCAATGTAGGGGCACGGTTTAGTAAGACTGGATGTTCTCTGATAACGTCTTCAAGTACATCCCATACATCAGGAGATACTCTTTCGATTTTACGTTTTGCTGATTTAATATTATGGGCTAAACCTTTTTCAACAAGTTCCTTCATTACAAATGGCTTGAATAGTTCAAGTGCCATTTCTTTTGGAAGACCACATTGATACATTTTTAAGTTAGGACCTACAACAATAACGGAACGTCCTGAATAGTCAACACGTTTTCCTAGTAGGTTTTGACGGAAACGTCCTTGCTTTCCTTTTAACATATGGGAAAGTGATTTTAATGGACGATTACCAGGTCCTGTGACTGGACGGCCACGGCGGCCGTTATCAATTAAAGCATCCACAGCTTCTTGAAGCATCCGCTTTTCGTTTTGAACGATAATACTCGGTGCACCAAGATCTAATAAACGCTTTAAGCGATTATTTCGGTTAATGACACGACGATAAAGATCATTTAAGTCAGAGGTAGCAAATCTTCCCCCATCCAATTGAACCATTGGACGAAGCTCTGGTGGAATGACCGGAAGAACATCAAGAATCATCCAAGAAGGTTCATTTCCAGAACCACGGAAGGCTTCTAACACTTCAAGGCGTTTAATGGCACGTGTACGCCTTTGACCTTGAGCCGTTTTTAGCTCTTCTTTTAAGATCTCTACTTCTTTGTTTAAATCAATATCAGAAAGAAGCTTTTTGATTGCTTCAGCGCCCATTGCAGCTTGGAATTTGTTTCCGTACTTGTCACGATATGCGCGATATTCTTTTTCAGATAAAAGCTGTTTCTTATCAAGGGCGGTATCACCGGATTCTGTCACTACATATGAAGCAAAGTAGATGACTTCCTCCAAAGCCCGGGGTGACATATCTAAAACAAGTCCCATTCGGCTAGGAATTCCTTTGAAATACCAAATATGTGATACAGGTGCAGCAAGTTCAATATGACCCATTCGTTCACGACGAACCTTTGCACGGGTTACTTCTACTCCACATCGGTCACAAACGACGCCTTTATAGCGGACACGTTTGTATTTTCCACAGTGGCATTCCCAGTCCTTTGTTGGTCCGAATATTCTTTCACAGAATAAACCGTCCTTTTCAGGCTTTAAAGTACGATAGTTAATGGTTTCTGGCTTTTTCACTTCTCCGAAGGACCATGAACGGATTTTATCCGGTGAAGCAAGACCAATTTTCATATACTCAAAATTATTAACGTCTAGCAAGGGGCCTACCTCCCTTTTTATCTCAGGTTTTACCCTTAATGCGTAAAAAACGTAAACGGCTTAAACGCCGCCAACAATTATTAGAAACTCAACTATATTCAAAGTGCTAATCTAACTTAATAAAGGCGGTGTGAGCAAAGCTGAACTTTACTTAATTCATCGTATAAAATGTATTTTTTCACTCAGATTAGGTAAACAGAGTCATTTTTGCGGAGCTCCGCCCCTTTACCACTAAAACCTAAGCGCACATTCGTGCGCTTAAGCATGATTCATTACTCTTTGGAACCTACTTTTTCTGATTCTAAACTTTGTGCCTCAGGAACGATGTTTAATGTATCTACTTGTTGCAAGTCATCGTCATCTTCCATATCACGCATTTCAATTTCTTGTTCGTCACCGGAAAGAATTTTTACATCCATACCAAGACTTTGAAGCTCTTTTATTAATACCTTGAATGACTCAGGAACTCCTGGCTCTGGTACATTTTCACCTTTGACAATCGCTTCGTATGTTTTCACACGACCAACAACGTCATCTGATTTAACTGTAAGGATTTCTTGAAGCGTATATGCTGCACCGTATGCTTCAAGTGCCCAAACTTCCATCTCACCGAAGCGCTGACCACCAAATTGGGCTTTACCACCAAGTGGTTGCTGCGTAACAAGTGAGTAAGGTCCAGTTGAACGGGCATGTAATTTATCATCAACCATGTGCGCCAGTTTAATCATATACATAACACCGACAGAAACACGGTTATCAAATGGTTCCCCTGAGCGACCATCATAGAGGACGGTTTTCGCATCACGAGCCATACCTGCCTCTTCAATAGTTCCCCACACATCGTCCTCAGTGGCACCGTCAAATACCGGTGATGCCACGTGAATGCCGAGAGCTCTGGCAGCCATTCCAAGATGGAGTTCAAGTACCTGTCCGATGTTCATACGAGATGGTACCCCTAAAGGATTTAACATGATATCAACCGGTGTGCCATCTGGTAAATAAGGCATATCTTCTTCTGGTAAAATTCTCGAGATAACCCCTTTATTACCGTGTCGACCCGCCATTTTATCCCCTTGATGGATTTTCCGCTTCTGAACGATATAAACACGGACAAGCTGGTTTACACCTGGAGGAAGTTCATCACCATCTTCACGGTTAAACACTTTAACGTCATGAACAATTCCGCCGCCGCCGTGTGGAACACGAAGTGATGTGTCACGGACTTCGCGGGCTTTTTCACCAAATATCGCATGTAAGAGACGTTCTTCTGCCGTTAATTCAGTTACACCTTTAGGCGTTACTTTACCAACTAGAAGGTCACCGTCTTTCACTTCTGCTCCAGTTCGGATAATTCCACGCTCATCCAAATTACGAAGCGCATCTTCGCCAACATTTGGAATGTCACGAGTGATTTCCTCTGGTCCAAGTTTCGTATCACGAGACTCAGATTCGTATTCTTCAATATGAATAGAAGTGTAGACATCATCTTTTACTAGACGTTCACTCATAATGATGGCATCTTCATAGTTATAGCCATCCCATGTCATAAAGGCAACGAGGACATTTCGTCCCAGTGCTAACTCACCTAGCTCCATTGACGGGCCATCAGCAAGAATTTCACCTTTTGTAACACGGTTACCAACAGCAACAATTGGGCGTTGGTTATAGCAAGTTCCTTGGTTGGAACGAATAAATTTTAATAGACGATATTTATCGAGATTACCTTTTACCTCTTGACCGTCCACTTCTTTAATTTGGCGGACCCATACCTCACGGGCTTCAACATGTTCAACAATACCTTCATGCTTACATATAACAGCTGCTCCGGAGTCTTTACCAGAAACATATTCCATACCTGTACCAACTCGTGGTGCTTCCGGTTGCATAAGTGGTACAGCTTGACGCTGCATGTTTGCCCCCATCAATGCACGGTTCGAGTCATCATTTTCAAGGAATGGGATACAGGCTGTTGCAGCTGAAACTACCTGTTTCGGTGATACATCCATATAATCAACACGTTCACGTTTTACAGTTGTGTTTTCACCACGGAAACGAGCCACTACTTCTTCATCTAGGAATGAACCATCATCACCAAGACGAGAATTCGCTTGTGCCACCACATAATTATCTTCTTCATCCGCTGTTAAGTAATCGATACGGCTTGTTACCTTTCCAGTATCCGGATTAACACGTCGGTACGGTGTTTCAATAAAACCGAAACGATTTACCTTCGCGTAAGATGATAAGGAGTTGATAAGACCAATGTTCGGACCCTCAGGTGTTTCAATCGGGCACATACGGCCATAGTGGGAGTAATGGACGTCACGAACTTCCATCCCTGCTCGCTCACGTGTTAATCCACCTGGTCCTAATGCAGACAGACGACGTTTGTGTGTTAATTCTGCAAGTGGGTTGGTTTGATCCATGAATTGCGATAACTGTGAGCTTCCAAAAAACTCTTTGATTGACGCAATGACTGGTCGAATATTAATCAACTGCTGCGGTGTAATCGTTGCTGTATCTTGAATCGACATTCTTTCACGAACAACACGTTCCATCCGAGATAATCCGATGCGGAACTGATTTTGTAAAAGTTCACCAACAGAACGAAGACGTCTGTTTCCTAAATGGTCGATGTCATCTGTATCGCCTACTCCATGTAATAAATTGAAGAAGTAGCTAATTGATGCAATGATATCAGCCGGGGTGATATTTTTAATTGGTTCCGCCACATAAGCGTTACCCAATACATTAATTACTTTTTCATTTTCATCACCAGGAGCATAAATCTTAATACCCTGAAGAATAATTTCATCTGCCACTACGCCACCAAAAGGATTAAAGCCTTTGAAATTAACATTCTTTTCAAGAGCTGGTATAATTCTGTCAAGATTTCTTCTATCGAGAACAGTTCCTTTTTCAGCAATAATTTCACCTGTTTCAGGATCAGCAAGCGACTCTGCTAAACGTTGATTGAATAAGCGATTTTTAATATGAAGCTTTTTATTAATTTTATAACGGCCTACATTAGCAAGATCATATCGCTTAGGATCAAAGAAACGAGAAACTAATAAACTTTTTGCATTATCAACGGTTGGCGGTTCACCTGGGCGAAGACGCTCATATATTTCTAGAAGCGCTTTGTCAACACCTTCCGTATTGTCCTTCTCAAGAGTATTACGAATATACTCGTTATCCCCAATCAATTCAATGATTTCTTGATCAGAGCCGAAGCCAAGTGCACGCAAAAGAACCGTAACGGGCAGTTTCCGAGTACGATCTATTCTCACATATACGACATCTTTGGCGTCTGTTTCATATTCCAGCCAAGCGCCGCGGTTCGGAATTACTGTAGCCGTAAAACCTTTTTTACCATTTTTATCAAGTTTTCCACTAAAGTAGACGCTCGGTGAACGCACTAATTGTGAAACAATAACACGTTCTGCCCCGTTAATAACAAACGTACCAGTTTCCGTCATAAGTGGAAAATCACCCATGAACACATCCTGATCTTTTACTTCACCTGTTTCTTTGTTTACAAGACGTACTTTTACACGTAATGGAGCAGAATATGTAACGTCCCGTTCTTTTGATTCTTCAACAGAATACTTTGGATCGCCAAGGCTGTAATCAATAAATTCTAGTGATAGGTTACCAGTAAAGTCTTCAATCGGCGAAATGTCCTGGAACATTTCACGTAATCCCTCATCAAGAAACCATTGATAGGAAGAGGTTTGGATTTCGATTAGATTTGGTAATTCTAAAACTTCACTGATTCGCGCGTAACTTCTTCGTTGGCGGTGTCGTCCATACTGAACTAGTTGACCTGTCAACTGATTCACCCCTCAAATCAAGCGTTATTTAATAAAATCTATTTTACGTCTATCAGAAGGAACAGAAGCCCCTTCTATTAGACAAAAAGAAAAAGGGTTTTTTAACCAAAAAACCACATTTTCACATTTTGGCTATTATTTTGTCATCATTTCCTTCTTATCCCGTTTTTATACTAATAATTAAGTATTTTAAGGAATAATTCGGAAATTATTATGATGGCATTTTATAATGCTATCACAACAGTCTTTTCAAGTCAACTATTTAATTGCCTTAATGATAAAATAGCCTTTGGATTTGTCAAAAGTCTCTACTTCGGAAAATAGCGTATTTAATTTTTCAAGTGCTGATGGTGCTCCTTGTTTCTTTTGAATCACTACCCAAAGTTCACCATGCGGGACAAGATGTTCAAAACTTTGTTCAAAAATCTCATGAACAGTCTTTTTCCCTGCTCTAATCGGAGGATTTGTTAATATTGCAGCAAAGTTACTTTCCTTTACATTTAACAAGCGGTCACTCTCATAAATAACAATATTTTCAATCCGATTAAATTGGGCATTTTCTTTTGCCAACTCGATTGCCCGGTCATTTACATCTACCATGTGAACCGTTCGTTCGCGATTGTCTTTCGCAATCGATAAACCAATCGGACCATAGCCGCAACCAACATCAAGAACAAACCCTTGCACCTCTGGCATGATAAAAGACTCAATAAGTAACCGCGAGCCAAAGTCTACTTCTCTTTTTGAAAAAACTCCATTATCGGTTTTAAAACGAAATAGATGATTCTTTAGGGTGTAATCCCAATATTTCGGATCACTTTCAACCTTTTGGGTTCGAGAATAATAGTGTTCGGACATTAGACTCACCTCCCGGGGAGTATTAAAAATAGAGGTAATTGAGGATAGATTTCTTTAAGCTAAAGAAAACTTGCCGACTTGCGAGCCCCTAAGGACGAAGACAGAGGCGTAGTTGCTCTTATGCGAAGTAAGAAAGTATAAATGTTCGCACCAAAAGTTTATACTTTCTTACTAGCCAAAAAAAGCCCGCTTATACAGCGAGCTTTTCTATTAGGTTATTACTTAACTTCAACGTTTGCTCCAACTTCATCAAGCTTAGCTTTGATTGCTTCAGCATCTTCTTTAGATACGCCTTCTTTAATAGCTTTTGGAGTGTTGTCAACAAGATCTTTTGCTTCTTTAAGTCCAAGGCCAGTGATTTCACGTACAACCTTGATAACTTTGATTTTTTGATCTCCAGCGCCAGCAAGGATTACATCAAATTCAGTTTGCTCTTCAACAGCAGCAGCACCAGCTCCGCCAACCATTGCTACAGGAGCAGCAGCAGTTACGCCGAATTCTTCTTCGATTGCTTTTACAAGATCGTTAAGTTCTAAAACAGTCATATTTTTAACTGCTTCAATGATTTGTTCTTTAGTCATGATTAATTTTCCTCCTTAGTTTTCGTTACGTTTATTTGTTTAACGCTTCAGCTCTTCTATTAACTTACGCGCCTTGTTCTTCTTTTTGATCTGCCACAGCTTTTGTAGCAAGAGCAAGATTGCGAATTGGAGCTTGTAGTACGCTGAGTAGCATAGAAAGCAAGCCTTCGCGTGATGGTAGGTCAGCAAGAGCTTTAATCTCTTCAGCCGTTGCGACATTTCCTTCGATTACACCTGCTTTAAGTTCAAGTGCTTCGTGTTTTTTCGCAAAGTCATTCAAGATTTTAGCTGGTGCTACAACATCTTCAGTACTGAACGCGATTGCGTTCGGACCTGTTAATGCCTCATTTAAGCCAGAAAGCTCAGCTATATCAGCCGCACGGCGAGTCATCGTGTTTTTGTAAACCTTGAACTCAACGCCAGCTTCACGAAGTTGTTTACGTAGTTCAGTTACTTCAGCAACTGAAAGACCACGATAATCAACAACAACAGTTGATACGCTCTTCTTTAATTTATCAGTGATTTCGTCAACGATGTGTTTTTTTGCTTCGATTGCAATGCTCATCTTTACACCTCCTGTAGATTGTCTACATTTATACCAGGTAAAGCAAACTTGCCGTTAGGCGAAGTCAGAGGCTTAGTTGTACTTATCCGTTCAGAATTTATAGGAATAAATTCTGATTAGCCAAGTAAAAGCCTCCATATCAAATTTCAGACATGGAGGCAGCATACAACAGCTGAACGGTTCAGCTGAATCTATTCTCTAACCTCGGCAGGAAAAATTAAGCCAATTGGCACCTGCTGTCTACAGTACAAATGTTTATTATTTTAAACAACAAAATTCATTATATAAAATGTAGTTTTGTTTGTCAATTGGTAAAAATTATTTAGCTGAAGCAGTTGAAGGATCTACCTTCACTCCAGGTCCCATAGTTGAAGCAACAGTAACGTTCTTCATGTAAGTACCCTTTGCTGCTGAAGGCTTAGCTTTAAGCATTGTTTCAAACACAGTGTTAAAGTTTTCAACAAGCTTTTCGTTTTCGAAAGATGCTTTACCGATTGGTACGTGGATGTTTCCAGCTTTATCAACACGGTATTCAACTTTACCTGCTTTAATCTCATTAATTGCTCTTGTTACATCAAATGTAACAGTGCCTGTTTTAGGGTTTGGCATTAAGCCTTTAGGTCCTAACACACGGCCAAGTTTACCAACTTCACCCATCATATCAGGAGTTGCAACGATAACATCAAAATCAAACCAACCTTGTTGGATTTTGTTGATGTACTCAGAATCTCCTACATAATCAGCGCCAGCTGCTTCTGCTTCTTTCAACTTTTCACCCTTCGCAAATACTAAAACGCGTTGAGTTTTACCAGTACCGTTTGGAAGTACTACAGCACCACGGATTTGTTGGTCCGCTTTTTTAGGGTCAACGCCTAAGCGGAATGCAACCTCTAGAGTTGCGTCAAACTTTGTGAAATTGGTTTTCTTTGCAAGATCAATTGCTTCTGCAATTGGGTATGCCTTTAGGCGATCTACAAGCTTTGCAGCTTCTAAATACTTTTTACCTTTTTTAGCCATTTTATTTTCCTCCTAGATTGTGGTTTTAGCGGAATGAATAACCTCCCACGAATAAAGGTTGCGAGTGAATTTTTCAACATCGCAACCCCCCTTCATTACACAAAACAGTTAGCACAGATTAATCTTCGATAACGATACCCATGCTGCGTGCAGTACCTTCGACCATGCGCATTGCTGCTTCAACGCTTGCTGCGTTAAGGTCAGGCATTTTTTGTTCCGCAATCTCGCGTACTGTATCACGCTTTACTGTTGCTACTTTATTACGGTTTGGTTCACCAGAACCAGACTGAATTCCAGCTGCTACTTTCAAAAGAACGGCAGCGGGAGGAGTTTTCGTAATAAATGTAAATGAACGGTCTTCAAATACCGTGATTTCAACAGGAATGATCAATCCAGCTTGATCTGCTGTACGAGCGTTAAATTCTTTACAGAATCCCATGATGTTTACACCGGCTTGACCTAGTGCAGGACCAACTGGTGGTGCAGGATTTGCTTTACCAGCAGGAATTTGTAATTTAACGACTTTAATTACTTTTTTAGCCACGAGACACACCTCCTTAAAGTCCGTGATGTGGTAATAGGGTACCTTTGGAACCCTCCCACTCAACAATAGTCTTTATATAATAATCATAAAGAACTTGATAAAAGTCATGTCTCTGGTGGAGACATACTGACCTATGAAATATTACCACTTTTTAAAAATGTTTTCAAGTTTTTTTACATTAATTTCTCAATCTGAGTAAAATCCAGTTCAACCGGGGTATCCCGCCCGAACATATTAACAAGAACTTTAAGCTTCGACCTATCTTTATCCATCTCTTCAATGTTTCCAGTAAAGTTGGCAAACGGACCTTCTTTGACACGAACGGTTTCGCCAATTTCATAATTAACATCAACGCGTTTTTCTTCTACTCCCATCCGCTTCAAAATGACAACTACTTCCTCAGGAAGGAGTGGGGTTGGTTTAGAACCAGATCCAGCCGATCCAACAAACCCAGTGACACCAGGGGTATTTCGGACCACATACCAAGAGTCATCCGTCATTACTAATTCCACCAAGACGTACCCCGGGAAAACCTTACGTTTTACTACTTTTTTCTTACCATTTTTGAAATCTGTTTCTTCTTCCTCAGGAACAACAACGCGGAATATTTTATCCGACATTCCCATTGATTCGACCCGCTTTTCCAAATTGGTCTTTACCTTATTTTCATAACCTGAGTAAGTATGGACAACATACCAATTCTTTTCCATTTTAAGAGGACTAGATCGTCCGTCCCTCCCTGTTTTTTAATGGGAAATTCTATATTTCTACAAATTAAAAAACCCGTTTATACGGGCTTTTAGATAAAATTTCCTTTATTAACCACCATTATACCATGAATGAATACTTATTATTCAAGAATTAAGCGAATCAATTTTGAAATTCCTAAATCTAGAACAGCAAAGAACGCTGCGAAAAAAACAACGGTCGATAACACCGTAACCGTAGAACGGATAAGTTCACCGCGTTTTGGCCAACTTACTTTTCTCATTTCACGGGCAATATCACTGAAGAACTTCATTAAGCGTTGCATTTTTAGTAACCCCCAACTATCATAAGTAGCACTGCAAGAATCTATCTAAAAATTATTTTGTTTCGCGATGAATTGTATGGGTTGCGCAAATCTTGCAGAATTTTTTCAATTCCAACCTATCTGTTTGTGTCTCTTTGCTGACAGTCGAATAATTTCGTGAGCCGCAGTCAACACAAGCAAGAATTACTTTTTTGCTCATATTCGACACCTTCAACTTTTTTTCTTGGCGATAGGAAAGTAACATTCCTATCAAGTATAAGTGCAACTACGCTTCATGAACGACCCTAAAAGGCTCGCCAATTGACGAATTTTCTTTATATATCCCTAAAAATGTAACATGACGCCTAATTAATGTCAATAACCATTGAGAACAGATTTATCATATTGACATTGAATCATTTTGGAAAAATCACAGTGAAAATTCACGAATTTCTAAGTAGCGCTCAAGCTTCCTTTTCACACGCTGTAAAGCATTATCAATCGATTTAACATGGCGATTCAGTTCCTCAGAAATCTCTTGATAGGATTGTCCATCTAAGTAAAGAGCTAAAACTTTTCTTTCTAAGTCGCTCAATAATTCAGACATTTTGACCTCTATAAGGTCAAATTCTTCTTGGTTAATAATGAGCTCTTCAGGGTCAAGTACCTTGGCACCTGACAGAACATCCATCAATGTCCGATCTGATTCTTCATCATAAATTGGCTTGTCCAAAGAGACATAAGAATTTAACGGGATATGCTTCTGCCGTGTCGCTGTTTTAATCGCGGTAATGATTTGCCGCGTAATACATAACTCAGCAAATGCCTTAAAGGACGTGAGCTTGTCCTCGCGAAAGTCGCGAATCGCCTTATAAAGGCCAATCATTCCTTCTTGGACAATATCTTCCTTATCGGCTCCAATTAAAAAATAGGATCTTGCTTTTGCACGAACAAAATTACGATACTTATGGATTAAATAATCCAATGCTTCACTATCACCTTGGTGCACCAAATCGACGATTTCTTCGTCTTCCATCCCAAAGAAATGGTCATTGGTTTTTGTCCCGAAATCCGTACTCAACGTAGATCCCCTCCACCGAACAAGCATAGATAGTAATAGTATACATTAGAAATATTTTGAAGTCGAGCAGTCATTTTTGTCCTCGGCGCCATTTTTCGAAAATTTCTGCAATTTCATCACTAATTGGTATTTTGGAGACCGGTTTTTTTTCTTGGATTTTCTTCACTTTTTTTTCAATGCCCTTTTCAATGGAGGACATTTCAACTAGTAGCTCACGGGCGGACTTCCTGAGAGCTCCTTGTCCAAAAATAGCCCATTGTTCTGTGTAATCAGAAGTAGCGACATGGATTTGTGTTCTTCGATTGTTTAGACTGATCGCCATTTTTTCAATTCGCTCATCCGCTGTTTCATTTTCCTTTGTAAAAATAACCTCTACTTTATGGTTTTTATATTTTTTTTCTGTACCTTGCACATAATAGGCATCAAATACAACAATCACACGGTAGCCAGAAAATGCCTGGTACTCAGCCATTCGTTCGACTAAGCGATCTCTTGCAGCGGGCAGGTCTCGGTCCTTTAACACCCTTAGCTCTGGCCAGGCCCCGATAATGTTATATCCATCGACCAGCAGGATATCCATAGTTTACCCCTTTAGCGGATGCCGTTTTCGATAGACCTCATACATAAGCAAAGCCGCTGCAACAGAGGCATTTAAGGATGTCACCTTCCCCGCCATTGGCAGGTGAATGAGAAAATCACATTTATCTCTAATCAGTCGTCCCATTCCTTTTCCTTCACTGCCAATCACAAGTCCAAGAGGAAGATTTCCATCAAACTGGCGATAATCTTCTTTTCCTTTAGCATCTGTTCCAGCAATCCAAACGCCCCGCTCTTTTAATTCATCAATCGTCCGTGCCATGTTGGTCACACGGACTACCGGTATATATTCAATCGCTCCCGTTGAGGCCTTGGCGACTGTCGCAGTTAAGCCCACAGCCCTGCGCTTTGGAATAATAATACCGTGTGCCCCGACTGCATCTGCTGTTCTCATGATCGACCCGAGATTATGAGGATCTTCAATTTCATCCAGCAATAAAAAGAAAGGAGGTTCGTTTCTCTTTTCTGCCGCACGAAACAAATCATCGATTTCCGCATATTGATAGGCAGCAACGTAGGCAAGGACTCCTTGATGATTTTGATCGGTAATTTGATCAATTTTTTTCTTTGGGACAAATTGGACAATCACATGCGCTTCTTTAGCTAATTGAGTAATTTGCTGCATTTGACCACGCTGTGAACCTTCTGCAATTAATATTTTATTTATGTCCCGCTCCGATTTTAGTGCTTCAATAACTGGATTTTTTCCAATAATGTAATCTTGATTCATCCTACTGTTCCTCCTTTCTTTTCGTTCACATAGATAAATGCCTTTTCAATTAACTCCTCTAACCGCTCCTTATACCCGATTAAAAATAAGTATCCCATCAATGCTTCAAACGCTGTGCTATAGCGATACGTTTGCACATCCGTATTTTTTGGAACTGTTCCAGACTTCGCGTTCCTGCCACGCATAACAACGGCTAGTTCTTCCTCATTAAGAAGCTTATCATCCATCATTTGAAAAAGAATTTGGCACTGGGCTTTGGCTGAAACATACTTTGTTCCTGCACGATGCAATTGATGCGGCCGAACTTGCCCGCTAAATAAAAGGTGCCGTCTTACATACGTTTCAAATACAGCATCCCCCATGTAAGCAAGTGCAAGGCTATTCAATTGTTTAGCATCGATTGTATTTTCGTAATCAATCATAACTTAGCCTCTTTTCCACCTAGTGCCCTGCGCTGTGTCTTCTAAAATAATATTCATTTCCTTAAGCTGATCGCGAATTTCGTCAGATAATTGGAAGTTCCGGTCTTTCCGAGCCTGATATCGCTTAGCAATAAGCGCATCAATTTCTTCGTCGAGCATTTCTTCATTTTCCATCTTTAACCCTAATACCTGGAATAATTCTTCAAATTGTTTAGTGAAAGCTTCAATAACTTCCACAGACGTATTTTTCTCAAGCATGTAGTAGTTAGCCAATTTAGCGAGTTCAAATAAAACGGAAATCGCTAAGGCCGTGTTAAAATCATCGTCCATCGCGGCAATGAATTCGCCATGTAATCCCGCAATTTTATCAAGCCATTCTTGATTATCATCCGGTAAATTCGTGCTTGCTAATGCCCGATGCTTTAAGTTTTGATAGGAGGTTGTCAGCCTTTCAAAAGCGGCCTTTGTGCTCTCCAATAATTCTTCACTGTAATTAATCGGATTGCGGTAATGCACAGACAGCATAAAGAATCGTAACATCTGCGGATTATGCTTTTTAATAATGTCATGCACTAAGACAAAATTGCCAAGTGATTTCGACATTTTTTCATTATCAATATTGATATAGCCGTTATGCATCCAGTACCGTGAAAATAGCTTTCCTGACAGGGCTTCCGATTGGGCAATTTCATTTTCATGGTGTGGGAAGGTTAGATCCTGTCCGCCAGCGTGGATATCAATGGTATCACCAAGATATTTTTTCGCCATTGCCGAGCATTCAATATGCCATCCAGGTCTACCAAGTCCCCAAGGGCTTTCCCAGAAGATTTCCCCTTCCTTGGTTGCTTTCCATAAAGCAAAGTCTAAATCATCTTGTTTCTTATCACCGACTTCAATCCTCGCTCCTACCCGGAGGTCATCAACTGATTGATGGGAAAGCTTGCCGTATTCATCGAAGCTTCTTGTCCGGAAATAAACGTCACCTTCTGACTCATAAGCATAGCCCTTTTCGATTAATTGGCTAATGAAATCAATGATAATATCCATGTTTTCCATTACACGCGGATGAACATCGGCTTTTTTGCAGCCTAATGCCGAAACATCCTCAAAGTAGGCGTTGATAAAACGGTCAGCAATCGTGGGAACATCTTCCCCAAGCTGATTAGCAGCTCGAATCAATTTATCATCTACATCGGTAAAATTGGAAACATATTGGACATCATAACCTCGATATTCCAAATAGCGCCGTACAGTATCAAAGACAATTGGTGGACGTGCATTTCCTATATGAATAAAATTATAAACCGTCGGACCGCAAACATACATTTTGACCTTTCCGGCTTCAAGTGGTACGAATGTTTCCTTTTTGCGTGAAAGTGTATTATAAATTTGAATGGCCATCGTCTTTTATCCTTTCTCTTTTTAATTGTTCCAGTTGTTGCTTTACCTGAATTAATTCGTCTTGCATTTCTCTTAAGCGATCAGCAACAGGATCTGGCAGGTCACAATGATTTAAGTTATTATTAATTCGTTTTCCATCTTGAATGACAACTTTTCCTGGAATCCCAACTACCGTTGAGTTAGGGGGAACCTCCTTTAAAACAACAGAGCCGCCGCCAATTTTGGAATTCTCCCCAATCGTAATCGACCCAAGCACTTTTGCTCCCGTGGCAATGAGAACATTATCCATTATCGTAGGATGCCTTTTTCCTTTTTCCTTACCCGTTCCACCAAGAGTTACCCCTTGATATATAGTTACATTATCCCCAATTTCACAAGTTTCCCCAATCACCACACCCATGCCGTGGTCAATAAAAAATTTTCGGCCTATTTTTGCCCCTGGATGAATTTCAATTCCGGTAAAGAAGCGGCTAACTTGTGAAATGACCCTGGCAAGGAAAAATAATTTACGGGTAAATAACACATGGGCGAGTCGATGTGACCAAATGGCATGTAGGCCTGAGTAAGTTAAAATGACTTCCAAATAGCTTCGTGCTGCAGGATCTTGTTCAAAAACAACCTCGACGTCCTCCTTTAACTTTTTGAACATCGCCCTTCCCCTCCTCTGTTTAACATAAAAAAGCGCCTCTGTCGTATTCGACAGAGACGCATGACACGTGGTTCCACTCTGATTAGGCTTTTATCAGCTCACTCATACTTAGATCCTTAATGGACAGGTACTCGAGCTAAATTGCCTCACTCTTCTTGTTAACGGATGGCTCCGCCCATATCTACTCGAGAAATCTCTGTTTCGAAATGGGGCTCAGAGGTGCATTTCAAAAAATGAGGGGCCTAAACCACTTTCAGCCGATGGTGGTTCTCTCTTTTAAAGCATCATTTTTTTACTTTTCCTCTTCTACGCTTTTTCTATATATTAGAATTTATTATATTTGACTTCGATCCAACTCCACAAGGAAGGTCTCAGCACCATTAGCATCGTACAAAGGAAGCGTGCATTTCTTGTTTCTTTTACTATATTACATTTTCCCTTTAATGTTAACCAATAATTTTATGAATTCTCATTTGAACCTTATGTTTACCTAAAAGCTCTATCGCTTGCGGAAGGTCTGGTCCGTGTGTCTGTCCTGTCACCGCTGCCCGGATTGGCATAAACAGATTTTTCCCCTTATGGCCGGTAGACTTTTGCACTGCCTTCATCGCCGCCTTGATTCCATCAGCTTGGAAGCTTTCAAGTTGATCAAGCTCGTGGGAAAATGCTTTTAACACTTCTGGAACTTGTTCTCCTGCTAAAATTTCCTTCGCATCCGCTTCGTATTCTGCTTCGTCCTTAAAGAACATATCCGATAATCCGATAATTTCAGCACCAAAACTCATTTTTTCCTGGAGGAGAGCCACTAGACTTCGTGCCCACTGATGCTGTTCATCTGTCATCGTTTTACTTAAACGGCCTGCTTTAATTAAGTGTGGCAAGGATAGGTCAACAACGCGGTCAAGCTCAATCTTTTTCATGTATTGGTTGTTCATCCAGGTTAGCTTTTGCTTATCAAATAATGCCGGTGATTTGGATAGGCGACTCGCATCAAATATCTCAATGAACTCTTCTTTGGAGTAAATCTCCTCCTCACCAGCCGGCGACCAGCCAAGCAAGGTAATAAAGTTAAATAAAGCTTCCGGAAGATAGCCCAAATCCTCATATTGCTCAATGAACTGGATAATCGATTCATCACGCTTACTTAATTTCTTACGGCTTTCATTGACAATCAACGTCATATGGCCGAAAATTGGCGGTTCCCAACCTAATGCTTCATAGACCATCAACTGCTTTGGTGTATTAGAGATATGATCATCCCCGCGAAGCACATGGGAAATCTTCATTAAGTAATCATCAATCGTTACGGCAAAATTATAGGTTGGCGTCCCATCCTTTTTGATAATAACCCAGTCGCCCATCCCTTCCGATTCAAAAGAAACAGTACCTTTTACCATATCATCAAACGTATAGGTTTTTCCTTCCGGTACGGCAATTCGAATACTTGGTTTGCGACCTTCGCTCTCAAATTGGTGGCGTTCTTCTTCGGTTAAATGGCGGCATTTACCAGAATAATGAGGTGTTTCACCTCGTTCTGATTGGGCCTCACGCTCTGCTTCAATTTCTGCCTCTGTGCAATAGCATTGATAAGCATGACCCTTTGCTAGTAATTGATTGTAGTAGATTTCATATAGATCATTTCTTTCCGATTGACGGTAAGGTCCGTATTCCCCGCCGACATCGACACCCTCGTCCCAATCCATGCCAAGCCATTTTAAGTATTTTAACTGGCTTTCCTCTCCGCCAGCAATATTTCGCTTTTTATCTGTATCTTCAATTCGAATAATAAATTTTCCGCCTTGATTACGTGCAAATAAGTAATTGAAAAGCGCTGTACGGGCGTTTCCAATATGTAAATGTCCAGTTGGACTTGGAGCATACCTTACACGAACTTCGTTTGACATAACAATAATGCCTCCATCTTTACCATATGTTTTTTATCTGCTTATTGTACCATTGTGCTTTTCTCTGATAAAGCTTAAATGTTTTTCTTTTTTAACAATACAACCACCTGAGAAGCAATCCCCTCTCCCCTGCCGGTAAAGCCCAGTTTCTCTGTCGTTGTTGCCTTTACATTAATTTGTTCCGGTGATGCATCTAACAACTCGGCAATCCGAACGCGCATTTGCTCGATATAAGGAGCCATTTTCGGCTTTTGGGCGATAATGGTGCAATCGGCATTAACAAGCTCGTATCCCTTATCTTTCACCATCTGCCAAACATGCTCCATCAGCTTTGCGGAATCAGCATCCTTGAATTTTGCATCCGTATCAGGGAAATGTTTACCGATATCACCTTCCCCAATCGCACCGAGGCAGGCATCGGAAACCGTATGTAATAAAACATCTGCATCCGAATGACCCAATAGTCCCTTTTCGTATGGAATCGTGATTCCGCCAATGATCAGCGGGCGCCCTTCTGTTAATTGGTGAACATCAAAGCCCTGTCCAATTCGAAACATGATTAAAAACCCCTCTTTTTCTCTAATAAATATCAAATCTTTGAACTTCGATTACTGTCTAGCTACAGCGCCTAGGGGCTCGAGGTCATAAGCGAATCGCTTCGGAAGGCAAAAGACGCCTTCTGTCAGCGCTTATCTTATGCTTGGCTACAGAAAGCTATCGCTTTCTGTACGCATTAAGGGAGACTAAGAAACTGGCTGGCTTCGCTTGCCAATTTCAAATCTCCCTATATCGCCCCTAACCAAGGCGCTTTCGCTTTTCTAGTATCGCTTCTGCAAAAAATAAATCTTCTGGTGTGGTTAGTTTAATATTATCGTAATTGCCTTCTACAATGGCTACAGGATGCTTAAGACGCTCCACTAAACTGGAATCATCTGTGCCAAGAAAGTGATCTTTGTCTGCCTTTTCATAGGCCTCCTGTAAAAGAGAAATACGAAAAGCTTGTGGGGTTTGAACAGCCCACAAGCTTGAACGCTCGACAGTTTCCACTACCACACCATCTTGTACTTTTTTCATCGTGTCTTTTGCCGGAACCGCAATAATGGCAGCACCCGTTTTCTCGGCAGCTTCAGTTAATCGGTGAATCTGTTCTTTTTGGATAAAAGGTCTTGCCGCATCATGAACAAGGATAATTCCATCAGAGTTCACTGTTTTCAAGGCATTATAAATGCTATGTTGACGTTCTTCCCCGCCTGGCACTAAGTTGATTACTTTTGTTACGCTATACTTAGCAAGTAAAGCGATAAAGTCCGCTTCATCCTGTGGGTGAATCGCCAAGATAATCCCCTTGCAAGCCTCATCCTCTTCAAACACCTTTAATGTATGAATTAGTACAGGTATTCCCTTAAGCTCCAATAAAAGCTTGTTTTTCCCCGCTCCCATTCTTTTTCCCAGGCCAGCAGCCGGGAGAATGACTTGGTAAGTCATAAAAAAACCCCTATCTATCTGTCTTCAGCACCTAACCTGGCCGCCTCCACTTTTCTCTTGTCTCGCTCGTGCGCCCAGCCGCTAAACGGTAGCTTGTGCTTTTCTCTCTATAAAGCTTTTTCCAGTAATTTCGGTTTGGCAAAAATCATTCTGCCAGCAGATGTCTGGAGGACACTCGTAACAAGAACCTCGATTCTTTTTCCGATATATTCTCTGCCTTCTTCGACAACAATCATTGTACCGTCATCTAAATAGGCGACACCTTGGTGATATTCTTTACCATCCTTGATTACTTGAACGGTCAATTCTTCACCTGGAAGGACAACTGGCTTCACAGCATTCGCTAAATCATTAATATTTAACACGGAAACATTCTGCAGCTCGCATACTTTATTTAAGTTAAAATCATTGGTTACTAAGATACCATTAGTTAGTTTAGCTAGTTTCACCAGCTTCGAATCTACTTCGCTAATTTCTTCAAAATCACCTTCGTAAATTTCGACCTTAATCGATAGTTCCTTTTGAATACGGTTTAAGATGTCCAAGCCTCTGCGGCCGCGATTTCGTTTCAACACATCAGAAGAATCAGCGATATGTTGTAATTCCTCAAGCACGAACTGGGGAATAATAATCGTTCCTTCCAAGAACCCTGTCTGACAAATATCGGCAACACGGCCATCAATAATAACGCTCGTATCTAATATCTTCCAATCCGAACCAATAGCCTTTTCGTTCTCCTCGTCGGCTGTCTTCTTCTTATTGCTTCGATTACCAAAAAGCCCTAGCAATTCATCCCTTTTTTTGAAGCCTACCTGAAAGCCAAGGTAGCCAAACAATAGCGTCAGCAAAATGGGCGCGACCGCATTTAAAAATTGTACCTGTATAGCATTTAGCGCAAAACCAATCAAAAAAGCAACAATCAAACCAAAAATCAATCCTACACTGCCGAAAAGCACATCTGTTACAGGGATTTTCACTAACGAATCTTCAGCCCATTTAATAAAATTAAAGACATAATCTACTGCCCAAAAGGTAATAAGATAAAAGATAATAGCACCTAAAATAGCAGTGACATATGCGTTACTAATTAGTGGAATGTCATTAATATGAAGTAATCTGAACAATTCCGGTAATAACAATATCCCAAGCGTACCTCCAATTATGAGGAAGCATGCTTGCACAATTCGTTTTAACATTCCTTCACCTCCTCTAATTCATTATAAACATATTCCTAAAATTGAAACCTTGATTTGCTGATTATTTTTCCAAAATGTAACCATTTTGAAATCTATTTGTTTTCTTCCAGCTTACTCCCATAGGGTAGCATTGGACAAATTTTGTGTCAAACAAATTGAAATTTTTTATTTTAGCACATGAGCATTGTTTTTTCAATGCTTTTATAGCTGCCGGTCAGTGTTTAAGCGCTCCTTAATCAATCGAAAGCCTTCTAGTATTTTCTTCGCGCGAACCTCCCCAATTCCCTCAACATCATCCAGTTCGTCCACCGTAGCAGAGGTGATTTTTGCAAGTTCCCCAAAAGAGCTGATAAGATTTTCAATAATAATCGAAGGAAGTCTGGGAATCTTATGAAGGATTCGATAGCCGCGCGGATTTTTATTTTCATCGAGATGAACATAGCCAAGATAGCCCATTAACTTTAAAAGGACCATATCCTCAAGCGAGCCATTGTTGGCTAAAACCTGCATCCGACCAAGGACATCCCCCGCCTTTATATCCCGTTCGAAGGCATAGTCTTTAATAATCAACATAATCTCATCTTCTAAAACAGTTAAAATTTCATTCATTTGTAAGCGAATGAGCCGTCCTTCTGTCCCCAACTCATGCAGAAAGGTTAGCAGTTCGTTTTTTATCTTTAATACCATTTCAAAACGATGGAGGACAAGTAAAAAATCATTATAGGTAACCGACTCCTCGAACTCTAAAATACTCAAATTAGTAATACTATGCTCCAACACTGACTTATACTTTTCAAGCGTCTGAATCGCTTGATTAGCCTTTGTCAAAATGACGGCAATATCTTTTAGCACATAGCGGAAATTCCCCTGATACAAGGTAATCACATTTCTTCTTTGTGAAATTGCAATCACAAGGGCTTTGGTCTGTTTGGCCACTCTTTCGGCAGTGCGATGCCTCATACCTGTTTCGGAAGAAGGTATTTCAGCGTTAGGGGCTAGCTGAGCATTGGCAAAAAGGATTTTGTTTCCTAATTCATTTAAGATAATCGCTCCATCCATTTTTGCCAATTCATATAAAAAGCTCGGTGAAAAAGGGCAATTGATCTCAAAACCGCCATCGACAATTCCTTTTAGCTTTTCCTTATAACCAACAACAATAAGTCCCCCAGTATTTGCCCTCAGTACATTATCAATTCCCTCGCGAAGGGGTGCACCGGGTGCAATAAACTGCAAAACATCACGGACAGATTGTTCACCAAGCTTTTTATTTTCCATCTGTTAACCCTCCAACGCTGCTTTTAGTGCCTCACTAACCGACGATACCCCAATCAGTTGGACCCCCTTTGGCCCCTTCCAGCCACTTAAATTATTGGCAGGCAAAATAACACGTTCAAAGCCTAACTTTGCAGCCTCCTGAACACGCTGCTCAATTCTTGACACCCGTCTTACTTCGCCAGTTAATCCTACTTCGCCAATAATGCAATCTGTCGGCCTAGTTGGTTTATCCCTAAAACTCGAGGCAATACTAACGGCAACCGCCAAATCAATCGCAGGCTCATCCAATTTTACGCCCCCTGCTACTTTCAAGTAGGCATCCTGATTTTGCAGCAGCATCCCAACGCGCTTTTCTAAGACGGCCATTAAGAGCGGCACACGGTTATGGTCGATTCCCGTTGCCATTCTTCTTGGATTTCCAAAGCTTGTCGGTGAAATTAACGCCTGAATTTCAACGAGGACAGGACGTGTCCCTTCCATTGATGCTACGACAGTCGAGCCTGCCGCTCCCCGGGAACGTTCTTCAAGAAAAATTTCTGATGGATTTTCTACTTCTTCAAGACCAAATTCCTTCATCTCAAAAATGCCCATTTCATTCGTTGAGCCAAAGCGGTTCTTCACGGCCCTTAGAATCCGGTAGGTGTGATGCCTTTCTCCTTCAAAATAAAGGACGGTATCTACCATATGCTCTAACAGCCTTGGTCCCGCAATTGAGCCTTCTTTTGTTACGTGCCCGACAATAAAAATGGCAATCCCTTTCGTTTTACCGATTCTCATTAATTCGGAAGTACATTCACGGACCTGTGATACGCTGCCCGGTGCTGACGTTACTTCCGGGTGGAAGACGGTCTGAATCGAGTCAATGATAACGAAGCTAGGGTTTGTATTCTCAATCGTTCGGTTTATTTCTTCTAGGTTTGTTTCCGCATAAACTAACAGATTTTCCGATGATATCCCTAATCGTTCGGCACGGAGTTTCGTTTGTCTCAATGACTCTTCACCAGATATATATAAAACCTGATTGCCTTTATTGGCAAGCTGTGAAGATACTTGCAAAAGAAGAGTAGATTTTCCGATACCTGGATCTCCGCCAATTAATACTAACGAGCCCTTTACCACTCCCCCGCCTAGGACGCGGTTCAGTTCATTTAGGTCGGTTAAAATACGCGGTTCATTTTCCATTTCAATCGTATTGATTGGCATTGGTTTTGATAAAAGGCCTGTGGCACCCTGAGAATGCGCGAACGCTCCCCTTCTTGAAGCGCCTGTGACCTCTACTTCCTCAACCATCTTATTCCACTGCCCGCAACCCGGACATTTCCCCATCCACTTTGGAGATTCATACCCGCACTCCTGACAGATAAACTTTGTTTTTCGTTTCGCCATCCTGCTTCTTTCCTCTCTTAAAAGCACAAGCGCCCGGTTAGCGGCGTATGGACTGGAGTGCTTCGACTGAGATAAAGGAAACACGGTGAGCGTAAACGAACCAATGTTGACTTATCTTAGGGAGAAGCGCGAAGTACACTAGCCGCTGGGCGCTGGAGCTGGACAATTCTTAAAGTCCAATGTTAAAAATTCTTATATTTTTAAAAAAAAGAGGTACACGAATCGACTTTATTCACGTGTACCTCTGTTTGCTGTTATTTAACACTTAAAAATTATCTGTTGAAAAACTGATACTATTCTATTTCACTAAACTTGTTTGTTCGGCCATTCTCACGATAAATTCACCATTATCCACATCAATTATTGCAAGCTGCCCGGTCAATAATGTCCCTTTTAGCAGTTCTTCCGAGAGCCGGTCTTCAATATGCTTTTGAATGGCACGACGGAGAGGTCTTGCCCCATACTCTGGGTCATAACCCTCTTGTGATATTTTCTCCTTCGCAGCATCCGTTAACTCTATAGAAATATCCTGTTCCTTTAAGCGTTTGATTAGCTGGTCTGACAACAACGTAACAATTTCATTAAGATGCTTTCTTTCTAAGGCATGGAAAACAATGATTTCATCGATCCGATTCAAGAATTCAGGACGGAAGGCTTTCTTGAGTTCCTCCATCACCTTACTCTTCATGTCTTTATAATCGTGCTCGCCATCTTGGATATTGAAACCAACGTATTTATTACGTTTAAGCGCTTCAGCACCTACATTGGAGGTCATTATCAGAACAGTATTTCGGAAATCAACTGTTCTTCCCTTTGAATCTGTTAAGCGCCCATCTTCTAGTACTTGAAGCAGGATATTAAATACATCTGGGTGTGCTTTTTCTATTTCATCGAGCAAAATAACCGAGTACGGTTTCCTGCGAACCTTTTCCGTTAATTGTCCGCCTTCCTCATAACCGACATATCCCGGAGGTGAACCAACTAGTCGGGACGTGGAGTGCTTCTCCATATATTCAGACATATCAATCCGAATCATCGCATCTTCATCGCCAAACATCGCCTCAGCAAGAGCACGGGCTAATTCTGTTTTTCCGACCCCGGTTGGTCCAAGGAAAACAAAGGAACCGATTGGACGTTTAGGATCTTTTAATCCAGCACGTGCACGGCGGACGGCTTTAGAAACTGCTTTGACTGCCTCTTCCTGGCCAATAATCCGAGAATGAAGGACTTCCTCTAAATTAAGTAATTTTGCTGTCTCCGTTTCGGCAAGCTTGGAGACGGGCACTCCCGTCCAGCTTGAAACGACACTGGCAATATCCTCAACCGTCACTTCATTATTTTCTTTTCCTTGTTTTTCCTTCCACGTTTTCTTCGTTTCTTCGAGCTGTTCACGCAGACGCTGTTCTGTATCCCTTAACGAGGCTGCTTTTTCAAATTCCTGACTTTGGACAGCTGAATCCTTTTCTTTCCTTACTTCCTCAAGCTTTACCTCTAATTCTTTTAAATTGGGTGGCGTAGTATATGAGCGGAGCCGTACCTTTGAGCCCGCTTCATCGATTAAATCAATCGCTTTATCCGGCAGGAAACGATCTGAAATATACCGATCTGAAAGCTTTACTGCTGCTTTAATGGCTTCATCAGTAATCGAAACACGGTGATGAGCTTCGTAGCGGTCTCGTAAGCCCTCCAAAATTCGGATTGATTCGTCTGCCGTTGGTTCATCGACACGGATCGGCTGGAAGCGTCGTTCTAACGCGGCATCTTTTTCAATATATTTTCGATATTCATCAAGCGTCGTTGCTCCAATACACTGGAGCTCTCCGCGGGCTAGCGATGGTTTTAAGATATTTGAAGCATCTATGGCACCTTCTGCACCACCAGCGCCGATTAATGTGTGCAGCTCATCAATGAATAGAATAATATTACCAGCCTGGCGAATCTCATCCATTACTTTTTTCAACCGGTCCTCAAATTCACCTCGATATTTCGTCCCAGCTACAACTGTTCCCATATCAAGGGTCATGACTCGTTTATCGCGAAGAATTTCCGGCACTTCATTATTCACAATTTGCTGAGCCAGCCCTTCTGCAATCGCTGTTTTCCCAACACCAGGCTCACCAATTAGGACTGGGTTATTTTTTGTCCGCCGACTTAAAACCTCGATAACTCGCTGAATTTCCTTGCTGCGTCCAATCACAGGGTCAAGGCTTCCTTCGCGGGCAATTGAAGTTAAATCTCTAGCCAGGCTGTCAAGTGTTGGGGTGTTAGCACTAACAGAGGAACTGCCCTGATGTCCTCCAGATTCGTTACTTCCTAATAATTGCAGCACCTGCTGCCTTGCTTTATTTAAGCTAACACCAAGATTATTAAGGACTCTGGCAGCAACCCCTTCTCCCTCACGAATCAACCCAAGGAGAATATGCTCTGTGCCCACATAGGAATGTCCTAATTTTCTCGCCTCATCCATTGACAATTCAATGACCTTTTTCGCTCTTGGTGTATAGTGAATCGTTTGAGAAGTTTCTTGTCCCTTGCCAATTAAATTTTCCACTTCATTTTGGATTTTATCGGAACCTAAGCCAAGACCATAAAGCGCTTTTGCAGCAATTCCTTCCCCTTCGCGAACTAACCCTAATAAAATATGCTCTGTTCCTATGTTATTATGTCCAAGGCGAATCGCCTCTTCTTGTGCTAAAGCCAGCACCTTTTGTGCTCTCTCAGTAAAACGGCCGAACATCATATTATCTTCCTCCTCACCATTATTTTTCTTGCTCCATTATGAGTCGTTCTCTAATTAATGCTGCACGTCTGATATCCCTTTCATGCGGCCGTAATGGACCACCTGCATATTGCTGTAAAAACCCTGGCTGGGTTAAGATCATTAATTCATTTAAAATCGTTTTTGGTAAATTTTCGATAAAACCTATATCTATCCCAAGCCGAACATCTGATAAACACTTGGCTGCCTCTTTCGACTCAATGATTCGACTATTAGACAGAACGCCTAATGAACGGAATATCCTGTCTTCTAATTGTATGTTTGAAGTTTTTCGTAATGCTTCACGGGCCGACCTTTCTTGTGAAATGAGCTGACTGACAACCCCCTTAAGGTCCCTGCCGATATCTTCCTCCGATTTTCCAAGCGTGATTTGATTAGAGATTTGAAAAATATTCCCTAACGCTTCACTTCCTTCACCATAAATTCCTCTTACAACAAGCCCTAATTGGTTGATAGCAGGAATGATTCGATTAATCTGCTGCGTTAAGATTAACCCTGGCAAATGCATCATGACAGAGGCACGGAGACCTGTTCCCACGTTTGTAGGACAGCTGGTTAAATAACCGTGCTTTTCATCAAACGCATACTGAATATTACTTTCAAGCCAATCATCAATTTCATTAGCAGCATCTAAGGCTTGGGATAATTGCAATCCTGGGAACAGGCATTGAATTCGAATATGATCCTCTTCATTAATCATAATACTAACTTCTTCATTTTCGGTTAATAAAACAGCACCATACGGTGATTCTTCAGCTAGTTGAGGGCTGATCAAATGCTTTTCTACTAACACCCTCTTTTGAAGTGGCTGCAATTCATCAATTTTCAACAATTCCATTTGCCCAAATTTTTGAAAACGTGATCTTCCTAAAATTTCTTCCATATTTACAATAATCATTTTTGCTTCTTCATGTGAAAAAATAGTTGGAAATTTATAATCTTCGAAGTTCCGGGCTAAACGAATTCGGGAACTAAGGACAATATCCGAGTCAGGTCCTTCTTCGCTCATCCAAGAGCTGACAGCTTGATTAAGAAATCGTTCAAGCGACACGTTATTCCCCTCCCTTTTCACTTCCAGCTAATTTTTTCTCTAACGTCCGTATTTCATCTCTTAGCTCCGCGGCTTTCTCAAACTCTTCATGGGAGATGGATTCTCTAAGGTCATTTTTCAATTCTTCAATCTGTTTACGGAGGTGAATGCCCCCGCCAATTCTTTTCGGAATTTTCCCGTTATGTGTCCAGTTTCCACTGTGAAGACGTCTTAATACCGGTTTTAGCTGATCCTTAAATGTATCATAGCAATGGGTACAACCGAAGCGACCAACCTTTAAAAACTGTGGAAATGTCATCGAGCAGCAGTCACACTGAAGGATTTCCTCCTGATGAAATGGGCTTTGGCTTGGCTCTTGAAAAGCAGGGTCGATATTTAACAACCCTGCTAACAGGTTATTAAATGCAAAACCCGATTCTCCAGTAAAAATAAACATCTCGCCCTTTTCTTGTGAACACTTCTCACAAAGATGCACCTCTGTCTTTTCACCATTAATGATTTTGGTAAAATGAAGTGCTGCAGGCCTTTGATTACATTCTTGGCAAATCATACTCTCACCTCTCCAGCAGCAAATATTATTTATATTTTAAGGAAGTTAACATAGCTTTTAACATTCTTGCTCTTAATTCATCCCGGTATGGAAGATCAATATATAAAACAGAACGATCAATTACACTTAACATAATTTTTGCTTCCCGCTTTGTAATAATTTCCTCTTGGACAAGACGGATAATGACGTCTTCGGCGCTTGTTTGACTAATACGACTCTGAACGAGTGAAAGCAATTGGTCAATTAAATGCGCCAAATCATGTGATTGAACCTTAATTATCCGAATATAACCGCCGCCGCCCCGTTTGCTTTCAACAATATATCCTCTTTCAATGGTAAAGCGGGTATTGATTACATAATTGATTTGTGAAGGAACACATTGAAATTTATCAGCGATTTCACTTCTTTTAATTTCAACAAGATCCTCTTCACTCATTTCCAATACTTGTTTTAGATACTTCTCGATGATATCGGAGATGTTTCTCATCCTCCCACCCCCTATCTTCTGACTTTGACTATATTTGACATAAATTATACTGAAATTCTTATGTAGATGCAACGATTCACTACTAATGATTTTCTCCAAATCGCACGGTTGCAAAACCTGCGATTATTTAAAAGTTTTTATTAAAACAATTTGGTAATTAATAGTGGAACGATAAATTAAAGAGAAGTAAGTGTTAGGTAGGTTCGAGTATTTTACCTGCTGATTTTTGGAGCGCTTGTTTTTGTGTAGGATGTCTTCGAAAATACTGTTGCTTTCTTACTAAATTTGCCTAATTCCTTTGATTAGGATGATAATTTTTATTCGCTTCATGATTTTAATTGAGAATTCCACCAATTTTTTTCTAAAAGGTCTTGCTATATTCAGCTTATCAGTGGCTTTTTTTGATATATCAGCGTCTTTGTTACTTTTATCAGCGACTTTGTTGCCTTTATCAGCGACTCTGTTGCTTTTATCAGCGACTTTTATGTTATATCAGCGAATCGAAGGGTAATGGTCAGATCGTCCTTTAGTTTCACTAAAAGCAACAAGCTATGAAAAAAGAGCCTTTGTGTACGACCCTTCTCAGATCCTCTTTTTTGGTTACCTTTTAAGAGTACGTCCCTTTTACTCGCCATCTCTTCTAGGTTACCCTTCTGAACAGCAAAAAGGACAATCCTCTCGGATTGTCCTTTACACATGCCTGGCAACGTCCTACTCTCACAGGGGCGCCTGCCCCAACTACCATCGGCGCTGAGAAGCTTAACTTCCGTGTTCGGTATGGGAACGGGTGTGACCTTCTCGCCATTGCTGCCAGACTATTTGGTTGAG
>NZ_CALBWS010000031.1 GCF_937468385.1 Neobacillus rhizosphaerae
AGTTCACTGGAGATGATAGGATTCATAAAAAACACCATCCTTTCTCGTAAACTTCTTACGATAAGCATAGCGTTTTTCCATTTTTGGGGGTATTGTTTTAACTTAGCTTGATGGGCATGTGCCAGGACCCCAATTAGTAAAAAACGTTGCTTCCTTGTTCCAGAAAGGTACTCCATTAGCTTAACATTCTTTCACAATTTTGTTTTTATAATAAAGGCTATGTTTAAGAATAATGTTGATTATTTTGAAGTTTTAAAGGAAGTCCGTTATGGGCTTCCTTAATGAATATTATAAGAAGATGGGGAATCACCACTTGAACATCAAATTTTTACCGCACCTATCTAAAAATAACGTCTCACTCTATTCATATATTTTATATACTCTTCCCCAAATTTCTTGATACACCATCTTTCTTCTGAAAGAATAATCCAGTGAGCTGATATTTGGAAAACTATTAATAACCCAAGCAATATCCACGAATGTGTAAGAAATACACAACCCAAGAAGTAAATGAAATATGAAATGTACATAGGGTTGCGGGATATTCGAAATAACCCGTTTACATTTATCCCATTCATTTTAGGATTAGCATAATTTACTATAGATACCGCATATAAAACAATTCCTAAAATATAGATTAGTAGGCCGATATAAAACCAATGCGAGTCTGTTCTAATTTTGAGTAGTAATAAAAATAATAGAATAAGAGCGGTCATAATTTGATAAATCCAGAAAGCCACTTTTTCTTTTCCCAATAATGGAGCAAAGAAACCTGCACGTTTAGGTCCTTCTTTATTTATTGCACTCAATAGACCATACCTTATAAGGATAATTGGTATAACTGTCAAAAATGCATTCATTCTATCCCACCTTGTAGGTCTTTATTTTACTTGAAGTATATTGCTACATTATATATATATTACGAATACAGATTGTTTTTTTTTACCGATACTGTTAGGAACTTGCAATAATTGCAGTCTAGGAGGTGGTAAAAATGTGGTAAAACGTATACCAAGGGTTCTCGGAATTATCAAGAGCCGAACAATTAAAGTTTTATAAGGCAATTAAAGTCTTATTGTTCCCGGAAGAACAACTGAATAATTGTTATTTTATAAAATTAAAGTAGCGGGAAGACCATAAAGATTGAAAAACAATAAGAGTTTGGATTTTATTTTCAAGCTCATATTGCCATACTTGAGGAATACGCAAAAAATGTTATAACTTAAAAAATCTTACTTTTAGTCAAGGGATTGACTGTTATTTTTTTTGTATTCTTTGTTCAATAATAAATTAATATATAAAGTTAAATCTTATCCAGAGAGGTGGAGGGACATGGCCCTAAGAAATCTCGGCATCAGGTTCTGAGGACTGTGCCAATTCCACAGGGAACCTCGAAAGATTAGCACTGGTTAACAAAGCCTCTCAAACATATCTTTGAGAGGCTTTTTGTTTTTAAAACAATAAGGCAGAAGCACAATGGTAGCTGCCATTTTTGAGAGGAGTTAGTTTGAGTATAATTCTAAGTAATCAATAGTCGGCAAGGTCTTTGCTATAATTGAGATAACATTCGGAAAACTTATGCTGAAAACAGCTAATATCTGAAGTTCAAAAATAGTGCCTGACCCCGATGCGTTAAAGCTTTAATACGCTGGGGTCGGGCACCACTTTCCAATTTTACATGTATCTCGGTGGTACCCCATTAAGATACCTTTAAGCTTTGAGAAGGTTGGCTTTGCTTTAACGGTTTAGAGACATTAAAGACGATATTTAGAAAAATGGCCGTAAAACTGCCAGCAACAATCCCGCTACTTGTTAGGATTTTAATACTTTCTGGCAACTGTGCAAATAGATTTGGAACCGTTGTGACACCTAAACCGACACCAACAGAGCAAGCGATGATCAAGAGATTTTCTTGAGATGAAAAATCAACTTTGCTAAGCATTTTTATTCCGGAAGCAATCACCATCCCAAACATAGCCACCATCGCACCGCCGAGTACGGAGGTAGGAATTACGGTTGTTAAGGCAGCAATTTTTGGAACAAATCCAAGAAAGATCAATATGCCAGCTGCTGTATAAATGACCTTTTTGTCTTTCACGCCTGAAAACTGGACAAGTCCGACATTTTGCGAATAGGTGGTATAGGGGAATGAATTAAATACGGCTCCAATGACACTAGCCAGACCTTCGGAACGATAGCCTTTTACCAAATCTTTTTCCGTAAGTTTCCTCCCAGTAATATCACTTAAAGCAAAATAGACACCTGATGATTCTACGAGACTCACAATCGCTACAAGGGTCATGGTAATGATCGGAGCCAGCTCAAATGATGGTGTGGCAAAATGGAAAGGGGTTACCATATGGAACCAGGAAGCCTCACCTACTGAAGAAAAGTTAACTTTTCCCATAAAAAAAGCTACAATTGTTCCAGCCATCAATCCTAAAAGAATAGATATCGCGCGAATAAAGCCTTTAAAAAATCGGTAAAGGATAATAATGAATAATAATGTCCCAAATGCAAGCGTAATATTGGTAATGGAACCGAAGTCAGGGCTGCCTTGACCCCCAGCAACGTTATTCATAGCGACTGGAATCAGTGTTGTTCCAATGATGGTTACAACAGAGCCGGTAACGACTGGCGGAAAGAAACGGATCATCTTACCAAAGAAAGTCGCAATGAGCATAACAATTATTCCAGAAACCAGTATCGATCCATAGATAGCGGAAAGACCATACTGTCCTCCAATCGCAATGATCGGCCCCACAGCGGTAAACGTACAGCCCAACACGATGGGCAGTCCAATACCGAAATAACGATTTTGCCATACTTGAAGTAATGTGGCGATTCCACTTGTCAGAATATCAAGTGAGACTAAATAGGCTAATTGTTTACTAGAAAGACCAAGTGCCCCGCCGATAATAAGAGGAACGATGACGGCCCCTGCATACATCGCTAATACATGCTGAATCCCTAAAGAGGCGGTTTTCAATGGATGTTGTTTCATTAGACTAATTCCTCCACTTTTTCATTGATAAAGGTGACTTCTCCATTATCTAAAGAGGCAATTCTTGCTATGGATTCAACCCTAAGCCCTTGTTTCGTTAATATTTGAGCTCCTTGTTGGAAAGACTTTTCAATCACGATGCCAATCCCTTTAACCTTGGCACCGCTTTGTTGAACGATTTCTACTAAACCAAGAGCTGCTTGTCCATTTGCAAGGAAATCATCAATGATTAGCACCCGATCTTCTTTATTTACATATTTTTTTGAAATAGAGATTTCGTTTGTTTCATTCTTGGTAAAAGAATGAACACTCGCTGTCAGTAAATCTCCATTAAGTGTTAAGGATTTTCTTTTTCGAGCAAATACAACCGGAACCTTTAAAAATAAACCAGCCATTACCGCGGGTGCAATCCCCGATGATTCAATCGTTACGATTTTCGTAACTCCATCATTCGCAAATCGTTCTGCAAACTCTTTTCCAATTTCGAGCATTAAGTTGGGATCAATTTGGTGGTTTAAAAACGAATCGACCTTTAATACATGCTCTGATAGTACTTTTCCGTCCTTTTTAATTCTTTTTTCTAAAAAGTTCATTGTGTACAGTTTCCCCCTAATGAAAATTAAAAAGCCCAAAGATCATCGCTCACTTCAATAATCGAGTGAGGCAATGACCTTTGGGCTAAATGTCCAAAAGGAAATAGAAAAAGCGCACGATTAACCTGTGCATTTTTCACATTACCCACTCATAGTCAGATTATTTACGGTAATCCGGTAGAAACTTGCAGGCCATATTCCTGCGATTATATGAGCGAAGTCTTATAAATTTATGTTCACATTATAGCATGTTGACACAGTAATTCAACCCAAAATTCAAAAAAGCGAACAATGATTCATTCAATATAAAGATTGTTCGCCTTTTTAGAACGCTTTCATTAGATAAAGTGCATCGAACTCCTTTAAAGCAAAGTACAACATGGCTGCTTCCATCAAAAAGCATGTTTCTTCCAAAAGTGAATCGATCTTCTGCAAGTGGAGAATTAAAAGTCAGTAAAGCAGAAATAGCCATCATTCGATATTCATTTGTTATCTCCCATTTTCCAGAAGAGTTACAATGATTACAGCGAAAATATCCTGTGGATTGGATATGCTTGTCCACTTCTTCCGACTGATCCCTTTTGTATTTCTGGATATTAATCGTCACGTGCCCTAAATCATATCTGGACTTCTTTCCGCAATTTTGACATACCAATGGTTGGATATTACTAGGAAAGGCAGAGGGGACGTTTTTTAGATTTTTCGCAACCAATGGAACATAGTTGCCAGGTCAATCAGATATCTTAGGAGAATTTGGAATCTCCTCTAGACTTCTTCCTGTCAAAACACTGATTAATAAAGGACTAATATTTAATCGAACCATTTCTAAAATCTCCCTTATTTTGGTCTATTGTTCATGAAATCTCGGCTTGGAATGATAAAACTCTATTATTCTTTTTCCTATATAATGTAGTATTTGAACTTTTTACTAACTGATAGCGTAAAAAGTAGGAGGGCAGGCACTTGGAATCCTTGCTGCCTCTATTACCTATTCAAAAGTTCTTTCTTTAAAAAGGAAGTTCATCATCCGTGATGAATTGTGCTGATTTCTTGACTTCTACAGTCTCTTCGCTATCAATAAGTTCATCACATTTTTCGCAGCTTATATACGTATCATTTAAATGAAAACCTACATACCCATGCGTACATTCCTGTATGTCCCATATCGTTTCCCAATCGACTTCAAACGTGTAATCACACTTTGCACAATAAAATTCTGCACTTCCGAAATCTTCTTTTTGGATCCGTTTGGATTTCTTCTTCTTTTTCCCCATTTGGTTTACTCCTTTAAATAATAGAACTAATTCTATCCCAAAAGGAATTCTATCATATTGGCTTCTAGTATCTAATATTTTCGCTCTAATAAAAATATTACTGATTAAGAAAAATGAATCAAACGATCAGAAAGGAGAAAATAGGAATAATACCCCAATTCAATTTACTATAGTAAATTATAGGGTTTTTCTGAAAGAGGATGTGAGAAGTTTGGAAGAGGCATTATTACATGGGGGTGTAGTGAATATTGAAGCAAGGAGAATGGAGCTTGAGGAGCAAAATCTTAGTAGGAGTGAGATTAGAAGACAGCTCACTACTCAATATCGGGCTTTCTCGAAGAAAAAAGCGTTCACGTGTCCATGCTGTGATGAACCAGTGAATATGAATCTGACAGTGTACGATGGCAGATTAGCAACAGGGAGTGATATGTCCGGTGAACAGAAGAAAGCTGGATTACATATGAAGGCGTTATCACTAATCACTATTGCAAAGTTAAAAAGTACTTGGGACTTCGACACTTTCCGACATACTTGGGGTGGTGACAGTGAATTTTGAAGGTCTGTTCTAAAATGAAACTTTTTTCCATTTTTTACGTAGAAGATACAAATATAAATTGGGGGGGATACCTATGTTTTCAGAAATAAATGCAAAGCTTGTTGCCATACAAGGGGAATTGCGAAAGAGAGATAAATATAAAGCACAGCTTATGGATTATCAGAAAGAATTAGAAACAATCGAGGATACGCTTTCTCAGCTGCGCACTCAGATTGAATCAGAGAAGGAAGAAGTTGAAAAGCTAGAGCATTTCAGTCTAACAAACTTATTTGCAACATTATCTGGTACAAAGGATGAAAAACTATCAAAAGAAAAGCAAGAAATGATTGCGGCACAGCACAAGCTGGAAAAAGCGAAAAAAACAAAAATGGAAATAGATGAAGCGATCTTGGGGCTCAAAAATAAACTATTAAATCTTAAAAATGCTGAATATGAGTATCAACAAGTTCTTATACAGAAAGAAAATATGATCAAATCAAGTACATCTCCCTTTGCCGAAAAAGTGTTTGAATTGAGTGAGCAAGAAGGTGCTCTTAAAGCACACATAACCCAACTATTAGAAGCGTATGACGCAGGAAAACGTGTTGAGCGTGCGCTTTCTGAATCAATAAGTTCACTAGAGAAAGCAGAAAATTGGGGAACATGGGATATACTTGGTGGTGGAACCATTTCAAGTATCGTCAAACATCAACATATTGATCAGGCTGAATCCGATCTCCATCGAGCCCAAACGAGCATGCGCGAATTCCAAAAAGAATTATTGGATGTTCAAGAAACAGCATTTCCTGAAGTCAATATCTCAGGTATGTTAAAGTTTGCTGACTTCTTTTTTGATGGGTTCATCGCCGACTTTATGGTTCAAGGAAAAATCAAGGGATCATTGGACCAAACAAGAGGCCACCGCGCTAAAACTAACGACATTTTATTGAAGTTAGAAGCACAATCTGAGAAAAATAAGAAAGAGTTAGAGAAAATTCAGAATGAAAAACAGGGGATTGTTGAGAGGTTGTAGAGTTGTTTCGTGAAATATCGGTGCCTGAACTCAATAGCCTTTCATATGGAACCGCAAAGCAATGGGTAGCCTTACTTTACACTATAAAGATTTTTTAAAATAAAGTTTATTAATGCTATACTTGGGGAACGGATTGGGATTCTGAAAGGAGTTAAATATTTTGAAGTATATGAAGTCGCAGATGCTACAGCTAATCAAGGATAATAAAGAATTGCATACACGCTTAAAAGAGCTGAAGGCAGAATACGGTCTTGAAAAAAACAATGCCCTCAAGGCTTTGTACCATTCAGAAGTTGCTGACGGGGGAAAGTACCAGTTAGCTTACCAAGCACTTGACCAGCCCAAAAAGTAGACTCACTTAAGGCATTGATGTGAAAAAAAGGGAAGGTTCTCTTGTTTACCTTTAAACAAGAGGACCTTCCCTATATTATTCAACTCTTCTATTTTTATAATAATACTCTTTATCACGTTCAGTTATTTTCCTTAATACACGACATGGATTTCCAACAGCAACTACATTTCTCTCTCCTTATAATACCCTCCTTTATTTTAAAAGTTTTCAACTCATTGTTTCGTCTTTATTAATAATCTTTATTTCGCAAGCTGCTAAAAATCCGAAGTAACGTAAAAAAATTATATACCAGACAAAACGCATTCACTCTCATAAATGTTCTACCAAAAAATGAAACTTTTTTTAAAATATGACAGTATATTGTAGTAATGTTTTCTTTATGGGAGGATTGGGATTGTATGAGTATGATGTCGAGATTTACAGATATTATGGCAGGCAATATCAACTCTTTATTGGATAAGGAGGAAGATCCGGATAAAATGATGGATCAGTTTGTTAGAAACCTTAACAAGGATTTAGCGAAGGTAAAGTCGGAAACGGCATCCGTGATGGCAGAAGTGCAGCGATCAAAACGAGTACTAAATGAGTGCCAAGATGAGATTGAAAAAATGGAACGCTATTGCCACAAGGCATTAGAAGCAGGTAACGAAGGAGATGCAAGGAGGTTCCAAGAGAAGAAAGCATCATTCGAAGCACAGTTATCCGACAAGCAAGCCTCTCATCAAATGGCTCTATCCAACTCACAAAAAATAAAACAAATGCATGATAAACTTGTCGCAGATATAAGTGAATTAATCAGCACGGAGAAATTTAGTGAAAACGAAACGGTCTGTGGCAAAGACACAGGAACGAATGAATAGGATTGCGGCATCTAACTGCTATTAAACTATAACATTTGCTTGATAAAAAAGAGGTGATAAGTATTGATCCTTCAATATAAATGCCCAAGCTGTGGGAGTGATATGAGCTTTAATCCTGAATCAGGCGAATTATCTTGTCAAAGCTGTGGCAAACACGAAAATATCGAAAATTATCCTGAAGAGTTGAGGACGGCTTCATTTTCAGAAGATGAGGCGAATGAGTACCATTGTGAGAATTGTGGAGCTGTTCTCATTACAACAGCTGAGACAGCCGCAACAAGTTGTGGTTTCTGCGGAGCGGGTGTAGTCATTGCCGATCGATTATCAGGTCATCTTGCACCACAAAAGGTCATTCCTTTTACCATTAGTAAGGAAGAGGCCATAAAAGCATTTCAAAAATGGTGTAGAAAAGGGCTTCTGACCCCGAAAGGCTTCATGACGGCCGACCGGATCAAGAGTATAACAGGGATGTATATTCCATTTTGGTTATTTGATTTAAATAGTAAGGTGCAAGTAGATGCAGAATGTACAAAGGTTAGAACCTATACTCAGGGAGATTATATTTATACAGAAACAAAGTATTATGATGCCTTTCGCGATATCAACCTGGAGTATATCAAGGTCCCAGTTGATGCATCAGAAAAAATGAATGATGAATTAATGGATAAATTGGAACCATACCCATATGACCAACTAAAAGATTTTAAAACCCCTTATTTAGCGGGATATATTGCCGAAAAATACAATTATACAGATGAAGAACTACTCCCAAGGGCGAAAGATAAAATCAGCGGATATATTGAGTCCTATATTTCTTCGACATTAACAGGCTATCATTCAGTAAATTATAAAAATAAACACATTGATACGAGAAACGTGAACAGCGATTATGTTTTACTGCCTGTATGGATGGTCAGCTATGATTATAACCATTCCGAGTATACGTTTGTGATGAATGGACAGACGGGAAAAATTGTCGGCAAACCGCCGATTAGTACTGGTAAGGTGGCGACATGGTTTAGTGGCATAGCAGCTGGTACCTTCCTTGCCTTAAAATGTGTCTCCTATCTAATGGGAGGTGGCTTTTGGTGAGTGGAAGTCGTATGAAAAAGCAGGGTTTCCTTTTCTTATTCATGACTCTGTTGCTCCTCCTCCCTTTGGGGATACGGGCTAAAGCTGAAACATTTGATCGAAATCATTATATTTATGATTATGCTGAGGTGCTAACGGATCAAGAGGTGGCAGAACTTCAAGCTTTATCAAGTAAACTGGGAGAGGAAAGAGATACCGCTTTTATCATTATCACGGTAAATGGAACGGATGGAAAGGAAATCAAACAATATGTAGAGGATTTCTATGATGAGCATGCTCCTGGATATGACCAACCGCATGGAAATACCGCGATATTAACCATCGATCTGCAGGGACGGGATGTGTATTTGGCAGGATTTAAAAAAGCAGAGCAGTATTTGGATGATGGGCGGATGGATTCTATTCGTGATAATATTACCCCTGATCTATCAGCAGGTAATTACTTTCAAGCATTTTCGGCATTTTTAAATACTTCTCATGAGTATATGGGCTATGAGCCAGGTGACGGTTCGGAAGAGTCCAAGGGGTATGATCCGGGTGGTGGAACGGGAGAGTACACGGGCAATGATCCGGGTGGCGGCCCAGGAGAGTATATGGGCTATGAACCGAGTGGCGATCCAGAAAATATCCTTTTTAAATGGTGGTTCCAATTTATTGCTGCGATAACCGTGGCTGGAGTCATTGTAGCAATTATGGTCTTTCGCTCTGGTGGAAGGGTAACGGTAAATGCGCAAACTTATATAGATAGCAATCAATCAAAAGTCATTAGCCAGTCTGATAACTTTGTCAGACAAACAGTGACGAAACAAAGAAAGCCGTCAAACAACAATACGCATACTGGTGGAGGCGGCAGCGGTGGCGGAATCACGAGTGGTGGTCACTCACATAGCGGAAGCAGTGGTAAGTTTTAGCTAGGGCGCTGGAGCTAGGCATTTCTCAAAGTCGAAAACATATAAATTCTTATATTAGTGGAAGGGAGCAGATGATCGATGTCTTTTTTTAAAAACCAATTTGCAAATGTAGTAGAATGGCAAGAATTTAGAGATGATATGATTTTCTATAAATGGAGCAACCGCGAAATCAAAAAGGGGAGCAGATTGATCATTCGGCCTGGTCAAGATGCGATTTTTTTTAACAATGGAAAAATCGAAGGGGTATTTCGTGATGAAGGTGAGTATGATATCGAATCGCAAATCATTCCCTTCTTATCGACCTTAAAGGGATTCAAGTTTGGATTCAATAGTGGTATGCGGGTAGAAGTGCTGTTTGTGAACACGAAAGAGTTTGTTGTGAAATGGGGAACACAAAATGCCATTAATATCCCGACACTGGGACTCCCAGGCGGAATGCCGATTCGCGCAAATGGAACGTTTAATTTTAAAGTACATGATTATATTGCATTAATTGATCAAATTGCCGGTGTGAAGGATCAGTATGTAGTGGAGGATGTCAAAATTCGCATCACATCCGTCCTCGATCAGCTCCTGATGAAATGGATTACAAGGGAAGGAAAGGATATGTTCAATCTTCAGGCCAACTCCTTCGACATTTCTAAAGGCGTTCAAGAGGATTTAGATATGCAGATGATCAAGAGCGGCATTACGATCAGTGGATTTACGGTGATGAGCTTCAGCTATCCAAAAGAGATTCAAGATGTGATTACCAAAAATGCTTCACACGGAATGGTGAGTGATGTTGGCAGGTACCAGCAAATCTCCTTAACAGATGGCATGGCCTCTGGAAAAATGAGCGGAGGTGGAGCGGCATCCGATATGGCTGGTATGATGATGGGGATTAATATCGCGGGACAAATGATGAATCAAATGAATCAAAATTCCCAAAATCAACCAGTATCATCTCAAAGTACGCAACCTCCTGCACAACCACTGGCCGGCGATCAAAAGAGACCAAATTTTTGCCCGAATTGCGGTACAAAAACAGGTGTAGCCAACTTCTGTTCTAACTGTGGGCAAAAACTCATTTAAATGGGGTAGGGTCTACTTACCATTCAATTTCTAAGTGGTTCCACTCAAAAAGGAAGGAGATTTAGCATCCCTTTCCTTTACGGAGAACCTAATTACAAATAGTTACGGTTATTTGATGGGACAGTTTTATTGTCCCACTGTCCCAAGTGGGTGCAAGTACCTCTACATCTCTTACTATTAGATTAAAACAACTTGGAAAAAAACAGACAATATTTATTTATCAGTCACTTCCCGTGGGAAAGTTGAAAGTAAACGGATAAAAATTAGTTATGCAGCAGAAAAGTAGGAACAAAGCATAAGCGTAGGTATCTATGCTTGTGCTTTTTACTGTTGGATATACCAGAGCATAAAATAGCATCGTAATTATTAAAAACACAACAAATATTCAATTAGATTTAAAACCTCACTTACATCACGGTGAACCGTATCATAAATAGGCGAAGTTTTTTTTAGAATTTGTATTTGCCCTATTAAGAGTCAAGAATGAAGAGGATTTTACTGATAATAGTGAAGAGTTGGGGTTCGGATTAATCAAGGGAAACCTGTCATAGTTCATAGCACTTAAAAGCTAAGAGAAAAGGAAAACCGGTCGTTATGACAGTCAGTATCCATTATTAAACCGCGACTTAATTTGGTACGGTGAACTTACAATAAATAGGTTTTGTGCCTGTCACGCCCCCAGCCAGTATATCTACCACGATCAATTATTCAAGCAGTTAATCCATATATTTTTCGGAAATTATTAAGAAAACAATTAGGGTCTTTGGACCTGTAACCAGCAGATACAGAACGACGGTTCCTGTCCATCAAAGTTGGTGCCTGACCCCCAAGTGAATTAAAGTATTAAGGCAGCGGGAGTCAGGCACTTTTTTCTCATATCCGAGAAAGCAGTTAAACGCTCTCGATTAAGATATTTCCAAACTTGTTGTGCCCTCGACCTTTTATGACCGTGCTCGATTAAGCCATGCTGTCAACCGATTTATCGTTAATCCATCAATCGACTCCTTATTCATACGTTCCTCTATTTCCGTAAAACTTACCTTTTACCACATTGCTTTATATCAAAAGTGAATTGGCTCTAAATGGAGCTCAGATTAATTACATACAATCACTTCTCGAATAAATAATCCTTTTTTAGCAATAGCTCGGTCAATAATCGAAAAACCTGCTTTTATTAGGATTTCATCGACGGGTTCAACGGTCACCACGACCACTTTGTCTGCTAACCCGCGTGCACATTGGAGTATTTCCAGCTGTTCTTCTGGAGTTATTACCGAACACAAATTATAAGGCAAATCTATAATGGCTACATCATAATGATTGGTGATATCGCGAATATCTGCTAAGTTTATTTCTCCAAAAAGACCAAAGTGTGCCATGTTTTCTCGTGCTCCAGGAAGGATCAGCTGATTTCGGTCGCTTCCGACCATATCAATGCCCATTGATCTGGCTTCAACTAAGACAGTTCCAATTCCGCAGCAAGGATCAATTGCCTTAATTCCGTTTGGATTGGGGATGGCGATATTCACCACCGCTCTAGCAACACGTGTGCTGAGGGCAGTGGAGTATCCATTTGGCTTCTTTTGATGTCGATACCAAACCGCCTCACTTTTCACATGCTCACCGAATACCCATCTTCCGTTAACATGCATAACGCCAAACAATCGGTCAGGTTGACGAAGGTCTGCTATTCCGTTGACATGTAAACCAATCTCTCGTTCAATTGCACGTCGTTTCTCGAATCCTTCGTTTGCATTTTTAGCCTGACCATTATTTTTTACAAAAGTTACTTTAAACGTTGCTCCGCGTAGTTGTAAAGCTACTACCTGCTGATAAAGATCGGCCAGGTTTTCTGCTTCATATATCACACTAATTCTCTCTTTAATAAAAGGGCTTCGACTTGGATCAATTTTTACAAAGCTTTCCAAGACGTTAGATTGAGACACCTTGCCGAATAATGAGCGTATTTCCAACGCACACAAAGAGCGTTCATCTTCAGAGCAGGCATAAGTATATATATAGGTCGTTTCATTTTGTGGAGTAAAATCCAATACATTATCAAACATTAATTTTTCTATTTCATCTTCACCTCAAGTGTTGTCTAAAAAACATTATCTATTATACCAAGAAAAGAGGTATCATTATAAGTTACCTATAACTGGAAATGGTTTGCCGTACAAAATAACGCATTTTTCCTAATAGGATTGTAGAAAACGTTCCAGTCGTAGGCGGGGGGGGGGCAACGATTTTCTGTTCAACTAACTTTGAAAGCCCGCTTGTATATACACTCTTGGGGTGAATTTAGAGGAGATTTACACGAGTTTCGAAAGCTCGTTTCTTTCGATCAGCCCGAATTGCCGACAACATAGGCGCCGAACTTCCTGAAGAAAATCTTGAAGTCAAATCCGATAAAAAATCTCCTGCCCTTAGCATGGCAAACACGGTTACAAGCCTGATACAAAATCTGTGGCAATTGTGTTAAACGGTGAACCAGATGATGATAAATTAACAGAATGGGTTAAAACGTTAGCACAGTACAATTTAAATTATAGTATTGTAGCTAAAAAGATCCGTGCAATTAATGCTGTACAAAAGTAACAGATACCTTTGATACAGCATTTTTTATTTTGATGATGGTGTTATGTTAAAAACATGACTTAACTTTTCATAAACGGGTAATGTCGGTGCGATAATAACTTTCCCGGTACCTCTAAATGTTTGAAGCAGACCCTCGCCGGAAGCAACAGAGCCGAAAATGCTTTTTGTTGATTTTTCAACGGAAAAATCAATGTTTCCGAGCCGGAAAAGCGTGAAATTCCCGTCCACTTGAACCATTTCATTTTGAAGTTCAAACTCCACCAGTTCCTCTTCCGGAACAGGGATTTCAAATAGGCAAAATCCGCTTCCAGATACTTTTGTTTGAAATAATCCTTCACCGCCAGCAATGGCAGAGGAAACATTTTTTATTGCCTGAACAGAAACAGAAACGCTCGATTCACAGCAATAAAAAAGACCTTTATCCGCAATGATTTCTTCGTTATTAAGTTCTACTATCATATAGTGTTTAAAACTTGGTTCCAAGTAAATAATCCCGCTGCCCTGGTATTGTGGTTTAATCATGGATTCATTGGCTAAAACACTGGAGGCTAATCCTTTTAAAAACCCTTTTGCACCAGTTCCTCCTAAACTTTTTAGCGTAATATTCCCTTTCATAAACTGCAGTGCACCGGATTCAGCGGTAAGGGAGCCGTTTTTGAGTGTAACCCTAACTTGTCTTAGTTTAATATTTGATTTTTGCGCAAAATATAGCTTTTCCGCAACAGAAAAATTATCATTTCCGCCTAAATTCTGATATTCTAAAACCTCAATTTTTATATTTTGATTTTCGACGAAACTAACCACTTGATATGCTTCAGACATCTCAATTTCTCCTCTTCACTTTTTATATATTTTGAGTAAATTTCATCATCCTAATTTTTGGTTTATCTATTGAATTATTGCTTCATCTAACATCCCGCCATTCAGATCAACATCAATAAGGTTATATCCTTCGCTAATCCAATAAAAGGCGAAAATACAATACCCAAAAGAATAAAATTAGTAATCATATCCTGATTTTCTCATCGTCGGAATGAAAAATCTATATTAAAGTAATCTAAAGGTTTCGTAAATTCGATTGTTATTTCTAAAAATAATAAGATAATTACAATATTAATGAGTTCGCATAGCAAGAGAATTTAATCTTATATTACGAGAGGAAGGTTTGGATGGATATGATGAAAAAAAATCTAAGTTCTATTTTATTCCTAATACCTAAGATTCTTCAACTATTTTTAAATATAACTCTCGTATTGCTGGCGATTATTTTAGCGGTTTTATTAGTGAAGGAAATCATCATTTTCACTGATATTTTAATTTCAGATGGCAGACATGACTATAAACTCTTTTTTGACAATATTCTTTTGTTCTTTTTATATTTTGAGTTTATTTCTATGATTGTTAAATACTTTAAAGAAGAATATCATTTCCCAATTAGATATTTTCTCTATATTGGCATTACAGCAATGGTCAGATTAATCATTGTTAATCACGATCACCCAATCGATACATTGTTTTATTCGCTTGTGATTTTAACCCTCATCATTGGCTATTTCATAATCAATATAACTCCACGTGAACGATCTGATAAGCATTGGACCTTAAAAAATAATAAAGGGTTCTAGTAAAAATAGAAGTTAAGGCATGGGGGGCTGGAACGGTTATTTAAACAAGAAACGTCAGAAACTCCGCGTACCAAATTGGAAAAAATTATGGATATTGATACCGGTATCCCATTGCGTTAAAGCTTTAATATACTGGGGTTAAGCGCCACTTTTATAAACAAATAACTTCATTAAAATGGAAGTTCATAATCCGAAATGAATTGGGATGGCGTCTCTAATGGCTGCTTTCCTCTTACAGTTTCGTCGACATCAATAAGATCATCACATTTTTCGCAGCTGATAAATGTATCGTTCAAATGATAGCCCACATACTCATGAGTAATCTCCTGAATGCCCCAAATCGTTTCCCAATCGATTTCAAACTTGTAATCACATTTGGCACAATAAAATTCTGCGGTTCCGAAATCTTCCTTTTGTCTTTGTTTGGATTTCTTCTTCTTTTCCCCCATTTTTTAACCTCTTCAAATAATAAATCTAATCTTACCCCAAAGGAACTCTATCCTGCTGGTTTATAAAAAATAATATTATTGCATGACATTAATAAAAATATTTCTATTTAGAAAAATGAATCAAACGATTGGAAGGGATAAATTAGGAATAATTCCCTAATTTAATTTACCATATAATATAATTATAGTAACTAATAGGATTTTTTCGAAAAAGGGATGTGAGAAGATTGGAAGAGGCCTTATTGCATGGGGACGTTGTGAACATTGAAGCAAAGAGAATAGAGCTTGAAGAGCAAAATCTTACTAGGAGTGAGATTAGAGAGCAGCTCACTTCTCAATATCGGGTTTTATCGAAGAAAAGGGCGTTAACTTGCCCATGCTGTGATGAACCAGTGAATATGAATCTAACAGTTGACAATGGCAGACCATCGTAGTGTTTCAAAAGGAACACTTGCTGAAGCGTTGAAGTATGTGCCATTAGAGAACAGGGTTGCACTTCAAAAACTTCAAGCTCCGTCTTATTTGTTTGCCATACTGATGGATCCTAGAATTAGGAAAAATGATGGGTGAAAAATCGACCCTAATCCCTTCAATGTTGGGGCAATGAATCGAAAATTAATAGGTTATGAAGTGCCATTATATTAGAGCTCCAATTTTTGCTGTATATGTCACGATATTATTTATGGAAGAAAGGAAATCTCCATGTCATCAAAAATCTCAAGGTTAATGCGAATTGTCAACTTAATACAAAATTCACCAGGAATAAAAGCAACAGAATTAGCAAAAATCTGTGAGGTTTCGGAGAGATCCATTTATCGTGACCTAATTGCCATTTCAGAGGCCGGAATCCCTGTCACCAGTAACGAAGGAAGAGGTAATGGTTATACGTTTGCTAGTAATTTTGCTATGTACCCTCTAGATTGGACACCAGAAGAAGCAATGGCATTTAGTTTGCTGCCAGGAGTAGTAAAGCAAAATCTTATCCAAACAGACCCTCATTTTCAAACTGCTTATGAAAAAATAATGGCTACATATAACAAAGAACAAAGAAATCAGCAGCAGAACATTTCGAAACTAGTAGCTCTAATCCAATCTGGTAAGCCACAAAATAAAGTCGAAACTTCCAACAAATTTCTTTTACCAATCGCTGAATCAATGGTCAAGAATCAAACACTTAAAGTTAAATATGAAACAAAAAGTCGGGATGATATTAATGATAGATTTATCGATCCATATTATTTGATTCCGCGAGAAAGTAAATTTTATTTACTAGCATATTGTCACAAAAGAGAAGATTTCCGAACATTTAGACTCTCTCGCTTCCTTAAAGTTGAGGCAACTAATAGGATATTTACAAAAAGACAATTGGATCTCCAGAAATATTATCAAAACACATGGTCCATCATCAAAGGAGACAAGGAAATCCATTTTAAAGTGCTATTCAACAAGAATGTAGCCAGGTATGTGATGGAAAAGGAGCTATTTGCTACGCCAAAGCTAACAAAATATGAGGATGGGAGCCTGCTATTTGAAATAACATTAAACCACGATGAAGAATTTCTAAAGTGGGTGCGGCAGTATGGTCCAGACGCAGAAATTATTGAGCCAGTGGAATATAGAGAAATATTGCAGGAAGAACTACGAAAATGGGCAGAGATATATAAAAATTAGACCGAACGCTTATTCCATGACATACAGTTGTCAGAACCATTTGTTACGATTAAAAAAAACAGCAAATGGAAGGTGACAAAAGTGGGACATTATTATTTAACCGAATGGCTTTCGTCAACAAATACAGAAGAAATTCCTCTTCATATCTATAAAGTTCCGATTAAAGAGATTCATAACAGGCATGCTGAAGGTGGCATGATTGCTTATAATCTACGTAAAAATAATGATTTTAAGACTTTGGTTTTCTTCGATCAATATATTGCCTCTTTTGAGGAACTGGAAAATTGGGGAGAACAAGCATATTTGTCATATACACATAAGATCATTGATCCAAGTAGATCCATAGATCGAACACTTATGGAGCGGCTTATTAAAAGGGAGATAGAACAGCGGTCAGATACAGATTTCATATTAGACAAAGGTAGTTTCCGTTATAAAAAGGAAAAACCCCTCCAGACACGGGAAATGAAAATATTTCCTGCTATCCACCTTGATGTTACCGTGGAGGATAAAGGGAGCATTGTTATAGGATTTGAGTATAAGCATCTATTTGAATTTAACAGATTTATCATTAGTGATCTTGCATCGGTACAACAAGGAACTAAACTCGTGGACAGCACCAACAAAAAAGCATATGAGTACATTTTTAAAGAAGTAGCTGCCTATAAAGCCGGGGACATTAGTCCTTATCTTGGTGAGTCCGTTATCTCCTATTATCAGAGAAAGGGACAATTTTTCAAACTGAAAGGCATTGATGAGAACTCGCCCGTGGTTCATGTGGAAAGTAAAGATGGGAAGGTATTCCCTTATTTGCCACACTTATTAAAATTGCGTTGCTCATTCGACCAAATACCCAATCATTTAAAGAATGTTGTAAATAAGGCAATTAAGCTTTCTGCGCATGAGAAAATGGGAAATTTATTAAAAGCAGTAAGTGAACTAGTATCTTTCATAGATAGACTTACCTTTCTAAAGAAAAATGTTTTTGCGGAGAACTTAGGTTATCAAGTTAAAAATCTTCCTAAGCCTAGCCTTCTTTTTGGTGAAAATGTTATTACAAATAATATTAACTCAGGCCTTTCAAAGGGAGGAGTTTATAGAGGGAATGTAGCAAAAGTTAGTTTTTTTGTTGACCCAATTCTGCGAGGAAATCCAATTATTACACAACAGATTAAAGACTTTATTGACATCCTGTCAAGACAATCGGACCAACTAGGTGTAAAACTGGATATTTCAACAAAGCCAGTAGAACTAAGAGGGCAGCTACATCCAAATCTTTTTTCCTCTAATGAATTAAATTATCAATTAAAGTCTCTTGGGAAATATTTTGAAGGAACAATTATAGTATTAACAGCAGAGCAATCAACGGCAAATGCATATCTACCAATTAAAAAGGAATTCGGTGGTCGCCAAGACCTCGTCACCCAGTTTGTCAATTTCTCACCAAAACTTCTAGATTTATCAAAATCACACTATCAAATTATGAATATCCTGTTGGGGATATATGTGAAATCTGGGATTCAGCCATGGATACTAGGTGAATCCCTTCATTCGGATTGCTTTATTGGTTTAGATGTATCTCATGAAAATGGAAAACACACATCTGGGGTTATTCAAGTCATTGGTAAGGATGGAAGATTAATTAAGCAAAAGTCCCAAGTTACCTCCGAGCGAGGGGAAATTATCAGTTGGGACTCTCTTAAAGATATTCTGTTGGATAGCATTCATGCATATCAGGAAGTTTACGGAAAGCAGCCAAAACATCTTACAATTCACCGAGACGGATTTGGAAGAGAGGATATAGAACAGGCTCAATCCCTTCTTGACTCGATGAACATCCAAATCGATTTTGTTGAAGTGTTAAAAAACAATAATAGAAGAATGGCTGTATTTGAGGGGAATAAGTGGATTACGCAACAAGGTCTATGTTACCTATCCACGAAGGAAAAAAAAGGCTATCTTTGTTCAACTAATCCAAGAGAATTTGTAGGAATGGCACAGCCCATCAAAATAATACAACTTACGGATACCTTAAGTTTTGAGCAAATTATGTCCGACATCTACAAACTTTCCTTTATGCATATTCATTCTATGCAAAAGACAAGACTTCCTATCAGTACCCATTATGCCGATCTAAGCTCTACTTTTTATAATAGGGGGTTATTACACCCGCGGTCACAGCATGAACATGCTTTACCGTTTGTATAAAATCCACGCACTGTAGATTGGATTTTTCCGCAAATTTTAACATAAATACCATTATTTTAAGAATCGGGTGAGAAAAAGACTGAATGAACATATCGTTGCTTTTTTCACATATACCAGACGGTTTTTTTTCCATTTTAAATGGAAAATACAAACAAGTTTACGTTGAAATCTTACAAGAAATATATGTATTATACCAGGAATCGATTTCCTTAATTGATAAGGACATCTTAGTTGATTTGCTGTGTGATGTTATGGAACAGCATAGTAATTTATTCGATCATGATGAAGAGTTTCTTGATTTTAGGACAAGCCGAGAAAAAGCGAACTATTTTTTTAGGAAATTAAGAGATGCCAAATGGGTAGCAGAAGAACAGATGATGGACTATACCTGGAAAGTATCTGTACCGGATTATGCATTATCTATATTACGTACTTTCGAACAAATCACGAATGGTCATCAGGAAGAGTATAGAGGGCGGATATTATCCGTTTTCCAGCATCTATATGGAGAGGAAAAAGAAAGTTACATATCTTTACAACAAGCATATGAAAACACGGTAATGATCATTAATGGATTAAAACAGTTGAATTATAGCATTAAGCAGCATACCGAAGCCTTATTAGTAGAATCGGATCTTCACAAAGTTTTAAATAGTTTCTTTTTTGATTTTGAAGAAAAAGTCTTAGGTGCTTATTATTATCGGTTAAAATCTTCTGACCACGTTTCGAAGTATCGTGTAAGAGTGTTGGAAGCGGTTCAAAAGTGGCAATTTGACCATGAACGAATTCGTCAACAATCAGAATTATTAATCCAAGATCAAGTGTTCAGGGAACTCCATCAAGCCGAAAATCGGATTTATTCTTGGCTTGAAACTATTGAAAAATCATTTAGCCAAATGGATGAAATATTAAATGAAATTGATAATCGTGTCAAGTTATATTCAAGAGCAGCAGAACAACAAATCAAATATCACATTCGATATACCAGCGGTTTAGAAGAGAAACTGAACACCATCCTGTTAGAGATCGCACAAAATATACAAGCAACTTCACCTTCTGATTATATAAAAGATGGTGTAAATGAATTAATCTCGATTTTCTCTCAAGAATTTCTGGACTCAAACAGTTGGAAGATCCCTTACCAGTCAAAACCAAAGCAGCGTTCATCCTTAGTAGAAAAAGGAGAAGTATCTGAAACAGATAAGAAGAATGAAATTGAAAAGATTCTTAAACGGTCTAATCAAGGGAAAACTGTGGAACAAATCAATGATTTCCTCCTTCGTCAGGGAAAAGGTAAGAGTATAATTCCAATGGAAACGCTACCGACGGAAAAAGAAGGGGATTGGTTGAGTCTTATTTACGCTATCGTTTATTCGCAATCAAAGAAGGCTATGTTTGAACTTTCCGAAAGGAACGAAGCGGGTAAGCGAACAATTAAAGTAGGGAAAGTCACAATCCCGCATCGTTCATTTATACGGAAAGGAGAGCGGAAATGAGTTGGAGTGAAGAATACAAGGAATTGTTAGAGCGGGATAAACAGATGTTTTCAGATTGTATCAATAAATTATTAGCCCAAAACTATATTGTTTTTCAGAAGGAGGCTGATAAGCCATATTACCGGTTTATCGACCGATATGCTGAATTGTTTGAAGACTACTTAGCGGTAACAGGTTGGAATATTGAATTTGTTAAATCAATGAACTTAATTTATGTTTATAATCCTACGGGTAGAAATCGTAGAATGCTCACACAAAATCAAACTCTGTTTCTGTTTATTTTACGAATAATATATGAAGAAAGACAAAAAGACATTTCGCTTGCACGGCACATTACCACGACCAATGAAGAAATTCATGAAAAGTACTTGGCTTTAAAAATAAAAAACCGGCTACCGAATGCAGATGAATACGGGAAAATCATGAAGTTGTTTGCATCTTATTCGTTGATTAATGTAAAGAAAGGTTGTTGGAATCATCCCCAGGAGCCTATTATCCTTTATCCTTCCATTTTAATTGCTATACCAGTTCATGCAGTCGAAACCTATTTTAAGTGGATTACGGAAGGAATCGAAAGTGAGGAGGTAGAAGATGAGATATTTGACGAAAATGAGGTTGATTAACTGGCATTATTTTAATGATGAAATTATCAAATTTCATCGTTCGGGTAATTTGATAACTGGAGGGACGGGAGCGGGTAAGTCTACCATTATTGATGCTCTACAAGTACTATTTGTCGGGAATCTAAAACAATTGAAATTTAATCAATCTGCTACTGACAAAAGATCAAAGCGTTCCATTACTTCATACTTGCGTGGTTCCGTTAACTCTGAAGGATTGGCACATAAGAGAGGGAAAGTGGATTTTTCAAGCTACATTGTTGTGGAGATTGAACTTCAAAAGTCGAAGAAAACAGTGTTATTAGGAGTTGCGTTTGATTTTAATTCAAAGTCCATGGAGTACTATCACTCCTTTTTTCAAATTGAAGGCATTGAATTGACGGAAAATCTATTTTATAAGGAAAAAAATGAATTGTATACAAGAGAAGAATTTCAGGATAATCTCAAACGAAATAAAATTAAGAATACTATTTACAAGAAAGATTCTGAGCGATATATCAATGATGTCAAGCAAACTTTGGGGGGTGTCAGGGACTCCTTCTTTAAGCTCATCCAAAAGGGAATTGCCTTTGAGAGTATTACAGACATTAAGCATTTTGTTTATGAATTTGTATTAGATTCAGATCCGTTGAATAGTGAGAATTTAAGAGAGAACTTTGAACGAGTGCGTGAATTGGAGAATTTGATTCAGGAGACACAAAAACAAATCCTTGCTCTTACTGAAATTAAGCAGCAATGGACAGCTATCGAAAATCTTAACCAAGGGATTGAGTCGAGTTATTATATTTCAAAGAAAAGCGCCGTTCTAAATGAAGAAGAAAAAGTAAAAGGGTATATCTGTGATAAACAAGAGAAAATAGATGAATTCGAAGAGTTAAATAAGACGATTCAAGCCTTAAAAAGTAAGCACCAGGCGATGGTGGAAAAGATCAATCAATTATCTGTAGATATTGAAAAACACAATATAACAACGAAAATCAAAGAAATCAACCTGCAGATTAATCAATTGGGGGAGGATGTTAATAGGTTAGGTGAGTTACGGAAAAATCAAAACTATAAACTAAAGGTGGAAGTACAAGAAAGAAATGTATTGGCTTCGGTATTAAGGGTATTAGGACATGATGGCTATGAAGTTGAGTCTTTATATAATGGGAAGCGTGCATGGGAGGCTGCCCTTACAGAAGGGACGTCAGAACTATCAGGATATTCCCCTTTGTTATTAAATAACAGTTGGAGAACGGCGTTTAAATGGGTCCAGGATCAGGCGGTCTTACTAAAACAAGATCAAGAAAAAATTGAGAACGAAAAGAAACATGTAAAAGAAAAGATTCATGAATTGAAAAAAGATAGGGTTCTGCCTTCCGGTCATCCATCGATGGTTCTAAAAACTCTATTAACCCAACGATTGCACTCGACAAACAATGATGAAGTCCCCGTGTATATTGTGTGTGAAGTAATAGATGTTCCGAATGAAAAATGGAAAAATGCCGTAGAAGGATACTTAAAGAATCTAAAATTTAATATCATTGTTCCTCCGGTGTATTTTGATGATGCGTTGCAAGTTTATCATGACCATAAATTTAGCCATCCCATAAGTGGAGTAGGCTTGGTAAATATTAAGAAGATGGAAGAAGAACTTCGCCTTCCTTTAAAGGGGAGTTTAGCAGAAGAAATAACAACCGATATTTCTCTAGTTAAAATCTTTACCGATTATGTTCTGGGTGGGTTGATTAAGTGTGAAGAGGTTCAAGAGTTAAAAAGACATAAAAGAAGTATTACCCCTACTTGTATGGTCTACCAAAATCACACGGCAAGGCAGATGCCTAAAAAGGATTACGAGATTCCATATATAGGTCGAGAGGCGGTCAAAAAACAATTAGAAAAACAAGAGGAGTACTTGGAAGAACTTGAACAGAGGTTATCTGCGGTTAAAGGGCAATTAGTTCATTGCGATAAACTTAGTGAGATGCGTTCAGATAAACAAGACTTTTATGAAGGGATTTTTAGTGCTCTTAATGAATGCTCAAATTTATCCGAAAAAGAGCAATCCATTCTTAGCCTGCAGCAAAGTCTTTTAGCCATTGATACTAGTGAGGTGGACAGGCTAAAACTGAAATTAAAAGGATTGAAAGAAGATGAACCAAGGGTTAGAGATTTAATAGGAGATAAGCAAAATGACTCAGGAAAATTAGAAGAAAAAATCGCAAATTTAACTCAACTCATAGCGGATACTGAGGGGAAAAAACTTCAACTTCAGAATGAATTTGAAGAATATCTACAAAGTCTCGGTCCTACTGCGTTAGACCGAGGGAAAGAACGCTGGGAGAAGCTTGATTCAAATAGGTCGTATAGTGAATTGGCAGGTATTTATGAAAAAAATGCCAAAAGTTCAGAATCTAGAAGAAATAATTTAAAAGGACCGCTAATCCAATTGAGAACAAAATTTAATGAAACCTACCACTTCGGAGCTGACGCAACGGCTAATGATAATGAAAGATATCAACAACGCCTTACCTTATTGGTCGAGACAAAACTAGTAGAGTTCAATGAACAAGTAGCGATAAAAAAGGAAAATGCCTATCGATGTTTCCAAGAGGATTTTATATTGAAGTTGAAAGAACGGATAGAACGTTCGAAGCAAACATTTGATGCTTTGAATTTCTCTTTAAATAAGCTGGATTTCGGAGGAGACCAATATCGTTTCAGATGTTTACCTAACCAGAGCTACATTCATTATTATGAAATGATTATGGATCATGACTTACTATCAGATGGATTATTTAGTTATGTCTTCCAAGAAAAGTATGAGTCAACCCTAAATGATTTTTTTAAAGAACTGTCTTTTGATGAACACCATCATTCGGAGCAGATGGAAAGGTTAATGGATTACCGTACCTACTTGGATTTCGATATTGATATTAGTGACCGGGATGGAAATGAATATAAATACTCGAAGAAATTCGGTTCAAATTCTGGTGGCGAATCTCAGGTCCCTTTCTATATTGCTGTTTTAGCTTCGTTTTTCAATACCTATCAAATGCATAGAAAAGACCCGGATACCTTTAGATTGGTATTATTTGATGAAGCATTTAATCGGATGGACGGAGAGCGGGTGGAGGAATGTATTCGATTTATTCATGAATGTGGGTTTCAACCGATAGTGGTGACACCAACCACAAGCCTACAGGTGATGGCACCACTTTTACCATGTACAACTATGGTCATCAAGCATGGATTTACAAGTCAAGTGGAACAAATCACAAAAGATGATTTTCTATCATTTCGAAGGAAAGAAGAGCTAGAATATGTATCTGAGTAAACTGCAGCGGGACATATTGCATTTGTTAATAAATAAGTACGAATCTCGTTCTGATTATGGGAAAACAGAAAAAAGCACCAGAAGGACCATGCTAACAGTTAACAGGATGACCTTTCCACTTTATTTTCATGATACCGATAGTCAATACAAAGTGAATATGAATAAAGATATGCAGGAATTACAAGATAATCATTTTATTGTTTTGGAATGGGTTCGCTTTAGTGAGGGGGAAGAGTTAGCAAGGATTATTGTAAACGATGAAAAGTTAATAGATATCTACCACTTTTTATGTAGACAGTCGAAGGAAGAAAAATATAAAAATACCTTGAAGGTCGTTAAAGACTACGCTCGAACTGCACCTATCTTATTAGAAGCGTTTTATCAACATGTTGAAGGACAATTGGTGAATTTAAGGTCTGCTCCTTCTATCATTGACTTAGATTCACTTGAAAATACCCATGATCAGTTAAGAGCGCTTCATACGGTTTTAGAAAGTCGCGATTTTGAGATTTCTAAAAGGAGATTGAGTATTCAACTATTCAATGATTCTAAAAAATTTGAGTCAATGGAAAGTAAAATCATCTCTGTTTTGCAGAAATATGTTTATTCTGAACAAGATTTAACTGATGACGATATCTTGTCTGAATTAGGGGTCATTGATAAACTGCAATCTATAAATGTTTTTGGTCCCATTACCTTTGAAATTCAAGGGCAAACCTTGGATCTTTCGTTATTTGATAACTCCTTCGGCTTAGACACAAAATTTATAGAGAATGCTTCGATTTCGGATGTGAAAGCTGAACGTATTGTCACCGTTGAGAATTTAACTTCCTTCTACGATTACATCCATTACGTAAAAAAGCATAATAAAAATTACATCGTGGTTTATTTAGGAGGGTTCCATAACTCCCTAAGAAGGTTATTGTTGGAGAAAATCTTAAGGTTTATGAAGCGGCATAATATGGAAGTAACGTTCAATCATTGGGGAGATATCGATCTAGGGGGAATCAGAATCTGGAAACATCTCTCACGTAAACTCAATATCTCCATTACTCCTATTTTTATGGATATTAGTACTTACATGAAGTATTTAGCACATGGGAAAAAAGTAGAGACGAAAGGGTATTTAGGCCAATTAAAAAAATTGCTGGAAGATCCATCATTTAAAGAATTCCATGATTTGATCAATTTGATTCTTCATAACGAAAGAACCATAGAGCAAGAAATTATATTAATTGGTGAAGAATAATAATACAGGATAATCGGGCGAAATCGCTCGTTGCTTTAAAGCGTTACCGTATTGGGTGACTGACCCAGTTTTTTTCTACTAATTCTTAATTATTATGACATTTAGACATACCAGTTACTGGGTACGGATTATTTAAATGATTTGTATTACTTAGAGATATTTTGTATAGAGCCACTTCTGATGAATTGGCCCTTTAATTTCCTATAAAGGGTAACATCACGTTTTAGTCTTTGAATGTAATTATTATAATAATAGTAAATTTGATAACTTTTGGAGGAAAAGAAATTGTTCATTCCAACTAAAAAAGCATTTATGGATATAACTCCCGAAGAATTTGAAAAATATTCATTAGACTTGCTAACTGAACAAACCAAAAATCTTGAAAACTTAGTAATTGAACATAATACAACAATTGAAGCTTATGATGGTAATTATCAGATAGATGGATATATCGAGTTTACTGTGATGGGCATCAAATATAAAACAATTATTGAATGTAAACATTACAAGTCACCTATAACTAGAGAAAAAGTTCAAATATTATACGGGAAAATACTATCTTTTGGTGCCCAAAAAGGTATCTTAATATCTACGTCAAATTTTCAAAGTGGCGCAATAGGGTACGCACGGGCTCATGGAATTGCTTTAATTCAAATCACTGAAGCTGGAACTAGTTTTGAAACAAGAGATCTAATGAACATTATTATGAATTCTGGAGGAAAACCTTTTAATTATGGAAAACCTTATTCTGGAGTATTGATTAGAAAAACTGAAGGTGGGATAAGTTGTTCATATTTAAGTAGAAAGAATAATACTTTAGAAGAGTTTTTAGCAAGTGTATGAACATGTCTCTAAGTCATTATTCCACTAAATCGTTAATAGAAGCTTTACGACTAAAATAACAGATAGAAGGATAATAAATTATACTTATTGACTATTGTTTAATTAAAAATACTGAATAACCAGGATAGTTGTTTTAGTGAATCAATATGGAGGGAAACTGTAATGGGGGAATATGAAAGCAAAGAAGTTAAGTACTTGCAGGATAAAATTAAAGATATATCATACAATGATAATCATTTTATACTAAGGATGTGAAAAGGCATATTTTAAGAGAGGTATGAAAAAAATTGAATTGAAACGTTTAATAAGAAAATTTCATAATATAGGAAAAGGGATAATAAAGTCTAATGTACTTTAAAATCCCTTAGTTAGATGATGTTTTAATCTTTAATTTCTATTATGATGTTGAATGGAATGTAGAGAATAATTACGAAAAAAAATGGTCGGTTTATTCAAGATGTCTTGAAGGAATACGATTACCTCTGGAACATGAGTGAGGAAGCTGGGTAGGTGACAGGCACTCTTTTTCAAAAAATACCCCGTATATAACTGGTAATCTAAATCGTATTACTGCTATAATTCATACCATTCAAGATCAAATATCATAATAGGATCGCCAAAATTAGTAGTAAATGTCTCGAATCCGAATTTTGAATAAAACTTTGTTAACCGATTAATAATACTTTTACGCTCAATTCCTTCTGGTTCTCCCTCAATCGGAGCAGGTTGTAAAATAATAAAATCAACATTCAATATTTTGCTGAATTTTATTATATTGCTAATTGTAAAAGATCCGTATGAGTTTTTTCTATACTCCTTTTGTATTTTTATGTAGTTTAAGCATAGAACTTTTTCGTAATAGCTAACATCAGATGCACGAGAAAATTGATGAAAACCATTAATTAGATGAACCATATTACCAGATACTGAATCTGCAATATCATGGATTAAGGATGAGTCATCTAAAGTATTTGAATGGAAGATAGTAAAACTGATTGAACCTATATCCTTACTAGTACCTTCTTCATCATGTAAAGTAATTTTAGCCCATCCATCTAAATATGGATATTCCGCATCATAATCTTCATTAACGTGCAAATTATAATCAACACTTATAAAGTAAGATTCCTCCATCTTGGATACCTTCCTAATTTTTAAATTTAAAAAATGGATTATATTATTTATATTATAACCAAAAACCACAAGGAGGATAATAGGATGGAAACTGATTACAAAGGATTAGTTGAAAAGAAATTTGGTAAATCTTTAAAAGAAATAATGTATGAAATTTGTATTGAGAAAGGTTTAGAAAAATGGGATGGAGCTGAGTTACTTGGTGTTCCAGTAGAAACTTTTGCAGCATGGAGATCAAAATTTCGTTTCGGTCCGTTACAATGGCGGGCAGATCAGGCTGCAATATTACGTAAAAAAAATATTGAAAAATACAATGAAGAACTATTAAATTCAGATTTAAATAGGGTGTTTATTCATAAGGGCGAAAGAACAATTGAAAGTTTCAAAGAGATTATTGAGAGAATGTTGGAACTTGCTAAAACTAAACGCTCTAAACATTCTGAAGTTTCTCTTGATGAAATATCAATTCTAATGAAAATTGGTATACTCGAAAATACACTTGAATACATAAACGATTTTGAAAAAAATAAGTTGCATGAAAAGTTCGAAAGGGAATTAGAACTTTATACTAGTTTTACGCATAAATAAACATTATAAAAAAATTCGTTAAAATAATAATCCTCTATTTCCTAGAAAGGATAGAGGATCTTTTTATTTACCTCCAACTATAGTACAATTTTACATATCCAATAAATAACAGTTTACAGAGAGACATCTATAGTTAGGAGAAAACCAATGGAAGTAGTAAAAAAGAAACTAATTGTCAACTCCGATAAAGGCAACTTATTACGAGAACTAGTAAAATCGATGAACGAGTGTGTGCGGTTTTATTTTAGTGTCGCTTTTATTAATTTCAGCGGCTTGCAGCTTCTGCTTGATCCTTTAAAGGATGCGGAGCAAAAAGGCATTGCTGGGAAGATCATAACGTCAACCTATCTCAATTTTACCGATGCCAAGGCATTGGAGAAAATTAAAGAGTTTCATAATGTTGACCTAAAGGTCTTCGTTACCGATAAAGAGATTGGCTTTCATACGAAGGCATACATATTTGAGTATCAGGATAGCTATAAGGTCATTATCGGCTCATCCAATATTACCCAAAGTGCACTGAAAAGTAATATTGAATGGAACGTCGAAATTATTACCAAAGAACATGGCCGCTTTATTAAGGATGTTTTAAAGGAATACGATGGGCTCTGGGACATGAGTGCTGAAGCCGATCAGGCTTTTATTAGTAGATATGAAGAGTTTCTGAAAAGCCTTAAGAATACGCAAAAAACACATCAACTGATTTATGAAAATAAGCAATATATTGTTCAAAATCGAATGCAGAAACATGCAACGGAGAACCTAGCGAGACTTAGGAGCTATGGGGAGAAAAAGGCATTGGTAATTGCTGCGACTGGAACGGGTAAAACCTATATGTCAGCGTTTGATGTGAAGAACGTGAAGCCAAAGCGACTTCTTTTCATTGTCCATCGCGAAGAGATCCTGAAAAAAGCGAAGGATACCTTTGAGATGTTGTTACCCAATGAGGGGTTCACGTTTGGTTTGCTGACAGGGAACCATAAGCAGAAACATGTTGATTATGTCTTTGCCACGATCCAAACCATCTCAAAGTGTTTTCATGAATTCGGAAGAGATGAATTTGATTATATGATCATTGATGAGGCCCATCATGCCACAAGTCCAACCTATCAGACTGTATTAGATTATTTTAAACCTCAGTTTACCTTAGGGATGACAGCCACTCCTGAACGAAGTGATGGCTATAATGTCTTTGATTTGTTCGATAATAATGTGGCTTTAGAGGTTCGCCTACACGAAGCCTTAGAGGATGAACTCGTGATTCCCTTTCATTATTTCGGAATCACGGATATTGAAGGCATTGATTTAAGTGATGTTGATATTGAAGATATTACTGAAATCACCAAACGGTTAAAGGTCAATGAGCGGGTTGATTTTATTATTGAAAAAATGGATTTTTACGGTCATGATGGTGAGAAAAGAAAAGGCCTCGGTTTTTGCATCAGTATTGAACATGCTCAATATATGGCAAGTGAATTTAATAAAAGAGGCTATAAAAGTATTTGCTTATATGGGGCTGACGCACCGGAAAAACGTGAGCAATATATTCAACGATTAGAAGATGACCAGGACGAATTAGAATTCATTTTCACCATAGATATCTTTAATGAAGGGGTCGATATTCCTTCTATTAATACCGTATTAATGCTACGACCAACCAACTCACCGATTATCTTTATTCAACAACTCGGGAGAGGCTTGCGGAAGCATGCGAATAAAAGCTTCTTGACGGTGCTCGACTTTATTGGAAACCATCAGAAAACGTTCCTCATTGCTTTGGCGTTAAATGGGAGTCGCTACTATGATAAAGAAAGCCTAAAGGTAGCAGTGGCAACGGGATTCGCAAATATTCCTGGATGTACTCATATCCAAATGGATAAGATTTCACAGGATCGAATATTGGCACAGATTGATAGGGAAAATTTCAATTCGATGAAGTATCTGAAGGAAGAATACGGTGAATTTAAAAAACTCAATCAGGGTCGGATCCCGTATTTGTTATTGGATTATCTGAAATATGATGGTGCGCCAGATCCTGTTAAATTTATTAATCGCGAGAAAACATACTTATCCTTTGTGGCCAAGGTCGAGAAGGATGATGATTTAAAGGAAATTTTACTAAATGAAGCCTTTGAAGCGACATTGAAGGAATTATCAAGCAAGCTACCACTTAAGCGGATTTATGAGTTTGTTATCCTGCGTTATTTGCTAGATCATGAAGAGATTAATCAAGGAATAGCAAAGCAAGAAATTCTGAAAATGATCGATAACGTCGATAATGATTCCATTTTACATGCATTTGAGTGTCTAAATCAAAACTACTATGATAGTGGGCAGCTGAAGAATAAACCTAAATTAGTGCGTTATGACAATGGCATTCTGACAAAGACTGATATTTTTTCAAAGCTATTAGAAAATGAAGAATACCGGAAGTTTATTGAAGACATTATCACTTATGGTATTTTCCGATACGAGAAGGATTTTAAAAGAGAATACTATGGTGTCCCACATTTCAAATTGTATGAGCAATATCAAATGATCGACGCTGCGTTGCTGTCGAACTATCGGAAAATCCATAGTTCCTTTAGAGGATCGGGATTATTGGCGAATGGCAATGAGTACTTTCTCTTTATTGATTTGCATAAAGAGGAGGACGTAAAGGAAAGTATCAACTATAAAGATAAATTTATTAATCCACATGAATTCCAATGGCAATCGGTTAATAATACGACACAACAATCTGAACGAGGGAAAAACATCATTTTTAATCAGCAGCGTGGGGTCCATCTTCATTTGTTTATTCGCAAGTACAAAGAATTGGATGGCAAGACGGAGCCTTATATTTATATTGGAAAAGGAAATTCTGTTGAATTTGAAGGGGACAAGCCGATTACGGTCCGAATGGAATTAGAGAATGAGGTACCGACAAATTTATATACGGAGTTTACAGAAAAAGTGTAGTCTTCTCATTTCGAGAAGACTATTTTTCTTGGATTAATTGTTCTACTGCTGGAACATCGGCCGGCGCCCATTTTAGTGAATCTAAATTTTCTCGTTTTAGCCAAATTAGTTTGGAGTGTTCACTTTTTGAAGGAGACCCTTCGACAACTCTACATTTAATTGAAATTAAATTTATGATAAATGTTTCGTATTTATGAGTATTGTCATTAAATATCTCATTGGATGTTTCAATTTTACAATCCAACTCTTCATCAATTTCTCTTTTTAACGCTGAGAAGATGTCCTCGTTGGATTCCACCTTCCCACCAGGAAACTCCCATTGATTTGGAATCGACATTGCGGGTGATCTAAGTGCACATAGAATTTCATTTTGATCATTTTCGATAATGGCTGCGACGACTTTTACAAGCTTTTTCAATGTGGTCCTCCTTGATGATTGTTTTACTAGTCATAATGATATCATTTCTAGGTTGAATTCGTATATTCATTAGTTTTTAGGATATCTAAAAATAAAAGGGGTTTTTTAGCGTTGGAAAAATAATCCTTATGCATTATGATGATGATAAAAGATTTTGACTAGGTAAACCATTAGAGTAATTTGAATTTTGAGTAGAATATAATGGATATAAATAATTTTCAAAGAATCGGTTCGGTTAGTAATGCGCAAGTTGGAAGAGATTTTGAGGAAACTGCTAAAAAATATTTTAAAGCTAACAGCGTTGACCTTACTTTTGGGCATCCTTTACACCTCGGAATTGGAAGGATTAAAAAATCACATACATTTGACTTAGGTTGCAATGATTCTATTAACGGGAAAATCATAGTTGAATGTAAATCCCACACCTGGACATCTGGCGGAAATGTTCCGAGTGCAAAAATTACGGTCTGGAATGAAGCGATGTATTATTTTAGTCTAGCACCAAAAGATTACCGTAAAGTATTTTTTATTTTAAAAGATTACAGTACCAAAAGAAATGAAACGTTAGGAGAATACTATATACGTACATATAAGCATTTGATTCCTGATGATGTAGAAATTATGGAATATGACATGGTTGGTCAATCTGTCAGAACAATCAACGAAAGGATGGTTGTTTAAAATGAATCACTATCAAGCAATTATTTTAGCATTAGATAATTTAGGAGGAGAGGGAACCATCGGACAAGTAAATGATTGGATCAATAGCAATTATCCAAATACTTGGAAAGAGGCTGGGACTGCTCTAGCTGATATGGTTCCGATGTCACTGGGAGGCAATCGCTCATCCAATGTTAGCGAGGAATTCCGAATTCTTGAGAGGGTTTCACCAGGACGATATAGGCTATTTCAAAAAATGGAAAGTGTTAAATAAGGAGGGAATACTCTTGACTCAATACATTTTTATTGCTTCACCTATAAAACTGCCAATTGGTTCTTTTGGCTTAAACCCAGCGTCTCCTGAACAACCCAATGTATTTGAAACTGAATTGGATTTTCCACATTTGTCATTTGAAAACAATTATGATAGTGAAACCAAAGTGAGATTTTTACTATAGTCCGCATTTCAGTTTCAACTATCAAGTAGCGTGTAGTTATAATTTCCTATTCTTAAAAGATTGTTTGAAAGGGAATGCAATCGATGAAAAGTGTTTGTCGGTGCTCTATTCGTATATAGATGAAGCACTTCAAGCTAGTGGGATTGTTGAGTATTTTACTTGTTGGTACAGTGAAAAAGGGCTGCCGATTAAGAATAAAAGAAGCATTCAATGGGCGGATATCAAAACACCCTATGATCTTGTGCTAACAGATCGTGAATTTTGGAGAATTACTTTGTAGTATGTTTGAAAATAGTTGCCTGACCCCCAACTTATTCCTTTTGGAAGATACGCAGAACCAATTGAAATCGCCAAATTGGTTCTATTCCTTGCTTCCGATGATAGTTCGTTTATCAGCGGCAGTCAGTATCGGATCGATGGCGGGATGTTTGCAAACTCAAATTAAACCGAAGTCAGTAGCAATGTATAGAATCGTGTTCAAAAAAGCGGAACGATTATTCGATTATAGGGAAGGGTGATCCCATATTGGTCATGCATGGGGGACATTCTAATTGTCTTGAGGAATTTGGGTATAGGGCATTAGTAGAGAATGGTTTCTCCGTTATAACCCCATCAAGAGCGGGCTATGGGGCAACGTCAAAAAAAGTTGGAAAAAGCTTAGCAACTGCATGTAGCTATTATACAAGATTGCTAGCCCATTTAAACATCGAAAAAGTTCACCTTCTCGCTATTTCTGCAGGAGGTCCTAGCGGGATTTATTTTGCTGCACACTATCCGGAGCTTGTCGCTTCACTTACCTTGCAATCTGCAGTTACAAAGGAATGGCTTACTCCTAGGGATAAGGAATATAAAGCGGCAAGGTTTTTATTCCGTCCAAAAGTTGAAAAATATACATGGAAATTAATTTCTCTTATGAACAATAAGTTCCCTCAGTATATTTTTAAGCAAATGTTCCCTTCATTTAGTAATCTAACCTATGATGAAGCAAAAAGTAAATTGAACAAGGAAGATGTTGAAGCGATGAGAAAAATGAATAATCGCCAACTGTCGGGATATGGATTCTTTATTGATCTAATACAAGTTAATGAGATATCTAGCAAAGATTTACAAGCTGTTAGCTGTCCAACCCTAATCATGCATAGTAAACATGATGGCTCTGTCCCTTTAGAACACCCTTATTATGCTAATGAAAACATTCGTTCATCAGAGCTTTGTCTGCTCGACTCATGGGGGCATTTAATTTGGCTTGGTAAATCCTCAGAGGAGACAGACATCAACCTTATTAAATTTCTAAATTCTAACCAGATTTTAGGAGTAGGAAAATATTGAGTATTGAAATAAAAAACAAAGTGGAAACTTCAATATGGTGACAGGCACCATGTGAAGTTTTCACATTCCTAGTGAGTCTCTTAGAAAAGTAGTTAAATATTCGACATTGGTTATTTTTTTATTGCATTCGCTGCTATCAGCGCAAATAAGATTGCCGATAGCCTTGTAATATTAATTATCAAAATCCAAGGGGTATTTGAATTCACAAACAAGGTATCTACGAAGAAATTATCAATGAAAAAGTAAAAAATGAGTTCGCAGGGTTAGACCTCACCATATTTATCCAACCGAAATGGAAGTGAAAGAAGCCCTTGGAATATTAGAACTAGATGCAGATGACCTCCGATGTGCCTACTGTGGTGATAAATCAACTGAATGGGACCATCTTCGCCCAATAGTAAAAAACAAAAAGCCGACAGGATATATTTCAGATATATTTAATTTAGTCCAGCTTGTGGGAAATGTAACCAATCTAAAGGAAATAAGGTTTGGAATGAGTGGATTGTAAGTGATGCTGTTCTTTCTCCGAAAATAAGAATGGTGGACGATTTAGATGGACGGATTGCGCGTCTTTCAAAGTATGAGAAATGGGGAGATGTAAAACCGGTAGATTTTGAAAGTACTGTTGATGCAGACATATGGGAAGAACATTGGACTAACTGCGAGAAACTTCATGAGGATATGAGAAAAGCACAAGAAATAGCTTTGGTTATTAAACAGAAAATTAAGGATAACCTGAAGTACTAACAAGAAAAGAGAAAAAAATCCTTTTCAAAACTTAAGGTGTTAACTTTAAAGGGGATCCAAACAAAGACCCAAGGTTAAAATCTTGGTTATTTATATCGCACTGGATAATTGGTAATATCAGAGGAGGTGCTCTTATGAAATTTGGAATTAGAAAGCCAAGCTTGAAAGGAAGAATTTCAGCTAGAACTAGCATCAAAAGACAGATTGTCCACAGAGCAGGATTGAAAATGCCAAGGGGTTTTGGCTGGGTTAGAGACCCAAAGAAATATGCTTATAACAAAGTTTACAATCAAATAAGCTTTGACATTTTTAAACTGATCAAAAAGCTCTTTAAATAAGTAGGATGTTGCAGATCCAAGTAGCGATCATATATTTTAATGGAGGACAAAAATAGTGGCAGAAATCAACTTCGAAATAAAAGAAACCATAGGTGCCATTTCACAATCCCCAAAAGGCTGGAACAAAGAACTCAATCTTATAAGCTGGAACGGAAAAGAACCAAAGTATGATTTGCGTGATTGGGCCCCTGAGCATGAAAAGATGGGCAAGGGTGTAACGTTGAACGTTGAGGAGTTAAAGGTTTTGAGGGATTTGTTAAATGGGTTGGAGTTGTAAAGAGAATGGTTCGAGGGCTAACTGAGATTTAAGCGGTTAGCTCTTTTTTTGTCAGAGGAAAGAAGAAACAACGTGGTTTGAAAGAACGAAATCTAAATCTCAGAATTATTTTTAGACGAAAAAAACCCCTAGCTAATAAGGTTTAAGGAAATGTGTTAGTTAAATTAGTCTTATTTGATAAATAAAAAGTTGAATCATTAATGAATTAATAAATCTCTCTAATACCAGATAAACGGATGGAGAAAACCTTTTGCTTTTCATCTTTTAATGAAAGTAACTGGTCTCTTAGATTAAGGCAATATACACGCCCTTTAATCGTTTGTAAGATTCCATTTGTAAAATAATCAATGGTAATCATTCTATTTTCAGTTAGTTGTTTCAAATACATATATATCCTCCTTTCATTCGTAATGTGTTACACAATACCATTATATAATTGGCATTTTAAGATAGGATGAAGAAGATGTTAAAGAACTATTAAGTTGTATACGAGAGAGGATAATGCTCCTCTCCTTTTATTGAATAGCGGGAGTAAAAATTTTTTAAATTGACGTGATTGCCTTTTATTTATGGTTTTACATATTAGTTAATGATTATTACATATTAAAGGCAGCAGCTGTTTAACTGGTTGCTCTTCCATGCAGTAGCGGCTCCACCTGCGCCTAATACTATGATAGCCACGCATGCTATCCCCTCTACTATTTACAATAACGCCTTATTGTTAATAAAATATGTCCTAGATGTTAATTACTAGTAAATTTTAATCTATTGCCAGGAAATCTAAACTGTTTTCCCGTCTAAATACCAAAAAGCAATCGAACGGTGATAGGTACTGTTCGTTAAGCTGGTCTTTGATAATTTGTTTCCTTTTGATGTAAACTTATTAGCTAAGGCAGCTAATCCAGGAAGTTAATTAAAAGAAGGTATCTAATGAGGTGGGAAAATGGGGAAAGTAAAAGATATATATAACATGCAATTTATCAATCAGCTGACAAAAACCCTAAAGAAGTCGAGTCCTGATTTTAATGAAAAAGAATTTCAAGAAGCGGTTTACCTAAATGATTGGGAGAGTTTGGAGTTTAAACAACGGGTCAGACGAATTTCTACTGCCATGTTTGAATCATTACCTAAAGCATATGAAGAAGTTATCGATATTTTCTATCAAGCAGCTCCCTCCTTTGGAGGATTAGCAGGAATAATCTTTCCCGATTATGTTGAACAATATGGGTTAAATGATTGGGAGAAATCGATGGAAGCATTAGAATTTCTCACACCGTTTTCCACATCAGAATTTGCAGTTCGTCCGTTTTTTATCGCAGATCAAGAACGGATGGTGAGGCAAATGTTTAATTGGGCACAAAGTAAGAATGAGCATGTGAGAAGGCTTGCAAGCGAAGGGTCAAGACCCAGATTGCCATGGGGAAGTACAGTCCCTTCTTTAAAAGAGAATCCGCTTCAATTCATCACCATGCTAGAGTATCTGTTTCAGGATGATTCCTTGTATGTCAGAAAAAGTGTGGCAAATCATCTAAATGATATCTCCCGAATCCATCCTACTGCCATTACGAAAATCGTGGAGAAATGGCAAGGAAAAGATCAAGGAACGGATTGGATTCTACGCCATGCCTCTCGATCACTGTTAAAGCAAGGGAATCGTGATATCCTAGCATTATTTGGATATAAGGCCAGCAACAAACTTCAAATAAGAAACTTATCTCTTATTAAAGCCGCTATATCAATTGGGGAGGAGCTCCTTTTCTCCTTTGATCTGGCAGTTGAAACAGGTACTAAGGTGCGATTAGAATATGCCATTGATTATGTGAAAAATAATGGAAATCAAAACAAAAAGGTCTTTCAGATCACAGAAACTGTTGTTGAAGACGGACTAATCAAATCTTTCTCAAGAAAACAATCCTTTAAAAATATGACAACACGGAAACATTATCCCGGTGTTCATACGTTGCATGTGTTGGTTAATGGAGAAGTAAAGGCAAGTAAAGATTTTCTTGTAAACTAGTCTCAATAAAAATAGCGAACAGTGCCAGTCACTGTTCGGCCAAGATGGCTAATTACTCAACTTTTCAATATACTCATTGTATCCTAGTACATTCCATCTGATGAAAATGTCCTGCACCTTTTAGATAACAATCGAAGAATTCAAGAGTAAGTTTGTTGATTGTTTTTAGCAACATTTCGTATCCTTTTCTGATTTCTGCTGATATAAGAAACGTGGAATAAACGGACTGGTAAGTGCTAAATCGGTCAGTGTTAAATGTCCAACACCTTGGATATATACATTAAAAGCGTTTGCATTTGTATCGTGTAGGTTTCGACGCGGTTTTTATCGGTATAAGTATATTGGACTGTTCGTTAAAAGTGTCGATAACTCAATGGGGCAGTACAAATTTTAGTTCTTTAAGGGAAGGAATAAAAAAATGAGTCAAATTACATTCTTAGCTTCATCCAAACCATTTGAAATACCAGATGAAATTGAAGAATATAATAATCGTACAGTATTTGAACGTGAAGAAGAAGCTATCTATTTCTCTGTTCAAGAGGTTGATGAATATTGGAAGGAGAAAATTAATGGGTTGTTTTCTTTGCCCTACATTTATGAAGCACACGGAGTTGGAAATAAGTTATTTCTAACATACATTGAAAAGTGTATGGAATTAGGAGATGTGTTGGAAATTTATCAAGTACCAAATCAACACGCATTCGAGAATTACAAACAAAGGATGGAAGAACATTCTGAGCCGATTGAAGTAAATGTAGGGAGTTATACTTACAGAGACACTTATGGATTATATCAATTAAATGCAAAAAAATGGTTAGAAGAGCTCAGTCATCGAAATTACATTACATATTATGGAATTACAAAGTTTGTTAAGTATTAGATGCGTATACCAAAGGCATTTGTTTTCATAGTGCAAAAAGAAATGAAACTTTAGGAGAATACTATATACGTACATATAAACAAATGATTCCAGATGATGTAGAAATTATGGAATATTATTCGGTTGATCATTACGTCAGGACGATTAATGAAAGAGTGGGTGTATAAATCAAGCAATCATTTTGGCATTAGATGATTTAGGTGGAGAGGGAACAATCAGATAAGGAAACGGCTTTTCTGATTAATATGAACTAAAAAGAAGCTTCCTAGTTCTGGAAGCTTTAGTCATTGTTTTTTTTTTCGTGGATGCATTTGTGTTTGTAATTAAATTTCAATAATAATCGGGAGAATCATTGGCTTTCTCTTCGTTTTTGCGAATAAATATTGGCCTACCGATTTTTTAATATTTTGTTTGATTACATTCCACTGGCGAATATTTTCTGTTTGAAGGTCATTAACCGTTTTTTTAACGAGGCGGTTAATCTCTCTTATGAGATCTTCAGAATCTTTTACGAATACGAAACCACGAGTAATCGTGTCAGGTCCTTGAATAATTTTTCTGTCTGTTTTACTTAATGTTAAAACAATAACGAGCATTCCATCCTCAGAAAGTTGTTTTCGGTCTCGTAACACGATTTCCCCTACATCGCCGACGCCCATTCCGTCAACATACGTATCCCCTGATGAGATCTTCCGAGTCTGACGGGCAATAGAGTTTTCGATATCAACAACATCACCATTTTTCATAATAAAAGTGTTACCTTTCTCAACTCCAACCGATTCGGCGAGCAAACGATGATGGTGCAGCATTCTAAATTCACCATGTACAGGAATAAAATAGGTTGGCTTCATTAAGGTAAGCATGAGCTTTAAGTCTTCCTGGTATCCGTGTCCAGAAACATGCATGCCTGTTGTGCTTCCTGATCCATAAATCACTTTCGCTCCCAGTTGAAATAAGTTGTCGATAATCCGTGAAACATCTTTTTCATTCCCGGGGATTGGGGATGCAGCTAAAATAACGGTGTCTCCGGGGTAAATGGAAATATCCCGAAAATTTCCGCTAGAAAGGCGGGAAAGAGCAGCCATTGGCTCTCCTTGACTCCCCGTACATAGAATGACAACCTTTTCAGGCGCAAGTTGCTCAGCTTCTTTTGCTTCTATCAGCATCCCATCCGGAATGGTTAAATATCCACGTTCGATCGCTACTGAGACTACATTGACCATACTTCGACCAAGCAAAGCAAGCTTTCGATTCGTCATCCTGCAAGATTCGACTACTTGCTGAACACGATTCACATTTGAAGCGAAGGTCGAAATGAAGATTTTCCCATCAGCTTTCATGAAAGCCTCGTCCATATGGCTGCCTACCATTCGCTCTGATGGTGTCAGGCCCGTCCGTTCTGCATTTGTACTTTCAGAGATTAAAACTAAGACTCCTTGCTGACCAATAGCAGCCATTTTATGAATATCTGTATATTGGTTATTCGCAGGGGTTAAGTCGAATTTAAAGTCACCAGTATGAACAACATTCCCTTCAGGTGTATGAAAGACAATCCCTAAACAATCAGGAATACTGTGGCTTACTTTGAAAAAGGATACATTCATCTCTCCCAGCTCAAGCTTGGAATCTGAATCAATTGGAATGAGTTTTGTATCCCTTGTTAGCCGATGCTCATCTAGTTTTAATTCAATTAAACCAAGTGTAAAACGTGTGGCATATATGGGGACATTTAATTTTCGTAACAGGTAAGGAATTCCGCCAATATGATCTTCGTGCCCATGTGTCACGATTAAAGCACGGATTTTTTCCTTATTCTCTTCTAAGTAAGTAACATCAGGAATAATTAAATCAATTCCTAATAAACTCTCATCTGGAAATTTCCCACCACAGTCGATAATGATGATATCATCTGTATATTGGACCACATACATGTTTTTACCGATTTCATTGATACCGCCTAAAGCGAAAATAGATAATAAATCTTCAGTGGTTTTCAAAAATGTATACCTCCAAATTCCAATTAGATAATGTTAGTATTCCATTTTTATAATTCTTTATTTAGTTTAATTATGAGGGAATTCAAATATAGTTAGTTTTTCTACTTAGACATGACGTAAGAGTTTTAATAGCAAACAGTGATTGGCACTGTTTGCCATTTGATTTGGTATGAGTATTTTTAAGTCCAACGTTAAATTAATTCCCATTACCAATTTGTGTTAAAATTAGGGTGTGTTATTGGAGGGATGACAATGCGAGAAGTTAAATTGGAGGCAATTGAAACAGAGAAAAGAAATTCATTTCTAGACTATCTCCTTCTAGCAGATGAAAGCGAAGAAATCGTCAGAGAGTACATAAACGATGGAGAGATGTTCGCGATTTGCTGTGAAGGAAAAACTGCGGGAGTAGTTTTATTTACTTTCCATCCGAACGGAATTGTTGAGCTTAAAAACATTGCTTTAACCGAAGATTTTCGAGGGAATGGCTTAGGTAAATTAGTAGTTATAGAAGCTTTCCATTTATATAAAAATAAGGGACTAGATAAAATGATTGTGGGTACGGCTAATTCAAGTATAGATAACTTAGCTTTTTATCAAAAGCTAGGTTTTAGGATGGATGAAATTAAGAAGGATTTTTTTGAAAATTATCCAGAACCTATTTTTGAGAATGGAATAAGGGCTTTGGACATGGTTATGTTTGAGAAGGATTTATAAAAAAAAGGCATTTCCCCGACTGGATTGTTTTTCGCGATAGAATCGTATTGGAATTGGACAGGAACCCACCTGTACAACCATTATAAAGGATTTTTTGTATACTCAATATTTTAGATCATTTGGATTTATTTAGTGCAACACTACTGATCAATCTAGATGTTTTTAACTCAAGAATAAGATTGTTATTTAGTATAGCTTATATAATTTCAATCGTTGATTAATTTACGGTTTTTAGACTATTATAAAGTGACAAATCTCCATTTTGAAGTATTTCCTAGTTAAGTGATTTCTTCCTTCAAACCATTCATAAATCATTTCAAAGTAAAAAATTTGGCAGAGCAATAATAAAAGATAGAGGTGAATTTTTTGTCCGGCTTAGATTCATATATCCCGATGATTCAATTTTTTGCCCGTTTTCTTGGAACGGATGCGGAAGTTATATTGTATGATACGAATAAAGACAAAGTTGTATATGTAGAGAACTCATTCAATCCTGAATTTGGTGTAGGTAGCCCAATTCCAGATATGGAAAAAAAGTTTATTAACAACGGCTTATATAAAGAAGAAGAATCAGTTGTTAATTATCGAGCTTTCTCTTCGGAAAGGAAAAAATTGAGATCAGCAACGCATTTTATTAAAAATTCAAGACAGGAGTTAATAGGCGTTTTAACTATCAACTTCAAGGTGGATGAGTTAATTGAACTTAGAAGTCTCTTAAATCGTTTAATAAGTGGTTCAGAACCTATTCAATATAAGGGGGAAAACTTCTATGAAAGTTTTAATCTTACATTTGAAGATTTAATGAACAATACGATTCAAGAGACTTTGACTAATTTTAATGTATCTCCTGAACGCCTATCCCATGATGAAAGAATGGAACTTATTCGGATGCTGGATGAAAAGGGCGTATTTTTGATGAAAGGATCAATTACGGAGTTGGCTAAAATACTGCATACATCAGAAACCTCTATATATCGGTATATTAATAAGCTCTAGTCTAAAATACGAAACTAAAGAAAAGACCACTATTTCAATAAAGTGGTCTTTTCTTTTTTACTTTGTATGTAAAAAAATCTGAATATTGTTGCATTTGTAAATATTTGTTGTTAAAATATTTACATGGTGATAAAAAATTTTCACCGTAGAGAGGATGAGAAAAAAATGCGTTTTATGACAGCGGAACCGTTTCGCATAAAAATGGTGGAAAGATTGAAAAAAACCACAAAAGAACAACGACAACAATGGCTAAAGGAAGCTAGGTATAATGCATTTCAAATTAAGGCGGAGAATGTGTATATCGATTGTATAACGGATAGCGGTACTTCTGCGATGAGCAGTGAACAATGGTCTGCTTTGATGCTAGGTGATGAATCATATGCTGGATCAAAAAGCTTTTATAAATTGGAAGCATCCGTTCAAGATATTTTTGGAATGCCTTATGTCCAACCGACCCATCAAGGAAGAGCTGCTGATTACATCATGGCAAAATTATATGCAAAAGAAGGAAAGTTTGCGATTGGAAATATGCACTTTGATACCTTTCGAGGAAATGCAGAGGTATTAGGGGCATTAGCTGTTGACTATGTAGTAGATAATGGGAAAGATACAGCAAGCCAGCCTCATCCATTTAAAGGGAATATTGACATTACCAAAATAGAGAGATTAATTGAAGAAAAAGGGCCGGAACAAGTTTCAGTTGTCATTATTACCGTCACATGTAATAACAACGGTGGTCAACCTGTTTCCATGAAAAATATAAGAGAAGTAAGTAATCTAGCAAAATCGCACAATATTCCAGTCGTTATTGATGCAGCTAGACTTTCTGAAAATGCCTACTTTATTCAGCAAAGAGAAGAGGGGTATAAGAATAAATCGATCAAAGAAATTACCCGAGAGATGTTTTCCTATTGTGAAACAGCAACGATGAGTTCGAAAAAAGATGGACTCGTTAATATTGGTGGTCTTTTTGTCACAAGAAATGAAGAAATATTGAAACATGCGCAGCAATTGGCGATTGTCCACGAAGGATTTATTACCTATGGGGGATTAGCAGGGCGTGATTTGGAAGCGCTTGCAGTTGGGTTGCAAGAAGGGGTTGATGAGCAATACCTGGAGTATCGTATTAATCAAGCAAAATATTTAGGTGATCGATTGATGGAAAGTGGTGTGCCAATAATTGAACCAACTGGTGGACACGGGGTTTATGTTGATGGAAGAAGATTTTTTCCTCACATTCCACAAAGTGAATTCCCATCCCAACGACTTGTCGTCGCTCTGTATGAAGAAGCCGGTGTCCGGGCAGTAGAATTAGGTGCATGTGCCTTCGGTGCGAAGGATCCGATTACAGGTAAGGATATTTATCCTGATGTAGAGGCCATGAGAATTGCCCTATCTCGAAGAGTTTACACGAATAGCCATATGGATGTGATTGCCAATGCCCTCGGGGAAATTTACAGAAACAGAGACCAATACAAAGGAATGAAACTTGTCTATGAGGGTCCAATTACCTCATTAAGGCACTTTACGGCAGGATTTGAGCTATTATAAACAATCAATGCTTATTCCAGTGCATCAGCGCTACACCTATAATGAATAGGAGGATGTATGTTCGAAACAATCATAATTGCCTCTTGTTAGATTTTCTATAAATTCCTATACAGAATAATAAACTGCAGTTATTTTGAAAGGAGTGGTCACATTGAAAGAGTCTCAAGATCTAGTAAGAGGTTTAAAAGACAGGCACATACAAATGATAGCTCTCGGAGGTGCAATCGGCACAGGACTGTTTTATGGTTCCGCTGAAGCAATTAAACTCGCTGGGCCTGGTATCATACTTGCGTATGTCATTGGTGGATTGATCATGTTTCTAATCATGAGAGCATTAGGAGAAATGCTAGTAGAAGAGCCTGTCTCTGGGGCCTTCAGTGCTTTAGCAGACAAATATTGGGGGAATTTCCCAGGATTTTTATTAGGTTGGAATTATTGGTTTGCTATCATTACTGTTAGTATTGTTGAATTGATCGTACTAGGAAATTACGTTAAATTTTGGCTACCTAATATGCCAACATGGATTACAGCACTGGTATTTGTTATTGTGTTCTTTCTGATAAACATCACAAATGTTAAGTTTTTTGGGGAATTTGAGTTTTGGGCTGCCTTGATCAAAGTGGTGGCTATCATTGCAATGATAATTTTCGGTTTGGGGATTCTCTTTTTTGGAGTTGGAGCAAGCAATTTCAAAGCATCCGGATTTGAAAATATGTGGATTAATGGAGGATTTCTGCCAAACGGAGGATCAGGGTTACTGATGTCACTAGTCTTGGCAATGTTCGCTTTCGGTGGGATTGAGATGGTTGGAATGACTGCTGCAGAGGCAGAGAATCATAGAATCACGTTGCCAAAGTCTATCAATAATGTCGTAATACGAATATTAGTATTCTATATTGGTTCCATGGTAGTACTGGTATCACTGTTCCCTTGGAATAAAGTTGGATTGGAAGGGAGCCCTTTTGTTCAGATTTTTTCAGCAATAGGGATACCGGCCGCTGCAACATTGCTCAATGTGGTTGTTATAACAGCAGCTGCTTCAGCATACAACAGCGCGATTTATAGCACCAGTAGAATGATATATGGTCTATCGTTGCAAGGAAACGCACCTAAAATATTCAACAAGGTTGGTAAAACAGGAACGCCGGTCAAAAGTATCATACTATGTTCTACGATTTCATTGTTCGGGATTCTGCTGTTGAAATTCCTTCCAGATAAGGCATTCATGTACATGATGTCCATCACAACTTTCGCTTCCATCTTCAACTGGATTATGATTCTTTTTATTCTGTTGCATTGGCGCAAAAAGAAAAGTAAAGAGGAGATCACAAAATTTACTTTTAAAATGCCACTTTATCCATATTCTATTTATTTTTCCATTGTAGGATTGTTGGTTATCATCGCAACGATGTTCTTTTTACCTGATTATCGAATTGCATTATACATTGGACCTTTCTGGATAATATTACTGTTCGTGCTCTTTAAAATTAGAGCCAAAAGGGACGTGGGGACAGGAACATCGTCCCATCCAAGTATTTTAGAATGAGTATGATGCATCTTTCTAACTTTTAAACAGGGACAGGGAACCTGTCCCCGATTCCCAGATTCCCTATTCAGTTGGGGTTTCTTTTTTTTTATTTTGGAAAAATAATCCTAGTGCTCTATCATTAAGATTATAGAACTATTACAACCGAAGATTGCCGAGGGAATGGCTTAGGAAAATTAGTAGTTAAAGAAGCTTTCCATTTATATAAAAATAAGGGACTAGATAAAATGATTGTGGGTACGGCTAATTCAAGTATAGATAACTTAGCTTTTTACCAAAAGCTTGGGTTTAGGATGGTTGAAATTAAGAAGGATTTCTTTAAAAATTATCCAGAACCTATTTTTGAGAATGGAATTAGGGCATTGGATATGGTTATGTTCGAGAAGGATTTATAAAAGAATAAGGCCATTTCCTCGATTGGATTGAACCTGTTTAAGCGATATACTGTCTATTTCATGAACATCAAAGCTGGGCAGTTACAGTAGCACTTAAGCTAATCTGAAAAAAAGCTAAACAAAGATCCATAGATTATTACGGACAAAGAAGTGTGCAGAAAGGAATCAAAATAACCAGTCGAATCATTAATTCCATCATCATGGCAACTCCTTTAGAATTTTATTTTTTACAAACTCAGTATATAAGAAATTTGTTAACTCTTTATATGTTAATTGTGAATTTATTGTCAAATTTCAAGGAGATTTGAAATAGGCACTGGTTGCTAGTTTCAGATATCCTCCATCTATATTGACTGGGAATCCATTTGATATTGGACTCTAACATAGGCGAGCAGTGATGGGTACTGTTCGCCTTTGTCATATTTTTAAAAATAGAATAGGTAGGGAATAGTTGCAAGGAACCAGGCTGATAGGAAGGACGGACCATGAGGTTCCGTTTTTAATAAGATTTTTTTACAAAAAAAGGTTATCCAAAACGGTGCAGGATAACCTTTGTCTTATTTATTTAAGCAGTTTCACAGCTTTAATCCCTAACACTATCCCTTTTATAGGACTATAGACGGATGATGAAATAATCATATTTGTCATATTTGGCAAAATATGAAGAATTTTGTTGAAAAATGGTATTTTCCGATATAGTATAAAAGTATCAATTGAAAAAGGCAAACCTATCGAAAGGTGGGGACGCAAAGCTACGGGTCTAAGGCGAAAGTGCTAGGATAGCCGGGTTGCCAAAAAGAATCGGATATACAATTAAAGGTTTGTTATTGCCAAACATTTTTTGTCCATCATTCTTTTTTGGGGTGGACTTTTTCTTTTATAAAAAGAAAGGAGTAGAAAATAGGAAAGCGGTTTCAGCGGTTTATCGTCTTGTTAGTATTAGGAATTGCAATTATTTTAATTATTTTCGGGGAAGGGTGGAGATCAGAGTGACTGTTTTATTTGGTTCTGTCGAGTACTTTGAAAAAGAAATTTTAAGAGTTGCAGCACAAAACCCTTTAAATAGGCTGACTCATGATCATATTTCGATGATCTGTTCTAGGTTAAAGAGTGAATTGCTTAATGATTTTGTCTGTGAAGAAAGAATACGAGTGGAATGCCTTGAAAACCTTACACAGGCATCTTGTAAACTATTCAAATTAGAAATGCGGGTGACAGCCGAATGAGATATCACATTGTAGGAGTTATATATAAGAGACAAAAAGTGACAGTCAAATGTTTGGATACGCAAGAAGATGCATGGTTAAAGGTCTCCTTGAATCCTGATACTCTCGAGTGTAATGACAAGCTTATCCCTGACAGCTTGCAAAACTTTGTTCAATCAAAACAAGAAAACATACGTATGTATTTAATCAATCTCAATGACATAGCGAATGAAAAAAAAGTCTGCATTGTTTAAAATGCAGATTTTTCATTTACAAAAAATAAACTTCCCTAATAACCTATATTTCAAATGAAATAATTGGTGATCGATAGGAAGGCCAATGGAAGAAAACCATTTCCTCCATTGGCTTGAACCTAACCAAGCAATAGTTTATTCACGAACATCAAAACTGGACTGTAAAAGAGAAGCTTAAGCTAATCTAAAAAACCGTTTGATCCTAACTTCTTGTTATGTATCGGCTCCACCTACGCCAAATACCATGATAGCCACGCATGCTATCCCCTCTATTAACTACTATAATGTAACAATATTACTAAACTATGTCTTAGTTGTTATAGAGCTATTAACCTTACATTAAGTAATGATGAAGAATGCGTAATTGGACTTACAAAAAATAGCCGCCGTGACAGGTTCTGATAGGAGTTGTAAAACTTCTCTTAACTATCAAAAACGGAAGATAGCCATTATTTCGGACAAAAAACGCAGCGAAATCACAGCCACTTTATCATTATTTTTGTAAGCTTATTCCCTCTTAAATTCCTATAGCATTCAATGATTGGCGAAGACCTTCAAGAGCAAATATTCCTAGATATTTTAAAGCAAATAATGCGATGATGGGTGAAAAATCAATTGGACCAAGAGGGGGGATAAACCGCCTGAAAAGGTTTAAATAAGGGTCGCCTAGTTTGTAGATCCATTCCCCGACCTTTGTTGATTGAAATTTAGGAAACCAAGAACCCAAAATAGCGATTAAGATTAGCCAATAATAACCCTCAAATAAATAATATCCAAGTTGTAAAATGTTTGAGCCCAATTTAAATCTCCTGCCTATACTATTTTTTTCTATCGTACAATCCTTTGTACGGGTATATACCATATACGTTTAAGGTCTCTGAAAGGTTTCATATTATTCATGTTAATTGTTTCCTCATTCTCCATCCTGGATGTTTTTTTAACACAAGGAAATTAACTTATTGAAATGAAATGGTTGATTTTTATATTGGACCCTAACGAGTAAAGTGAAGGGTCTGTTTCTTTCTTGACAGGCCGCCGGTCAAGCCGGAAATGATCCTGAATATTTGAACGTTGGGGTAAAAATCCATACCATTATTTAGGGAATAACACTACAGATTAAGGCGGAATTATATCCATATTATTCATATTGTTAGGGATACCCTAATCACCAGCAGGGGATGAGTAGCGGATGTTCAGAGCTATTTTGTATCCGCTGTTAATGATGATTCAGCAGGTTTCTCCCCTTTCTGTAATTTAGCAATGGTCAATCCAAAATTCATTTGTAAATGGGGATAATCTTTAAATTTAGCCCAATCACCACCCCATTCAAACCCTAAAGCTTTTGCCATTTTAACAACCTCGGTCCAATCTGCTTTCCCATTTTTATTTCCATCATACTGCCTATCCCAAATCACATTCCCTGAAGGGGTCTTTAACGCAAAATCAATGGCAAGCCCATAATTGTGATAGGACTCTCCCCCTTTTGCAAATGTTACAATACTTCCCTCTGCCGTACGGCCTTTATCATAAAGTCGATCCTGTTCTTCCGCACTTCGAAAACCATCAGTAACCACTACCACAATTCCTTTTTTTGCAGATTGTTGGATTAATTGATTGCTCCGTTCTTTCACAACCGGATGGAGTTCAGTTGGTAAAGAAACAGATTGATTTGTTTTCGAATCCGTAAGAGGATCGGATTTCTTAGTAAACTGAATAAAGAATAGGATCATGGTAAGCAGGAGAAAAAATATAATAAATGACTTTCCTATCCGTGTTAGCTTCAAAACTACATATTCCTTTCGTATCTAAAGTTTTTTCACTATCTATGACGTAAAACAGAGCCTCATAGTTTCATATTATAATATACTTGGTAAACAATAACAGACACTGTTCACCAATATAGTAGAAATTTATCACTGCAACTATCCTCCCTGCCATAACCCATATTCTAAACTAACCAATTGCCGGGATGATGTTTTATGTAAACTATGGTAAATATTTATAAAATATGGTAAATTAGTTTTAATCTGTTTGAAAGAAAGGATCATGTGACCTGTATGCCAACATTTACTCTGTAATGGAAAACAATTGGATCGCTTCTCATGTTAAAAAACTGACCAGTTTTTGACCACGGGAGAAGTCTGTCTACAACCCATTACAGAAGGAATACAGCGAACTGCAGCCTGTTAGTTGTTTAACAATGCGTTCAAAGGTTCTCCTGACAAAGGGGAGCTTTTTTTGTTTTGTGCGCCCTGCAAGAATTTCAAATAGATGTTGTATTCCTCGAATAATCATTTCGAGGTGGAAAACGATGCAAAAGCAAACATTTTCATTGGTTTTACGCCAAAAACGTGAAGCTGATACGGTAAACAAGCAATGCAAGATGTGCGGGAAGGTAACCGTTTTTACAGACACTACCATTAGGAGACACAATGCGAACGGAAAAAACATTTATCAGTTTGCCATTTATAAATGTCCAAAAAACCATTCTTGGAATAAAAAACTGGACATATATAAGTCATTTTCTGAACATGTTGATCCAGAAACACTTATTCCAACTGAATTTGAAACCATAAAAGAGAATGAGAAAATCAGTTTACAGGAAATAACTGAACAACAAGTCATTGAATTGAAGGTAACTGTTGTTGAGGGAAGCTTTCGTCTGGATCAAACCCTTGCAAGTCATATAGAGGGCATAAGCCGGACTGAAATAGTTCACAAAATTAAAAAAGGGTTGATTTTATTAAACGGGATTTTAACGAAACCAAGCCAAAAGGTGTCTCTTCATGACACAATTTCGATACATGTATAATAATAGATGATTATTGGGAGGCCGCTTGTACTAATCAAGCGGTCATTTCCCCACCTACTATTGTATCAATTCGGCTGGGGAACCATATGTACCTAAAATGATAGGAATCTCACCGTAGGATTGAAGTGTAGAACAAAATTAATCGCATGTTGATGATTTGTGCAATTCATACATTCATAACCTTATAAACACAACCACATTATGTAAGACGTAATACAAATTTGATTCTGAAGGTGAAAATAAATGTATTGGTTGAGTATAGTCCTCAGGTTAATATCTACAATATTTGTATTTGTACCATTTTTAATGATCAATCAAATCAGAAAAGATTTAAAAAAACTTGATAAAGAGCAAGTTATCCCAGATGAATACATAGAAAAATGGAAAAAACTATTATCTCGAATGATTGTGTTTTGCGTAATAGGTACGATTTTAGGTTCAGTCGAAATCATTTTCCGGTGAAAGACCCCTTGCTTTTAGTTTCTTGGAGGAGATGGCCATGAAAAAGATTGCGTTAGTGGCAGTGGAACAAGGCTAAAGAATTTTGTTTTGGATTTTAGATTAGAAGGTAGTGCTTAAAAAAACTCGACTAGTAAAGTCGAGCCTAATCTACCTTTTGGATTCTTGTTCTATTACGCTATCCAATTTATCTTCAATTCGTTTTATTTGTTTATTTCTCGTCTGTGAAGAACGGAAGTAACCTACTAATAAAAATATTAAAATAATAGGAACAAGGAATACGAATAACTGAAAAATAATGTCTCCGATATTTACACTCACGCTGGCTCACCTCTAATGTTTTACTATAATATACCATTTTGGAGGGGTTGTTTCCATTAGCTTCAATTTTTTTGAAAAATTTAATGAAATGGAGTTTTCATTTGAAGGTAGCAATTCAAGTAAGGAAGCTACCGTGTGTGTACCTAAAACCATTACAATGTACTCCGATGGTTTTTAAATGGATCACCAGAATATATTAGAAGAATATGAAAAACAAGTAGGACGGGTACTTACGGAAGATGAGATTGAACTATGAATTACCTCGACTTATCATCTTGAATGCAATGTCCATCCTTACCTTATCTTAACAAATATTTTGTAAAAAATAGTTAAGAAAATTGTCCAAGTGAAGAGATGAATGGAACGTGACAACTAATGGAATAGCATTCCAATAGAACGGAGGTGAGTATGAGTTGGAAAAAGTGAGTGAAATGATAGTAGAGTGCCCAGGCTGTGGGCTGCATTTGGAGAATCAACATATTACATTGTCAGGCAGTTATAATGCTTCTGATGAATGTTATCAAAAATTTAGCGAGTTGAGTAGTTATACAATTGGAAAACAAGATATTTATTTTATCCATCAGCATGCGATCGATACTTACGCTGCTCAGCATTCAGGAAATAATATGAAAAATATCACGACTGCTTTTTCGTTAATTGGATTGTTTTATGCTATTGAGCATGGTTTTAACGGAAGACAAGTACAGCGTGTCCATACACTGCTAAGTTATCAAAAATATAAATGGGAGGCCTTGCAACCTCCAGATAAATCCGCCTATTCACTGACTGTCTATGATGTTTTGAAAGAACGCCAAGGAGAGAGTCGTGACAAAATACTTCAGAGGTGGATGTACGATGTGTGGGAATGCTGGGGACATCGACATGATTGGGTAAAGGACATTTGTTACAAACTCTTAAAATAGATTGGAAGCATTTACTTTTTGTGAGGTGAATAGCAATGAGAAGTGAAAAAGAAATGTTTGATTTAATAATAGGAGTAGCCCGAAAAGATGAACGGATTCGGGCCGTCTATATGAACGGTTCAAGAACGAATCCCCATGCTCCAAAAGATATTTTTCAGGATTACGATATTGTTTATGTCGTGACAGAAACCGCCTCTTTTATTAAAGATGAGAAGTGGATTGATGTTTTTGGCGATTTGATAATGATCCAAGAGCCTGATAAAAATGACAAACTCCTTGGGATGGAGATGAATTTTGATCGGTCTTACGGATATCTCATGCTCTTTTCAGATGGAAATCGAATTGACCTTCATATTGAAACCAAAGAAGCGATGATGGAAGGTTATGTCAGTGACAAACTTACTATTCCGTTATTAGATAAGGACAACTGTCTGCCCCTCATTCCTGCTCCCACAGATAGTGACTACCACGTAGAAAAGCCAACAGAACTACTGTTTATTAGTTGCTGCAGTGAATTTTGGTGGTGTTTGCAAAACGTTGCCAAAGGAATTTGGCGAGATGAATTGCCATATGCCAAATTAATGTTTGAAAATACCACAAGGACTTCGTTGGATGAGATGGTTTCATGGTGGATTGGAACAAAACATGATTTCCAAGTTTCAACGGGAAAAATGGGAAAGTATTTTAAAAAGTTTCTTCCAGAATCTTATTGGGCGTTGTACGAAGAAACCTATTCTGACGGTAACTATGACAATGTATGGGATTCAATCTTTATCACCTGTGAATTGTTTCGGACTTTGGCTAAAGATGTAGCTGTATATTTTCAGTTTACCTATCCAGTTGATGACGATACAAACATGACGGAATATCTTAAACATGTAAGAAAGTTACCTTTTAATGCAAAGGAAATATTATAAATACCGATACTTAAGCGGTTTGTAAGTTTTTTTTCAATGCGAACAGTGACATGCACTGTTCGCATTGAAAGTTGATACCGTGGAGGACTTACTTTATTAATCATTGGTTTGAAGAAGGGTGAAAAATGGTGATGGTTGGTGGTGGGAGAAATGGGATATATTCAAATGACAAAAAATACTATTGAAACTGAACACATATGCTGTGCATTAGGTGCAAAGCAATATGAGAATGCAGTAAACGAAAAGAAGAAATGGCTGACAGAGCGAATGGATGAAGGATTAGTTTTCTATCGTTTAGATGAACGTGCAAAAGTTTTTATTGAATATTTACCTGCTGAGATGGCGTGGGTTCCTATTCAAGCACCAAATTATATGTATATCAATTGTTTATGGGTTTCTGGTAAATATAAAAATAATGGATATGCCAAGCAATTGTTAGATTATTGCAAAGAAGATGCAATCAATCGTGGTATGGACGGGATTGTACATATAGTAGGAAAGAAAAATTACCCGTTTTTAAGTGATAAACGTTTCTTTGAACATATGGGGTTTGAGTTAGTAGACCAAGCAGAACCATATTTTCAATTAGTTGTATTGAAGTGGCATGAACAAGCTGTTGTACCTTCATTTAAAAAACAGCTAAAGACTTCTTCCATAGATGAAGGGATATCCATTTATTACACAGCTCAGTGTCCCTTTGCTGTTGGTATATTGGAAGAGCTAAGAAAAGTAGCAGAAAATAAAAGTGTCCCCTTTCATGCTTATAAGATAACAACAAAAGAAGAAGCACAAAACTCACCGTTAATATGGACAACTTTTGGTTTGTTTTATAATGGTGAATTCATTACACACGAAATGTTGAGTTCAAACAAATTTGACAAGTTACTTACAAAACTATTATTAGAAGAATGATTGATTACATTGTTTACATCAAGAGTCGTTATAGAATTTAATACTCTTTGTAGTTCACCTGGTTTATCTAAAAAAACTATCATGAGCCTCAACTCCCAACCCAACCATGGAAATAAATTTAGAGAACAAGCCGTAGTCACCTAATAAAGGCGGTGAGAGCAGAGCTAGACTTCACATCTTTCGTCTAGTGAAATGGGTATTTCACATTAACTGGTTAAAGTGATTCATTTTTGCGACGCTCCGCCCCTTTTCCACAGAAAAGAACCCTAAACTTTTGGTATTAGGGTTCTAACATGAAATAATCGTTTTATGGTTTTTTATAAAGGAATTCCATATGAATAGTTAATTAATGGACAGCTTGTCCCACTGGAAGACAGTAATCTATTTTGTTGCTTTTCTTCCTACTAATCCCCAGTACAGAGATAAACTGAAAAGGGTAATTAGTACGAGAATGAATAGGATATTACTATACATGGAAGCATCCGAATTGCTTATAATCCCTAGAAAATTTTCTCGCATTGCGGAATGGTCCATCATTGCTGCCGTATAGGCAATTCCGATTGACATAGCGACATTAAGTGTTAAATTATAAAATCCGATTGCTGTTCCTGTTTTTTCTTTTTCAATCGTAGAAATGCAAGAATCAAGTAATGGTGCATACATGAATGCAAATGAACTAGAGAATAGAATCATAGATATCACGAATACAACAACAGAAGTTTGTATAAAGAATCCGCCTAATAGTAAGCTGATTATAATGCTAGACATAGCGATTGTAATACATTGCTTGCTTCCCATAACCTTTGCAACTTTTCCAGAAAGAGCCCCGACTATAGTAGCTGCTATATAGCCTGGAATCAATAGTAGTGAAATGGTATCTAGCTGTAAACCGTAAATCTTTTCAAGCAAGAATGGAAATAAGAAAATATATGCTAACTGTACAGAGTAAATTATAAAAGCAACTCCAAGCAATGAGATAAACTGCTTATTTTGAAAGAATGATATTCCGATAAAAGCTTTTGAGTTCTTGCTGATATAAGCAAGGAACAAGGCAATTGCAACAATAAACAAGAGAAGGTACATCCAATTGAAATCGCTAATATATAGTAGTAGAGATGCTGAAATGGCACCGACTAGAAATAATCCTAATACATCTACATTACTGTTTTTCCCCTCTTCCTTAGGAAGATATTTTAAAATAAAAGGAAGGGTGAAAAGTGTTACTAAAGAAAGTAAAAATAGAGTTGTCCAATGGAAGTACGTAGAAACATAACCTCCAGTTAATGCACCTATAAGCTGGGAAAGAGCAAAACTGCTTGTACTTAATCCTAAAAATTTCTTTTGTTCATTTGCAGGTAAATGTTTTGTTACAAATATAACATATAATGTTTCAGCTGATGCTAAACCCGCAGTTTGGATAATTCGTGAGATAACAACTAATAAAAACGAGTGTTGAAAAATATATCCCATGATTGAACCGACACATATTAAAATAATACCAAAGCTAAAAAGTTTTCTGATACTAATGGAATCCGCTAAAGTTGCGTAAACTACTGCCCCAATTCCAATTACAAGGCCAGCTAGAGTTGCTTGCCAGCTAACTGTTGTCGCTGAAATGTGAAAATCCTTTGCCATATCAACAGAAATAATCTTAAACGAATTGTCAATTACCAAACATAATAGAAATAATAGTAAGGTAACAGGTACTGCTTTCTTAACACTATATACCTGAGTTTTCTTCAAGCTTGCATCTGCAATTATTGTAGACATAGCTATATTCCTCTCCTTTTGTTAGTCAGGAAATCGTCTTCCTGAATCATGATGTCTAGCCACAACTACCCATTGATCCTTTGGTAAAAGGATGGTTTCATTAATCTCTACACCATTTGGTTTAATATGCGGGGTTTCCTTGTGCTCAGTTGGACCCATTTTTGTTTTTTTCCTTCTTATAATGTTTACAAGGAAGCGTTTGCATGAATAACCAAAAATATCCTACTTTTTTATTTGTGCTATCATGATAATGCGTGATAACCCTTTGAAATATACAATATTGTATAGTTGTCTAAATACTTGTATGCACCAGAACAATGAAAAGAATATCATACCTTTTCTTTGCTCACAACCTATTTTTTTTTGAAAATTTGTCTATTTTGTAACAAAAAAGCGGTGTATTTCGTATGAAATACACCGCTTCCCAAATAAAATTAGAGGTTTATCCCGTATTAACGGGCAATAAGCCTAAGTTGATGGAAATTTTCGAGAAATAATGCGCTTCCCTATTCCATTATTTACATGTTTTGATTTTGATTTGACTAAATTCTGTTGGTATATAGTATTTATTATAAACCACAGGGTATTTATCGCTGATATATACACTTTCTAAAAACAAATCACATTCCTCTCTACAGAAAATTTGGTATTTTAATGACGGAGTATTGACAGAATTAGAACGTTTAATTTCAATGGTAGAGGAATTAGCCAGTTCATATACTTTCTCCTCCAACATTTCCAATACTTGCTTCTCGTTATGTAAGTCAAGATTTAATTTGGAAACGGCTTCTATTGGCATCATGGTAAAAGCATAAGCTACTATCTTATCGTGATTTTTATACCAGCGTTCCAACGCAACAACTGCAGCCATTTGTCGATTTAATACTTGCATTGCATAGTCCGTTACTAGGTCAATTCGGAAATTAAGTTCGATATCATCTATTTTTTTCGTACAGCATTTATATAAGGGATTTCCCAACTTCTCTAAGCCATCGATACTTTCATTATGATGAAATTTTGTAATGAAATTTCCTTTTCCATGGATATTCTTAACCAATCCATCTTCCTGTAAAAGTGCCAAAGCATGTCTCAATGTCATTCTGCTCACACCAAATATTTTGGCCAATTCGGGTTCTGTTGGAAGCTGGCTGTCGGTAGGAAATGTTCCATCCATGATTAATTTATACAATTGGTCATACACAATGACGAATAGCGGTTTTTTCGGTTTAGTGAGCTCATGAAGTTTATTGTTCATTTTCTTATACCCCTATAGTTTTTCAAATTCAAGACTATAAATTCCGTTTCTTCTCTTTTTATAGTAGAATATTATCTTTGTTCTATTGTAACTTACTTTTCTATGGAAATTAATACGCTTTCAAAAATTCATTATAATTTGCACTAGGTATATTTGTCACTCAAACTAAAGAAGAAAGATATTACGGACTCTACAAAATTATGAAAAGAACATTATTGAAGATATTAAATGAATTGTTTTTCCACAGATAAAGTGAACCTTCCATGATCATTAAGAAAAAAGCTTCCATGTACTAAAATCAGTATGTGGAAGCTTTTTTTATCAAGTTATCTAAGTTTAAAGAAATAATTTCTTGCTTCCTCACTCAAATGTATTGGTTTAAACATTCCTAAACCTGAGATATCTAACGTATTGCTATTGATAATTTTTATAAAAAATTCAAGATATTGTTTTTTTTACTGCTTTGACAACTTTTACATATTTCCACGTCCGTCCAACTAAGAAAATCACCGCCGCAGGTTTCACATTTGCAATGAACAATAGAGAAGGTTTCAATCTTAGATGTTTGGACATTCGACTCCACCTTTATCGCATCATTTCGACACACATCAAAACAGAGTAAACAGTCTAAGCATTTCTCACTATCGATGTTAAGGTTATTTCCTTTGATTGAAAATACTTGCCCAGGACATAACCGAAAACAGGTTTCACAAAGTGTACAAGACTCAGTATTTAGAACAATCGTAAAAAAAGACCAGCCTTCAAACAAGTTTGACCGTCTGAATTTATCCTGATTAAAGTGCCATTTAGCTGGTGCAATGGTAGTTAGTGCAAGCTTTTTGCTTTCAAATGTAAGCTTACTAAACAAACCTCGTCTTGTAAGTGTTATAGTATCACGAACAGCAGGATCTGGTGCTGGAACTGATACGAATGGGTCCATGTTCATTCTCATTAAGAGAGCGTTTGTTTCGTCAATGATCCCTGTCATTTTAGTGTCAGGCATGGTAACAGAAATCTTTCGAATTCCACATTTATATAAGTGGAGTAGCTCTGTTTCTGTCGGAAGCGGTCCACCATCTAGAATTAATACACCATTTAGGGTATTCCTTATCGGTGATTGCCCCTGTAGTGACTGAACAGGGCAAGTGGTAATACAGCGACCACACCCGTTACAAACGTTGTGGTCGACTATCGGACTTCCATTTTTATATGTTATAGCCTGTACCTCACAGCTATCTTGGCAAATAGTACATGTACTGAATGGACTAATTTTTCGAAGGCATTTTTCCGTAGCACTTAGTTCATAGCTAAGACTTTCTAGCCAGTGTGTCAATAATGACATCTCGTCACCCTCTAACATTTCTTTAAATAAAGATAAATAACCAACGCCACCGATTACGGACATAGGCTCAAGTTAGGTACTTCCACGTATTATTTAATTTTAACCCTAAAGTCCTATTAATTCTCTGAAGTTACGAGCATGTCCAAATAAGTGTAACAAATTGTCCATATTTTACAGTGGAGGAAAATGAGTAAGAGGTTAGCAATCGTGCTGTATTATTGAGATTTTTAGTGAATTTGTCACTGAGTGAATGATTTTCTCGAAAAAAATAATAGGTGAAATCCCTCATAAGAATTGAAACAAAATCCACAGATTGTATATTGTCTCACAAAGTTATATTTCCTATAGTAAAAATAGAATCACTGATTCAAAAAGGAGTGGAATTTTGGGCACAATACTAGATCAAAAGCAGTCAGCTTCTAGGATTTTTTCTATACTTGCTGACCTCTACAAGTTTCCGGAATCCGACATCTGGGAAGATTTCTCTTGCCATCAACTTTTAGATGAGCTTAGGGGGTATGCATCTGAATGGTATGAATCGAACAGTTTAGTAGAAATTACAGATCTCCCTACGGGATTAAAACAAATGCAACAAATATACGCGGAGAGCCTTGGTGGACCTGCACTACCTGTAGAGTCGATTTATAAGGAATGGACCACAGATCGTACGTGCAACCTGCCATTTGCAAGGAGTAAAGGATACCTTCTTGGAGATTCTGCCCTCCATATTCGTTTTATCTTAGAAGAATTTGAAATCGAAATTCCTGAAAATTATAGGAATATGCCCGATCATCTTGCGATACTGCTCGAATTATTAGCATTTTTTCTTTTAAATGCGAAAGCAGAATTGATTAAACAGTTCCTGGCTGATCATTTTGACTGGCTGGACGAATTTGCTCTTAGACTTGAGGAATTGGAGGGAAATCAATTTTACCTTCAGGTAACTCGATTTCTTCAGCAAATGCTAAATAAGCTTACTTCTATATACAGATATTGAACACAATATTTTTACGATTAGGAATCCGGTCAAGAATTAAAGCTTGAGCTTTTTCTAAACAGATTTATTAAAACATAAAGGAGGATATGCGAATATGCTTGATTCAAAAATATCAAGGCGGGGCTTTATTAAGGCATCTGCTGCAACAACTGTATTAGTATCAGCCGGAACAGCAAGCTTTCAAAATTGGTCTAGTAAGTATGTGAAAGCAAGCGGAAAAACAGAAATTAAAGAAATAGCAAGTACTTGCAATGGCTGTTCAAGTAAATGCGGGATCATTGGTCACATAAAAAATGGCCGTCTCTGGAAATTAACAGGACACCCCGACCATCCTTCTTCAAAAGGAAAATTATGTGCTAGAGGCCATGGTTATGCAACTCTTGTTTATTCAAAGGAGCGTTTGACACAACCACTTAAGAGAGTCGGTGAAGGAAAATTCGAACCAATTTCCTGGGATCAGGCATATAAGGAAATTGCAGATAAACTAAATACAATCATTAAGGAAAATGGACCTGGAGTTGTATCATTAACAGAAGATCCAAGGGCCACAGGAAAGTTTTACTCACCAAGATTTATTCAAGCTCTTGGCTCACCCAACTACTATACCCACCATGTAGTTTGTTCCAATTCACGTGATGCTGGCTTCTTTCACACTTTAGGTGTTACGGCAACAAGCGCAGATATCGGCTCTTCAAAATATATAATGTTTATTGGAAGAAGCTACGGAGACGCAATCCGGCCAAGCTCAGTACAGTCACTTGCTGATGCAAAAGAAAAAGGGGCAAAAATTGTCATTGTAGACCCAAGACTAAACAACACCGGGAACTTTGCAAATGAATGGCTGGCAATACGCCCTGGTACTGACCTTGCGCTTGTTCTGGCTATGTCACATGTATTAATCAAACAAAATCTTTACGATACTGAATTTATCAAAAATTATTCCATTGGTTTTGAAGAATACGCAAAGGAACTTGAAAATTATACCCCAGAATGGGCTGAAAAATTAACTGGCATTAGCGCTGATACGATTACTAGAATAGCCACTGATATGGGGAAAGCAAAGCCAAAAGCATTAATTGAACAGTCTTGGCGGGGCGCCTTTGGCTGTAACTATGAAAATAGCACTGAAACTGGCCGTGCGGTTGCCTTATTTAATGCGATGCTTGGAAACATACAACAACAGGGAGGCAGTATTATTGGAGCAAAATCGCATTTAGGTGCGCTTGATCCTGCTAAATATCCTAGCCCTAAAAAACCTGAACTCAAAAAGGCGGGACAAGAGGAGTTCCCACTTGCCTATGAAGAACAAGGTGTAGCAACGATTGTGGCCAAAAATGCTATGGAAGGCAAGATGAAAGCTGCTATTTTTCACCATGCCAATCCAGCGCTTGGTTATGGAAATCCAAAATACATGAAAAAGGCTTTTTCTAAGATGGATCTTATTGTCACAATCGATGTTCAGATGTCTGAAACGGCATTACTTTCACATTATATCCTTCCTGATGTGACTTATATTGAACGTGATGAAGCGATTGAGAGTTTATCTGGCAAGACACCAGGAATAGCCTTAAGACAGCAGATGGTTGAAAAAGTCCATCCAGAAACAAAACCAATCCACCAAATCTATTCAGAGCTTGCAAAAGCTTGTGGATTTAGTCAATATTTCAACTTTAGCCTTGATGAATTGAATGAAGCAATGCTTGCTCCAACTGGAATTACCTATCAGCAATTGAGACAAAAAGGAACGATTATGTTTCCAGATATGACGGTTGAGCTTGGGAAAATGCCTGAGCTAAAAACACCATCTAAAAAAGTGGAGTTCTCTAGTGAAAAATTTAAGGAGGCAGGCTTCTCACCAATTGTAAAATGGGGTGAACCGAAGGTCAGCCCGAAAGAGGATTCATTCCGTTTGATCACAGGAAAACAGGCGATTCATAGCCATTCACAAACAGCGAATACGCCAATTTTGATGCAAATAACAAAGGATTATGATCTTGAAAGAATTTGGATGAATCCAGTTCGTGCAAAAGACCTTGGAATCAAGGATGGAGATCTAGTTGAGGTAAAGTCAAGCGAGGCAGTTAGTAAAGTCAGAGTAAAAGTGACAGAGAGGATCCATCCTGAAGCCATTTTTGTACCAAGTCATTATGGCATTACATCTCCATATCAGAAGACAGCAGTAGGAGTTGGTTTTGGTTATATGGAACATGTGCCATTTGATTTCGAGGCACGGAGCGGTGCAGGAAATATTCAAGAAGTAATCGTTAAAGTAAGGAAGGTGAAGGGCTGATGGCACGATATGGAATGATGATTGATACTAGAAAATGCGTCGGCTGCTATGCCTGCCGTGTTAGCTGTCAAATGCAAAATGAACTTCCAGTGGAGGTCAGTTTCATTAAATTTCATGAAATAGAAACAGGGGTATTTCCAAATGTAAAAAATGAAATCTTCGCGGTGCAGTGTCAGCACTGTGAGGATGCTCCTTGTGAAAGTGTATGCCCTACAAAAGCGACCTACACAACCGAAGATGGGATTGTCCTGGTTGATCCAGAAAAATGTATTGGTTGTAAATACTGTATGGTTGCTTGTCCATATCAAGCTAGAACACAAGACCATTTGACTGGTGTTGTGGAAAAATGCCGTTTCTGTGTTGATCTAGTAGCAGAAGGTAAACAGCCAGCATGTGTCAGTACATGTATTAGTACTGCAAGAATATTTGGTGATCTGGATGATCCTAATAGTGAAGTATCAAAAGCAATTATTAAATACAATGCGAAGCCATTAAGGCAAGATTTAGGTAAAACGAAAATATATTATGTGAGGTGAGGAGAATGGTTTGGGGAACGACTATAGCAGCCTATTTATTTTTGGCGGGTTTAAGTGCGGGTGCATTTTTAACCTCTTCTTATATATCCCGTAAATACCCGAAAGCTGTTACTGTTAGAATGACAGGAAGATTCATTAGTCCAGTATTAATGGGGATAGGCCTGCTCTTATTAATTGTCGATGCGGAAGCAGGTCTTAAGAACCCACTTAGGTTCATATACTTATTCACCAATTTTAGTTCAGTTATGACAATCGGAACATACTTTATTTCCTTCTTTATGCTCGCAGGCTTTTATGTTGCCTTGATGGAGTTGCTAAAAAAAGATGTGAATAAATGGATCGAGTATATCGGAGTTGTATTTGCAATTGGAACAGCTATGTACACTGGATTTTTAATAGGAGTGATAGGGACAGTTCCACTATGGAACACGGCCATCCTTCCAATTCTCTTTGTAGTCTCTGCCTTATCTACAGGTATTGCAGGAACATTGCTTGTTTCAGGCATCGTGAATAAACAGGTCGTACATCTAGTTACATCGGTGAAAAAAATTCACTTGTCATTGCTGGCAGTTGAAGTGTTTCTCATCTTCACAATGTTTCTAATTACTTCAACATCCAATGAAGCTGCGGCTGAATCTGTTGCATCATTAGTATATGGTGAGTATAGCATGATATTCTGGATTGTTCTTGTTGCGGTGGGTCTATTGTTGCCAATCATAGTTGAATCATTAGAACTTATAAATGACAGGAAGATGTCCCAAACAAATGAAGGTCTCCAAGTAGCCGCTGCTGGTTCACATAGTATTGTCGGGACACTTGTAACAGAAATGTCGGTACTTATTGGAGGCTTTACTCTCCGCTTTCTGATTCTTGCAGCAGCTGTACCTATAGCATTTTTATAGAATCAGATTTTATATCAATCGGCCTTGAGAATTGTCCAGTTCCACAAGGAAGGCATCGTCAGCATTAGCATAGTACAAAGGGAAATCAATAGTTTTTGAGGAGGCGCCATCGGCACCTAGATCACAAGCCAATCGGTCTTGTTCTGGGTGCCGAGTTGGGCGCCTTTTGCTTTAATTATCAAAAAAATGGCGTAAAACCCCTTTCTTCAGAAATGGGGATATAAGCCATGTTTTTTTACTTCCAATTACCAATAGAAACTAGTATAATAAAAATATAGAACAAATGTTCTTGTTGGAAGTGAAAGAAAATGGGACCACACAAAAGGAACATGAAAGAAAAGAAGAAAAAAGAGTCGAAAGGCGATATTGTTATTCGGAAATTTCCGCTCCGTTTAACCGGCGAGGAGAGAAGATTAGTCGATACTCTACGTCAGAAAGCAGCGAATCTATGGAATGACTGCTTAGATCTCCATTGGTGGCTATATGATGTATATAAGATTTGGACAAGTGCATCAGAAAAAAAGAAATGGTACAATGCCACCACCC
>NZ_CALBWS010000032.1 GCF_937468385.1 Neobacillus rhizosphaerae
CTTAATAAGTGATAGAGGATCTGCTTATTATAATGTATTTGAAATCCTAATTTTTGCTATTATTTTCAATAGAACGGAAAATAAAGTATTTAAGATAATCCTTCTGCTTTTTATTATTCTATATTCCATATATAATATTAATTCAATTATTCTAAGTGGCAAAGAAACATATCAGTTTTTTGAACCATATAAGAGTATATTGTTTTAAATAAGGAGAAGCTATGAACTACATCATTGTTGAAACGGGTAAAACATTGGGAGGCATAGAAAATTTTATTATTGAAACTGTTAAGAAGTTAACCTCAGATGGTAATAAAGTTTTTATTTTAACAAAAACGAACACGACTATTTATCATCAAGAATTAATAAATAAAAGTAATATTGAGATCATTAACTTAGGAATAAATAAACCGGTAGAATACTTATTAAATAGTGACATCAAAAAGTTAAAAGATTATTGTTATCAGCATATAACCAGGAAAATGGGCAATGGTGTTACAACAGTAATCTGCCCTTTCTTTGATAATCTTCAATTAGGATTACTATTATTTGCCGAAGATACAAGTTATCGTATATTTCATATCTGGGGACACCCAGAAGATTGGGTCAAAACATTAAAGATATATAAAAACAGTGGCTTCCATAAAAGGAAGATTAAAAACAGTAAATATTTCTATCAGAAATCACTCTTAAGTAAACTTTTTAAGGAAGATGCTGACTTTTATGGTGGAAGAATAGTTCCTGTATTTAATAGTTGGTATTATGAAACAGAACTATCACCAGAAAAGATATGTACCTTTCCAATCGAAGATATAAAGAAACCATACCAAGAAATAACTTATACTCTAGACGGAAAGATAAAGGTATTGTGGTGTGGTCGATTTGACGAATGGAAAAACGAGGCAATAATACACATAAGTAAATGTTTAGACAGTATCTCACAAAATACGGATATGGATATTTCCTTTGATATTATTGGTTACGGTTCAAAGAAGAATACACTTTATGTAAAAAATAATATTTCTTCTAAGAATATAGAAGTGAATTTCTTAAGCTATGTAAGTCCGCAAGATTTATCTGGGGTAATGAAGGAATATCATTTAGGAATTGGCATGGGATTAAGTGTAAAGAAGATGGCGCAAGTAGGATTGCCATCAATTGTCATAGATAGTGTTGATAATAAAAACATAGATAAACTTAAAGCTGAATGGTTATTCAATACTTTTGAAGGAGACGCTGGAGATGGGTATTATTTTGAAATGGTAGGACAACCACTAAATAATAGACATCAATTAATGGAACTTTTGAGTGAAGTTATTAACAATCAACATCTGTTAGAAGTTTACAGCCGGAGATCTAGAGAATTTGTTGAGGAGAACTATTCGCAGGACAAACAAATTGAAAGTTTTATTTCATGTTCCAATAAATCCCTTTTTCGAGGAATTGGTCAAAAAATCTATAGAAGAAATATTCTATTAAGAGTGCTCTTTAGTATTTACTCTTTATTAGCAGGAAAGAATTAAGATAATCAAAGGTGATATGGTTTTCTATATAAAGTGAATATATTTAGTATTATTTTGATTTAGAATTTTTTGTTTTGTTATTACTTATCTTTCCCAGTCCAAAATAGGCACAACTTTAACAGTAATGTCATTCTTTGTTGTCTTGACATTCGAGCATAATATGCTTTTGTTTCCCTGAATAGGTGTAGCTAATCGGTACAGATCAATTAACGATACCAATTCCCCACCGACTTGATATCGTTGATTTCCCTTCTTGATCATTCCAATAACATCAAGCCCCCGATCAACAATTGCTGTGATCAGGGGCTTGATGAGTGGACCATGTGTCCATTAAAGCATAGGAAGCACTATTACAAAGAACGAGGTATTTTTTCACGTCTTAAACTCGATGTAAAGCAATAGAGTTAAGACGTTATAAGACTGTAGCAGTACCACTTTGAATTCGCTTTCAAGATGCGAAAGTAGAGTTATTATAAATGAATTAATCAATTAGGGAGATAAAGATGCAAGAGAGTTTATTTAGAAAGTTTATTAATTTTGCCTACGGAAGTGTAGCTATTGTTTTAATTAGTTTTATTTCTATTCCTTTATTGACTAGAATACTTACTCCAGAAGAATATGGTAACTATTCTTTATTTGTGATAACATCCAATATTTTTTCAATAATAATCTTATTTGGTTTTGATCAGTCTTTTGTTAAGTTTTATAATGAAGAAAAAGTTGAAAACCGAAGTACATTGCTATATAGATGTATGATTATCCCACTTGTGATTAGCGGTTTAATTCCTCTATTGTATCTGATGTTCCTAAAGGTATTTAATTATGGTGGTATTGGATCCCAATCAACCAATTTTTTACTTATTATTAATTCGCTTTTTTTAGCAGCGAACACTTTCCTTCTGTTAGTTACAAGAATGCAGCAAAAAGGTAAGTTATATTCAGTTTTGCTAGTAACAAACAAGAGCCTATTCCTCTTTTTTATCTTAATTTTGTTGGTTTTAAAAACCGGATCAATAAGCCTGGAAACAGTTCTTTATTTTATGGTAATTGGGAATTTTCTCACACTATTAATTGCTATTTTAATCGAGAAACAATTTCTAAATCCCAAAACCATAACTAAGGTTAATTTGACTAGTTTTCCTAAGTTAACTCATTTTGCTGTACCAATGCTAATTTCTTTATTAGTAAATCTTATTTTTCAAACTTTAGATAGATTTAGTTTGAAACTTTGGGCTTCTGATGCGGAATTAGGAATATACTCTGCGGCAATGACTTTAGCTGGAATGTTATCAATAATACAATCTTCCTTTACGACATTTTGGACTCCTGTCGCGTTTCAAAGATACAATGATAACCCGGCCGATAAAGTTTTCTTTGAAAGAATAAATTACATTATATCATTTTGTATGCTACAAATCGGAGTTTTATCTATAGTGAGTAAAAACCTTTTTGTTCTTTTTTTAGGTGAAAGTTTCAGGAATGCTTCGTTTATTATACCCTTTTTAATATTTTTTCCAATATTAAATACTGTATCTGAAACTACACAAATAGGAATAAACTTCAAAAACAAACCGAAATTTCATGTGTTTGTATCAATTATCACTTTAGCCTGTAATGTTATATTATTATTCATTCTAGTTCCACGTATAGGTGCTAAAGGGGCATCCATTTCAATAGGTTTTTCTTATATTATATTCTTTTTATTAAAAACCATCTTTTCGCAAAAATTGATAAAGTATAATTTTGAAATAAGAAAGTTTATGATAGCATTATCTTTGCTAACCTTTTATGCATTTTATTCAACCTTTGTAACTTATAATATTTCTCACATTTTTTTTGGAATAGTTTTAATCGTAGTGTACTCATTATTATATAGAAGAGTTTTTTCTTTAATCCACGAATATTTACTTGCTATATATATAAAGAAGAGTAAACACACTAGTACCAACTCTTAATAAAACTCTATATTGGGTGTTTTTATTAATAAAGTCAAAGTTAATTCTAAGCTATTGGATGATTTCGAAGGAGAGGGAAGCAGGATGATTAATTTTAATGTTCCGCTTGTTTTAGGTAATGAAATAGATTATCTGAATGATGCGATCACCTTAAATAAAAAAATATGTGGTGATGGGGAATTTACAAAAAAATGCAATAAATGGATTGAAGAGAACTTTCATGTAAAGAAATCATTATTAACAACTTCTTGTACACATGCTTTAGAGATGGCGGCTATATTGGCAGAAATAAAGGAAGGTGATGAAGTTATAATGCCTTCTTATACTTTTGTTTCCACTGCAAATGCTTTTGTATTGAGAGGAGCAAAAATTATTTTCGTAGATATAAGGCCAGATACTATGAATATAGATGAAAATTTAATCGAACAAGCAATTACAAAGAGAACAAAAGCAATTGTGCCGGTTCATTATGCAGGTATAGCATGTGAAATGGATAAAATATTAGAAATTGCTGAAAAGTATGATCTCTTTGTTATCGAGGATGCTGCACAAGGTGTAATGTCTAGTTATAAGGGGAAAAGGTTAGGGACATTTGGACAATTTGGATGTTTTAGTTTTCATGAAACAAAAAATTACAGTATGGGTGAGGGTGGTTCGCTCTTAATTAATCAGGAAAGATTTATAGAGCGTGCTGAGATTATAAGAGAAAAGGGTACTAATAGAAGTAATTTTATTAAGGGGCAAGTTGATAAATATACATGGGTAGATTTAGGTTCTTCATACTTACCAAGCGATATGAATGCAGCGTTTTTATATGCACAACTAGAAGAGGCGGATTTAGTAAATAACAACAGATTAAACAGCTGGAATCAATATTACAATTCTTTAGGTGAATTAGAGAAAAAGGGATTTATAACCTTGCCGACGATTCCAGAAGGTTGCACTCATAATGCACACATGTTTTATATCAAGGTTGAGAATTCACAATTGAGAGCAGAATTAATAGAACATCTTAAAAATAATGGAATTATTGCTACATTTCATTATATTCCTCTTCATTCAGCCCCTGCAGGGTTGGAGTTCGGTGAGTTTAGAGGTATAGATAATTTCACTACAAAAGAAAGCGAACGGTTAGTAAGATTACCTCTTTATTTTGGATTAAAGAAAGAAGAAATAGAACAAGTTGTAGATGCCATAAATGAGTTTTATTCCAAATAAAAGAGGAGGTATCCAATGAAAGGAATAATATTAGCAGGTGGATCAGGGACTCGATTGTATCCACTAACAAAAGTAATATCGAAACAATTAATGCCTATTTATGATAAACCCATGATATATTACCCTCTTTCTGTATTAATGTTATCAGGAATACGGGAAATACTCATTATCTCAACCCCAGAGGATTTACCTAGATTTGAACAACTACTAGGAGATGGAAATGAAATAGGGCTATCACTCAGATATGCAGTTCAAGAAGTACCAAATGGCCTTGCTGAAGCATTTATTATTGGGGAAGAGTTTATTGGGGACGACTCCGTTGCATTAATTTTAGGAGACAATATATTCTTTGGACCAGGTTTCTCTAATTTGTTAAAAAGGGTAACTAAAAGGACTGAAGGAGCAACATTGTTCGGTTATAACGTGAAAGATCCAGAACGATTTGGTGTAGTTGAATTCGATAAAGATTATAACGTACTATCTTTGGAAGAAAAGCCTATATCCCCGAAATCTAATTTCGCAATAACTGGTTTATATTTTTATGACAATGATGTTGTGAATATCGCTAAGGGCATTCGACCATCAGTAAGAGGCGAATTAGAAATTACAGATATTAATAAAGTTTATTTAGAAAAGAAGCATCTGAAGGTGGAATTATTAGGGCGTGGTTTTGCCTGGCTAGATACAGGAACACATGAATCATTGTTAGAGGCTTCCCAATTAATTTATAATATTGAAAAACGTCAAAAATATAAAATTGCTTGTTTAGAGGAAATTGCCTATAGAAATAGATATATAAACAAAGAACAGTTGTTGTACTTGGCAAGTTCTCAATCGAAAAATGATTATGGTCAGTATTTAATAGATATCACAAATGAAAGAAAAACAGATATTCAAGAAGTGGATTACCTAGATTGACCATATATTAAGGTAGAATTCATAGGGGTGTGACTGATGTTGGGAATTAACTTTATTCCATGGGATTCTAAGACGTTTGGAATTAAGTGTTATGATATTGTCTCCTATAATGAGGAAGTATTAAAGCAAACGGATGATAAAGAAGGTCACTTTACAATCAAGGTCAATCCGTTGAGTGATAAATCATTATTGCAAAGATATGGGTTTTATTATGTAGATACATTAATACAACCTAATTGTGAAAAAGATAATTTTAAAAGCTTTAAATTCGAAAAAGATACTTTAAGAATAGATACAAATCATGTTGATTATGACTTGGAATTATTCACTGATATGTTTGATGGTCTATTCCGACATGGAAGATTCCATAGGGATTTTAATATTAATAACGATGATGCAGATAAGAGATATATGTCTTGGTTTAAGCAAATTTTTGACGAGGGAGTAATACATGTTTGTTTATACGAAGACAATGCGGTTGGTTTTATGGCATATAAAGGTAATGACTTATTGTTGACGGGATTAGACAAAAGTGTAAAAGGCAAAGGACTTGCAAAGTACTTTTGGAGTGAATCTTGTAAAGTTATTCTAAACAATTATGGTTCTTTTATTACATCTGTTTCAGCAACGAATTTAGCGGCATTAAATCTCTATAACTCTTTAGGATTTAAGTTTAATAATCCTATTGATGTATATCATAAATTTAACAGTTGACATTCTTGGGAGGAATAATGAAAAGGGTGAAAATATTAATTACTGGCGGAGCAGGGTTCATTGGTGGCAATTTTGTTCAACATATGGTGAACAAATATCCACTGTATGACATTTACAATGTAGATTTATTAACTTATGCGGGTGATTTAGCCAAGCATCGCGATATAGAGAAGAAAGAAAACTATCATTTTGTTAAAGCAGATATTACTGATCGTGATGCAATAATGTCTCTTTTTGAAAAAGAAAAGTTTGATTATGTAGCCCATTTTGCAGCAGAAAGTCATGTTGACCGTTCAATTACGGAGCCAGAGATATTTGTTCATACCAATGTGTTGGGAACACAGGTCCTACTAGATGCAGCCAAGCAATTTGGTGTTAGTAAATTTGTGCATGTTTCAACAGACGAAGTCTACGGGGAATTAGATTTCGATCCAACCACATTATTTACGGAAGAAACTCCGTTACAACCAAATAGCCCATACAGTGCAAGTAAGGCGTCATCAGACCTCTTGGTTCGGGCTTATCATGAAACATTTGGTCTCCCAATCAATATTACTCGATGTTCAAATAACTATGGACCGTTCCATTTCCCAGAGAAGTTAATCCCATTAACGATCTCTCGAGTCTTAAATGATGAAAAGATACCAGTTTATGGTGATGGAAAAAACATCCGGGATTGGTTGCATGTACTAGATCACTGTGTAGCAATTGACCTTGTCTTGCATGAAGGGACTACTGGCGAAGTATATAATGTCGGCGGTCATAATGAGCGAACTAACCTAGAAGTTGTAAAAACAATCATTACTGCTTTAGGAAAATCAGAAGAGTTAATTGAATTTGTAACGGACCGTTTAGGCCATGATAAGCGCTATGCTATTGATCCTACTAAATTGGAGAAGTTAGGTTGGAAACCAACATACAGCTTTGAGACAGGTATTGCCCAGACCATTGAATGGTATCTTGACAACAAATGGTGGTGGGAACAAATTCTTAGTGGGGAATATCAGGATTATTTTAAAAAACAGTATTCGTTAAGTAATGACTGATTTAAATAATACTTTTTGGACTGGAATCTTTGCTTTTATCAATGGATAGTGGTTACTTTATTTATTAGTCAATGAAAGTTTTAATTTTAGTTCCGCTACACTTGTTTTTTGAGGCAAGATAACCTTAACATCTTGTTGGTCAGTGAAGAAAGTACTTTTTATTATCGTTGGGCAAGGAACCCACAAAAGACAAATAAGTCCAAACTATTTGCAATCATACAAGCGTGAAGCGTTACTCTTATTCGCTTCGTGAGATCCCAACCGATTAACTTACGGAAGTATAAATCCATGACGAAAGCTAAATAGATCTATCCTTTCATTGTTCAAATAAGAAAAAAAGGGGCCTGACCCCATAGCCATCAAGTTAAGAGCACTCAAAAATTCTTTTTGAGTGCTCTTAACTATTTACTGATTTAAGGTAAGCCCGAATTATAAAAAATAGCGTACCTACCGGTACGCATGATAAATAGCCGTATATTGAATAAAAACAACACAAAGGGACTAAAAGCCAATAAAGGTGGTTTGGGAGTGATATTTGTCCAATAGTGAGTTCGATCAAAAGAAAGAGCCAGTTTTTTTATCTAACTTTAGACTTAATGATCATTTTAAGTAACCTTTTTAAATACCAGTCAGTTTTCCCGATTTATTCCTCGAAATCCCCGATTTACACGCCAACCCCATCGAACTACTCACAATGGCAGACAAAACACCATTCTCCTCATTGCTTAAAGGAACTTGCCCAACAAATAAAAATATACCAGCTCAACAAATTGAGGTCACAAAATACCTCCTCGTTTTTCAAAAAAAAAACAAATAATCAAATTGAAAAATGCCCTAGGAAAAACTATGATAGAGTTATAGAATAATAAATGGAAATTTATTTAAAAATTAGGTAATCATAGAAAAAGGAGGAAATGAAGTTGGGCAAAAAAGTAATTCTTTCATTATTGAGTTTGATGTTGTGTCTTCCGAGTGTGGGGCTTGCAAACACAGGCGCAGGAAGCGATGAAAACAGTGTTGAAATCACGAACAAGAGCAACCAAGCTACTGATGAAATCATGAACAAGAGCAATCAAACCAATGTCGAAGCAACCGGTAGCAACAACCAAACAGTAACGAGTAATCTTGCTAAATTGCAGACAGCCGACAAAAATTCAATTAGTAACCCGTATGGAATTATCGGCTCATCGATTGTGAGCAGCATTACGATTGATCCGCCAGTCGTTAAGCCGGGGGAGCCGTTTAAGGTTTCTCTCAAAGTAACCGATAGTGCGAGCATAAAGTCCGTAAAGGGTGATTTTCTTCATCCGGACGGTTGGACGAAGGTCGGATCGCCGCTAACATACGACAGTAGCAAGGATGAGTGGACATTCACCTATATGTTTCAAGGAAATATCACTCCAGGCAATTGGAAGGTAACCTTACAAATCACGGACTGGACCGATACCGTGACCAATGCAGACCAAGGCTTTCAGTTCACCAATGAGGATGTGGACTATACTCCACCAAAGGTTGACAATATCACCATAAGCAAGCTTGTCGTCAGCCTGGGTGATGAACTAAAGGTGACAGCAAACATAACGGATGACAAATCCGGTGTCGACACAGCCAGATTGCTGCTTTGTAATAAAAATTGCTATCAGTCACAACTTGTAAAAAATCCTTTCACCGGATTATGGGAAACAACTTTTAGATTTGATAGGTACATAGAAGACGGAACCTATCTTATTGATATTCAGGCTTATGATAAGGCTGGTAACCAAAGCTCTGCAAAAATTGACCAAGTGCTGCAGTATCAAAAACCAACCGGAGATTATACGCCTCCTGAACTGCTGGACTTCCAAGTGAATTCGTTAATCGGAAAGCCAAACGAGGAAATTCATTTTAACGCTTCGGTTACAGATAAGGAGTCAAGTGTAAAGGAAGTAAACGTGCAACTTTCAAACTTCACCACATTTCAAACCCGTCGAATTCCTTTAACTCTTGATAAAAGTACCGGAAAATGGGTGGGTTCTTACCGCGTCCAACTCAATGATGGACCAGGTGTTTGGCGGGTTGATGTAGCTACAAGGGATACCGAAGGGAACGAAGGCGGGAAAGTTGGAATAAGCGAAATTACGATTGATAATCCCAATGCCGACATTACCGCACCAGCAAAACCGGTAGTCAATCAAGTAACCGATTGGGATACATCCGTCACCGGACAAGCAGAACCAGATTCCAAAATAGTCGTGAAAGATGGCAGTACTTCGGTAATTGGCACGGCCACTGCTGGTCTAGATGGTAAATTTACCGTCAAGATTCCAACCCAATGGGCAGAAAGACCGTTATACATTACCGCCACCGACAAAGCTGGAAACACAAGTGATGAAACAACCATTTACATCGTAAAAGCAAAACTTTCAGGCTGGGCGAAGAAAGACGGAAAATGGTACTATTACGATCCGGCCACATATATTCCGAAAACAGGCTGGTATAAGGTCGGCGCAACTTGGTACTATTCCAACACAGCTGGCGTGATGCAAACAGGCTGGTTGAAGTATGGAACAACATGGTATTACCTGAACAGCAGCGGCACGATGGTCACGGGCTGGCAAAAAGTAGGCACCACCTGGTACTATTTCAATGGCAGCGGCGCAATGAAAACCGGCTGGTTAAAAAGCGGAAAAAGCTGGTACTACCTAAATAGCAACGGCGCCATGTGGATAGGCTGGTTGAAAATTGGAAAAAATGTGTATTACTTGAACAGCAGTGGCGCAATGGTCACGGGCAGGGTCAAAATCTCCGGAAAATCCTATTATTTTAATAGTAACGGGATCCGAAAATAAACCTCAAACTTCCCTTGGCACAGGTCAAGGGAGGTTTTTATATTACTTGCCACTTTCCCAAGACTCCTCGTCAGCCATGCACCCCCTTAGGAGCCTAGCCTGGCACAAGTAACAATCCCTAATTTAGGGGATTTTGCCTAAAAGAACCCTAATTTAGTTCCTTCTTTAGGGTCGATTTCATATTTACCCGTCACTTTGAACGAAATACCCGTCAAAAATCAGGATTTACTGAATGTAGTACCCGTCTTTTTTTAAATTTTACCCGTCAGTTTTCCAAATTTACCCGTCGAAATCCTCATTTTACCCGTTTCTCCCCATCGAACACTCTCAAAAGCCAGCCCTCGCAATTACGGGGCTGGCTCGGTATTTGTGTTTTCACTTTTTGGTAAAGTAGAGAAATATTCAAACAACTGGGTAAGATATCTGTTAAGCTCGAATCCATCTTCATTGGCAAACTCAGACAATAACAATTTATTTTCCTCCATCAACTTTCCCCCTTGATTATGGAACTATCATCATTATTGTCAAACTATTAAACTTTTATACAAGCATTTGAAAATAAACAGCCAGCCTTCAAATAGAGGGCTGGCGTATATTTCTAATAGAGTCTCTTAAAAGCAGAAAAGTGGGCGGTATAGTACGTGCTTTTTAGATTGGAAATCATGATGCCGTACTTTTCATCGGCGTGGATGAATTGATTGTCGCCGAGATAGATGCCAACGTGGGAGATTCCCTTTTGATATGTATTTTCAAAGAATACAAGATCGCCGACCTTAGGCTGTTCCACGTAGTAACTGCGATCGTAATAGCCTGCTGCAGAAAAGCGGCCGATTTTCGTGCCTGCTTGGTTCGCTACGTAATAAATGAACCCGCTGCAATCGAAGCCGGAAAGAGTGCTGCCGCCCCAAACATATGGCGTCCCTATTAAGCTTTTAGCCACACTGACCATTTGCGTCGCAAAATTAGTCGTTGGTGGAGCTACCGTGGTACCTGACACCTTCAGTCTTTGCCCAATATATATCATATTGGAAGTAAGATTGTTGAGCGATTTCAAATCCTGAACGGACATGTTATATTGCACGGAAATTTTTCCGAGAGTATCACCGCTTTGTACAACATATTCACTCACATTGACAGGTGGAGTGGTCGTTGCCGGTGGCTGTATAGGTTTTGTCGTCTGCCCAGTAACCTTCAACTTCTGTCCGATATAAATCATGTCGGAAGTTAGATTATTCAACGTCTTCAACTGTTGCACGGTCATCCCAAATTGCACGCCGATTTTGTTTAGGTTGTCACCGCTTTTGATGGTATACTCACTTGTAGGAGTTTGCGGTGCTGGTGTGGTTGTTGTCGGTGGCGGAGTCACGGGTGCCGGCGGCTTTGGTGCTGGCTTTGGTGCCGTTACGGTCACGGTTTGGCCGGGAGCGGACACCTTCAGTACTTGTCCGACAAGAATCAGCGTGCTGCTCAGATTATTCCACTGCTGCAGCTCACCGACGGTAACATTATAACGGTTGGCAATTTTGATTAGGGCATCACCGCTGACAACGGTATAGGTGGTTTGTTGGACAGCTTGTACGGTTGCAGACGCTGGTCCAGAGTTAATTTGCAGAATCTGGTTTTCATAAATTAAATCGGATTTCAACCCATTTTGCGTCTTGATTTCATTGACACTAGTCTTATATTTCGAGGCAATCTTCGATAGGCTGTCACCTTTTTGGACTTTATATGTATCGGCGAGGGCAGAACCTGCAAACAGGGTCGAAAATAGTGCGGTTGTCGATAAAGTACGAACGATAGTTTTCTTCATCTAGTAAAATCACCTCATATATTTCATTTTTATATAAATTTAACCATATTTTACTATTATTATCGGTAAATAATTGAAAAAGTTTACAATGTTTAGCTGTGCATTTTATAGAAAATGGGTAAAGAGGTCGAAAGATGCTGGGGGAAATTGAGTGATTACGAAAAGAGGATAGTTTATCTGAGGGGAAAAAGTGTCTCCAAACGAGGATATTGGTGACCATAATTTAATAGAACTAGAGACCCAAATTATATTTGCGGAATTTTCATAAACTATTTAGTTGCTTCATATCTTATTTTTCTATAAAATTAATCGGAAATTGTAACCAATTAGATTGAGCTTGTACTGTCTCTAATCGCTGACCCACATTAGAACGGACTACCCATTAGGGCTGGATGAAGGAAAACCCCCACTGATGGGAGTTTCACATTATTGTTTCTCATTTACTGTAAAGAGCGGGTGAATAAATTGAAAAATAATATGACTTTTTATAAAGGGATTGCCAATCTCTTTCACATTACTGCTTCCCTTTTTTTGTTTTTTGTTGTAAAAAATGAACTGTCACCAAATCACCTTTTTATTTTTGCTGTACAAACCATTATAGGAAGTGTTTGTATTAGTCTTCTCGTACATCATCTAATAAAGTCTAAACAATTGATTCTTCATATTCGACAGGAGGAAGAAAAACAACGAATAGCTGCCAAAAATATGACGGAAATGTTGGCTGTTATTGATCAGAAGGGAGTAATACAATCCTGTTCACCCTCACATGCAAGGAATATAGGTGCAGTATCGACAACAACTAATTTTTATCAGTTAATTCATTCGGAAGATGAGGAGAAGGTCGTAGCGTTAATTCAATCCGTTTTTACTAAAGGGGAAGAGATTGAAACAGAATTTCGTATGAAACATAAAAACGGATACTGGATTAATATAGAAATTAATGCAAGTCCATTCAGTAATGAACACGGTGAAACGGATCACGTGGTGCTAGTATACAGGGATGTAACAAAAAGAAAAGAAGATGAGGAGAAATTACTTGAAACCATCAAAAACTTTCAGGACATAAGATTTGCACTGGATGAATCCTCACTTGTGCAAATTACCGATAAACACGGCATGCTTATCTATACGAATGAAAAAGCTTGTCAACTTTCAGGATACTCATTAGAAGAAATAATGGGAAAACCGATGCGAGTGTTCAATAGTCATTATCATTCAAGAGAATTTTTTGAAGACCTTTGGAATACTGTCTTGGACGGTAAGGTATGGAGAGGCGAGATTCGAAATAAAACAAAAAGTGGAGGCTTTTTTTGGGTGGATACAACGATTGTTCCATTTTTAGATAAGAGCGGACAGCCATTTCAGTTCATTAATATTCGAACAGACATTACAAAAAGTAAGGAGAATGAAAAAAAACTGGAGTATTTATCAAATGTCGATAGCCTTACCTCCCTCTATAATCGCCGTTATTTTGATAGGATGCTTCAACAATATTGGGTTTCCATGATGCAGAGTGAAAAGCCGATTTCGATTATTATTTTCGATATGGATAGTTTTAAATCCTATAATGATTATTACGGACATATAAAGGGTGACGAATGCCTTATTCTCATTTCAAAAAAAGCAAAAGAACTATTGGATGATAGTAAAACGGTCTTAGCAAGATATGGCGGAGAAGAATTCAGCATTATTTTGCCTGGCATAGACGCAAAAGAATCCTATTATATCGCAGATTGTATCAGAGCTGAAATAGAATCTTTAAAAATACCACATCGAAAATCTGAAGTAAACACATATGTAACCCTTAGCCTTGGCGTAGCATCTATAGTTCCGAAGAAAGACATAGAACCCAATGAAGTATTAAAGTTAGCTGACAAAGCATTGTACCAAGCAAAGAATAATGGCAGAAACACCGTCGTTTCAAATGATGTAACACTTTGTTCCACTATATAAACCAGCTTTTTTTGAAAGGCTGTTTTCGCAAACCCCGCCAATTCTGATACAATTCACAGCTTATCCACAATATCCAACTGGAAATGTATTTACAATCGAATGCGGTTCTAGTAAAATATGTAACTAATACAATCGGAAGGAGGATATTGGGAATTGGAGCAGGATGGAAAAGAAAATAGTTCGAATGTCATAGATTTTTCGGAAATCGTGAAAAAGGCATATGATAAGGGCATGAATGAAAATGAACTAACATTGGAAAAATTAATGGAAGAATTAAAAATGGATTTGAAAAGTCTAGTGATGTGCTAATTATATATACGATACATAAGGCTGTCGGAGTGAACTTCGGCGGCCTTTTTTGACTAACAAGAATGAATATCCATTAATCTGTACGCGTAAGTCTACTTAGGAGAACTACGTAAGCAGTTACTTCATAGATGAAAATTTCATCGAACTTCACCACTGTCTTCGCGTCATGGGGAAAAGAGACAAACGCCGGTCGATAAGAGAGTTTCATAAAGCCCGTAGTGTGGAAAAGAGACCAACGCCGGTTGATAAGAGAGTTTTATAATTCTAACGGGTTCCGTTAACTATAGCAAGCATTAAAAATTAAAGAAAATGACTATCAAAAATATACAAATTTGATAGTCATTTTTTATTGGTATATATAGCGATTTCTATGTAATTTCTACTGAAATATGCATAGGAAAATGTATATTAATTTGTTATGGTGCAATGGCTGGTGTACCTCTACAAATCAAATACATTTTTACTAACAATTTGATACAAAAAATATGGACTAGGTGTTCGAAAAACAAGATTATTGAATATTTATGCCAATATAAATATAAAGATTGTGAAAAAATGTACTTCCACTATATGGGTTCTTGAATTCAAAAAGGCCAGGCCGTTACGGCAGCCTTTTTCTGATTGCGCTAACTGTCCAGTTTATTTTAAGAAGGAAAATTTTCCAATATTATAGAATAATTAATAATACAATATACAGAAGTAGAGAATGGAGGGGTATACATTGTTATACAAAATTTTAACTTGGAAACATACACCATTTATAGGTATTGGATTTATGACGGGTCCGCTAATTAACCACATTGGATTATGTGGTGCAATATTATTTTTTATTGGAGCATTCCTAATAGTGAGGTCAATTACATATAGGATAGAAATTCAGGAAGCAAAGGAGAACTGTGGATGAGTCGTATTAATAATTGGATAGTCATTTTTATCTACAATTTGCTTTTATTTATTATCTTTTACTTCTCATTAAAAACGTTGGTGGAAATCCCAGTCACAGCAAAAGCTTTTCCAAATTCTAATTTTTTTCTTGTATTATTATCAACTGCCTTTGGGATTGTGATATTAGCTCTTGGAGTTAGAAGATACATTTTTATTTCATCAAAGGATGAAAAAGAACGGAGGAAACTTAGGACAATTATTATTTTAACAACACCGATGACTTTTATTATTTATTTGATCGCTTTTTCAAGTAGAACGCCTACGTAGACCCTTTCTACATCGACTTTTGATCGCTTTTTCAAGTAGAACACCTACATAGAGCCCATCTACATCGGCTTTTACTCTCTTTTTTCGGAAGAACACCTACGAGACCCTCTCTACATCGACTTTTGCTCGTCTTTTTTAGCCGAACACCTACGTAGACCGCTTCTACATCGGCATTTGCTCACTTTTTTCGGTGGAAAACCTAAGTAGAGCCCTTCTACATCGGCGTTTACTCTCTTTTTTCGGTGGAAAACCTAAGTAGAGCCCTTCTACATCGGCTTTTACTCTCTTTTTTAGGGAGAACACCTAAGTAGACCGCTTCTACATCGGCGTTAGCTCACTTTTTTCGATAGAAAACCTACGTAGCCCCCTTCAACATCAACGAAAATTGTCCCTTGATTGGAATACCGGTTCCTGGGCAAAGAATAACTTGGATAATCCTAGGGCAGTCTTGTATACTATTGGTATTAGTTTACAAACATGGAGGGATTTATATGGATGGAATGGATGGAATGAATGGAATGGGTAGTGTATTTGGAATGTTTGCTATTATTCCTATATTAATGTATTTGTTAATATTGGGGTTCAGTATTTACTTTATCGTCCGGACGATCAGGTTCATGAATGAAAAAACGAAATTGGATCAGCAAAGAAATGAGAAGCTAGATACTCTAATCAAGGTGATGCAGGAGAAGTCGGGGGAATAATCTTAATCAGGTAGTTTGCCCAAAAGGAAGTGGCGCCCGCACACTCGTGACTTTAGTCGTGGGAGGTTCTAGAGGGCAACAATAAAAGGGATTCTTACGATGCTGGAAGGGACAGTCGTCCTGGCGCTGTTACATTATGCCATTACCTGGCCGTTTGCGTTTTTAAAATACGTATTTGATAGAGAGAGACCGTTTTGGGAGACTTGGCATGATTATGCGGAAACCCTTGAGAAATTCACGCTGACTCTCTCAAGAATTATTTTTGGGGCATTTATACTTGTGATCGTTTATACCACTTTTGTTTAATCTAGGAGCAGGGGTGCTCTTCCAAGTACCCTCTGAATAGATAAGATTTTTTTAATCGTTTGTTAATAGTTTTTTCATGTTTGGCAATTATAATGAGAGCATGAAAAGGAGTTATTGCATCTTCTTCTCATGCCCCCCGTATAAATATTTTTTATTGCACATCCGGCATTTTGCCGGATATTTTTTTGCAAAAAAAGGCTGTTAAAATTCATATTCTTTGCGCACACTCTTCTAAACTCAAAAAACTTCCAGCCCCTCCGAATCTATCCGCAAAAATCCAAGCTGCTCTATTTCCCCCGCCCGCAATGGTTTGCTGAAAAAGTAGCCTTGGGCATATTTTAGGTCGGCCGCCATTAAATAGGAAATTTGCTCTTGGGTTTCAACACCGACGGCAATGATCAGTATCCCTAGTTCTTTTTCTAAAGCGACAATCGACTTGATAATCGCTTGATTCTCTGGTCCATCCTCGCCAAAAACACTTTGAATTTCAATTGGCGGCACCAGTTAACGAGTCATAAAAGGCGAGTTCAATTAACTTCTGCTCATATTGCTATTTTTCAGATATGTCCCCTGTAATCGCCGAAAAAACCATTAATCTCACCATCGAAATCCCATAATGGAGAAACCGAGACATTTACATCAATAAAGGAACCGTCCTTACGTAAAAATTGAGCTTCCCAGTTGCTAATAGAAGTACCCTCGAGTAAGGCTTCCCGTGAAAAAAATAGCCTCCCATCTATAGAAAAAGAGAGTAGATGGAGGGCTTTTGGGATGTAGGTAATATTTATTTAAAGAAATGGTAAAATTGGGGGAAGAATAATCATATACAAATGTTATTAATTTGGGTTTCTCGACAAACTGAGTAAAAGCACATCATTTTGATGATGTGCTTTTACTAATTAGGAATTGTAGTATGTACTCACTCCACAACTGAGCGCCTTTTTCGTTAGGGGCGCTTTGGTCTGGGAGAAGATAGTCTTTCAGCGAATCTTTGTTTGAATCAGGCCATGCCGTCCAATGGTCTAGGTATGAGATTTGGTTTTTCTTAGCATAGTTTTTAAACTCTAGTACCTGTTTTGGATAGATTTTCGCTTGATAAAGCGGATAGGATGGCTGCAGGATAAATGCAGTCTTGGGATTGCTGGCCTTAATGTCATCGATGATTTTGGTTGTATGTTGTAATGTATCATTAATTAATACTAACCCGTTATTCAGCAAAATAAAAGGCTCCAATACTATCAAATCGGCATGTTCTGCAGCAATTTCCTCTTGTTTATTCCCCTTAATGAATTGAGTAGAAGTAGAATTATAGGTTTTGAGTGCTACTTGAATGTTTTTCTCCCCGAATGTTTCAATAAGTTTCTCTTTTACAAGCGGAAAGGTCCCATCGGACTCAGAACCAATGGCAGGAGATCCGACAAAAAGAATCGTAAAGGGTTTTTTCTCTTTCAGTGTTTGTTTAAAGCGATCAACGGAAGCGGCAGGCCAATGGCTTGTATAGTCAAGCAATTGCTTTTCATTTCCTCTTTCATCATCGTTCTGTTTATCTAGCGTTGCTGTTGACGTTTGGCTACTAGTTGTATGGGGCTTATTCTTTGCTGATGCTCCCAATTGCTGGTTCCAATGGGATTGACCTAAATAGAGAACAATAATGAATGCAACACCTAATAACAACGTTAAAAGTTTCTTCATATCTAAAATGACCCCCAATAAAAATGTGCATACATATTATAGCAGAAGGGAATAGAAAAATAATCCAATATCGGTTGATGTCGACAAATATCTACAAAATACCACTATCTTAATACCACTTTTATTTGAGAGGGGGCAGTGCTGCTTTCTTTTCAATAAAGTAGATAGACTGGATGAAAATGATCCTCAATTGTTGTGGTGAAATTGTGTTGAAATGAATACAAATTCCATTCTCTGTCCAAATTTTATGCAAATGAGTGTTTAATGGATTAAGTGGAATTTATATGAAAGATTAAGAGAAATTACGACAAATTATGATATAATAACCTATATATTTTGTATTTAGTGTTATTAGGAGGACGAAATGGAAGAGACTATTAGTTTAAAAGAGCTGTTTGAGACCTTAAAGAAACGTTTGCTATTAATCGTGTCGATCACGTTAATTGCTGCCATAGTGAGTGGTATTGTAAGTTACTTTTTCTTGACCCCGATTTACCAAGCTTCAACACAAATTCTTGTAAACCAAGCGAAAAATGATCAAGGACAATACAATTATAATGAAGTTCAAACAAACCTACAATTAATCAATACATATAATGTCATCATCAAGAGCCCAGCCATTCTAGATAAAGTGATAGAGGAACTTGATATGAACATGACGACTGCGAAATTGAACGAAAAAATCACCGTCGCCAGCGAAAAGGATTCTCAGGTGGTCAATGTATCCGTCCAAGATCCGAATTCGAAAGTAGCGGCACAAATCGCTAATAAAACAGCAGAAATTTTCCAAAAAGAGATTTCCAGCATTATGAATGTCGATAATGTCAGCATTTTAGCAAAGGCAGATGTTTCTGAAAATCCATCACCTATTAAACCTAGACCATTATTAAATGTAGCAATTGCGATTGTTGTTGGTTTAATGGCAGGGGTAGGAATTGCCTTTTTACTTGAATACTTTGATAACACGGTCAAAAATGAACAAGATGTGGAAAAGATATTAGGTTTACCCATCTTAGGTATTATTGCCACGATTGACGACCAAAAGATGGAAGAATTGAAAACGCGTCGAAGACCAAAAAGTTCAACAAGAAGAGGTGAGACACTTGGCTCGTAAGAGGAATATCAAACAAACAAGTACTAATTCAGGGAGAAAGCTTGTGACAGCGATTGATCCGAAATCGCCGATTTCTGAGCAATACCGGACGATTCGGACGAATATCCAGTATTCATCTGTTGACCAAGAACAAAGGGTGATTATGGTTACTTCTTCAGGACCGGCAGAAGGGAAATCAACGACAGTAGCTAATCTTGCGGTTACATTTGCACAACTTGGGAAGAAAGTTCTACTTGTCGATGCTGATCTTCGGAAGCCAACCGTGCACTATACCTTTGGTGTGAATAACTTATTTGGCTTTACGACAGTGTTAACCAAGCAAAGACCGCTTGAGAGCGTAGTTCGTGAGACAGAAATACAGGATTTATATGTTTTAACGAGTGGACCTATCCCGCCAAATCCAGCAGAATTATTAATCTCCAAATCTATGGAACAATTTATTGAAGAGGCGAAGGAACAGTTTGATTACATTTTGTTTGATACTCCGCCATTGCTAGCGGTAGCTGATCCACAAATTTTGGCCAATCAGTGTGATGGCTCAATACTTGTTGTATTCAGTGAGAGGACAGAAATCGAACAAGCGAAAAAGGCGAAGGAATTGCTTGAGAATGCTCATAGCAAACTGCTTGGTGTGGTTTTGAACCATAAAGAAGCACAGAAAAATGACTACTATTATTATTATGGAGCCAAATGACGAATTTCGACAAAAAACACCTTTTGTCCATTAGTTCGACAGTGTCACTATTAAAAAAGCCACGTAAAAATAACATTTTATTGGAAAGTTGTGGTACCGATGATTGATTTGCATTGTCATATATTACCTGGGGTTGATGACGGGGCAAGGGATTTGTCAGAAGGCATCAAGATGGCGCGAAAAGCTGTTGAGCAAGGAATCGATACGATTGTTGCCACACCACATCATTTGAATAACCAGTACGAAAACCCGAAACAAACGATTATCAATCGTGTTGATGAGTTGAACCAAGCATTAGTAAAGGAAAAAATAGATTTGAAGATTTTGCCTGGTCAGGAAGTGCGAATCCATGGGGAAATGGTAGAAGGCTATGAAGCAGGTGAAATCCTTTCGGTTAATGAAACGCAATATGTATTAGTGGAATTTTCTTCAAGCCATGTGCCGCGATACACAGAGAAGTTGTTTTATGATTTGCAGATGAAGGGGCTTATTCCGGTGATTGTTCATCCAGAACGCAATCAGCAAATAATGGAACAGCCAGAGCTTCTTTATCAGCTTGTTAATAAGGGAGCATTAACACAAGTGACCGCGGCAAGCGTTTGTGGCGGCTTTGGGAAGAAGATTAAGGGCTTTACGCTACAATTAATAGAAGCGAATCTTACTCATTTTATTGCGTCTGATGCTCATAATACCACGAATCGTACGTTTATGATGAGGGATGCCTTCGGCATGATTCAAGAGAAGTACGGGAATGAAATGGTGTATTTGTTTGAAGAAAATGCGGCGCTGATGATTGAGGGTAGTCGTGTATATAAGGAAGTGCCGGATCGGATTAGGAAGAAGAAGTTTTTTAAGATTTTTTAGATAAGAAAAGCGTAGGTTTTTGTGGGCTGATTAATATGTTCCACTTACATATCCGTACAACCACTCCCTTACGGGATCATTAATCGTCTATCATTATCCTAGTATACAAATGGGGATATATGAGGAATCCTATATTTTTTTATCAGACTTCATCACTGATCGGCGACGCTTCCCTGTCCGTTATCCATGGGGGCACTCGATTATGCTGTGGGGTCCATGAAAGGACCCTTAGACGCGAGTCGTCAAAGGCATATTGTGAGGGGGGGTTAGATGCCCAATTAAAAATATACATATAATAAATATCTAATGAAAAAACAGGTGTAAAGTCACATGTGTTTCCATTAGGTATTTATTTTTTTGTCCGGTAGGTTTTTAGATAGACGAAATAAAGAGATAAAGGGGGAATGGTAAGTGGCATACAAAACTAGACTTGTTATTTTGTGCTTATTAGATTCGATACTCGTTTTAACCGCTCTATATTTAAGTTATTATCCATTGCATCCATCAATTATCATTCATACGAATACAGACATGATGATTAGCGGTTTCACACTTGTGGTTAGTCATTTTGTTTTTGCTAGCTACTACCGTCTTTATCATAAGGCATGGGAATATGCGAGCGTAAACGAATTACTTGCGATTGTGAAGGCGGTAACATTCTCCGTTCTAACGATGGCGCTTGTCCAGTACATCATCGATTTTGAGATTTATTTTAGAGCGTTACTAACTACATGGAATCTTTATGTGTTATCGGTTGGTGGTTCGCGTTTTGTTTGGAGAATGATTAGGGATACGTATTTTAAAACTGATTCTTCGAAAAAGAGAACGCTTATTATTGGAGCGGGTGCTGCGGGGGTAATGGTTGTCCGGCAATTACAGCAAAATGCTGATGCAGAGTTAATGCCGGTTGCTTTTATTGATGATGATCCGCGAAAATTTAAGCTTCAATTCTTGAATATCCAAGTGTTTGGCGATACGAAGCAAATTATGAGCGCGGTAAAAGAGCTTAAGATTGATAATATCGTCATCGCGATTCCTTCCTTAGAGCAAGAAGAGTTATCGAGGATATTTGATGAATGTGCAAAGACAAAAGTAAAAACGCAAATTTTGCCGATGCTGGAAGATTTAATGACAGGGAAAGTTTCTGTTAATCAATTCCGTGAGGTTCAGGTTGAGCATTTACTTGGAAGAGAACCGGTAGAGTTAGATATTAGTCGGATATCTGAAAATATTACTGGAAGAACGGTATTGGTTACTGGTGCTGGTGGTTCGATTGGTTCGGAAATTTGCCGGCAGATTTGTAAGTTTACGCCAGCAAAACTAGTTTTAGTTGGACATGGTGAGAACAGTATTTACTTGATTGATATGGAACTACGTAACAAATACCAAAATCAAATCGAAATTGTCCCGGTGATTGGTGATATTCAAGACCGGGCAAGAATGTTTGATGTGATGGAAGAACATAGGCCCTTTGTTGTGTATCATGCAGCGGCACATAAGCATGTTCCGTTGATGGAATATAATCCGCGGGAAGCGGTTAAGAATAATATTTTTGGGACGAAGAATGTGGCAGAAGCGGCAGACACCTTCGGTGTGAGTACATTTGTGATGATTTCTTCGGATAAAGCAGTGAATCCTACGAATGTGATGGGGGCGACGAAACGGTTTGCGGAAATGATTATTCAGAGTCTAGCACAAAATAGTAAAACGAAATTTGTTGCCGTTAGATTTGGAAATGTATTGGGTAGCCGTGGTAGTGTGATTCCGTTGTTTAAAAAACAAATTCAGGCTGGTGGCCCAGTGACGGTTACCCATCCCGATATGACGAGGTATTTTATGACGATTCCGGAAGCCTCACGGCTTGTGATTCAGGCAGGGGTGTTAGCACGCGGTGGCGAGGTGTTTGTGCTCGATATGGGGGAACCGGTTAAGATTGTGGATTTAGCGAAAAACCTGATTAAATTGTCTGGATATACGATAGAAGAAATTGGGATTCAGTTCTCTGGGCTGCGGCCTGGGGAGAAGATGTATGAAGAGCTACTAAATGAGAATGAGGTGCATCCGGAGCAGGTGTATCCAAAGATACATATTGGAAAGGCGAAGATTATTAGTACTGAAAAATTACGCGTTTTAATAAATAGTTTATTAGATATGTCTGAAGCGGAAATGCATGAAACGTTGATTGCAGTGGCGAATAATAGGTTCGATGGTGCAACTGTTCTATACAGGGCGAACTAAAGAAACGGATTAATAGATACACCTGCAGTTTGATTAGGGCAATAACCATTCCTATCGGATCCTTGTTGAAACGAGACAGATTAAACGATTCAAACCTTTCGGTTTGATATTAAAATAAAAAGGTGGAATATGCATGAAACGAGTACGGAAAGCGATTATACCAGCAGCAGGACTTGGGACAAGATTCCTTCCGGCTACAAAGGCAATGCCGAAAGAGATGCTACCGATTGTTGATAAACCGACGATTCAATATATTGTCGAAGAAGCAGTGGCTTCTGGGATTGAAGATATTATTATTGTCACAGGAAAAGGAAAACGAGCAATCGAAGATCATTTTGATTACGCTCATGAACTTGAGCAAAATTTATTAGAAAAAGGAAAAACAGATATACTCGATAAGGTCCGTTATTCTACTAATCTAGCTGATATTCACTATATTCGGCAAAAGGAACCAAAAGGTTTAGGGCATGCAGTATGGTGTGCGCGGAATTTTATTGGGGATGAGCCGTTTGCGGTTCTTTTAGGTGATGATATTGTTCAAAGTGATACTCCTTGCTTGAAACAACTGATAAATCAATATGAAGAAACGCTTTCGTCTGTAATTGGCGTTCAGACTGTACCGAGCGAGGAGACGCATCGGTATGGGATTGTTGATCCTTCGGTTCAGGATGGTAGAAGGTATCAAGTGAATAATTTTGTTGAAAAGCCTAAGCAAGGAACAGCTCCTTCTAATCTGGCGATAATGGGACGGTATATTCTTACGCCAGAGATTTTTATGTTTTTGGAGCAGCAGGAGACTGGGGCTGGTGGAGAGATTCAGTTGACGGATGCAATTCAGAAACTGAACCAGATACAGCGGGTATTTGCTTATGATTTTGAGGGTAAGCGGTATGATGTTGGTGAGAAGATTGGGTTTGTGAAGACTACTATTGAGTTTGCGTTACAAGAGCCTTCATTACGAGAAGAGATACTCACTTTTATGAATGAAATATTAGAGACAGAAAAGGTTAAGTAATTATTTAACCTTTTCTGGTTGAGGTGGATAAAAGAGTGATTTATAGAGCATATATAAAAAAAATAATAGACATTATTCTTGCCTTTATAGGTTTTGTAGTGCTTTCACCTGTCTTCTTAGTATTAATTGTATGTATTAAGCTTGATTCGAAGGGTCCGGTGTTATTCAAGCAACGTAGGATTGGAAAAGATAAGTCAGAATTTTTTATTTTGAAATTTAGAACGATGAAAATCGATACACCTAAAGATACGCCGACACACCTTTTGAATGATCCAGAAAGCTATATTACTAGAGTGGGTAAGTTTATGCGAAAAACTAGCTTGGATGAACTTCCTCAGATTATCAATATTCTTAAAGGTGAAATGAGTATTATTGGTCCTAGGCCGGCTCTTTGGAATCAGTATGATTTAATCAATGAAAGAGATAAATATGGGGCGAATGATATTTATCCTGGGCTTACGGGATGGGCGCAGATTAATGGTAGGGATGAGTTGCCAATAGAGGTTAAAGCGAAGCTTGATGGGGAGTACGTAGAAAAGTTGGGCTTCACTTTTGATCTGAAGTGCTTCTTTAGCACTATAGTTAGCATTATGAAACAAGATGGGGTTATTGAAGGTGGAACTGGAGTAAAAAAGGAAGTTTCGAATAGTAATGAAATGGGTTCTTAAGGCAGGTTTTTGGAGGAGATGGGAGTGTTGTAATGTTATTAGTCACAGGTATTACTGGCCATTCAGGGAGATACTTTTTACAAGAACTTATTAAAAATAAATATGAAGGCCCTATTCGCTGTACTGTCAGAGAAACTTCTAACACTTTCCTATTAGATAACAGTGGGCTAAAAATAGAAAAGGTTTTTGGAGATTTAAACGATCAGGATTTTATTGATAGAGTAATGGATGGTGTTGAGGTGGTAATTCACATCTATAATATTCATCACTCACCTAATATAGTGCAAACTGCTATAGAGAAAAAAGTAAAAAGAGTAATTTTAGTACATACCACAGGAATTTATTCGCAATTTAAATATGCCTCCAAAGGATATAAGTTGATAGAAGAAAGGATCTCACAATTTAAAAATGATACTAAGTGCCCAACAAGTATTACAATACTGAGGCCTTCTATGATATATGGCGATCTATGTGATAGTAATATGAGCAAGTTTATAAAAATGGTGGATAAGCTTAGGATTATGCCTGTTATAAGTAGGGGAAATAGTTTAATCCAGCCGGTAAATGCTAGAGATTTAGGGAAGGCGTTTTTTACTGTATTAATGTCTCCGGAAAAAACAGTTGGGAATGCTTATGATCTTACAGGGGAAATGCCAATCAAACTGATTGATGTATTTAAGTTAATAAGCAAAGAACTCAACAAAAAAACATTCTTCATCAGTGTACCATTAAGTCTAGGGGTACTTATGGCGAGGGTACTTAAAATTCTAACGCTAGGAAAAATCAATTATATAGAGAAAGTTCAGAGAATGGCGGAAAATAGAAATTATTCTCACGATAATGCGACGTATGATTTCAATTATGAACCCATGTCTTTCGAAAAAGGAATAATAATAGAAGTGCAAGAGTACTTAAAGAAAAAAGAAGGTAGTAAATCTAAGTAGGAGCAAGGATATGAAAATAGCAGTACTTTCAAGCCATACGTCATCAATGTTTTGGTTTCGTATGGATATGATGAAAGACTTTATTAAAAAAGGTCATACCGTTATTGCTTTAGGTTCTGAGCCTGAAGCGGTTTGGAAGAGAAAGTTTGAGGAATACAATATAGATTATAGGCAGCTATGTGTTGAAAGAAATGGGATGAATCCACTAAAAGATTTTAGAACTTTAAGGTCTCTTAATAAGTTTATGAAGAAGGAAAGGCCTGACAAAGTTTTTGCATACCAAGCCAAAACAGTTATTTATGGAAGTATAGCTGCAAAGATAAATGGTATTTCTGAGGTCTATCCTTTAGTAGCAGGGCTTGGTTCAGTATTCAGAGGAAAAGGTTTTAAAAACAAAATAGTAAAAACGGTAATGAAAATCGAATACTGGGTTGCTTGTAAATCTAGTAAAAAAGTATTTTTTCAGAATCATGATGATAAAAATGAGTTTATTTCAAACGGTTTAATAAAAGATGAAAAAACCGTTATTATTAATGGTTCAGGAGTTAATCTTAAGAAATTTAAACCAACTCCATTACCACAGGAACCAGCATTTCTTTTTATCGGAAGACTTATCAAAGATAAAGGGATAATGGAATATTTAGAAGCTTGTAAGGGAGTTAAAGCGAAATATCCAAAGGTTCGTTGTTTATTAGTAGGGCCTTTTGATAGCAACCCATCTGCCTTAAAATCAGAAGAATTGAACCCTTATATAGAAAACGGAATTATTGAATATTTTGGAGAACAAGACGATGTGAGACCATTTATCGCTCAATGTAGCACATATTTGTTACCATCTTATCATGAAGGTACACCTAAAACTGTACTAGAAGCCATGGCAATGGGGAGATCTATCATTACGAGTGATGCTCCTGGTTGTAGAGAGACTGTAATTGATGGGTTAAATGGATATTTGGTAAAAGTAAAAGATATCACAGGATTAACAAATAAGATGGAATATTTAATTTCTAACGGAGAAATTTGTAATAGCATGGGAAAAGAAAGTGCAAAGATTGCAAGAGAAAAATATGATGTGAAGATTGTTAATCAATCGATAATGCAGGTAATGGGATTGTAAAGAAGGAGAACTCGATATGAACTTATATGAGAAGATTGTTAACAGAGAAGAGAAAATTTCTTTAGTTGGACTTGGTTATGTGGGTATGCCTATTGCTGTTGCTTTTGCTAAAAAAACTGATGTGATTGGATTTGACGTAAATAAACAAAAAGTTGAACTTTATAAAAATGGTATAGATCCTACAAAAGAAGTGGGAAATGAAGTAATCAAGAACACAACTGTTAATTTCACTTCCAACGAAATCAGCCTAAGAGAGGCGAAATTTCATATTGTAGCGGTGCCTACGCCTGTAAGAGAAGATCGTACACCTGACTTAACACCAGTAGAATCTGCAAGTAGGACTCTAGGAAGAAACTTAACAAAAGGCTCTATTGTGGTATTTGAATCAACCGTTTATCCAGGTGTTACTGAAGAAATCTGTGTTCCAATTTTGGAAAAAGAATCGGGACTAAAGTATGGAGTCGATTTTAAAGTTGGATATTCACCAGAAAGAATTAACCCTGGAGATAAAGAACATAGATTAGAAACGATTACAAAAGTAGTTTCAGGTATGGATCAAGAGACACTAGATGTGATAGCAAAGGTATATGAGCTGGTAGTGGAGGTTGGAGTATATAAAGCTGAAAGTATAAAAGTAGCTGAGGCTGCAAAAGTTATTGAGAATTCTCAACGCGATATAAATATAGCTTTTATGAATGAACTATCTATTATTTTCAATAAAATGGGAATCGATACAAAAGCTGTACTTGAAGCAGCAGGAACAAAATGGAATTTCCTTAAATTTTCTCCAGGACTCGTAGGTGGCCACTGTATAGGCGTTGACCCATACTATCTTACATACAAAGCAGAACAAATGGGTTATCATTCTCAAATAATTCTTTCAGGTAGAAAAATAAATGATGATATGGGTAAGTATGTAGCTGAAAGTACAGTAAAGAAAATGATTAAGGCAAACAAACAAATAAATGGCTCAAAAGTAGCTATCTTTGGTGTTACATTTAAAGAAAACTGCCCTGATGTACGAAATACAAAGGTCATTGATGTGATTAAAGAATTAGAAGAGTACGGAATAGAAGTCAAGGTTGTGGATCCAGCTGCTGACAAAGAAGATTTATGGAATGAATATAAAATAACACTTAGTAATGCAGAAGAGATAAAAGGTATAGATGCAGTTATCTTTGCAGTTCCACATGAAGAGTTTAAGGCTATTCATTTAGAGGATGTACAAAGAATGTTTAAACCGGAGGAACAATCTTATTTAGAAGCCATAAATGAAGTTGCAGCGACATCTGAGTTTGATATAGAGGTTGATAGAAAAGAATGTGTGTTAATGGACATCAAAGGTTTATTTGATCGAAAAGAAGCAGAAAATGCTGGAATTTTATATTGGAGGTTTTAAAAATGGGATATGAAAATATTAAGTTTCCAGAGGGAAGTAAATTCCTAGTTACTGGATCAGCTGGTTTTATTGGTTCCAATTTAGTAGAAGCTTTACTTAAGTTAGGATATAGAGTAAGAGGCCTTGATAATTTTTCAACTGGTAAAAAAGAAAATGTAGGAGAGTTTTTAGACAATCCTAACTACGAATTTAGCGAGGGTGACATTCGTGACCTTGAAACATGTATGAAGGCATGTGAAGGTATCGATTTTGTTCTGAATCAAGCAGCATGGGGAAGTGTTCCAAGAAGTATGGAGATGCCTTTGCTATATGAAGAGATTAATATAAAAGGTACTCTTAATATGATGGAGGCTGCCAGAAGGAACGGTGTGAAGAAATTTGTCTATGCTTCAAGTTCATCAGTTTATGGAGACGAGCCCACTCTTCCAAAGAAAGAAGGTAGAGAGGGGAATTTGTTGTCACCTTATGCTCTAACTAAAAAGGTAGATGAGGAATATGGAAAACTCTATACAAAATTGTATGGCCTTGATACGTATGGTATGCGTTACTTTAATGTATTTGGTAGAAGGCAGGACCCTAATGGTGCCTATGCGGCGGTTATTCCGAAATTTATTAAACAATTACTAAATGACGAACCCCCAACGATTAATGGTGATGGTAAGCAGAGTCGTGACTTTACTTATATAGAGAATGTAATTGAAGCTAACTTAAAAGCTTGTAATGCATCTCATGAAGCGGCAGGGCAGGCTTATAATATTGCCTATGGTGGAAGAGAGTTTCTAATTGATATTTATAAGCATTTATTAAATTCATTAGGAAAAGATATTCAGCCTATTTTTGGTCCTGATCGTAAAGGGGATATTAAGCATAGTAATGCTGATATTAGTAAAGCGAAAGAATTGCTAGAGTATAATCCTGATTGGAGTTTTGAGCGAGGAATTGTGGCTGCAATACAATGGTATAAGGAGAATTTGTAATGGCAGAACCAATTAGGATACTACAGGTTTTTGCACTAATGAATAAAGGTGGTGCAGAAACTATGATTATGAACTTTTATCGAAATATTGATCGTTCAAAGATACAATTTGATTTTATTGTTCATTCTCAAGAAGAATGTGATTATGATAAGGAGATTAGAGCTTTAGGGGGAAATATTTATAATATTCCTCGTTATACAGGGAAGAACCATTTCCAATTTAAAATGGCATGGCAAAATTTCTTTAAAGAACATACAGAATATAAAATCATTCATGGCCATGTAAGAAGTACAGCATCTATTTATCTTAAAATAGCAAAAAAATACGGACTAATTACAATTGCACATAGTCATAGCACATCCTCAGGTAATGGAGCCTCTGCACTTGTAAAGAATATATTACAATATCCAATTCGACATACTGCAGATTACCTTTTTGCTTGTTCTAAAGTTGCAGGAAATTGGCTATTTGGTAAAGGAGCTTCTAAAAGGGGAAATTTTGTTGTATTAAATAATGCAATTGAAACAAAAAAATTTGCTTATAATGAAAGATTAAGGATAACAAAAAGAAGAGAGTTACAACTTGAAAACAAATTTGTAATTGGACATATTGGTAGATTTATTACTCCGAAGAATCACAAATTATTAATTGATATCTTTAAAGAAATTCACGATATTAGCCCTAATGCTGTTTTATTGTTGATTGGAGAAGGAGAACTAAAAAAGTCGATAGTGAATAAGGTTAATGATATGGGATTAAGTAACAGTGTTATTTTTACAGGAGTACGTTCTGATATTTCTGAGCTCTTACAGGCGATGGATGTATTTTTATTTCCATCTCTATATGAAGGGTTACCTGTTACATTAATAGAGGCACAGGCGTCAGGATTAAAAATATTTGCATCAAATACAATCACAGAGGAAGTTTTTATTACCGACTTAGTGAATTATTGTTCTTTAAAATCGACTCCCAATGAATGGGCCAATAGAGTTTTAAATGGATTTGATGAAAATATTAATAGAAGTAGAAGCTTTACTGAAGTAAAAAGCTCAAATTATGATATTGAGGAAAATGCAAAGTGGCTAGAGAATTTTTATCTAAATATATATGTAAATAGCAAAAAGGGAGTTAATAATGGATAAAAAATTGATATATGTTCTTAATCATTACTCTAATAAATCTGTTCAACACTTTTACCATATATTAAACTTGTTGATTGCGATGGCGGATAAAGGTGTGAAAATAGCACTAATAGTTGAAAAGTGTGATGATGTTCCTGCTTTTAAGCATAAAAACATCGAAGTTATATGTCAAACGCAGAAGAATAATTTTAAAAGAGGACTTGAACTTTTTTATACATTAAAAGGATTAATAAGAGAAGGCTATTCTAGAATTTTTGTTAGAATTACTATAAACTCAACAATTATAGCAATAATCGCCGCAAAATTGTTCGGAGCTCAGACCTTCTATTGGCAAAGTGGAACTACTTTTTTAGTTGATAGTGATAAAAAAATTTTTAATAAGTTAAAATGGATGTTGCTTTCGTATTCAAAGTTTTGGTTTGTGAAGAAATTTGTAAACTTCTTTGTAACTGGCCCAGAATCAATGATAGATTATTATACAAATATAGTAAAAGTAAATAGTGAAAAGATGATGTTACTATATAACGATATAGACATTAGCCGATTCTCAGTACCTTCTGCTAAGGAAAAGGAAAATGCACGAAAGGTATTAGGTTTTAGTGATTCAGAAAAAGTTATTTTAATGGTACATAGGTTATCTCCTGTTAGAAAATCAGATAAATATGTACCCTATATATTTGAAACTGATAGGCTAAAAAAACATAACGCTCACCTGGTAATAATTGGTGAAGGCCCTGAATTACCAATACTAAAAAGGAAAATTGAAGATTCTTCTGCAAGAGATAGAATACATCTTTTAGGCTCAAAACCCAATAGCGAGATTACGAATTACTATGCAGCAGCAGATTTATTTATTAATCCATCCTATACTGAAGGATTTCCAAGAGTTGTAATAGAAGCTATGGCTTGTGGATTACCAATTATAGCCACAGATGCTGGTGGGACAATAGATTTATTTGGAAAGTTACAAAAGAATTATGTTGTTGATAAAGAAAATGTAGAGGAATTTCGTGAAAAACTCTCAAATATATTGGAAGATGAAAATATGCTAGAAAAATTATCTTTGGAGAACTTAAGTGTAGTAAAAAAGTATTCAACAGAATCGGTAAGTGATATGTATATAGAAAGGATTTTTTAATATGGCAAATTTACTGCACATAAGTGCCAATGAATTTCCGCCTTTAAGTAGGGATCATTCTACGAAAAAAATATGGATGGAATTAGCAAAAGGTTTTGATGAATATCACATATTGGGGAGAGCCCAAGACAATAGGTTTCATTACTACAATGAGGGCAATATCCATCTCCATCTTGTACCCAAGTTATTAAAGGCTCCTTCTTTTGCAATTACAAGTTTTTATATATATAAAATCATAAAAAAATATAATATTAATTTAATGTTATCCCAATGTCCAATATTAGGAGGATTCACAGCAAATATAATTAAAAAAGTATTTAATATTCCTCTTTTTCAAGAAATTCATGATACTTATTACTTTGAATTATTTAAAAGTAAGAAGATAAAAGATAGATTATTAGCCGAAGTCACTATGTTTTCAATAAAAAATGCAACAAAAGTTAGAGCTTTAAACAAAATGATGGAAGATATGATCTTGGATCTTTATGAAAAAGCCAATACAGTAATTATCGAAAACAGGGTTGATATTAATAAGTTTAGTAGTACAAAAAAGAATAATAAACTACATGATCCAATTTTAGTAACAGGTATTGGAACCTTTGTTTATAGAAAAGGATTTCATACAGCAATAAATGCAATCAAATCACTTAGTGAAAAATATGATATTTCATTAATGCTTATAGGCGGCGGTAAAGACAAAGAGATGTTAATGGGTTTAGCTGAAGGTTACACTAATATAAAACTATATGATAGACTGCCGCAAGATAAATTAGTTGAGTTACTAGAGGAAACAGATATTTATATACAACCATCAATCCGAGAGGGAATGCCAAGAACAATACTTGAGGCAATGGCTATGAAGCTGCCGGTTATTACAACGAATGTAAGTACAATACCGGGAACTGTTATTAATGGTGTTAATGGACTAATAGTTGAACCTGAAGATGCAAAGCAACTAGAGAATGCCATAATCAATTTAATTAAAGACGCTAACTTAAGAAATGGAATTGTAGATAATGCTTATGCTGATGTTATTAATAAGTTTGAATGGAATTCTGCATTTGAACTTTATAGAAGTGAATTAATAAATATAATAAAGTAATTTTTATTACTTAACTACAAAGTTATTAGTATTAAGGACGGTAAACCAGATGATTAGAATTTTACATTATGGCCTAAGCACTAATACTGGGGGAATAGAAACCTATCTGTATAAAATATGGAACAATATCGATAAATCAGAGTTTCATTTTGATTTCATTGATACTAATTTGGAAAATCCATGTTTCTATGATGAATTTACTAAAATGGGAAGTAAGTTTTATAAAATCACTCATAGAAATATTTCAATATCTAAAAATAAGAGAGATTTACATGAACTATTCGAAAATGAATCTTTTGATATTGTTCATTGTCATCTTAATACATTAAGTTATATAGAACCAGTGAAAGTGGCGCTTAAACATGGTTGTAAGGTAATTGTGCATAGCAGAAGTGCGGGAGCCGCCAATTCTTTAGTAACAAATTTATTACACCATTATCATTCTCTCATTTTACAGAAGAATAAGATTAAAATGGTTGCAGTTTCCAAATTGGCAGGAGATTGGCTTTTTGGAAAAAAGGCAAATTTTCAAGTGATAAATAACGGAATTGACATTAATAAATTTAAGTTTAGCAGTACAGGACGCGAAAAGGTAAGGAAGGAACTGGGTATAGAAGATAAATTTGTTGTAGGAAATATCGGTGCATTCCTCCCAGCAAAGAATCATGGATTCATGATTGAAATCTTTAATGAATTAGTAAAAAAGAACTCTAAGGCAATCTTATTACTTATTGGTACAGGTTCTCTAAAAGAGAAAATAATAGACTTAGTAAGAGAAAAGAATTTACAGGATAAAATAATGTTTCTTGGTACTAGAACAGATATTTCAAATGTACTTTCCGCTATGGACTATTTTTTATTTCCATCTCTATATGAAGGATTTCCTAATGCGGTATTAGAAGCACAGACATCTGGTTTACAGTGTGCCATTTCAGATGTAATTACCGAGGAAGTTGTTGTTTCACATAATTGCAAACGAATCTCCTTACAACTATCACCAGCGGGATGGGCAGATACCATTCTTAGACAAGTGGACAATCAAGATAGAAGTGTATTTAGTGCATTTGTGAAAGATGGAGGGTTTTGTGTAGAGAATGAGATAATGAAGGTTGAATACCTTTATCTAAACATTTAAAAGAAAAACTTAAAGTATGGGGCGTGAATTAAATCAAATCAGTACTTTTGGTGGTTTTACTATTAATTCAAATATTTTTGTTCTTTTTTAAGAAAAATAAAGCAGCTAAATTTTGGCCTTTCATAGCCATTAACGTGTATTCAGTGAAACCATTATTTGAGGAATTACTACCGTTGATGGATTTAATTTTACAAGTTGCTATTGTACTAGTATTTTTATATGACATTATTGTTAAATACAAGTTAAATCATAAGCTTAAGTATGAAAAGTATTTAGTCTTTTTTGCTTTTCTAATATTATTAAATGGGTTCTCTAACGGAATGTCGTCGGCGTTGTACACAAAAGGATATGTTCAAGGTCTTCTTAATTATGGTTTTATATTTGTTTTATGTCTATATATTTTAAATACAATAAATACTCGAGAAGAGCTTAAAAATATATTATGGATGACCAGATTTAATATTATTTTATTATTTGTCTTTGCTTTCTTTGAAACCAATATTCAGGGTATAGAAAGAGCAGGAGATATTGTAAATCCAAATTACCTGTCACAGATGTCTATTATATTACTACTTTTTTTTATTTTTTCTACAGAAAACAAATTTGGTCTAGTTAGTTTTTTGTTCTATGTATTAAGTACTTATACCATAATTTTAACCGGTTCTAAAAGTGGTTTAATGGCTTTAATGATTATCATTGGTTCCATACTATTATTTAACATACGGTCAAAAAAAATAATAATGTTTTCTTACTATACCTTTTGGGGAATATTTTTATTTTATATGGGAGTCATATTATCTACAGCTAATTATGAATATGGTTTATTAAGGTTCTTTGTAAAACCAGAGGATACCTCAAGAGTAATGTTGTGGCAGTACACCTACTATGAATTTCTGAAGCACCCTATTATGGGGGAGTTGTATAATACCTTTCGAGCGCCTTGGGGAACCATAAAACTCGTTACACATAATGATTATTTAAGATTGGCAGTAGAATTAGGTATAACAAGCATAGTATTGTTATTTGCGTTCGGAAGGAAACAGGTGAAACTGTTGCTACATTACAATAATAGGGATTCATTGTTCTTGTATTCTTTAATCATGGTAACATTATCTTATTCATTAAGTCACAATAATATAAATAATCCTATGTTCTGGCTTGCATTGGTTATTCCATCATTGAAAGTATTTAGTCTCGACAATGCGAATCTGGGGAAAGGTGATGAAAATAATGTTTAGAATATTAAGATCCCTAAAGAAACATATACAGAAGAAAATTAGAAAAAGAAATATTGATAAATATGGATCGGTAGGTAAGAATGTTCTTTTACAAACAACTATGAAAAATATATCGAGACCAGAGAATATTTTTTTAGGGGACTATGTATCTCTAGGCTCTGATATTGTGATGTATGCCACTAATCAGTCAAAAATTATTATTGGTGATGGAACCATCATTGCACCAAGATGTAAATTACTTACTTCTAATCATAATTATGACACAGAGAACTTAAAATCGATACCATTTGATAATATAAACATTGTTCAAGATATCACTATCGGCGAGGGTGTATGGCTAGGTGACTCGGTATTAGTCTTACCAGGAGTAACCATAGGAAGAGGGGCAGTCATTGGCGGTGGGAGTGTAGTTACGAAGGACATTCCTGATTTTGCAATTGCTGCGGGCAATCCAGCGAGAGTTATTAAATATCGAGATAAGTCCGTATTTTTAAAACTATTGCAAGAGAAAAAGTTTTATAGGTCAATCGATTGGGAAAGTCTTGGTGGTAAAGAGTTTATTAATAAAGAGTAGTGTACTTTTGGAGTAGGTGATTACTATATTCAACGTTGGAAAAAAGGATATTGGTTTAAGTTATATAGCTTACTTTTTAAGGTTTTTTTCTTCAATTATTATCTTACCATTTTTACTATCCTCATTAACAAAAAGTGAGTATGCAATATGGAATATATTTTTAGCGATAAATACATTTGTCGTATTATTTGATATGGGTTATGGAGTAGTAATTTCAAGATACGCCATGTATGCATATTCCGGAGTAAAAGAGTCTGAGTTAGAAACACTGAAGGATATTAAGGGTTCAGATGAGCCTAATTATTACTATCTATATCAAATAATGATAGCCGCTAAGAAGATTTATTCAAGAATTAGTACGATTGTTATTTTTGTATTGATTATTATGACTATGTATATTTTGCATATAGCAAATAATAATCTAAGTACAAGTCAAGTGGTTATCTCATGGTTAATTTTTTCATTAAGTGTATATTTTAATATGTTCATATTATCTGAAGCTACCATTATTAAAGGTTTAGGAATGATAAAGGAGTTACAAGTAATTACAATTACAAATACGTTATTTAGTATTATTTCAAAAATTGTTTTGTTGAAGCTTGGATATAATCTTATAGGGCTATCCATTGCATATTTAATAACTTCTATTCTACTGACAATACAGTATTTTAAAATCACTAACAAGATTAGGAAAATAAAGTTCGCTGATTATAATAAAGCTTTAAAGACATTTGACGATCAATTTAAGCGTACTTTTAAAATTATTACTAGTAAGAGTAAGGGTATTGGAGGAGTATTGATAAGTAATTTTATTCAAAATCAGTTATTTTTGTTAATAGCTCCTTTGTACTTATCATTAGAAGTCGTTGGAAGCTACGGATTGTCCTGGCAGCTGGTTAGTGTAATTGGTGCGTTTTCAAGTGTTCCTTTTAATACCTACTTAATGAAAATGGGAAATCTTATTGTGAAGGATGATAAAAAGAAACTTAAAGAAGTTTTTTCAATATCCACTTTTATCTTTGTATCATTTTTTGTATTAGGAGCATTCATTTTAACTTTGTTCGGAGCTGATGTATTAAAATTATTCAACTCAAATACGAAGATTTTACCTTTTATTCCACTAACCGTAATGATTTTACAAGGATACATCGTACAATCTATTCAAAAAAGTACGAATATCATCTCTTTAACAAATGAACAAAGTTATGTAAAAGCACTTGTTATTTCTAGTATAGTTACTATCTCATTACAAATGATTATTTTTAACACTTATCCAAATTTAACATATTTATTACTATGTAACGTTTTAATACAAGTATCTTACAATTTATGGAGATGGAGCAAAGCATCTATGGATATATGTGGAGTAACTTATAAGACAATAATACAAGTACCAATTACTAAGCTTATCACTTATATATGTAAATAGGAACATACTGAAGGAAGTCTTTGCATTTCGTTCATTTTTTTAATCTGTAATCAATCAATTTTTTATTGGAAATAGGTTTGTTAAATAACGCAGTTGCCGGAACAGGCTATGTGGTCTTAGTCGCGGGTGACAATTGGCTCCTGTGTTGATCGTGTTGCGTCTGTTCCTTGGGTATCTGTTTCTTGAGGTTTTTTTCTTTGTTGTCCTTTTTGCTTGATACAACCTCTTTTTTTGCATCGGTAGTTTCAGAGTTGCCACAAGCAGATAATACCAATCCCAAAATTAAAGCAGATAATACCAAAATACTAAAATATTTTTTTCTTCTCATTCTAGTTGTCACCTCTTGAAAGATTTAAAAAAGTACTTCACAATGATACCAAAGAATTACTACTACTCAAAATGTTAGATTTTTCCTACGGTTACCAGTAATTGATAACCAAAAATATATGCACAAGGCTTATGACATAAAACGATAAATAGATACTAAAAAGGACTTCTCCATTAAAGCGGAAAGTCCTTTTCCGCTTTTTATATAAAAGATTGTAGTTTTCAAGGATTCCAATCACATGCCATTCCGTCATTATCACGATCCAAATCATTTGGGTCTTGCTCTGGACCCCCGTCCCCCCTAGTTGTGCCTTTTTGCGCGCAAAACTTCCGATTGTCCCCTTTTAGAACCGTCCCTGTGGAGTTCAACTTGTCCATGTTTATCTGACGGGATAACCAGATTCACCCGTATAAGCACTAACTTTAGTCTACGCCGTTGCCATTTGGTCTGACATTTCTTCAAGAACATTTCTTAATCCTTTTTCCATTTCATCTTGCGACGGCAAACTTACTTTTTTCCGTTTCTGCACTTCACTTTCAACATGGTTGATGAGTAAATTTTGTCCATATTCCTCTCTATCTGAGCTACTATACATATCCTTCAGGGTTGATCCTGTTAAGTCATCTTTTAGATGGTCGATAATATTCTCTGCTTCACTTTGATTTAACAAATAGTCTTCAGCCATTTGTGTAAATCCTTTTTCAATTATTCGTACCATTTCTTCTGCATCATCTTCAATAAATTCATTGAGGACTTTGTTTGAAACTTTACCTGCTACACTGCCGCCAGCAATCGAGCCAAGTAAGCCCCCTATAACTCCGCCAACTGCTGTACCAATAAAAGGGACAACAGAACCAACAGCAGCGCCAGCAGTAGCGCCGCCAACCCAGCCTGCAGTACCGCCTGCTACAGTTGATGCAGTGTTTGCTATATTTTTAAACAATTGGGCTCCTGAGATTCTCCCTCTGAATATATTCACGACATCAACCGAAGACAAAACAACAATTGAAACGGCACCAGTTATGGCATTGCCTCTTAACATTTTGGCAGCACTTTTCATTGCCGCTGCACCATAGATGTTTGTACCGCTTCTAAAAGCATTGACTAACATGGCAGAGGCCTTAGGTCCTATAATACTAACAAGGGCTTCTGAACTTCCTACTAAAAGACTGTTTAATCCTGCTTTCGATAACTGACTTGATAGAATAGCTGTCACAAATGTGGTACCACCGACCTTCAGCCCTGAATAGGTTGCGGCCTTTAAGGCCACATCAAAGTCATCACCATTCCAGATAGAAGTTGCAAAGGTTAAAGTTGCACTTATTCCAAAAGCATTTGCTGCAATGATGGCACCATTTACAGCATCAAAGGTGATGGATTCCACTGTTCCCGCTTTGGCTATATTTTTAGCTTGTTGATAGGTGAAATGTCCCTTTCTAACAATATTCTTGGCTTCCTTTGGATCCGTAACTCCAGGCACTTGGCCGTTCTTTATTCGATTTTCCATCGCTTGGATCGCAGCGTCATATTTATCCGATGGAACTTCTATTTGCATGGGAGAACCGTCAGGATTCAAATATCTAAATTCCCCATTTTCAAAGCATTCGGAAATACATATACTTCCACTAGTACAATACTTGGTTTGGATCTTCACTCCATTTACCGATCTGTCCGCTCCATTTTTAATAATTTTTCCAGTCAGAGGATCTAGGTCATCACCCAAGGGTTGAACCTTTTTCCCGGTCATTTTATCATAAAGAAAATTAGCGTTCTCTGCTGCAAAGCCATGTCCTCTGGGAGTATTGAATTTATCCATGCCATAGAGAGTGCTTGCATTACTCACATTCCCAAAAATAATGCCGGAGGCCGATTCTCCGGATAAAGCCGCATCCTCACTGTAATGTATAGAGTATTTCTTTGTATCGGTTTGGTTTTCACGTCTATCGGGGTGTCTTTGTTCAATCTTTTCAGGATGCCAAGAATCTTCTTTTTTGCTAATGGATGATTCTTCTTCAGTTATTTCAATTCCAAAAAGGTCGCAAATTTTTGCTAACCCGCCTGTAAATCCACCTGTATTGGCTGAGAATTTCCAATTTCCATTTCTTCGATATATCTCCCCAATAATTAAGGCGCTTTCTATGGTAAAAGGATCAAGAGGATAATGGATGGCCTCTTGAAGGAGGTTCGTGTTCATTATTTTCATGTACGCGTTTTGGATTTGCCCAAATGTTTTACCATTGCTAACTCCCTCATAAATGGACAATGAGATGACTAGTTTTTCAATTTCAGACGAAACGAGTGGTAAATCGATTTGAAATTGTTCTATATACTTAGTTTGGGCAACATGCTTGATTGATCGATTGGAAGAAGTAGGATTGCCATAGAAGATAATCGAGTCATCTGTCGTACATTTCCCATTGATATCAACCATAAAGAGAGAAGAGTCAATATCCATTTCTTCATTTGTATCCCATCCAATTTGAATGGTTATCTTTGTAAAACTGGTTAAGTCGACTCTTGCACCTTTTTTCATCTGGGTGACCATACTTTCAGCTCCGTGTCTAAAGAATGTATATTAATACAATCTACTTTGTAATTAAATGATATCTATTTTGGGGTAATCTTACAATTAAAAATTAAAATCGGTGCCCTAATTAGTGGCGGATATACTGGAAATTGATTGAATGATGTAAGTTCTCATGAAACTAGTCAAACATTAGGGATTTGTGGGTTATGATCTGCAAATTTCCCTTGCGCTTCTCGACATTCTTCTCTTCATGTTTGCGGAGGAAGTTCTTGTAGATCAATGCCTTGCATCTGTTTTAACCAATCGATTGAATAGTATAGCCCATTTGGAATTTCGTCGAAAGGATGTCGATTGGTGAAAAGAGCGGTTCGAATCTTCGGTTTTGCTACTATTATTGCACCATTCGGCATTTTTTTCATAGATTGGGATGGGTAAAGGCTTATATATCAAGGAATACAGTACTTTTAATTAAACGTTTGTTTGATAGGGAAAATAGTAGAGGATGTTCGAGGCGTGTCTGATTGAGGGACGGAAATATAAAGGTCTATTGTTTACACCAAGGGAACCAGATGATCCGTCCTCGTGTTAAAAAATTCGATAACAGCAATACCTTTAAGGGATTAAACGCTGAAACGTTTAATCTTTTTTAATATTAACTTTACGAGAAGCAGCATAATGATAAACTAATATTATGAATATTTGTACTTTGCGAATGGAGAAAAGAGATGAGAAAAAATCTTTTATACATTGAAGACAATAAGGAAATTGGGGCTTGGGTTAGTGAAGATTTAACCGAACGGGGCTATCACGTGATCTGGCTCACTTCGGGAGAAGGCGCAATCGGTCATATGGAGAGTGCTGATCTCGTGATCCTTGATATTATGCTTCCAGGTTTGGACGGTTTTTCAATCGGACAGCGGCTGAAAAAGGAGTTTCCAAAGACGCCAATTTTATTGCTTTCTGCTAGAACCTCAATTGACGATAAACTACAAGGCCTTCATTTTGCTGATGATTATGTAACGAAACCATTCCATCCAGATGAGTTGGCGGCACGGGTGGAAGTGCTGTTAAGACGGTTCGGAAAGATATCACCACCGCTTATTCAGCTTGCCCATATTAGTATTCATTTAGATCAAAACCTTATTGTCGATTCAAGATTGAATGTTGAAATTATCCTAACGGCAAAGCAATTTCAAATTTTCACGTATTTGCTTCGCCACCCAAACCAAATTCTCACAAAGGAACAAATTTATGAAGCGGTATGGGGGAGTCCCTATATGGAAGGGGATAAAACATTAATGGTACATATTCGTCATTTACGTGAAAAAATAGAGAAAAATCCGAGCCAACCTCAAATTATTGAAACGATCCGGGGAATTGGCTATAGGGTGAAACAATGAAAATCCGACAATCCCTATTAATGAAGTATCTGCTGATCATTACCGCGGCACTTATCTTATGGCCTTTAGTTTTGCCTATTTATTATATTCCCAAGGAATTCCTGGACAATGAAGTAAAACAAAAAATAATGTACCTTGATACAGAGAAGCTGGAACAAATGTGGCATCGCGAAGCTAGCAAGTTGAATGGTGGGACGCCTGAAAAAATTAACAAAAGGCTTCAAACGTTGAAAGAACAATATTCAATGGCAACTATGTTTTGGGTGGATGCGGATGGCAATACCAAGCTTATGTCGCCTAATCAATTAAAAATCCCAAATCAATGGACGCTTCAAGACAGCGTTGAATTTATGAAAAAAAGTGTCGGTACTGGTCCGTTTACAATTGTAGCTTATATCGGCGGCGATTCAAATCAGGGCTTTATGGTTTTTCAAGTGCCGCATACACTTACGGAACCGCTGTCTCCGTCCTTCATTGATGACATGTACTTACTAGCATTCGGTTTTCTCGTTTTCGCACTATTTCTATTTATCTCCTGGTTATTTTTCTCTAAAATACGAAGACGTCTCGTTCAGCTTCAAACCGCGATGACTGAAGCCGGTGAGACAGGAATTCCTGACAAAGTTGCAATTTCGAAAATAGACGAAATTGGGCAATTGGGACAGGCGTTTAATCGTATGATTGACGAGCTGACAAAAAGCAGAAAACGTGAACAGGAGGAAGAAGTTCTTCGAAAGCAGCTGATTGCCAATATATCACACGATTTGCGTACGCCTCTTACAACCATCCGTGGACACGCCTATTCATTACAGAAAGAGTCCTTATCTCCAAAAGGTGAAGAATCGCTTCATTTGATTGAAAGCAAAGTGGATATGTTAAGTCAATTACTTGATAACCTTCTTTCCTATACGCTGTTATCCGCAGGAAAATATACCATAAAGCGGAAAGAGACGGATATGATGCGGTTAATCCGTGCTTCTCTTGTGAGTTGGTATCCGGTCTTTGAAAAGGAAGGATTTGAAGTCGATGTCCGATTGCAGGAAAAAGTGTTGGTTTGGAATGTCGATCCACAATGGCTCACACGGATCATAGATAATTTGTTCCAGAACGTAGTTAGGCACGCGAAATCAGGGCGATATGTCGGTGTCCGTACCGAAGAAAAAGAAGGGAGAAACGTTGTTGTTATTGAAGACAGAGGATCTGGAATGAACAATGGCTCTCATGAGAAAGGAGCCGGAATTGGTCTATCCATCGTTTCACTTATGCTAAAGGAAATGAACCTAGATTGGGAAATCGAAAGCTCCTCTAGCGGAACGAGGATTTATCTACATGAAAAAATTTAAACGAAATTTAAACTCGACCCTACCTTCAATTTAACCTTCGATGGTTAGTATGAAGGTAGGGTTTAATTATGCCAAGTAATTGTTGCTGCCACTCTATTATCTTCGAAGACGTGGTCAGTCCAATTATTGTGGGATCATCGATTAACGCTTCATACTATTTTATAAAAATGGAGGGGTAAGAATATATGCAAAAAACAATTATCAATAAATTATCAACAACTGATAGATTGAATTTCTTTGAACGCTTTACAAAATCGTCTGTATGGCCTGCTTACGTTGGTTGTTTGCTTGCGTTCATATACGCAGTTTTCGTCCGGTTTTATCAAGCTGCTGGCGGAATGATTGGCATGCCGGGGGAAATGAAAGATCCCACAATGATTTACATGGGAAGTTACATCGCCGGTCTCGCAATTATGTTCTGTGGATTTATTTTAATTGCGCTTATTAAGCCTTGGAGTAGGATCGTTCCGCTACAGGTACCGTTGATTGGAGGCAGAAAGATTCATCCACTTATTGTATTGACTCCCACTCTTGTTGGCACTGCCTTTTTAATTGCGCACGGAGTAAGTGGAATGATCACAAAAGCGCTCCTGTTGGCCGATATCATTACAATTGATTTCCCTGAGTTTGTAGAAGTAAATGTTCGTGTACTAGCATTATGGGAATTATTTTTATACGAACCGTGGTTTGTCCTTTTGGGTATTATGGCAGGCTTAACTGCCGCTCATTATGCACAAGCTTCTGGGATTCGAAAATCAACATTCAGACGAGGTACCATCCTTATTTTGATTATGGTTTTTCTCTTAACAGCACTTTTTGTGGCGTCTATCATTTTTGATTTCACTGATAAATTAAGCTTTTAAATGTCAACTTAACTAGGTGCATCATAAGCAGAATCCATGCCTATTAGATAAATCACTATGACAGCATAGTAAAATTAGGTGAAATTCTGCGTTTTTTTAATAAGTAGGGCAGCCAGTTTATGAATCTACGATTTTGCATATAGAAGATGACCAAGAAATTGGTTTATCGGTAAGCGAATTTTCAACAGATTGTGGAAATGAATGTAAGTACAAGTTATTTAAAGTAAAGTAGAAAAGGATGATTACAATGAATTCTACATCGCCATTAATGAAGATGGATACTGAAAAAGGCTTAAAGCATTGGCCCTCTTGGATTGGATATATGGCAGTTGTCTGGTCATTACTCTATGGGGCAATGCATCTTTATTGGTTAATTCGAGGAGAAGGATATCCTTTTAAGAATGACAGCTTGGGATTGTTTTCTGCATTAGTCACTTATTTACCCGCTCGAGTTGGCGGTATCGTTTTTGTTATTCTTGGTCTCTTAGGTATTGGCATAGGTATTGCCATGCAAAAATCGTGGGGAAGGATGCTTCCTCGATGGCTGTTTCTCACCTATGCCTGGGTATTCGCAGCTGCCTTGCTCCTCTTTATTCCAGATATTAGTTTGATAGCTGCCATGGCTTATGCCTTCATGTTTAAATTTGCGTTCAACTGGCAAATGTTCAATCAAATCGTTTGTATTATAGGTGCGCTTCTTTGGATCTCTACAGCTGTTGTCTATTATCGAAGAACACGCAATGCCTGTGAATATTGCGGTCGGACTGAGCACGATAAACCTTCTTTGCTCTTGCGTTGGGGTCGGTGGATTACAATAATTGCTGCCCTTGCTCCACTGCCTTATGCACTTACACGTTTTGCCTGGGCACTAAATATCCCTCTCGGTGTTGATGCGCAGTTCTTGAGGGATTTTTCTAACATAAATCCGATGGCTAATATTACAGAATGGGTATTTGGATCAGTTTGTATTGGTGGTGGTATTCTCACACTTGGATTGATTCAGAAATGGGGTGAAGTTTTCCCGCGTTGGTTCCCATTCATCGGTGGCAAAAGAGTGCCCATCCTTTTAGCGGTCATTCCTGCGTCGATTGTAGCGATTGCGGTAACAGCCGCTGGGCTCGTCTTCACCTTCTCTTTTTTTGCTGTTACATTTCACCTTATGCCAGCCGACGACATCTTGCTCAGCTCAATCGGAGGTGCTATTGGGCCGATGCTTTTCTGGGTCCCATGGGGAATAACTCTTGGTCTTGCAACTATCGCCTATTACTATCGCCGGCGTGGCAGATGTCTCCATTGTGGAAATGATCATAACGCTTAACGAAAACGTCAGGGCTTTTCCATCCTTTTCCTGATAAAATCTTTACGGTGTATAGACAAAATATTCTCTTGCCAGACGGATAAAAAACCTATATATCAGGGTTTTCAGCGTATTTAATCAAACGATTGAATAGTATAGCATATACGGAAATCAGTCGATATGTAGCGTTAAAGGGGATTAGCTTATCTGTTTGTTAGTCATAGTCCATTTATCTATCATCTTTCAACAAATTTTTTCCACTTTCAGATGAATAAATCGTTATTTAATAGGGTTTTCAGCGGATGTAATCAAACGTTTGATTAATGTTGAGATAACGGGGAATTAGTTGAAAAATGATCGTATATGGAGAAATCGTTCATTTAAATGAATGAAGTGAGGGTTTCCATTAAAATCTGCTGATATTGCTGGCAATCTTTTTGCCCGTTTTGAAAACAAAAGCCTGAGTTCAGTAGGCAAGACGTAAGTAATCCAAAGTCCACCCTTTTCTTTTTTGTACAAAGATGGTTTTGCATAGACCTAATAAGGACTATGCTTTTTTGTGTTTCCTTAGGTTAGTGAACTTTCCTAGTAATAGGAAAAAAACATAAATGTAGAAGTTTAACTTTGTTGTTATGATTTAATCAAACAAAAGGAGGACAAACATTATGACAGAAAAAGTTTTATTAGTTTGTGGGGCTGGAGCATCATCTGGTTTTATGGCGGCAGCTGCTCGAAAGGCTACCAAAAAATTAAATATAGATATTGAATTTAAAGCTAAAAGTGAGTCAGAAATTGGTGAACATTTAAACAGCATTGATTTACTGTTAATTGCCCCGCATTTGAAATACATGATTGACGATGTAAAAGGTGCATGTGAAGAAGCAGGCGTTAAATACGGCATCATTCCACAAAGAGTGTATGGATCGTTAGACGGTCAAGGTTTAGTTAAAGTTGCCGAAGAGCATTTACAGGGCGGTGATCAATAATGGAGCAAATAAGTAAAGAACAACTGGCATTAGTTTCTATGAATGTCATCCTACATGCTGGTAACGCACGCGATTATGTTTTTCAAGCCGTTGACAAAGCCTCAAATGGAGATTTCGATCAAGCAGATGAACTAATGCAAAAAGCAAATGACGAAATCGTTACGGCTCATAAAGCTCAAACCAATACGCTGCAACTAGAAGCTGAAGGTATTGATATTCCGTATTCACCGTTATTCGGCCATGCTCAAGATACATTGATGACAGTTAAATCAGAATTGAACATTATGCGGGAGATTATAAAACTTTACAAAAGAATCTAAGGGGTGAAAAAGATGGATAAATTTATGTCCTGGATGACCGATCGTTTTGCACCAAGGGTGAATAAGATCGCGAAAAACCCTTGGGTTGCATCCGTCCAAAGCGCTATCTTGACGGCAATGCCGATGGTTTTTATCGGTTCGTTTGCTACCATATTGTCAATTGTTAAGGATTATTGGAAGGGCTTTCCTGATTTTTCTTTACTCAGTACATTCTCATTCGGTCTATTCTCGTTATTTTTAGCTTATTTAATACCAGAAGCAGTCATGAACAATAAAGGCCATAAGGAAGTTTCCAAACAAGCAGGACTTGCCGGGCTGGCGTTTTTCTTAATACTGGTCTATCCAACCATCACTGCAGAAGGTCAAATAAGGTTTGATCTAAATTCATTTGGCACAGCTGGCATGATTGCTGCTTTGATTGCGGGGTTGTTTGTTGGCATTGTCATGAATCTTTTCTCCAAATGGAAAATCATTGGTGAGGATTCTGCCATTCCAGACTTTGTTGCTACTTGGTTTAACACGTTAATTCCGATTACGTTGATCTTATTAGTTGGTTGGGTTTTTACATTTGAATTGCATATCAACTTATATCATGTAATCAATTCAATCTTTTTACCGTTAATTAATCTTGGACAAGGGTTCTGGGGATTTGTATTGGTGTTCTTCCTTGGCTTCGCATTCTTGTATACTTTTGGGATTTCAAGCTGGGTTTTATATCCGGTTCAAATTGCTATTGCTTTACCGGCTATTGCCCAAAACCAAGCAAACTTTGAGGCGGGCAAAGCAGTAACGAATATCTTTACGAACGAGGCAGCTGCTATATTCCTTATCGGCGGCGGCGGCGCAACATTTGCGCTATGTATCATGTTAGCATTTATGGCTAAATCACAAAGACTAAGAATGATCGGAAAAGCATCTCTTATTCCTTCCATATTTAATATTAACGAACCAATTGTGTTTGGTGCGCCGATTGCCTTTAACCCGATTTTGATGGTACCAATGTGGATTATTGGTTTAGTAGGACCTATTTTGACTTGGATTGTCATGAAAATTGGTTTGGTGCCAATTCCACACAAACCATTTCAACTTTGGTACACACCTGGACCAATCCAAAGCTGGATTGTTACTGAATCCATTCGTGGATTGATTTTCTTCATTATACTGTTTGCTATTTCGTGGATTATCTATTATCCATTTTTCAAGATTTACGATAAACAAGCCGTTCAACAAGATTTAGAATTAGCAGAGGAAGGAGAATAACACTTATGAGACAGAATAAATATGCAGCTTTTCCAAAAGACTTCTTGTGGGGCGGCGCCATTGCCGCAAGCCAAGCTGATGGTGCTTACAGTGAAGATGGGAAACTACCCAATTTATCCGATGTTCAACCATATCTCAAAGGAATGTCAAATGAAGAAATTCAAAAATTGGAAATGCAAGGCATGACTTTAGACGAAGTAAAAAAGAATCTTGTCGATACAACCCATTACTATCCTAAACGCCATGGTATTGACTTCTATCATACTTTTGAAAGCGATTTAGAATTATTAGCCGAAATGGGCTTTAAAACGTTCAGAACCTCCATTGATTGGTCAAGAGTTTTCCCTAACGGGGATGAAACCGAACCTAACGAAGCAGCTTTAAAGCACTACGACAAGATGATTGATAAGATGAAGTCACTCGGAATCGAACCAATCATAACCATGCTGCATTATGAAACACCCATTAACATCACATTGCAGTATGGTGGTTGGAAAAATAAAGAAGTCATTGATATGTTTGAACGTTATGGTAAAGTGTTGCTGGAACGCTTTGGAGATCGAGTGAAGTATTGGATTGTTATTAACCAAATTAACATGATTCAAATCGAACCATTCTTGTCTTTAGGTATATGTAAAGATCAATATGATCATATTGAAGAGGCAGAATATCAAGCCGTTCACAATCAAATGGTAGCCTCAGCTAAAATTCAAAAGTACGCTAAAACATTAAATTATGACTTAGAAATCGGTACAATGGTTGCTGACGGAACTGTCTATCCATATTCATGTAAACCAGATGACGTTGTGTTGGCCATGCAGCATAATCGTATGCAATATTTCTTCACAGATGTTCAATTTCGTGGCGAGTATCCGAGATATGCTTTACATTACTTCGAGGAAAACAATTTGAATCTTGATATTACAGAGGAAGAAATAAAACTGTTGAGAGAAAATACGATGGATTACCTTGCCATTTCCTATTATTTCTCACAAATGGTTGATTCAACGAGGAATGTGAATAAAGCGGATTCAACTACGGTAAATCCAAATTTAGAGGCTAATCCATGGGGTTGGAATGTGGATCCACAGGGGTTATATCATACACTTTCTCACTATTGGGATCGTTATCAGAAACCAATTGTTATTGCAGAAAACGGGTTTGGAATGTACGACAAACTTGAGGACGGCAAAGTTCATGACGATTATCGTATATCCTATTTAGGTGATCATATCGAACAGGTGGGTCGTTCAATACAAGATGGCGCTAATGTTATTGCCTACTGTGCTTGGGGACCAATTGATATTATTAGTTGTTCTTCACAACAAATGTCAAAACGTTACGGTTTTATCTATGTTGATTTAGACGATGAAGGTAATGGATCTGGGGTTCGAATGAGGAAAGATAGTTTTTATTGGTATAAACAAGTCATATCAACGAATGGTTCAGAAGTTTAATACACAAAAAAGGGGAGGGGTAGGTGTGCTCCCTTTTTTACTATATAAGGACTGATTTGATGAGCAAAACCGATATGTTACTAGATTGTCTTAAAAGACATTCAAGTAAAGACTTTATATCTGCAAAAACATTAGCTGATTTATTAGGCGTAACGGATCGAACAATTCGCCATTACGTTAAATCAATAAATGACGAACAGCCTAATCTGATTGAGTCCAGCAGAGTAGGATATAGGTTAAGGGATCATACTACCAAAGTTGTTAAACATTTAGAAAATGCCAATCACATTGATAATCGTCGTTTTTATATTCTCAGACGACTTATTAAGAGTTCTGACCGTGGCTTAGACCTATTCGACTTAGCGGATACGCTGTATATCTCAGACGCAACTATACGTGCTGATATGAACTACCTCAATCGTTTAGTGACTAAAAATGGCTTACAAATCATTCAGCAGAATAATCGTTACGTGCTTACGGGGGATGAGAAGAGTCGTAGGAAAGTGATGATCGATTTAATTGACTTCTCAAAACCAACAAAAACATCCATTGATGAAGAAGTTCAAAAACTCTTAGGGGACGTCTCGCTTCAAGAGTTGATGAAATTAAGTAAGAACAGTTTTGAAAAGTATAGTGTTCATCCAAACACTTATTTCTTCAAAAACTTCATCGTACATTTAGCTATTGCGATTGACCGTGTAACTGATAACGAACAATTAGAACAAAGTTCATTCCTAATCAATAATCGAAATACAACAAGTTTCAAAATCGTTAACGATATAACAGATAAACTTAACAAAATATATAATACTCAGTTTTCTCAGGCGGATAAAGACGAATTGGCGTTTCTTTTTTATGGCCAAATAAAAGATGATGAGAAGTCATTGGATGATTATACTAACAACAAAGTTTCTCAAGCATTAGAACATGCCATTCAAGAAATTGGGGAAGTCTACCTGCTTGATTTTAGCGATGATCAATTTAAAACACGGCTATTAATCCATGTGCAAAACTTATACAATCGTCTAATGCAAAACAAATATACAAGAAACCTGAGTGTATTGAATATCCGGATTAAACACCCGATTATTTTTGATATTGCAGTATATCTAGCTTCGGTGCTGTCGAATGATTTGAACGTTGAAATTAATGACGATGAAATTGCTTTTATTGCTTTACACATTGGGTCATTCTTAAATAGTCAACAAGATGAAAATAACAAAATTAAAACGGTTATTATCACACCAACATATCATCAACAACAAACTGAAATTGAACAGTATATTCAAAAACATTTTGATGATGATTTGGAGATTGAAGGGACTTTTGAAGACATTAGTGATTTAAATCCGCTAACATCTTCTGAATTAGTCATAACAACGCAAAATGTTGAACATTTTGGAAATGGTTTTGCAACCGCTAATGCTGAAATAGTGAGTATTCACGAATTTATGACTAAACGCGATACTGCCTTAATCAGGCGTGCAATTGAAAAAATCAAACATAACAAGTATTTAAACTTTCTCAGAGAAAAAATGCCAGAATTAGTTAGAGAGAAGTTTTTCTTCAACATTAGTGATGACTCCCCAAAAGAGCAAATTATGAAGACTATAGCTGATGTCTTTCAACAGAACGGTTATGTAGATGATGACTACCTGAAGAAATTGAATGAACGCGAAAAAGTTTCTTCTACTGCTTTTCCAAGTGGTGTAGCAATTCCTCACACAATGAAGTTTGAGGCAAAAAAGACAGGTTTAATGATTCTAAAGCCTGTCACTCAAATTGATTGGGACAGTATTAAAGTTAAACTAATCATTGGAATTGCCGTCAACAAGGAAGACTCACAAATGTTTAACATGATTTTCCCTCGAATTATTGAATTGATTGCAGAACCGTATAACATTAACTATCTTGTTGGGGCGGATACTAGACATGAACTTATTCATCGTTTAATTGAATTAATGGCAAAAGATAATTACTTTTCGGAATAATCCGTACTGATTAGTGGAGTTAATATAAAAATGTGGACACGATTTGGTTTGGATGTTGATAAGCTCATGGAAAAAGATACTTTTTTTTTAAAAGATACCACTTTACAAGTAAGTTATTTCTTTTGAAAATTCCTTTCGATTAATAATTCTCCCGATAGAGAAACGCAATTAAATCGGCATCCTGTTCGATTTGACCGCTTTCTCTCAGGTCCGAAAGGTTGGGCGCTTGTCTTGACGGCATTCGACCCCGGGTTTTAACAGCTGAAAGGACGCAAGATTCTTGCGACTTTAGTCGTGGGAGGTTCAAGAGCAAGATAAGAGCTGCAAGTATCGTCTACTTGCAGTCCCTTCCACCGCCCCTTTTCCATACAAAAAAGAGCCTTGCCTAAAGGAGTTCTTTACCACTCCTTCTGGGCAAGGCATAAACTATTCTTTTATTTACCTGTTAAAGCGGTATACGCATTTGCTTCGCCCGATCCAAAAAGAGGGTCTTGGCCCTTTTTCCCAAAATCAAATGCCGTCTTTTTGATTAGTGCCTCCACTTGGGATGGGGTATAATCCGGATGTTCAGCCTTAATTACTCCCGCGATTCCAGCTACTTTTGGTGCAGCCATAGAAGTTCCATGTAAGTAAGCGTAGTTAGGAGTTAATGTCGTTGCTTTATTTGGCGGTAAATTGGTTGGCCAAGTTGATAGCGTCCGATACGTAAAATCACGTTTAGCTAAATCACGTGTGGCATCATAGACCGGTCCATTGTCTCCCCCAGGGGCCGCTACATCGATAAAACTATTTCCATAGTTCGAATAGAATGCTAACGTATCCCTTGACCACTTATTGGAAGACGACACGGTCATAACTCCTGGAGTACCGCCTGGTGTCTCAATAGCTACACCTTTATAGATTAGATTTTCATCCCCATATGCTGCATTCATATAGTCAGTGAGTGACTTTTTATCAGCATAATTTAAGGATTCATTCCCCGCAGCGGCGACAACGGTTACCTTTTTATTTAGTGCATACTGGACAGCCCGTTTCCAAAGGATGACATCAGCGACATCATTATAACGAGTGCCTTCATTGTAATACTTCAGATTATCGAACCCGCCAATCGACATGTTAATAACATCGACTCCATCGTTCGCAGCTTCAATGATTGCTGCTACGATTGGGGCAGTTGGAGCGCTTCCACTGGAATCAAAAATACGGTAAGCACGAATTCCTAAATCAGGACCGACACCCTTTACTTTCCCATTACCAGCGATTGAACCAGCCACATGTGTACCGTGACCATTCGTATCTGTCACATCACTAGGATTACCCTGTTCTGCTGGAACACTATTATTATAGCCACCCGCTGGAACAAAGTTCTTACCTCCGATGAAGTTTGCCTTTAAATCTGGATGACTTGCATCAATACCAGAGTCGATAATTCCTACAACGGCCTTATGAACCACACCGCTACTTGTCTTTGTTCCACCGGATTCTACTGCATACGATTTCCCTTCATTGGTTAAACGGTGCATATCCCACTGCAGGCTCCAATATGTACCATCGGAATCTTCTTGAAGAGTTACAGGTTTACCATCAGCCCCCGCGGGATCACCATCGGTTATTTTATAGGACTTTTCAACATTGACAGCAACAATTGAGTTTGAATTCAATTGGTTGAGAAAACTAGGATTTGTTGAGCGAACTTCCAATCCACCAATCTCTTTAATTTCTCTTACTACTTCTCCACCAGCTTTTTTAATCGCAGTTTGATAGTCTTTAGGTAATGACTGACCATAAGCAATAAGGTAATTTTTACTTACAGTCTGTTCGCTTGCAGATGTGTGGGCACTAGTTGAAAAAGATAATAGAGACATTGCCAAAACACTACTAGCTACAATAGCTAGTCCCCTTTTTTTATTTCTCACAGAAAAACCTCCTCTATTCATTTCCTAACATTCTAATTTTATATCCATCAGTGATAGATTGAAACAAAAAGTTCTCGATAAAGAACGACATTATCGATGGAAATTGACTAATTCTGTCAATCCTGGGGTCAGACCCCCACTCAGCTAAAGTTTAAAGCGGTAAAGGGTCTTAAAGCAGGCTGCGCCATATTTAATTAAACGTTTGATTAGTGTTGAGATATCGGGGAATGAGATGAAAAAATGATCGTTTATAGAGAAATCGTTCATTTGATTGAATGGAGAGGTGGTTTCCATTAATATCTGCTGAAATGGCTGACAATCTTTTTACCCGTTTATGAAACAAAAGCCTGAGATAACAGGGGCTCCAGCGGATGTAATCAAACGTTTGATTAGTTTTTTCATATAGAGAAGGAGGTTGAAATTTGTCTGTACGGACGGGAAGTGGTTGAAAAAGCTAGAATGGAATTGGTTACCCATATTATTCCCGTCAATATTTTTAAGAGCTAAGGAGTATAAACGCCTATATAACAAGGCTTTTTGCGTATTTAATCAAACGTTTGGTTAGGAAGAAACAGGGGTAAATCTAGTCGAAATATTAGACAGTTTCGCTGTGTCACTGGTGGATATTGTCCATTAGAGCTCTCCTATTAGACAGTTTCGCCGCGATACTCGGGGATATTGTCCGATAGGTCTCTTCTAATAGACAGTTTCACCGAGGCACTGGGGGATATTGTCCTTTAGAGCACCCCTATTAGACAGTATCACCGTGTCACTTGTGGATTTTGTCCTTTAGAGCACCCTTATTAGACAGTATCACCGTGTCGCTTGTGGATATTGTCCTTTAGAGCACTTCTATTAGACAGTATCACCGTGTCACGGGGGGAAATTGGCCTTTAGAAATCTTCTAATAGACAGTTTCACCGAGGCACTTAGGAATATTGTCCTTTAAATCTCTCCTATTAGACAGTTTCACTGGGACAAGGGGCCTATCCCCGGGTTACTCAAGAGAAAGGTAAGAGCTGCAATTATCGTTACTTGCAGTCCCTTCCACCAATCTCTACTTAATAATAAGGCCGTGCAATTTCTTTCTGGCACCATTCCGCCACTGCTTTACTGCAGAAATAGATACCTGCTCCTGTTCAGCGATTTCCCTGATCGATAAAAACTGTAAGCAGGAGGCGAGGACCCATTTCGTTTCTTTTTCCGTTAGACCTTGACAATAGGAGAGCAGCAGCTCGATTTCAAGCGGCTGATGGGAGCCTTGATCCTCAATAGTGTCCCAATACTCTTCCTTTGGATAGATGCTTTTGTCTTTTTGTTTAGTTGCAGTGCTCAGTTCCGTTAAGATTTTTCCTTTGATATACGAATAGGCATAATTACTGAATTTCCCCTTTTCCGCATTAAAGCGATTACTAGCTTCCCAAAGTCCTATTAAACCTGTTTGATAGAACTCCTCCTGGTTATGATAAATATTTAGTGAGTGGATGATTTTATGAATCATCGGTTCATATTGTGTGGCTAATTGCTCAAAGTTTTCCACTTGCCAATCCTTTTTGGTAGCGCGCTTCCGATTATTCCTAGGTAGCTCTAACATACAGCGAAAGAAGAGTTTCATCGAACTTCCAAAATTCATTTTTGAAGCGAAAAATAGGATGAAAATGCATTTTTAGCTCTCAAAATTAACTTTTGAGTTAAAAAAATGCATTTTCGAGCGTTTTTATATAGAAATTCAGTTTTTAGGTAATTTCTTGATTTGAAATACCATTTATAAAGAAATACAGATTGTGACATTATTTTTCAGCAAAGGAATGGGGAAAGTGTTTATGGACACAGGCTGAAGGCATTTTTAATTAAACGTTTGAGTAGTATCGGAATAAAGGAGAACCAGTAGAATCATGGAGGTTCATAAGAATGGAATCATTTTCAGTAGGATAATGTCCTTTTTTCTGATAAAACCTTAACGGTTCATTGACAAAATTTTTTCTCATCAGATGAATAAATTCACTATATAGCAATGATTACACAGTAATTAATTAAACGATTGAATAGTATATCATATACGGAAAATGATCGATATTTGCACTTTAAGAGGGCGTAAAGGCTTAGAATCTTATGGAGTGAAAGTCTCCTGTCATTAGTTGACCGATTCGGATGACAAGCATACCCAATGGGGAGGGGGTAACGAACTATTTTCTGCTTGGAAGTAAAAGTTACGGCTGTCTAGTCTATTACGAAGGTAACACCAAACAAAAAAGGAGAAGTATTTTCAATCAATTGATAGGAACTTTAGGAGCTAACAATCGACATTCTTTTTGGGGATGTTACTACAAAAAGTCTTTGTTTACCTGAGATTGATTCGCTACTAATCAAACGTTTGAGTAGTAGGGAAATGGCGGGGAATGAATCGAATGATGTAAGTTCAGGAGAAACCAATCTCATTTTGTGGAAAGGTAAGTTTTTACCTGCGAAATTCTCTTGCGGTTCTCGACAATCTTCCTTTTTGCTTGGTGGGGAAAAATCTTATAAGTCAGTACTTGCAGCTGATTCAACCAAACGTTTGATTAGTATAGCCTATATGGAATTTAGTCGAATGGATGTCGCTTAATGTACTACCTTGATAAGAGCGGTGCCGTGCAAATGGGATGGCTAAAAGACGGTGCGAAATGGTACTACCTTGATAAGAGCGGTGCCATGCAACAGGCTGGCTGAAAGATAGCGCGAAATGGTATTACCTCAACAACAGTGGTACTATGCAAACGAGTTGGGTAACGATTTCTGGAAAACGATACTTCTTCAATAGTAGTGGAGTATGGGTGAAATAATCTAGTATAGTTAAACTGTATGATAAAAGGGAGACTACAATTGTGAAGTTGTAGTCTCCCTTTTTGTGAAAAAAAGTGATAAGAAAAAGAATCCTGCTGAGAAAATAGCAATCGAGACGTTGCTCCAATCCAAGGTAACTTAATAAAAGATAAGTATTCGGATAGGAGAATTGTAGATGTATTTATTCAATCTCTAATTGTTTAAAAAGTCCTGTTTTATATTCTCTGCTTAAAGTATGAGCTTTTTTATATAGCAAATTCTTTTTCCCTTTGTTTAGTTCTCCTACAAATTTAACCACAACTTTCCCCTTCATTTCAGTCCACAACAGATTGAACTCTATTAAATAGTTCTTAACCGGTCCTTCATAAATGTTCGGATCAATAGTGATTCCTTTAGTCCACGATTCTTGGTCTGTGACGATAATGGCTTTGTTAAGCTTTTTCTTTTTCATCATTCTTAATGCATCCAGTAATGCAAGGAGTTCGCACACAATGGGTTTCGTTGTTTTAATTTTCCTAACATTGGATACACCGGTAACTGTATCCCTATTTTCAACTAGCAGCAATCCGGTCCCCGCAGTGGAATTGTCAAAATTATAAGAACCATCAACGATCATAATGGGAACTTCCTTTGGAACATCTTTACATACATGCATTAGAAATTTTTTCTTTTGGCCTCCAGTAGACGACATTCCTTTCGTTGTGGTTTTAGAACCTCTCCGATAATATTTCAAGATATCCTGCATGTTGAAAAAAATCTTTTCTCCGACTCTTTCAAAAGGCAGCCCTTTTTTACACTGGGAGATGTAGATTTCTTTCGTTATTCGTAACGTAGTCAAAACGATATCTTCTGATACATATTCTTTTAAGGTTCGCCCTTTTTTATCTACAAATTCTCTCTCTAAACGTTCCTGTGATGGCTGATAGGACTCTAGCCATTTCAATACCTCACCTTCCAAAAACCTATATTCATTGCCTATCAAATAGTGAGGCATTCCATCCTCTAGATATGCATTCATTTGAGCTTTTGTTGCTTTTATTTTTCCCATTAATTCGCTCCTTAATAGTAAAGGAGTCGGGGACTTCTGTTGTGTATTTTCGATCACTCTCACCCACGTTCTCTACTTATGTTGATTTACATAAATTATACTATCTTAGTAAATGGAATAAAACCAAAAATTGGGAAGTCTGGTATCGGTCAACTCTTTTTCGAATGTTGCTGACATTTTTATCGTTTAATGGATAGTACATCCAAACGGGACCATGCTTGTGGGAAATTTAAAGCGTATCCGCTATTCCTTAGAAAACATCCTTCAGATGCTATGATATGCAAAAGCTAGCAATTGATACAGAAATGAAACAAGCTGAACTTATGTCTCGTAATGAAGTATTAACACTACCACGTGAGCCAGCCTTGTATTTATTATTGGAGATAATGAGAAGTTCATAATATTGGAAAAATAATAGGTAGGACCGCACATCAAAAAATAGTATAATAGTTATGGATTCCAGACTACATAAAATCATAGGGGGATTTTTTTATGCGTAAATTTGGCTTTATCATGTTGGTATTAGCTATGACATTACTTGCTGCTTGCTCGTCCAATGAACAAGCTACCAACTCAGATAAGAAAAAGTCATCAACTGAAAACAAGGAAGAAAAGAAGAACGAAGCAGTATCTGTGGATAAAGGTCTATTAAACGTAGAAGTAACATTGCCAGCTTCAATGTTTGAAGGAGAGGATATAGATACTGTTATTGCCAATGCGAAAAAGGATGGAGTAAAAGAAGTAACCAAGAACGAAGATGGTTCTTTGACTTATAAAATGTCTAAGTCGAAACATAAGGAGATGATGAAAGAATTAGAAACAAGCATCAAAGATTCTATCGAAGAGTCGAAGACAAGTGGAGATTTTGCTTCTATAAAGGACATAACTCATAATGATTCATTTTCTGAGTTTACCCTTTTAGTAGATAAAACCTCTTATGAAAATAGTATGGATGGATTTGCTGCTCTTGGTTACGGTATATCTGGAATGATGTATCAAATGTTTAACGGGGCAGATGCAGATAATACGAAGGTGACTATTATCATTAAAGATGAAGCTACTCAAGAGACTTTCGATGAAATAGTATATCCAGATGCTTTAAAAGATTCAGATACTAATTAAATTTTTTTCAATGAATCATATATGTATTTTAGGAGGATTTTAAATGCAATTTAATTTGAAAAAAATGCTTAGTCTATCTCTAATTGGCTTACTTACCGTTGCTGTGCTTGGAGCTTGCGGTCAGGACACTAAAGATGTTTCTATCAAATCTGATGATAATAAACAAGAGTCAACCAAAAAAACAAGTGATACTAATAAGTCGGAAGGTACAGAGAAAAAAGAAGAGACTAAATCTAAACTTGGGTCTCGAACCAATCCAGTACCATTTCAAACAACTGCCAAAGTTGAAGACGAGTTGTTCAATGATAACGGAGACTCTTTTCCAATTAAATTTGATTTAACGGTAGTTGAAGTTGTTCGCGGCGATGCTGCTTTCCAAAAGTTAAAATCTATGAATGAATTTAATGAACCAGCTCCAGAGGGATACGAATGGGTTCTAGCTAAAACGAAAGTTAAATTCACTGAATCAGAAACACAAGATTTAGCTTTCCGTATAGATGGAATAATGAATTTTAAAATGGTAAGTGAAAGTGGAGATATTTATAGTGGGGATGTAATTGCAACTACAGAACCTGACTTTAGTTTCGAAATGTACGTAGGGAACGAGAAAGAGGGTTATATTACCGGTCTAGTCAAAACAGGTGAAAAAGCTCAACTTCGTTATGAAGAGATATTGGATGGGCAAGTTTTCTTTAATTTACAATAAACTTATTTAAAAAAACAGCAGGATAACTTCTGCTGTTTTTATGTGCGCTTGGCAGCGCTTCGCTCTAATGGGTGAAAGTCTATTCACTACTATCCCCTGCTCTGACTTCTCACCCTCCATAGTCAATTTCTCGTCCATCGCGGCTTTGAAAGAGATTTACCACCTACGGTGAAGAAGATGAGAGCTTGGCTGGTAAATCGACATTAAAGGACACCTTTCTACTTAGAAACAAAATTTGTGTGTAGCTGGCGCAACAACCAGAAAAGGATTAATCTCTCATGAGTGCTACCCATAAAGGGTGCGACAGTCGGTGGTACACCGTGGTCGTTGGAGTCAGACTAACGGATGGGCTCAAACCACGGATATTAAAATAGACCTCCCTTTCTTTATCACCCTTTCCAAGGACAATTACGGATCGATTAATTCGTCTCAAGAGAAACAATTTCGCCTATTCTACAACCCGTTGAAAACATAAACTCAAATAAAGCCTTTTCCATTGGAGTAAAACACGCTTCCCTCAAATGCTCAATTTCCCTCTCTGTTAAAGATTTTGGAATTCATTTTTCTTGTTTAGATTCTTTGATTTTCGCGGCTGGATCTTTTGCAATATGTCCTTCTTCGTGTGACCAACGAAATATTGACTTAATAAATTGGATTCGATGAGATAAACTTGATGGTTTTAAGTGTTCACTGGAAGTTGCTAAGTATCCTTTCAATTGATCTGTCGTCGCTGATCCAATACTTCATCGTTAAAGTGTTGAATGAGTAACTTAGATTGGACTTGATATGCTTTTAATGTTTGTGTAGGAAACCCTTCAATCCTTTTTTCTGATTCGTAAGGTTCCCAGGCTTGAGATAACAGCAAAATAAATTCCTCCTTAAATTGGCTTTAATAGAGGAATTATTGCCTTGATTATTGAAATGAGCACGTTGATATTCAACTATAAGGGGCAGGTTAGTGTGACATGTCGTGAGTTCAGAAATCTTAATTGGAATTAAGAATAAAATTATCTATTATTTGTAAGAAAATTCTATATAATGAATTTAGGTAGGGCACTACAGTGTATCTGCGGTGCTCTATTTATATAAAATAAAAAGAGGGAGGCGAAACATTCAATGTCTAATGATAATGAGGTTTTATTAGATAAAGGAAATCAAAGTAATTCAAAAATGAAAGTAGAAAGGAAAGAGGGAGAACCGACTCCAGTTTTCAAAGGGGCTTCTTGGGCAGCGTTGTTAGTAGGTGTTACGGCTTATCTCATTGGCTTGTACAACGCAACGATGCAACTGAACGAAAAAGGATATTACTTTGCAGTTTTAGTATTCGGACTTTATTCAGCAGTATCTTTACAAAAAGCAGTAAGAGATAAAGATGAGGGAATACCAGTTACTAATATTTATTATGGTATTAGTTGGTTTGCACTTATTGTATCTATTGCATTAATGGCCATCGGTTTATACAATGCAGGAAGTATTGTTTTAAGCGAAAAGGGATTTTACGGTATGGCATTTGTTCTTAGTTTATTTGCAGCCATAACGGTTCAAAAAAATGTTAGAGATGCACAGAGGGCAAGAGAAAGAGATTAAGTTATTTTCCGTTGATTTGAAGAGGGGTGCTTACTCAATTCTGAGGAAGTGCTTGTTCGTCAACAGGCTGAATCTCAAAAAGAAGATGTAACAGACCCAGTAGAAGGTGAAGTAGACTATTTATTTGTCATTACAGACAACGAGAGGGTTCATTCTGCTTTTAAAGAAATTGTTGATGATTGGCGCTCGCACACTCGTGACTTTAGTCGTGAGGAAGGGTGTGTTTTTTTGTTTTTTTTCAAGAGTTAAAATATGACAAACGAACGCGCGTTTGGTAAAATAGACATATAAGTTAGGGGTGAATGTAATGGCAAAGCGGAAAACGACAGAAGAACGAAATAAAAAATTAGCAAAAGACGGTTTGAAGCTACGTCATTACGGTCTTAAACTCCGAATGGAACCTACAAAAAAACAAAAGTCGGTCATTCATCAAACGATTGGAAATGCTCGATTTACGTTTAATTTTTATCTTTCTGAAAAGTTGGAAGTTTATAAATTAACGAAAGAAACCTTGAAGTATGGTGAATTCAAAAAAGCCTTCAATGGGTTGAAAGACCATCCCTATTTCTCTTGGCTGAAAAAATCAGATAAGTTCGCTCTAGAATGTGCGATGGAACAAGTAGATAATGCGTTTGATCGGTTTTTCAAAAAGCAAAATGATTTCCCAAAATTCAAGTCCAAACATCGTTCTGAACAAAGTTACTCCACGAAAGAAACCAATAAAAACATCGAATTGAATATTGAAAATCAACAAGTTAAATTACCGAAGCTTGGTTGGATAAAAGTTTGAATCTCCAAGAAACATCGTCAAATGTTTCAGGAGAATGGAATTAATGCAAAAATTAAATCAGCCACGGTAAAATATCATAGTAGCGGACAATACTATGTTTCTTTGAAATGCGAAAAAAACGTTCAATTAGAAGAAGAAATCGACTGGTCTTCCGTTCCGGATGACCAAATTATTGGCTTGGATTTAGGATTAACCCATTTTTATATTGACTCCAATGGTAAAAAAGTAGAGAATCCAAACTATTTAAAAGAAAGTCTAATTAAACTGGCGAAGTTACAACGTCAGTTGAAGAATAAGAAAATAGGCAGTTCAAATTACAAAAAGCTACAGAAAAAAATAGCTAAACTTCATCTGCATATTGCAAACAAACGAAAAGATTTTTTACACAAAGAATCTCGTAAACTCGTAAACGAAAACCAAGTTATCATGTTGGAGGATTTAAATGTGAAAGGTCTGATTAAAAACAAAAAGTTGGCTCGCAGTATTGCCGATGTCAGTTGGTCTATGTTCAAGACATATATCTCCTATAAAGCAGCTTGGGACAATAAAAAGGTGGTTCTTGTGGACCGATTTTTTGCTTCTTCGAAGCAATGTAATGAATGTCATGAGAAAAACACACTTTTGTCTCTTTCAGACCGATTTTGGGTTTGCCCAAAATGTGGAACCCTTCAGGATAGAGATATTAATGCAGCCAAAAATATCAAAGAAGAAGGCATTCGCCTACTGCGAACCCCTTCTCTTGTAGCATAATTTTTACTATTTATCTTTTACCGCCGGAACGGCGGGGTGTGCCTGTCAGTATCAAAGATACTGTTTGTCGAGCTATTAGACAATGGAGAGAGTGTAAGACGTTCCTTATCGGAATGCGGTTCTCGATGAAGCAGGAATCCCATGGGCTTGGAAGTCTTTAAAAGGTTTTTAGTGTCCGAACGGACATTAGAATCCTGCGACTTTAGTCGTGGGAGGTTCAAATCTTGTCTTATTTAACAAACGGGGGCGTTGATCCAAGAAGGATTAACGCTATTTTTTAGAATTAACGCTTATATTTGTGGAAATTCCTCAACAACACTCAGTATAGTGAAAGAATCGACTGTAGCTCTTATTAAACAATCGGGCCATTTTCTTGAATAACACTCAACATCGAAATTGGGAAATTTATGTTAAAATATACTGAGAAGATTGTGAAGAAATTGCGTTACAAATTGAATAATTCTTCTATAATTTTAATAAAGGGGTAGCGTCACATCGCCATCAAGCTAACAATAACGAGTTACCCCAAAACGATAAAAACGAGTAAGATGCATAAAATTTTCGTTTTGGGGGTATTATGATTTCTTACCTTGATGGGCATGTGGCGGTACCCC
>NZ_CALBWS010000033.1 GCF_937468385.1 Neobacillus rhizosphaerae
ATTCACTATTACAATAACAAACGAATAAAGGCAAAATTAAAAGACCTAAGCCCAGTAGAATACCGAACTCAGGTCCTCAAAGTAGCCTAAAATATTTGTCTAACTTTATTGGGTCAGATCAGTTACAGAGTCAGGCTCCTTCAATCACATTATTTTTCAAAAATGGCATTGGATAGCAGTCGGAATAGGTAATCTGTATGATCTCTGAAGCCCGCCTCCAGACCAATTAAGGTTACATCCTTATCCTGCTCTTTGACCATTACTGCCTGACCTTTAGCGTTTCTGTTATTTCTCCAATGACCCGCTATAAAGAAATCATCAGTGTTTGCATATCTTGCCACCACTTTATCATTTCCAGTATTGGTATACCATGTAGGACGATAAACAAATCCGAGATCATCCTGTCCATACCCGGCTGTTAGACCCGCCCCCTCATAGTTGACCTTCACAATTCCATTGCTATCTGAACCACCGTTATTAATTGTATCGTCCGTTAACCCTAGCGTTTTCGTTGCCTGTGAAGCGCTGGATCCTACTGCTATATATTTACCACCTTGAGCTACAAAGTTTGTAATGTTCGCTCTTAACTTCGCTTCCTGAGCCTTATCTTGAGGGCCAAATTCTTTATTTGAAGCACTTGTGATGACAGTAATGAGGTTGGATGATCCGCTGTAAACAAATACATCAAACTCTTTTAATCCTTTTTCGGCAACTTCTACTGGTGTCACTTCTGTTACCTCGAAGCCAAGTCTCCTTAAGGAAAGCTTTGTTCCGCTGTGGGACTGGACTTTACTTATGCCGCCGTCCTTAAGAATCGCAACTTTCAAGTTGGATAATGGAGTGGCATCTGCCGGTACCTTCGCGGTGGATTCCACCTGAATTCCAGATTCCTTAACAGCTTCGGAGATTTTATTTGCTGCTGCTTCTGTGTAAAAATTACCTTTGGAATCGCGTACAACAGGTAGCCCTTGTTGAAGCAACGTATTTACTAGATTGACAGCTTTTACGGAGCTGTTTGGAATCAAGAATGGACCTTTACCGGAAACAGATCCTTCTTCCGATATTTTGTTCAATTTTGTTGTTGTAACATCAACAGAACTTTGTGTAGGTATCGCTTCAAAGCCCCAGAGTTCTGGCAGACTCCATGCTGAAATATCATACATCGCGTCGATATCATTGGTGATATCTTCACCCTTCCAAAGCATAGTATTGGCTAATCCAGCTTTTGCCTGGTCCATATTAACGATGTACGTCCCTTTAGGATATGATTTCCCATCCACATTGAATGCCTTAGGAGCCTGAACCACATCAATGTCATTGTTGATTAAATGATTAACGGCTTTATTGGTTACAGTCGGATCTTTTTCATTAACCGGAAGGATATAGGCTTTAGGGAAGAAACCCTCTTTATGAAACGGATGGTCAAAGTTTATGCCGCGTTTAAACATTTCGATTTGGTCGGTAATCATGGCTTGTTTGTTCTCTGTGGAAAAATTAAGAGCACCAATAATGGCGTTGTACATCCAACGCACACCATCCCAATCATTTGTCGGTGTCTCTAACGTATGACCGTAAGCCCCATGATACATCGCATACATTGGAGTGAAAATTGGCGGATAGTCATCCCATCCATCCTTGTCATTGCGCTGTGGAATATAGACGCCTTGCATATTTTGGTACAATTTATTATCCGAGAATTGACCCTTCTTCATCATAATCTCATTTTCCATCGCTTCTGCCTGCTTATATGCCCATTTGTTATAAAGATCATATTCGTAGTTAGGATTATGCGGCGGCGTACAAGGTTCAATCAACCCTTGTCGGTTTGGCGCGTAATTTTTCACGTATCCATGTGTATCAAGGAACACCATTGGGTTCCATTCTTTAATGAGCTCAGCAGTTTCTCTCGTTTCCGGCTGGGACTGGGTAATAAAGTCACGATTCAAGTCAATCCCCTCGCCATTAAACCGGGTGGCATCGACACGTCCATCAGGATTTTGGACAACGTTAAAAATGAGAATGTTATTTGCCAAAATGTTTTTCGTCTCTTGGTCATTCTCTGTGGCAAAGCGTTCAATTAACTGAAGTATGGCATCGGTTCCAGCAAATTCTGTACCATGAATGGAACCATTAATCATGATTGGCACTTTAAAGTCTGGATTGTTGGCTATCCAATCCTGAGCCTTGCCTGGGTTTTTAAACATTTGCTTTCTTAACGCCTGGATTTTTCCAAACTTTCCATGAGAATCAGGGTCAGCAATGGTTACAACATAAAGAGGATGTCCATCCGCTGAAGTCCCGCGAACATCGACTTTCACACGGTTCGATTGTTTCTCAATTGCTTTCAACTTGGAGCCGATTTGCGAGAATTTCACAAAGTCATAGTTTTCACTATTAAACTTACTTCCATCTTGTTCCTCGTAAACATTGACGCTTGTCCATTTTGGCGCATCAGCAAATCCAGGTGTCAATGGTACTGTAGTAAGCAAACCCACAACTAAAATGCCGGCAACCACTTTCTTTTTCTTTTTCTTTTTCTTCATTCAAAAACCTCCATTTTCGAATAATTATTTAATCGTATGCATAATTACTTATTACCTCCTATTTTATTATGAAAACCATTAAATTCCATCCAGCCTTTCTCCTAAACAACCATGAATTATTACTAGGTTAAAAGTAACAACACACACACTACCATTCTATGAACAAAAAATTTTATTATTACATATTTAAAATCTAGTTCACAACATGTCCGCTCAGGACGGACAAATGTCCACGAACGGTGCCTGACACCCTAATTACTAATGACACACTAAGAAAAGTGCATAAAAAAATGGCAGAGAGAAAGGTCTCTCTGCCATTTTTATTGTTTTAAACTATTTTTATGCTATTTTTCGAAGGATCTATTTCAAAGACTCTAAGCTTACAGCAATTTTTGAACCTAACACGGCGTTATTTTTTACTAACTGAATGTTTGAATCTAAGCTTTTTCCACCAGTTAATTCTTTTACTTTTGCTAGTAGGAATGGTGTTGCATCTTTACCTGAGATGTTGTTTTCCTCCGCTTCTTTTAAAGCAGTTTCGATTACATCAGTAATCATTTGCTCATCCATTGCATACTCTTCTGGGATTGGATTAGCAATAACAGCTCCACCCTTTAATCCCAAATCCCATTTCGTTTTTAATGTTGAAGCAATGCTTTCGGCATCATCTGCACGGAAGTTTACTGGGAATTTACTTGAGCGAGTATAGAATGATGGAAGTAGATCCGTTTGATACCCCATCACTGGCACACCTTTTGTTTCAAGATATTCCATTGTTAAACCTAAATCTAAGATAGATTTAGCGCCTGCACAGATAACAGCTACATTCGTTTGTGCTAGTTCTTCTAAATCGGCTGAAATATCCATTGTTGTTTCAGCACCACGGTGTACGCCGCCAATTCCGCCAGTTACGAAAATATGAATTCCAGCGAGTTCTGCACAAATCATCGTCGCAGCAACTGTTGTTGCCCCTTTTTTCTTAGTAGCAACCAAATAGGCTAAATCACGGCGAGATGCTTTGGCAACATCTGAGCTTTTCCCGAACATTTCAAGCTCATCATCAGATAAACCAATTTTAATTTTTCCATCTAAAATGGCAATTGTAGCTGGTACTGCTCCATTGTCACGAATAATTTGTTCTACTTCACGGGCAGTTATCACATTTTGTGGATAAGGCATGCCATGTGAAATGATCGTCGACTCCAAAGCTATGATTGGTTTTCCTTGTTCTTTCGCTACACGTACTTCTTCAGATAATGTAATGTATTGTTTCATGATAATTCCTCCATGTCTTTTTGTAGTTGTGCCGCTGATAAATCCTGGCGTACGGTGTAGGATGATTGTAAGGTCTTTGAGGCGTTAACCGCTCCAGCCTTGGCAATATCCCTTAAATTTTTACCATTTAACCAAGAATAAATTACTGCAGAAGAAAATGCATCCCCCGCACCGGTTACATCCAGGATATCCTTTGTTTCAATCGAAGGCATATGAAAAATTCCTTCTTCATTATTCGCAATCATTGCCCCTTTTTTCCCATTGGTAATAACAACATTAGCTATACCAAGTGAGAGCCATTTTTCAAGGGCAAGCTTCCACTCATCTTCATTGGTTATTTTAATATTAAAATACGTTTCCGATTCATCACGGTTAGTTATTAACCAAGCTATCCCATCTAAATCATCAGGTATTCGATTCATTTTCGGTGATGAAACCGGTATTAAAGCGATCGGTCTATCATGTTTTCTCGCAAATTGGCATAAAAATTGCAAAGTTTCCTTTGGACAGTTTAAGTCTGCCACAATGCATTTTGCCCTACTTAATAAAACATCCTGTTTTTGGAGTAATTCTGGTGTAATGGACTCATACACTTCCATATCGGCAAGAGCTATAATTAACTCGCCGTCCGTATCTAGAACAGCAGTATACGACCCTGTTGACTTTCCAGGGATTTTAGCCACTTGATCTAAATGCATATAGAGTGTTGATGATTCTTCAATGAACGACCAATCACTGTCAGTACCACATGCTGTTACTAACGATACTCCCATTCCAAGACGACCTAAATTCTCGGCGATGTTTCTTGCGACTCCTCCCACACTCTTAGCTGATTGAATAGGGTTAGAAGTACCCAACTGTGCCTTGTTCTTTACTTGGAATTTTCGGTCTAAGTTAGCCCCGCCGATACAAACAATTTGCTGTGACTCATTTAAAACATAAGCCCGCCCTAAGATTTCGCCTTTTCTAGTAAGCCCGGAAATAATATTAGCAATCGAAGGCCTTGAAAGACCCAAAGCCTCTGCAAGCTCCTGCTGAGAAATATAGGGGTTCTTTTGAATCAAATTAAAAATTAACTGCTCTTTCTCGGTCATTCTCTCAGTCACACACTCACCTCCTTTTAAACTTTTGTTTAAAATCAGAACTTATGTTTACATTGTACTCCTCATTGTTAAATAGGTCAACTCCTTTTTGACTATCTTAACTTAATCAAAACAAACAAAATACATTCATCAATCCCGCAAAGGGTAAAGCCAAAACCGATAAGCCTTAAACATGATCGGTCAAAAAACGGAGACGTACCTAGGATGGTCATACCGAGTGAAGCATCATTTGTTATCCAGCAGATTATTAAAAAAATGGAAACCTAACTCGGACGTTTCATTCTAATTGCACCCATTCCCCCAAAAAATATAGAGAATAAAAACGAATTTTTCAACGGCTGCACGCCAATTATCCCCTTTCCATAAAATGTGGAAAGAACCAAAACTGAATTTTCCAACATGAAGGGAAAGATGTGGTGCTTAAATATGAAAAAATCCCAGACTTATCACCAGTCGTTTCAAAATCTCCAAGAGAATGAAATAATGTTTGAACAGGTTTTTGAACGGATAATCGAGTTCATGAACATAGATCCAAGTGGAAACTTCCGCCTAATGGTGGGAACAGATTCACAGGTTCACAAATCCCAGACTACCTTTATCACTGGAATAGTTATTCAAAATGAAGGGAACGGTGTTTGGGCGTGTATTAGAAAAGTGATAGTTCCCAGAAAAATGACCCATTTACATGAGCGGATCTCTCTTGAACTATCCTTAACAGAAGAAATTGTTTCTATGTTCACAGAGGAGAAAAAAAATGAATTAATCCAGATTGTCCTTCCATATCTCTATCAAGGCGCAACATTTATCATGGAGGGTCATATCGATATTGGGGCGGGGAAACGAAATAAAACCAGTGAATTTGTCAAAGAAATGGTATCAAGAATAGAATCCATGGGAGTCGAACCCAAAATCAAACCAAACGCCTTCGTCGCCTCCAGCTATGCCAACCGCTACACCAAATAGTGTATGGTGTCAGGCACCACAAAAAGACAAATGTCCACCATACGCGGACAAAATACAACATTTGTCCACGTGTGATGCTCGACACCCTAAATATATTCTAGTTCAATTATTATTGTGGTGCCTTGTCCTGGCTGGCTTTCGATTTTCATGGTGCCCTTGTGTTCTTGGATGATCTTATTGCTGACTGTTAGGCCAAGTCCGATTCCTTTTTCCTTCGTTGTATAGAATGGAGTACCTAAATAGCGCATTAAGTCTGTGGCGATGCCGATGCCCTCATCGAAAATATGAATTAACACTTTATTTCCTTCAACTTTCTCTACCTTAATATGGATATCTCCACCGTTAGGCATGGCTTCAATGGCGTTTTTAATAAAATTGACAAAGACCTGCTTCAGTTGGTGTGGGCTGCAAAGTAAATCGATATCGTTTGCTTGATAGTGGTTTATGATTTGCACATTATGTAGTAAGGCTTGTGGGTGAAGAATGTTAACCGTGCTTTCAAGTATTAAGTAAAGACTTTCTCGTTCATATTGAATGGCTTGCGGTTTCGCAAGTGACATAAATTCATTGACAATTATATCAATACGATCTAATTCGTTCATAATTATCGATAAGTAGTGGTCTTGTTTTTCCTTGTTAGGCGTACTTTTCAAAAGTTTTGAGAACCCTTTTAAAGAAGTCAATGGGTTTCGTATTTCATGAGCTACACCTGCCGCTAATTGACCGATTATGGAAAGACGGTCTAAATTACGAAGTGCCTGATCATTCTTTACTCTATCCGTAATATTTCTCCCAACCGAAACATATGATTCGATTTCTTTTTGTTCGTTATAGATGGGAGAAAGATTTGATTCAGAATAAATGATTTCTTTATCTCCAGTCAACACCTTTACTTGGAATAGCTGGGGCTCATTTGTTTCGACTAGTTTTTGAAACACTCTTTCAAAATGCCCCCTATCATCAGGAGAGATAATGTCAAATATATCTCGACCAATCAATTGCTCTGGGGTATACCCCAGAGCCCTTTCGTGAGAGGGTGATGCATAGACAATCTTTTTATCCTTCGAATAAACCTTAATCATATCTTCTGTATTTTCCGTGATTAATTTATATAACTCACGAGTTCTTTTCAATTCTTTTCCTATAAATACACTATCAGTAATATCACGGTAAATGGCTATTATAGCGAATATTTCTCCCTTGGAATTTCGAAAAGGAGAATAGGAAACTGCTATATCAAGAACTCTTCCATCTTTATGAAAACGTTGAGTAATAATATTATGGAATGGACTACCTAATTTAACATTTTCTTTTATTTCCTTTACTGAATCAGGAATGGGAAAATCATCATATTTTCTTCCTAGTAAAACATCTTCTGTAAATCCGAAAATTTTAGTATACATTTGATTTACTCGAATAAACCGGTCCTCCATATCGATAATACAGATTCCGTCAGCGGAACAATTGAGAAAAAGATCAATTATTTCATCTGGATTAAGGATAATAGATTTATCTTCTTTTCCAATAATAGGGAAACTTTTCGGCATGTTCATCTCTCCAAACAGGTCAGATATCCTATCTTTCTCCATTTTACAGAATTTTAGAATAAAGAAAATAGAAATTTTAAAGGGTGTCACTTATAGGGTGTCAGGCACCATGAAAGGACATTTGTCCATTCGCGGTGCCTGACACCCTTATTTTATTTGACAAGGAAAACCTGATGCCTTGCCACTCATGTTTTAGTGCTTTTTTTGAGTGGCGGAATTTCAAAATAGGTCACCACTCTCCACATCCATTCCAATGGCCCGAATCTAAAGAAGCGCAGCCAAATCGTACTGAAGATAAGTTGAACAAAATAGATGGCCAAACATAAATAAAGCGATTGAACATAAGTAATATGGTTGAATAAATGCAGCATCTTCCCCGCCAGTAATATGAAGACAGTTTGTGAAATGTAGTTTGTTAGTGCCATTCGCCCGTAGCTTTTTAACGGTGATAATACTTTCTGAACCAAGGGGAATTGTAAAAGTAAGATCATGAGCCCCATATAAAACGCCGAGATAATCGGGCCAATCGTAATCCCAATGTTCAAAAAGTGCTGTGTCTCCTGGTAATCCCCTTCCGATCCATTGCCAAACACAACAGGAATAAATTGGTATTGATACATAAGCGCCGATGTACTTAATAAAAACATAACCCCTGTAAAAATAGCTGTCGTTTTCCAATGTTGTCTAAGGTTTTCAAATACCCGATATTGCCCGGCGGCAATTCCCAATAACATAAGAGGAAAAACCATGAAAAGCTTAAATGAAACGATTCCCAAAATCATTAACAAGACGGTTCCAAACACAAGATTAACCATTTTATTGACATTGTAAAAAGGCAAAATAAATAGGCCACAAATAGCGTATACTGTAAGCGCTTCGCCAGGATGAAACTGGACATGGACCAAGCCGATGATAAATAATGCGGCGATTCTTCTCAGAAATAAAACGAATCCGTTCCTTCCTTTCGCATTGGCCCGTGTGATAAAAATATAAAATCCAACCCCAAACAGAAAGGTAAAAATCGTATAAAAACGCCCTTCCACAAATAAATATAAAAACCTCCAGTAAGAAGAATTTATGGTGTGGGGCGCCGGTAGCTTCACAGACAGCAAAGGGATTATATTCACCAAAATGATTCCCATCAGCGCAAATCCCCGCAAATAATCAAGCATATCAATCCGTTTATTTAACTCCATCGCCGCCTCCTTAAAGTGGTGCCCGACACCCAAATGATGTCCACAACAGACGGACAAATGTCCACAAGTGGTGCCTGACACCAAAACTGACACCGATACATATGAACTCAGATCCCTCTCTAGTATTCTAGCCGATAGATCAAAAATCTTTCATTTGGATTATGTTCATATAAATACGGCAATTGGACTTCTCTTTTTAACTCAAAAGAAGTATGGTTTTCAAGAAAATAAATATAATCCTCTGATGGATAATATAACACCAATTCAATATTCCGCTCTGATTCTTCCACTGACAGCAGGATGTTATTTACGATTTTCCTAAACACTTGAATCGAAAACGGATTGAAGAAATAAAAGCGATTATCCCTTGAATCTATTTCATACTCTTCTGCCAGGCAACAATGAAACTGAATTTTATCCAAACTATTTTTGGTTCTCCTCACGTAACTCCCGCGATTTTCAACTGCAGCCTGAAAAAGAGTCCCGTCCATTTCCACCCCGACCACTGAAGCATGGAAAAAATATTCGATATAAAAGTTTAACCGCCCTTTCCCGCACCCGAAATCAACCACTCGATCACTGCTCTCCACTTCATAATGACGAAATAGTTCCTCCAGGGCGCTATAAGGCGTCGGCTCATAGCGGTGATAGTGCAGGGACTTATGAAACCCCTGCTGCTCCCCTCTTGTTTTTATGTTCAATAATTTATCATAATAATATTCTTTCATTGATTACACCTATTCAAGTTTGTTTATAACAGCAACTATGCTTTATTTAGATTAAACTATTTTTTGAAAAAAAGACATTAAAACCAAGCCATCCCCCCATTTCTCCTGAATATCTGCAATAAAAGAAGGAAATAGTGGTATAATGTCGAAAGTCTAATAAAATAGAAGAATGATTTTGTTCTAGCACCGAAAGATTAAAATCATTTCTACAAAACCTTAATCATTAATCCTCTGTTTGGAAGAAAGGAACAAGGAGATGGTTTCATATGAAAATTAAAAAAATATTAAATAACAATGCCGTTGTCGTTTCAGATAACAATGAAGAGAAGATTGCCATTGGCGGGGGAATCGCTTTTCAAAAAAAGAAAAATGATATTATTAACCCAGGTAAAATTGAAAAACTATTTGTCATGAAGGGAAATGAAAAATTCCAACAGCTCCTCCTCCAAATACCCGAAGAACATTTTACCCTCTCAGAGGAGATTATCACCTACGCTGAAGACTCCCTTGGATGTAAATTAAATGATCATATCCATATCGCCCTAACTGATCACTTATCATTTGCCATTGAAAGAGTACGAGACGGAATTAATCTTAAAAATAAGCTTTTTCATGAAATAAAAATCCTTTATAAAAAGGAATTTGAAATCGGTATGTGGGCCCTTAGGCATATTGAGAAAAAGACAACTATTAAAATGCCCGCAGATGAAGCAGCCTTTATTGCCCTTCATCTTCACACCGCTAACCTAAATGGTGGGGACATGAAGCAAACACTGCGGCAAACAGCGATCATTGGGGATATGGTCCAGATCATTAAGGATGACTTAAACATTGAAATTGACGAAGACGATCTTTCTTACCAGCGCTTAATGACCCATCTTCGCTTTGCTATTTCTAGAATCAGCAATGGTGAGCCGAATACAATCGATGACGAGATGCTGAAAATGATCACCAATAAATTCCCAACCGCCTATAACTGTGCGAAGAAAGTTGCCAAGGAACTTTCGCAAAATCACGCCATACAACTGCCAGAGCACGAACTCGGATACTTAACCCTTCATATCGAAAGATTACGAAAGCGATAAAAAACGCCTGGACCTCTATGCTGTCCAGGCGTTTTCGCATCAATACCAGCTATGATATTTCTACTTGTTCTTGCGGATCTTGATAATTTCATCGGCAACAAATTGTACATTGGTTCCGACAATAACTTGAATGCTTTGCGGACCGACAACATTAATTCCCGGTACGCCTGTCGCTTTAATTTTCTTTTGGTCAACGGCCTTCATATCTTTTACTTCCATTCTTAGACGAGTTACACAATTGTCAACCGACACGACGTTAGCGTCGCCGCCTAGGCCTGCGTAAATTTGCGCTGCCATCGAAGCAAATTTACTCTCACCTTTCGCAAGAGAAATTTCTTCAGTCTCTTCATCATCATCTTCACGACCAGGAGTCTTAAGGTTGAATTTCGTAATGATAAAGCGGAATAAGAAGTAATAGATGACCGCAAATACTAGTCCTTGAACAATTAACCAGTATGGGTGATTTGCCATTGGATTTTTTAAACTTAAGAAAAAGTCGATAAATCCTCCACTAAAGGCAAATCCTGCTGTCCAATGGAATGTAGCTGCAATCGCCAATGAAAGACCAGTTAAAATGGCATGCACAAGATAAAGCATTGGAGCTAAGAACATGAAAGCAAATTCTATTGGTTCTGTTACCCCTGTCAAGAAGGAAGCAAAACCTGCTGCCAACATTAATGAAGCTATTTGTTTTTTCTTTTTTGTTTTTGCAGTATGAACCATCGCTAATGCTGCAGCAGGCAACCCAAACATCATGATTGGGAAGAATCCTGCTTGATACATTCCTGTAACTCCTTTTTCACCTTTACCTGACAAGAAGTTTCCAATATCATTGATTCCCGCAACATCAAACCAGAACACGGAGTTTAAGGCATGGTGTAACCCAGTTGGAATTAAAAGTCTGTTGAAGAAACCGTAAAGTCCCGCACCAAAAGCACCTAAATCACTAATTGTTTTACCAAAAGAAACTAATGCAGTATAGATGACTGGCCAAATAAAGAACAATGCACCAGACACCACCAACATTGCAACCGCTGTCATAATTGGTACCAGGCGTTTCCCACTAAAGAAGGCAAATGCATCTGGCAGCTTTACATGACTAAAACGATTGTACATCATCGAAGCAACAATACCTGAAAGAATACCCACAAAGGCATTTCCGATTTTAGCAAACGCAGGGTCTACCTTTGCTGCATCAATTCCCTCCAGCAAAGCAACCGAGCCGGTTGAAAGTAAGGTTGTTACGACCAGATAGGCAACCAAACCACTTAGCGCCGATGAGCCATCTTTTTCCTTTGCCATACCCAATGCTACACCTACAGCAAATAGGATTGGTATATTATCAATAATTGAGCCCCCGGCTTTAATTAAGAAAGCAGCAAACGGACTATCCGCCCCCCAGCCTGTTGGATCGATCCAATAGCCAATACCTAGTAAAAGGGCTGCAGCTGGTAAGATTGCAACCGGTAACATCAAAGAACTACCAAGTTTTTGAAAATACTTTTTCATTTTTTTACCTCCCATAAATTTTAATCAAACTACTAAACTGTCAATAAAACGAACAATGAATACGAATAATTCCTACAAAAGAATGACGAATAGCAGCCTTATATCCGATTTATTATTGTGTTAATCACCTCCTTCAAGATAATTTTTATTAATGTGAAGGACTGAATTAGGAAACAGCCCTTCACTTCAAACCAATTACACAGAGGCTGTGAAAATAACGGTCTTGCCGGCAGTACCTTCTTTTTCCTCAGTGAAGGCATAATGCTTCTTACCTTCTTGACTATTGGTAATCACAATCGGTGTGATCGTGCTTTTTGCATTTATATTAATATATTCCCAATCAACCTCAATTAGTAATTGTCCGGCAGAAACTCTGTCCCCTTCTTTAACTGCAACGTTAAACCCCTTGCCTTCTAAAGAAACAGTTTCTAAACCGACATGAATGAGGATTTCTGACCCATCCTCAGCACGAATGCCAATCGCATGCTTAGTAGCAGCAACAAGAATAACGGTCCCCTTTACCGGGGCATAAATATTTCCGTTTGTCGGTATCACCGCAATCCCTTCCCCCATCATCTTTTGACTGAAAACAGGATCTGGAACTTCCTCAAGTGGAACAATCTTACCATTAACTGGTGTATAAAAATCCACTGCATCTTTTTTAAAAAAATTAAACTTCATAACCATAACTCCTTTGCTTTTTGTTTATAGTTCCCAAAAGATGTAAAAGAAACAACAAAAAAGGCATGGGGGTACAAATAAACAGATGTAGACATCCATTCATTCTACCACCATGCCTGATCGTATCAGTAACATGTGATCATAATTAAACTTACAATTAATAATACCATTAATTTATAAAAATACAATATGAAAACGCAATCATTTTTTTAAAGGAAAAAATTCCCTATTTAAGCAGAAGGTTTTTTTCAATAGATTCAACAGAATTTTCCCTTTCATTTAGTTCATTCATACTCGGGAATTGGATTGTAAAGATGGTCCCTTTCCCAAGTTCACTTTCCACCTTAATTTTGCCTTTCATTGCCCGAATAAGCTGGAATGAAATAGTAAGCCCGACGCCGGTGCCTTTTTCCTTTGTTGTAAAAAAGGGAGTTCCAATCTTCTTAATTTGGCTTTTCGTCATCCCTTTTCCACTATCAATGATTTCGATGGTGATGGTACCACCCATCTCAATCGTATTAACCGTAAGAGTTCCTCCTGTTTTCATCGCTTCAATGCCATTCTTGATAATATTGACTAACACCTGCTTGATTTCACTTCTGTTTCCTTTTATGTAAAGAGATTCTTGAATATTCGTCTCGATTGTTATGTTCTGAATATTCGAATAAGAAGTCATCAGGGCAATCGTCTTCTTCACCTCATCAGATAGATTGATAGTAGATAACTCTTCCGTATTGGGCTTTGCTAACGACAAGTAATCATTAATAATAATTTGGGCATGATCCAGTTCATTTAAAGCAATTTCAATGTAATTTTTCTGAGCAGTTTGCAAGTTTTCGTCGTCGGAAATTAACTGCAAAAAACCTCGAACAGAAGTCAGCGGATTCCTTACCTCGTGGGCAACCGAAGCTGCTAATTGACTAATCACATTTAATTTTTCATCATTCTTTAATTTCTCACGAAGCTCTATTTGTTGATTAACATTTTCGATGACAAACACAACCATCATCAAGCAGATCCAAGTAATGAAATAAAAAACAACCATGAAGAAAATTTGCTCGAATTGATTCGCTTTGAAAAGGGTAACCAAAACGATTAAAGTATTAGCTAAAAATACTAAACTGACAAACACTATCTTATGGTTCTTTTGGAAGTCTGTAATTTTATTTCTCAAAAGGATAAGAAACAGACTTGTGAGTGAATGATTAATTAAAACGACATAAAACCCGTCTCCGCCAATCATAAATCGATAAACTAATAAGACCATTACCGTGATTAACCCTGGAATCGTTCCTCCATAAACAAAAGAGATGATAAAGGGAATGATTCTAAAATCATAGACATATCCCTCTGAAAATTTCATTGGATAAGACATAGCAAGAACTAAAATTATCAATAAAGTGAGGGTTAGTTTCGAATAAGCCTTACTTCGTTCCCTGTTTTTTTCATGAAAAAATAAATGATAGACTACCATTGGAAAAAATACAATTAATATTTGATATAAAATTACTTTGACATCAATAGCCATTAAATAACTCCTCCAAATAGGTAGTCATATGATTCAAAGCAAAACACTAAATACTTTTATTAACATTACAGCAATTTATTTCAAATTTATTATACACCATCAGACGAAAAAAAAGAGTGGCAGTTTCACCTCCGCTCTTCAAAATACTTAGACTAAAAAAGAATTGTCATGCTTTAGACAAGGAGCAAGTTCCTTTTATCAGCGACTTTTGCGGTTTTATCAGCGAATCGAAGGGTTTTGGTCAGATCGTCCTTAAATTTCGATAAAAGCAACCAGCTATGAAAAAGAAGCCGATTTTTAATACTTAAGAAAAAAGTAAACCTTCCTAATTGTTAGGAAGGTTTACTTTATTTGGATCACGAAACCACGCCTGCTTCTCGCTTAAGGGAACGCTCCCTCTCTAGTTGAGGATGCGCCTTCCTGACGACAGCCGGTCTCGCAAGCACAAGCATAACGCCAATTAATAAACTCGCTGACAAAAGTAAGATCCACTGTGCCTGAAAAACATCGTACAAGAAGCCGTATAGGACCATTCCTAGTGGCATCAACGCCATTGACATCGTTTCAAGAATGGAAAAGATGCGACCTTTATAATCATCATCGATTTGCTTTTGCATCATAACCATCAATGGTGTATTGACAATGATGATCAGTGCACCAAGACTGAACATCGTAATCATGTAATAACTAAAAACCAATCCATACGTCATTTTGATCATTAAGGGCAGGGCAATCGCCCCCATAAAGATTCCCATTCCAATGATAGCTCGCTTTGATACAAGAAACGGAAATTTCACTTCTTTTCTTATCGAGAAATAGATTGATAGAAACAGCATTCCTATGGCAAATGCCCCTTGTGTAAAGCCAAAATGTTGGGAAACCATTTTCATTTTTTCAATAAGGATGAAAGAATAGCCAACCTCAAAAGCACCAAAGAGGAAATTAATTAACAGTGATATCCAAATGATTGTCATGAGCAACGGTTGTAATTTCAAATAGCTAATTCCTGCCTTCATACTTTGCCACATCGATTCGTTCGGTTCCCCTATCACAGGTTCTTTTCGGTTCGCAAACAGTTTAAAATTCATGGTTGATTCAAGCGTCACTGCGATTGTCGAAGCTGCCATATACATGATGAGGAATACAGGCATTGAAACGGCTCCGTACAATAAACCCCCTACTGCAGGGCTGGCAATGGCCGCAAAGGAAATGGACATCTGGTTTAATGACATCGCTCTTTGAACTCTTTCCTTATCAACGAGTCCTGTAATCGAGGACGTAAACGTCACCCCGGAAAACATAGAAGTCAGGGACAAAATACACGAAGTAGTATAAATCGCGGCAAGTGACAATCCTGATGTAAAACTTACGGCTAGTAATCCTCCAATTGCCAGTGTTGTGGCTATTTGTGCAATAATGACAATCATCTTTCGCGAGTATTTATCCACCATATATCCTGCGAATGGAGCAGCAAGTGTTCGCGGTAAAATGTTGCAGATTAAATTCGCGGCAAAACTAGTCGCTGAACCGGTAGCTTGTAAAATATAAAAACTGATCGCGAAAGCATATACTTGTGCACCAAACGATGAAATCAATTTGCTAATCGTGAATGTCCAAAGATGATAGGTTGCCTTTTTAAGCTTTTGATGATCATCCAACACTATCTCCACCCCTAATGTTTAATTTAATTAAACAAATCATACCACTTAATCTCTTCCATTTCAAGGGAAAGTTTAATATAATTAAACTAACTAAGAATCTAGGAGCGTGCTTTTTTAATGTTTGGAGAAAGAATACGGGAAATAAGAAAAAAGAAAAAGATGACCCTTGAGGCACTCGCGGGTGAAGAACTGACAAAAGGGATGCTTAGCCTAATTGAAAATAACAAGGCAAATCCTTCAATGGATAGCTTAAATTATATCGCTAAGCGGCTGGAGGTGGAAGTAGCCGATCTGCTGGAAGAAATAAGTTCACAGGAATTGCATGAAACCCTCGAAAAAGCGGAGAAGATATACAATTTACCGTCTGAAAAAATGGTTGATAAAAATAAACAGCTAATTACTCTAATTGATCCTTACATCACAAACCTTACCCAGGGATATGAGTCAGCACGATTGTTAGACATATATAGCCGTTGTCTTTACCATGAAAAAAAAGCGGGCTGGCAGAATCATTCGGAAAAGGCTGCAAAAATGTACGATCAAATGAATTTAACAAATAAGCGTGCTAACATTGGTATCTTTTGGTCCATGGTGAAATTTATCGAGCACGACTACTTACAGTCTTTACAGATTCTCTTAAGTGAACGGAAGAAAATCGAATTAAACCACGCTTTCATTGACCCTATGACACGAGTGGATTTTGACTATCACGAGGCCATTTTACATTTTGCTGTCGGTGATTCGGATTCAGCTGCCCATGTGATGGAAAACGCCATTCATTTTTCAAAAGAGCATCGAATCTTTTATCGCATTGATGATTTGTATAGACTCGCCGCTGCACACGCAGAAATGACTCACAATAAAGAAGCAATAGCACATTATTCGTTGAAGTTAAAACAATACGGAGAGTTTGCAGATGACAAGCAGTCTATCCTCGTACATGATTTTTTTCAGGTTATGTCGTTCATCTCAGAGAAGCATGATTATATAAAAGCATTGGAAATCATCGAAAAGCATTTAGCAGATCCAAAAATGATAGAAATCTACCGGTATTTGTACCTACTAGAAAAAGGTAAAGCCTTGTTTGGCATTGGTCGCTTTACCGAAGCCATTAAATGTTTAGAAAAAGTTGAACTACCGACCTATATGCATCATCCATTTGATTTATCTTTGTTTTATGTAATGGACTCCTATAAAGCACTTTGCTACCTTGAGCTCGGAAACATGGATAACGCTCTTCGGTTCGCCAAAATAGCTGTCGAGAATTTCGAATGGCTTCCCTATACACCTTACAAAGACTTTGCTGCTGAGACGTTCAATACTGTCAAAGCGACGCAATAGTTCAGTAGTTACAGACCTCGAACTTCGGGGTCTTATCCACTAGCCTAGAGGCAAAAAATTTGCCCGGAATTGCCATTTCAACTCCACGCACTCATGAGGAGTGCGACCGTTTCGTCCTGATTTTAACCAGGGCAAGGGCCCAAAAACGAAAACCTGTCTGAATCCTGGTCCTATTCGGACAGGTCGAGGGCTCAAAAACGAAAACCTGTCTGAATCCCGGTCCTATTCGGACAGGTCGAGAGCCAAAAAGTGAAAACCTGTCTGAATCCCGGTCCTATTCGGACAGGTCGATGGCTTAATACTCCCCTTTCGTGAGTATTCCTGATTATTAGATGGATTTGCCTCCGACATAGGAATATAATGATAGAGTTTTGGGACATCCTTTTTCAAGGTTTCCTTACCTTTACATAAAATTGACAACAAGGAGATAAAACAATGTGATTTGTATTTTTTCTTTTAATAGCCTTCGCTTGGTGCGATGCCGACTTATTTTATAAAAAAGGCACAGATAGTAATGACAAATTCAACCAGCTCAAAATTATCATCACGGTAGGATTGGTCAACTGCCATCATAAATTGCTCCACCCCATCATTCTCTTCCCTTCATTCTCCAACGAAAATTCCTTAACCGCCTTTGAATTTGGCACAAAAAAATCTCCCTTCTATGCAGGGAGATCTTCAACAACCATATTTTCATTTTTATTCGTCTAAACTAGAGTAATGAACAGAATACTACATCTAGATGGCAATTTTCACCAAATCGCGATGGCGGGGTTATTATTCTAAATCTCCACGACATTTCCCACATTATTTTCTATCGCCTTTTTATAGATTTGATGGGCGGTAACGACATCAAGTACCGCTGCACCAACAGTTTTGAAAAGGGTAATTTCTTCGTCGGTTTCTCTTCCTAAAATTTGTCCTAGAATAACCTCACCTAATTCACCATTGAAGTCCTGCTCAGAAACGATGCCCTTTTCCATTGGGATTAAGAAATCTCCTGCTTCCGCCAGTACACCCTCTTTTGTGTCAAAGAAAACTTTATCTGCATTTTTGACGATATTTTCATCAAGCTCTTGCATTTGTGGTGTATACGCTCCTACCCCGTTAACATGTGCCCCTTTCTTCACCAAAGTACCATCAAAAACTGGTCTTCTTGAAGTGGTCACACAAGTGATAATATCCGCATTCCTAACTGCTTCATTTCCATTTTCAACTGCCACAATCTCGGTATCATAGGCTGCTAATTCACGCTGCATCGTTTCTGCGAACTCTTTTGCTCTTTCATAATTGATATCGAATACCCGAACTTCTTCTAAATTTCTTACACAAACCATCGCTTCAAGCTGTGTAGCCGCCTGCCCTCCAGTTCCAAATAAAACGCCAATCTTAGCATCTTTTTTAGCAAGAATATCAGTGGCCGCACCTTGAACCGCACCCGTACGCAATTGCGTTAAATACGTTCCATCCAAGATGGCACACACTTCGCCCGTCGTTCCATCCAAAAGGATCATTTGGGCCGGAACGGAAGGTTTACCTTTTTCGATATTTTTTGGAAAAACAGATACGATCTTAATTCCCGTAGCATCAAATTCTTCTACATAGGCTGGCATAAATAAGCTTTGTCCCTGTTCCTTTGGAATATCAATATTCACCCTTAGCGGAGATACACACTTTCCGGCCGAATAGATTCTTAACGCATCTTTATCCGCTTCAATCGCATCTTTCATCGTAAATACTTTTTTGATATCTTCCTTTGTTAAAACTAACATATATAATCACTCCTATTATTTTGCAGCTGCTAGCTGTTCATTTTCTTCTTTTTTGCTTGAAGATTTTAACTCATTTATTAGCATGCTTAATCCGCTATAAAGTAGAATGGCAGCAACGACCCATTGGATCATGGAAACATCTAGACCCTTAACTAGATAAACGGCTACAAGAACACCGATTACACCGAAGGTTGAAGCAAATAACGTGATTTTTCTTCCATATTCTCCGAATTTAATAAATTCCATGCTGCCCACAGGTACAGAGAAGGTACATGCACCCATCATAATTGGGAAAGCAACTGCTGGGTTCATTCCGAGTGCATATATTGTAGCCATTGTTAAGGCATAAGATCCGATTCCGATATTGTTTAAAGCTCCGAAAATGAATAATGCTACGGCTGCTGTGACAAGTTTACCACCAGTAAGAGCTGTTGCTGTCCCACCAGAAGGGACAAGGTTGAATTTACCAGCTAATATAAATGCCGTGGCAACCAACAATCCTACACTAATAAATCTTCTAATTACCTTAGGATCTAATTTCACGACAAATCTTGGTCCAATATATGCTCCTATGATTTGAGCAACGATACAAACGATTAATGTAACTGGACTTACTTCGATAACGGATATGTATGCTAGCGCCATTACCGCTACTGGAATAACACATTGGGCATTTAGGGTACCTGGAAGCTTTTTATCTGAAACTAGTTTCTTTTTTCGATAAAGAATCGTAGAAATAGCAAAGTCTGAAACACCAAAGGTTGAGAAAAAGAAGATGACGGCAGAAGAGATCGATAAAAATATATTGCTGCCTGGCTCTTTCTTTAGTTCACTTTTATTTTTTCGTAAATCCTGTACAAGCTTAAATGCGAAAATACCATTAATAATTACTATAAGTGCTAGAATCGCTGTTGCCATTGTCATTCACTCTCCATTTTTATTTTTATTAAGGATGGGCCCTTTTAAAATAACCTTCACGCAGAAGTTTGTGAAGTATTTCACTAACTTCTACACCCTTAATATACTCCCCGCTTTTTCAAACAACAATAGCTTTCACAGTTTCTTAACATATTTACTTTTATTACGATGCAAATCTTTCACACTTTTTTAACATAATGTTCTTATTCATTCAAAAAATCCCTCAGACTCCAGTCTGAGGGAATAGTTTAGCGCTACCACGGCTATCAAACACACATTTTGAGTTTGTATTATTAAATACCAACGTCCGTTCCTCTTATTTATAACACCTTTACTTTTTCTTCTTCGTTTTCTTTTTCCTCATCCATCAAGCCTTTAGTGGATTTCTTGAATTCTTTTAAGGATTGACCAACTGCCCTTCCTAATTCCGGTAGTTTCTTAGGACCAAATATGATTAAAGCCAGAACTAAAACAATGATTAAACCTGGTATTCCGATATTTGATAGCATTTTTTCCATCTCTTTTCATTTTTAGCATGTTTGGCTATTTAAGTATCCAGCTTTCCGATTCTTACAGGCCGGACAGCTTTCATCATGTTCACGCAATGTTTGAAAGCTATTGTTGCAGAGGCTACACATTTTCGTATATACATCATAGCTTTTCGTAACAGCTGAGGCTATTAAACTTGTCATGGTAATAGCCTTTTCAGGGCAAAGCTCCTGACAAAGCTGACAACCGGAACAGGACTGAGGGTTTATCGTAAAGCCGGTGTCATCTAACTTAAAACAAGTTTTAGGACACATGACTTCACAGCCCTTACAGAGGGAACACTTTTCACGATCTATTGTCACATCAAAAAATTGATGATCAGGATAATATCGAGTAACATCTAAATCCATGTGGTTAAATCTCCATTTGGCAGGGGTTACTTGCCGTACAAATGACTGGCCTTCCTTCTTCCAGAGCGAAAATAGCTCTCTTCTTGAATAAGAATCCTCGAAACTTGTTTCAGTTTCTGTCATAAAAGGCGTCCTACCAAGCTTACATAATAATGAATTGACTTCTTCCACCATATCCTTCCATTCTAGGCTGAACTCTTTTTCTTCACAGGCAATCGTGTTGATTCCTTTAGCATGGTAGATCAGCAGCTCCTTTGGAGATGGAGGTTTTACGGTTGTGGCAATTATTTTATTTTGAAAAAAGTCTTTCTTTGGAAGTATGCCAGACACAGCTTGAACTGGACAGGCTACGATGCAGCTTCCACATTCTCTGCACTTTTGATTATCTATTACTGTCTTTCCCTGAGAGATGATTAGGGCACCATCATGACAGGCGGTTACACACTTTTCACAGGTAGATCGGGGGCTCTTATGACGCACACAAGCTGATGATAAAACTTCATACTCATAATCAAGACTTTCCATCCACTTTTCAACGAATCCCATTCATTCCACCCCCGATTTTTTAAAAATACGTAGCAGGTACCCCCTGCTTCATTAATAACCTTATGAACCTAATACGTAAAACACATATCTGCTCATGCCTTCTGCGAGAACAAAGAAGATCAGTGCAGCATAGATAAAGGCGTAATTAATTTTATTCTTGGTGGTAAGAGCTAAATAAGCCATCAATGAAAGGCCGGCAATTTCAATCACCCACCGAACCCCAATCATGCTGGAGTATGGTACCAGTTTATTAGCCGCTGTTTCACTCGAGATTGACTGAATTTCAGGTATATAAGCATTGAACATGGCTGAACCAATTAACTGGACAGCAATTCCAATGATACTAAACGCGAATGCCCACTTTATCGCCTTTAGGATTGCTTTACCCTCAAGGAATGGGGCAATAAGGCTTGCCCCAAGAATAGGACCGATTGAAAAAGCTGTACCATAAAAAACAAGATAAGTATTCAAATGATTCCAGCCGTTAACACGTGTAACAGTGTAGGCAGTTGCCATGCAATAAATATCAATAACTCCGACTAGCCCCGTAATCAACATAAGTACAGGATTGATTTTCTTTTGGACAATGGCAAGGCCTGCAGTGATGCAAGCAAAAGCAATAAAAGCACCGGTTACAACAATTTCATTACTCATCCAAGACCTGCCAAACCCTCTAATGGCATTGAAGGCATGGAGTGGTTCGCCAAGATGAAAGAATGCTCCAAATAAGCCGACAATCGATAAACAGGCAATAACAATAAGAGGCAATTTCATTATTTTAATAGGATTAGTGCTGTCATCGGCCATCATTCCATTTATAAACCATAGGAACAATATTCCTCCGACTGCAGCAGGTATTGCTACTGTGAAGATTAATAGCGCCCATTCATGCATCGTTTCTTTCCCTCCCTTATTTTGATTGACTCAATGGTGTAAGCACCAGGTTTGGTTTTGTGATCGAGGAGCTTGGCAGCCCTTTGATATCGGCATTTTTTCCATATTTAGCACGTAGCTTGTTAATCTCGCCAAACTCAATCGCCCGCATCGGACATGAGGTTACACAAACAGGGTCCTCACCCTTTTCCCTTAAATCAATACAAGTATCACATTTCGTCATCATTCCGAGTTCTTTATTGTATTGCGGGGCACCGTATGGACAGTTCCACTCACAATAGCGGCAGCCCATACATTTTTCATGGTCGATTAAGACGACACCATCTTCTGTTCGTTTGTAGGCTGCGCCTGTAGGGCATCCCTTCACACAGCCTGGCTCGTCACAATGATTGCAGGATATCGATAAATGGTACATAGATACATTTGGAAAAGTTCCTTCCCGATAATCATATACACGTCTAAAGTTCCGGCCAACTTCCAAATCACTTTTATCCTTACACGCAATCACACATGTTTTACATCCAATACATTCTGCTACATTAACGTAAAATCCCATTTGAGGCATTTCACTTTACCTCCTCTCTTTTATTAAAATTTGATGATGCGCTGATCCCATTTATAATCTTCTTCTAGCGGTTTACCCTCCCATTTTTCGAGATTGCACCTTGCAGTATTGTACCCTGAGGTACCAAGCCCTGTTGGGACAAAACCTACTAGCATATTATCTGCACCTGCTCGGTCCACTTTATCCTTCTCATCGAGGTCCACCCAAGACCCATGCGGCAGAGCAATCGTTCCTGGCATCAGTGTTTCAACCACAAGTGCCGGTCTAAGCGTCTTACCATACTCATTGGAAAGCATGACAGTATCACCGGTTTTTATACCTTTCTCATCTGCATCAGAACGGCTTAAATAAACAGGATTTGGCCATGCCTCTCGAAGCTGTGGTACATTGTCAAAGGTACTGTGCGAACGACGTAGATAATGTGGATTAAAGACCTGGAATGGATATTTCCCTTTTTTCTTCTTTTTCCAATCTGAAAAAGTAGATTCATAGCCTTCAGTCCTTGGTTCATATTTAGGAATAGGAGCAATCTCAGTAAAAGCCTTCTTGGATGCTTCATTAATGGCTTTGCAATAGATTTCAAACTTGCCGCTTTCACTTGATACCGGATTCTTTACTGGATCATCAATAAAATCCTTATAGGCTATAAACCCTAAATTGTCGCCTTTTTTTCTTGGTACCTGATAAATACCTACATCTAAAAACTCTTTCAAACCTATGCGTCCTTGCTGCGGTGTTCCTTTCACTCCCCATTCTTGAATGTCTTTGGCCGTGATCGTGCAAAGTGGTTCGAAGTCTTTTCCGTTTTCTTTTACCACCGTACTTCCCGCAAGCTGATTGAAAAATTGCTGTTTTTCATCGATTGGATAGATTTCTTCAGGGTTTTTTCCAAGTTTCTTAATCAATAATTTAGCAATCTCTTGATCACTCTTTGCTTCGTATAAAGGATCTACGATTTTAGACCAAGCAATTAATATTTCGCGATTTCCTTCTCTAACAGCCCCTTCTCTTTCCCATTCTGTTGTGACTGGGAGAACAATATCAGAATACTTAGCTGTTGTTGTCAGTGCATAGGCATTCGTGACAATAAATTCAACTTTACGATGTGCTTCAATTCCTCTCATGATATTGCTTCGTGTTTGAAGAACAGCGTTATATCCATGGTAGATGAATTGAATGTTTACATTCCTTTCTCCTTCGCCTTTTTGCAAATACTTCCCTTTCAAAACTGCGTCAAAGATTTGATTCTCATTAATAACATTTGTGATTGCGTTCGGAATTTCAGGCAATCCGCTGCCCCCTGGTGTCAACAATGCCGGTCCATTATTTCCTGCGTATTCCCAACAGCTAACACCTGTCATATTGCCGGAACTGCCCATATGCCCGGTCATCATCCCTAGTGTAGAGAATGCCTGCACCCAGCCTTCGCCGTTATTTATCCTTGCAGGGGCCCATCCTGTCAATAATGCGACTCTTTCAGTACCACCAATTTCCCTTGCAAGATAACGAATCGTACTTGCATTGACACCACATATTTCAGAAGCCCACTCAGCTGTTTTCGGCTGCTTGTCATACGTACCTAAAATATAATCTTTGAAGTTCTCCTTCTTATCAACACCTGCCGGCATATGATCGGCATCAAAACCAACCGTATATTTATTTAAAAAGTCCCATTTTACAAGTGGATTTGTTATCGGGTCATCTTCTTCAAGTAAAGTGTGCATAATACCAAGTGCCAATGCGTGATCAGTGCCCGGACGAATAGGGACCCACTCTGCTCCAAATACATTGGCCGAATCCGTATATAGTGGGTCAATTGTGATGAAACGAGCCCCAGCCTTTTTAGCCTGCAAATAGTTATATGTGGCACTTCCCATCGTGCTCCATGCGGGATTGGCACCCCATAGAACAATCAATTGGGAATTCCTTAAATCCACACGGTCATTAATCCCTTGAACATAAAGGCCTTCGCCGACACCCAGCATTTCATACGTATAAAGCCAGGCGCCCCATGAAATGGTGCCGTCGCTGGAAGTGTAACCACCCACAGTGGCCATCGCATTTTTAATATCGCCCCCGCCTGAAACCCAAATAGATTCGTTTCCATATTTACTACTAATTCTTTTCGTTTCAGAGGCAATATGATCAATCGCCTCCTCCCAGGAAATCCGGACCCATTGATCCTTTCCACGGAGTTCTTTCTTCCCTCCACCTGGCTGCCAATGTTTCCGTTTCATTGGGTATTTTAAGCGATCAGCATTAAAGACCTGATGGCGCTGTGAACGCCCCCGTAAACAACCACGTTGTTGGGGAAAATCCGGCGAATCTTGATGGGTGTCATCTGTCTTTTGACGAATCACAACACCATCTTTGACAAGTACTTTATTTAGACATCTACTGCCACAATTGTGCCAACATGCGGCTGTTTTCCATACACCTTCCCCATTGGTAGCCTCTGCACCTTTGTTTACCTCTGCTTTGGCAACAAGACCTCTGGAAACCGGAACAGCCACAGTGGCGGCAGCTGCGGAAGTCCAGCCAATGAACGATCTTCTAGTCAACTTGAAATCTTTGATTTTATTAATTAGATCAATCATCATGACCCTCCTTATCTATTTGTCTTGGATAATCTCTATATTCAATAGTTCTTGAAGAACTTTTGAATCCATTTGTAAAAAATGTTCTAAGATTTTTGCTAATCCTCTAAAAAAGTCTGTCTCAGCATGTGTTGCGACCTTTTCTGCTAACATCGGAATAAAAGCTAACAAATGATCATTAATAAACCTCTGTTGTTCTTTAAGTAAATAATTTATTTCTTTACTAGCATCGGGTCTTTCCGATTTTCCAGCTTGAATACATAGCTGATTAAGGCGATAAACAAAATCAAGCTCTAGGCCGACGTGATCATCTGGTTCAATATTGAAATCCGCTGTTTGAAACCCATATTTCTCGTAAACCTTTCTTACATCCATCGTTGTTTTCTGGAACAACAGCTTATCTTTCCTAACATAGACGGATTCCCAAGGTTGTGCCAGTATTTCAAAGGGACCGATAAACATCCTCGTATAATCCCAATGCAAATCCTCAAAATGGTTGTCAATATGGATAGGGTCATGCTGGGATAAATACTTTTTCATCACCTGCACTCCTTCTCGGATTCCATCTGATTCATCTTGGAAAGGAAACTGGTCAATCATGTTTCTTTGAATAAATTCTTTGATGTACTCCTTTGAAGGCTCCTCGATAAAGAATCTTCTTAAGATGTCATAAGCAAATTCCCTTGCAAAAAATACGTTGACAATATCTTTGACCGGTAGGGACTGTTTTACTGCTTCCATGTTATCGCTCCTTTTTCAACCAGTTAGATCCTATCTCTTCAAGGACAAAATTTTTAGGTGTGGTCAATTCTAGCTGCACTTCCCGGATGACCTGTTCTTTTTCTTCTATCTCGACAACATTAGATGAAAGAACGATATCAACATCTCGATTTTTTAATAATTTTATAGCTTCAATTGGAAATTGCAGAAAATCGTAATCCTCATTGATTGTGAATGGGACATCATGATTTTCGAAAACCTTCTTTACTTTTCCCTTGTCCTTGCCGAACACCTTTGCGGTTTTAAAATAAAAATCCCTGTTGGAAAGTTTATACGTCTCATCCAGCACTTGATCATGGTTTTGCTGATAGATCTGTCCAGTAAATTTGTTTTCCAATGAGCAGTAATGCACACCCAGCTTAAGCTTCCTCTCCATTGCAAAATCGACTAGCTCCAAGCAAAGTGCTTCACTTTCTGCCACAGCCAATCCGCCTGCATACCAAAAGTTGTAATACACGTCATATGGTGGATTTTTTAGTTCTAATCCCTTTTCTTTGAAGGTCTGGGCGTTCCCAAGAGGAAAGCAAAATTCCAAAAGATTTATTCCAAATACATCAAGCTTATCAAGCTCTAACAAAAGCTCCTTCATTTCTTCTCCTGTCCCTGGAATTACCGGCATTTCAACCAATACATCCGGAATATATTTCTTCGCAAGGGCAATTTTCGTAAGAATGTGTTTCCGCTTTTGTATGGAGTCTTCCATTTTGATACTAAAGCGAATTTCATTTAAATGGGTGTTGTGCAAGCCCTGTAGAATTTCTTCGCTAAGCAAGTCACCCGCTGTATATAATCTCGTATGTGCATCTGGCACTAGCTCGTCTGCCAGTTTGAAAAAGGCGAGTGTTTCGTCCGGATGCAGCAGCGGCTCCCCACCGGTCAAGGCGAGATGTGTCAATAGGACGCCTTGTTCAACTAAACTCTTTAAATCTCCATTCACATTTTTCTTGTTTTGTAAGTAAAAGTTGTATTCATCTTGATTTTTGTTGAAGCAAAAATAACAATCTCTGTGGCATTTTAAAGAAACGAAGGTCGTATAGCTTCCTGTTCCTTTCGTACAGGCTTCACAAGCACTTGAAATCCTCTCGTTTGATAGAATGCTTTTATTATTATTCCGATATATCGCTCCCATATCACGCAGTTTATTGTGTGCAGCAGGACCATGATGCTTCCGTTTGGAAAGTGGCAAGCCAAAGGACTCAATCTGCTCCAGGGTAGCTTTCTCAATATTTAGGTATATATCTGCATACTGAACAAGAGATTTGTTGTTTATGGTCCTTAAATTGGCTTTTGTAAGATTTTTCATCTTATCAAACTTCCTTTTTCGGATTTTTAGGGCTGTTTCATTTAGTTCTCATTGTGAATAACTTCACATATTATTCATGGATTCATTATATGTTTTTACATAACGAGTTGGTATGGCCCTGCCACACGAATAATCATTCGTATTTTTGTGCAGGCAGACGAAAGGATTTTACGATTCTGTGACATTCATTGTCCAGTCCATCTACTTGCTATAAGATGGTGTAGACAACATATAGATAGGAGAAAGGTGAATAATCCATGAACAATCATTTTGCCATTCCAGAATTTGTCCAAGAATTATCGACTGCATCAAGCCATGGTGTTAACCAGATTGTTCAAAAACTCTCCACACTTTTATCTCATCCAGTCCTCGTGGTGGACCCACTCTATCAGGTTCTCTCTTGTTCAACTGGAATTGAAGCGATAGATGAAATAGTTATCATGCCTGACAATCAGCAGGAGTCCAATCCACACTTTGCTGTCTTCAGTTGCCAGATTTCAACCATAGACTCTTTAAAAAATGGATTGGCGAATCCAATAACCCTTAATAATAAAATCCTTGGTTATCTCATTTTATTTAGTAACGACAAACCGTTAGCTGCTGGTCTTTATGAAGATGCCCTTATTTATACGGCTTCATTATGTGCCCTGCAAATGCAAAAAAGCCTAGAATTAAAGCAAGAGCGGCAGAAATTCAAAGAAGCATTTCTTTTTGATCTGCTTTATGGAAACATCAAACAAAAAGAGGATATTACTGAATATGGAGAAATTTGGGGATGGGATTTTAGCATCCCTCATATTGTAATCGTATTTTCATATAAAGAAGACAATCATTTTTTTACCAATAAGCAAACGGTTAACATGCTTTTACAAGTTGTTGAAAATGAATTGATTTCACAAAATTTCAAACCAATTGCAATGGCCAAACAAAGTCAGGTCATTACCATGATTCCGCTGGTTGACACTGATTATGATGAGAATAGGGCCAAGCTGGAAGCCTTTGCGGTGACTGTCCTAAACAAGGCTGCAAAAATGAATCCAGAGTTCGAGCTCGCTTGCGGAATTGGAAAAAAGTATAGGAACCCAACAGAGCTTTTTAGGAGTTATCAAGAAGCAAAAGTAGCCTTTGAATTAGGCATCCTGTTGAAAATCACAACACCATTATTCACTGATTTTGGCTTAGAGCGGATTTTATATAAACACGATTTGCAAGACTTGATAGAATATTACAACCATACATTAGGAAGCCTGCTGGAACACGATAAGAATCATGATGGAAATCTGATCGAAACACTTGAAGTACTTGCCGCTAATCAATTTGATATGGGAAAAACGGCCAAGGCATCGTTTCTTCATCGAAATACACTGCGTTATCGTGTGAAAAGAATTGAAGAAATTCTGAATATGAAATTGGATGACTTACATGTTCGCTTAGATATTATGGCAGCTTTCAAAATTAAACAGCTTAGAAAAATATGAAGAATGAAGGTTGTTCCCAATGAAAGATGGCGTATACAGAAATACTTGTCCGCGGAATTGTTTTGGAACGTGCGGCATATTGTCCTATGTCAAAAATGGCCGGCTCATGAAAGTGACAGGGGATCCGAAACATGGATATACAAAGGGAAGACTTTGTGCAAAGGGCTATGCTTCCACGCAATTTGTCTATAATACACAACGACTTAAATATCCAATGATTCAAAGTCCTAGAGGGTCTGGAAACTGGAAGAGAATTTCATGGGATGAAGCTTATTCGATTATTGCTGGTAAAATAATCGAATTGAATCAACGCTTTGGTTCCAACCTTGCCAGTGGCTACAACAAATTCTCAGGGAATCTCGGGTTCCTGCACTATGCGGTTGAAGGGATGTTCAATAGTTTTGGCCCTCATACGAAACCAGTTGGCAACCCTTGTGCTTTAACCGGCAAGCTCGCAGTTAATCAAGCCTTTGGACACAATTTCAGCTCTAATCCCGAGGATATGGCAGATACAAACCTCATTGTCATCTGGGGAGCGAATCCTGCTGTTACAAATGTCCATCAAATGAAGTTTATTTATGAGGCACGACGCAGTGGCGCAAAATTCATTGTCATTGATCCGATTTTTACCAGAACAGCTGAAAAAGCGGATGTCTATATCCAAATCAATCCCGGAACAGATGCATGGCTAGCGTTCGGAATCGCCAAGATATTAATAGAAAAAGGGATTGATGACGAGGAATCCATTCGGGAGCAAACAATTGGTTGGGATCAGTATAAACACTTTATTCATCATCAAATTGATCTATCTGATGTATCCAAACGAACAGGTGTCCCAACGGAGGCAATGGAAGTACTTGCTGAATTTTACGGAAATTTAAAACCGGCCGTGACCTGGAATGGATTAGGGATTCAGCGCAACGATAGAGGCAGCCACAGCATCAGTGCCATCAACAGTTTGGCAGCAATGACAGGTATTCTGAGTAACCCAAACAGCGGTTTATATTATATGCATTTTGACATTGAGCATTTCCCGCAACTACTATTAAATCATCAGGGCCCTGTTCATCCAAACATCACTAAATCTAGAGATATTGATATTAGTAATTATTCAAAAAACGCTCTCGCCTTAACAGAACCGCCGCTTAAATTCCTTTGGGTGGCTTCAAGAAATATCATCACTCAGGATCAAAACCTTAAATCTTGGCATCAATTGTTCAATCAGTTGGAACTTATCGTGACAGTGGATCTTTATTTGACAAAAACAGCGAAACATTCCGATATCGTTTTACCAGCAGCCTCTCATTTTGAAGAAGAAGACTTAAATGTAGGTTATTGGCATTATTGGCTATCCATAAACCAAAAATCAATTCCTCCTTATTACGAAGCAAAAAGTGATTTACAGATTGCTAGGGAATTGACCAAAAAACTGAATGAGCTCTCACCGGGGTTTTCTAACTTCCCTTTTGAAAAAGAACCCATTGACTGGATAAAAGAAGAGCTTACACCGGAGATTATGCGACAGTATTCCCTTACTAGCTATGAGGATTTATTAGAGGGTCCACATAAAAAAATAGAAATAGCTCACTCTATGCCAGATTCAGAGAAATTCAGACTGCTTCCATCAAAGGAAACAGTTACCGAGCAGTTACAAAGTGAAAATTTAAAGAAACCATTAACCTATAGACTGTTAACACCGCAAACATTGTTGAAAATCCATTCTCAATATGAACTGGTGCCTTGGTTAAATCAGGAGCAGACTGAAGATATCATTGAACTTTCCTCTACTGCCGCTATTCAACATGAAATTGATGAAAATACGAAGATTGAGATTTACAATCAACATGGATTTATTATCGGTACCGCTAAAATTAATCCTACCTTGCCAAATCAAGTGGTGCTTGCCTCCCAGGCAGGCAACAACCCTATTAATCAATTGATCACTCAAACGGACGATAAGGGTGCAAATGGCTCCAGTACTTTCTTTTATGACAGCATGGTGAACATTAGGAAATGGAGAGAGAAGAATGTTTAAACGAACTGGATTCATTTTCAATGCCGATGATTGTATCAATTGTAAGGCATGCGAAATCTCCTGCAAAAATGAAAATCAAACACCAATGAACATCCAATGGAGAACGGTAAAGAAGGTAGCTCCTGAATTATATCTATCTCTTTCCTGTAATCATTGTGACAGCCCTGAATGTTTTCGTGTCTGTCCAGAAAGAGCGTTCATAAAGCGTAAAGATGGGATCGTCCAAATAGACGAAAATCTTTGCACAGGCTGCCAGCTATGTGTTTCTGCCTGTCCCTATCAAGCACCACAATTTAATCCTGAAACACGGAAGGTTAGCAAATGCCAAATGTGCTATCCAAGACAGGATATTGGAATGGTCCCAGCTTGCGTCGAGGCTTGCACAACAGGTGCGCTAAACTTGGTAGATTTAAATACTTTCGAAGATGAGCAGACAGTCCGTAACCTTCCTGGTTTTTCCGATGTTACCGTTACCAACCCATCCATCATCTTCTATCCTTTAAAACCAAGAAAGAGGTATTTTCTTCAATAAAGAATCTTCTAGTTAATCGCTCATTTGTTAAGATGAGCGATTATTTTTTGCCGCTGGGCGCTCCTCAAAAAAGCTAACACTTGTCCTTATTGCAAGGTATCGCTTCCGAAGCTTATTCTTATGGAGCTGGACAATTCTCAAAGTCGAAATTTATACTTTATCTCATAAAACCAAATCAGGGTCAGTCCCTTACCGCTTTTTTGCGAAGAGGGACTGACCCTTTAACTTACACAGTGCCAAGTGTAACGCCAAGTTTAGTTAAATATTGTCGATAGGCAATGCTCATTCTGTCACATTTCAACGAAAGTTCTACCTGCAAATCAAGTGGTAAGTCCTCTGGTTTCTGGTTTTCGACGATAGGCTTGTCCTGAGCGAAAATCATATCCTGGAACTCTACGATTTCCTGATCAGTTGTACCTGTTTCATAGTTAAATGACAAAATTCCATAGGCAATGGACTTGCATTCTGCAATAGGAAGGATGGTGAGTAATATGGTCATCTTGTTCTCAGTATCTGGATCTCTTTTAGTGAACCGAACGGTTAATGGTCGTATTACTTCATACGTATAAAAAACATCTTTGGATTGTCCGGTGCCGTCAGGGTCTGGCTGAAATATAGCGATTTCATCTGAAAAAATTCGGTCTTCTTCCATATGAACATCGTAATCCCCAATGACAGGATGCTCCTGTACTCCAAGAAACCCTTCATGTATAAAGGAAAGATGGCTTACATCCAGGAAGTTCTCAACGATTCTTGGAGGATTAGCATTCACTTCCTGTGGTCCCCATAAGACATTACGGAAGTTATCATCTCTATATTCAGGATAAGAAAAGAATTTGGGATTATTGTTGTTGAGATTAATCCACACAAATCCATATGCCTCTTTGCATGTATATTTAATAGCTTTAGCTTTTAATGGAATGGCTCTTCCTTCAGGGAGCTGCGGGATTTTCGTACATGTACCGGCAGAATTATATTCCCATCCATGGTAGGGACATACGAGATTCCCATCTTTCACGCAGCCTAGTGATAGAGCAGCACCTCGGTGAATACATAAGTCCTTAAAAGCGTGGATCCCTTCTTCATTGCGGAAGAGAACGACCCTCTCTCCCAATATCGTTACCTGTAATGGCTCTTCTTTTACGTCCTCTCTTTTACAAGCAACGACCCAGTCACTACGTAACACGTTATCTTCCAAAAGCATGTTTACCATCCCTTCATTGATGAATTCTTTTTATTACCTATATTTTATGAAGCTATTTTAACAAAGTCAACACAAAACACGAACATTATTTTAAAAAAATATAAAAATATACGTGATTTACTGTTTACAACTCCTAAATTGTTTTTTATAATTCAATTAAAGTTTTTAATACAACAGTAGTAAAAAACCTACAAATCATTTCAAAGGCAATTGCTTCTACATCAATGCTTTACTGTGATTTCAACATGATTGAAATGCTATTTTCCTAGTATCTTTATTCTTTTATTGTTTATTTATTTCAAACTAATTTAAAGTAGAGGAGAATAATCAAGTGGATCAAAAAGAGCAAAACACGAACATTGTAGTAGGCATCAATGAAAAAATTAGTTGGGGAAGAGCTTTTTTGCTTGGGATGCAGCATGTATTGGCGATGGATTTGTATATCGCACCAATCATTATTGCTGGTTTACTTTCATTGGATTCAATGAATACGACATTTTTCATTCAAATGTGTTTTTTGGCAGCAGGACTAGCTACACTCATACAAACCATTGGCGGCTTGCGGTTGCCAGTCGTTCAAGGCCCTTCCTATGTCCCTATCGGTGCGTTGGCAGCAATAGGGGGAAAACTTGGTTTAGGTGCTGTTTTCGGCAGCCTACTTCCTGGGGCCTTAATTATTGCTCTCCTTGGGTATCCGTTAAAATGGTTTGCTAAAGCTGTACAAAAAATAATCCCGCCGCTTGTGGGAGGAACCGTCATTGTCATTGTAGGGATTTCATTAATGCCTAATGCATTTAATAGTATTTACCACGCACCTGGAAATGTAGGACACAATGTATTGATTGCATTTGTTTCTGCTGCGGTTTTAATCATCTGTATTCTTCTTGGACGTAAGGCAAAGGGGTACGGCACATTTTTCCGCTTAGTTTCGGTCATCTTAGCCATCATCGCTGGCACGATTACCGCATCACTTTTTGGAACCGTTGATTTCTCCTCTGTAAAAGAGGCATCTTGGATTTCGTTTCCGAGCCTTTTCCCATTCGGAAAACCTATATTTAATTTACAAGCGATTTTAACAATGGTATTTATTTATTTGGTCATCTTAATTGAAACAACTGGGACTTGGTTCGTGGTATCAACCGTTACTGACAGTAAGTTAGATGAAAAACGATTAAACCGTGCATCTGTCGGCGAAGGAATTGGCTGTTTCGTAGGATCTCTTTTCGGTGGTACACCTATGACAGGGTATTCTTCTAACGCTGGAATTATTGCAATTACTGGTGTTGCAAGCAGAATGGCCATTATTGCTGCCGGAATTATTTTAGTGGGATTAGGGCTAATCCCTAAATTATCTGCCATCATTACATGTGTTCCCGAACCGGTGATTAATGGGATCTTTGGTGTCGTGTGTGTGGCAATTGTCATGAACGGTTTAAAAGTCATTCAGCATGTTATCATCGATGACCGCAATATGATGGTAATCGGAGTTCCTATCCTGCTAACAGTAGGAACTATGGTTCTTCCGAAGGAAATCTTAAACAGCGTCCCTGATTTTGCAAACTATATCCTATCTTCTGGAACAGCTGTCGGGGCGATCGCTACCGTTATCCTTAATCTAATCATCCCGCAAGAACGAGAAAAAACAGTTCCGACGGGCCAAGGTTCATTAACTTAGTCAGATAAACCAAAAACAACATTGAAATAAACCAAAATGAAAGAAGGATTAGTCATTAAGACTAATCCTTCTTTCGTTTTGGCTTATTGACTGAAGGCGTTGCTGCCTCCGACAATTGGCAATATTATTTCGCTGCGGGTTGGTGTTACCGTAATTTTTGTACCAGCTTTAGTACGAATGGTATAGTCGTAATCACTTGCGATGAGAACAACACCAATACGGTGCCCCTCCTTAAATACATAGTCTTTAGGCTGCATGTCCCATTCGAAGGTGTAGTCTCTGCCTGGAACAAGTGATTCGGAACGACCTGCCGAATGAAGATTTTGCGGGTCTACCCAACCGCGCGATACAATTACTGGGTTGGAACTGCTGTAGTCAACCAAAATTGCTGTTAAGTTTGCAACAGGACGGTCGATACTTGCACGGATATTTACTTTAGGCGTACCGCTTAACCGAACTTCCCCAGTTAAGTTCGGGGTGAGATAAGCTAATCGGTTTGAAGAAATTAACTCCGGATTCGCTATCAGTGTATTGGCCTTCTTCAGTGGATCATCAATAACTGTTTGCGTATTATGCGGCTTATTAGGAACAGGATTCAGCTGCAGTGCCCCTAAATCATTTCCAGTGCCTGTTAAATGAAGCCTAGTAGCTACCGTTCCTGGTGCAGGCCAGTTGGCTTCCTTGCTCCAAGTTTTGTCCTCACGCTGAATATCAACAGCAGGCTCATTCATTATTCCGTTTTCAATTCCGTACAGATAAAAGTCAAACCATTTATTTTGTGTTTGTGGCCAGTTATTCCCAGAAGGACTTGAATGGCCTCCCTGATGCAGCCACAATTTACGAGGGACATTATTTTCTCCTAATGCTTCCCACCACTGGGCAAATTGTTTTGTCTTAACATTCCAATCATTAAGCCCATGAACGACAAGAACACTAGCCTTCACTTTTTTGGCATCCTTAACATAATCCCGGTCGGCCCAGAACTCGCTGTAGTCACCAGTTTCTCTGTCTTGGGCAGCTTTCAGCTCTGCAATGACATCTTTACAAACTTGAGGATTGTTTCGCGTTAACACGGCTTCAGCCATATTATCTGTGTCTTCACCTTGATAGCCCCCAGGAGCAATAACAGCACCGTTTGCACGATAATAGTCGTACCAGCTGCTGATTGCGGCAACTGGAATAATCGTTTTCAATCCATCTACACCGGTGGCCGCAACAGCATTTGGCAATGTCCCGTTGTAGGAGGTACCTGTCATACCCACATTCCCCGTTGACCAATCAGCAGAAACTTCTTTTCCATCTCCGGTAAATGCCTTAGCCCGGCCGTTCAACCAATCAATAACAGCTTTTGTACCAAGAATTTCTCGATCGTCCCCTGTTGTCGGACACCCTTCTGATTTGCCTGTCCCAATACTCTCCGCAAGAATAACACCATAGCCACGCGGAACATAGTAATTCCCTAAAGAGCCAAGATTGGCAGCTTGTCCTTCCGCAAGTGCAAATGGCTTACCGCCACGTCCGTTCCCATTGCCTGGGTGCATAACTGGAATTAAGTCAACATCGACATTAAAGACAGGGACATCTAGAATGCCTGAGCGATAAGGACTCATCTCATAGATGACAGGAACTTTAATCCCCGGCTCGGTTTTAGGACGGTATACTTTAATGGAGACTCGGTCACGTTTACCGTCTCTGTCGCTATCTATCTCTGTCTCAACAAACAAGTTTTCAATAATTGCTTCATCGGTAGAGTAGATTGGTTTTGTCATTCCATTCTCTAGTTCAATTTTTGTTGTCTCTGATGCTGTTTCTGGAATCAATCCATTCAGTGGGATTCCATTCCACTCTAAAAGTCCCCCCTTGGTGTTTGACGCCAATGCAGTTGTCACTGTTTGATTTTGCCTAGTTTCTGCTTTTACTGTCCAAGCATCTACTCCTGCTACTAACGAAAGAGAAAGAACAGAGCACAAACTGACGTTCAAGATTTTTTTCCTCAATACTTTTCCCCCTTAGACATGTTTTTAGGCGGTTATCACCATTTTCTATTATATAAGTGAATATTCTAAATTTTTGTTAAACAATGTCGAAAAATTAAAAAAGGGAAAAAGTACTATCTTTTTTACAAGGTAAACCGCAAAAAGTCCTGCTTTTCAATTCGCGAAAAGCAGGACTTAAATCACGCTAGATCATCATTTTTGTAATTAGTCAGAATTTTTACTAAAATCCATAAAACTCCTTGACAGTTCCATTATGCTTCGTTATTATTTATTCCAATAAAATACATCGGGATTATCAAATTAACATCGATAATAAACTAGCAGGACACTAGGAGGGAAAACGTGCTGAACCTATTCGTCAAAACAGAAATTCAAAAGACATGGTTACAAAGATTGCGTGAGCATGAACGGAAATTTAAAAATAATGCAGCAGAAATTGATGAATTTGCGCTCTTTCCAGAAGAAAATATTCAGGATTTAGTTCGGATGGGCTATACAAGTATTACCCTTCCAGCTACTTATGGCGGGGAAGGATTAACAGTTTATGATATGGTCCTCTTTCAAGAAACACTGGCTAGTTTTGATGGATCTACAGCACTTTCCATTGGCTGGAATCTCGGGGTAATCGGGGAGATTTTTGAAAAAAAACTTTGGAATGATGATCAATTGAAGTTTTTTGCAAAGGAAGTTCTTAATGGAGCCTTAGTGAATCGAGCCGTAAGTGAAGCCCAAACAGGGAGTCCCACTCGGGGCGGACGCCCTGGAACGACTGCGATCAAAAAAGAGGGTGTTTGGGTCATAACCGGGCGGAAAACTTTTACAACCATGTCACCAGTATTAACTTATTTTCTAACATCTGCCTGGATTGAAGAAAAGCAAAAGGTTGGATTCTTTCTCCTGCACAAAGATTTAGAAGGACTAACCATTGATGAGACATGGGATGTCATTGCCATGAGGGGTACAGGAAGCCATGATCTCGTTCTTCAAAATGTAAGGGTGGATGATGCGAAATTGGTGGAACTTCCAGAAATGCCAAGTGGCGGCCCAATAAATGGGTGGAACCTTCATATTCCGGCTTGTTATCTTGGGATAGCACAAGCAGCACGTGATTACGCTGTCCATTTTGCCAATCATCATGCTCCAAATAGTCTAGACGGACCGATTAGCCAATTACCCAATGTTCAACAACTGCTAGGTGAAATTGATTTAGAATTAATTAGAGCCAGGCATCTTATTTATAGCGTTGCAGCAGCTTATGATGATGCATCACGAAGAGGTTATCTTGTAAATGAAATTGGAGTTGTTAAGCATGCGATTACTAATTCGGCCATTACGATTGTCGATAAAGCCATGAGAATCGTTGGGGCAAAAAGTCTTCAACGCAGTAATCCATTGCAACGGTACTATCGCGACGTAAGAGCGGGTCTACACAATCCACCCATGGATGATATGACGATAAAAAAATTAGCACTTTCGGCAATTGATCAAGCTAAAATTAAATCAGCAAAGAAAGATTAGAGTTGGAATTCTCCTGTTTCTACTTCATAATCATTCTGAGAATTAACATTAAAAAGTATGACCCCCGGTGCCGGGGGTCATTCCTTTAGATCCTTTACCTTTGGTACTTAGATAACTTGGATGATACTGATCCCGTCTGTCTTTGAGGTGTTTTAGCTTTTAGGTTGGAAGCCCATGAAATTCGGGACTCATACTTTTGGGTTTGTTCCTTGTTGACGAGGCTTTGTAAACGATCTTTGTTCTTCTCAAGCGATTCCTCAAGAGCCAGCAAGCGACGGGTAGGAAATGGCATCCCCGCTAGAATGGTGGTTATAGTAGGGTCAGATTCGGAGATATAGGTTCCCTCAAACAATTCCAAAGGTTCTCCAACCCTTTCGAAAATCGATGGAACATTAATTAACTTAGCCATTTTCTCTGGCCCTTCATAGATTAAACCTGCACGAATGACACCTGTTGATTCAACAGGACAAAATATCGAGTTTGCCCATGATTGTTGAATTTTACTTGATACTTCTGAGGTAGTCTTTACATCTGTTATCGTGGCTGAAGATATTAAGGTTACTCCTCTTGTACCCAGTATATTCATCAGATCCGTTTCATCAAAATTTCCGTAAAAAGAACTCTTTTTTGTTACTTGCAGCACAGTATGAATGGCTTCCATTACTTGATGATTAGATGAAAGATAAATCTGATGCTTACTGGATTGAGGGTTTAACTTACGCATTTGATCATTGTCCACAAGAAACAAAGACGAGAGTGAGTCAATCTTGGAAATCTCTTCGATGCATTCAGTCGCATTGATTCGGTTACCGGCAATTACGTTTCGATCAGGCACGATCGCAATGGCACCAATGTTGACACCTGGAAGTTGGTCTAATAACAGATCAATTAATAATGGGCTCATACCAGATCCAGTACCACCGTCGGTAGAAAAAGCCACAAATAAAAGCTTTATGTTCTTAAAGGACCGCTGCACAAAGTCAATTATTTCTCGATAGTTTTCATTAACCGCTCTTAATCCTATTGATCGATCTTGCCCAGCACCATTAAACCCAGGGACAAAATACTTTCTATCCACCCTCGTGTTCACTAAGCCATCACGTTGGTTAGTATTGATAAGCGCTGTTTGAAAGCCCATGGTTGAAGCTATCTCAGCTATATTACCGCCTGCTTGGCCTACTCCCAAGATTCCAATCGAGTTCATCAAATCGCCTCCTTATTTAATATGATAATACTCATGTTTTATGAATTTAGACGTTTTCATTTTAGAAAAATAAAATTGTTTATGCAGAATGCTTCTGTTCCCCTACCGATTTCACGCGATGCGGGACTCGGTCGGCTACCTTGTTTTTCACTATGATTGGGTGAGAATAGAGAGGAATATACATAATATGATGAAATATAAAATACAAAAAATCGATTTGTCCCCCTCCGCTTTGGCTAAAATGGGAACGAAAAAAAATCACCCTAGCTCCCGATATTGGATAGAGCTAGGGTGATTTTTTTGGAAAAATAAGCAGCAAAGCAAAATCAAACTGATTGTTTCACTTTGCGCGTCTGGGTACTATATATTTGATAAAGCAACAAAGCAAAAATGGATAGGATTGCTCCAGAAATGTACGGTAAACCAATTGAAATTGAAAATAGCCATCCACCTAATGGAGGACCAATAATTCTACCGAATGAATCAAAGGAAGAAAGCAAGCCTGTCACACTGCCATGCCCTGTACTAGAATTTTTGGTCAAAAGGGCTGATATCGCTGGACGAATCATTCCATTTCCTAAACCAAAAATCGTTAAGAAGACTGCCGAGGTCCAAAAACTATTAGCAAATAGGATTAAAACAAAGCCAATAGCCGACACGAAAACCCCTATTCGGATGACAGTGCCTTCCCCAAATCTCTTTGTCATTGGACCAACTAATCCACCTTGAACGATGGCGCCGCCAAATCCCATAATCATAAAGATATAGCCTAATTGTACCGTGTCAATCGTTGCCTTTTTAGCTGCAAAATAGGCGAAGGTCGCTTCGAGCCCGGCCATTGAAAGGGTGACAATCAATTGTAAAATAAAGATGATCGTAGTCGGACCTTTGAAAGCTTTCCACATTGATTCTTTATTTTCCGTATGTTGGCTTCTTTTTTCTAACGAAAGTGATTCTTTCAATAGGATCATGACTAAGACTAAAGTAATGACAGATGAAATCCCCGCAATATAAAAAGGAACATTTAAACTTATTTTCGAGAAAATGCCGCCAATGGCTGGACCAAAAACAAAGCCAAGTCCGGTAGCGGCTCCGATAATTCCCATTCCTTTTCCACGTTCTTCTGGAGTCGTGATATCAGCTACATAGGCCATTGTAGTTGGCATATTGGCTGAGGATAAAATCCCACCAACAATCCTTGCTACGAATAAAACCCATAAAGAATTTGCCATGGCCATGATAAAAAAGGAAAGCGCTAAGCCAGCAATTCCAATCATCATTACAGGTTTTCGACCGATACGGTCAGAAATACGCCCCCACATTGGCGCAAAGAACAATTGCATTAATGAATAGACAGCCATTAACAGACCAAGCTCTGTGGGATTGCCACCAACCTTTTCAGCTAAAAACGGAAGAACCGGAATAATAATACCAAAGCCAACCATCACTAAAAACATCACTAAAAATAAAATAGGTAGAACTTTTTTTGTCTCCATGATTTTTTCCCCTCTTATCATTCCGAGTAGTGGATCAAGTACTTTCTTGTAGAGCACGGGATTTGTTGTTGCAGGATAAAATCAATCCATATTCTTGTAATCCGATTCCTGATTATTCTTCAGACGACAATCCAGCAAGTTTCTTATCTTTAATAAGAATATCTCTTTCATATGCTCGAAGCAATGCTCCATGTATCGAAAGTGTATCAGAAATACTAGCAATTAGTCAAACGTGACTAATCAACAAAAAAATAATTAATCACCTGTAATAATAAACAGTTAAAAGGTGTCAGGCACCACAAAAAGACATTTGTCCACGACTGGTGCACACTTGAATTTCAATAATAATTATTATTCTTTTGATACGGCTATATTATACGAGTATCCTAATTATTTGAGATTAAGTGTGAATTTAATTCTCAATTAATATATGTATTTCTCAATCTAAATTGACAGTACTTTTCCCTTACAGTAGAATCAACATTGTATTAATAGATGCAGTTATTTCCTCAGCTACAATCGGTAGAATATAAATTAAACAGAGCAGAACACGGCGATTGTGTTGCTTTATTTCCTATACCTATAAGGAAGTGTATCGGATGATAACAGACTATAAGCCAGCAGTGAATTTTAACCATATCAATTATTCAGTTGATGGGATACATATTTTAAAAAATATAACGGAATCTTTTCCTGAAGGCAAAATCACTACGTTAGTCGGTCCTTCAGGAGCGGGAAAGACGACCTTGCTCAAATTATGTAATGGACTGCTATCGCCTGATTCGGGAGAGATTTATATTAAAGGCAAAAGCATCAGTAGCTATGAACCGGTGGAATTGCGCCAGCTTGTCGGGATCACGCTTCAAAGTGCACCAATGATCAATGGCAGCGTCCTGAAAAATCTAGCATTGCCATTGGAGCTGCAAGGACGGGAATTAATTGAAAAAGATGCAAAGAATTTATTACATGATGTGGGATTGGAAGAGGAATTTTTGCATCGACCAATCAAGGATTTGTCAGGTGGGCAGCGCCAAAAAGTATCGATTGCGCGCACACTCGTTAACCGTCCCCAGATATTATTGCTCGATGAAATCACTTCTTCACTTGACCGGATCTCACAGCAGGAAATCGAAGAACTCATTGTAAAAATCAACCAAAAGTATAAAACCACGATTATTTGGATTACACATAATTTACAGCAGGCAATGACGGTCGGAAACTATACTTGGGTCATGATGAAGGGAGAAGTCATTGAAACCGGAACAAGCGACTTGCTTCATTCACCTGTTAATGAAAAAGTGAGGCACTTTCTAAAGGGGGAAGTGAAATGAGTTATGTCCATTTATCGATCGCACTTATTTTCGTCATCCTTCCGATCATTTTATCGAAAACGCTTAACTTAGGGCTGGAAAGAGACACCATGATTGCAGTGGTCCGTTCAATCGTTCAATTGTTGGCCGTCGGCTATATTCTTAAATTTGTGTTCGATTCCGAAAATATGATTTATATTTTACTGATGGTGACGGTCATGATTGCTGCAGCCACACAAAATGCCCAAAAAAAAGGAGTATCAATTCAAGGCATCACATGGAAAGTGACGGTCACCTTAGTCGTGATTGAAGTGCTGACACAAAGTATTTTACTTGGATTCAAGATCACTCCTCCAACGGCCCAATACATCATCCCGATTAGCGGCATGGTAATCGGAAACTCGATGGTGCTCGCTATTCTCTTCCTCAACAGATTCACGGCAGAAGTAGAAACGCACCAAGATGTGACCGAACTCATCCTGTCACTCGGCGGAACACCAAAACAAGCCATACACACTCAACTCATCACTGCTATAAAATCGAGCATGATTCCAACCATCGAAAGCCAGAAAACAATCGGTCTCGTCCAGCTGCCGGGAATGATGAGTGGCCAAATCATTGCAGGAGCCGACCCTATGCAAGCGGTGCAATTTCAATTACTCATCCTTTTCCTATTATTAACGACCGCATCCGTCACAAGCGCTATGCTTGGATATTTATCGTACCCAAGTCTGTTCAACCATCGGATGCAGCTGTTGAGGGGGAAGTAGAGATTTGGCGGTCAGCCCCCTACTCAGCTAAAGTGAAATGAAGTAAAGTGTGCAATCAAGATGTTGTCGGGTTGAAACCCTGGTTCTCCCACAAGGTTCATGTCATTGTTCTCTTCCCTTTTCCCACAAAAAAAAGGCAGGCAACCCATTGAAAGCAATGTTTTGCCTGTCTTTTTGAATGTTACCATGATTATTTCAAACTGCGGTTTAAGAAAGCTTTCGTTCTTTCAAACTGTGGATTAGTAAACAACTCTTCTGGTGCACCAGATTCAACGATCTCCCCATTGTCCATGAAAATGACCTTATTCGCCACTTCCTTGGCAAAGCCCATCTCGTGGGTTACGACAATCATCGTCATATGCTCTTGGGCCAAATCCTTCATGACTTGCAAAACTTCACCTGTCAATTCCGGATCCAATGCAGAAGTAGGTTCGTCAAAGAGCAGAATATCCGGATTCATCATCAGCGCCCTGGCAATGGCTACTCTTTGTTTTTGTCCTCCAGAGAGCTTTCCTGGATAGGCTTCAGCCCAATCAGTGAGTCCGATCTTTTCCAGAAGCTCTGTACTTCTTTGCTTAATTTCAGCGGAGGATTCCTTCTTTACCATTTTCGGAGCAAGCTCCAAATTCTCTTTGACCGTGAGATGTGGAAAGAGATTAAAATGCTGAAAGACCATCCCCATTTTGGCTGTGATTTGTTTGATCTCTTGCGGTTTCGTATAGACTCCATCCCTTACCAGAAAGTTGCCGGACACACTGATGGTGCCACCATCAATTTCTTCAAGATGCACCAAACTACGGAGCATCGTGCTTTTTCCAGAACCGGAGGGACCGATTACGGCTATTACATCGTTTTTATTAACATCAAATGTAATCTGCTTGAGGACATCCAGCTTGCCATAAGACTTTTTAAGGCTGGATACTTCCATGATAGTCATATCCATCACTCCTTTTTATTCAAATTTCAAGCGTTTTTCGAGCCACTTAAAGATAACCGTTAAAAATATCGTCATAATCAAATAAATGACGCCGGCAACGACGAATGGAACAATTGTAAAGTCACGATTGACCGCAGTCTGGGCAAAGTGCAGTAATTCTGGTACTGCCACCGCATAAAGCAGCGCCGTATCCTTGACCAGTGTCACCGATTCGTTCGTCACTGCAGGGAGTGCAATGCGGAACATTTGCGGCAGGATAATCCGTGTCATCGTCTGCCATTTATTCAAACCAAGTACTTTGGATGCTTCATACTGGCCTTTATCAATGGCCAACAGTCCGCCGCGGAAAATTTCAGCGAAATAGGCGGCATAGTTCAAGATAAAACCTAAACAGGCAGCGACAAAGCGATCTAGTACCAAATATTCTCCAATCACAGGGATCATCGGCAGCCCAAAGCATATAAACAACAGTTGGAGCAAGAGTGGCGTCCCGCGCATCAGGTAAATATAGCCCTGTGCAAGCCATGATAACGGCTTGAAACTACTTTTGACAGCCAGCGTTAATAGAAAGCCCAACGGAATGGAAGCCACAATGGCAATCAAGAACAAGAGGACCGTCATCTGTGCCCCTTCCAGCATTGGCTTAAGTATGGAGATTAAATAATCTAAAGACATAGGAAATCCTCCAAAAATGAAAACAGGGTCCCCCATAAGGAAATCCTGTTACCTTATAATCGTTACTACTTTATTACTTTATTTTCGCCAAACCATTTTTTTGAGATTTCTGCGGCAGTGCCGTCTGCATTCATATCGTCGAGTGCATTTTGAAGCTTTTTAAGTAATTCTTCGTTCCCTTTTTTCACACCTATACCATATTCTTCTGGAGCAAGTGATTCATCGAGTACCTTAAAAGTATCTTTCTCTTTCGCCATGTAATAATCAATGACAACCTCATCGATAACAACGGCATCCAAGCGGCCGCTCTTTAAGTCGGTTAATGCCTGAACATTATCGGCAAATTCCGTGACGGTCTTTACTTTGGATTTAATCGGATTCGCGTTCAAGGCATCTGCTGCGGAAGAAAGAGATTGAAGACCAACAACTTTTCCTGCTAAATCATCAAGTTTTGTAAGTTTTGAATTTGCCAAGGTGACCACCACCTGTGCATTTTTTAAATAAGGTTTTGTGAAAAGAACCTTCTTCTTCCGGTCATCCGTTATAGTGTATCCGTTCCAAATAAGATCAATCCGACCGCTGCTTAGCTCAGATTCTTTTGTTTCCCAATCAATGGGCTGAAATTTAACCTTAGCGCCCATTTTTGCTGCAGCTGCTTTGGCGTAGTCAATATCAAAACCAGTGATCTCATTATTCTCATCCCGGAATCCCAAGGGAGCAAATTTATCGTCAATGCCAATCACCAGCGTGTTGTCCTTTTTATCAGCTGATTTAGAACAGCCAGTAACAATTGAAAATACCGCTAATATGACTAAGACAAAAGTTGTTAAACGTTTCATCATTATCGAATACCACCTTTAATAGAATATCATTTCACTTTAGTGCGTTACCATATTATCACGCTATCACATTATAACATTATATTATTATAAAATACAATATCTGTCGAAAAAAACCAAAATTTGTCGTCATGCCCCCAAAATTCATATCATGAGCGATCACCACGGCTTTTAGACTTTTGTCTATAAAGATCAGGAGTTCATCGTAAGAATTAAAGTTCCAGCAATACGATGAACAGGAAAAAGCCCATCTTCGCACTATGGGCTTTCATATCTTATGATTCCACTCCTACAACCACCTAAGTTACCACTTTTGTCTACAAGGTTTTTGCCGGGATTGAAGAAAGTTTAACGGATAACGGAAAGGCTAACAAAAGTAAACAAATAATAAAGCCAATGACTCCACCCCAGCCGAAATTCGACCAGAAAAAGCCGCCGGCAGTACCCGCTGTGCTTGAACCAAAGTAATAAAAAAATAAATAAAGGGAAGAGGCTTGCGCTTTGGCTGTTTGTGCTCTTCTCCCCACCCAGCTCGAGGCAATCGAATGAGAGCCAAAAAAGCCAAAGGTAAAAATAGCAATGCCGATTATTTTTAACACTAAGGGTTCGACAAGTGTCAACGCCGCTCCTGTAACCATAATAACCAGTCCAAGCCATAATACCTTTCGGCGACCAAGCGTATCTGAAAGCCTGCCCATCCATGTTGAACTAAAGGTACCTGTCAAATAAACAATGAAAATCCAGCCGACGATTGTCTGGCTCAATTGATAAGGAGGTGCCATCAATTGAAAGCCGATATAATTATACAACGTGACAAAGCTTCCCATTAGGATAAAAGCGATACAAAATAAACACAATAGTGCCGGGTCTTTCAAATGACCAACCAGGGATTTGACTAACGTTTCTAGTTTCAATGGCTTTGGCGTAAAATTTTTTGAGTTCGGCAAATGGAACCAAAACCAGATGCTAAGCAGTAAGCTAATCGCACCGATACTTCCCATGGCAATCCTCCAAGAAAAAAGGTCCGTAACAGAGCCAGTAATTATTCTTCCTGCCATGCCGCCGATTGAATTCCCACTAATATAAATTCCCATTGCAACACCAAGACTTTTAGGATCAACCTCTTCACCCAAATAAGCCATGGCGATGGCAGGCAACCCCGCAAGAACGATACCTTGCAGGACACGAAAACCGATTAACGAACCGAATGTGGGACTGAAAGCGGTAAAGATTACAATGAGGGAGGATAGGATTAAGGAAGCAGTCATTATTGGTTTACGTCCCCACGCTTCAGATAAGGAACTGGTAAAAAGCATGGCTACTGCAAGCGTAAATGTCGTCACCGATAACGCTAGACTCCCTGTCGCCGCCGTGACATGAAACTCCTTTGAAAAAATCGGCATTAAAGGCTGTACATCATAAAGGATGGAAAACGTGATAAAGCCCCCGGCAAAGAGGGCGAAATTGGCTTTTCGAAAAGCTGTTGTCCCTTGTTGCAGCTTACTCAACAAAAAAACCTTCTTTCAAACTTTTTTACACGTTTCCACTTTACTACTCTAATTTACAAAACTCAAATATATAAATATGGTGTCAGTCACCACAAAAGGACATTTGTTCATTTATAGTGCCTGACACCATTCATCTACTCAAAATCCTCAGTTAGGGGCTCTGTTGTCCCATTTGTTTGTTTTACATCACTGCTATTTTTCTCACTTCCACACTAGTGCCTTCCCAAAGCAAAATGGGGCAACCCTTCGCAATGTTAACCGCCTCATCAATGGTTGTTGCCTTAACAAGGATATATCCTGCGATTGATTCTTTCTTTTCAGTGTAAGGTCCGTCTATCGGTACATTATTTGGTTTTAAAACTCTGCCTTCCGCTGATAGATGATTACCCCCGTCTGCGAGTTTGTCCTTTATAGCCATTGGTTCAATCAGATTAGATATGATTATAACAGCTAAATCGGAAAAAACGTAACGTTATCATTTATCTGAATTATACTGTTCACGTTAGCGCAGAAATTCAAAAAGTGCTCTAAAATCCCTGACAATTCACATACATAAAGCCATTTGTGACAAAAATGTAAGTTTACGGTTTGATTTGTTCGTTAAAGTTATGGATGAAATTCTTCCTGACAAGTATGCTTTTCTTATAAGAGATTGTTCAAAAAGCCCAGGAAACGTAAACACTAATTTCTACATTAGCTTTTGAACAGGTATGATAAGAGTTGTTATTTGAAAGGGGTATTTCAATGGATACAGTATTAATAGGAAGTTCTATTTATAAGGTTTATGGGTCAAAAAATCAAGTTTTTAACGCTTTGCAGGAAGTGAGCTTAACTGTACATAAAGGTGAATTTGTTGGGATTATGGGACCTTCTGGGGCAGGAAAAACGACTCTCCTAAATATTTTAGCCACCATCGATAAACCAACTTCGGGTAATGTTGTGATAGGTGGTAAGAATCTTATCACTATGAATGAAGAACAATTAACGCAATTTCGTCGCGAACATTTAGGGTTTATTTTTCAAGACTATAACTTACTAGATTCATTGACAGTAAAAGAAAATATCCTATTGCCGCTATCTTTATCCAATCATCCTGCTAATGAAATGGAAAAGAGAGTGCATGAATTATCACATGTATTAGGAATCGAAGCCATTTTAGAAAAATACCCGTATGAAATTTCAGGAGGCCAAAAGCAGCGAACATCGGCTGCAAGAGCCATTATCGCAAATCCAAGCTTAGTACTTGCTGATGAGCCAACAGGGGCACTTGATTCAAGATCAGCAACGGATCTTCTCAATACATTTAAACAACTAAATCGTGACTTTCATTCAACGATATTAATGGTTACTCACGATGCTTTTGCTGCTAGTTATTGTGACCGAGTTCTTTTTATGAAGGATGGGAGCCTGGTGACAGAGCTTGTTCGAGGTGATAAGGATCGTAAAGAGTTTTTCCAGCAATTATTAAACACGCTGTCGACTCTAGGGGGTGGGAGTCATGACATTATATAATATCGTATTCAAAAATATTAAGCATAACTTTTCCCAATACATCCTCTACATTGCATCAATGACATTCAGTGTTATGATTTATTTTACCTTTGTATCGCTACAATATAATGATCAAATCACGGCTGCTTTACCAGAATCAGAGAAGTTCGAATCTGCTTTTCTCGGCTCGTCATTCGTACTACTTCTCTTCGTAGCAATCTTTATTTCTTATTCCAATTCTTTTTTTATGAAGCGAAGAAAAAAAGAGATTGGTCTATACTCACTTTTTGGTGTTTCTAGAAAAAAGATCGGTAAAATGCTATTTTGCGAGAATTTCATAATGGGAATTCTCTCACTTCTCATCGGAATTCTCGTTGGGGAATTATTTTCTGTCTTTTTCACTATGATACTAATAAAATTAATGGGTTTTTCGATCGTAGTAAAATTTTCCTTAAGTACATACGCGGTGTTGCAAACAGTTATTCTTTTTTTGATCATCAATTCATTAACTTCGTTGCAAGGATATTTCATTATGTACCGCTTTAAATTGATCGAGCTATTTCATGCTGAAAGAAAGGGAGAAAAGCCTTTTAAACCCTCTTTTATCATTGCGATTCTTGCATTAATGCTAATTGGAATCAGCTACTGGCTTCTACTGAATGCATATGAATCAAAGAGTTGGAATGAACATTTTGGACGAAATCTTTTAATTACCTTAGTGATGATTGTTGCAGGATCGTATTTCTTGTTTCATTCCTTGAGCGGATTCTTTCTAAAAATGCTTCAAAATAACAAACGTTTTTATTATAAATGGTCAAATTTATTAACGATGACGCAATTAACGAATCGATTAAAAACCAATGCCGTCATGCTAACAATGATTTCCGTCTTGAATGCAGTCACTCTCATTGCCTATGGATTTGCTTTTAGTATGTACTATAATTCCTTAGCGACAATCAAGGATTTCACCCCTTATAGTTATCAATACACTGTTACGGGCACAGAAGTAGATGATCGAATCAATCGGATAATTATCAATAATCAAGAACACCCTGTTCTTTTTTCAAAAAAATGGGATTACCTTTTGATGAAAGCTGATGCAACTAACTTACCGAAACTTCCTGGCAGCTACTATTATTTTGATGAAAAAGTTGCTTTAATTCCGCTCAAAACATATAACCAATTGGTAGAGGAATTGAATAAGCCAAAAATAGCAAGCTTAAAAGCGACGGAAGCCGTCTCCATTGTAAAGAATTTTATTGGATCGCAAAATGACAATGAAAATGTCAACAAAAGGATTTTGTTGACATCACCAACCGATGATCAATCGGTAAAAGTAGTCGATACAAAATCACTCAGTTTATTAAACGGAGATGTTCAACCATTTTTAATCGTTATCCAGGATCAATTGTACGAAAAGCTAGCTAAAGAAAATGAGCGAAAAACGGTTCAAGTGTTCAAAATAAAACAGGAAGAAACATCAACTGAACTTACAAACAAAATTAAAGACGTGCTCCCTGCCGAAACCGAATTCTCCAGCTTTTCAGCTAATTACGAAGAAATTCAATCTACTTATGGACTAGTTATTTTTATTAGTGGATTTCTTGGCCTAGTTTTTCTCGCGGCAACAGGTAGTATCATTTACTTTAAAATGCTCACAGAAGCAACCGAGGATCGGACAAGATATTTGGTTCTTCGAAAAATTGGCATTAACAAAAGAGAAGTAAGGAAAGTCATCAGTAAACAATTCAGTATCGTCTTTATATTGCCTTTGATCCTGGGAATTGCCCATAGTAGTATCATCTTAACCGCATTATCAAAAATAATGGACATTAATTTTCTCATACCTGTAATGATTTGTACCGGAACCTATACATTACTTTACGGTTCCTACTATGTGTTTACTGTGATTTCAGGATCGAAGATTGTTAATCAATAACAGAAAAGGTTCGAGGGTAGCTGTCTCGAACCTTTTAAATCTCATTCATTTGATAGTAATCATTTAATCTTGGAAAATGAATCGTAACCGCTGTGAACTTGTTCTCTTCAGAATTAATTGTAAGGCCATGCCCTAGCTTATTTGCTAGCTTTTTGGCTAAATAAAGGCCCATCCCAGTAGAACTTCCGAACATTCTCCCGTTTTCTCCTGTAAATCCCTGATCAAATACACGTGCAATATCTGCTTTCGATATTCCAATCCCATTATCTTCTATAACTAACCGTGTTTCCTTCTGATCCTCTTCCATCGAGATGGATAATTTCCCCTGATTCGCTGTATATTTGAGTGCGTTTGTAATTAGTTGGGAAAGAATGTATAAGAGCCATTTCTGATCTGTTAAAATGTCAATTTGTATTAATTGAAGATCAAGCTGAATTTTTTTCTTAATAAATATCTTCGAATGCTGCCTGATAGCAGAATGAACAACTTTGGATAAATCTACCTCAGTAATGAGATAGTCACGATGAACATGGTCACTGCGAACAAAGTATAGCGCCTGTTCAACATAAGCTTCAATTTTATCAATTTCTTCTTCAAGACTATTAATCGCATCAGATTTATCACTTTGTTCAATGACTAAACGACTAACAGAAATCGGCGTTTTAATATCATGAAACCAAGAGGTCATAAATTCTAAATTTACCTTTTTGTCTTGGAGAATTTCGGTAATCATTTCTTGATGATGTTGCTCCATCTTTTGTAACAAGCTGTGAAATAGATGTTGTTCATATGTTTTGGCTTTTCTAACCAAATTACGTTGAACAGTTTTAAAATGCTTATTTATAATGAAGTATTCACTTAAAAGATAAACACTGAAAAGAACAGCTCCAACAAGCTGAATATATAATAGATTGCTAATGTCTATTTTGAGCATTGGTTCCACCCAAATCATGATGGTCATAAATGTCATAATGAAAATATATGTGAAGATTAATCTTCTTTGATAGAAAAGATAGTGCTTCAAGTTCATGCTAACATATATCCTTGTCCTTTTTTGGTTTGAATATAATCGCCAATTCCTGTTTCATTTAGCTTTCGTCGTAAACGATTTACATTTACGGTTAGGGTATTATCGTCAATATAGCTTTCATTTTCCCATAATACTTGCATCAACTTGTCACGACTTACAATCTTATTTTTATGCTCAAGAAGAACGGATAGAATTTTGAATTCATTTTTCGTCAAATCCATTTCTTTATCATCAACGATAGCAGTTGCAGTTTTTAAATTTAACGTTAAATCACGATGGCAAAGAAGTTCCAGACTTTTCGCTTGATATGTATACGTCCTTCTTAAGATTGCATTTATCTTCGTCAATAACATCTCCATCGAAAAAGGCTTCTGAATGAAATCATCTCCGCCCATATTAATCGCCATCATCATATCCATTTGCTCCGTTCGCGACGATAGAAATAGTATAGGTACATTAGAAAGCCGTCTTATTTTCTCACACCAATAAAAACCGTTATAGTATGGAAGATTAATATCCAACAAAATCAGGTGTGGATTCGTAAGCATAAACTCTTCATCGACCTTTTGAAAATTGTTAATATAGCAAGGCTCATAACCCCAGCTTTTCATGTTTTCACCAACAATTTCGGCAATTTTCCTTTCATCCTCAACAATTAACACTTTAAACATCTCATCCACATCCTAAAACGTAGTTAGTGCTATTTTACCAAAAATCGCCTACCACTCCTACCACTTGAAAATGCAAATCACCAAAATTAATCCATTTACTATTATTTATTTAAAATAATTTAGATTTTTAAAACGGAGCAGTCCATTTCCTTTATCAAAAAACTCCCTGGTTACATTATACGAGGGAAGATAATACTTTCAGCAAAAAGGGGCTGTCCGAAAAGGGTAAATCCAGTAAAAATTGAAAATCAAGTATGTTGATATATCAGCATTCTTAAACAGGTAAAGGGGCATCCAATAGCCGAAAAATCGACTTATTGGACAGCCCCCTAAGTTTTTCTTTAATACTCCCCTTCGAATGGGGTAATTGAAATCTGTAATCGGTTTTCTACTGCACGAAGCCGCTGATTTACTCGTTGGAGACGGCGTTGAAGTTGGTTAATTTCTCTTTCTTGCCGCTCATTCTGTCTTTCAAGCTGATTTACTCTTCCTACAAGCTGTTGCCATTGGGGTAGTTGCAGGAATTGCGATAGTTGTCTGTTGGGGTCATATTGATTCTGCTGTACATATGGAGTGTAGTCGAACTGGACTTGTGGAATTTGATAATTTTCATACGGATACATCTGGGCATCTCTCCTTTTGGGTTAATATCTATAGATTATGTAGGCATTTTGGGTATGAAACGGCGAATGCCCAGAGACTGCCTTTTAAAAAAATGGCCCGATGTTTGAATGCCCAGAACAAAAGGCGCAAGCGCCCGTTTAGCGGCGTATGGACTGGAGCGCTCCAACTGAGATAAAGGAAAATAGAAAAGCGGAAGCGCCTTGCCCAGGGGCGACAAGCATAAGACCAGCCGGTGAGAAGGTTGCTTTTTAACCTTCTTGCCGGATTGGCTTATGACCTCGAGCCCCTAGGCGCTGGAGCTAGACAACACGAAGAGCGATAGCGATTCGATGTTGACTTATCGTAGGGCGGAGAGCGAAGTACACTAGCCGCTGGGCGCTGGAGCTGGATTCAGAGAACTATTTCAATTTATCCACAATTAATTATTTTATAATTTCCTATACAATAAAAAAGCAGGGACCTTAGTTGGTCCCCGCATCACCATTATAAACTATTTTAACAACCGCCTCACAGTGGCTTGGATGGTGGTCGCAGATACATTTAGATGTAGTTGTGTTTAGCTGAAATGTTAATTCTAAATAATGACAAACAAGATTTAAAATTGCGATAAATGTTATTCCAACGAAATCTTCACAACATCATCCAAATATTTCGTTGTATTATATCCATAAACTTCCATCCTTTTAGGAATCACTTTCTCTCCAGCGTTGTTACTTTGCAACCCTATGTTTAGAACTGAAAAGAAATAACGGGGCTGCTCGATTTCCTCATATGAGCCGGGGTTTTCATTCATATCGTATTTAATCCCGTTTTTATCAACAAGTACTCCTTCAGAATTCATCTCCATAGAACTAGTTTCATTTTCATCCTCACCCACAATATTAAATTGAAGCGACTCATATGCTCGATTCTCGATTTCATGATTGCTTATGACAATATTGGTAGGCTGTCCAATTTCCACCTTGTCGATGGAGATTGTACTTCCTGCATATTCAAAGGTTTGAGGATATCCTCTAGAAGCATCCAGTTCGATGGTTTTTAACATGACATCCTGAAAGGCAGCTAAATCCTCCTGACAGTTTTGACAATGATAAATATGTACCTCGAAATCAACCTTTTTTGACCGATCCAGAGTTCTTTCTAAGTAATCGATGTAATTCTTATGATACTCTTTACAGCCATTAAAGCGTGACCCATACCCCATTCCTTTTCTAAGTGACTGGATTCCGGAAAACAAATGCTCTTTCATCTTTTCCACTGAAACTTGGAGAAGATGTGCTGTGTCCTCCTGAGAGATTCCTTTTATATATGTAAGGACCACCGCTTCTTTCTCATACTCTTTCAATTGATCAAGTGCTTTAAATAAATCCTGACGTGGTTCACTTTCCTCTGAAGCTTGTAAACTTCTATCATCAGAAAGCTCCCGGCAGGTATGTATGAAAATGGATGTAACCCACGTTTCGAATGATGTTTCACTTTTAAATCGAGGCAATTCCTTGTGGATTTTTATAATGGACCGGTAAAAAAGCTCTTCCATCTGCTGCTGATTACTAATATAGGACCAACCAAGTGTATAGAACGATTGTTTATGCTGATCGAACCAATCTACGATGTATTCCACGCCATTTTCTCTTATTGTAGTAATTGAAATTGGACCTATTTTTGCTGAGATCATAAATGTGTTTCCCCCCTTTAACATTCGGAAGAATGATCATACTCTTTTCATTATTTACACAGATTCTCCTTACCTTGCACGAAGCACCCCATCTGGATCGACCAAACCAGTAAAAGACCATGTCTTACCTTGATCCTGTGAAGTAAACTTTGCCAATACCTTTCCGCCCAAGTAATCGCCTTCTGGACCTTGATTCACTAATAAAGTTCCTTCCGTTCCGTGAAAAGTAGGAATCTCCGCTACTGTGAAGTAGCCCCGATATTCCTCAGGTATCGGAACCTCTACGCGTTCCCAATTCGCTCCACCATCGGTAGTCCGGAAAAAATTTGGTCTTGGAGGCTGCCCTTCATAGCGATATTCCCCAAAGGAGATAAATCCTAATTGATCGTTAATAAAACCTCCATCTGTCACTAAGGAATAGATGTCATCCACCGGCCCGACCTTGTACCATGACTGGCCACCATCGTTTGTTTTAAAAATAAAGTGTACCTCACTACTCATCGTTTTATCACCGGTAACGATGAGATAACCATCCTGGTCAGACGTGAACCCAAGTATAAGCATGCGCAAAAATGGCAGCTGATCCGAAACCAACGCCTCATTCCAAGATTTCCCTTTATCCCTACTAACCAGAACCCGCATCCCTTGGTTAAGTACAAACGCAGTTATCTCCGGTGTAATCACATAACTGCCATCCATTAACTGTTGTTCCGAACTGTTGGATCCACCGCCAAATAAATTTTCAATCGCAACAGGAACCACCTGCCAATTTTGACCATTGTCATAAGTGACCTTAAGCGTTTTATCCCTAATCTCATAATCTATGCTTTCCGATGGTTCCTCTATTCCGGCTTTCTTTCGATATTCTTCCAACGTTTCAACAGGCGGCAACCCGATTTGCGTATCGGTTGTTCTTTCAATATTTGTTAATGTGTACGTTAAGTTTTCAGCCTTATTGATTGTTAGTTTCCAAACGATAGTAGGAACGACTCTATCATCCTGCATCTTTCCCCAACCGTAATCGATTTCTTGTGTTTCTTCAGGTAACTGAACTTGAAAAACTACTGCAACTACAAAAGAGTTTTCATCTCCCGATAACTTAGTAAATCTAGTAAAGCTCGGATTGGCAATCGTTCCATCGCTCTCTAAACTTTTTATGAAATCAAACCAGATTCGGTATGCAATCGTTTCTGGTTTTTGATCATATTCTTCTACTTGAAGTGTGTAGGGGAGTTTACTGTTTATATCAGCCTTTTTTACTTCGACTTGTTTAGGAATTGGATTTTCATGATCCTCATGAACCATTTGAAACATAATGAAGATAACAATTAATATAGCTATGACAATTAGTAAACGACTTTGCGCTTTTTTCATATGAATCATCCTTCATTCAAAATATATACGTGGTTAAGTACTTTCCTTAGGCTGGAACCTACTCTCCACGATAAAATGGTGCAAATACATAACGGTGTGGAATAATAATATCCTCCTTGCCTGGAATGTATAAGGAAATCGTTGGTCCTGTTTCTGTATCAGCCTTGGAAGGAATATATATCTTACCTTTTTCATCTATAAAGCGAATCCCCTCCGGATTTTTCCAGTCTCTTATTCCTTTATACAGGACAGCATTATTATCTTCATTCCAAGGTTTTACTTCATCTTTAACGGGAATCCATTTTAGCATATTGATGACAATCGATAAATCGTTGTTCGGGTTGTAAACCGTTGTTCCTTCCCCATTCCAATCTTGTTTATGGATCTTTACCTTATTGCTCTTTGTTTTATCAAAATAAATTAAATATCCTGATTGTAATTTCTGGTTTTGGTCAAATCCGTAAATATACGTATAGATATTTGTGATCGTCCCATCCTGTTCAAATTCTATTTCTAAATCATTGGTCATTAAATACGGTTCTAGTTCCATCTTCGCTTTTACAGAATCTATTATTCCACTTAGCTTTGTTGTATAAAAATTATCATTCTCTAGCTTTACTCTTGTTTCAGTTTTCAACTCGAAGATTTTCCAGGCTAAAGCTCCTTTAAAATTGATAGCATTTGAACCAACATAATATACTCCAACAATGGTAAACAGTGAAAATAGAATAACCGTCCATTTCCAAAAGATCTGACGAATGGGCTTAAAAATAGTAAAATATTCGTTTATCTGTTCAAGAGAATGTTCGGTTTTCTTTGAAATTGGGATAAAGGTTTTATCTTGAAAGTAAAGAAAATACCATTTTTTATTTTCCTTTATTATTGTTAAACTTTCCAAGGGAAAAACATAGCGTTCCGTGGAAGTACTTGATACAATAACCAATTGCGTCTTATTGATTTCAATCTGACTACCAACTTGGATTAAGCTGTCTTTTTTCACATGCTTTCGATAAACAACAAAAATATGGATAAACGTTAATAACAGCAGAAAGCTGATTCCTAAAAATATCGGAATATTGGTTTTCAATTGTCCTATTTTTGTAATGCTGTACAAAACCCTCCACAACATTACATAAAGTAGAAGTATAATCAGGCTACTTTTACTTCCAAAAATTAAATCTCGTAAGATTAGTCTTCGATATAATTTTTTTGTCAATTTATTTTCAATTACCATTCTTATACTCCTTTGCCGTCCTTGTTAAATGACAAGTAGAGCGATTATAATAAGTGTTTTTTTCAAGTTTACTAAACCATCTTTATAAATTTTTCCAATTTAATCGTAACATAAAAAACAAACATACTTTAAGGGAAATTTTAGCGGATTTGATGAATGAGTATTTCAAAATTATTAGGCTCTCCGTCCTCAAAATTCTCAATACATTTTTTACACAAAAAAGTACCCCAAAGGTAGACTTTTCTTATGTGTCTACTCTATAGGGTACATTTATATTTAAAGGGCTGTTGCCTTATTTTAAAATGAGTTACGATACACACTCAACATGGCTTGAGTGGTGATCGTAGAGATAAAGGTGTTGTAGTGTTTACCTTAATAGTCCTAATAGCTGTTCACATAAGTAATTACATATACTCTTCAACAATCGCGCCCGATTCTTGAATAAACATTTTAATTATTTTAGCTGGAAACATGCTTTTTTTCTAATTTATACTTTATCTTTACTATTAATATAAGAATGTCTAAAAAACAAAAATAAAGGTAGAGCTAAAGATAATCCAACTGTAAACAGAGATAAAAGACAAATCCATTTTTCTTTAATGTTATACTTTCGTGATTCATTGAACATAAATACCAAGAAAACAACACATGAGATTAAAAAATCAACTGCAAAAAAGGCCGATATCGTGTTAGTAAATAATAATTCCATTAATAAACCTAAATCAAGTCCATTATCCCTGAGGAACTGAATAAAAAAATAATACGGAAAAACAGTACCAATTAGCCCTAAAATTAAATATAATTTTTTCACTGGATAATTTCCCCTTTTTCAACAAAGTTACTATTAGATTACCATAACTAATTCTAAGATCGTTCAAAATATATATATTATTGAAGATTCCTTTACTTAACAATCTGGCCCTATAATGAAAGAAAGCACTGTTCCTTATTACAGGAAAGCGCCCGATTGTTGAAGATCATTGCATATTTAAGATAAGCATCCGTTAGTGAAATAGCATACTAATAAAATGTCTAAAAGGAAAGACTTTTCTTCCTGAGTTCAAAGTAAATGAATAGGTCAGGTTTGTTACAATAAATGCTGCTACATTAATTGTTTCTCAAAACAGTCAACAACTTTCCCTCGCCAATCACTATTACAATAAAACTTAAACCCCCTCGATTTCCAAAACTCTAAAGCATTCAAGTTTTTTTGTAATACACCAATACGAACATTATTGAATTTTTGTTGTTTTAATTTATCCTCAAAAGCAGTATAAGCCTTTTTTCCATATCCTAAAGAATGATAATCACCCTTAATCATTAGTAAACCTATCCACGGATGGTTGTCTTTATGATTATTTTTTAGAAAATCAATTATTCCAATGTGCTTATTTTCTTGAATTATTAGGAAACTATCACTAATTGTGTTAAGAAATTCACTTCTTACTTCTTTTATTGACCTTAAAGGATTTCCATTTTCCAAAATGTTATAAGTTGGATTTGAATTAATTATTTCCATTGCTAATTCTATTGAATTTTCTGTAATAGGTTCAAAAATCATTATTTTTACTCCCCTTTTTTAAAAAAATAATAATATTTGCTGACATTTTCTTTTACCTATAACATTATCCCATATTCAACAAACCTGCCATTAACATAAAGAAAGGGAACAATTTTGCTGCAGAATTGCTCCCGAATGCGGAAGATTGAAAAATGCAAAAGAGCTGCAAAATTGATCATTAGTTATTTCACTAAAGCCCCCGTTACTTTAAGTGAAATTCTTTACAATTACTTCGATGATTAACAGATTTTTAGAAACTACAGCCCTTAAAAACTCAGGATCCATACTATTTTTTAAATCTATTCCCCGTATTAGTGTAAATAATAATAAATACCATTATGCATAAAAATAAAACGAGACCAACGTAGAACAACCACTTAATTTTAAATGCATCACTAAGTACCCAAAATGCCATACTGAATGCTATTGAAAACATCGCTTTACCCATAAACTTACACAATGAAACTGTATCATGTTTTTCTTTTTCTTTTTTATGCATTGTGTTATAGCCCGCAATCAAGAATGAGCCTTTCCCATTTGAAAAGATAATTCCTAGAACAATAAATAATCCAATGAAAATAATAGGTCCGTTCATATTTACTCCTCCCTCAAGAAATAAGTAATAGAATGAACACGCTGCGATGTGGCATCGCTACTTCAAAAGAGCTGGTACCTATATCAAACTTTCTTCAATTCCTATTTTAGCATATTCCAATTTGATCCAATTTACAAAAAACCAAAATTATTTTGAATTATTTATTTTTGCTAACCTGCCCCTTTAGCCATTCATGAAGCGCAAAAATCAGCGCTTCACCACAGAGAATGAAAATGGGTTAGAACCGTCAATACTGATTCTACGGCTGGGAGAGGAAGGTCGCTGAACTATGGTGCGTTAGAGCCCATCCTTTAGTCTGACTCCACCGACCACGGTGCACCACTGACTGTCGCTCCCTTACGGGAAGCACACATAGTAGATTAATCCTATTCTGGTTGCTGCACCAGCCTCTAATCATAATGAGAGCCGTAGAAAGGATGTTTTCAATGGATGTAGTCATTGAAAGAGCATGCGGTATGGATGTCCATAAGGACAACATTACTGCCTGTATTATCACACCCGAAGGAAAGGAGATTCAAACGTTTTCTACTAAAACTGTATTTCTATTACAAATGGTAGATTGGGTTAAACAACATGGCTGCACACATGTTGCCATGGAAAGCACGAGTGTCTATTGGAAGCCGATTGTGAACTTACTTGAAGCTGAGGATATTGAGTTTCTAGTTGTCAATGCCCAGCACATGAAGGCTGTTCCAGGACGCAAGACAGATGTGAAGGATGCAGAATGGATTGCCAAACTTCTTCACCATGGACTACTTAGAGCAAGTTATATTCCAGATCGGAATCAACGTGAACTGCGTGAGCTAGTTCGCTATCGCCGAAGTATTATCGAAGAGCGAGCCAGGCAACATAACCGAATCCAGAAAGTGTTAGAGGGAGCGAACATTAAATTGGGATCTGTTGTTTCAGATGTCTTAGGTGTTTCGGCTCGGGATATGCTCGATGCCATTGCCGATGGTGAGGAGGATCCTGAAAAACTAGCAAACTTTGCCCGGCGTACTATGAAAAAGAAGAAAGAAGAACTGGAACTCGCCCTAAAAGGATATATTAATTCACATCAACGCCTCATGTTAAAAACTATTTTAGGTCATATTGATTTTTTGACAGAGCAAATCAAGATGCTGGATCAGGAAGTTGCGAACAGAGTCAGCCCCCATCAAGAAGATGTGGCACGATTGGATTCCATTCCTGGTATAGCGACCAGAATGGCAGAACAAATCCTATCTGAAATTGGGACTGATGTGAAGAATCAATTCCCTACTGCAGCTCATATGTGTTCTTGGGCAGGCTTGGTTCCTGGGCAAAACGAAAGTGCAGGGAAAAGAAAATCAGCTAAGACTAAAAAAGGGAATAAATATTTAAGATCAGCGTTAACAGAAGCAGCTCATTCAGTAAGAGGATCCAAAAACTATCTCGGAGCACTGTATAGGCGTACAGCATCACGAAAAGGCAAGAAACGTGCTGGTATTGTAGTCGCTCACGCAATGTTACGTATCTCTTATTATTTATTAACTCGAAAAGAAATGTATGTAGACTTAGGTGAAGACTACTTTGATAAGCAGAGACAACAATCAATTGTTCGGCATTCTCTGAGACGACTCGAAAGTTTAGGATACATTGTTACGCTCGAAGAGCCTAAGGCCTCTTAATCCAGTTCACTTATTTACCATAGATCATTGAATCTGGCGCTCTCTTCGCTTTTAAAAAAAAAACAAATGAGCTGCGTCCTCTTAAGTATTGCCTTTTTCTCTGAATTACAGAAATTAATTTTCATAGTAGTTTAAGTACAATCCTTCACAAACTCTAAACTAATTTTAACATTAATATCCAATTTTATTTGAGATTCTTATTCAATTAAATGGCCCTATAATGAAAAAAAGCACTGTTCCTTATTACAGGAAAGCGCCCTTTTCTTGAATAAACAAGTAGCTCATATTATCCGGTATTGTGGAAGCAATTAACTTATTCTTGCTGGTAATGTTAAATATCGTAGAAGAGTGAGATTACTTTGGATTAACAATTGTTTAATTAAAGTTATCCGTTAGGAATAACATTTTCAGAATACCAATAAAAAGCATAATCAGTCATAACTGAAGAATCACCCAACTGATGTAGCATAGCTGAAATATTCCCTCTATGATAGGTTCCATGATTTACAACGTGTAAGACCATTTCAGATATACTTGTTTCTCTTAATCCTGCCCATGGATTATCTAACATTATTCTCTTTTCCATATCTTCCTGTCTGTTCAAAAAGGATTTAAACCGAGATGTTAAAGTGTGAAATTCCGTTTCTAAGTCTTCAATGGGCAGTTTCTCAATCTTTTCTTGAATTTGAAATGAAGATTGCATTGCTTCATTCATACTCTGACCCTCGAGGGTATTAAGCCATCCATATTCCACCAAATAGAGATGAGATAAAACCTTTGAAACAGAAGAAAAGACACTTTTCATTTCCTTTTGATATTTATCAGGAGAAAGTGTCTTAAGATGATCAATAATCCGTTGATTTGCCCATACATGATAGTTATATAGATTTTCTACATGATTTGCCATACAATCGCCTCCTTATCATCACATTTTTTTATATTCTTTATCAGAATGAATTATTCCTTTAAATATTATTACTTATCTGATGAGATCTTCAACTAAATGGCCCTATAAAGGAAGACGCCTTCTTATACAAGAAAAGCGCCCGATTCTTGAAGAACGTTCCATCATTATTACCAAAGAAAAAAAGCCCACCGTTGTTCAATAAGATTAAAAAGAGATTTAGTTACCTGTTCTATTTATAACAACTTCAGGAGTG
>NZ_CALBWS010000034.1 GCF_937468385.1 Neobacillus rhizosphaerae
TCTAATGAGGAGCTAAACTAAACGTGGGTCGGAATCATTTTCATTTTAGATGGTGGTGACGAGGAACGAGTCACCATATGAGTTTTCTGTGGAAAAGGGGCGGAGCGCCGCAAAAATGAATTACTTTAACCAGTTAAAGTGAAATACCCATTTCACTAGACGAAAGATGTGAAGTCTAGCTCTGCTCTCACCGCCTTTATTAGGTGACTACGGCTTGTTCTCTAAATTAATTTCCATGGTAGGGTTGGGAGTTGAGGCTCATGATAGTTTTTTATGGTATTCTCTCCTATTAGGCGAAATATTTCTTTTTCAAGAAAGGATGCATTAAGAGAATATGTTTTCATATAGATAGTAAACCAAAACAAGTTCTTATATATAAAAAAGCACTCTAATCTGTAATATAAACTAAATGAAAAAGGCATTGGATATAGAAATACCAATGTCTTTTTTAATTTGTTTAACAAAATATAATTTATTAGATTAAGGTAATTGTGTAAATGTGATTTATGACCACATTTATCACTACAACAACTGATTTTTATGACCTTATTTTGGTGTTTTACAACTACCCGATTTTCTCATCATACTTCCGTTCATCCGGAACAAATAATATCCCTAGCTCGTGGTGATCGCCTTCATAAAGGGCACGTTGAACGAAGCGGATCTCACCATTTGTATCGAGGACATCAAGCTTGCAATGGGCGCGATTTTTTTGTAATGCCTCGTAAAGGGTTTTTTCATCACGGACCAATACTCCATTGGTTTTTGCGATAATTTCACCCACTTGCAGCCCCATTTTACTTGCAGGTGATTCCGGGATAATACCGATAATCATCAAGCCTTGATTTTTTCTTGAAAAATAAAATGGTTTATTTTCGTCCCTTAGAGACGCAATTAATGTTAAAGATTCGCGGCCAATTACAGCAAGCGCAGTTGTTACGATCGAGATGAGCGGATACCAATACCCCACTACTGAGAGAAGTGTGATGAATCCCCCTAGCACCATCACCTGCCGGCCGTGAAGCTGGATCGCATCTTTAGGAAGCATCCCTTTGATTTGCTGATGAAAACCAATTGCAAAAGGTACAAGTATGAGTGAGTACTCTTTTGCTCCCAAATGGAAAACCGGCCACCAATCAAATGGAAGCTGGAGCGCGTCTCCAGGAATAAGCATGAAAAGAGGCAGCATCCAGAGGCGCTTCACTTCGTGGACACCAACACTTTGACCACGCTTGCTTTTTGCGAGTTTAGGAGAGGTTCCTTTGCTTCCATTTTTAACAATTAGGAGTCCTTCAGCAATTAACAAAAGCCCGATAAACACGACAACAGAAGGGTAAACCTTGTCACCAATCGAATGAAATGATTTCGAAAAGAGTGGGATTGACCAATTATTTTCAGCGATTAAAATGATGGTAAAAAAGGCTGCCCCAATCGTATAGGCCGGCGACATCCATCGGACATTTGTCGTCAGTGACCACAATAAGGTAAATCCTGCAATAAGAAGAATGGCAGCGAAAGGAACGGCGATACCTGTTGCAACAACAATAATGGAAAGTATAAGCCCAATAAGAAGTCCAGACGGAAATAACTGCCGGAGTTCGAAATAAGCATCATGCGCTCGAATATGAAAATTTTTCCGCTCACGTTTTACCCTCATAACTCCTAAAATCCCTGAAAGGAAAACAAGATAGTATAAAACAGGATGAAGAAATAACTTGCCTGTCCCTTTAAGAAGCTCCACAAGCCATATTTGTACCATTTCCTGCCACCTGCCTCTATTAAAATTTCTATTAATTTATTATGTAAAATTCCCCTAAAGATTATTTTACCAAATTGCAGTCATAAAACATATTGCTAGTTTTTAGAAAAACACAAAAATATCGTAACAATTTAATTTTGAGGTGAATGAGATGGGACTTTGGTAATTTGTTGTTCTGTGAAGTAAAAGCGCGGATTCCGCCAACTTTTGTTGGAATTCCGCGAAATTATCGCTTAATTTGCCAAACCAACTACTATTTCCGCGGAAATTCCCGATAATTCCGCCAAACAGCATATCAAAAGAGAAATCGAACACATTTAAAGGCAAAAAAACAGAGGCCGAAGCCCCTGCACTTTTATTTCGTAATCAACTTCAACGCCGTTTGCAGCTGAAGATCATTCTTTTCTTTTTTCATTTCCTTAATCGCGGCCGATTCGAGCTTGGAAGCAGTTTTGGCATCAATTTTTCCAGTCGGCTGCAAATTATATTCCTGCTGGAAGCCTTTAACGGCAATCGTGGTTTTGTCGCTAAAATATCCGTCAGACCGGCCAGGTTCAAAGCCCAGACCGGCTAAAATTTCTTGGGCATTCTTGATCTGCTCATTGTTCATGTCTTCGACTAACGGCTTCTCTACTTGAATAGGGTGGGTTGCGAATATTGCTGGCTGTTTGACGGCAACATCCGGTTTAATCCCTTTTTTATGAATCCAATTTCCATCTGGGGTCAGCCATTTAAATAGGGTTAATTTAATATTGCTTCCATCCCCCATTGGGACCGCCTGCTGAACGGTTCCTTTACCAAATGTCGTTTCCCCGACGAGTTGGTATCCTGCTGCCTCTTGCAGTGAGCCAGCTAAAATTTCCGAAGCGGAGGCACTGCCTTTGTTCACCAGGACAAGCACGGGATAATCCTTTTTCTCGGAAATAGTGGAAAAATAACGACTTTTTTTCCCGTTCCGCTGCTCGATTTGAAAATATGGCTTATCCTTCGGGATAAATTCCTTTAAAATCTCTCCGACACTGTCCAGCAGTCCGCCTGGGTTCCCGCGCACATCAATGATTAGCCCTTTTATACGGTCGTTTTCTAGCGCCTTTAAATCCTTTTTAAAATCAGCAGCAGTATCTTGAGAGAAGGAAGTTAATTCAATATAGCCTATTTTTTTGCCATCATGCTTCTTAATGGAAGAATGGACTGTCTCAAGCGGAATTTCATCGCGCTTTACATCAATAGAGAGTGGTTCCTTCAGACCTTTTCGGGCAATCTCTAAAGTTACCAACGTGCCTTTTTTTCCGCGAATTTTTAATGTAGCTTTATTGAGGTCAAGCCCTTCAACACTTTTACCGTCAACCTTCAAAATCTGGTCATTAGGCTTAATGCCTGCTTTCTCAGCAGGAGAATTTTTAAATGGCGACACGATGACAATTTTTCCATCGACCATCCCGACCTCGGCACCAATGCCTTCAAAGGATGATTCCAAGGTTTGGGTGAATTGCTTGGCCGTTTCCTTGTCCATATAAACTGAGTAAGGATCCTTTAACACGGATAGCATTCCTTGAATCGCACCTTCCACTAGTTTATCCTCGTCCACTTTTTCCACATAGCGGCTTAAAATGTAATCATAGGCCTGCTCGACTTTTTCAAGATCTTTTGTATTGGTTTCAGAATTTACTGTAGGATCTTTTGGGGTCAGCGTTTGCTCCTGCTGCATACTTCCTTCTTTTTTCTCTAAAAACTGCATTCCAGCATAGGTGCCCCCTACTCCGAATAAAAGCGAGCCCGTCATCAACAGGGCAATCCATTTTCGATTCATCCAGAATCCTCCTCAAGTTAAAAATGCCTGTCATAACTATTTTAATAGTTAGGCACCGAATTCCTGCCCAATTATTAACTTATATGTGAGGAATGGACGAGTTATGAGTGAATGACAGCAAAAAAAAGAAGAAGCTCTCAGGCTTCTCCTCATTCTAATTAAGGTAGCGGTACAATACCGGCAGGATTGATGGCATTATGCTTATCCTGTGTCCACGGACCATTATGAAGTTCAAAATGTAAATGTTGGCCTTCTGAAGCGCCGGTATTACCCATGACACCAATCTGCTGACCTTTTTTCACCACTGCCCCATCGCCAACCATGCGAGAACTCATATGGGCATAAACAGTTGTAAAAACCTGTCCATTGTAGGAGTGGGAAATAAAGATACAGTTTCCATAACTGCTAGAATAATAGGATTTAATGACGACACCGTCAGCAGCAGCCAAAATCGGTACCTTCGTCCTATTGGCAATGTCTACTCCATAGTGCATACCGTCACTGCGGCCGCCGAAACCGGAACTGCGGTGACCTTGAGCTGGCTGGGTCCAGAAACCACTTGAAACTCCTGGTGTTGCTCCGGAACTGCCGCCACTTCCGCCACTACTTCCACCGTTGGTTGAGTTATTTTTGGCCGCCTCTGCAGCCTCTGCCGCAGCTCTAGCTTGTGCCTCTTGCTCCAGCTTGATGGCCTTTTGAATCGCTGCCTCTTGAGATCCGAGAATTTGTTCCTGCTCTTTTAAATCCATCATACCTTCATGGATTTCATTTTCTTGACTTTTTAGACTTCCTAATAGTTTATCCTTTTCAGCTTTTTGGGCAGACAAACGCTGATTCATACTTTCCAAGTCTGCCAGCATTTTTTTCAAGCTGGCCAAGTCCTTTTCAACTTGAGTTTGTTTCTTCTCAAGCTCGGTTTTATCTGCTTCATGCAGCTTTATAATATCCTGGTCAGCCTCCATAATCGTTGCTACAGCATTCGCGCGGTCAATAAAATCGCTAAAGCTGGTTGACCCCATTAACACATCCAAGTAATTGACCATACCACCCGTTTCCTGATAGCTTCGGGCACGGTCCTTTAACAGCAAATTACGCTTCGCAATTCGCTCCTTGAGGATTTTTGTTTCTTCCTCAAGCTTTGCAATCTGAGTTTTTGTCTCTCCAATTTTAGCTGTTTTATCATCAATTTTTGCCGTCGCATCACCAATCGCAAAATCAAGCCGCTTCATTTCACTTTTCACATCTGCCTGCTGACCTTGAAGATTACTAATTTTATCGTTTGCTTGATTAATATCTGATTTTATATCAGAGCGCTGCTCGTGTACTTTATTTTGTTCATCTTTTAGTTTTGAGATTGATGCGGCCTCTATTTTTGTAGGAATCGCTCCAAAAATAGTCCCCAGACCAACCGTCACTGCCATGGCAAGCGTAATAACTGTTTTCTTCATTTCCAATTACTCCCCTCCATCTATCTCTATGTTTAGGTAAAACGTCGTTTAATCTATGTAAATCGAACTTTATTATATTTAGGTAGCATTATGATTTTATTAAACCAGGAAGGACATGACAGTCAGCCCCTCCTGACAAAAAATTACACCTTTAAGAATTTCCTTACAGACATCACGCTGCCCCATACTCCAATCAAGGCTCCCATTAAAATTAGAATGCCGGAAACCTGATAAACAAATGGGTCAAATGGCAGCACTTTGATAAACGTACCATCAAGCTTTGGACCAATATAATCATAGGCACGGTAGTAGGCAATCGAAATCAGGATAATTGGTAAAATCGCACCAAGAATCCCAAGCCATAAACCTTCCAAAAAGAACGGCCAGCGAATAAAGTTATTTGTCGCTCCTACTAATCTCATAATCTTAATTTCTCTTCGTCTTGCAATTATCGTAATTTTAATCGTATTAGAAATTAAGAAAATCGCTGTAAAGAACAAGCCGATAATGAGGACGACTCCGACGTCGCGGCTCGCCTTAATAAACTTAAATAATTTTTCAACCTTGCCTTGTCCATATCTAACCTTTGATACGTAATTTAGCTTTTCAACTTTTTTAGCAACTACCATCGTATCGGTTGGCTTTTTCGTTTTTACGACAAATACGTCGTTTAGCGGATTATCCTGTTCAAAAAGTTTAAATGCCTTACCATCCTCACCAAGACTATTCACTAAATTATCTAGTTCTTTCTTTTTTGGTGAAAATGTAACACTTTTCACTTCCGGAAATCTTTCAATCTGACTTCTTAATGATTGCTGATCTTGTTTGCTCGCAGCAACATCGATGTGTACGCGAATTTGCACATCATCTTCAATGGTTTGTGCCACTCTGTTAAGATTCATCATAATTACGAAAAAGACACCGACTAAAATAAGTGTAACAGTAACAGCACTAACAGATGCAAACGTCATCCAGCCATTACGCCTAATACTCTTTAAACTTTCTCGAGTGTGACGGCCAATTGTTCTAATTTTCATAACCGTAATCACCTCTTTGTTCATCGCGCGCAATCCTGCCGCCTTCAATAGCGATAACGCGATGCTTCAATGTATTGACAATCTCTCTGTTATGAGTAGCCATAACAATCGTTGTTCCTCTTGTATTAATTTCTTCAAAAATGTTCATGATTTCCCAGGAAGTCTCAGGGTCAAGGTTACCGGTAGGCTCGTCCGCAATCACAACCTTCGGTGAGTTGACTATTGAGCGGGCAATGGACACACGCTGTTGCTCACCGCCGGAAAGCTCCGTTGGAAGCATTTTTATTTTATGCTTTAAGTTAACTAAGTCGAGAACCTCCATAACCCGTTTTCGAATGTACTTAGGCTGTGCTTCAATTACTTCTAGCGCAAAGGCCACGTTTTCATAGACAGTCAAGGTCGGAAGCAGCTTAAAGTCCTGAAAGACGACGCCAAGATTTCTTCTGAAAAGCGGAACCTTTTTCATCTTTAATTTGGCAAGATTCACGCCATTCATTGTGATCGTTCCAGTAGTCGGTACTTCCTCACGATACATCATTTTGATGAATGTCGATTTCCCAGCACCACTCGGACCAACGACATAAACAAATTCTCCCTGGTTAATTTTGACATCTATCCCATTAATGGCAGTCACACCATTCGGGTACTTTTTATATACTTCTTGCATCTCTATCATTCATATCACCTTTATTAAAAGATAGTTCGAATCGTGGATTCGACACAAATCTTTATTTATTTGCAAAATGGACCAAAATAACAAAAAATATGTGCATAATTTCGCATAGTTTTATTATAACATCATAAATCGCTAATAAAAGCGGAAAATATATTACAGTTTCTTTTCAAACAATACAAAAGCTGACAGGATTCTCTATCTTTTGAATAATAAAAAACGTTCTGCGATGTGCAGAACGTTTTTGTTTTTAATTATTTCTACTTTTTAGCTGCAAGCCAGTCAGCAACTTTGTTAGCGTCATCGCCTTGAATAACATTTTTCGGCATTGCACCTTTACCATTTTTAATCGTATTCAAAATTTCATCCTTCGACAGCGTTGATCCAATCTTTGTCAAGTTCGGACCCATGCCACCCTTTAAATCTCCGCCATGACAGCCAGAGCATTTTTGATCGTAAATCTTTGCTGCATCTCCACCGCTTGCCGTATCAGTACCTTTGTCACTAGTACCGCCACCACAGGCAGCAAGACCCATTACAAGGGACGTCCCCAACAACAATGTTAGTAACTTTTTCTTCATCATTACTACCCCCTTCAGAAAATAATACCATCAATGTACTATTATACCAAGACTACGCGCGTTTGAAACCCTCACCTAAAACCTCAGCCGCGTCCATAACGACTACAAATGCAGATGGATCAAGGGTTTCGACCAATTGTTTCAATTTTGTGAACTCCGTTTGATCAACCACGCACATCAGAACTGGCCGCTCATGGTCTGTAAAACCACCATATGCTGATAGTTTTGTCACACCACGGTCAATTTTATTCAATATTCCTTCGCGAACTTCTTCTTGTTTACTGGTAATAATCATCGCCATTTTTGACCGCCCAAACCCCACCTGAACCAAATCAATCGTTTTGCTTGTCACATATAAAGCAATCAGGGCATACAAACCTTTTTCAATGTCAAAGACAATGGCGGCGGTAAGGACGATTAATCCATCGATCATGACGACACATCTGCCAAGTGTAAAGCCTGTATATTTATTGATGATTTGAGCGGCTAGGTCAGTCCCCCCAGTTGATGCTTTTCCCCTAAACACAATCCCAAGTCCAAGCCCAACACCAATTCCACCGAACAAAGCCCCGAGTAAAGCGTCATGCGTCCATGGCTCAAAATTTTTTGTTAAAATAACAACCAATGGCAGAAAAATGGTCCCGGCAAGTGTTTTCGCACCAAATTGTTTTCCTAATAAAATGACGCCAGCGATAAATAATGGAATATTAAACGCCCATTGAACATAGGCAGGCTCCCAGCCAAGTACTGTTTTTAAAATCGTACTAATTCCGCTTACACCACCCGAAGCCACTTGGTTTGGCAATAAAAAAACGTTAAATGCCATGGCAATGATGACTGATCCAATTAGCACAAAAAGGTAATCTATAACGATTCTCATTTTTGGATATGTTTGTGTAAGATTGCTTAAAATATTCATACCGATATTCCTCTCTATAATGCATTCCACAATCATTTTTTCTAGTAACCGAAAGTGAGTATAGCATGGCTTAAATATCGTGTAAACGGCATTAAATTGACGTGATAAAGGATTAAAATTTTCATTAGCATTTGCTAATAAAGTGGTTTTCATAAGAGATTCGAAAAAGGATAATTTTCACTTAGAAGGAAGTGATTTTCCGAAAATTCCAAGAATAGTCCTAAACATCATAAGAAAAGCCTTTGCCGAAATGGTCGACAAAGGCCTTTTAGGTAAATTATTGAACTCGAATGCTTTGGTCAATAACTATTTATGATATTCTCGAACGCAGATAAGCATTAATAAACTGATCTAAATCCCCGTCCATAACAGCCTGAACATTTCCGCTTTCGGTATTCGTCCGATGGTCTTTAACCATTGAATACGGATGAAAAACGTAGGAGCGGATTTGGCTTCCCCAACCAATTTCCTTCTGCTCGCCGCGAATTTCCAAAAGCTCTTGTTCCTGCCGCTCAATTTCCAATTGATAAAGCTTGGCTTTTAGCATTTTCAGCGCAGCCTCGCGGTTTTTAATTTGCGAACGTTCTGCTTGACATGTAACAACCACACCAGTTGGCAGGTGGGTAATCCGAATCGCCGAATCCGTGGTGTTGATATGCTGACCTCCGGCACCAGTCGCGCGGTACGTATCAATTTTTAAATCCTCTGTCCGAACTTCAATTTGGATATCGTCATTCAATTCAGGCATCACTTCACAGGATACGAACGAAGTGTGGCGCCGGCCTGAGGAGTCAAACGGCGAAATCCTTACAAGCCGGTGAACCCCTTTTTCTGCCTTTAGGTAACCGTAGGCATTATGGCCTTTGATGGCAAGCGTTACACTCTTAATTCCCGCTTCATCACCAGGCAGGTAATCCAGCGTCTCTACCTTAAAACCCTTTTTTTCAGCCCAGCGGGTATACATCCGGAGCAGCATCGAGCCCCAGTCCTGTGATTCCGTTCCGCCTGCACCCGGATGAAGCTCCAAAATCGCATTATTTTTATCGTACTCCTCACTCAAGAGAAGCTGCAGTTCAAATTGACTCAAACGGCTGGTTAACTGCTGAAGCTCTGCTTCAAGCTCCACCCGTAATTCTTCATCATTTTCTTCTTTCACCAACTCATAGGTCAATTCCAGATTTTCAAATGAGTCATTTAATTCATTGAACTCATTCACCTGATCCTTTAAGCCATTGGCCTCGCTAATGACCGTTTGTGCTGTTTGCTGATCGTTCCAAAAATCAGGCTGGAGCATAACATCGTCTAGCTCAGCGATTCTTGCTTCCTTGTTCTCAAGGTCAAAGAGACCCCCTAAAGTCCACTAATTTCTTAGCTGTTTTTTCAAGTTCATTCCGAATTTCTGCTAATTCCATTTTCGTCACCTCTATAAAAAATAAAAATTACGTCCTATTTGGTAGGTTATTCTGAAAAGGTCTATTCAGTTCCTTAACCATTATAGCGTGATAACCGCTCAAAATACAAAGTCTGAAGGGAAATAGGCTCAAACTACTCCAAAATGCCACTTATTTAAATAGTATTTTTATATACCAACATGTCAAAAATGGTACTATTAAATAAGGTAGAATACTGAAATGAGCATATTCAATCAACAGTTCGTTACATAATTAATAAGGAGCCCCTTTTAACAAGGCTTTAGGAAGAATAGCTAACAAAATAGAGAAATAGAAGGAGCGGAGTGAGATGGAAAAGATTAACCGAAATGATCTTTGCCCATGCGGGAGTGGGAAAAAATATAAAAAGTGCTGCGGAGTGAGCGAAGCCATTTCCATCACCCAAATTATTGAAAACGAAATTGATGAGTTACAAAAACAAATTCTTCAATTTGCTTACTTTCACTTTGGGAATGAAATCCAAGAGGATTTTGAGGATTTGGAAGAATTCATTGACATCGAACATGAACAGGAACGCGAATTCTATGAACTGATCCATGCAATATGGTTTACCCTTTTTGAAGAATTAGATGACGGAGAAAGGATTATTGAGAAATATATTGTGGCGGAAGCTGGAAAAATAAAACGCCCTAAGCTAAGGCAAATTTTACAATTATGGACGGACGCTAGGGTGATTGCCGGAAAAGTCATCCGCGCTGAAAACAACAAGCTTACCGTTGAGGATGGCTTAACCTCTGAACAAATAGATACCATTGTTGCGAATGTTACTGTCACGATTGAAGAGGGTTCTTTCTTCATCGGAATAATGGTGCCTTACGAGCAAAATTATCTCTTCTTTCCATCACCATTTGATTTGCCTGACTTAAAACCTGAACATGCCTTTTCTTATATCAAAGATAGCAGTCTCGATGCCGACTACGAAACACCGCAAGAATATTTAACTGATTTTTTCATGGAGGTGTTGAGTGAACTGCCAATGGTCGGTGGTTTGCTGGAAATAGAAGAAATGGACTGGCCGGAACCAATTTATAAAGAAGTCGCAGATATTGTCAAGGCGAAGCTGCAATCTGAGTTACCCCCTCCGATTGTAGATACCGGCATTATCCTTTGGTTTAATTTTTGCGAAAAAAAGAAAAAGCGGATTCAAAATCCGAATCTTTATGCCGCCGCCCTCCATTATTTACTGTCTACCATTGTGCCACTGGGAGAAATGGTCACACAAAAGGATTTGGCTCTGGCTTACGGTGTTTCCTCGGGGGGAGTTTCCTCAATCGTATCAGAAATGGAATCGGTATTATCTCAGGAAATTGCTGAGCTGATTGGGTTGTTTTATGTTGTGGATGACGCTTCTTCCATACCGCCATTTGAAAAGGCAGCAGTGATTGAGTTTCCTAATAAACGCGGACCAGTGGAAGTTAAAGCAGTAAAGAAGCAAACTCTTTCGGGACCTAAAGCTGTGAAAAACAATGATAAAAAAGTGAGTCAAAAGATATCGAGACATGATGAAGATCAGGCCCAAAACATAATCTTTGAAACCCTGCAGACACAAGGTCCGAAACGCTATAAACTTGCTCAAGAAGCACTAAGCCTTAATCCCAATTGCGTCGATGCCTATGTCATTCTTGCTGAAAATGAAAGCAGCCTAGAGGACGCCGTTCTACTATATGAAAAAGGAATGCATATCGGGGAGCAAGCACTTGGTAAAGCCTTTTTCGAGGAAAATAAGGGCTATTTCTGGGGCTTGTTCGAAACAAGACCATTCATGCGGGCAAAATTCCAATATGCCGAGTCCCTTTACCTTTTAGGAAAAATCAACGAGGCAACCCAGCAATACGAAGAGCTTCTCGAGTTGAATCCAATGGATAACCAAGGTGTCCGAGACACCTTGGTTGTGGCTTACATCGATCGAGGAGAATATAAAAAAGCACGTAACCTGATGCAGCAGTATGATGAGGAATCAACCCAAGTATCCTACAATAAGCTTTTGCTTGAGCTGCATGAAAACGGATTTACGGCGAAAGCTGCAATGATGTTGAAGGCAGCAAAAAAAGAAAACAAGTATGTACTCCCATATCTAACCGGCAAAAAACGGCTACCAGTCAATCCACCTGATTATTACAGCATGGGTGATGAAAATGAAGCGATTGTTTACGCAGATAGGCATTTGCATTTGTGGAGGAAGATCGAGGGGCTTGGTGAGTGGTTGAAAAGCATCAAATAAGGAAAAGAAGCATATTAAATCGAGAGGAAACCTTCCTCTCGATTTTTTTACTTACAATTGAAATGAACTTATTGTTCCTTAAAGATTCACATGGACTCAGAAAATACCATTAGCTTAGAGATATAATTAAAGTCAGCTACGTTAATGGAAGGGAGTTTTTGTATTCATGAGAAAAATCGCTATCGTTCTTGGTTTGTTTCTTTTAGGAATTGGGATTATCCCCATAAAATATTTTACGACACTATTGGATTCAAAGGATTCAGCCATTATTGTTAATAAACATTATCCTTTTACGGATGATTATCAAGATAAACGAAAATTAGCCAAAGCAGTTGATAATATTTTTATTGCCGAGGTCATTAGGGAAGTTGAGAATGAGCAGTACTCTGGAAATCCTAATACCCAATTTTTAGTGAGAATTACACAAAATATTAAAGGGGCTCTACTTGGTGACATTACGGTCAATCAAGAAGGAGGGTATTTTAAAGAAAAGGGAAAATTATATCTTCTTACATACGAGAAATCTCCTTTACTTAAAAAGGGGGAAATGTATCTATTCGCTGTAACTGCAACAAAAAAAGGATATTTTGAAATGATGCCGAAATATGGCAGTATGCTTTTGGATAATGAGGATGAGAAAATTAAACAAATTGAGGAATTTAGAAAAATATTAGCAGTAAATTAAAGGTTCCTTCAGCAAAATTCTCTGGAAAGAAATAAGGGAATCAAGCAATTGCTTAATTAATAAGATGATAAAAATTGGCCCTCATATTTCCGTTTAATGAAATGCAAATATACAAGGAGCTGTCGTTCCCTCTATAGCAAAGCGTTCACACAACAAAAAAATCGAGAGGTTTCCTCTCGACTTTTTTATCAATTTTTACCTTTTTTAGGTCCGTGTGCTGCCTCGATAAATGCTTTATTTTCATCTTGACTATCACTATGACATTTAGAACATGCCTTATCACTATTTTTATTATGATCCGTTATTGTTGGATCAACCGCTAATCCAGTTGTTTCATCGTATATCGGACTACCTATTACACCGTATATCGCAGTTTTACCGTTGTGGCAGGTTACACAGAAGGCACGTTCTTTAGCAGCATCCCAGTCACCTGTTTTTGCCTCAAAAGTTGTTGGGTTTTCATGACCTAATTTCGTTTTTAAATGTTTTATGTTATTTGACCCATGAGTATCATGACACTCTGCACATGGAATGTGTCCTGCAAGTGGACTTCCATCTTGAGCCTTAATGATATGTCCTGAAAAGTTTTTCTCTTCGGCAGAAATCTCCCGCTTTGAGAAGGATGATTGACCATTGATTTTTTCATACTGTTTCTTAAGTTCTTCCGTCAAATTATTATAGTAACTTGCAATGTCAGGAGTTTTCTCATACTTCTTTTGGAAATCTTGATTATGACAACGAAGGCATAGCTCATAATCTTCATATATCCCTATTGCAGTATTCGATTTATTATACTGGAATACCCGATATTCCACGGCAGGATTGGCTATTTTTTCAGCACTATCCGTTTCATGACAGGACTCACAAAGTTGTTCCTTACTACTAATCTCCCCTGTTGGTTTATCCTGATTAGGATCCTCCGGGTCAGATGGTAAATGCTTATATGTGATATGATCTTGTGTTAAGTTAGGATTTTTTTCTGACCAATCTAAATGCGGATTATGACAGCTTGCGCATGAACTTCCGCTTGGTTTACCATCAATGTTTACAGCAGCATTGTGGGTATGTGTGTTTTGCATATTCTCAGGCATGGGTGCAACAGTCCCATCATGGCAAGCCATACAATAGGTATCAACTGCTAAATTCTCTTTTTGATTAGATTCAGTTGCATTTTTTGCGGATAGCAATTTAGGACTTTGTGATTCATGTGTGCTATGGCAATTCCCACAAATATTTACATTATTATCATAACCGCCATGAGGATTTTGATGTGTTTCTGACGGAATACTGACAGTAGTAAACGACCATATTTTTGGAAAGGCAATATTGCCGGCTATGTCCATCAAGCCCAAGGGACTTATAAATACATTATATTTTGTATTAGGTGTTAATGATTTTTCCGGAGTAAAGGTAATTTCTTTTGTTTCAGAATTATACACAGTTGTTCCAGGAACATTTGTACCATTAGTAGAAAGATTGATACTACTATTTATTACCAGTTCTTTGAGTACATTTTCATCTGATACTTTTACTTTTATAGTAGTATTTAATGAAACCTGCGTCATGTCTTGTAATGGATAAACCTCTGATAAAACAATCGGACGTAAAGTATCCAGAATAAAAGTAATTTGGTTAACACTTCCGGTATTGCCTGCTTGGTCGATTGCTTTTGCATAAACAGTATGATTTCCTTGGGTCAGGAGTGCATCTGTATACACCCATTTTCCAGAACTGTCTGCTGAAACAGACACCCATGTTCCAACCACTTGACTTCCAGAATCTTTAGTGCAATCCATGCAAATTTGTACGGTAGAATTAGGTTCTGCTGTACCTTCAATGGAAGAAGAATTAGTAAAAGCTCCATCAACTGGTTTTCCAAACGTAATAGTTGGGGGAGTGGTATCAATTGAAAGATTGATGGTACTAGTAGCAGCTGTTTTTCCTTCAGAGTCTGTTGCTTTAGCATAAATATCGTGAGTGCCTTCTGGCAAATCAATCGTAATTGTCCAGTTATTTTCAATTATCTCATTTGTTGTACCAATTTTCTCAGTTCCATTATAAAGATCCACTGATGCACCTGCAGTAAAATTCTCATTTGTACCAGAAATCGTTAGGGATGTCTCGTTTAGAATATCACCAGTTTTAGGTGAAGTAATAATAACTTTTGGTTCAGTCCCATTTAATTCTTCTCCTTGAACAGTTGTTACAGTCAATAATTTATTCGACCCTAAAAATTGAAAACATAAAACTAAAAGGATTAATGCTAACAACTTGGTTTTTTGCAGGGATCCTCTTTGTTTCATTTAGTCCCCCTCATCTCTGCTTTTAAAGTATTTACGTAATTTAGCTACAAATTTATTTTAAATCTATTATGGTGTAGGTACTAGTGGTTACTGATATTATTCAACAAATATTCATATATATATGTTTAATATGTATCTAAAGAGATGCTGAGGAAATGACAAAAAGAAGATACGTAATTCATACAATCCTTTTGTGACGAAGTTCACAGTTTAATGGAAGCATTTATTATATCTTCTATATATAGTAGAAATTCATTTGACAATCAATTGCAGAAATAGTTAGTATAATTTTAAATAAACTAGGGTGCTATGCCTAAGCATAACACCCTAGTTTCATACTTTTTTTGCTTTGGCTAACAACTAGTTGTAGCTAGTTGTTAGCTTATTTTATTAATAGCCTGCAGGCATTCCTACTGGATGATCGTCACGACGCTCAGTGTTCTTGATTGTTTCAGCGTGAGAGCTGTTGTGGCAAGCCCAACATACTGACATGTTAGTGAACTTCTTAAGAGCAGAAGAAGCGTTGTTGTCTTGCATATAAGTAAGAGCATCCTCAGGAGTTTTAACTGCTTCACCAGTTTTCGCCATGATTGTTGGGTCTTGTAAGTTAGCAATTGTGCGTCCAAGAGAATCTTTCATGATATATGCGTCAGTACCGTGACCGTAGTGGCATCGTACGCAAGTGTAAGAGTCGCTGTTTGTGCTGTGACGGTATGCAGCATTTGGATTGTTATCCATATCAGTTAAATCACCAAAGTGAGATTTCTTGCCTTCAGAGTTACCTTGGAGATAGTCAGTGTGACAAGCGGCACAGAACTTGGACATTGCTACACCTAAGCCTGATACGGAGCCATCAGCTTTTACTGTGTAACCAAGATCTTTTAACTTTTGATCAGAGTAGCCTAATTTGGCTACTGTAGAACCGCTATAATAAGCAGCTTGCACAATGCTGTGTGTTGCTTCATTTTTTTCCATTTTAACAACTACAGGACGAGCAAGGAAACCTTTACCTGCAGTTTTTAGTGCATCAGCACCTGCTTGAGAAGTAGAATATGCTTGAGCATGTTCGTAATCGAAATAAACACCAGATGTTGAACCGTAAGCAGCGATAACATCATCTGAAGTATCGGCAGTCGCATCTGGTTTAACTAAACGTGACCAGTAAGTTAGACCATTTGTACGAAGGTCATAGCCATATAACCAAGGAGCTTCAGATTTTGTATAACTAGATGTTCCTTTGTTGTATTGAGCAACAGTTACTTTTTTATGACCATTAGCATCAGCTACAGCATCTTCTGTACGTAATAATACTATAGCAGGAGCAGCAGCTATATTTTCTGGAGTATCAAGAAGCGGTAACGTATCCACTACAGTAATGTTTTCTAATTGGTTACCACCTTTAGAAGCTGGCATTGAAGCCATACCGTTTGGATTGTATGAAAGTAAACGGTCGCTGTATGATCCGTGTGGTGCGTGACAGCTTGCACAGTTGAAGTTTTCGCCCCATCCAGTTCCGCCAGTTTTATCATCGCCTTCTAGGTCTGGATTTCCACCAGGAGCTGCTTTGATTTTTAGGGTATCATTAGCCATGTGTTGAGATGCACCATGTGTACCAGCGAAAGTACCTGCGCCATTCATTTTAGCAGTTTCGCCACTAGCAAATACGTTAGCAAATCCTAAAGTACCATCGTGACAAGCAGTACAAGTGTTATAAACAGTATCTGCAAATAGCAATTGGTCGCCTTTTGCAGTGTGTGTTTGGTGACAGCTTGCACAAGAGTTTGTGTTATTTTGGTAAGAAGTGTGCGTGTTGTGACCAGTTAAGTTTTTGATTACAGTAGACTTTGTAGAACCGTCGTTTGTGTCAACACCAACACCAGTGTTGTTTGCGTTCTGTTTTGTGGGTTCAATAGGCATTCCATTTCCAGGAGCCATTGTTTCTGCAGATGCAGCAGCTGCAAACATGCCGAACAACATGAGTGCAAAGATCAAACTAAAACTAATCTTTCTCATTTTTAAAACCTCCCAAATTACCTCTCTTTTTTTCTCTCTTATTTCTTTTTTCTTAAAAAACCTTCTGCTGCTTCCTTTTCTATACCACCCCCTTAAAGAAAAGAGTAGAACTAATAAACTAACTTGTTATCTCACTTAAGTCTCTATTATTTAAAAACTTGAACCCTTATATTAGTAGTATCGGTAATGAAAACATTGTCTTGTTGATCAATAAACAATCCATTTGGCAGATAGAATTCACCGTTTGCTTCACCCATGCCGCCAAACTGGAATAACTTTTTGCCATCCTTATCAAAGCCATAGACCATATGAGTTAGGTTGCTGACCACATACATAATTCCACGACTATCGATGCCAATTCCCCTTGGATTAACGAAAATGGATTCCCCTTTACCTTTATTGGAACCATTAATGATTTTCAAAAACTTTCCTGCTTTATTGAATATTTGAACACGTTGATTTCCCGTGTCAACTACGTAAATATTACCCTCATTATCGGCTGTGATCCCATTTGGCGCGTTAAATTCACCCTCTTTGGTTCCATGTTTTCCAATTTCAAGTAACAACTTACCGTCCATATCGAAGACGAACGCTTTATTGGATTTTATATCTGTGACATATACTTTTTTATTAATAATTCTCAATCCTGCAGGAGCGGAAATTTTCTTTTCCTTACTTGCTTTCGTCGCAAAATACTCGATAAACTTACCTTTTTCATCATGAATGGAAATAGTACCATTATATAAATCAGCGACAAATACACGTCCCTTTTCATCAACCGATATACCATACGGAAAAGTGAATTGCCCCGCTTTTGTCCCTTCCTCACCAAATGAGAAAAGTATGTTTCCTCCTACGTCGAACGCTACTACTCGTTTATTATTCGTATCCGTTACATAAGTAAAAGAATTAGTCGCAGCGACATCCATAGGTTTAGCAAGTGGTTTGTCAAAATCACCATTGAGCTGATGGCTATATTTTGGCGCACCATTTGGATTAAGCACATTAAGTAATCCTGTATCTACTGCTTTTGATTGATTAAGAAAGATGAAGGTAAAAACTACGGCCGTAGTTATAGCAATTAGTGCCATTCCGATATACACATTCCGTCTTTTCATTGTTATTCACCTTTTGCCTTTGTGTCTTTATCTTTAAGTCTATCTAGCGCATCCACTGCATCCTTAAACAATGGATCATATGAGAGGGCATCCTTGTAAATGGCAATCGCATCTTCATACTTACCTTGTGCTTCAGCCACCATCCCAATTTGATAAATAATATCGGAATTGGTTGGAGCAAGCTTGTTGGCATTTTCAAGTACCTTCATGGCCTTATCGTACTCTTTTAACCCGCGATATGAGATTCCCATTTGTACATAGCCCTTAAAGTCTTTAGGTGCAATTTTTACCGCCTTTTCAAACGAGATAAGCGCTTCATTATAACGTTCTTCTTTCAGGAATACTAAACCAATGTTGTAATGGGCATCATAATAGTTTTTATCTTGGTCCAAAACAAAATCAAACTGTTTAATTGCTTCTTCATTATCACCTTTTAAGAAATAGGTATAACCCAGCACGATTCGATTTTGCAGATTTGCTGGATCTTTTCTAACAGCTTCCTTGTAAAAATCCAGCTGCTCATTCACTCTTTTCATATTAATATCATTCCAAAAATAAAAGTGTCCGAGAGCATATCCTATCCCTACTGAAATTAGTAAAGTAAGGGATAGTAACAGAATACTAGTTTTCTTCTTAAAAGTTTTTGGCTGCTTCTTAACTGGTTTTTCCTCTACCTCTTGAGGTGCTCTTTCTGCTTCCATCTTAATTCCCCTCTCGGAATCTATCATTTAACTATTTGTTCTGTGACACTTAGTACAAGTTGCTTTAACATGACATCTTAAACATGTATTATTAAACTTTTGATTTGCTGCTAATGTAACTGGATGGTGATCTTTCCATGGACGATTGTGTGAACTAGGATGACATGTAGCACATTGAACCCTTGTTACAGGGGAATTACTTACAATCCGATTGTCGTGGCAAATGAAGCACGTTTGCGTATTCTTTGATAAATGTCCATGATCCGTTATAAAAGATGCCCGTTTATGACTCGTTGGTTTCTGTCCGTGACAGTCTTTACAGAATGTATTTGTTTTTGCATATTGACTAACGGTAACATTATTTGAATCTGTATTTTCTTTTTTCAAAAACTTTGTGAAGCTAGGATCTTCTTTAAATAAATCATACTTTTCTTTAGACATATAAGAATGACACTTCTCACATTTTTTCAGGTCAGAGGGCTGAATCTTACCATGTCCGCCAGCTTTAAACTCTTCTGTTTTATGATTTTTAGGAACCATCGTTGTTTCGTGACAAGTTTTACACTCCAATGGAGCCTTTCTTACCTCATGACATTCCATACAAGTGTCCATTTGCGGACTGGTAAACTTCTTATTACTCATAAGAGATGTCCCTAATTTTTCATCCCATTTTCCATAATCACTCTTATAGGTCACTTTTCGATCCGAAACTTTCCCGTGAGCAGTACCACTATGACACTGCACACACTTAATACCTTCTGTCTTATGTTTATTGTGTGGGATGATGATATCCCCGGAAGCAGTGACGGCGCGATTTTTCATATTGTGACAACTTTCACAAGCTTCATCCGGTATAAGGTTCGGCATCTTTATAGGTGCAATATAAGTGTCCGTTTGTTTTTTATAAAGTTCTACGAGGCCGTTTCCTTTCGCTTTTGCGTAATTCTTTGCTCCTGGTTCAATATGGCAGTTTACACAATCTACCTCACTATGAGATGATGCCTTCCATGTATAGTACTGAGGCTTCATCTCATGACAGGATGAGCAAAACTTCGAGCTTGAGGTTGTTTCTATCCCGAAGAATCCCCCAAAGAATAGGATGACTAGAAACAACAAAGTTAAAGTCGCAATTTTGATTAACTTATAGCGAAAACGGGGAGGGGCTGGCAGCTCTTGTTTGTGTTCCTCTTCCATAAAAGCGTCCCTCCTGTTTAAGATTAACTTAGTTTTTCACATCTGATTTAAAGCCGGTTCTGTGACAGTATTGGCAATAAACATCTGTTGGTGCTTTTATATCTGTGGAGCCCTCTTTTGGTTTTTCACGATCATGGCAAACGAAACATTCTGCTTTTTGATCAGGTGTTTTTGCTTTAGCCGCATGGGTAGTTAACCATTGATCACTTTCAACGTGTCCAACTGGACGGTTCCCGTGACAGGCGCTACAGAATTTATTGATTCGTGATTGATCTTTTACAACAGTAATATTTGGTACATATTTTGTTTTTGTCTCTTTCATCTTAAGTAGTGAGATAATGTCTTCTTTTGGTATTTCTCTGGCCCATTTTGAATCCTGATGACAGTTCACGCATTTATCTAACTCTTGGATAGCTGTTCCGCCATGCTTTCCATTCCAGCCTGCTACTTTGTGGTTCTTAGGAACTTTTACCTTTTTATGGCAGGTTTCACATTCCATCGAAATCTTTACGTCTTTTTGTTGCTTTCCGATGGCTTGTAAGATGATTTCTTGTGTTTTTCCATCATGCGCTGCTTCAGTTTCTTTGCTTTCGCCTTCCTTCGTTGCTTCACCAGATGCTTTTGTTTTTTCTTCGAGTTTTTTCTCTACCTCTTCGGGATTTGGTGGAACATTATAGGCAACATCTTTCCATGGCTTTTCACCGTTGTTGACTTTATCATGGCAATCAATACAGGTTCCCATGTTTGGTCTCAGATATTTCTCTTCCATTAACTTTTCAGCATTTTCTTTTGTCCAATGTCCACGAACTTCCTCGGTATTAATACCACGTGCAACGATTTTCGCATGAACAACTCCGGCATGACAGCTAATACAAGGAACATCCTTTTCAATATGTCCTTTATGGTTGACCTTTAAGTCACCCGATGCGGTGACCAGACGGTTCTTGGAATGACATTGTAAACAGTTCTCGTTTGAAATCGCTTCTTCTTCCGTTTGAACGATCTGTTTAGGTACGCCTGTTACATGGTAATAAACTTCTTTCATCGATTTCACTTTGTGCGTAATCATGTTCGTAAACCCAGGCTTAATATGACACTGAACACAGGAGATATTATTGTGAGCACTCGCTGTATATGTTGAATACTCTGGTGCCATTTCGTGACAGCTTGAGCAAAATGACGGAGAGTTGGTAAAGGTAAGCACTCCATACCCTCCACCAAACACAACGATACATCCTACCAGTGACACAAATAGTAATTTCCATCTGTTAACTGGATTCTTCCAATCTATACTTCGAAACTTTTGCCAAAGTCTACGAATTAGGCCAACTTTCTTTTTATTTTCTCTTGTTTCGGGATCTGTCTCTTTATTTATCTTTTTCCCCCAAATGGCCATTTTTCTCACCCTTCCCATGTAGGATTATTTATCTATTTATTTTCCATAATAACCTCTCTAAAGGTAGTATCTAACATTGTAAGAGTATATTCCAATGTACAATTTGTGAATATTTCTTCATACAATTGAATGTAGTTATTTACCCTAAAAACAACATACAAACGTTGTTATCACAAGATTGCGTTAGCACTACTCCTGTAGTGTAAACAAACTAAAAAATTAATATTTATACAATTTTTGAGGTGTTTATTCATTAATCAACAGAAATTAAAAGGACGTTTCCCGAGTTGAAATGTATTCTCAATAAATTGCCATAACTCTGTCATATTTGACAAAAATTCGAATTTCCGATAAATGTGGTGGATTAGGAATTTAATAGCCTCTTTTATATAATAGTAGCAGGTCAAATATTGCTTCCCTACCTACATTGTTGTCACTCTATAGCGGAAGTGGTAAGATGTAAAGGGAAATTATCGAATATTTTAGACATGGATTTTTTTAAAAAAAGTGGATTTTGAGTCTCGATAAAAAGGAGCGTTCATCTGATGATGGGGATTTTAAATAAAGTATTTGATCTGAACAAACGCGAGCTGAAGCGGTTAGATAAGCTCGCAGTGAAAATTGGCGCACTTGCGGCCGAAACGGAAAAATTAACAGACGACCAGCTTCGTGAAAAAACGGAAGAGTTCAAGCTCCGTTATCAAAAAGGCGAAACACTTGACGATTTGCTTGTGGAAGCATTTGCGGTGGTCCGCGAAGGTGCCCGCCGTGTGCTCGGTCTGTATCCATATCATGTTCAATTAATGGGAGGTATTTCTCTTCACGAAGGAAATATTTCCGAGATGAAAACTGGTGAAGGTAAAACGTTAACGGCGACAATGCCCGTTTACTTGAATGCTCTTTCTGGAAAAGGAGTTCACGTTGTAACTGTCAACGAATACTTGGCAAGCCGTGACGCCACCGAAATGGGCGAGCTGTATCAATTTTTAGGTCTAACGGTCGGCTTGAATTTAAACAGCATGGACAAAGACGAAAAGCAGGCTGCTTATGCCCACGATATTACTTATGGTACCAATAACGAATTTGGCTTCGACTATCTACGTGATAACATGGTCCTTTATAAGGAACAAAAGGTACAACGTCCACTTTTTTTTGGGGTCATTGACGAAGTTGACTCGATTTTAATCGACGAAGCACGTACTCCATTGATTATTTCAGGATCAGCGCAAAAGTCTGCTGTCCTATATGTCCAAGCCAATGGCTTTGTTCGAATGCTTACGAAAGAAACAGATTATACCTATGATGAAAAAACAAAAGGCGTTATGTTAACAGAAGAAGGAATCAGTAAAGCCGAAAAAGCATTTGGAATTGATAACCTGTTTGACATGTCACATGTTACGTTAAACCATCATATTAATCAGGCATTAAGAGCGAATGTCAGCATGCACCTTGATGTTGATTATGTCGTACAAGAAGGCGAAATTATTATCGTTGACCAGTTCACCGGCCGTTTGATGAAGGGCCGACGCTATAGCGAAGGTTTGCACCAAGCCATTGAGGCAAAAGAAGGTCTGGAAGTCCAAAATGAAAGCATGACGATGGCAACGATTACGTTCCAAAACTACTTCCGTATGTATGAAAAATTGGCTGGTATGACCGGTACAGCGAAAACGGAAGAAGAAGAGTTCCGCAACATATACAATATGAATGTAATCGTGATTCCTACCAACAGACCAATTGCTCGTGACGACAGAGCCGATTTAATTTACTCAACGATGGACGGCAAGTTCCGTGCAGTTGTTGAGGATATTGCCGAGCGCAATCAAAAGGGGCAGCCAGTTCTCGTTGGTACGGTTGCGATTGAAACGTCTGAGCTTATTTCCAGCTATTTATCCAAAAAGCGTATTCACCATAATGTCTTGAACGCGAAGAACCACGAGCGCGAAGCGGAAATCATTGCCGAAGCAGGTCACCAAGGTTCGGTTACAATTGCGACGAACATGGCCGGCCGTGGTACTGACATTAAGCTTGGAGAAGGTGTGGTTGAGCTTGGCGGACTGGCGGTTATTGGTACGGAGCGTCACGAAAGCAGACGTATCGATAACCAGCTTCGTGGACGTTCAGGACGTCAAGGAGATCCGGGTATTACCCAGTTCTATTTATCGATGGAAGATGAACTGATGCGCCGCTTCGGTTCTGATAATATGAAGTCAATGATGCAAAAGCTCGGCATGGATGATTCCCAGCCGATTCAAAGTAAAATGGTGTCTCGGGCTGTTGAATCGGCACAGAAACGCGTCGAGGGCAACAACTTTGATGCTCGTAAACAGCTATTGCAATATGATGATGTTCTTCGTCAGCAGCGGGAAATCATTTACACCCAGCGTGATGAAGTGTTAGAATCTGAAAATCTTCGTGACATTGTTCAAAAAATGATTTTAAACTCGATTCAACGTAACGTTGATGCCCATGCATCACGCAATGAGGATGAAGAAGAATGGAATCTACAAGCCATTGTTGATTATGTGCATGCAACCCTTCTCCATGAAGGTGACATGACTACAGAAGACCTTAAGGGCAAAGACCCAGAGGCAATTGTCGATGCCATTTTTGCCAAAGTGAAGGAACGCTACGAGGAAAAAGAGCAAATCCTTTACCCTGAACAAATGCGCGAATTTGAAAAGGTTGTTACGTTGCGTGCGGTTGATTCCAAATGGACTGACCATATTGATGCCATGGATCAACTCCGCCAAGGAATTCATTTGCGTGCTTACGGACAAATCGACCCACTTCGTGAATACCAGCATGAAGGCTTCGCAATGTTTGAAGCAATGGTTCAATCCATCGAAGATGAAGCTGCTATGTATATAATGAAGGCGGAGATACGCAACAATCTTGAGCGCGAAGAGGTCGCAAAAGGTCAAGCGGTGAATCCGAAGGAAGATGGCGAACCGGTTAAGAAAAAACCGAAAGTGAACCAAATTAACGTTGGCCGCAACGATCCATGTATCTGTGGTAGCGGCAAGAAGTATAAGAACTGCTGCGGAGCGGCGAAATAACGATTGCACAAATTTCACCGTAAGCCTGCTAGTGAGCGATAAGGTATGGAACAGTTTTGGAGAGCTGGCGGATAGTCCGGCTCTCTTTTCTGTGGAAAAGGGGCGGAGCGCCGCAAAAATGAATCACTTTAACCAGTTAAAGTGAAATACCCATTTCACTAGACGAAAGATGTGAAGTCTAGCTCTGCTCTCACCGCCTTTATTAGGTGACTACGGCTTGTTCTCTAAATTTATTTCCATGGTTTGGTTGGGAGTTGAGGCTCATGATAGTTTTTTTGTGGTAGTGTGGATTTTTTTGTGGAATTGTAGATAAGGTGTAGCGATTTGTGGATAAGCCGCTTAGATTTGTAGTTATAGTATGGGGATTTGTAGATATCTTCCTAGAAATTGTAGATAAGGTATAGCGATTTATAGATAAGCCGCTTAGATTTGTAGTTATGGTATGGGGATTTGTAGATATCTTCCCCGAAATTGTAGATAAGTGAGGGGGATTTGTAGATATCTCATCTAAATTTACAGTTATCCACATGGGGATAACTTTCGGATGCTTCCTAATATGAGATATACCCTGTTTTTGTGAGTATTTCCTTCTTCCTAGTAGCATTCAAATTTGCTTTTTATCACCTCTACATTTATTTGCCGATTATTTAATTTTACATACCAAATTAACAATTCCTCCAAAGACTATGGCCCTTTCCCTAACACAAAAAACGCTGCCCCGGTCAAATCCGGAGCAGCGTTCTCATTCCTATTAATGGGCTTCAATTAATCCGTAACGGCCATCTTTACGCTTATAAACAACGTTTGTACGGTTAGTATCTGAGTTAGTGAATACATAAAAGCTATGACCAAGCATATTCATCTGCAGAATCGCTTCTTCACTGTCCATTGGCTTCAAATCAAATCGCTTTGTACGAACTAACTCTAATTCATCTTCATCCAAATCATGTACTTCTGTGTTTTCAGATGTAGCAAACGTAATTGGGAAATCGCCTTTTTCACGGAACTTGCGGTTAACCTTTGTTTTGTGTTTGCGAATTTGGCGCTCAAGCTTGTCAGAAACTAAGTCAATCGCCGCATACATATCTATGTTTGTTTCCTCAGCACGTAAAACTAATTGCGGCATTGGGATGGTTACTTCAACTTTTGAAGTTTTATCTTGATTGAATTTTAGATTTACATTTACCTTTGCATCTGGTGCTTCAGTAAAATAGCGCTCCAATTTAGTAATTTTCTTTTCTACATACTCTCTAATTGCTGGAGTTACCTCAATGTTTTCACCACGAACGTTATATTTCATTTGTAAACTCCTCCTTTTAATATGGCTATGTAATTACAATTCTATTTTACCCTATGATTATCCTGCTAAATCAGAACAAAAATTTTGTCGAATTTTTGACAAAAACAACAGGCAAATAGTGACAATGTGATACCACTTTGGAATTTATTGTTAATATTATCCAAACTAGATGGTTGTTTACATTCATTGTAATATTAGGTAGGACAATTTACCACTAAAATGCTCATAGAATAGGTTACATTGATGTGAAAATGAATGGAGGATTTCGAATGAGCCACGAAGAAAGAAAATTACTAGCCTGGCATGAAACATTGAAATTGCATGAATTGGTTGCCTACCAATCCACTGGACTAATGAAACTAAAAATGTCCATAAAAAAAGTATCTGACCATGAGCTTAAAGAGCTCTACCAAAAATGTATTCACGACCTTGAAAGCAACCTTAAAGAACTTCTGAAATTTTATCCCTCTGCCCAAGGCTACCAAGCAAGGGACGAAGAAGATTTACGCGAGGACATAGGCTTTTTCGCCGCTGACTTACTTGGTCTATCTAAGGAATTAATCCGCTGTCTGGCCGCTGCGATTACCGAAACAGCCACCCCTGCGTTAAGAAAAACCTTTACCAATCAGCTGTTAGGTGCCATCCACTGCCATGAAAGAGTTTTTACTTATATGCACAAGCATGGGTACTATCCCGCCTACGATTTAGGACTCTTGCTAGGTCACGATATCGAAAACGCTCAAATGGCGCTAAAGATGAAAATTTAATTTTAACATGGTGGCGACTGAATAAAGTCGCCACCTTAATACCAAAACGGGTCTTCTGTCACCTATCTAGCAATCGTTAGCGATTGAATGCTTGCTGCCCCTGCCCGTTTTAAAAGTTTTGCTGCATGCCGGACCGTCGATCCAGTAGTGTAAATATCATCAATTAGGACAATTCTTTGCCCTTCCAGTGTTATCTCGGTGTCTACCTTGAAGACTTGTTGAAGATGGATGCGCTCCAACCTTGATTTTTTCGATTGTTTTTCCGAATGGATTCGGGTAAGGATTTCTGAAGGGACAAAGCCGGATTCTACTAGCAATGCAACCGCTTGATTAAACCCCCGCTCATACAGACGCACTTCACTTAACGGAATTGGCACAAGTATAGCCGGGGCTAATTGGTCGAGCTTTTTTGTGAAAAATTGGGCAAATACCTTCGCTAGCACATAATCACCACGAAATTTAAACTTTGCAATCACCTCTTTTAAAAAATCATTATAGAGGAAAAGTGAGGTGTTTTTTTCGAGGAACCCTTGCCACTCGACGTCTTCCTCCCAGCGAAAGCAATCATGGCACAAATCCCCCTTGCGAAATTTTTCATCTATTAAATGAAAGGGACGGCAACAAATCCGACACGTTTCTCCTTCAATCCTTTCAAGCTTTCTTTCACAGGGTTGGCAGATGAGATGTTCTGTTTCTATGGAGAATATCGCTCTCCAGCCTATGGTTGGGCGGATTATTTCATGACAGATTAAACAGTGGTCTTGTGGGAATGGGTTCATTGTTTACTTTTCTCCTATCATTTGAACTGTTATCAATCGAGTAATCCTCGTTTAATTCCCTCTCGATTCATTGCCATAATTTGCCTTCTTGCCTTTAACATCTCGTCGGTTTTTCCATAGTGAAAAAAGGTCACCACTCCATCAGGATGATCCTTACTCCTCCCAGCTCTTCCGGCGATTTGCACAAGGGCGCTTTCTGTAAAAATGGAGTCTTCCGCACCTATTACAGCTACATCGATATTTGGAAATGTTACCCCACGTTCAAGAATGGTTGTTGTCAACAGTAGTGGAATCTCTTCTGCTCGCACTTTCTGGACTTTCTCTTTGCGCTCAGGGTCTTCAGCATGGACCGCTTCTATAGTTGGCGCAATCAGGCGTAGGATGGGCAGTGATTTTTCCATCAAAGGGATATGCGGAAAGAAAACTAAGGCTTGTTTGTTCGCTAGGATTCTTTCTTTTATCCAACTAAGTAGATTGGCTGGAAGCTTATCTTTTTGAAGCTGTTTTTGCCAGTTCCCACACCAAACAAATTCGGGCACCGGAAGCGGATGACGATGGAATCGTGCCGGGATGGTGGTAAAAGGTCGTTTACCAGTACGGCACTCTCGCTGCCATTTTTCATTCGGTGTGGCTGTTAGATAAATCATCGCAGAGGAAGGTTTCCGAGCTTGGAGGGCTGCATGCTGAAGTGATTCTTCGACTGTAAATGGAAATGCATCGACCTCGTCCAAAATCACCGTATCAAAGGCATGGTAAAAACGAAGTAGCTGGTGGGTGGTAGCAATTGTCAGCGGGGCAAATAGATGGCGGTCTTCGCTTCCTCCATAAAGCGAGGCAACCGTGATTTCGGGAAACGCTGCCTTTAATCTGGGTGTAAGTTCAAGGACAACATCCGTTCGGGGCGTGGCGATGCAAATTCTTTTTTTAGCAGCAAGTGCTGCCTCGATTCCCGCGAATAACACTTCTGTTTTTCCAGCCCCACACACAGCCCATACTAACAATTCCCTATTTTCCCGAATAGCATCGACCACACGGTTCGAGGCTTCCATTTGCCCCTTTGATAGCGTCCCCTTCCATTGGCTGATTTTTGCTGGAAGGATGGTATCAGGCACCGGACCATTCCAGCCGATTAGCGGTGTACATCCACTAATCCTTCCCATCATGAGGCACTTGCGGCAATAGAGGCAGGTTTCCCCGCAACAGGAGCATGGGTAGGTTTCAAACCACTGAAGATTCTTGTTTCCGCACCGGGCACAGATTGGCTTTTTCCCACTTTGGTTAATTCCTTTACGGTAAGTAATATATCCATTTTCATAATGTGATTGGATTTCGTTTAGTGGGAATGGGATATCATCAAGGAGGAGCTGTTTACCAGTGAGGAGCTGCTGGAGTTCGCGATTGTACAAGTAGTTTGGTTGGATCGGCGGCTGGGGGATGGCTGGTATTTGCGAGATTGGGAGCGAATCATCTAATGTGTTACTTGGGATTAATATTTCATCTTTTATGATAAAACGCATGCTGTCACCTTCTCTGGACATAGATGATATAAACGATTTTTGGTTTTTCCTGTTGCTGGCAAGTTTAATCTAAGAAGAATCTTTTGAGTGGTATCATTGTTGGGGAGATGAAGGAAGCTTCGAAACTGAAAATTGGTAATCGTTGGTCCACACAAGTGGAAGTAGTCACTGAGGGTTTCTTTATAGGCGTCTTTTGAGGTTGTATTGCAGGCGGAACAAGTCCATTTGCCTCTTTTGTAATTCATTGGGATGTGAAGACAATGTTCATTTGGACAGCAAACACCACTTCGAATATCCTTTGTTAGGCGTCTTTTTAAGATTTCAGTTAAAAATAGCCTTTGTGGAGGGGTTAATTCTTTCATATTCAATTAGTCCATCACTCCTTTTCTTTCTTAAAAAATTCTTACTTTGAAAGGTTTCTGCAGGTAAAGGAGAAATTCCTGCTTATTTGTCGAAAAAAGATTTTATGACGTAATATTTTTTCAGGTCCACTTAATTGAGTGGGTATTCCGCCAAACTGCCCTCGGATTCCGCCAAACCCCATTTTATTACCTTTTTTATGTTAATTCCTTGCATAGATTCCGCTCTTTTGACGGTTGGCTCCTTTTCCCGTTGATTCCGCCAAACCTACAACTGATTATCGAGCCATAATAAAAACCATTCCGACTAAAGGCCGGAATGGCTGCATACTTATACAAATTCAGCTTATATTACATCCAACTTTTTCATCCAACCCATGCCCATCGAGCCTTCGCCGAGGTGGGTGCCGATGACGGCGCCGAAGTAACCGATAGAGAATTCAACGTTGGGGTACATTGCTACTAGCTCATTTCGCCACTCTTCCGCTTCTTCCTCACGGTTGGCGTGAATGATGACGGCTTGGTAGGCGGCCCCGTTCGCAACATCTTCACCGAATAAATCCATTATTCGCTTCATCGCTTTTTTCCGGGTGCGAATTTTTTCAAACGGGACAATGACCTTGTTTTCAAAATGCAAAAGTGGTTTGACCTGAAGTAAACTGCCGATAAAGGCTTGGGCACTCGATAAGCGGCCGCCCCGTTGTAAATGTGATAGATCATCGACCATAAAATACGCACGAGCTGTTTTTTTCAGCTCCTCTAGGCGGGCCATAATCACTTCAGCATCTACACCCTTTGATGCCCACTTGGCTGCTTCCAAGGCATAGAAACCTTGAACCATACAGCTGATTTCCGAATCAAATGGATAAACTTTTATCCCTTCCACCATCGTGCTTGACGTTACGGCGCCCTGGTAAGTTCCGCTGATGCCGCTTGAAAGGTGAATACTTATAACGGCATCATACTCTTTGGATAACTGCTCAAATAACTCGACAAATTGGCCAATCGGCGGCTGGGAAGTGGTGGGCAACTCCTTTGTCCTGACTTCTTCGTAAAATTGGCTCCACGTTATATCATTTTCTTCCTGGTAGACCTCATTTCCAAAAATAACATTTAACGGTATCATATGTATATTCCAGTGTTCTCGTAATTCTTTCGGTATGTACGCGGTACTATCCGTGACAATTGCCGTTTTCATATATGTTTTTACCATCCTTGTTTTTTTCTCCAGCAAACTATTTGTATATTATTTTATATGAAATTGAAATAAAATGCATTATTCTGGATGACTAATTTCCTTGTATAAAAACAAAGAGCACGCTCAGGAGCATGCTCTTCACTATTTTTTCAAAATAATTATCGGACTTCTACCCAGCCATTTTTGATTGCGACAACCACGGCTTGAGTACGGTCGTTGACATTCATTTTTTGTAAAATGTTACTAACGTGGTTTTTGACTGTTTTTTCGCTAATAAATAAAGCCTCACCGATACCGCGATTGCTTTTTCCATCGGCAAGCATTTGCAGTACCTCGCATTCGCGGCGCGTTAATAAATGGAGCGGTCGGCGAAGTTCAACCGTCAAATATCCGCGGCCACCATTGGCGACTCCTGCAGCCAGCTTGCGATACTCGTTGACTAAATTGTGAGTGACCTTTGGATGTAAATATGAACCTCCATCTGCCACGACACGAACAGCTTCAATCAATGCGTCGGCGTCCATTTCTTTTAGTAAGTAACCTCTTGCACCTGTTTGTAAGGCATGGGTAACATAATTTTCATCATCATGAATCGATAGAATGATAATCTTTGTGTTTGGATATTTTTCAATAAGCTCGCGGGTTGCCTCGACACCGTTCTTTTGCGGCATATTGATGTCCATAATAACCACATCTGGCAGATACTCTTGCACGAGGCCTAATGCTTCGCTGCCATCATCACCTTCAGCCACCACTTGGAACGATTTTTCAAATTCTAGTATTCTCTTAACGCCTTCCCTGAATAGTTGATGATCGTCAATAATGACAATTTTGGTAGTCAATTGCTACGCCTCCTAATCCTTCATATTTCGATTTAATCGTAAAAATCCTTCAAATGTCGATATTTTCATCGTACAAAGTCATTATTCAATATCAATTCTATTAGCTAACTTTTGTTAATTAATGGAACACTGATTAATACAGCGGTTCCTTTGCCTATTTTTGAATCGAAAGTGAGTTCCCCGTTAAGCAGTTCGACACGCTCTCTCATCCCGATTATACCGAAGGACTCTGGTTTCTTTTTTGTTGTATCAAAGCCGACGCCGTTGTCCTTGATTAAAACAGTAATTGCAGCATTCGTTATTTCTAATTTGACTTTGATCTCACAGGCATTGGCATGCTTGAGAGCATTTTGGACGGATTCCTGAATCATTCGGAACAGTGCGACCTCATACTTTGTCGGAAGCCGTCGTTCTAAGCCCATATTCACAAACTCAATCTTTGAGTGATTATGATATTCTTCGATAGTTTGTAAATATTTTCTGAGGGTAGGGACAAGACCTAAATCGTCAAGTGCCATTGGACGAAGGTCATAAATAATTCGTCGGACCTCGTATAGGGCGGAACGCACCATTTTTTTAAAGCTTGTGATTTCAGAAAAAGCTGCCTCCATCCCTTGCTCCCGATATACCCGATCGATTATATCAGAGCGCATGATGACGTTCGCAAGCATTTGTGCAGGACCATCATGAATCTCCCTTGAAAGTCGCTTGCGCTCTTCTTCCTGTGCTTCAATGATCTTCAAACCGAAGTCTTGTTTTGCTTTAGCATTTTCTAAAACTTCACCGACGTGCTTTAAATCACTCGTCAAATAATTCATCACGACTGAAATTTGTGAAATAAGCTGATCTGCCCGATCAATTGTTTCATTTAATCCAAGTAATCTTTGTTCGAGATCATCTCTTTTATCCAAAAGCTGCTTCTTATATTGCCAGTTGATGGAAAGGTCCATTTGCAGCTGATGGGCTTTTTCGTAGGCATCACGGACTTCGCCCTCCGTATAAGTCTTAAAATTCATACTGACCTCTGTCAGCATAAGCCGCGCCTCTAGCACTTGTTCTTCCAGCTGATCGCCTTCTTCAATAAGCTTGACCATCATTTGCTTGATTTGTTCTAATTCATTGGTCATACTTTTATAGTTTGTCCGGCATTGTTCACCAATCTGGAATATATCACTTTTACTACAGGTTACAGTTTCAATCATTTCTTCGCGGATTTCATCAATTGACTTCATGTTAAGCTGATTAAGTTTCATAATCTTTCCTCTAGGGGTGGCCCCCTTCCCTTTAGGCCTGTAACTTATTTTACCTCGGATTGTAACATTTTACCAACGTAATCCTAGTTGAATTTGGACTAAAATCTCGGAAATGCGAGAAATAGTAGTATAATGATAGTAATATTTCTATCTCTTTCTTCCTATTAAACTACACTTTTTAATAATAGAAAAGCTTACTTAATCCAATTATACCTATTATACCATTCGAACTTTACTGCTTTATTAAAGGTATATTACACAAATATTTTTTAATAATTAAACTTGTTTCATAAAGCATGCTAAAAAAGTCATAATTGGCATACTAAGGGAGGAATCTACTATGCTGACCCATTATTTTACTGTGAAACAATCTGGAGAACATGAAATTAACATCCAAAAGTCCCGCTTTATCGCCCATATTAAAAGGGCGGAAACGGAAATAGAAGCACAGGAATTCATTCAAGCCATCAAGAAGCAGCATTGGAATGCTACTCATAACTGTTCTGCCTATCTCATTGGGGAACATGATCAGATTCAAAAGGCCAATGACGACGGTGAACCAAGCGGCACTGCCGGTGTTCCCATGCTTGAGGTTTTGAAAAAAAGGAATCTGAAGGACACTGTCGTCGTTGTCACCCGCTACTTTGGCGGGATTAAATTGGGTGCTGGCGGGCTCATCCGCGCTTACGGGAAAGCTACTTCGGAAGGTCTTGACTCAATTGGAATTATCGAAAGGAAACTCTCACAAGTTGTCCATGTGAAAATTGATTACACTTGGCTTGGGAAAATTGAAAAAGAATTGCGTACATCTGAGTACAAGATTAAAGCAATACATTACCTAGATATCGTTGAAGTCGAAATTTTTGTTAATGAAAGCCACATCCAAGCCTTCATGGATTGGATGGTCGACCTAACCAATGGCCAATGCAGCATGGAAAAAGGCGAAACTGTTTATCTTGAGGAAGATTATGTAAGGTAATCTTAAGGATGATTATATTCGCTCCTACAAAAGAAAACAATTGGGAAAATAATAAAAGATAAACGCCTAATCAAGACCCGTCGAACAAATATATACAGATGAAGGTATTAGACCTCGAAGGGCAGGCGCTGAAGCTAAACATAATAAAAAGGGTCTCATCGATTGAGTCCCTTTTTATTATGAACGGTTTTTAGCTGTGGTAATTTTTAGGGTGCGGACAATATTTAGCAGCGGGCGATAGTTATGCCCCATCAAGCCAATTTTTTCAGCAATGATTTCAATTAACAAGATAACGATACCAATTAACACTATTGCGCCCCCAAGTCTAGCTTGAGAGTAAATAACAGCTACTAGCCCGAAGAATGCAGCCATTGCGTAAATAATTAAAACGGTTTGCTGGTGAGAATAACCCATGCGCAGCATACAGTGATGCAGATGTGATTTATCCGGTGCTGATAAGGGCTGTTTGTTAACGATTCTTCTAATAATCGCGAAAATCGTGTCGGAAATCGGTACCCCGAGGATGATTACTGGAATGACAAACGAAATAAAGGTTACATTTTTAAAGCCAAGGAGCGATAAGACCGAAATAATAAATCCCAAAAAAAGTGCTCCCGTATCCCCCATGAAAATCTTTGCCGGGTGGAAATTATAGATTAGAAACCCGAGTGTACTAGCGAGCACTATTAATCCAACGGCTACAACATAAAAATTCCCCTGAATAATCGCCATCCCTGAAATCGTTATTAAAGCAATCGAAGATACGCCTGCGGCCAAACCGTCAAGGCCGTCAATTAAGTTAATCGCATTAGTGATACCGACAATCCACAGTATCGTAAAAGGAACACTTAAAAAACCAAATTGGAGCTGACCGCCAAATGGCAGGTTAATAAACACCATTTGCAGGTCCCCTAGAAAAACAACAGCACAGGCCGCTGCTAATTGTCCGAGAAGCTTATACTTTGCCGGCAATTCATATATATCATCAAGAAAGCCCGTGGCGATGATGAGAAGACAGCCAAGCAAAATCGCAAGCGAGGATTGGCTTTCAGGTCTCAATAGGATGATACCAACCATAAAACTAATAAATATCGCTAAGCCTCCAAGCCTTGGCATAATCAATTGATGTACTTTTCGCTGGTTGGGACGGTCGGTTGCACCTATCAGAAAGGCAAATTTCTTTATCAGTGGTGTAATAAGAATGGAGACGACAAAACATACTATCAAGGTAAGATAAAGCATCCAACATCCTCCTTGTTAGTCAGTTTGTCCATTAAAGCCAAAACAAAAACAAAAAAACAATAGTAAAAATCGGAAAATCCATAATAATATAATGCAATAGAAAAAAGAGGCAATCCCCGAAGGAACTCCTCTTTTTTGGTCGACAAATTACTTAATCCAAGCTCCGTCTTTACCTAGTTTGTATTTTCCGACTTTAGTGTTTGCAGCCATGCTTCCATCATTGTTTAGGAAGTACCATTTACCGCTCACTTGTACCCAGCCTGTTTGCATTGCACCAGATTTTGCAAGGAAATACCATTTGTTATTCACTTTAACCCAACCTGTTTGCATTGCACCGGAACCTCCAAGGAAGTACCAAGTTTTACGCTCTTTTACCCAGCCGGTTAACATTACACCGGATTTATTAAAGATGTACCACTTGCCATTTACTTGTGCCCAGGTATCTTTCATGTCACCATTCTTAGCATCTAAGTAGTACCAAGACTTTCCATCTTTTAACCAACCTGTTTGCATTACACCGGATTTATTAAAGAAGTACCACTTGCCATTTACTTGTGCCCAGGTAACTTTCATATCCCCGTTCACTTTATCAAGGAAATACCACTTGTTATTTTCTTTATACCATCCAGTTTTCTTAGTACCATCTTCATTAAAGAAGTACCATTTGCCATCTGTTTTAACCCAGCCCTTACCAACTTCTGGTTGTTGAACTTGATCTGTTTTTAGAACACGTCCTTCAATTGCTGCACTAAATGGTTTTGGTAGTGTTTTAAAATAATCAACAAAAGCGTCTAAATCAACAGGGCCCGTTACGCGGTTTTTACCTGATTTAAGCACGGTAAAGCCGTCGCCACCGTCTGCCATAAAGTTGTTAACTGTTATTGTGTAGTCAGCTTTTGGATCAATTTTTTTGCCATTTTCAAGATAAATATCTACAACTTTGCTTCCATATGGAAGCTTATCATTCCAAGTGAATTTAAGACCCGAGATTGCCATAATCTTGTTATAGCTTGGCGGTGCTTGGAATTGCTGATTTAATAATGTTCTTACTTGTTCACCAGTGATTGTCATTGTCACTAAATCGTTACCGAATGGTTGAACCTTGAATAAATCACCCCAAGTGATGATTCCTTTTGGAAGTGGGTTACGTACACCACCGGAATTCATAAAGCCAAATTGAGTATGCATAATCGTGCGCATACCATCAGCAATCACGTTACCAAGTACTGATTCACCATGTTCATTAGCAGTTTTGCTCAATTCCATTGCAGTTTCACTAACTGGTCTGCTTACGATTGGTTTAATATCTTCTTGATAGCCGTCAAGCTCTGCTTTGATTTTTGCGTCTGGAGTAATCTTGCTGTGAAGTGTGTCAACTACTTCAGCTTTTGTTTGATCCTTAATCACATCTCCTGTAGCAGGGTCAATAGTTAAATCAATATCTGAGAAAGCTGTGCCGTAAGACCAAGATTGTACTAATACTTTTCCTTCAACGTTTGTATTTAGATATTTATGGTCATGTGCACCATACACAACGTCAACGGATGAATCTATCGCTTTTGCCATGTCAACAACTTGTCCAGTTGCTCCTGTGCCGTCTGTTTTTGAAGATCCAGGATTGTGGGCAAGAACAACGATTGTTTTAACACCTTTAGCAGTTAATTCTTTTGCATATTTGTTAATTGCAGTTACTTCATCAGTGAATTTAACTCCTGCTACACCGCTAGGAGTAACGATTGTTGGAGTATCAGTTGTTACCACACCGATAAAGCCGATTTTAACGCCTTCTACTTCTTCAATTGCATATGGAGGTAAAATAGGTTCGTTTGTCTTTTCATCCACTACGTTTGCAACAACGTAATCCATTGTTGAACCGGTAAACTTACCATATTTCCCTTCATATTTTTCTGTTTTCGGATGGCTTCCACCATTGATGAGTCGCTTCATTTCTACTACGCCTTCGTCAAATTCATGGTTACCGATTGTACCCACGTCCAAACCAATTTCATTCATCATACGAATAGTTGGCTCGTCTTGTAATAATGCTGATACTGGCGGGCTTGCCCCAACAAGGTCACCAGCTTGTATCATTAGGGTATTAGCAGGGTTTGCAGCTTCTCTGTCTTTTAAATAAGCAGCTAAGTATTCAATACCGCCCGAGTAATCGACAACTTTTCCAGTAGAATCCTTAATAGATTTCCAAGTATCAAGTTGACCATGGAAATCGTTGATGCCTAATAATTGAACGTGTACATTTTGGTCTAATGAGTATTGCTCAAAACCAGAACCATCTGTTAATGGTGCAACATCTTTAACAGCTGGTGCAGATGCTAAAACATCTTTTGCCGCTGGTGAAGATTTAAATGTTAAGTTCTTTGCAACTCCGCCAACAGGAGCTATTTTCCAGTTGTTATCTGCTGAAGGGTTAACTACTCCCTTAGCACTAATATAGTCCATCAATATTTGACGGTTTTCAAGTGGAGAATCTACGACAACATTAGCTTTTCCACCCTTAGTTCCAGGGAAGTTGCCACCGCCTGTTGCACGATAGTTATTTGTTGCAACGATGTATTTTTGCGCAGGATCGATTGGGTTTCCATCCATATCAGTAAAGTTAATAATACGATGCGCATCAGCATTCAGGATAGTACCATCACTATATTTGTATCTTGCCGGCTGAGTTACATCAACTTGATATTTAACGCCATCAATAACATCAAAATTGTATGTTGGAAATCCATAATCAATCAATTCTTGAGCATTGGCATTAGTAGGATCAATTTTATTAAATTGTGATGCAGACATTTCTAACCATTCTTTAACTTCTGCCCCAGTTAATTCAACTGCCTTTAATGTATTGTTAAACAAATAAAGGTCATTGGCACTTTTTATCGAAAGGGGGCCTTTTAAAATATTGGTGTAATCTCCTGCTCCTCCGCGGCCAGCCTTGAATGGAGCGCCTGCAGAAATGACAGGAATATCCGCTAATTCTGGTTTATTTGTTTTAATCCAGTTTTTAACGTAATCCGTTTGAGCATTGTTTACGATCTGAATAGTTGGATCGTCCATTACACGTGAGAAATAACTGTGCATTTGTGCAGTAGTTTCACCAATTGTTCCACGTACATATGCTAGAGTTGCTTCATGTTCTGTTTTTACTGCATCAACAATAGTAGAGTCAACTGCAGTCGTAGATGTTACAGGCATGTCAACAGATTTTGACGCCGCCTTATCAGCTGTCCAAGTTCCATCTTCTTGTTGTACTAATGCTAAGTCTAGAACACCAAGGTTATTACCCCAGAATCCTGCTTCTACTGCTGGTGTTCCGTTAATAGTACCTTTTGTAGTATCTAGACCAGTTAGGTCTGGATTTTCAAGTTTAGCACCTTGATGGAATTCTTTACCAGCAGGGAAAGCATAGTGTGCATGTCCGAATAGAAGGGCATCGATGCCAGCAACTTTACTTAATGAGAATACAGCATTTTCTGCTTCCTCTTGGCCATCATTGGTAACGTCACAGCCAGAGTGTGCAATTGCTACAACAACATCTGCCTTTAGACCGTCTTTACCTACTTCTTTCATTTCTTTTACATATTTTTCAGCTGTTTTAACAATATCTTTTACAATTACTTTTCCCTCAAGATTATCTTTATCCCATTGCAGGATTTGTGGTGGGGCAAAGCCGACAATACCTACATTAACTGTTTGTTCTACACCATTTTTATCCTTAATCTTTTTAGGGATAATTTGATATGGCGTGAAATAGTTTTTATCATTCGTTGGATCACTGTCATGATCGTCCACATAAATGTTAGCGTTTACAATCGGATATGGAGCATTTTCCATAGCGGTGTTTAGGAATCCTAACCCATAGTTGAATTCGTGGTTTCCTACGATACCACCATCATAATTTAATAGTTTCATGGCCTTAAACATTGGGTGTACATCTGTTTTTGTTAAAGGCTTAACTTTTGCAACATAATCTGCCATCGGATTTCCTTGAAGCAAATCTCCAGCATCAAATAACATCGAGTTTTGCTCATACGTTGGACTAGTTTCTACATCTTTATTCATTTTTTCAGTTCTTGCCTGCTTAATTAAGCTCGCAGTTTTTGCTAGCCCGTAGTTAATTCCATTTTCTGTGTCTTGGTAATAATCATAGGCCATAACTGCATCATGTAGATCCGTAGTTTCCAAGATACGAAGAGTAGCAGTATTTCCAGTTTCCGCAGCCTTAGCCACATGTGGAAAAATATTCAAAGGAACTGTTGTAAGCGCTAACGCAATAGCTAAAGAACCATTGAGCATACGTTTTTTCATGCTTCTTTTTATCTTTCTCTTCACGTTTTTACCGCCTTTCGACAAAATATTTTTTATTGCAAGATTAATTCTACTAATTTTCATAAGAGATTAATAGTCCTTTTTGTAAAAATATTGTTAGAATTCTATTAAATTACTTCACTAGGTATGTTCGCCAAATTTTCTCAATATTCCGCCGCTATTTCAAACAAAAAAATAGCCCGAAATATTGATGTAACCAGGTTATGGAGATTATCGTCTATTTGGTTGAGGTTTTTTGGAAAGGTAGTTTTTGGAGCTATTCTTATAGGATTATTGATAGTTTTGAATATTCGACACAAAATTTCAATTTACGAAGAGCTTAAAAAGGAGTAAAATGAAAGCTGGTCTTTATCTAATAAAATTGTCAATTAATGATATTTATATAAAAGGAGAAATTATATGCCCGAAATACAACGCTCTCAGCTAGTAAATCGAAAGAAAAAGAGCCGTAAAAAACGCATCTTCATGTGGATATTCCTACCAATATTATTCGTTGCTTTATGTGGTGCAGGATATGCGACCTTTTTATTAAAAAAAGCCGAATCAGTTGTTAATAAATCATATAAACCAGTAAACGCCACTTCAAAACGAACCGCCCAGGTTGACCCCGATATGGACAATATTTCCATCCTTCTTATTGGCGTCGATGCAAGTAAAAGCCGAGAAAAACAGTACGGAGATGCGGTCAGATCTGACGCCTTACTTGTTGCTACTTTAAACAAAAAGGAAAAATCAGTAAAGCTGCTGAGTATTCCTCGTGATTCCTATGTTCATATCCCTGAAAAGGATATTTATACAAAAATTAATCATGCTCATGCCTACGGGGGAGCAAAATTATCGATTGAAACCGTTCAGGAACTACTCGATATTCCGATTGATTATTATGTAAAAGTGAACTTTTATGCCTTCATTGATGTCGTTAATGCCTTAGGTGGAATTGATGTTGATGTCCCTTATGCGATTTCAGAAAAAGATTCTGAAGATCACCATAATGCCATTCGCTTAAAACCTGGTTTCCAAACATTAAAGGGTGAGCAGGCACTTGCTCTTGCCAGAACGCGCCATCAGGATACAGATGTTATGCGTGGCATGAGACAGCAGGAAATTATTAAAGCGATATTTAAAAAGGCTATGTCTGTTCAATCCTTTTCAAAACATGCAAACATGATTGATGCGGTTGGGGACAATATGGAAACGAATATGTCGTTCAACGATATGAAATCTTTGATTGATTATGGACTCGCCGGCAGTGGCTTAACCATTGACACGCTAAACCTTAAAGGTGAAGATACCTATATTAATAAAATTTACTATTATAAGCTTGACAAACAAAATCTTGAAGAAACCCAATCAATTCTAAAAGCACATCTTGGTACCGATTCAACTACTACTAACGCTGCACATGCTAATACCGGTAGTAATGAAAATTCATCCACAAACACTAACTAAAAGCCATGAGCCGCAGCACATTACGTGATGCGGCTTTTTTATATTTGCTTTAGGGTGTCAGGCACCATGTGAAAATTTCACATGGTGCCTGACACCCTTTGCAATGAAAACGGGGTTAAAAAAGAGCCTGACCGCTGTGGGATCAAGCTCTAGTTCTTCATTATATTATCTATTTCGTTCTGTTGTGACGAGCAAAGTGCGCATCATTTTGATTAATGGACGGTAATTCTTCCCGACAAGCCCAATCATTTCGGCAAACAATTCAATCATGATCAAGAGGATCACGATGAAGAAAAAGCCACCAAGGAGCTTTGCTTGTGAAAAGATGATAGCCGCAAGTCCAAAGAAGGCTGCCATCGCATATATCATCAAGACTGTCTGGCGATGAGTAAATCCAAGTCTGAGCAGGCAGTGATGCAGGTGCGATTTATCTGGTGCCGATAATGGTTTTTTATTGACAATTCGACGAATAATCGCAAAGAATGTATCAGAAATCGGTACACCGAGAATAATAACCGGTACGATAAAGGAAATCATGGTAACATTCTTAAAACCTAGAAGTGAAAGTACGGAAATCATATAGCCTAAGAATAACGCACCCGTATCCCCCATAAAGATCTTTGCCGGGTGGAAATTATAAATTAAAAATCCAAGCGTACTTGCTAACACGATGGAAGCCACAGCTGTAACGAAACCATCCCCCATGATAATTGCCATTCCAGAGATGGTAATTAAAGCAATGGAAGATACTCCAGCGGCAAGGCCGTCAAGACCGTCTATTAGGTTGATGGCATTTGTAATCCCGACAATCCAAATAATAGTTAATGGGATACTTAAATAGCCGAATTCAATTTGGCCACCGAAGGGCAGGTTGATAAATTGAACATGTACACCGCCCCAAAAGACAACAACGGCAGCCGCCGCGATCTGAGCGATTAATTTTATTTTTGCTGAAAGCTCTACCATATCATCTAGTATTCCGGTAATAATAATGATAATACTTCCAACGATGATTGGAAGCGCATTGGGGTCTTCAGGGCGAAGAACCAGCATACCGATAATAAAGCTTAAATATATCGCAAGTCCGCCAAGGCGGGGCATGATTTTCTGATGAACTTTTCTATGATTGGGTTTATCTGTTGCCCCAATTTTAAAGGCGAGTTTTTTTACTAATGGAGTAAGCAGAATTGAACTAATAAAGCATAAAATCAGGGTGATGTAAATCATTGTAATCCTCCCTCATATTTTTCTTGCCATTTTCTTTCTATTAATCAGGCAAGATAGGGATATGAACTATTAGGTTAATTTGTTAAAAAATACTATTTTTATAGATTCAAAAAACGTATTTGCCCATATGGATTATAACACATGTGTTTTTTTTAGCAAATAGAAATCCTTGGCTAATAATCATTGAAACAATAATGTTATCAAACTGTTACTAAATTAGCTACAAACAAGAAACAATCATAGGTTCAGCTTCTAATCCAAACATGAAGAAGGATTAATTTTGAACAATTTTCCCAACATAATAAAGGTCGTATGAGCGTAGTCGAGCTTCACTTATTTCGTCGTGAAAAATGTTTATTTTTCACGCATATTGGATAAACTGATTCGTTTTTGCGTTGATCTGCCCCTTTTCCAAACAAAACATCAATATAATAATTAGCGAATGACACTCCGCTTTTTGGGGGTAGCTGTCATTCGCTAATTCATTAATATAACCCCTTATGTAAAAGGATGGTAATCTTTCTTCGCTAATTGCTTTAAATAATCGACCAATGAGTGACGAATATCTTCTCTCTCTAATGCAAATTCAATAGTAGCCTGAAGGAATCCAAATTTGTCTCCCACATCATAACGAATTCCATCGAACGCATAGGCTAAAACCTTTTCGTTGGCTGCCATTTTCCGAAGGGCATCTGTTAACTGAATTTCACCGCCATAGCCAATTTCTACTTTTTCCAAATACGAGAATATTTCAGGATTTAAAATGTATCTGCCCATGATGGCAAAATTTGACGGGGCATTTTCCTTTGGCTTTTCAATCATATCCCTTACTTCGACAATTTTACCTGACACACCTTCATTACTAGGAGCAATTACCCCATATTTATGCAGGTCCTCATCGGGCATTATTTTCGTCCCTATGACACTGCAGCCAAATTGTTCATGGACATCCATTAATTGTTTTAGACATGGAACATCACTTTTTACAATATCATCGCCTAATAGTACAGCAAATGGCTCGTTTCCAATAAACCTGCTGGCACATTGTACAGCATGCCCAAGTCCTAATGGTTTTTTTTGTCTGATATAATGGATATTTACCATGGTGGAAATCTCTTTAACCATGCTCAAAAGGTCTTGTTTATCTTTTTCGGCTAACTCAAGTTCCAGTTCAATCGAAAAATCAAAATGATCCTCTATCGCTCGCTTATTTCTCCCGGTTACAATAATAATGTCTTCGATACCGGAGGCAACCGCCTCTTCCACAATATATTGAATCGTTGGCTTATCAACGATGGGAAGCATTTCTTTAGGCTGTGCCTTAGTTGCTGGAAGAAATCTTGTTCCCAACCCAGCCGCAGGAATTACCGCTTTTCTAATCGACATGGCTACCACTCCTTTGATATCCTTTAAAAATTCCAATTAATAATGGCTTCACTTTTTCAACTTCATACATTTCTGCTGTTTCTAAGGCAGCTTTTTGCATCTGAACCTTTTTACTCTCATCCAGTGCAAAAAATTGAATCATCTTTTGTTTAAGGTCTTCATCATTACCGACATCAAACAGAAAACCATTTTGCCCATCCTGAATATAGTCTAATAATCCGCCTATTTTACTGCCAATAACAGGAACACCGCAGGCCATAGCTTCAAGACCAACCAATCCTAAGCTTTCACCTTTACGGGTAGTTGGAAAACAAAATACTTCAAGGCAATTATAGATTTGGCTCAACTTTTCCTGTGGCAGGAGAGGAAAATAAACGATGTCGTTCTGTAAATGATATTCAGCTACCATTGCTTCATAATCCTTTTGTTGACTTCCTTTACCAACTACAATTAACTTCCATCCCTCGAATTGACCCAATTCTTTCATCTTTTTAACGGCTGATAGAACAATTTCCCACCCTTTTCCGACATCTAAGCGACCGACAAAACCAAGATATTTGTAATCGGTACTCAAATTCATGTCAGCAAACACATTCAGGCGATCTTCTTTTTTATGAAAAATATTCTTATTTACCCCACCTGAAGGAAAAACCTTTATTTTAGTATCTTCAACCTGGTATTTTTCTGCCACTAGTTTTTTGTAGTAATTTGATGGTGTAATAATGATGGTAGACAGATGCAAAAGTTTTTTTACATATGGTTGATACTTTTCCTGAGATTTAACCTCTGGGACAACATCACTGCCATGAACATTGGTAAAAATTTTACTATTTCGTTTCAAGTTTTTTAAAATGATCAACGGAAAGGCATTATGTGAGGCGTAATGCACATAAATTGCATCATAACCTCCCATGATTCCTTTTGTTATTATTTTTAAGTAATAAAATATATATGAAAATAACTTGCTCGCTTTATTATGACTTTTATAAAGAACAGCTTTATCTACTGTCCAGCCTTCACTTTTTAGGATTTCTTCTGTATTTTTCACGAATATTCCGTAATTCGGATATTCCTTATCCGGATACATATTTGAAATTAAAAGGATTTTCATGCAAAACCTCATTTCTCTATTGTGTAAAACCTTTATGTCCAGATTGACCTTTTATGCTAACCATGAAAATTGACGAAAGTTATCATGAAAAGTTACAAATATGGGGCTTTACTAGCCGATAGTTGGGATCATAATAGTAAATTCAGAAAAGGCCACGGGAGAGGATCCCAGGCCTTCTATCTTTTTAGACAAACTTACGGATTACTTACACTTTTACTCTTCTGATAGGCAATGGCAAACAGAAGATAGAAGTACATCATAAATGAGTCATTTTCCAAAATGTTATAAACGGAACTACCGACAATAAGGGCCACAAAGAAATAAATAAGTAAAGGACCATAGACCTTATCTCTATTTTTCATGATCGTAGATAATAAGAAAAATCCAACCATAAATATTGAAAGAATTCCAAGGATACCTGTTTCTGCAAGAATTAAAATGTACTGGTTATCTGAATAGAAGTTTCTGTCAATATGATACTTTTCGTAAACGGGAGAGGAATAAGTAATGGTTGCTGCTCCTCCAAAGGTTCCAAACCCTGTACCGATAATTGGATGGTCTTTAAAAATCTCAATGGCCTTTTTCACATAATAGATACGTCCACTTGTGCTGCTTTGTCCAATCGTTTCTTCTCCAAAAGCCTCTTTATACCGATCGATCCCATTATCTTTATCCTTCCCTTGCAGGCCGCCGTCCTCAGATAAATAATAATCGTAATATACGTTAGAAGCTTGGTTAACCCCGATAAATAGTCCCCCGGAAATAAACGAAATCAGAACAAGAGGTATTAGCTGCTTCATTTGACGATTGCCGACGATGTGTTTTAGCTGCTTCCATTGACTGTTGCTGACGATCTGTAGTAACTGCTTCCATTGAATTTTGCTGGCGATATATACAAGCAAAAAGGCGAAGAGCGTGAGCAGTGTTCCACGTGAATAGGTCAGTAAAATCGTGGTCCCGATTAACGTCAGACCAGCATAAACAGCATAACGAAGTTTCCCCTGAATATGTTTAAGCATATATAAAGTGATAAAGAAGGCGATTAATAAATACAAGGATAGTTCGTTTGGTCCCTTGATTAACCCATATACCCTAATTCTATTCGTGGGAGATAAAACCCATTCCTGCCACTCTTGTGGCATTAAAAGCGTTTTACTTGAGATTTTTTCAATTATTCCTTGAAAAGATAAGACAATAGCGACAAAGAAAGTAATAATCGAGCCTTTCCATATCGTTTGATTAGTTATTTCCATTCGTTTAACCACATAATAGATCACATAAAACAGAAAATAGGCCCGTAGTTGGAAAATAATTGCCTTTATTGACACATCTGTTATTAATGCACTAACCACACCGATTATGGCAAAAGAGAAAAAGGCCCATTCAAAAGGTTGGAAGCTGAACAGTTTTTTAATATCCTTGCGATAGTCAAAAATCGTTCTGATTAACAGTAAGCCAATAATGGCATCCCCGATAATTTTGAATCCTGGATTTACCGTAATTAAAAACGGGCGAACTGGAATAAATAAAAGTAGAAAAAATAAACCTGTTTCTTTTTTTAAAAAAGAACATATTGCAATCAGTAAGGAAATCAGCAAGGCAATTTTGGTATTACCTATCACAAGTCCAGCGATAACGGCTAATATTCCTAGTAATAGTATTGAAAATTCACTTTGAAGTAATTTCATTGATTTGTACTCCTATATCCTAAATTAATGCTTATAAATTGCAGTTGTTTCTTCAATCATTTTTACAAGGGTAAAATGCTCATCAAAGTATTTTCTTCCGTACCTTGACAGCTTTTGAACCAGTTCGTGATTGGTAAGCACGCTATGAAGAACATTTGCCAGCTCTTCACGGTTGCCATATTCGACAAGTTCTCCGGTTTCCCCAGGCTTAATAACCTCGGGCAGTCCACCGACATTCGTAGCAACCACTACGCGGCTATAGGACAAAGCCTCCATCGCCACATAGGATAATGCCTCATTACTTGATGGCACAACAACGATGTCACTGTTTAGGTATAGCATTTCCTTATTTGTGGAAAAACCTTTAAACTGAACAAAATCTCTTAAGTTAAGGTGCTGCACTAAAGAAACCAGTTCTTCCTGCTGCGGACCTTCACCGTAAATATGACATTCCCACTTAAGACTCGGATGTTGGCTTCTTAGATCTGCTAAGCTGTTAATAAGAAAGTCTTGGCCCTTTTCTTCGCGGAGGCGACCAACTACAGTAATGACAGGAACTTCTCTTAAGCTTGTTAATGGATGTGAATCAGCCGGACCTTCGACACCATTATAAATTAAGGTTAGCTTATTCATTGAAACTCCCTTTTTCGCTAGCTGCTGATGCATAAAATGCGAAACGGTAATGACTTTATGATTGAAAGACGTCATCATTTTATTGAGACTCCTTATCGCCTTCCCCATCGGCACATCGACATGATAAGTCCAAATGACTTTGCAGCGTGCGCCCGTGATTTTAGCGAGAATCGCCAAGTAGTTTTCCCGTAAAAATTGCGCATGAACAACCTCAACTTTTTCAGCTTGAATAATCCGTTTTATTTGCTTTGCAGCGTTAAAATCGAATGGACCGTTCATATTTACTTGATACATTTTAACCTTTGCACGGATAAAATCCTCAAGACCAGGACCTTCTTCTGAATAAATAAATACACAATTCTCCGGTCCTACCGCATGAATTAAATCTAAGACGTACTTTTCAGTACCGCCTTTGCCAACGAAATTTAGTAAATAAAGAATTTTCGTCAATAGAAACCCCTCTGTAAAAAAGATATCGATTCAATTTTAACAAATCAAAATAATGTTATCGTTTATCCAAAGTATTATCAAGTATTTTTGCCTTTTTCCAGAGGAAATCAATCACTCTCTGAAAAACACCAAAAGGAGCAGCATAAGCTCTCCTTTTGATATTGTTTTATTCAGCTTTAGCTTTTAGAGTAAATAATGGTTAAAATTCGTACATTGCTCCTGTTAAATTAGAGTCATTGTAAACGAAAAGTACGATATCAATCTTATTATCTTTGATATATTGAGCAACCGATGTTTTATGGTAATGTCTAATATCTAAGACCGATGTTTTATTAAAATGCTCCGCAATAAACGGTTGAATCGGGTTGGCATAGGAATCTTTAAGAACTAAAAGATGTAGGTCATTTCCAGTGTTTTGATATTCATAGTTAATTTCAGCCAAATCCCATGTGAATAAATCTCCGTATAATACTTTCTTTTTATTAAAACCTGCCCCATAAATTTGATTTATATTAGTCTGTGCATCCCCAGTACCTGTTTGGACTGTTACTTTTCCTGTTTTAGGATTAAAAACTGGGTCATAATAACATATTTTTTCCTCACTCGTATCAATTAAACTGTAGAGCCTTAGATTTAGGGTGCCAACAAAAGAAGATTTATGATTACAAACTAAGCTTAAGTTTTCTTTATCTACTGGTTTTGCCTTAAATTGTTTGGAGGCGGCACTCATCTGCTTGATGATTTCTTGATAACCAGCAAATGCACCCTCTATATTCCAATGGTGGTCTGTTTTAAAATACATCGATTTTAATTGCGTCTCTGAATAGTTTTGTTTGAAATACTGATAGAGATTGATTCCATGGTATGAACTTGGCAAGTGGCTCATGAAATATTTTTGATTTTTCACACCAAGTTGCTCATTAATATAAGAAGGATAGATATCCTTAAGGATATTCATTTTGTAAGGTGCAGCGGCAAAATAAAATTCAACCCCTGTTCCTTTGAATGTATCCGCTAAATTATTTAGATTGGATAAAGACTTATCCATTTCTTTCTTTACATGTTCAGTTGACGGATTATATAAGAGCCAATTATCTTTTGCTACCACAATATTATTAATAATGGTCTTGTTCAGAAAGAGTTGTTCCTCCGTGTAGACCTTGATAATTTCGTCGCGGCCCGCTAATTGGTCTGAGAAATAGGTTTCGAAATTTTTAAAGTATTCACCCGAAAGAAACGACTGCTTGGTGAGATCTGGCCGCTGGGCAAGTGTTCTATTTTCAATACTAGAAATATTGCGGTCCTGCTTTAGAAAAGAAATTGTCCCAACACTAAAAATGATGCCTAAGAAGACTAGTGTGAACAGAATATTGTTGAATTTTTTCATGAGATTCCTTCCCTTTTCCCTAGAATCGGAAATATATAAATGGATTAAAGGTTGAGTTTACCATATGAACAATATTGACGATTAATAGGAATAGGAGTATTCCCGAAACAATCAGCTGGTTAGAAAATTGCAAGAAAGAGTTCGAAACCAATTTGTTTACTTTTTTAACAATAAACGGAATTACCGGTGTACAAATAATCATCGCCAAAAGGATAACCGCCCCATAATCGTATAAATAATAAATGGACAACTTATCATAAAGTGGCTGCTGATTCGCTCCGAACATGGTTTTGATATAGTCAAAAGAATAGGCGAAATTATCCGCTCTAAAGAAGACCCACCCGAGAAGGAAAACAAGGATGACATAAGCATGTCTTAGCGGTGTCCACAGCTTTTCTAAAAATCTCCCCAGCCAAGCCCTTTCCAGCGCAATGATAATGCCGTAGTACAGCCCCCAGGCGATGAACGTCCAACTGGCGCCGTGCCATAGCCCTGTCAGCCCCCAAACGATAAATAAGTTTCGGTAGCTTTTAAATTTTGAAACGCGGCTGCCTCCTAGCGGGATATAGACATAGTCCCGAAACCATGTACTTAAGGAGATATGCCATCTCCGCCAAAATTCACCAATTGATTTTGAGATGTAGGGATAGTTAAAGTTCTTTGAAAAATCAAAGCCGAACATTTTCCCCAAACCAATCGCCATATCCGAATAACCCGAGAAATCAAAATAGATTTGCAAGGAATAGGCAATTATGCCAATCCATGAAAGCAATACGCTCATTTCAGAGGTTGGTTTGTTAAAAATGGCATCAGCAACGAAACCGACTTGGTTTGCTATTAATACCTTCTTTGATAACCCAAGAATAAAAATTCGAATTCCTTCTGAGAATTTTTCAATATCGACAAATCGCTTCTTAATTTGAGCTGCGATCTCATTATAGCGCACAATTGGTCCGGCAATTAATTGTGGAAAGAGAGCAACATATAATGCCAAGTCAAAGGGATTCTTTTGTACCTCTCCTGGTTGTCGATAAACATCAATAACATATGACATGGCTTGAAACGTAAAAAAGGAAATTCCAATTGGTAATACCACTGGATCCATGTGGATATTAGTCGAAAGCAGTTCATTAATGTTGTTAATTAAGAAATTTATGTACTTATAGTAGCCTAAGACGAGCAGGTTAGTTAGGATGGCTGCTCCAAGAATAATTTTATTAAGGCTTTTATGATTGCGAAAGGTATGGACAAGTAAACCGAAAATATAGTTGAGAATAATAGAAAAAATCATAACCACAACATATTTGGGCTCACCCCATGCATAGAAAACCAAACTAAATCCTAACAGCAGGTAGTTTCGTAATTCATTGCGGACGAGATAATATGTAACCAACACTAAAGGCAGGAAAATAAACAAAAAAACAAGATTACTAAAGACCAAGTTGCTTTCCCTCTTTCCAATCGTAAGATATGTCGAAATAATAGTAGCAAAAAATGAGGAGAAAAAGAATAGCAAATTAAAAAACGCCTGATAACAGACGTCGATTATCTACTATTTACTTTCGCTTTTAAGAAAAAGATTTTTTTCACAAGCCCCAGTGCCACCTTTTCCCGGCACAACAGCAAAATAACTGAATAGACCACAATACCCACACATACTTTTAACAAAATCGTTAGCAGCAGCGAAAGATGGAAAAACAAGGCGACTTCATATGAGACAATGGCCATAGCGATGGAAGCGAGCAGATACAACACGAAGGCCTTCATGGGATAAGATTTTTGCTTAAGAACATTATTCAAGAACCACAATTGAATGACCAGTATCAGTCCTTCAGTCACGGTCGTCGCAAACGCTGCTCCCGCTGCACCAAAGCGAGGAATTAACGCAAGGTTGAGGATGAAGTTCAAACAAGCGCCAATGACTATTGGCAGCGTATATTCTTTATTTTTCCTCATCGGTACTAAATACCACGAACCGAAAATAACCCCTAACGATTTAAAAATAATAATCGGCGCCATCATCATTGCAATAGTACCACTGGGTTGAAATTTATCCCCCAAAAACCACAGCACAAAATCCTTAGAAATCACGAAAAATCCAAACGTAATCGGCAGGACAAGAAAAATCGTTAAGGTTACACCGTTGCGAAGTACCTCCATCAGTTTTTCAAACCTTTTTTCCGCAATTAAGGAAGAGGTCCGCGGCAGCATGACGACACCTGAAATGTTAATTAGGGACGAAATCATATAAACAATTTTGTAAGCCTGCTCATAAAAACCAACCTGATCTGTCGTGGACATGATTCCGAGCATCGTTTTATCGAGGACGGAATAAATCATCGCCGAAAAGCTGGGAATAAATAAGATTAACATCTGCTTAAAATGTCGCTTGAATTCTGTGTTATGCCATACTAGGCGGACATACTGATTCAGGCGGTAAAAGAGGGCAGCATTACCGATAATGACGGCGGCACCCATGATTATCGTGTATAACACAAGGTCATTCTCATCTTTTACAAAAACAAACACGCTCCCGAAGCCCAAAAGCTTCAGGGTAATATTTCGTGTAACCACCTTCTTGAATTTTTCTAGTCCCTGAAAAAGCCAGGTAATATCAAAAAAGGCACCAATAAGGTTTAATGACTGCCAATAAAAAACGGCGTCCCCTTTCCAAACGAGCGGCACACAAATAAAGTAAATCACCGTTGCGATGGCCAATAAGCCGGTTCGAATCAGAAAAATCTCGCTAAAGGAACGGGATAACTGCTTGGAATCTGATTTTACATTGGCGATTTCCCTGATTGCATACAAATTAGATCCAAGAAGGAACACATTGATGAACAGTGTTGTGTATGAAAAGCTATAGCTGTAGTGACCAACACCGTGTGGCCCCAGTACCCTTGAAATATACGGGATAGTTAAAAATGGAAGTCCCATCAGAACAAATTGCTGCAGGAGGACATAAAGGAAATTCTTTTTTAAAGTCGACATAATCGAAACCTCAGCTCTTTTGAAATAACAATATTTAAAATAGAAGAGTTTCCTTAACTTTAACTTAATTTCAACGTTGTTCATTTTTTGAACATCCTAATAGTACATGTATTTTCGGGTTCTGTAAATGAAAATGGTCGTTCAACTCTAGGTATTAGTATATTCATTTTTTACTTTTAACAACTAAGAAAAGCGCAAACACTCTAGTCATTAGGGCGCTTACGCTAGACAATTCTCAAAGTTCATTGTAATAAATTCTTACACTACAAAAAGACTGCTTAAAATTAGCAGCCCGAAAACCGTTGATTACTTTTTCAAAAACTTGCCCTTCACCTTCGAAGTAAACAGGGTCACAATTTCGTCCTTTGTCGTTATTAGGAGCAGTAAATATAGTAGGCCACAGGCAACTACGATTAAGATAAACAGCAGCAGCGTGCCACTAAAAACCGAGCGAATCGCCCACGATACAGGAATAAAGGGTAACGAAAATACGAGATATTTTAAATTCGTCCATGAAAATAACCGGAAGGGTATTTTAAGATATTTTCGAATGTAGATGTACTCACAGGCAATTAGCAACAGGTTTGCAGCCGCAGTTGTGAGAATAGCTGTTTTTGCATCCAGTACGCCAAAATATAGACAGAGAGAATTCAATGCCAGGTTGGCAATCCCACAAATAAAAATCATCCGGACCAGGATATTCTCTTTCTTTTTAATATAAATAACTTGATTAGATAGAATGGATTCAAAACCAATCGTAATCATATAGAGAGCGAAAATGGATAAAACCGGCCCAGCAGGGATATATTCCGCTTTACCATATAGAATGACCGCAATATCAGCGATGACATAAAGCCCAATGGCAGCGGGAAACAGAAGCGCTGAATACACTTTTGCGATTTTCTTAAGCAAATCTAAATACTGTTGGTCGTTTTCCTCACCGATTAAATACGATAGCCTTGGAATGGTAACCTGAATAATACTAAGCATCAGGGCATTAATCATCGTCGCAATTTGCTGAGCCATCGTATAATATGATACCGATTTTTCACTGACGAATTCCCCGAGCATAAAACGGTCAAGCTGGGTATACAGAACGTTTCCGTTAGAAAAAATAACCACGAGAAGCAGCGGCTTAAGATGCGGAGCAAATTGAATGTTAGAGAAATCTAGTTTTACTCTTCTTTTTACATAAATAAAACTGATAATATTATTCAAACCCGTTGAAAGGGCTAGTAGACCAATAAAGATCAGATAGTTATCAGCGCTTTTTACAAACGTGAGCAATAAAATCACATAGATGATTTTAACAATGACCGTCTTAATCGTGATAAACCCATAATCCTCATAGGCTTCATTGACCCATTCGACAAAGAAAATATTTAGTAGAAAGTTAGTTGCATAAACCATTAATACCGGAAATAAAGCCTTGGTGCCATAACCAAAATAGGAAACGGCCAAATAAGCAAACAGAGTCACAAAGTTAGTCAAAAGGCTAAGTGTAAATAAGCTTGTAAATAGCTGATTGACCTTTTGTTTATCCGTTTTTATTCGGCTAACCTCGCGCAGTCCATATTGATAAATACCAAAGGCAGCAAAAATAAAGAAGTAGTTAAAAATCGTTTCCCCGGTCTTTACTCTGCCGATAGCAGTAGTACCTAATGTTTGATAAACATATGCCCCAATGATAACAGGAACGATGAGATTAAAGAAGTTTAAGGTAATTTTATAAATAGCATTCTTTACAAGCGATTTTTGCATAATAACAATCCTTTAATCAAAAAGTAAGGTCCTGTCACTTGGAGACAGCACCAATCAGAAAAGCTCCAGCGCCTGTACGCTGGAGCTAGGCTTTATCAAAATTTATATATATTCCTTTACAATAACTGGCTTATCAATCCGCTCAATATTGTCAGGTGATTCCCCGGAAACCCAGTTTTCATTTATTTGCATATAGGATGGACCGTAGTTATCGATCAAATACTCGTGATAGTTTGTTGGAATTTTGAAGGACTCCCCTTTAAATTCATAATCCATTAACCCGGAAAAATGAGAAGTGACAGTGGAAGTGAAATAACCTTTGGCAATTTGATGGTCTGGACGATTTTCGAATTCCATTTTTGTACCTATCTCACTGAAATAACACCAGACGGTTTCCTCGCTTTTATTCCAATAATAAAAGACATCGATATGTAAGCCGTTAAAATGAAACGCCTGCTCGAAAATCTTTCCGTCCATTTCGTACTGCTTGTAAAGCTTTACGCCTTTTCTTGCAAGGACCTTAACGAGCTCAGCCTTCTTTTTGTCGTCAAAATCGAAGCAGCCAATATCAAGGTCTTTATCATGGCCGATAAAATCCTTTTCCCGCACTGCCCCGAGCAGTGTCCCGTAATCAAGCCAGAATTCCTCACCGATTTCCGCAAAGGCTTCCTTCATATGTTTCAAGGTTTGCAGGCCGTGAACATGGACCATATCCTTCTGTTTTTGATATTGGACTTTGTCATATTTTCTTTTTACTTTTATTAACATCGAATTATTTTTGGCAAGACCGTAGAATTTACTCGCTCGCAATTGTTTAATTAGATTATCAATAACCATAGCCATATTCTTCCCTCAAATCTTCTGTAATAAAAGCCTCTCCCTTTAGTGTTTGAGAAAGGCCAGGTAAAGAGTTATTTTTTCATCGTTTTTAATAGGAATTTCGGCAAAATTAACTGCCGTTTCCAGCGCCACGGCTCTTTCATCAATCGGTAAAACCATTCAAGGCCAAGTGATTGGAAAACTTCTGGTGCTCGTTTGAGATTGCCGGATATCACATCATAGGAACCGCCAACCCCCTGAAAAACAAAGGGAGTCACTTGATTCATGTGATTGACAATCCAATATTCCTGGGCTGGACTTCCTAATGCAACAAACATAATCTCCGGTTGATGCTGATTAATCGTATCAACGATTACCTGTTCATCTTTTTCATAACCATGTAAGGTACCGACAATTTGGATACCCGGGATTTGTTTTTCAAGTTCCGTCTTCGCCGCATCGGCTACTCCCGGCTTTCCACCATACAAAAAGATTCGTTTCCCTTGCTCTGCAGCTGTTTTGCAGAGCTTTAGCATCATATCAATCCCGGTCACACGGCTTTTCACCTGGCCGCCTTTTAGCTTCGAGGCTAAAATAACGCCAATTCCATCTGGAATCTGGTAATCGGCACGATTCAAGAGCGTTCTGAGTGCCTCATCCTCTTGTGCCTTCATGATTTTTTCCGGATTGATGGCCACGATAAACGATTTCTTCTTGTGTTCGATATCCTGCATTAATAACGAGGCGAGCTGGTCGTAATCATAATTACAAACATCAACGCCGAGAAAGTTTTCTTTCATAATGTCCCACCTGATTTTCATTTAGGCTTCTCACGTGAAACTAACTGTGGCAAAGCATTTTTGCCGCAGTTAGTTGTTTATTTAACTATTTTTAGAATCCCCTAACACTCGTAGATCAAAACCTTCTTTGACCCAAGCTTCACGCGGGAGGCAATTTTTTGTATCGAGAACAATTTTTGAACGAACAAGATTGGCCGTCTGCTTTGGATCGAGAATCTTAAATTCGTCGTGCTCAGTTAAAATGAGGACAATATCCGCATTTTTCAATGTTTCTTCCAGCTCTAGTGATTGCTGAGGTAATTTCTTTTCATGAATATGTGGATCATAAGCAGTTAGCTCAAGATTGAGCTCATTTAAATGGTGAACGACCTCAACAGATGGACTTTCACGCATATCATCAATGTTAGCTTTAAAGGACAAGCCTAAAACAGCCACTTTTGGATTTTTAATTTGATGCTGTTCCGCAATGGCTTTAACTTTATTAGCCACATAAAGCGGCATCGAATCATTTGTTTGACGGGCAAGATGAATAATTTTTGCATTTTCTGGATCCTGCTCAACGAGGAACCATGGGTCGACTGCGATACAGTGACCGCCAACACCCGGACCTGGAAGGTGAATATTGACGCGTGGGTGATGGTTGGCAAGCTTAATTGCCTCCCACACGTTGACACCCATATTCTCACTGACTCGTGCCAGCTCGTTGGCAAAGGCAATGTTCACATCACGGAACGTGTTTTCAATAACCTTAACCATTTCAGCGGTTGTCGCATCCGTTATGAAAATTTCCCCTTTAACAAAGGCACGGTAAAGGTCTCTCGTTTTTTCTGAGGATTCTTCGTTAATGCCGCCGACGATCCGACTATTATTAACAAGTTCTTCAAAGACGCGCCCAGGAATAACGCGTTCAGGTGAGTGGGAAACGAGCAATTCTGTCCCTATTTCAAGTCCACTTTCTTTTAATATTGGAATCATAATATCCTCAACAGTACGCGGTGGAACGGTCGACTCCAAAATGACTAAGTTGCCTTTTTCAAGATAAGGTACAATCGACTTTGTGGCCGCTTCAACATATTTCATATCAGCGGTTTTATCCGAGTTGATTGGTGATGGAACCGCGATAATAAAGATGTCTGCTTTTTCCGGAGTAGTTGAAACCGTTAAATTTCCACTATCAATCGCAGCATTAAGCCGCTCTTGTAGTCCGTTTTCTTCAATATGAAGCTGTTTATGTTGAATTTTTTCAACGGCCGCAGCATTAACGTCCACACCATGAACATGCAGGCCATTATTAGCAAACATAACAGATGTTGGGAGACCAATATAACCAAGACCAATGACACAAATTTTATTCATCAAGAAACTTCCTTTCCAACTATACTTTAAATGACAATAATCTTATATTATTCTTTGACCGATATTATCTACCCATCAATGAATGACGATTAAATTTTTACAACTAATTGTAACAAAAAAAAGAATGAAAAGAAACTCTGAGCCGCAAATGGTGTCGAATTTCCAGCCTTTTTGCTCTGTAGTTCACGTAAATGTTAAAGTTTCTTAGACCTACTATTGCAATCTACCAACCATCCAAGTTATGTCTTGGCTAAGGAAATGGTGCCAATAGCATGGAAATCTATTTAATGGCTCGATTCACAGGACAAAATAAAAAGCGAAACCGTTATGAATGTTTCGCTTTCAACATATTTCCTTATTGAATCCAGGCACCATTACTATCCAATGCATAATCGCCGATTGTTGTATCTTTTGCCATTGTTCCATCATTATAAAAGAAGTACCATTTCTCTCCTGAATAAACCCAGCCCGTGAGCATTGCACCATTCGAGTTTAAGTAATACCAATTATCTCCATCTAGCAACCAGCCTTTTTTCATCGCACCGTCTGTTTCCGCTAAGTAGTACCAATGGCTATTATCTTTAAGCCAGCCCGTTTGCTTTACAGAATTTTTATAATAGTACCAATTACCGCCGGATAGGACCCAGCCGTTATTGTAGTTACCGATTCGCTTCGAGCCAATGTACGTGTTCGTGTAGTAAGCTTCTGATAAAGAACTAATTTTTACACCTGTAGAAGTCGATGCATGAACGAACTTGTCACCGCCTAAAGAAATTCCTACATGTGAAGCTCCAGCCTTATATGTACTAAAGAATACTAAATCACCTTTTACTAAATTGCCTTTTGAAACAGCTTGTCCTTGTGAAAATTGATCTGCTGCTGACCGAGGCAAAGAAACACCCGCTTGCTTATATGTATAACTAGTAAACCCAGAACAATCAAATCCATTTGGAGATGTTCCTCCCCATACATACGGAACACCCAAATAATCAAGAGCTATATTCGTAACCGTATCTCCCATTGATGCTGCTTCTGTTTTATGTCCACCGATTAATCCGCTCAAGAGTAAAGAACATGATAGTAAACCACTTATGACTAGCTTTTTCATGATAACCTCCTTGTTTCTTCTTCTCTCTCTTTTGTTAATACTAGTATCTCATAAAAGATACTAAATTTAATTTACAGTTATTTTTTAATAGTATTACAGGAATGTTTCAAAAATTGATCTTTTTCGACTTTTTTTGGATTTTTTTAATAAAATGTTGAAAAAACAGGCAAAATAGCCTGCTTTTTTTGTGACTTTAAAACTATTGAATTTATCAGTAGGTTACTAATATGTGGTGAATCATGTCGAATTTTCTGTGAAATACTAGGTGGTTTTTCGACTCCCGGGCCGCCTCATCTTGCTTTATTACTATTTTAAAATAGAAAAAGAACCACCCTGAGCTGTTCATAAGGGTGATTCCTTTTTGATTAATTAGATCATTGCACCATTTTTTCCTAATCGGTACTTGCCAATAGTTGTGTTGGCTGCCATATGACCATCATTGTATAGGTAATACCACTTGCGGCTGACCAATACCCAGCCTGTTTGCATCGTACCGCTTTTGTTCATGTAGTACCACTTGCCCCTAGTGGAAACCCAGCCCGTCTTCATGGCACCATTTCCATCAAGAAAGTACCATTTGCCGCCCGTGCTTAACCAGCCAGTCTTCATGACACCACCATTATCGAGATAATACCACTTACCTCCTGAATACAACCAGCCAGTTTGCATAACCCCAGACTGGTTGAGGTAATACCATTTGCCGCCCGCTTGCAGCCAGCCCGTTTTAAGGGTCCAATCTTGATTGTAATAGTACCATTTACCCTCTAAGTTTTTCCATCCTGTATTTGCGGTGAAAGCGGTAAATTCCTTGGCAATTTGAGCGATTTTGCTTGCCCATGCCTCATCGGATGAGTATTGATGATAGGTGGAATTAAATCTCATATTATCAAGGGTCGGCTGTTGATAGGGGTCTAAGGAATTCTTCATTAATGTATCCCTATTTACATACGTTTGATTGATAAATATCGCCCCAGCAACAATTCCGCTGCTTTTTGAAAAATAATTATAGGCATCAGTTAGAGGTTGAAGATCATTTGCATTGATCCCATAGTAATTATATTTATTTGCGACAATCCCCGAAGTACCCCAACGTGTCTCTAATCCTGAATGTGCTACAAGATAAATTGCATTTAATCCTGTTTGGTTTTGGGCTTCAATATAGGAAGACCCCATTCCTGTCATTAACGTATTTGTCCATTTTGTTTTGTAGTTAATGAACTGGTTAATGGCATTAGCCGTTACGTTAGCATTTGTGTTCAAGGGTGTGAAAATAGAAATACTATTTGTGGTCGTTCCTTTTTTTCCAAATTCAAATGGGATGACATTGCTGCCGCCGGTAATGGACATAAACTGTTCTTTTTCAAGATACCAGTTGTAAATCCAGCCCTGTTTCTTGGGTTCATCTACGGTTTCAATTTTGTAATATTTGGTATCAGGGGTTACCTCTAGGACATAAACCTTCGAATTGTCAGGAATTTTATCGAACGGAGTCTCAGACCCATCTGAGGTATGCCGAAGATTCCTTTCCTTTTTTACAAGCCAGGTTTGATTTTTGATATCACTGTTCAAGTAGGCTCTATGCACCCAGCCTTCTCGTCCATCTTCCATGCGAATTTTTGCTGCATAGTCTTTTTCGCTTAGAATGGTTACTTTGTCGTTATAGGATAATTCGGCATACCGCGTATAACTTGGACTTAAATGAATTTGATGGTCTGAAAGCTCTTCGAAATTCCGATAGACCGGTAGCTTGATCGAAGTTACAATCATATTCGGTTGTTCGGCCGCCTCTGCCTGTTTCAATGATGTGCCATTAAAAATCCCGAGTAATAATACAAACATTAAGAAACTACCAATTACTTTATTTTTCATGCGTTTCTCCTCTCAATCGTATATCTTGTATTCTATTAATAAGATTATCATAGATTCCAATTTATTTTCTATAAATAGTTTGGATATTTGTCAAGAAATGTTAAAAAATGTACATACATTTAGTCTACTGAGTAAGAATCTTTTTGTAAAATTAACTTAGAGTTATGAAAGGGAGTGGAATATGTTTAAAAAGCCTCGGACTGAATCATTAAAATTAAAGCTTTTTAGATTTTTAAACACTCGAATGGAATTATCGTCAAAAGATAAGCAGTACTATTTAAATCTTGAAAAGGGCTTTGAAGGGGAAGTGATGTTTGATTTATTGACCAAAAAGCTTCAGACTGATTGTTTGATATTAAACGATTTATTGCTTGAGGTTAACAACTCAAAGTTCCAAATTGATACCCTCATTATATCTCAGGAAACCATATCCCTTTTCGATGTAAAAAATTATGAAGGCGATTTTTATTACGAATCAGGGAATTTCTACTCGAAATCTAAATCAGAAATTAAGAATCCGCTAGACCAATTAAAACGATGTGAATCCCTGCTTCGCCAAATGCTCCAATATCATGATTTCAAATTACCTATTGAGCCATGGGTGGTTTTTATCAACCCCGAGTTTACCCTATATCAAACACCTCAAAACATGCCTATTATCTTTCCGACACAGATTAATCGTTTTTTGAAAAAATTAGACAGTATGCCATCCACGCTAACTGGGAGACACATAAAGCTTGCTGACAAACTAGTTGCGATGCATCAAATTGAATCACCATATCCCCAGTTACCCCCATATGCCTATGATCAACTGCAGAAGGGAATCACCTGTTCAATGTGCCACTCATTTTCGATTTCTGTTGGAGAAAAGAATATAGTTTGTGATGAATGTGGGTGTGAGGAGAAGGTCGAATCTGCTGTTTTACGGAGTGTGGAGGAGTTAAAACTTCTTTTTCCAGATTGGAAAATTACCACTAATCTGGTTCAGGAGTGGTGTAGGGTGATTGAATCAAAAAAAACAATCCGAAAGATATTAAAACGTAATTTTAGAGCTATGGGTTATGGACAATGGTCTTGTTACGAGTGAATTGTAGTTTTTTATTGAAGTACAAACTTTAAAATAATTTCAATTTTGGATAATTCCTAAGTGCGTCGCCAAGTGTGTCGACTGGTGACCACTTTTTCGTTTTTTCCTCGATTTCGGCCACCAATAGCCTTCATTGGTTACCACTTTTTCGTTTTCCCCTCGAATTCGGTCACCAATAGCCTTCATTGGTTACCACTTTTTCGTTTCCCCCTCGATTCCGGTCACAAATGGTCTTCATTGGTTACCACTTTTTCGTTTCCCCCTCGATTCCGGTCACCAATGGTCTTCTTTGGTTACCACTTTTTCGTTT
>NZ_CALBWS010000035.1 GCF_937468385.1 Neobacillus rhizosphaerae
CACTAGACGAAAGATGTGAAGTCTAGCTCTGCTCTCACCGCCTTTATTAGGTGACTACGGCTTGTTCTCTAAATTTATTTCCATGGTTGGGTTGGGAGTTGAGGCTCATGATAGTTTTTTTCCCCAAAGTTTTCTAATCCTCCTGGCAAATAAAACCTTAATCTTCATCTTTAATATCTTTATCTTCAGGAATTGGTTCATTCGCCAATTCTTCCACTAAGTTTTTATATTTCTTAAGCTGTTCAAAATGTGTCTTGAATTGATCCTTGTAGATCAAAACTTCACCTTCACTGTCACGTAAAACTCGTATTTTTCCTTGTAAAATTAAACTCTCCACGTATGGTACAGATACCGATAAATAATCTGCCGTTTCCTCTACTGTTAAATACACTTATTTCATCACTCCTACTACTATCTTTTTAGAGCCTATTATAGCTAATTTTATCAGGGTTATGTTTTATCTTAAGGCTCTTTTTTCATAGATTGTTACTTTTATTGAACTTTAAGGACGATCTGACAATTACCCTTCAATCCGCTGATAAAAGTAACATATTCGCTGATATATCCTTTAAATTCGTTGATAAGCTGAATATAGTAAGACCTTTTAGAGAAAAATTGTGGAATTCTGCTTTCTCTTTTATTGTAAAGTACAGTGTTTCTATTCCTCTTTCAAAAAGTTAAGATGATTTACAACTCGTCCTGCTCTGCCCTTTGTGGTGCCTGCTTGTGAAAGTGAATTTAAGATTGCTTCTTCAACCGCCTCTGCTGCCGCGGTAAAAAGTTGGTTCATAACCAGAGAATCTTCTCGAATCTGTATCCGCGTTTCCGTCAATTCCTCAGCAAAGTGGGAAATTTTCTCTGCGGTTGAAAATGCTATGACAATATCACCGCTGCCATGGCTAAAATGACTGCCTACTCTGCCAAGTCCAATTCCGCAGCGTTTCGCAACCCGCTGCAACTGACGGTCACTTAACGGGGCGTTAGTTGCCAGCACGATAATAATCGAACCATCGGCAGTTTCGGAAAATCCGTTCTTACCATCATATTGAAAAGCCCGAAATTCCTCTATTTTACCAAAATTACTAAGAACTAAACAGCCAACGGTGAAATCTTCAACAACCCGTGATGAAGAACCAATTCCACCCTTATAACCAAAGCAAATCATTCCCTTACCGGCACCAACAGCCCCTTCCCTTGCTTGATGACCGGAAGCCTTCATAATTGCCTCTTTCGCGTGTTCCGGTTTAACTGGGAACAGTCGAATTGAATTTAAATAGCTGTCGTTGCATTCCCCAACAACAATATTGATGGTCCCAGTGGTATCGCCGATTTCTGGATTTTCCCCAAGCATGTACTCAAGTGTCCCTTGGGTCACAGCAGGCACTGCAAATGTATTCGTCAACATAATCGGAGATTCGAGCACACCTAATTCATTTAGCTGCACAAGGCCGGTCGTCTTCCCAAATCCGTTAATGACATGACTCGCTGCAGTTACTTTTTCATTAAACAAATTCCCTCCATGTGGCAAAATCGCCGTTACACCTGTACAGGCATAATCATTACCAAATTCATCTAGAGGTAAATCCAGTGTCACATGACCAACCTTAACACCCTCGACGTCTGTAATACAGTTTTTCACACCCGTTGGCAGCTTGCCAACAGTGATTCCTTTTTCTCTAGCTTTCATCTTCCTAGCCCCGGCCGATGGTCTAGGAAGTTTTGATTGGCAAAACCCCTTACCTCTTCTTCTTTAAAGTGTTTTAACAGTTCATTTATGAGATTTTGACTCTTAGATGCATCTTCTAAATCCGTGATAAAGGTCGAAATTCCATCGAAGTCCGAACCTAAACCAATTTGCCTCACACCGCCTAATGAACAGAAATGATCGATATGCTTTACTAGATCAGGGATTGTCACCTCACCAGATTCTTTTACAAACGGAGGATGGTAAACAACATGAATCAAACCGCCCTGGTTAAACATCGCTACAGCTTGTTCATCCGTTAAATTTCGCGGATGATTACAAAGCGCTCTTGCATTGGAATGACTGGCAATCGGATACTTGGCTAATTCAATAACCTCCCAAATCCCTTTGTCACTTAAATGCGACACATCTGTTAGGATTTGATGTTCGTTATTAAAGGCAACAATTTCTTTTCCAAACCGTGTCAGACCCCCGCCGCGTGGTTCCTCAGCCCCATCTGCGGCTAGATTTGCATAATTCCAGGTCAGACCAACGGAGCGAACACCCAACTGATAAAGAATATGTAACTTTGTTAAATCATTGCCGATCGCATCCACACCTTCAAGTGTTAGCAGCGCACCAATTTGTCCAAGCTTTAACTGATCAAAATCTGCCCACCCCTTCAAATGGACCATATCTGGATTTTTCCCAAGCACTTCCTTATAAAAATAATCGATTTGTTCGAGGGCAACCTGAAATTTCTGATCGCCCTTAATTTCTGGTTCAATAAAAATGGCAAAACATTGTACCTTGACTTGCCCAAGCTGTAATCTTGTTTTATTCGTCTGGAGTTCTGGCGCATCCGCAAATCGTAAAGCACCTTTAGCTTCTTGAAGTTTCATCAATCCATCACAATGTAAGTCAATTATATTCATTTAGAGCCTTCTCCTTTTTTTAAAAAGTTTAACACAATAAAAAGAGCTAGGTGCATCATTTACCTAGCCCAAGAAGTAATTAATTTTTTCATAAAAATATGAGTTAGTTTTGTTCCGCTATCTTTTTTACCTTCGGCAGCACCTTGTCCCAAATCTCAGCACTTGCATTTCTATATTTCTCACCATCGGTCATCACTGAGAAATCCCCTTGTAAAATATGAAGGGACGTTTTACCATTTTCCTCTGACAACTCAAAAGTAATACCGTCTTCATCAGTCACTAGCGCTTTTTCCTCACTTCGAACATCAAAGACGGTAAAGCGCAGTAATTTGTTCTGCTCAACAGCCGTTACATTCCCTTCGACAATGACCATGCCGTCTTGGCCCTTCCAAAGAACCGGACTGCTAAGTTCCCATGTTGATTCGATATGGAACTCTGGGCCACCACTTGAAAACTCAAGCGCCCATTGATTTGTATGTTCCGTCTTTGTCAAAGCAGCCCACACTTGTCCCACCGGAGCATTGATTTCAATCGTTTTATCGACAAAAAGCTTTCCCATTCGAATCACCCATTTCAATCTGATTTTTAAAGTTAATTCCATTATATCTCAAAGAATATATCTAGAAAAATTTCATTAAGAAAACTGACCGACTAGCGAAGACAGAACGTAGTTTTAATGAAAAGATTCATCCACAATGGAAATACGAACGAAGTCTTCCGTGGAGCACTATTCGTTCATATTTATGAATATAAATTTTGGTTAAAAAAATTTCCCTCACCATAATGGCGAAGGGATCTTTACCTATTAATTTATACCTACTGCATCCTTCTTTTCTCGAAAAATCACATGTTCGAGCAATAGACATAAAATCAGCCCTACGAGCAAGCCATTGGAAACGATGTTCCGCAGCCACGGTGCGACACTTCCAAAGCTTTCAGGAGGCAAGAACATCATGCCGATTCCTACCATAAGAGAAAGGCCGATGACTAATAGATTTCGTGCGGACGGCTCCTGCCCCATAAGATCGCGAATACCAAAACCCATCATTTGTGAAAAAGGAATAAATAAAGAGGCGTAAGCAACTTCTAATGGCAGGGTCGATAAAAATCCACCGATATACGGGAAAAACCCGGCGGCCATAATCAATACTGCCCCGATAATCAGCGGGCGCATCCTTTTTATTCCCGTTGTGCTAATAAATCCAGCCGAAACCGATAAAGGCACAACTCCAACAACGGAAAAGATTCCAGAAACAAATAAGTTAACCCCATTGCCGAAAATCCCCTTTTGATACTGTTTAGGCTTCACTTCTTTTTCTAAGGCAATCCCCACGACTAAAATGCTGGCAATCACATTTGAAATCAGCACAACAGAAGTAATAATCGACGTCAGGACAATCCCTAAATCAAATTGAGGCATCCCCCAGTCAAGTAGCTTTGGTAATGCGAACCAACTGGACGGCTCATATACTTTACCCTGATGAATCAATCCAAATAAATGAAACAACATCCAACCGACAACAATCCCAATTAGTGGCCCCATGCTTTTTAAAATACCGCTTGCTTTGAGGGAAATCGTTAAAATAATTATAATTTCAATGAAACAAATAAAGGCAATTTTCCCACTTAACTGGCCTGTTGCGGTTATTCCGAGGATACTTTTAAAAAAAGAACCGCTCAACTGACTAACGAGTAAGATTAAATATACGCCAGTCACAATTGGTGTAAATAAATTGCGCACCTTTTCAATGATCGGTAAAAATCCTAAGACGGCTAAGAATATCCCGGCAATGATCAGGCCCATTTCTAATTGCTGTAGCAAAGGACCCTGATCTCCCGGAGCACTCATCGTTCCAAGCAGGATAAAGATGGCCCACCACATACCTGCTGCTCCTTCGACGACAGGCAGACGGTGGCCAAAGAAAATTTGAATCAATGTGGCCGCACCGCTGACAAATAGCATTCTTTCCATAAAGGTTGAAATGTCAGCAGGTGACATATGGAAGGCAGCACCTACCACTACAGGAACGGCAATAATGTTTATCAACATAAAGACAGCCCACTGAACGCCCTGGACTCCTGCTAGAAAGCCGCCCTCTTTTTTTGTGAAATCAACCATATTTTGAAACCCCTTCTTTCTCTATAAAGCAAAAGATTCTTGTTTTTCCAACTTTCTATTATAATACCTATCAAGAAAATGTCCATTCAATGAGGCGAGTACTTGTTGGAAAAGCTTGCCTACAACTACAGGAACAGCCACTTCGGCTGGAAAAAAGTTACAGCGATAACAGCCCCATTGGAGGATATGTCTTTCGAAAATCGAAAAAAAACCGTTGAGTTTTTTGAACGTTGTATTCGATTGAAGTTATTGTAGCGGATTACAGGGCAATTGGCGAGGAATTTTTCCATTTAACTTTCTTTTCAAAGTATTATTACTAAGACAAACTGAATTGACTAAAGCTAACAAAAGGCATAAAATCTTCCATGAGAAAAAAATCATTGAGGTGTTTATTTTGTTACGTTTAGTCTTTCAAATCATTGTCACTGGAGCTTGTGCATTACTTTTCGGCTTTGCCTTTAATACCTTTCTAATCCCACATAAATTGGCTTCGGGCGGAGTAACTGGGATTGCCTTCTTTATTCATCATTTTATCCATATCAATACAGGCTGGATTATTCTCGTCATTAATATTCCCTTATTTGTTTTAGGTCTTAAATACTTGGGAAAAAGATTTATCTTGTTAACCATTTATGCTGTAGTTGTTTTATCGCTAAGTATGAAGTTTATCCCGGTTCATCCCATCAGTCATGATATTCTTCTATCCTCTATCATTGGCGGTGCCTTGTATGGGATAGCTGTTGGCATTTTGATTCGGTTTGGCGGTTCGACTGGCGGAACCGATATCATCAGTCTTACTCTTTCAAAGAAAAAGAATATGCAGGTTGGATTTTTAAATACTTGTATGAATCTTTTGGTGGTGGGTATTTCTGGTGTAATTTTCGGATGGAATATCACATTATATACGATTATTGCTATTTATGTTGCCGGCCGTGCAGTTGATATGGTGTATACCACTCAGAACAAATTAACCTTAACGATAGTGACGGAAAAGTATGAAGAACTTTGTGAAGCTTTAATCCACCTGCATGTCCGTGGAGTTACGGTCACGGATGCAGAAGGGGCATATACCCACAAACCTAAAAAGGTATTAACAACTGTCATCACGAAATTTGAACTTAATGAAACAAAGCATACCATTAGGGGGATTGATCCGAATGCTTTTGTCAACATCACCCAAACGTTAGAAGTAATGGGACGCTTCCGAAAATAATTATTGCGTGGAAATCCCAATTAGCATTGAAAGTTAAAAAAATACGCCTCAAGTCGTAGCGAAAAATAAATCCCCGGTACATAGAGGAATGCGAGAGGAATTCTTATCCTATATATAGAAGGATTAAGGAAGCAAAGGGGATGGAAAAATTGAAAAGAATTTTGATACTTTTATTGGTGATTACCGGCTTATATATTGTGTTTAATCAGTCCGTTCATTTTAATGTATTTAGCGACAATAGCAACAAAAACGGGCATGCTGCTATTTCAAATGGTATCAGCATGATTAATATTGATATTTCGAGTGGAAGTACAACGATAATTCCCGAAGATCGGAAAGATTTGAAAGCTGTTTATACTGGAAAACGAAAGCTAACGGTTAAGGAGAATGGAGATACAGTAGAGGTTACGCTAAAAAGCAAGGGGTTTAATTGGTTCGACTGGGGCTCCTTCTCCGATAAGAGTAAGCTGAAGATCTACATTCCTAAAAATTATGACCGCAGCATGTCCATCGATTTAGGCTCAGGGAATTTGGATTTTTCCGGGGAGTCAAAAAACAAGCCGGTAAACTTAGATGAATTAACGGTAAATATCGGATCTGGCAACATGAATCTCAAAAACCTGAATGTGAAGCAGTTTGGGCATGATGGCGGATCAGGAAATGTGGAAATTGATTCATTAAAATCGAAAACAGGCTCTATTAATATTGCCTCTGGCAACCTTGATATCAAGCATTATATTGGGGCAATAAGAGCGGATGTATCATCCGGCAGGCTGAATATTCAACTAGATAAGTTAATCGATTCCATACAAATGGATGTAAGCTCTGGCAACGTTGGACTTGACTTACCTAACAATGCTGATTTCACTTTAAACGGTGATGTAAGCAGCGGCAATATTTCATGCGACTTTCCATTAACAACGAAGGACCTGAACAAGAAATCCATCAAAGGTACACATGGCTCCGGTAAGTATAAAATTGAGCTAGATGTCTCTAGTGGAAACATCCGAATCTATTAAAAAGAAAAGCGCTGGATTTCAGTGCTTTTCTTTTTATTTTAGAAGGAGAGTTGCTATGTATCAATCCCATTTCCACTAAAGAGAGTGGCGATAATTTTTCTATTTTTTTCTTGTTCATTTAGGTGTAAAATGGAATTTATAATTTTAATAAGTTAAAAGGGTAAAGGAGTATCATCATTGGAAGAAAAAGCTAACACATATTCAGAACAATCCCTTTTTAGTATCTCTTGGCCGCTCTTTATTGAACTGGCTCTTCATATGGGCATGGGCATTATTGCGACATTTATGTTAAGTCATTACTCGGATGCCGCCGCAGCAGGAGTAGGTGTTGCGAATCAGCTATTGAATATTTTTATCTTAGTTTTCACGGTAACCTCGATTGGAGCAACCGTCTTGATCAGTCAAAGTCTAGGAGCAGGACAACTGAAAAAGGGAAGGCAATTATCCCGCTCTGTATTCGGCTTGAATGTTTGGTTTGGAATTGCCGTATCCGTTACCGTTTTCCTCTTTGGAGAACAGCTTTTACGTTTATTCGACATTCAAGGAAAAGTATTCGAATACGGTCTAACATTTGTCCGTATTTGCGGTATTTCCCTTTTTTTTGAATCGATTTCACTTGCGTTAAGTGCTGTCCTGCGCAGTCATGGGTACACGAAGGAATCAATGGTTGTGACAGTGGTTATGGACCTAATCAGTGTTGGCGGAAATATCATCGCCATTTCGGGGATTTTCGGCTTGCCGATTACAGGTGTAGCCGGAGTTTCGTGGGCAATTGTTATTGCACGTGCATATGCTGTATGTGCATTAATCTATTTGGTGTATACCAGACTTTCATTAAAGCTGACAATAAAAGATATTTTTAAGGCAAAAAAAGAGGATATCAAGGGATTGCTTTCCATCGGGATCCCATCCGCAGGCGAAAATCTTTCCTATCAATTATCTCAGCTCGTGATTACTAGTTTTGTAGTCTCGATGGGTACGGCTTCCCTTGCAGCACGTGTCTATATATTAAATATTAATATGCTTTGCTTTTTATTCACTTTGGCGATTGCTCAAGGAACGCAGCTGCTTGTAGCACGGTACATTGGCGGCAGACAGTTTCAACGGGCACTAAAGCGCGGGATTCGCACCTTAAAAATTGCCATGATTGCATCGTCACTTACATCATTAGTTATCGCTTTGATTGGTTCGCCCATTTTGGAGACTTTTACAAAAGACCCTAGCATCATTACCATTGGTCTGCCTGTATTATGGGCAATTGTCTTTGTTGAACCAGGCAGGGCTATGAATATCGTCTTGATGAGTTCACTCAAGTCTGCAGGTGATGTCCGGTTTCCTGTCATTATAGGAATGATATCGATGTGGGGGATTGCAGTTGCCCTTAGCTATCTGCTTGGGGTTCACTATGGGTTTGGACTATTAGGCATTTGGCTCGCCCAAGGGGCCGATGAATGGCTACGCGGCTGCTTCGCCTTAAGACGCTGGCTCATGAAGCCGTGGGAGCACTCAAGGAAAGTGCAGATACTCGCATAACACAGATAAGTGGTATCCTGATTAAATCGGGATACCACTTTTTCTATTCGTATATAAAAGAAACTCGTCCATTTGCTCAGTTGGAATCGGTTTACTAAATAAATACCCCTGACCAATCCTGCACCCATTCTTCTTTAAAAAAGAAAGCTGCTCATCTGTTTCGATTCCCTCAGCGATCACAGTAAAATTCAAATTCAAGCCCATATCAATAATCGTTTTCACCATGACACCTTGATTTGCATCATAGAGAATATCATCCACAAATGATTTATCGATTTTGATTTTATCAATCGGGAGATGCTTTAAATAACTTAAAGAAGAATAACCGGTTCCAAAATCATCAATAGAAAGCAGCACGCCCAGATCTTTCAATTGATTTAAGATAATCATGGAATTCTCAGGGTTCTGCATAATACTTTCGGTAATCTCCAGCTCCAGCTGGTTTGCTGCCAGGCCAGTTTCATCCAAAACTTCTAAAATATATTCAATGAATTGTTCATCCTCAAATTGACGGACTGAAACATTAACAGCGATTGGGAAGTCACGGTAACCAGCATTCTCCCAAGCCTTTCTTTGTTTGCAAGCTTCTGTTACCACCCATTTTCCGATTGGGACAATCAGTCCAGTTTCCTCTACTAATGGAATAAATTCAGAAGGAGCAATGAAGCCATGTTCCGGATGGTGCCAGCGAATTAAGGCCTCTATTCCAACAATTTCTCTTGTTAGTATTGACACTTGTGGCTGATAATAAAGCATCAATTGGCCCTGCTCTAATGCCTTTCTTAAGCCATTTTCCAGTTCCATTTTTCGGATTGATATCCCATTCAAATTGGAGGAATAGAAGCAAAAGTTATTCCCTCTTTCTTTGGCAAGGTACATAGCCGTATCAGCATTTTTTATTAAGGTTTCCTCGTCAGTACCATCAGTTGGGTACATGCTGATTCCAATACTTGGAGTGACATAAAACTCCTGGTTATTCACTTCAAGCGAATGAGAGAATTCATTCAGGATTCGCCTTGCCACCTCGGTGACCTTTTCCTTATCTATATCCTCTAGCAAAATAATAAACTCGTCCCCGCCCTGCCTTGAGATAAACCCTTCATTTTGAACGGCCATTTCTAATCGATGGGCAACCTTTTGGAGAATGAAATCCCCAACCGTATGCCCTTTCGTATCATTAATAATTTTAAAACGATCCAAATCTAAAAATAAGACAGCTAGAATTTTATCTTCGTGGTTGCTTAGAACGGTATTAAGATAGTGCCTAAACCTATTTCGATTGGGCAAACCTGTCAACGTATCATAAAACGCCATATGTTGAATCGTTTTCTCAGCTTTCTTTCGCTCAGTAATATCCCTGCCGACTACTTGAACGGCTAATCTGCCCTCATAAAGGATGGGCGTAGTGGTCATTTCCACATCAATGGGTTCTCCATCGAGCCGTTTCACCTGAAATTCAACTCTTACCCTTTCTAGTTCTCCGCGATCAATCCGGCCTACTTTCTTTCTAATAGTCTTAATAATGTGTGATGAAGCAAATTTCAAAGCAGACTCACCAATTACTTCATCAGGGCTTGATGCCCCAACTAATCTCCATCCGGCTTCATTCATATATTCCACTTTTTTACTGCCTATTACAGCAATAATATCAGGTGACATTTCTACTAAACTACGGTATCGGTCTTCACTTTCCTTGCGATCAGTAATATCAAACAAGACACTATTAAAATCTACGAATTTTCCGTTTTTATCCAACATTGGAAAACCTCTGTCCTGGATCCATCGGACTTCCCCATCAGGACGGATTATCCGGTATTCACTTGTAACGGTTTCCCCGGCAGCTAATTTCTTTTCTCTATTAGATAAGACATGTAAATCATCTGGATAGATCACTTTTTTCCAAAGCTCAAGATCTTTATAAAAATCAATATATGAATATCCATACAATTTTTCAATCCCAGGAGTAATTAAGAGCGTATCTGATTTTAAATCATGGGACCAAATAGCGACATCAAGAGTATCAAAAATATTCTTCAATTTTAGTTTGTTCACTTGAAGCTCTTCATCCATTTTCATTATCACGTTTATTGTGCTAATAAAAAATGGAAGAATTCCAATTAGAACAATAATAGAAGCATACTTTAAGAGTTTAAGGTCTGGGAAAAAATTAGTGATAACCACATCTAGCAGCTCTGTAAAGATAATCAAACTAAAGATGAGTATCCACGTAAGTTTACTGTTTATTATTTTAGTGGTCCCCATGTTTGTTTTCTCCCTTATACTGTTGCTTTTGGTGAAGCAAGATAATAAATAAAAAGTTGGATTTATCTATAAAATAACAAAAATCCATTTTTTTAACAACCATAGGTTTGAATCGATTGGAAGCGATTACTTATTTTGTGTCTATTCTACGATTAATTTTGGGAAGGCGTTCTTAATGATTAACTTCCTATTATCTTCACAACACTTTACATAGATTCATTTTCAGGCTGTTCATATATTTGTCGAAAAACTTCGAACAAATTTTGAACTTTTCACTATATTCATGTTTTTTATATTAGAATGCTATATATTGGTATTAGAAAGAAATAATTAAAATATGAAAGGCGGAATGAATGATGTTTAACAAATTTTTAAGAGAGAATAAAATCTCTGCCGTCCTCCTAACAGTCATACGTTTATACCTCGGATATTCTTGGTTCACAGCAGGTTTACACAAAATAACTGGCGGCTTTGATGCTGCAGGGTTTTTAAAAGGTGTAACAGCAAACCCAGTTAAAGGGCCGGACGGTGCAATGGTTTACGGCTGGTATGTTGAATTTTTGAAAAACTTTGCTCTTCCGAACGTTGACTTTTTTAACTTCATCGTTCCTTGGGGTGAAACATTAATAGGCGTAGGACTTCTCTTGGGCTGTTTAACGACAGCAGCTATGTTCTTTGGTTTAGTGATGAACTTCGCTTTCTTCCTAGCAGGTACAGTATCTCATAACCCAACAGATATTTTCCTTGGCTTCATCATCTTGACTGCTGGCTATAACGCTGGAAGAATCGGGTTAGACAGATGGGTTGTACCTTTCATTAGAAAGTTCATCAACAATCGTGAAGGCAAGAAAAATTCAAAGGCTATGGCTTAAACACTCTGCAAAAAGACGATTCGGCTTCCGAATCGTCTTTTTTTAATTATCACTAAACAAGATATACTCTAGTCTCGTACGGCTTCAATGAAAGCTGTTGAAGGGGATCATGTTCAGAAACTACATAGTTATTCAACAACAATTTCTGATATTCTAAGGAAACATCCGTGATTTCTGCCAGCTCTGGAGAAAGGTTTGTGATGACAATTACCTTTTCCTCATTTGATGTCCGGGTATAGGCATAGATTTGCGGATCCTCTTTAAGGATCAAATCATAGGTTCCGTAAGTAAACACGGCATTCTCTTTCTTCAAGCGAATCATTTTTTTGTAAAAATTTAAAATCGAGTCAGCGTCTTTTAACTGTCCTTCGACATTGATATTCTTGTAATTCGGATTCACCTTCAACCAAGGTGTTCCACTGCTAAAGCCCGCATTCTCTTCATCCGCCCACTGCATTGGCGTACGTGAATTATCACGTCCTGACCCCCAGATGATTTCCATAATTTCCTCGTGTGGAACCCCGTTCGCTCGTTTTAAACGGTACATATTTTTCGCCGAAACATCATCATAATCATCAATCGAGTCAAATTGAACATTGGTCATGCCAATTTCTTGACCTTGATATATAAACGGTGTCCCTTGCATAAGAAAATACATTGCCGCAAACGCTGTAGCACTTTCACGCCAGTACTCCTGATCATTTCCCCATGTGGAAACTATACGTGCTTTATCATGGTTTTCGATAAATAAGGCATTCCATCCCTTACCTTCTAACCCTTTTTGCCAGCGGGATAGAACATCCTTTAACTCGACAATATCTAGTTCTTTTTTCGTTTCAGCATCCCAAAGAGCAAGATGCTCAAATTGAAAGACCATATTGAACTTTCCTGAACTTTCACCGACCCATTGCTCCACATCACCTACATTATCAACCGTAACTCCGTTCGCTTCGCCTACGGTCATAATGTCATATTTAGAAAACGTCACGTCCTTTAACTCTTGTAAAAACGTATGAATTCCATCGACATTCATCATTTTTTCAAAGCATGAAACAAATGGCAGCCCTTCAGGATTCGGCATATCCCTAAGACCTGCTTCCTTCTTGATGTGGCTGATCGCATCCACGCGGAAACCGTCTATCCCTTTATCAAGCCACCAGTTAACCATTTCATAAAGCGCCTTCCGAACTTCTTCATTTTCCCAATTAAGGTCAGGCTGCTTTTTTGAAAAGATATGCATGAAATATTGTCCAGTTTGTTCGTCGAATTTCCATGCAGAGTCGCCGAAGATACTTTCCCAGTTATTAGGTTCTTTTTGTTCCTTACCATCCCGCCAAATGTACCAATCCCGCTTAGGATTGTTTTTCGAGGTGCGGGATTCGATAAACCATGGATGCTCATCACTTGTATGGTTGATAACTAAATCCAAAATCAATTTCATTCCGCGTTGATGTGTTTCTTTTAACAGCAAATCAAAATCGGCCATTGTCCCGAACTCAGCCATAATTTCCTGATAATCGCTTATATCATAGCCATTATCATCATTGGGTGACTGATACATTGGGCTGATCCAAATGACATCAATTCCTAAATCCTTTAAATAATCGAGTTTAGCGATTATTCCCGGTATATCACCAATTCCATCCCCATTGGAATCCATAAAGCTACGGGGATAGATCTGATAGGCAACTGCTTCTTTCCACCATAATTTATTCATGTTAAATCCTCACTAATTCTTTTTATGTTGATTCTTCACATTCCATCCAAAGGTTATTTTTTAACAGCACATGATTTCCGTTCTATCAGCCTTGTAGGAATCGTGATTCGTATGGGTAATGTCTCTGGATTTTCAATTTTTTCAATCAAACATTTTGTTGCTACATGGCCTAATTGAAAGGTACCGATATCCACTGAAGTTAATGGAGGCTTTGAATGCTCCGATAACGAAAGGTTATTGAAGCTGACGATGGAAATATCGTCAGGTACTTTTATATTTAACTTCTCTAAATGACTAATAATTTCATATGCCATTAAATCATCCTGTGTGACAAGCGCGGTTGGTGGGACCTCTAATTCTACTAAGGTGCGGATGGCATCCTTTCCTTTTTCGTTGACAAATTTTTCATGGACAAAATACGCATCTGTGACCGGAAGTCCAGCTTCCTTTAAGGCCATGTTGTAGCCATTTAAACGGTCAATGGTTACAACAAAATCGAGATTACCGCCCACAAAGGCTATATTCTTATGACCAAGCTCGATGAGATAATTGGTTACTTGTTTAGTAATAAAAATATTATCATTATCAACATAAGTAATTCTTTCTTCATTCATACTCGGCCTTCCGACTACGGTAAAAGGAAATCCAGATTCCTCAAGATAATTCATTGTTCGATCATTTACCCGTGAGTACAGAAGTACAATCCCATCAACGCGCCGCCCATTTACCATGGAAAGTACTTCTTCATGAATTTCCTCCTCTGTGGAACCAGTTGAGAGATAAATCCCGTACTTGCTTTCATGGGCATTCATACTAATTCCTCTTAAAACTTCAGGGAAGAATGGATTTCGAAAGGCATGGTAGGCCGAATTTGGCATAATCACTCCGATGGTTTGAGTGCTTTTGGCAACTAAGCTACGTGCTTGTAAATTAGGATAATACCCTAACTGATTCATTACCTCTTTTACACGTTTCTTTGTTTTTTCACTGATTCGAGGATTATTGGCAATAACCCGTGAAACCGTCGAAGGTGCTACATTCGCTTCCCTTGCCACATCTTTAATTGTTACCACCATTACTTCCCCCTAATTCTCAAAGTTCCTTTTTTTAACATTATATAAAAGATCGTTTCTTATTTAACAGCACCCTCGGAAATTCCTTTGATAATTTCCCTCTGTGCAAAGAAGTAAGCAATAATGACTGGAATAATCGCAATCGTTAGGCCTGCCAATGCTAAATGCCATTGCTTCGTATACTCACCAAAGAAGAAGAACATTTTTAACGGAATCGTTTCCATACCCTCTTGGTTAATAACAAGAGATGGGAGTAAGTAGTCATTCCAGATCCAAATCGTATTTAGAATCGCAACCGTTACCGTAATTGGCTTTAACATTGGGAAGATGACATACCAAAATATTTGAAAACGATTGGCGCCATCAATTGTCGCAGCTTCATCCAATGACTTTGGAATTCCGCTTAAGGTACCATGGTACAAAAAGATCGACAGACTTGCGCCGAATCCTAAATACATAAAAATGATCCCCACACGATTTAACAATTCAACTTTCCCAAAAATCGTGACGAGCGGAATCATGACCGATTGAAACGGAATCAGCATCGCTGCCACAAACATAAAGAAGACAATCGTACTCATTTTGCTTTTATTTCTTGAAAGTGCGTAGGCTGCCATTGAAGAAAACACGATAATAACCACAACACTTACAACGGTAATAATGACTGAGTTTAAGAATGTCTTTAAAAAATCCAGTTCGTTAAAGGCTTCAATGTAGTTATCAAAATTGAATGCTTCAGGGAGCTTTAATGTATCTGCAAAAATTTCCTTTTTCGATTTAAACGAATTCACAATCATTAAATAAAAAGGAGAGAGCCATATGAGACCTAATACCACACCGATAATCTCCAACGGCCATTTATATTTTCGTCCCATTACATTTCTACCTCCCTTTTCTTATTGATGTACACTTGCGTTAACGAAATCGCTGCAACAATGATAAAGAAGATTACTCCTTTTGCCTGAGCATAAGCCATTTCACTTTCACCAAAGGCCGTTTTGAAAATTTCCATCGCCACCATTTGTGTGGAATTGAATGGTCCCCCTGCTGTTAGTGATAGGTTTTGGTCGTAGAGCTTAAAGGTATTTGATAAGGTTAAAAACATACTAACGGTAAAAGCAGGAGCTACAAGTGGAAACACGATGTAGCGAAGACGCTGGAATGGGCTAGCGCCGTCAATTTCAGCTGCTTCAATAAGTTCAGTTGGTACTCCTTCTAAGTATGCAATGTAAATGACCATAATATATCCGGCCATTTGCCAGCTCATTAGGATCACTAAGCCCCAAAAGCCTGTTTGCGTTGTGGAGAGCCAGCCATCTAAACTTTCAATGCCAAATAAATTTCCCACCCCGGCAAATACTTTGATAAATATAAACTGCCAGATAAAGCCTAAAATAAGGCCGCCAATTAGGTTTGGCATAAAAAAGATGGTTCTGAGGAATTTACTTGTTTTAATTTTTGATGTAACGATAAGGGCTAATGCAAGGCCAAAGAAATTAATGAAAATAATAGAAACAACTGAAAATTTAACCGTGAACCATAGTGAGTCTAAAAATTCCTTATCCTTAAAGACATTAAGGTAATTTTCAAAGCCGATAAATCCACCCACTTCAATTCCGTTCCAGTTTGTGAATGAATAATAAATCCCAAATACCAGCGGAATAATAACCACCATGGACAATGCTAAAAGAACTGGGGCTAAGAACAACCAGTAGGATAAATCCCGAGTACGCATCATGGTAAAAACCTCCAATGTAATTCTTAAGTTTGTAAATAATATGAAAGAAAAGGGGCTGAGTGATAAGAAATGCGTTAAACCAAGAGTGCCGTCTTATGAACCAGCCCCTTGCCTCTCTACTAATTTATAATGGGTCCTCACTTTTACAAGTAGGACCCATTATCTGTGTTCAGAGGGTATTATTTATTTCTTGATTTCTCCCAAGCTGCTTGAGTAGTTTTTACGACATCTTCCCATTTAGCTTCTTTGCTCAAATATTTTTGAATTTGAACTCCGAGCTCATTTTGTCCCCAGTTAGTTGGATAACCCATGAATGCCCAGCCAATTGTCTTACCATCTTGTGCATACTGATAAATTTCTTTAGAAAGCGGGTCACTGATTTTTGATGCATCATATCCATCATAGGCAGGAATAAATTTAAAATCATTAATTACTGTTTCTTTACCTTTATCAGAAGTGTATAACCAGTCTAAGAATTTTTTCGCTTCAGCAACAGTTTTTTCATCTTTATTACTGTTTACGCCCCAGTACATTGGGATTCCAACCGGAATTGCATCTTCTTTATATCCTTCAACAGGGATTGGTAAAATGCCGATGCCGTTATCAGCAAATTTTTGATCAATACCTGCGATTGAACCATATACCCAGTTACCTTGTTGAATCATTGCTACCTTTTGAAGCGAGAATAATTCTTCAACTTGTTTAGAGTAGTCAAGACTTACAGTCGGCTGCACGGAATAATCGTTTTGTAGGTCAAGTACTTTTTTGAACGCATCACCGTATTTGAAATCAACCTTTTTCGCGTTAAATGCGTTTAACACATTGTTATCAAATTCTGGTGCAAGGAACGTGTTTGATAAGTGTAAGCCAGTTACCCAAGTTTCTTTACCAGGTAGAGCAAATACTGCTTCAAGACCAAGGTCTTTTTTCTTCGAATCTAACGTTTTTACAGCCTTTTCAAGATCTGCAAAGCTCTTGATTGATTTTGGATCAATACCTGCTTTTTTAAAAACATCCTTGTTATAAATGAAGCCATAACCTTCTTGGTTGTAAGGCAATCCTAGTACTTTTCCATCTTTCGTTACGCCATCAAGTGTTCCTTTTAATGCTGCTTTTGAAGCTTCTGTATCAGATAGGTCAGCTAATTTTTTTTGCCAATCTTTTACGTCTTGCGGTCCACCGATATTGTAGATGGCTGGTTCTTTACCTGACGCAAATTTTGATTTTAGGGCTGCACCGTAATCTTCACCGCCGCCAACAGTCGTAATGTTGATATTTACACCTTTGTGTTCTTTTTCATATTCTTTCGCTACTTTTTCAAATTGCTTTTTAAATTCCACTTTAAATTGGAATACATCTATTGTTACATTACCTTTTGAATCTTCTTTGGAGCCGCTTTTATCTGCATTTCCACAGCCCGTTAAAAGGAGACTTAGGGAAAGAACACCGGCGCCAATTCCGGAAAATAATTTTTTCTTATTCATGATTTACCCCCATATTAAGAATTTTTTGTGATCTAATAGCTTGTGCAACGTGGGAAAACATAGATGGATTTATCATGTGTTATTGTGATTTAGATATTCTAAGCAAATCCGAATACAACCCATTGTGATTTACGTAAGGCTTTTCTAATGCAATCGTTTGCACTAAAGTATAAATAAGAAATTTTTTAAAAATCTAGGTCACCCATTCGTAATCTTAGAAAATCTTGTTTTATTCTAGTTTTCAACGAAATCGTTTGCACAAAATAGCAGAAAAACTGTAATAAATCATTATTTACCATTAAAAATTCATCTTACTTTACAGTTAATATCTACTAATACCCCCTATTCTCGTTATGTATCGGTAGCGAAAACGTTTGCACTAATCGATAGATTCATAGTACCACTTTCATAATGAATGCGCAAACATTTTTTATTAGAAAAGATCAAAGCGCCCGCCAATCGGCGCCTGGAGCTAGACATTTCTTGAAGCCCAAGGTTAAAAATTCTTTATAAATGATAAAAAGCATCAGGAATTCCTGATGCTTTTAGGGTATTTTCTACTTTTTCAGTACAACTGTCTCATATGGACGCAAACTAGTTGTTTTTCCTGCTTCATAGTTGGAAAGGAGGAGATGATATTCAGGAAATTTGTTTGCAAGTTCCTCATCCTCAATCACTAACTCGTTTGCGCTAAAGTTGCAGAGCACGATGAGGCTTTCATCCTTCCGCGTTCGTTCGTAAGCAAACACTTCCGGATGATCCTTTAACAATAGCTGAAAATCACCATCAATGATAATATCCATTTCCTTGCGTATGGCAATCAATTTTTGATAAAAATAAAAAATTGACTGTGAATCATTTAAAGCATTTTTCACATTAATCTCTTTGTATTTCGGATTGGCCTTAATCCAGGGAATTCCTGACGTGAAGCCACCATTCTCAGAAGTATCCCATTGCATCGGCGTTCTTGCATTGTCTCTGCCTTTTGCATAAATCGAGGTCATGATTTCCTCATGTGTGTAGCCTAAGGCCATTCGCTCGTTATACATATTGATGGTCTCGATATCCCGATAATCCTCAAGGGAGTCAAACTTTACATTGGTCATACCGATTTCTTCCCCTTGATAAATATAAGGTGTTCCCTGCATGAAATGAAGGCAGGTTGCTAACATTTTCGCTGATTCAACACGATACTTTTGGTCATCACCAAAACGGGAAACAATCCGCGGCTGGTCATGATTGTTCCAATACAAGCTGTTCCATCCTTTGCTATGTAGAGCAGACTGCCACTTTGTTAAGTTTTCTTTCAACTCGACTAGATTCAATGGTTTTAAATTCCACTTCCCGCCCGGGGCGCTGTCTAAATCCATGTGCTCAAAAGTGAAAATCATATTGACTTCTTTTCTGTCAGGGTCCGTGTAAAGAATGGCATCCTCTGGGGTGGCGCCGGGCATTTCACCAACGGTCATTATTGGATAGTTAGACAAAACCTCATGGTTCATTTCTTGCAACAACTCATGGATTCTTGGGCCATTCATAAAGTATTGGCCGCCATCACCATATAATTGCCCTTCGCTCTGTACACCATCCGGCAAGCCAGGCTGCTTGGAAATCATATTAACGACGTCCATCCGGAAGCCGTCAATCCCTTTATCTAGCCAGTATTTCATCATCTGGTAGACATCTTCCCGAAGTTTCGGATTTTCCCAGTTTAGGTCAGGCTGCTTTTTCGAAAATAAATGTAAGTAATATTCATTGGATGGTTCATCATATTCCCATGCAGAACCACTGAATATAGAGCCCCAATTATTCGGTTCTTTTCCATCTTTACCCTCACGCCAAAAATAATAATCGCGATATGGATTGTCTTTTGATTTTTTCGACTGAACAAACCACTCATGTTCATCAGAGGTATGGTTGACCACCAAATCCATGACAAGCTTCATATCGCGTTTATGCAGTTCATCCAACATCTGGTCAAAATCTGCCATCGTTCCAAACTCATTCATGATCTTCTGATAATTTCGGATATCATAGCCATTATCATCATTCGGTGAATCGTAGACCGGACTTAACCAAATCACATCAACACCAAGTAATTTTAAATAATCAAGTTTTTCAATGATCCCCTGAATATCCCCAATTCCATCGCCATTGGAATCATTGAAGCTCCGTGGATAAATTTGATAAACAACACTTTTCTTCCACCAATTGTCATTATTTTTCAATTTGCGGCCCTCCTAACATATAAACAACCACACTATAACATATCTGCTAATTTTTCCGAAACAAAAAAATCCTCAACCTCGAAGATTATAGGTCAGGATTTTCCACTGATACTTATTGGGAATCAGAGCTGTTCACCATTATTCCAGCCACTTGTATTAAACGATCGTAAAAGGCAAGACCCGCTGGATTTTGATCAAGACCAATTTCTTGAAAGGCTTCTTTCATGCAGCGAAGCCAGCATTCGGCTCTCCTAGGAGTCACTTCAAAGGGGAGATGCCGCTCTCTCATTGCTGGTGGTCCAAATTCCTGACTATAAAGAGCAGGACCACCTAAAAATTGCGGCAGGAACATCCGCTGCTTCCGTTTAATTTCTTCCATATCTCCTTCAAATAAAGGAGCCAATTCAGGATTGGCATACACACGCGGATAAAAGGCATTTACCAGCTTATCAATCGTTTCTTGTCCACCGATATCGCTATATAGTGATTTAAAATTATATTCCAATTTCCTCACCATCCACTTTTATTTTTCCTTTGTTTCAAATCATTATAAAGATATAGTAGATAGCAGTTCGTGATATAAATCACACTTATTCCCAACTTATAAATGTTTCCAAACAACTAAAGTAGTTTTTTCAAACCTTTTTTCGAATGATATGGTATCCTAGGATAATATGAAGGTCTCGAAATGGGAATAATATCGAGGCAAAACAGGCGTCTTCAAGAGGTGAATAAAATGAATAAAGCCTGGATTTATGTAATGTTAACCTGCTTATTTGAATTGTTCTGGGTTTATGGATTTAATACAGCTGATACATGGTGGCAGTGGGTAATTGTCATTGGAATAATATTTATTGATTTCCACTTCTTACCTGAAGCGTGTAAAAGTCTTCCAACCGGGACTGTTTATGCGATTTTTGCAGGTGTAGGAACCATCGGGACAGTGCTAATGGATGTTTTTCTTTTTGGAGGAAGCTTTAGTATAGGAAAGGCTCTGTTTATAGCAATTATAGTACTAGGTGTAATTGGTTTAAACCTCGCTGATAACAAAGAAGAAAAACAAACGATGAAGGAGGCCGCTTAATATGGGCTGGTTGTTTGTGTTTTTAGCAGCTGCAAGTGAAATCGCTGGTGCGGCCGGGCTAAATTTGTATAGTCAAAGGAAAACAGTAAAAAATGGTATCCTTTATCTTGGCGGCTTTGGAACTTCATTTGTTTTTCTATATACATCCTTTCACTATCTGCAAGTAAGTATCGCCTATACCGTTTGGGTTGGAATTGGTACCGCAGGGGCAGTATTAATTAACATGTATCTTTTTGGGGAATCGAAGAACGTGGGCCGCATTCTTAGTGTCATTTTGATTCTCATTGGCGTGATGGGCTTAAAGGCACTTTCTTAATAGCTGGAAAGATGTCAACCCCCAGTAGTTTAGTGTTTATCTCACTGGGGGCTGACAATTCTTAAACCAACTTTTCATAACAAAAGTATGTTTCATGTCCAGTAGGTTTTGTTAAAAAAAACACTTCTCCTGTTTTCGTGTATCCTTTATTTTCATAAAAGCTTAATGCCCCTTCATTTTTGGAAAAGGCATCCAGCCTTATTCCTGCATAACCTTGATCCTTGGCCATTTTTTCGGCAAATTGCAGCAATCCCCCTCCACATCCCTTTCCTTGGAGTGATGGATGCACACAGAAAGAATGCAGGATTAAGTATTTACCATCCTTATCCGTCCAACTTATCTCATCCCATTCTGAAACCTGCCATTCGTTTAATACCATAGCCCCTAAGATTTCATCTTCATTATGTAAAATAAACATTTCTTTTTCGCTAATTGTGTAGGCAAGATATTCTTTGTTCGGATATTGATCGTCCCATTGATAAATTTCCTTATTCAGAAGATCCTCTTTACAATCTTGAAATAGCTTGTCGATTCTAGGTAAATCCTCATTTGCTGCACGTGAAATTTTTTCTTCTCCCATGTTAAATTCTCCTATATTTTTTGATTGTAGATTTTGTTATTCTTTTCAGGTGCTACTAATTCCACTTTTATTCTATCAGGATCTTCGAAATATACGGCATAATGTGAATCTCCTCCGGCAAACGGGTGCTTATCTTGATATAGAATATTTATCCCTTTTTCCTTCAATTGTGCCGTTATTTGATTGACCTTCTCTTTGGATTCAGCATGAAAGGCAAGATGGTTCAGCCCCACTCTTCTGCGATGGTAGGGAATATCCATAAACCGTTCGTCTGTCTGAACAAAAACAAGATAGGTTTCACCATATTTCCAGCTGATGCCTGAATCCCATTTTTGGAATGGTTCATATCCTAATTCAGATAAAAACCAGTCCCTAAATTCAATTGATTTTTTTAAGTTTGAAACATAGATTTCAAGATGGTGTAACATACTGCATCCCCTTTCTCTTCAGCCCCAGCTTTTGTCAACGTTTTCTCTTTTGGAAAATTCAGCATAACCTAAATTAATTTTAAGGGACTTCCTTGATTTTGGAGACTCATTTATAAGCTCAAACATCGACACTTTATCATTTATTTCTAAAGTCAAATTTATCATTCATTGACTAGTGATTGTATTTATATTAATATATAATTTTGCAAGTAATATATATTAACGTGGTTCGAGAACCTCCCACGTAAAAAAACTAAGGAGAAATGAATATGGAAAAAACAACTAACACATTAGCACAACCAATTGGTGCTAATTCAGGCACTAGTTCTGTTCGAACTGCCGGAACCGATAAAGAGCACAACAAAGTGAATGGAATTGTCGTAAACGGAATTGTGGCCGCTTTGTACATTGCTGTATCAGCCGTTATTGCTCCATTTGGCTTTAGCCAAATCCAGTTCCGTGTTTCAGAAATGTTTAATCATCTGGTCGTTTTTAACAAAAAGTACATTTATGGAATCATTTTAGGTGTATTTTTGACGAATCTATTCTTCTCGCCGATGAAGGCATACGACCTTATCTTCGGTGTCGGCCAATCATTGATTGCCTTGTTAATCACAATTGCATGCGCACGACTTATCAAAGGTATTTGGGCGCGTATGGTCGTGAATACACTCGTTTTCACGTTCACGATGTTCTTGATTGCCATTGAACTGCATTTGGCATTTGGTATGCCTTTCATGTTCACCTGGTTAACGACAGCAGTTGGTGAATTCGTGGTGATGGCGGTCGGTATGCCGATTATGTATGTTATTAACAAACGCGTTCATTTTGATAAAATCGTTTAATCAATATTAAGAGTTGCTGCTTAGGTTAATAAAAGTGGCAACTCTTTTTTATTTGTTTATTCCAGATTAGTTAACGATCCTTTTGATCCGCTGGATTTCATCTCCGTTTATCTTCTTGCGGAAGTCACCATCAACTCTAACGGCCGAGCCAAAATGGTATTCGGAGGCCAGGAGTTGTTGGTGAATGTATTCTATATTTCTGGAAGAGAGGCCTGAACCCGGCATGATTATTGGCGAGTTAGTGGTTTTCCCAGACTCCGCTATCATCCCTGTTAATGAATCAAGTCCTTCTGGTACTCTCGGCTTCCCTCCCGATGTTAAAACCCTATTAACATGATATGGAGATTGACAAAGGGACCTATATACTTCCAGAGAATCTGTTTGATCAATGGCACGATGAAAGGTTAACGATAGCCCCTTCGCTTCTTCTAACACCATCCCGAGCATGTCAAAATCAACTTCTTGCTTTTCAGTTAACGCCCCAAACACGACACCCGCCGCACCTAACTCTTGAATTTTTTTAATATCCTCACGGATGGCATCCCATTCACCCCTACGGTAAACAAAGGAATTGCTATGAGGACGAACCATGACCATTACAGGAATCTTTACACTCTCGACGACCATTTTTATCGTTCCATAGCTCGGTGTCAAACCGCCTTCAGCGATTGCTGAAACTAACTCGAGGCGATCGGCACCATAGGCTTCAGCGTATTTTGCATCTTCTTGATTTAAAACAATTATTTCTACTAAGCTCATTTCCACACCTTCTTGATTAGAATTTTTTTTTGACCGAGCCCTGCTGCTATTTTTCACTGCATCCGACTGTCATCCAAACGATAAAAAAGAACCTTTTTTTGATCATACCAAAATTCGATAGACTGATGACATTTTTTATCTACAAAACCCATTATGTCTAGCCCTTGCTCCGTTCGTTTATAATAGTTCTCTCCACAAGCCTTTTTCACCTCCGTTATAGATTCCCCTACATTAATTCCTTTAGAAGTTGGAATGGAAGATTTCTCTACACTAAAGCGTAAAATACCGCCATTGGTAGTCGTTGCAATTTCAAGACCATCTTGTACTTCGTAGTAGTTATAAAGGTCGTTGTCAGCACTTTTATGCATCTGTTTTCCATAAATGCTAATAAAATTATCCATATTTATATTATCAAATAAATAAAAACCATTAATATTTTCGGTATGTAGATCCGTACTATCTGTGTACTTTTGATGAAAGGAACGTGGGAAACTTTGCATCAGGAACCAAAATACTGTGCCTGCAAATACTGCAAAAACGGCCGAACTAATAAGAATTTTTTTGTACAATTTGCTCTCCCCTTTATAAATGCATAGAAATTCTATGTATATGACTAATATTAATACATAGATAGTCTATGCACAAGAGTATTGTGTTAAAATAATCCAATCTTATTTTGTTTTACTATTGATTCTCACGTTACGTGATGTTTTATGATTAAGATATAAAACGAAGGAGGCTCTAACATGACGGAAAAATATTCGATTGGGACGTTTGCCAAAAAGACAGGTGTGACGATTAGAACACTCCATTATTATGATGAAATCAGCATCCTAAAACCTGAGGTTTCAGCGTCAGGACGACGCTTTTACAGAGATGATCATTTTATCACCTTACAAAAAATAGTAACCTTGAAATTTCTCGGTTTTTCTCTTGAACAAATTAAGGATTTAATTGAAACAGAGAATTGGAACCTCAAAGAATCGTTACTTTTTCAAAAGAAGGCCATGCTGGAAAAACGGGCTCATATTGATCATATGATAAAAGCGCTGGACAGCGCCCTTAATATTGTGGAAGAAAATAATCCAGTTGATTCCTCTATTTTCATTTCCATCATTAACGGTATTTTGTTAGAAGCTGATCACAAGGAATGGTTAAACAACGTTTTCCCTGAGGAAAAAGTGGACGCTATTTTTGATATCCCACAAGAAGAACAGCTCGAACTCGAAAAAAAATGGGCCACACTGTTAACAGATTTGAAGAATGTTTGTGGAAGTCACCATGAGGGCAAAGAGGCTCAAGCATTGATTAAAGATATGTTTACTATGTTTTCAGAGATCGTGGGTGAAGATACCTCATTGATTTTACAAATGACAAAAACAGATCTGCCAGAAGAACAATTGACTATTCCGCTACCTTTTTCAAAAGAAGAGGAAGAATGGCTTGCCAAGGCGATGAAGTTCTTTTTACAAAAAGAAGGAATCGAAATTGAGGAATAACTTAAAGGAGGATTTTATATGAGAATTGTAGAAATCTTGATTATGGTTGCTTTAATTCTTCCAGGAATTATCCTAATGGTGTTTAGCGAGAAGAAACTAATCAATGATTTTCTGCCAGACGAAAAAATCCGACCATTTTGGGTACGGATGTTGAACCATTTCATCATGGCTGTTCCATTTGCGGTTTTAGGAGTCTTTTTCTATAGCAAAGCTGGTTTTACAAAGCCTTCTTTCGCTGGGATCAACGAAACAAGTCTTTTGCTTGGTTTGGTTTGCGCCCTCGTTCATGTTGCCTATTACTATGGTTATTTTATTAAAAAGGTAGATAAGGAAACAATCGTAAAAGTGGAACATTCGAGGAAACAACTCGGTATCTTTACTCGTCTATTTTATGGAGGGATTGTGGAGGAAGTGGTATTCCGCTTTGGATTAATGAGTTTTATCGTTTGGCTAGGGAACCATGTTATCGATAACCAACTCATTGCATTGGGGATTGGAAACCTCGTTGCTGCTATCCTTTTCGCTCTTGTTCACTTACCGGCAATTTACCAAATGAAAGTAAAAATCACAAAAACGCTCCTAATCTATTCGAATAGTATGAATATTATGGTAGGATTATTCTGTGGCTGGTTATATTGGAGTGAGGGGTTAGCGGCCGCCATCCTTTGCCATATATTGTTCCACCTTGTATGGCATTTCTTTGAAAAAATGAATAAAGTGGCGGAATCCCCTAATGTCTTTAACGTGAAGGGTGAATAATGCTGCAAGATTAGAAGGGAGAGAATGAAATGTTTCAACGTCCACAAACAAGTGAGTACCCCGAATACTATGTGCCCTATGTTAATCTGGTTCCTGAAGGTGACCTATTATCGGTTTTGAATGAAAATCTAGCAGAGACTGTTGCACTATTTGAAGGAATATCGGTAGGTGACGGTGATTTCCGTTATGCCCCTGGTAAATGGAGCATCAAAGAAGTGCTTGGCCATATGGCAGATACTGAAAGAATCATGAGTTACCGCCTGCTGAGAATTGGCCGTGGTGACCAAACCCCTTTGGCTGGATTTAACGAGAACGATTATATTGCAGAAGCCGAGTTCAATAACCTTTCGATCAAAAACATCCTCGATGACTTTGCAGCTGTACGAAATGCCACCATTACGTTAATTCAGAATATGTCGGAAAAGGCTTGGGCAAAAGTAGGTTTCGCCAATAATACGGAGGTCACCCCCCGTGCCATCGCCTACATTATCGCAGGACATGCCATCCATCATCTTAATATTTTAAATGAAAGATACCTTTCTGCGTTGAAATAAACCGTGTTTTCATTGTAAAAATAGTGTAAAGCAACAAACTTTATATTGCAAACGTACGTTCTTGGTTTTATAATCATATTATGGGTAATAATAGGATCTAGGCCTTTCCATTGAAAATGACGATTGAAAGTCTGGTTTTCTGAAGGTTAACCATAACAGGAAAAATACCTAATAAATCAAGGAGATGATTATTCATGACATTACGATTAATTCCCTATTTAGTGATGAATGGAAATGCAAAAGAAGCGATTCAATTTTACGAAAATGCATTGGATGCACAGGTTCTTTTTTCTCAATCTTTCGGGGAAATGCCGGAAAATCCTGAATTTCCTCTTCCATCGGAAGCAAAGGACCTAGTAAGCCATGCGACATTAAAAGTGGGTGAAACAGAGCTTATGTTTTCTGATACGTTTCCTGGTCAACCTCATCAAAGCGGAAATCAAGTTACCATATGTATTTCAACGGACGATGCTGAAAAGTCTCATAAATTTTTTGATGCCTTAAAGGAAGGCGGTAAAGTCGACATGCCGCTACAAGAAACCTTCTTTAGCCCTGCTTATGGTAGTGTAACAGACAAGTTCGGGATTACCTTCCAAATTTTCACGGAAGGGCAACAAATGAATTTATAATTGGGACGCATATTGTTAATATAAAAAAATATGATAGAACGGCTCTGTTCTTATGGTTTGCAGCAGTGCCGTTCTTCGTTTTTCCTTAATTAGTTACAGAAAAAAACTTCATTACAAGTGATAGTTAGAGATAAATTTTAGAAATTCTTTTTGTTTGGAATGGTCGTACTTCATAATGGCATATGTATTAGCTTCAGGTAAATTGATAGACTCACAATTTATCTCTAACAATCTGCCTTCTAATAATTCTCTTCTTACCGTTGACGTTGGTAAGAAGGATACTCCCAACCCCTCAACAATAAACCTTTTCGTAATATGGACTTGAGATACTTTCATCATCCTCACACTTGGATATTTACTTTTTACCAGCCTACAAAGAAGATCCCAATAACCAGGATGGTTGTGGGTTAATAGATAATTAGTTGTTAACACTTCTTCTTCGTCTAATGGGGGTGCTGATTCAGCATCTCTCCCATCATGCGGAGCTACCAAAATGACTCTATCATTATATAAAAGCTCACAAATCAAACTTGGATAACTACTGTTTAAGCACGACAGCCCCAAATCTATTTCTTCCCTTAAAACTGCCTGTTCAATATCAACTGATTCAATAATTTTGATTGAAATTTCTACTTCCGGATACTGATTTGTATAGCTTTTTAATACGTAGGGTAAGATGGTATCTGCGATTAGAGGTGAAATGCCTAGTGACAATTTCCTCGTGTATCCTTGACTAAAGGAAGATAAATCCTCTAGACCACGTTGATAAACCTCTAGTAATCTCTTTGCATGAACTAAATATCTTTTCCCCTCTTCTGTCAATTTTATTTTTTTCCCTACTCGATTAAACAATGGGGTACCCAGCTCTTTTTCTAGCTGTTTTATATGGACCGTTACGGAAGGCTGTGAAATATATAAAAGTTCGGCAGTTCTTCTAAAATTTCCGCAATCTGCAGCAGTAATAAATGTGTTTAACCACTGAAATTCCATGTTTTCCTCCTTATTAAAAATATTAATCAATCACTTTAATAATATTCAATTTTCTTAATTGTGTTTATTTTATAAAATAACAGTAAATAAGGAAAGGAGTAATATTAATGATCCAAAAAGGTTTGAAAGGAATTGTTGCAGCGGAAACATTAATCAGTCATATAGATGGGGATAATGGAAAGTTATTTTATCGGGGGTATGAAATTAGGGAGATTACGAAAAGATTTTCTTTTGAAGAAGCCGCCTATCTTCTTTGGTATGGTAACTTCCCGGATGCTGAACAGTTAAGTGCGCTGAAAGACGAGTTAAAATGTAATCGTGATCTGCCCGAATATGTAAAGGTAATAATCGACCAACTTCCGCCGGGCATGGATTTAATGAGTGTTATTAGAACCGCCATTTCTGCAGAAAGCGGTAATTCCAATTATGGTTGGAAGCCTAGTGTCTCACAGGCAATCCGGTTAACCGCCTTGGTACCTACGATTATTGCCTATCGAAAAAGACAGTTAGCAGGGAAAAAGTTCGTTCCACACTGGAATGATTTAGACCATGTTGAAAATTACTTGTATATGCTAAGTGGAAGGATGCCTAACGCTGCCCATGTTGAAGCACTCGAAACGTATATAATTCTAACCCTTGAACATGGAATGAACGCCTCTACCTTTTCAGCAAGGGTTACAGCATCTACTGAGTCAGATATAGTTTCCGCTATCACCTCTGCAATCGGTACAATGAAAGGTCCACTTCATGGCGGCGCTCCCTCAGGCGTCATCGAGCTTCTTAATGAGATTGCCTTGGTCGGAGATGCAGAAAAAGTTTTAAGAGATAAGGTAACAAACGGAGAAAAATTAATGGGTTTTGGGCACAGAGTCTATAAAACTCACGACCCTAGAGCCATTTCTTTGAAGGCAAAGCTAATGGAGTTGGTTGGTGAGGATGAATGGCTTGACCTAGCCATGGATGTAGAAAGCACGGCTGTGAAGGTATTAGAAGAACTGAAACCTGGCCGAGCGCTTTATACAAACGTAGAATTTTATGCCGCTGCCATCATGAAAGCCATCAACATGGATGCAGAACTATTCACCCCAACCTTTACCGCAAGCAGAATCGTCGGATGGACAGCACATGTCCTAGAACAGGCCGAAAACAATACCATCTACAGACCTCAAGCAAAATATAATGGATCATTCAAATAAATGGTGTTTATAGTGTAAATAGGGTTTATGGTGTCAGGCACCACCCGTGGACAAAACACGATTTTGTCCACTCCAAAAAGACAGTCTCTTAATGTGAATAAAACACGTTGAGAAACTGTCTTTTTTCTTTATTCTAGATTAGATGATTTGAAACAAATCTAATGTTTATTTTTAACCCATTCTTGTTCGTGAGCTGGCTGGCTGATATTTTCTCATCGGCCCTTTTTCAAGGACCTCTTGAAGATAGGGAATGCCATTTGGATTCGTTTTCTTGAGAAGTTCCATTAGGTATGTAATGTCATCCATTGCTCTATGTGTTTGATAATTTGTGATATTATGTGCTTGCAATAGGGTTAGGAGTTTGCCATTTGGGAAGCCATAGTTTTTCCAAGGGATATTTCTCATCGTGCAATACCACTTCAAATCGTTGACTTCCGGATACATGTGATAAAGAAAGCTGCGGTCAAACGAAGCATTATGAGCAAAAACAGAATCAGCACGATGAAAATACGTATTTATTTTTCCATCATAAAAGCTTTTCCCTTTTACTAGCTCATAGGGGATTCCGTGTATTTGAAAGGCTCGGTCATAATTCCTCCTTGCTGAATTTGAAAGCGGCTCTCTTAAAAAGGAGTCTTCCTCAATAATATCAGTGATTTCGCCGGTATCTGTTCGATAGGAAAAGAGTTTCAAGGCTAGTTCTATTACTTCATCTGTGGTGGGGCCTAACCCTGTTGTCTCGACATCCAATAACAAACCAAATTTTTCAGACTTCCGCACAGTAATCATCCCTTAATTCTTAAGTTTTCCCTATTATAACAAAGCTTGCCTAACTATTACATCTCCAAAATGTCCCTCTCCTATGTGTATGTCAAAAAAGAAGACCATTTTCAGTCTTCTTTCATTGTTTCGGTCTCCAATAACTCTTGTTAGAGACCGCTCTGTCACTCTTTTCGCGGTTTCGGTCGCCAATACACCTTATTGGCTACCACTCTGTCTCTTTTTTCACGGTTTCGGTCACTAATACACCTTATTGGCTACCGTTCCGTCTCTTTTTTCATGTTTGCGGTCACCAATACACCTTATTGGCTACCACCCTGTCTTTTTTTTCTCGGTTTCGGTCACCAATACACCTTATTGGCTACCACCCTGTCTCTTTTTTCATGTTTGCGGTCACCAATACACCTTATTGGCTACCACCCTGTCTCTTTTTTCATGTTTGCGGTCACCAATACCCCTTATTGGCTACCGTTCCGTCTCTTCTTTCACGGTTGCGGTCGCCAATAACCTTTATTAACTACCGTTTCTCTTTTTAAACTCCGGTTTCGGTCGTCAAGAGGGCTCCCTCATTGAAATTTTGTTGTTCACCAATCCCTGCTAGAAATGCCTTCATAATAATCATCAAGCTCTCATCCAAATCCAATGAAAGCTTGAATCCGCCTTTTTGCTCTAGAGCAGAAAAACCATGTAAAATACTACGTAATCCCCTTACGGCATGTAGAGCATAGTCCCCTTCCAAATGATAGGCCTGTAACACCCGAATGGAAAGGTCAACGACCCTTGCTCCAGCTAGCTGGAACTCCTCATCTTCTGGGTCTGGTGCCATCAAGGCCGCTTCATAAACCCCAGGATTCATACGGGCGAAATTGACATATGCCTGACTAATTGCAAGTACGGCTTCGGTGCCTGACACCCCGATTGCTGCATTAGCCATAGCCTCATAAATCTTTTCAATCCCGTATATCGCCAACTTTTTCCTTAATCCAGGCAATCCATCAAAATGGTTATAAAGTGAGGGAGGGCGGATGCCTAATTTCTTTGCAAGGTTTGCCAGTGTAACCTCCTGCATGCCCTGTTTGTTAGCAATTTCCCCTGCTGATTCAAGTATCGTCGTTAAATCGAGTCCAATTTTTGGTCTTGGTGACATAATAATAACTACTCCTTATCCTATTTTCCGTTCTAAATTTTTAATCGCCTGCTCCATCGCATTAACAGGATTCTCCATCATTTCTCCGTGGCCAACCGCAAGAAGCTTTGGTTCGTAACCCAATAATTTTTTTGCACTCCCCAACGCTGTTTTCTTACTCCACGTTCCGAATGATGGAAATGGGAACAAGGGCTTTATATCACCTGCCACCGCGATGCCTCCTCTAGTTTGGAAGGCATCACCCGCAATCAATGACTTTGTACGCAAATCTAAAAACGACATGGAGCCTGGCGTATGACCTGGAGTCTCGATTGCGGTTAAAGAACCAATCAAGTCGCCTTCCTTCAATAATACATTCGCTCTTGTTTTTAAATTCTTTGGCACTCCACCTTTAATAGGTGTTTGTTCTTCATGTAGATCAAGGGAACGGTCATTATTCATTAATCTGTGATCTCGAACTGAAATATAAACCGGTACCTCTGGTAACCATTCCTTTAACGAATCTAACGCACCGACATGATCCTCATGAGCATGGGTTAAAATAATTTTTGTAATCGGCTTCCCAATAGATTCAGCAGCCTTCAATATCCCTTTCGTACAAAAGCCAAGTGCCGCATCAATCAAGGTTACTCCATCCTCTTCCTCGACCAAATAGCAATTGACCGGAAAAACACTCGCCATAAAAGTCACTTGATACAAGAACCCATTTTTGATCATTCTCATTATTATCATCTCCTTTTAACTAATATCGTTAGTTTTATTTTAACTAATGATATTAGTTAAATCAACATTTTTCTTTCCATCTTTTACTGTTTTTTATTAAAAACCGAATTCAAAGGTTTTCACTGGCGGCATGTAACAAATTGTTCAAAACATTTTTACAGATATGTGAACTACCGAACAAACTATCCTCAATTCAAAATAAATTTGTTATATTAACAATGTACTTAATATATAAATCTTATTTACTAAAAGGAGTGTTTCACATGGTTGTCAATTGGTTAAGAGAAAATAAAGTTGCTGCTGGAATTTTAACAGTTCTTCGCTTATATCTTGGTTATTCTTGGTTAACTGCAGGATGGGGTAAGCTTACAAGTGGTGGTTTTGATGCTTCTGGATATTTAAAGGCAGTAATTGCTAATCCAGTAAAGGGTCCAGATGGTGGTGTAGTATACGGCTGGTATGTTGAATTCCTAAAAGGTTTTGCATTACCAAACGTTGACATTTTCAACACAATCGTTCCTGTTGGAGAATTTTTAATCGGATTAGGACTAATTCTTGGCTGCTTAACAACAGCAGCAATGTTCTTCGGACTTGTTATGAACTATGCATTCTTCTTAGCTGGAACAGTATCTCACATTCCAACAGACCTATTTATCGGAGCCATTATTCTTTTCGCAGGCTATAACGCAGGTCGCATTGGTCTCGACCGCTGGGTGATTCCATTCATCCGCACCACCGTATTTAAAGGTTACAAACCAGTGAAACAAAACGGTTAGTCAATAACTAAAAGCGCCTCCTTCTCCTTCCCGAGAAGGAGGTTTTTTTTCTACTAAACCTGCCTTTTTATTGTAAATAAATAAACAATTATTGAATTTTTAGACACATCCTGTATAATTGTTCCCGAATCAACAAAGAGAAAAATAATTTTTTATACGGGGGTGGCTGCCATGACAAATGCTGCTATTATTCAATTTAATAATGTAACCAAGCAATATGATAACGATCCGCCTGTTCTTGACGATGTAAGCTTTGAGATTGAACGCGGAAAATTCTATACACTCCTCGGCCCCTCTGGATGCGGTAAGACAACGATACTAAGGTTAATCGCTGGATTTATCGAACCTTCCAAGGGAGAGATTTATTTTAACGAAAAAAAAATCAATGATATTCCCGCCAATAAACGGCAGGTAAATACGGTTTTTCAAGATTATGCACTCTTTCCTCATTTAAATGTTTTTGAGAACGTGGCGTTCGGATTACGAATCAAGAAATTGAAGAACGCTGAAATAGAACGAAAAGTGAAGGAAGCTCTCAGCTTTGTTAACCTTACTGGCTATGAAAACAGAGAAATAAGGGAAATGTCTGGCGGTCAGCGCCAGCGTGTGGCTATCGCCCGAGCGATTGTAAACGAGCCGGAAGTAATCCTTCTCGATGAGCCACTCTCAGCCCTAGATTTAAAGCTGCGTACCGAAATGCAGTATGAACTCCGTGAGTTGCAGCGTCGCCTTGGGATTACCTTTATCTTTGTGACACACGACCAAGAGGAAGCCTTGGCGATGTCAGATGAGATTTTTGTCATCAATAAAGGGAAAATCCAGCAAAGTGGCACACCAACCGATATTTATGATGAGCCGATTAACCGCTTTGTCGCCGATTTCATTGGCGAATCCAATATAGTTAATGGCAGAATGATGAAGGATTATCGAGTAGAATTTGTCGGCAGGGAGTTTGAATGTGTCGACAAGGGCTTTAACGAGAACGAACCAGTGGAAATTATTATCCGTCCCGAGGATTTGGAAATTACAACTTTAGAACGTGGCAAATTGCAGGTACGCGTTGATTCCCAACTGTTCCGAGGTGTCCATTATGAAATCAGCTGCTACGATAAGGATGAAAATGAGTGGCTTGTCCATTCCACGAAGAAGGCAACCGTAGGAGATGAAATAGGGCTTTATTTTGATCCGGAAGCGATTCATGTTATGCGCCATGGCGAAACAGAGGAAGAATTCGATCGCCGTTTAGAAACATATGCGGATGTGGACCGCCATGGAAAATAAATTAACCCGCAGCCTCTATCGAATTCCTTATCTACTTTGGATTCTTCTTTTTGTAATCGTGCCTATTTTACTTGTACTTTACTATTCGTTTTTTGATATTGAGGGGAATTTTTCATTCATCAATTATCAAAAGTTTTTCACACCCGTTTATTTAAAAATGACGATCAGTTCGTTTTGGTATGCATTTTTAATTACAGCAATTTCACTGTTGATCTCTTATCCAACAGCTTATTTGTTAACAAAAACCAGACATAAACAATTATGGCTGTTATTAATTATTGTCCCATCGTGGATTAATTTACTGTTAAAAGCTTATGCCTTCATTGGTATTTTTGGTACATATGGAGCGGCTAACAGCTTCTTAAAAATGATTGGCATCGGGTCACGGCAAATCTTATTTACTGATTTCAGCTTCGTGTTTGTATCGGTATATATTTTTATCCCATTCATGATCTTGCCGATTTTTAACGCATTAGATGAATTGAATCCAACCCTTTTGGATGCAGCCAGTGATTTAGGTGCCTCCAAATGGACGACATTTCGCCGGATCATTTTTCCGTTGACTATCGATGGGGTAAAATCCGGCTGCCAGGTCGTATTCATCCCGGCCCTTTCCTTGTTCATGCTGACAAGACTGATCGCTGGTAACCGTGTCATCACACTTGGTACGTCAATAGAGCAGCACTTTCTCGTGACGCAGGATTGGGGCATGGGTTCCACGATTGCTGTCTTTTTAATAATTATTATGGTTCTGATTATGCTCGTAACTGGTACTCGAAAGCGAGGTGTGTAAGATGGATAAAAAAATAACCCCTTTATCAAAATTCTTTTTAGCGGTCATCTTTTTCATCCTATATGCACCGATATTCTTTCTGGTTATCTTCTCCTTCAACAGTGGAGATACGATGTATAATTTTAAAGGCTTCTCATTAGAATGGTATCGAGAGCTTTTTCAAGATACAAGGCTACTAATCATTGTCCTAAATACAGTCGTAGTTGCTTTTTTATCCGCACTTTTTTCTACGATTATTGGTGTGCTTGGAGCATTAGCTATACACAATGCTAAAAAAAGACAAACAAAAAATACCTTGTTATCCTTAAACAATGTTCTGATTGTCAGCCCAGATGTTATTATTGGGGCTTCATTCTTGATTTTGTTCACGATGGCAGGGATCAAACTTGGATTCTATTCCGTGCTTTTGTCCCATATTGCTTTTAGCATTCCGATTGTCGTCCTGATGGTACTGCCAAAATTAATGGAGATGAGCCCGACCCTGATTGATGCTGCCCGGGATTTAGGGGCAAGCAGTTGGAACGTAATGACAAAGGTGATTATCCCGTTTATTACACCCGGAATCTTTGCCGGTTTCTTTATGGCCTTAACATACTCCTTAGATGATTTTGCCGTAACCTTTTTTGTAACCGGGAATGGTTTTTCCACGCTTTCGGTTGAGATTTATTCCTTAGCACGACGGGGGATTTCCTTAAATATTAATGCCCTGTCCGCCCTGTTGTTCCTATTTACGCTGCTGCTTGTAGTGATTTATTACTTTATTACCCAGCGTAACAAGCCTAGCGGAATGGGGGTTCGCAAACGATGAATAAACTAGTCCGTTTTTTTCTTGTCATTGCAGTCGTCTCGGCCGTGCTGCTTTATGCGATTTCGAGTTTGAACAGCTCGCAGGGTTATACCGGTAGCAACACGTTAACGGTTTTTAACTGGGGCGACTATATTGATCCTGATATAATCAAACGTTTTGAAAAAGAAACAGGGATTAAGGTCATCTATGAAACATTCGATTCTAATGAGTCGATGATGACCAAAATCGAGCAAGGCGGCACGAATTATGATATCGCCATTCCTTCTGAATATATGATTGATAAAATGCGTCACGAGCATTTGCTCATTCCGTTGGATCATTCGAAGCTGCCCAACTTAAAATATATTGATAACCGGTTTATGGATCTGCCGTTTGATCCACAGAATAAATATTCCATCCCTTATTTCTGGGGAACTGTCGGCATCGTTTACAATCCAAAAATGCTCCATGGCAAGAAAATCACCAGTTGGAATGACCTTTGGGCTTCTAATTTAAAAAATAAAATCTTGTTAACAGATGGTGCCCGCGAAGTGATCGGAATGGGATTGAACAGCCTGGGCTATTCGCTAAATGATACAAACAAACAACATCTAATCGAAGCAAAGGAAAAGCTAGACACGCTCACACCAAATATCAAAGCGATTGTCGGTGATGAAATTAAGATGCTGCTCGCTAATCGCGAGGCATCCGTTGGGCTTGTCTGGTCAGGAGATGCCTCAGAAATCATGTCTCAGAATGAAGATTTGGACTATGTGGTGCCAAAGGAAGGCTCCAACCTTTGGTTCGATAATATGGTCATTCCTAAAACAGCCAAAAATATCGAGGCAGCGCATAAATTCATTAACTTCATGCTTGATCCTAAAGTTGCTGCCAAAAATACCGAGTACGTCGGCTATTCTACTCCTAACAAAGGCGCTCTTAAATACATGCCAAAAGAAGTGGTCAACGATGAGCGGTTCTATCCATCACCAGAGCTGACCGAAAAACTAGAAGTATATAAAAATCTTGGCAAAAAGAACCTGGCCTACTACAACGAGTTATTCTTGCAATTTAAAATGCATCGAAAATAACAATTCGAGTTTTACAATAAAAGGAAAAAGGTGCCTGATACCATTATCCAATAAAAGGAAATGTAGTTGTCATCAAAAAAGCGTCACATTCTTCGCAGTTAGCGAGAGTGTGACGCTTTTCATTTAATAACTGTTATCTTCTTTTAAACTTTCTCTATTTACATACCAATTTGTTAATTGGGTCAGGATGGCAAAGACAAAGAAGAAGTTCATCGCCCAAACATTAATAAAGGGAGCTAATCCGCCAAATTCAATGGTTGCATATCCTTTTAGCTTCATCACAATCATCGATTCGATAAAAATCAGAATAAACCCAAGTACACCCGCAGCAGCTGCTTTAAACATTTCATTTCCCTCCCCAAGACGATCTATTCCACTAGCTAACTTTCCACTATATGAACTATATCCAGGATTAATTATGACAATTTCATGAACATCTATAATTCTATTATATGACAAATCCCCTTAAACACAACTCTTACATCTTAAAAACAATCAAGTAGTACACCAACATAATAAAGGCAGTGTGAGCCAAGTTGAGCTTCACCTAATTTTTCGTTCAGTTAGGAAAAATTGATTCGTTTTTGCGTCCTCCGCCCCTTTTTCCATATAAAAGAAAAAGCTATTTTCGCAAATACTGTTGCTTTTCTAACTAAATTTGCCTAATTCCTTTGATTAGGAGGGGATTTTTATTCGCTTTATGATGATTAATGCTAATTCCATCATTTTTTTCTAAAAGGTCTTGCTAAATTCAGCTTATCAGCGAGTTCAACCAACTTTTATCAGCGACTTTTTTTGATATATCAGCGACTTTGATGCTTTTATCAGCGACTTTTATGATATATCAGCGAATAGGTTGCTTTTATCAGCGCTTTTAATGATATATCAGCGAATCGAAGGGGAATGGTCAGATCGTCCATGATTTTAAATAAACGCAACAATCTCTGAAAAAAGAGTCAAAAAAAAGCAGTCAGACACTAACTAAATTAGTGTCTGACTCCCTTCATTTCATCTGAATAAATTCCTCAACGGTTAAAATCGTTTGCTTAAATCCCAATTTCTCTGCCAACTGTGTAATTCCGGGAGCTTCCACTTTGGCTTCTCTTAAAATATCCTTCTGTGAAAATACGTATCTTGTATCTCCATCGAGAAGGACCTTTCCTTCATTAAATACAATCGTTCGCTCAAAGTTCTCTGCAACAAAATCCATATCGTGAATGATTGTCATGACGAGTTTATGCTTATCCTTTAACGCTTGGATGATTTCCCGAATCTTTTCCTTCCCATGAATGTCCTGAGCAATCGTCGGCTCATCAAGAATAATGATGTCAGTATCCATCGCAACAACGGACGCAATACAAAGCAGTTTCTTCTCTGATAAACTTAAATCATGGGGATTCATCTCTAGTTTATCGTCGAGTTCAACCATCTTTAAGGCCTGAATAGCCTGTCTTTCTGCGATAATCTTACCCATGTTAATATTCAGCGGGCCGAACATCACTTCTTCCAAAACCGTCCGTTTAAAAATCTGGTCATTTGGATTTTGAAAAACAAGCCCAATCGTTCCAGCCATCTCGGCGGCTGTGGTTTTCATTTTCACATTAACGTTATGAATCAAAATATCCCCATTATCCGGTTTAAGCAAACCCTTCAACAACTTGACGAACGTCGTTTTCCCAGCACCATTTTGACCGATAATAGCGGTTGAACGCTGATCAAACTCCAAATTTATTCCCGCAAGTACGGGGGCTCCGCCCTTTTTATACGAAAAGGAAAGGTTGGATACTTTTATCATACAAGTGGAACCCCCTTCCTCAATACTCTTTCCGCAGCTTCCAAGGTAACAGGATAACAATCGCTGCCGTCCTTTTTAACACCCAAAGCCCTACACACTCTCGTATAAACGGGGGCCAAGACACCGTAAGTTTCCAAATCATCTCTTGAAAAGATTATTTCAGGAGTAGCAACATCCACAACTCTCCCGTCATTGAGTAGTAAGACTCGATCGCAATACTGGGCAACCTTCTCCATTTTATGCTCTGCCAGTATAACAGTAATCCCCTGTTTGCTTAGACTTTGAATCGCGTTGAATACTTCCTCAGATCCCGCCGGGTCGAGCTGGGAAGTAGGTTCATCCAGCACCAGGATGTCCGGCTTCATGGCGATGATGCTCGCAATTGCCATGCGCTGCATTTGTCCACCCGATAAGTCAAACGGATTATGATCCTTTACGTGCTCAATTTTAAGCAGCGTTAACACGTCGTCAATCCGATCTATCATTTCTTTTCGAGGTACGCCGATATTCTCGAGCCCAAAGGCAATTTCCTCATAAACCGTCATTTTAGAACCTGTCACCTGGGTGAACGGATTTTGGAACACCATTCCTACCTTTAAAGAGATGTCAGCAAGCGAATGATTTTTCACTTCCAACCCGGCAACCAAGACTTTTCCGCCATATGCTCCCTTATAAAAATGAGGAACAAGACCAACGAGTGCTTGGCAAAGCGTCGATTTACCTGATGAATTTTTACCAATAATGCCGATAAATTCTCCTTCGTTAACTTGGAACGAAATATCATCAAGTGCTAGCATGTCGGATAATGGATATTTATATTTGAGACCTTGGACAATTATTTTGTTCATACAAAAATCCTCCACGTTACAGCACAAACTACTAGCAGCAGCATTACGGACTGAATCACTCTGCTATGGTTATAGGTTTTTTCCTCATTTAAATACGTTTTCGGGGCACTGGAATTAAACCCCCTCACTTCCAGTGCCATTGCCCGTTCCTTGGTGTTAATGAGCGACCCTAATATGACCGGTCCTAATAACGGTAAGAAAGCCTTGGTTCGGACGAACAAATTCCCCTCCGTCTCCATTCCTCTCGCCCTCTGCGCATCCATAATCGTGCCCATGCTCGATATCATTTCAGGAATAATTTGGAAAACAGAAACAATAACATAACCGATTCTTGGCGACATTCCTTTACGAACAAGCGTCTCGACAAGGTCCGATGGTTTCGTTGTCAGGACCAAAATCATGAAGGAACTGACAATATTCGTCACCCGGAGCGTAATCATCAAAGCATATAACAGCCCTTCTTTATACATGACAACTGGACCAATTTGAAAGAGAGCGGTCTCATTTTCCGGTTTAAACAAGCCTTGGATGATAACGACTGTGATCAGCACGAGAAAAACAAAACTAAACACAGGAATGGTTTTTCGAATAACTTTCGCCGCTATCAATAACACAATGCTAATTCCCACACATATGAAAGAGGTTGTGAATGATGGCAGAATAATCGGAATTATAAGAGCAAAGAGTATATATAAGAGTTTAGTGATGGGATCGACATCATGAATGAACGAATCCCTTTCCACATACAAACTAATCGATTTCAAAAAGCTTCACCGGCTTTCATTTTCAAAAAGAGGTTAATCTAAAGTCTCTATTTTTTCATTATTGTTATATAATTGCACAACATTTCGTGGTAATCCTTTGAAAATACCAAAACTAATGAGCACAACTAATAATTTATCTGGCACGTCGACCACCAGTTCATCAAGTAACGAGGCCAGCCAAATAGAATCGGTTTTTGCTAGAACAAAAGCATATAAGGCATCACCCCAAACATTCCCTGTTTGTCCTCCCCAGAACCCAATATTAAGCGGAGTGGAAACAACCGTTGCGACAAGTCCAATGATTAAACCGGCAACCACCGCTTTCAGCCAGCTAGAAATAAAGCCTTTGAAAAATAGGATCCCGACTGCCAAGCCAATTGCGACACTTGTAATCGCATAAACAAAGGAAATAGGATCGGTAAAGCCATAAATAATATTATTAATCGCACCGGCTAAAGCGCCGACAATTGGGCCTCCCAACATCGCTGCTAGGACTGTGCCGATGGAATCTAGCCATAGCGGCAGTTTTAGGAACGCTGCAATTAATTTACCAATATAGTTGACACCTACCGCAACAGGAATGAGAACCAATGCGGCTGTAGATAAACGTAACGACCACATGCTTTGTTTTTTCATTGAAAAAACCCCCTTCTAATTTTTATAAATAGATTCATAGGAAACAATCGCTTCGAGTGCTGTGAGAATCTCTTGTTCTTCCCCACGTTTACTATTGTTTTTCTCATCAATGTAATCATTGATTCCCCCTTCTAAATCCCCCTCTTTTTCGACAACGACATTTAATATGGAAGCGGTCTTAATTCCGCGTAATCCACCAATCACAAATAATGCGGCTGTTTCCATATCAGAAGCTAAAATTCCTTTTTCTGACCAATACTTGTCAATTTCATGTTCTTTATCAGTATAAAAGCTGTCATGACATCTGACAATACCTGTGTGATTTGTCGATCGATTCTTTTTGGCTGCATTCATCACATGAAAGAGCAATTCGGGGTCTGGGATGGCTGGATAAGCCTTGTTAATATAGGCATAGGAAGCACCATCATTTCTCACGGCACCGGAAGCAATTACCAGATCACCCAAACGCAAATGCGGCTGCAGGGCACCACAGCTCCCGATACGAATCATTACTTTTACGCCAATATTTTTTAACTCTTCGATAGCAATTCCGGCGGAAACTCCGCCAATTCCCGTCGAGGAAACGAAAATTTTGACACCATTATATGAGCCTATGATTGTTTTGTATTCCCGGTTGTAGGCAAGTTCTTCACTATGGTCTAAAAATTTTGCCACTTCGTCGACACGTCCTGGGTCTCCTGGTAGTAACGCGTATTTCACCTCATACCCATTTCCAATTCTGATATGCGGCTGTAGGTTATTTTTCATATTAGTTGGCTCCTCTTTGCTTTTTTATTGGGAGGAATAGTAATCTGTAACACATCAAAAATGTGAGTTGCGAAGATGCATGATAACCAAATTGATTCCTAAATTCTCGGTGTCATAACAAGGTGGAACACTACTCTTTGAAGGTTTTTCTCAGTGTAAATGGGCGGATAATATCCTATTTTTTCTTGAAATAAAAGAGATTGCTCTTTTATTAAAAGGAGATGATAATGGATTAAAATTTTACCAACATATCCCAAGATGTTCCGGTCACTCCTATCTTTTTGAATCCTAATTTTTCATATAAGTAAAGAGCAGGATTATTGGGATCGACACTTAAAGAGATACCGCCAAATCCAGCTTCTTTTGTTTTTCTTAACATTTCCATAAGAAGGGCTTTTCCTATTCCTCTTCCCCTGTATTCTGGAAGGAGAGCCATTCCTAAAAGGGGTGTATCACGATCATAATACCCATATGTCTTATTCAACTCATCAAATAATCGGACCCAAACTGCCCCAATTGGTGTATTATCTGCCCCTATTGCGATCAAAGCAGTATCTCCTTTTCGCCCCCAACCTTTCAGAGAATTTACGATCTCGGGTTCAGTTAAGATGTCCTTTGACGGACGAGGTTCACCTTCAGGAATATAAATAGCTTGATATAACATTTCCCATAAGAAGGGCTCGTCTCCTACTGTCCCCATCCTAATTTTATATGTGTTCAAATTTTTCATACCCCGTTTCTATTGATCAAAAATTTAGTATATCTATTAATTCTATTCAATTTCCTATTACCAATTTTAGCATAATATTCTTATTATTCTATATTATGGTGAAAAAAGGAGCCTAACACCCCCCCTAGAACTTAAATACTTCCCTACTTAGATCAAATGGAATGAAAAATAAAGACTAATCAAACGAAAAAGAGCCTGACATCCATTTTAAAAGAAAAAATTTCGAGAAATAAAAACAGCCTTGCTAACGTTAGTAATAGCAAGGCTGCCTTTGAATCATCGTCTTACAGTACTCTGGAATCAAAGCTCAGATGTTAAATTCCTTCTGAGCTTACCAACAAGGGAATATAAAACTGGTACAAATATTAGGGTCAACAGTTATTTCCTTTAATATTAATAAAATAGAATAAAACTAAGAAAAAGAGTTTGGAAAATGGTTTCCAAGCTCTTAAACGTTTAACTTTTTTATTCGACTGACTCCATTTTCTACCAGAGTATATCCTATTTCAGATGGTCTTCAATAAATTCTTTGAGTACGTTCTTAGCATTTTCAAATGTGATTAACTCCCCGGAAACCTTACTTCCCGGAATGTATTTCGAAAGTTGGATCCCTAAAAAAGTTCTTTGACATTTCCAAATTGGAAAGGCTATTTTTATATTATCCTTTTCTCGCTTTATTCTCACTGAAATGAAAGAAACATATCCAGGAATAAAAGGATCTTTTCCGTACTTTTCTACTTCTATGGTAAGCTTACGGTCTCTCTTTACAAAGAGATCCGCATACTCACTTAATAATAATTCACAATGGTCAGAAAAGGAATGTTCAGTCATTTTTATTAACTCACTTAAGTCTGAAGAAAAATCCGTTTGTAAATATTTCAATGAAATGTTCCTCCCGCAATTTCAGCTGTCACAGCACAAAAAAATCAACTACATAAGTATATTGGACATTTGGAGCAGCATGAACATTGTAAATATAAATACCTCAATAAAAAAACAAACAATGAGTAAATACCCCATAAAACTATTTTTTTAGTTTTATCCAAAACACCCTTTTTTACCTTATTTTAACCGTAAATACTCCTATTTTCTTTCCAATTCATGTATCCTATTAATAATAGTATAATTCCTTCTTTAACAACATCAACCATTTATAGAATGTAATTTTTGAAAAGTGCTATCCCGACAAGCAAATGTCTTCGGTAATAAAAGTCTATATCTTGTTTTTATCTATTATTTTCAATTGAATACCAATCTTTTAACGGTTTGTGGTTTTAGTTTTTGATACATAAACACTATTATATTACTACACTATTTTAAAATATTTGATATTTTAACAATATAGAAAATGATAAGGTGGGGAGCAAGGTGCTAACAAACTTTCATGATTACGAACATCATTTCTTTATGCAGGAAGCTTTAAAGGAGGCAGAAGAGGCTGGAAAACGCGACGACCGGCCAATTGGGGCAGTCATTATCCATAACGGCACCATCATATCGCGGGGATCAAATAGAATTAATACGATGGATAGTGAGCTTGAACATGCTGAAATCAATGCGATGAATCATTGTGCTTCTTATTTACGAAAACATGCGCGGGAATGCATTCTTTATACAACGGTTGAGCCTTGTATGATGTGTTTATCTACCCTAATTATGGCCAATATCCGTAATGTTGTTTTTGCAGTAGAGGATAAATATCTGGATATTGCTCATTTTATCGATTCCAATACTTACATCAAAAAGCGGTTGCACAACTATCTGGGAGGAGTGTTAGCTGAGGAGTCAGCTCAAATTTTGAAGACATACTCTCCTTTTATGGCGGAAGTCGTTTTAAACGGCCGCAGGCCATCATGAGGGAATCTCCACAACTTCTACATAGGTTCCCTATAAGTTCTACATAAGTATGTTTTAATATAAAGGTAAGTTAATTAGGAAAAGGTTCGAAGAGCTCATTTCTTAAAACTTCCCATAATTTGATTGGTGCCTGACACCAATCTATTTTTTTGCCTAAAATCCATCTTCACAACTTCCACACAAGTTCCCTATAAATTCTACATAAGTATATTTTATTATTAAGGTAACTTAATTAGGAAATGGTTCGAAGAGCTCATTTCTTAAAACTTCCCATAATTTGATTGGTGTATGACACCAATCTATTTTTTTCGCCTAAAATCCTTCTTCACAACTTCAACACAACTTCCCTATAACTTCTACATATGTTTCTTTTAATATAAAGTTAAGTTAATTAGGAAATGGTTCGAAAAGCTCATTTCTTAAAACTTCCCATAATTTGATTGGTGCCTGACACCAATCTATTTTTTTTGCCTTCAGCTTTAATCTTCACAACTTCCACACAACTTCCCCCTAAGTTCTACACAAGTTTTTCTTAATATAAAGGTAACTTAATTAGGAAATGGTTCGAAGAGCTCATTTCTTAAAACTTCCCATTTTGGATTGGTGCCTGACGCCAATCTCTTTTTTTGTCTAAAATTCAGACTAAAAATCAGCCATCACTTCGTGTGATGGCTGACAGTCTGGCAATCTATCAATTTTCTTAGTATACTCCTACCTGAGTCCAAGCCGATGCAACCGCATTATACTGAGTGCTGCCAGTCCCATACAAATCAGCAGTCGAAGCAAGAAGAGCGGCACGTGCATTGCTAAAGTTACTCTTAGGTGAAAGATAGACGGTTAGTGCACGGTAATAAATTTTCTCTGCCGTGGCTGTTCCAAGTGTTGATATCGTTAAATAGGCCGCCTTGTTTGGAATACCACTGTTTGTGTGGACACCGCCATTATCAGAAGTTGTGTTTACATAGCCACTCATATTCTCCGGCTGCCCGTAAAGGCCAGGGTTTGAAAGACTACGAAGGGCATCACCTGATTTTTTCGGTGTATACACATCTTCACCGATTAAATAATCTTCCTTATCAAGGAATACCCCGAACGTATCAGAAATCGATTCATTTAATGCACCGGATTGGTATTGGTATTCTAAGCCCGCTGTTCTTTCCGTTACTGCATGAGTTAATTCATGGGCAATGACATCCAGCGACCCTGACAAAGAAGTAAAGGTTGTTCCATCGCCGTCACCATACACCATTTGCGATCCGTTCCAAAAAGCATTGTTATAATTTCTGCCGTAGTGAACCGTTGAACGAAGTGTTGCTCCATTGCCATCAAAACTATTGCGATTAAAAGTATTTTTATAATAGTCATAGACAACACCAGCATAGTAATGGGCATCGACATCTGCGCGCTGTGAAGTTGCGTTAAAATTATTATCAGGGTCGACAGAATAGCTGCCCGGTAATCGTGATAAATTTTTTGCCGTTCTCGTTTCAATCACACCTGCCATAGGCTTGGTGGTATCAATCAGATAGTAGGTACCGCCGGAATAATTGGTGTTAAGTGTTTTCGTATCCCCTAGAACACCGACCCCAGTACCAGCGTCATTGACGGCATTATAGGAATCTAGCACATTCCCATTTACAGCATCCATATATACAACCCAGTTTGCCGGGTATGGCTGAATGAATTGGAGATTTGTTTTGTAGGCCAGGTAAAAATCATTTTCCTTTTTAAAAACTACCAACTCCGTCTTTTCGACCGTATCTTCAAACTTCTTACCATCAGGACCCGCTTCGGCATTCGTTTCCGTTTCCGCTTTGGTTACCTTAATCGATTTCCACGCCTTATCTAAGGCCGTATCCTTGGTAAAATTAGCTTTCAGGACCCCTTTGAAATAAGTGGGGGCTTCTGGGAAGACATCACCATTTACAGCCGTAACGATGCCAGCTTTATCGGTATGAACCTTAAACTGTGCCCCATCAACTGGAATTCCCTGAACAGATTGAACAAAATTATAGTGGGTATTGCCCAGCTCGTCCTTCTGGACATCAATTAAGGTCAAATCTTTATCGGTATCTAATTGATAGAGCTCTTTATTTTCCTTTAAAAATTGCTTAATCGCATCCTTATCTTTATGTGCTTTAGTCGATAACTTTCCATGGACGAAGGTCGGAACCTTCTGCCCCTTTTTCCAGTTAACCAATGCATCCTTACCAAACTGTTTCGCTTCCTTCGTGACGGTAACATTGTTCGGAATCGCTTTTGCCGCAGCAGTAATCGGTAAAACTGCCCCCACTGTTAATCCCAATGCTAGAACAAGTGATGTTCGTTTTTTCATCGTTTCCCAGCCTCCTAACGATATAGTTTGTTTATAATTTTCTAACTAATCATATCACGGTAAAACGACCTGCATAATTGGGAAAAAAGTGATGGACAAGATGTCAGGCACTAGCGAAAAATAGGCGATTCTATTAAAAATCCCAACGCCGATTTCATTTTAGGTATTGGGAAAAATTAATCTATTATTTTTTTCGGATACAATTCAGGAAAATATTTTTCAATAAAAGATGTATCTCTTCATTTCATCTTACCTGTAAATCCTCCATCACTATAAGGTCGTGGTTTTTGACAATATAGGTGGAGATTTTATCCAAGTAGTCCTTACGTGCATCGGCGATTTTTTCGTGGATTCGAGCGACTTTCACTCGTTGCTTATGCCAATTAGAGCAACCAATAGTTTGCCTTGAGAGAATATGTTGTTCCCTTATGAGTTTTTGTTCCATCTTCCGAAGGAAGTGCGGGTGTTTAAATATCTCTCCATTGGAGAGGAAAGCAAAATCCTTTAAACCCATATCGATACCGACCTGACGGTTGGTTTTGGGGAGAGGTTGAATCTCCACTTCTGTACAGATGGAGACAAAGTATTTACCACTTGGGTTTCTTCTAATTGTGGCAGATAGGATTTTCCCTTCCACTTCACGACTTTTGGAAAATCGAACCAACCCGAGTTTCGGGAGTTTAATAAGATTGCCAACCACGGCAATCTTACCGTTCGTGTGTTTTGTGGTGTAAGATTGAATTTTTTTTTCTTACTCTTAAATCGTGGAACATCGTTTTGCTTTTTATAGTAGCGGGTGTAAGCGTCACTCAGGTTTTCTACCGCTTTTTGTAAGGAAATGCTATCGACTTCTTTTAAGAAAGGATAATATTTCTTTAGTTCCCGTATCGCCTTGACCGACTCATACTTATTGAAAAACCCACCTTTCCATTCGTTGGATGGTAACTGACCGTTTTGCTTCATTTAAAGTTCTCCTTTCTTGGGATGACAATAATAAAGTTCGTGGTGTGGCCATAGCCTATTTCAGCACAGATCACCGACTCCATTTATATCAACACGCACATGATACAGAACGAGATGTAGTATGGTTTGGCAATTTGATTGATTAGCTAGAAAAGTAGACTCTTAAATTAGAAAGCCTCTCACTCACCTACGTTTTTCAGACAGTTTTAAAAAAATGAATAAGCAGCCTGATCTCCATTAGAAAATGACTCAGACTGCTTATTTTTTTCAAGGCTTTTTTTATCAAAGGAAAAAAAAAAAACTTTTTATTTCATCCTGAATACATCACAGCGTGGAACAAACGGAGTCTTTTATTAACTTACATAGTTTTGTCTTCCTTGTGTATCTCTACTTTAACTGCCTCTAATAATTCAACTAACAAAAAGGGAGTTTCTTCTTTAATATTTCCCATAAAAAAATGCGAAACCTTTGTCATTAGTTATCGCATCATTATACATCATTATTTTTTCACATATTCTGAAGTAAATCCTTTCGTTAATAATGTGATGGAATCATCCCAAACCCTATTTTTGCTAGACTTTAATACTACTGCAATTAACTTTTTTCCATTGCGTTCGGCTGAAGAGACTAGACAATATCCTGCTTCATCAGTAAAACCAGTCTTTATTCCGTTTGCCCCCTCAAAATAAAACGGGCTACTTGAATCCAACAGCTGATTGCGATTTTGATAAGTGATGCCCTCATCTGAATACACCTTACTGCTCACAATCTCTTTGAAATTTGAGTTTTTCATTGCTTCGTTTGCAATCTTCCCTAGATCATAGGCAGTAGAATAATGATTGGGCTGATGCAATCCATGAGGATTCATAAAGTGAGAGTCTATTGCTCCAACCTCTTTAGCCTTTTTGTTCATCATTGAAACGAAATAGTCTAACGCTTTTTCCTCTGAAGCTCGAGGGTTACCCATTTGTTTTTTTGCTGTATAGATGGCTATCGTTCTAGCAGCGTCATTACCGGAAGGTAGCATTAAACCGGCCAGCAATTCTCTTAAAGTGAGAACTTGCCCTTCTATAAGCCAGGCTGTACTTTCACCAGCAGTCTTGAATTGAACTTCTTTACCAACCGTAATTCGATCATTTAAATTACCATATTCAACAGCTAATAATGCGGTTAAGATTTTCGTTGTACTCGCAGGAAACAGCCTTTTATGATCATTTTTTTCATAAATAACCTTCCCTGTTTCCAAATCTAATAATAAAGCCGCTTCAGCTTTAATAGGAAAATTCGATCTAATGGAATCTATTGTATTTTTTCTAAAATCTTCATGAATATCTTTAATCCTTGTGATCTGGCTTACAGAACCTAATAGAATTAAAACAATCAATCCAATCACTACATTTTTTATTTTCATAAAATCAGCACTCCTAGAAACATGGTTTAGTCCAAATATAGCCATTATTTCTAAAGAGAAATGAAAATAAACATAAAGAAAACCTAAAGAATTCTTAATGAACGCTTTTACAAATAGAAAAAAATCGCAGGAAAGTTGTCTTTTGTTGTTCTAATTCAACTTCAATGATCAGTTGGTAACGGCAATTGAACTTGAAAAATCGTTTCCACATCGTTACTTGACACAATGATTTCCCCTTGGTGCAACTCCACGATTCCTTTTGCAATCGCAAGGCCCAGACCGGTACCACCTGTCTCATCCGACCTTGACTGTTCCACACGGTACAGCCTATCAAAAATATGGGGGATTGCATTGGTGGGAATGGCTTCCCCGTAATTGACAACCTTTACTACCGAGTTCCCGCCTTCTGCCTCAACAACGAGAGTAATCTTTCTTCCTGCATTTCCATACTTAATAGCGTTGGAAATAAGATTTTCAAATGCCCTCATGATTCTATCAGGATCTCCCTCAATCATCAGTTCATCGGCAGAGGCTTTCAATTCTATCTCCATATCCGCCTTTATTAATTCAGGAAGAAATTGCGCCGCTAGCTGTTTAAGCAGCTCGATTAGATTAAAGGGTATCAGCTTTAAGGTAAGATCACGGTTATTTATTTTTGTAAACTCAAAGAGGTCGTTGACCATACGATTGAGCCGTATTGATTTTTCATAAGCAATATCAACAAAATAACGAAGCTCCACTTCATCTCTGTACTGATCTTCCTCAATTAATCGTAAGTAGCCGATGATGGATGTTAACGGAGTCCTCAAATCGTGCGACACATTTGTCACCAGTTCGTCTTTCGATTGGGTCGCCTTCTTTTCATCTTCAATTAACGACTCTAACTGTTCCTTCATTTGATTAATGTTTTGTGCTAACGGACTTAATCCCCCATGTTTCCAAATCGGGATCTCAATATCAAGACGACCTTCCGAAATTTCATCTACCGAACGGCTGATGATCTTAAAGTACGCTGCCATATTTTTGATTGCTAAGGCATAATAGATGACCGTCAAAATAATCGTACCAATAAAGAATAAGTACCAAAATCCATAAGCAGCCCTCATATTGGCGTATAAATAATTTACTTCTACCGGTAAAGGGATGTATATATATATAAATCGAATGATAAATGCTAGTATGACCGTTGAAATTCCTGCACCGAGCAGACTATATAGTAGATATGAAAGTAATCTGGCATAAATGGAGGTTGATTGTTTATCCATCAATTTTGTACCCCACTCCCCAGATGGTTTTTATCAATTTATAGCCTAAATCCTTTTCCAGCTTTTCACGTAAATTGCTGATATGTACCATTACTGTATTGTTTGAAGAATAGTAGGTTTCCTTCCATACAAGTTCAAAGATTTCTTCACTGCTAAAAACTCTGCCAAGATTCGATACCATAATATAAAGAATCGCAAACTCTTTTGAAGTTAACGGAATGGAATGCCTGCTAACTTTTGCTGTATGAAAGGTTTTATTTACCTCAAGACTTCCAACCTTAATAATCTCGTCTTCTAACCGTTCCTCTTGGTAGAGATAAGTCCTACGTATCAAAGTTTTTACACGAGCCACTAACTCTAAGGGGTTGAATGGTTTTGATAAGTAATCATCTGCCCCGCTCATTAATCCAGTTATTTTATCGATATCCTCAGTTTTGGCACTAATCATCAAGATGGGAACATGATTTTTCTCACGTAAAATCCGGCATACTTCCATGCCATCGATTTTCGGCATCATGACATCTAGTACAATCAAATCGATCTTTTCTTTTTCAAAAAGAGTTAAGGCCTCTTCTCCATTAAAAGCTCTAGAAATTTTATAACCTTCATTTTGCAAATAAATAGCAATCAATTGAACAATTTCTTTATCATCATCTACGATTAAAATATGTCTCATTGCCATAATCCCTTTCCTTATTCAACCAACCGTTATGTCGTATGAGTATTCTTGTTCATCATACCAAAAAAAACCACATTAACAAGGAATGTGGTAGATAATGGTGAAAACGTATATAACTTCAAAGCCTTAATTTCAAATCAAGTTATAACCATTATTCAAAAAATAAACTTTTTAATAAAATCAAGAAAAGTAAGTCCCGTTGGACAAGAGAACACTAAACATAAAAACCATTCCTTATACACCTGATACAATCATACCTATATATACTATGACACCACCAACTATTATAAAAATGGTTAGTCCGATATTAAGCAATCCCCACAGGATGATTTTCTTTGAAGTCACTAGATATATAGAAAATATAAATCCAATTACTAATAACGAGATAAAAGTTTGAATCGAGTATGACCCCGCAACCCCAGTTACTAAAAGAAGAACTGCAACAATAGGAAAAACAAATTGTGATAAGGAAATTAGAATCCTAGTCATATTTACTCCCCTCTTCTTTTTAAACATTAACGTTATCGCAATTTTAACATAAAAGTGTATTATTACACTTAATATATTCTTCTTAATTGCATAATAATCCTTCTTGCCAGGGAAATATCTCGGATAAAGAAAACTCGCTGATTGGCGAGTCCATAAGGGCGAAGAAAGAGGCGTAGTTGCCCTTATGTCTGATAGGGAAGCATTCCTATTTGCCAAGAAAAAAGCGACCTTCTTTTTGGAAGTATCGCAGCCAATATAAACTAACAACCTCATATTTTTTAATTGTATGGAAATTCATTCCCAAGCACTTAGGTTACTATCCTTATTTCTTTTACCTTATTTAGTTTTACCCAGCGAGTCTTCTTCATTCCCTGTAACAATTTCTCGGATCCATTAGCCAAAACAGGCTCAGCGCCAATTAATATCTCCGTACTTCGAGACCCCGTATAGACTCTATTTACTAATTCCTTTCCATCAAATAATTCGAGCGTAATGATTTGTCCAACCTCTAGGTCTGCTAAAATTGGCAGCCTGTTCAAAAAATATTGTTTATTGTAATGGTCAAACTTCTTATCAATCAGCCTGGTACCCAATATGAATGTTATGATACTGATGATCACGGACCACCAGCCAAGGTTTTTTAAGTATGTGTCTCCGACATACAAAACCACTAACAGAAAAGTAATTTTTAAAAACCAATAGAGGAAATTCATTTTAACGCCCTTTCGAAAAATCAACAATTCCTCTATATTCCTCAATAATTGAACAAGGTAAGTCAAAGCATCCGTCACTGTTTGGCGGAAATTCAACAACTTTAAAAACAGCATCTAAATTTAAAGGGCCATAAATATGCGGAAATAACTTATTAGAATTATATAAGTCCTCAAATACAATCTTTGGATTTACCTTTTGTTCTTCAATACATAAAAGGTAAAGTTCTTTTTTTCCTTTATACAAAAAATTAGCAACTCCAATAACTTGTTCTAAGGTAGAACAGTGGATAAAGCTATCTTTCTCCAAACTCGCTGGACAATATTGTCCATCTACTATCGCCTTTTCCCAATCGGAAAGACTAATAATGTGTAGAATCATCTTCCTACCCCCCTTTGATAACTGTCTAAACAATTAATTCTCTCTCGCTGTTAAAATACCTTTATTCTAACCTTAACCTTCTCTAGTATATATCTGTTTACTCAGATAAAGCGTTTATACTTCTATAAAAATTTTAACTTCCCGATTGAGCAGTTAGGGAAAGAAACTACAAATTCAAAATCGGAAATATTCGTTTATTTTTCACAATGATGTTTATTCTCTAACACCGGCATAATATTAGAAATAACTCATTGAAGGGAAATGCTATCTTTAATATCTCATCCAACTAACAACCAATATATGGTATTATTTAAAAATACAGATATATCAAAAGGAGGATGGAGAAAATTAAAAAGCGATTAATAAGCATTATCATTACTTTATTAATATTAATAGGACTCAGCTATGGAATAACTAATTATATGAATACAAAATTTATCGATTTTGCCTTTTTTATTGGCTTAACCGTTAGTGTTATCATTTGGTTTTTTACTTCTAAAGGTGGATACAGTTCTCGAAATCTAGATACGTCAGTTCAGGGAACAACAGGTATGAAAACGGAAAAACAAAAGTATGAGTTTTCACCAAGTATCGCCTTTTTAACATCACTGGCGTATACCGCTTTTTCATTTAGCATGCTTTTAATTTATTACCGAAGTTATTTCTTTTAAAATAGAAAAAGGGCAGCCTGATTATTTCAGCGTTGTCCTTTTGTGGATTTTAAGATGATTTGATGGAATAGGGTGCTCTGTTACAACTGATTTCGTTGGAATGTGAAATCATGAGAGCTCGTTGGTAGGCTATTAGGGGCCAGCCGAACCCCCACCAGTAAACAGAATAGTATATTTCGCCATACAACCTCCTGCATAATCAATAGGTTCAGTCCCTCACTACTTAAGCGTAGATAGGGATTGAACCTCTATTAGAAATCATTTACAATTCCTAGCCTTCCTGGATTTCTTTAATGCTTTTACCTCCTAAAAAGGCATGGCCAGTAACAAACTTCTTTGCTGTTTGGAACCCATATTTTGAGTAAACCTTTTCAATCTTCTCATTTATCGGAAAAACCCATAAATCTTCTATTCTCTTTTTCTTTACTTTTGCTTGGAGGAAATAGATAAGTTCGCCAATCAAACCTTTTCCTCTGAATTCTTCCTTAGTCGCTACGCTCTCCATTCGAACTTGGTCCCCATGCTCAAATAAACAAGCTGTCGCACATGCTTCACCATCAAAACGAAGAAGATAATGGGTAAATGCAGGGTGTTTAAACTCTTCTGTAAAAGCCTTTCCCCTTACATCCCTTCCACCAAACTCCTTAATGCTGCATTCAATTTCTAATGCTTCATTAAAATTATCTTCCGTCACTTTTTCAATAATAATTCGATCGCTTCTCTTGTGCCCATAGATTTCCTTGTTCCAGATTTGTATCGGGCTAACTAATTCTTCAAAATGAAATTTGTAAGAAGTTAATTCCTCAATCAATTTTGATTGTTTTTCAATATCAAATATATAAAAGCGCGGTGTAATGTTTCTTTCCTTATAGAAATGAATCACTTCTTCTATAACGGCCCTTGGATTTTGTGGGACTTCATGAATATGAGCATGATTAGCATCATAATACTTCGGCAGGTTTTCATTATAAAAAATAAAACCCCATGATGTATTTATTCGCTTTGCAAAGGTGTCAAGGTATGCAATATCAAGCTCCAAAACCTTTTGTAGTATGTTCAATATGTTCTCCTCCATTAAACTAAATCAAATATTCCTTATGTTCTTAAGTGGTTCCTTAATAATTAACTGGCAGACACAAAATAGTCCTGATGTTGGATGGGAACAGTTAATCTTTACCCATCCATGGCCCATCTGGAAGTAAAATTTCTCCGTTATCTTGAATGACTTTCAATTCAGTTATCTTTGCTTTACTCTTTTTAGAATATGGCATTTTGGTAATGACAATTGGTTTATTGGGATTGGCTTTTGGAATTTGCTGTGGCCCACTGCTATTTGGCATCGATTCAACACTCTTTGCTTCTGGCGGAAGTGGGTCATTTACATTGTCCATAATGATGATTTTCTGTTGATTACTTCCTCCGTTTACTATGGGTTTCTTTTCAGGTTGTATATGTACCGGTGCATCTTCTGACTGGGTACAACCAAATAAAGCAGCGCTGATTATCAAAATTAAGGATATTAGGAGTAACTTTTTCATTTATCAACCCTCCATTATATAAAATAGACGATTTATATTTCTTTTATGTTTCTAATTATTTTGAAAATAATCTCTCAAAGATGAAAACAGAAAATACTTTTCTTATTCCAAAAGAAAAAGTAAAGGTACAAGATTTTATTGATAAAAATTAAAATTTGTGGGGGATTTTGTTTCTAAATCGGGATGCAAAATAAAAAAATTCACAATTAATAAAATATTAATTTCTAAAATTTCCCTCATGGTGTAAAATTACACTATATGATAAATTTAGGAGGAATATTTATGAAGAAATGGTTTGTAATATGGATTTTAAGTATCCCTGTTTGTCTACTAACATTTATGAATTCGTTTTTTATGACAGCTAAAATTGGTAGCTTTTCACAAGAAGAGTGTAAGCCGAAGTTTATTTTTACACCAAAAGATGTGCAACATTGTAGCGACGTTTATCCGATAGATATATTTCTTATTTCCTTAAAAACAGAACCACTTTCATATATTTGTGTAATTTCAGGGCTTTATTTAATTGGATTTATCATTTATTATTTACTCAGAGTAGTGAAACACAAAAATAATTATTCCTAACCTTAGATGAAGAGGACTATATAATATACAAAAACTCAGCCGTTCCAAAGCTGAGTTTTTTTGTAGAAAAATACACCTATTTTATATTTCCTTTGAGTAGCTCCACTAACATACATCTTTTTCTTAGAAGTGTATCTCGTTCCCCAATTATTTGCATAAGATCTCACACCAATACCATCAGGTATCGCTTCAACAATATAAGCAGCATTTTTCAAACTAGGCCTTTCCATTTAGGGTGTTTTCCGATAAACATTATTCCGTTAGCAGAAAGAGAGTACCAAATGGCCATGTAAAAACGAAGTCAATTCTTGTAATAGGACTATTTTATAATTCTAATTTCCGAAAAGGGAGATAAAACAAATTCACTCTTCCCTACAATATTTTCTTGCTTTATGAATCCCAAACCATTACGACTATCCTTGCTCTTCAATCGATTGTCGCCCATCACAAAATATTGGTTTTTAGGAATCACAATTGGACCAAAATCTTCAGTGAACCTACTTCCTTGTTGTTTAGCTAATTTTAATTTTTGTGACAAATAGTTCTCTTTATATAATTCCCCATTAATAAATAATTGATCACTGTTCATTTCAATCTTATCCCCTGGGATACCAATGATTCTTTTCACATATTTTTCATTTGGCCCATTAATGATGACAATGTCACCTCTATTAAAACTGTCGGTATAATAAACTTTATTTACAAAGATTTTTTCATGATCATGTAGTGTAGGTTCCATAGAAGCGCCATCCACTATGTAAGGAGAAAATAGAAATGTCCGAATAACCAGTGCTAATCCTAACGCAATAAATATGGTTTTAACCCAAGCTTTTAATTCACCTTTCGTTTTAGAACCCAACATTATCAATCACTCCCTCTATTATTTACCAAAGTTTCCCTTGTTAGTGAAATATTCAACATTACTGAATCAGATTCCTTCTTAATTCAAGTTTATTTATATCGATGAATGAGCGAGTTAATTTTCAACAAAAAAACAGAATGACAATGATTGCCACTCTGTTTTATCGTAACTTACTATTCCAATATGCTTAGGGATTCAGTCCTCATGAAAAATAAATACGTGCAATCAACCGTTTTCTGCATGATTGAAATAAGAAAATCTGTAGATATTCTGTACGCATTTGGATAGTCTTAAGCCACTTTAATGGCTTTTCCAAATGGAACCCTCGGTAAGAATGCACCGGGGACGAGCCAAAATAACTCATAATTAACTCGATCCATTTCTTCAGAAAAGAAACCTGTTACATCGGTGATATAAAACAGTGTATCCACTTGCTCTTCCGTTGCCCACTCAAGCGCTAATGTGTAGGAAGATTTCCCATGTGTATAATATTTAATCGTATCACTTTTTACTGGAGAAATGCTTCGGATTTTGAAATCTGCTTGAACCAAAATCGTATCTGGTTTCAATTGTTCAAACAATTTAATGATGTTATTGATGAGAATAGCTGGTGCTTCATTTGTGGAAGTATCCACGACTAAAGCCACCTTTTTGTCTTGACGTTGCTGAATCATAGAAAGTATCGTTTTATGCCATCTCACACCATTTTCCCCCTTTTCTGAATGTACCAACCTTTTTATTTTGGGTTATTGGGAAATGGTTTATGATTGGATAATATCGGCAGCGAACTACCTTTCAACTAAGCGGAAACTAAAGTCCGTTTTGCATAATAAAAATTCTTGGTTATGCAAAAGCTAGTTACTTATATTAATTTTTACAGGTACGAATTGAATTGGTCGTTTTCTTAGGTTACCTTCGATACCTCGCGCCACATGTGAACGTTGTTTTCATTTTCATAAAATCATGCATCAGTGCAGCTTTTCTCCCTTTATCCGTATACCCATTCATTTTGGAGCGGAGGCAATCCATAAATTCGTAATCACATCGGCAAGGTGAAATCCCTCTGCTTAAACAACGGTCATGTCCCATGCAGCAGGCATCGACATCATTAATCGGAGCACCAGGGCCACTGCAGCCAGGGCCACACCATCTATACCCGGGGAAAATGCAGAATCCACGTCTTTTCTTTTGCAAAATCAACAACTCCCATTACAGTTTCATGACATACCTGTCAGGTCAGGTACAACATTGATCAATATCAGTTTCTTTACTAATAAATTATGAAATTTCAATAAAATTGAAATGGTAAAATTCCCATGCAAGTCCATTTTTCGAAAAACAATTTCGATGTTCTTTACCCAAGAATTAGTAATTCGATAAAACCAAACGTATTTTTGGTCCTAGAAAAATCGCAGTTTACGACACTCCACTACGATGTTTCTTTTATTCGACGCAACTTGCAAGGGCATTAAAAAAAGCCCTATTTTGTTGAATAGAGCTAACACATACTCACTTTATTTTTGCCATAATTCTTTGAGCGGTATAATCCTTCATCTGCCCGATTTAACAACGAATCTATATTGTCCTCTGGCTGAGAATCTGCTACTCCAAAGCTTGCTGTCAGCCTTCCAACCTCTTGGAAATCATGTTCTGCGACCTTTTGTCTTAAATATTCTGCGAGCTCGGTGGCATCTTTGCCGCAGACATCCGTAATGATAATAAATTCTTCTCCACCCCAGCGACCAAAAAGTTCACGTATATCGAGATTCATTTGAATAAGTTCAGACAACTCGACTAAAACGGAGTCGCCAACATTATGACCATAAAAGTCATTGATTTTTTTAAAATGATCAATATCAAAAAAGATAATCGAAAAACTTATGTTCATGACCTGAGAATCCTTTAACTTAATTTCCAGCCATTCATCAATTCGGTGGCGGTTAGCGATTCCCGTTAATGAATCTACATAGGCATGCTTATTAAAAAGCTCCATTTTTGTATAGGCCTTAAACACATGCTGGGAGTAATAAAGGACAATAATATAGACCAAGTTAGAAAAATAAAACTGGAAAAGCGAATCAATGGATTCAGCGGGCAGCTTGTTCATGTACATGACTCCACCCACCACAGTAATGGCAAATATACTGATGGAAAAATAAAGCCCTTTTTTTATCCCCAGTGTTAAGAAAATTAACATAATATAGATGGGCATCCAAACGATAAAATCCCCTAAAGACCCACCTATTTTACCAAGGTCGTTAATAACTGCATCATAAAAGGTCGATACATGATAAAAACTAACCAAAGCTAAATTGGAAAACTCAGCAAACCGAACGTACCGATTCTTATACATCAGAACCCAACTAATGATGAACCAAACGGTGAGTGTGTTGTTGACAATGAAATTAAGTTTATTTGCGGCGTCCATATTTTTAAGAATGGTATTTAAGATAAATGCGATTATTATTAAGGGCACAACCCCTAGAAATATCTTTCTTTTAAGTTCAGCAAGTGATTCAAACTGTTTAATCATCGATATGATCATCTCCTAAACCAATCAATGAGATTAGTCCCTCTGAATCCTCAAAAATAAGCAACTGGCTGGCATAGTCCTCCACCACTTTCATTCGGTGGTGACCTTAGCCCCTCTAGCTTTGCGTCTTTATCTTTCAATAAATTAGCCCTATCTATTTTATTTCCACAGGTGCCGAAGAAGTTTTGCTATTTTCTGGATGCGATTTTCCCATTTGTAAAATACAATCTTTATTTACCTATTGTAATCGATATTTTGTAGTTTTTATATATCATTTTATGTCGGATTGGAGTACGATTGTCTATTATTTCTGCAATTAAAGGTTTTAATTTAACCAAATAGAATATATCTATGTAAAAAAATAGTGTCGGATATTATTATATCCGACGGTAAATTTTGAAGGATAAATTTGAAAAACTTATGATTTCCTATTAGCTTAAAAAAAGGATTATCTGTATCGATAAAGGGGGAATGATCTGGATGGAAAGAAAGACTTTTTTGATAATGTAATTACCTTGGTTTGAACCAGAAATTGGCCGCTAGCTTTAAGCAATAAAACTTGTAGAAAACTTCTTAATTTGCTTTTTTCTTTAATTGAATACCAATAAATGTTGATACAACAAAGACAATCCACATGATTAAAGTTAAAGGCAAAAGGATAATTCCTACTCCATAATCATCATCCTCCATAGGAAAATAGTTACGAATATTTAATATATAGAGCCCTAAAAATCCATACATAATTTCATTAATAAAAGGAATGAAAAATACATATTTCCATTTTCCAAAATCGAATCTTCGTGCTAATAGGTAACATACTGGCCCATATATTAAAAAAGAAATTACGGTAATTGTTCCTGAAAGTAATGTACCATGGGTAAGAGTAACCAGAACGCCCTCATTAAATACTATAAAAACTAGAGTAGTTATC
>NZ_CALBWS010000036.1 GCF_937468385.1 Neobacillus rhizosphaerae
AACAGTGTAAATCAGAAGTGGAGATACGACAAGCGATTGAAGATTATATTTATCACTACAATTACAAACGTATTCAAAAGAAACTAAAACAACGCGCGCCGATTGAATATCGACACGCGTTGGCAGCTTAGCTTTTTTATGTTGTCTACTTGACAGGGGTAAGACCATCCCACTGGATAAGGTTTTTTATTATAAGGTTGCGCGTTTTTCTTTTCGCCATTTTATACCCTTGTCAGACAAAAGCCGAGTTTTTGAAAGAGAATAAATCGTTAGTGCCGACCAAATGAATATAAATGATAACAACTGCACGTTTGAAAAATGTTCATGATAAACAAATATGCCTAAAATCAAGGTTAAGGTTGGGGCGATATATTGCAGGAAGCCAAGTAAGGAGAGCGAAATTTTTTGTGCTCCTTTTGCAAAATACAGCAGCGGCACAGCGGTCGCGACGCCTGCGCCAATTAATAGCCAATCCGTTCCTACACTAGCAGATAAAAAAGAGCTAGAGCTGTTAAAGAATAGGAACAGCATATATATCGCAGCGATGGGCATCACTACAAGTGTTTCTAATGTTAAGCCAACAGCGGAATCTACATTTATCATCTTTTTAACCAACCCATATAAACCAAAGGAAAGTGCCAAAACAATGGAGATCCAAGGAAACTTACCATGAGAAAAAGTAATAATCAATACTCCGATAGCGGCTAAACCGAAGGAAACGTATTGGTAAAAGGATAATTTCTCCTTTAGAACAATCATTCCTAATAAGATACTGACAAGTGGATTAATATAATAGCCAAGACTCGTATCAATTATATGACCGTTATTTACCGCCCAAATATAGGTAAACCAATTCATACTAATAAGGATTGCCGCAAGTGTCAGGGCATACACCTGTTTTTTATTTTGAGCAAAGCCTTTAATCGTTCGTAAAAATAATTCCCATTTTTTCGTAAAAATAAGAATAATCACCATAAAAATAAACGACCAAAAAATTCGGTTCGCGAGAATTTCCTTTGCCTCAACATCGTTTAATAGCTTCCAATAGATTGGCAATAATCCCCATAGAAAATAGGAAAAGCCTGCATGGATTGCCCCAAGTTGTGTTTCACTTTTTTTCATCTTTCCTCGAGCCCCTATTCTTTCTAGTTTCGAAATAATCTTTATTATAACGTGAAACTGTGTGAATTGGGGATTTTTTTACTTACAGCCTACTCCTTTTTATAGACAATATCTCCGCCAATAACCGTCATCACCGCATTAACAGTGGAAATCCTTGATGGGGGAAGATTAAAAATATCCTCATCTAGTACGGTAAAATCAGCTAAAAAACCTTCCTTAATCATACCGCGATCCACTTCATGACAAGCAGCATACGCACTACCCTTCGTAAATAAATTGATCGCCTCATAAACACTTAAAGCCTGTTCTTCACCATAGACAATCCTTTTTGAATCATTTCTATTTGTCCTTGTTACGGCAGCATGGATGCCAAACATTGGGTTAGGTAATTCAATCGGTGCATCGGAGCCGCCAGCACAGTTAAGCCCTTCGTTTATTAATGTTTTCCATGCATAGCAATATTCCATTCTGTTCTTGCCGACGCGGTCGATAACCCAAGGAAAATCCGATGCTAAAAATACCGGCTGTATATCGAGAATAACCGGAAGTCTTTTTGCACGCTCAATTAGGTCTTGCCGTAAAATCTGCGCATGAATTAACCGGTCACGCCCAGTACCTACCAGCGGGTGTTCCTCAATCGCATTTAATACATACTCAAAGGCTAAGTCACCGATCGCATGGACGGCAACAGGGAGGTTGTGTTTCCGTGCTTTGACAACTAAATCATTTAATTCCTTCTGACTAAAAATAGCCACTCCATTTGCCTCCGGAGCATCATGGTAGGGACGGCTTAGAAGCGCAGTCCTGCCTCCTAGGGCACCATCAGCAAAAATTTTCATCGCACCAAACTCAATCCATTCGGAACCAGATAAAAAGCTCGTTCCAGCATGTGCCATGTCCTCTACAACCTCATGGTGAACAAGCAGATGGGCACGTAGCTTTAGCCCTTCCTCCTCAATTACTTTTTTAAACGTCCTAAAGGTACGATCGAAGCCACCATAATAGTTTAAATCCTCAGTGTGGACACCTGTGATGCCAAGCTGATATAAATCTTTTATGGCTGCTCTCATTGCTTTTTGTAAATAATCTTCTGAAACAACGGGAATGGCAGCGAGAATAAAATCCTGAGCCTTGTCTTTTATCAGGCCTGTTAAACGATCCTCCACATCCTTTTCCAAGACCCCTCCAGGAGGACAAACTGTTTCTTCAGTTACTCCAGCCAATTCTAGCGCCTTTGAGTTTACAATCATGGCATGGCGGCAAATCCGTTTTAGCATGACGGGATTTTCTGGAGAAATTTCGTCTAATTCTTTCCGGTGAATCATTTCTGTCCGTGCCCAGCGGTTTTCATTCCAGCCCTCACCAATAATCCATTCTTCCTTGTTAAGCTGTTTAGCATACTCTTGAACAACAGCAAGGACCTCATCTTTTGAATTCAGCTCTGAAAGGTCAAGCCGGACTAACGTTTCACCATGGCCAATTAAATGAATATGGCTGTCTACAAAACCAGGAAACATCGTTCCGCCCATCAGGTCCACCCGTTCACATATTCTTTCGTTAAAAATTTCTTCTATCTCTGCTATTTCCCCTGTTTTAATTATTCGATTCCCTTCAGTATAAATAGCCTCAACCATTGCCCCTTCCTTTTCAAGAGTATAAATGGTGCCGCCAAACCACAATTTTCCCATTTTTCATTCCTCCGGCTTCTAAAAGTGAAGAAGCAGACGGTAATTCACCGCCTGCCTTAATCATAACCCACATAATTAAACTTGTTTGGCTGATTCCATTTCCTTTTGACGAAGTTCTATCCGGCGAATTTTCCCTGAGGTAGTTTTTGGAAGTTCATTCAAATACTCTATTTTTCTCGGATACTTATATGGTGCCGTCAGTGTCTTGACATGCTCCTGCAGGTTTTTCGTTAATTTAGGGTCATTTGAATCTACATCCTCTTTTAAGACGACAAACGCTTTTACAATAAAGCCACGAATTTCATCAGGGCTTGCTACTACCGCACATTCCTTAACAAATGGATGCTTCACAAGGGCATCTTCTACTTCAAAAGGTCCAATAGTATAGCCTGAACTAATAATAATATCATCCCCACGGCCTTCGAACCAGAAATACCCTTCCTCGTCCATTTTGGCTTTATCGCCGGTTATATAATAATCACCGCGGAACTGCATCGCTGTTCTTTCTGGATCTTTATAGTAATTTTTGAATAAGGCAGGTGTTTCCACATGTACAGCAATATCGCCCACTTCACCGACTGCGCAAACCTCTCCTTCTTCGTTAATGATTTCGACTCTATTTCCTGGTGTCGGTTTGCCCATTGAACCAGATTTCAATTCCATCCCTTTTGTTATACCCACAAGTAATGTATTCTCTGTTTGACCATAGCCATCACGGACATCAATGGTAAAATATTTCCTAAAGGTATCAATAACCTCCCGATTTAACGGTTCCCCAGCTGATACTGCACTATGGAGCTTGGGCAAATGATATTCACTCAAGTTGTCGACCTTTGCCATTAACCGGTATTCGGTAGGTGTACAGCAGAGGACGTTCACATCATATTTTTGCAGCAGACTTAAATACTTTTTGGGGTCAAATTTTCCGTTGTACACAAGTCCAGTTCCCCCTGAACCAAGAACGGATAAAAATGGGCTCCAAATCCATTTTTGCCAGCCTGGACTTGCCGTTGCCCAAACCGTATCACCCGCTTCAATACACAGCCATTTTGCGGCAGCTGTTTTTAAATGGGCAAAGGCCCATCCATGTGTGTGGACAACACCCTTTGGGTTTCCTGTCGTTCCAGAAGTATACGATAAAAACGCCATATCATCTCTAAGGGTATCAGCAATCGCAAATTCTTCTGCTGCTTTTTGCATTTCAGCATCAAGATGGATCCAGCCTTCCTCCTCGCCACCAATCGAAAACTTTGCCAGTAGCTGGTTTTCTGTAAAATTCTTAAATTGGTCAACGTAAGGATAATAACTTACGACGGCTTTCACATCACCGTGTGTAATACGGTATTGCAAATCCTTTTCCCTCAACATTTCTGAACTCGGAATCACAATCATTCCTGCTTTTAAGGCTGCCAAATACACAACATATGCCTCAATCAATCGCGGCAAAATAACAAGAACGACGTCACCTTTTTTCAAACCATGTTGCAAAAAAACATTCCCAGCTTGGTTAACTTGTCTCAATAAATTCTCATATGTAACTTGGTTTGTTTCTCCAGATTCACTTTCCCATTTTAATGCAACATTATTCGGATTCTTTGCAAACCGCTCTACTTCAGAAACAAGATTATACTTTTCTGGTGCAATTAAATCTTCCCGTTTCATACTATTTCCCCCTCGTAAATTTTTCGTACATCCCACAAACTACATTATACAAAATTATTGTAAAATTTGAAATTATTATTCATCTAGATATTATTTCTGTACAACACAAAAAGAGAGCAGGAATTGTTTCCCGCTCTCTGTAGCCATTTTTATTCATTTTTAATTAACGAGAAAATCCGCCGCCTAATTGAGATTCAGCCATTTGAACTAAACGCTTTGTGATTTCACCACCAACTGAACCGTTAGCACGTGAAGTAGTGTCAGCCCCAAGATTTACACCAAATTCAGTTGCAATTTCGTATTTCATTTGGGAAAGAGCTTGCTCTACACCAGGAACTAGTAATTGATTTGAAGTGTTGTTTGCCATGTGATATCACCTCCTTGTGAGTATAGATTGTGTAGAACACACAAGGTTCATTCTATTTCACAACTGGTAATTGTTCACAAAAAATTCAAAATTTGCTTTATTAGAATAGCACGTTAAAATCTGAGTCCTTTTCGTTGTCAGGTTTAATGACAATCGTTTCAGTCTCTTGAACAGCTTCATGAAGCATTGGTTCAAAATCAAAAAAGCTTTCATAGTGCTGAACCTTTTCTCGCTTCGGTTTCGTTTTTGGCGAGGAAGGCACAAAGATGGTACAGCAATCCTCAAAAGGTCTGTTTGATATTTCAAGTGTATCAATTTCTTGGGCAATTTTAATTATATCCGTTTTATCCATCGTAATTAAAGGGCGTAACACAGGCGTATTCGTCACTTCATTAATCGCATACATACTTTCAATCGTTTGGCTTGCCACCTGCCCGAGGCTTTCTCCGGTAACAATAGCAAGACCTTCATGGTTTTTCCTAATTTCATCGGTAATTCGCAGCATCATTCTTCTCGTTGTTGTCATCGAATAATTTTCAGGTATTTGTTCGCGAATCGCTTGCTGAATATCCGTAAACGGTACAATGTGTAACGTTATCGACCCGTAAATCTCAGCCAGCTTTTTTGATAAATCAATGACTTTTTCCTTTGATCTTTCACTAGTAAACGGTGGGCTGAAAAAATGAACGGCTTCAATTTCTAAGCCTCGCTTCATTGCTAAATATCCTGCCACCGGACTATCAATGCCGCCGGAAAGCATGAGCATTGCTTTGCCGCTTGATCCGATAGGAAGACCACCAGCACCTTGAATCGTTTCACATGATAAATAAATAGCTTCTTTTCTGACTTCAATTCGCAAATTGATATCGGGATCTCTCACATCCACTTTGAGTCCAGGAATATTCTTTAGCAAATGTCCACCAATCGTTTGATTGATCCCATCTGTGTTCAGCTCAAATGTTTTATCAGACCTTTTTGGTGTAATTTTAAAGGTTTGACCTTCCCTATATAGAGAGTGAACTAATTCAAGAGAGGTCTGCTTTAACACTTCTACATCTCTGTCTACCTTTATTGCCGGACTGAAGGATTGAATCCCAAATATATTCTTTAATTTTTCGATGATTTCTATTCCATTTTCACCATTTAATAATACATACATCCGGTCTCGGCTTGCTTCCACTTTTATTTTTGGAAAGGGGGCAAGAGCACTTCTTACACTTTTCCTTAACTTTTCAACAAATTTATTCCGATTTCTACCTTTTGTTGATATTTCACCATAGCGTATTAGTATTCGATCATAATTCATTTATTCCAAAACCTTTCGTAGTTGGTTTGCTGCTTTTTCAATTGCTCTGATAGCTGTCATCGCCTCTTCTTCGGTATTATTAAACGAAAGGCTTATTCTGACGGCACTTTCAGCTAGGGCTTCAGGAACGCCCATTTCAATGAGCGTTTTACTTGGTGATTTCCTTTTTGAAGAACAAGCACTAGTTGTCGAGACAAAAATTCCTTGCTGCTCAAGGGCATGGATAAACACTTCAGATTTCAGCTCGCAGAGTGAAAAATTTAGAATATGTGGTGCTGCATTTTCTGTAGGGGTATTTACTCTAATTCCTTCGATCCGATTTAGCCCTGTTCTTAACATGCTCTGAATTTTCTTCATTCTCTCGATACCAGCTGCCCTTTTCTCTATCGTCATTCTAAGCGCTTTTGCCATCGCAACTGCACCCGCCACATTTTCAGTACCGCTGCGAATCTTCCGCTCTTGACTACCTCCGGAAAATAACGGAGCAAGTCTTGCCCCTTCCCGAATAAAGAGGGCGCCCGTACCCTTTAATCCGTGAAATTTGTGCCCTGAAATGGAACAAAAATCTATTCGATTTTCGTGTATGGAAAGGGGGATTTTTCCTACACTTTGGACTGCATCGACATGAAATAAAATGGTTGGATGTTTTTTTAACATTTGACCGATTTCTTCAATCGGCTGAACCGTACCCACTTCATTGTTCACATGCATGATTGAAATGAAGATGGTATCTTTTCGTATCGCTTTTTCGATATCAGCAACACAGACTTTTCCCTGCTTATCAACTGGCAAATAGGTTACTTCAAAGCCTTTCTGTTCAAGCTGCTCCATGGCAGCCCTAACTGAGGGATGCTCAACACTTGTGGTAATCAAATGCCGGCCTCTATTCCCATTTAATGAAGCAGCGCCTTTAATCGCTAAATTATTACCTTCCGTGCCGCCGGAAGTAAAATAAATTTCAGATGGTTTGACTGTTAAAAGCTTAGCCACTTGTTCTCTTGCCTGTAATAAGAGTTTTTCAGCTTGTCCACCGATACTATGTAGTGAAGATGGGTTGCCAAAATATTCACTAGAAACGGTTACAAAAGAATCAATTACTTCTTTATAGGGTTTAGTCGTAGCACTATTATCAAAATAAATCATTTTTTCTCCTCCAAAACGCAAATGGCGTTACCTGCCACCATCTATTATGGAAATATACTTCTTTCAAAAACCCAGTCTTACTTTCTAAAGGCGGTGTGAGCAGAGCTTATCTTATCTCCATTCAGCGTGAAAATTGTTTGTTTTTCACTGCATTAGATAAACTGATTCGTTTTTGTGGCGCTCCGCCCCTTTTCCACGCAAAGTAAATCTTATCATAAACCAAACTTTTGAAAAAGAAAAAACCGATTCGTCCTTTTATGGCTGAACCGGTTTCTTTATTGATTGTCTTACTTCTGCATAAAATAATACATATGGATTTTCATTGTTATTCAGTTTCAACAGAAGCTTTAATTTTCTTCAAAGCATCTGGATCAATTGCCTCAAGTGATGCTGCTACTTGTTCTAAAGCCTCTTGATAATCATATTGTCTAAAAGCCATTTCCGCCTCAGATAATCCTTTTGAAACTGACTGATACTGGCTTCGATAACGATTTCCATACTGAATTGCCTTCTCGGCAAGCGAGACATTCTCAATCATCTCAATTGTTGAATTAACCAATTTTTCAACAGTTAATTCAGCAATTTCTAAGTACTGATTCAAAGCAGAAACATTCAAAGGCTTTTCTTCAAGCTGATATCTAACATTTTGAATACTCTCGTTGGTGTCCTCACATAAATACTGATAATCCGCTGGCAGGCCTGGAACATTGCTTTTAGACACAAGGCGAACCATATCCCCAACCCTTTTTGTAAGCTCCTTAATCTTTTCTCTTGCCTCTAATTCATCTTTTCTAAGTGCTTGAAGTTTTTGAGCAAAATCTTGTTGCCCCTCATGGATGATATCCAGTTGTTCTTTAATTCCACTCAATTCTTCACTAAGGACTGTTTGGGCAGTTTCATTCAGCTTTAATTTTTCAACGAGAATTTCATAATGCTTATATACAATTGCAAGTTCCTTTTCCAGATTCCGTTGTGTTTCAAAATCACTTTCAGACAACTGATAGCTTTGCTGAACATGAATTATTTCATTAGAAAGTTTCTTATTCTCTTCTTGAACAGAAGTAAGGAGTTCAATGGCTTCCTTTTCATTCCTTAAAACAAAATGCTTGGCGTGAACTTCTTTCTCCATAAGATCAAAAAGGATATCCATTCTATCCTTTACTTCTTTAATTCCTTCTTCTGCTTTATCAATTTCCGTTGTTTCAATCAGAACCAAATTCTCAGCAAGCTTTTCTTCCAAGCGGATTATTTCCTTTTTGACATTAATATGATCCAAATAATATTCCTGCTTAGTCATTTCACTGTGTCCATCCAAACACTCAGAAAGCTGATTCGGCAGAAGCGATTGGCATTCAATCAAAAGCTGGGGAACTAAATCCATATGGTTTTTTATCATTCCAAGCTGACTATGAATCACTAAAACAACTTCACGGGCTTCAAGGTAGTTGCCCAGCTCTGTTTTTTCATCAAAATCTTGAAATTTTTGTGCCACATCATTAAGCTGCACTTCCAAGTGTTTTTCGGAATTACCAAAGCTGTGACGGTGTGCAAGCAAAATCTTTTTCGATTCCCGATATAGATCTTTTAGTTCCTCAATTTCAACCCTATTTTTTTCCTCACTGCCTACTAGTTCATGTAACTCTTCCAAAATCTTCTTTATCTGATCCTCTGTTTCCTGTAGTTTACTTTGAATTGCCTGTTGGACACCCTTAGCTTTTTTGAATCGATACCGATCTATGTACTCTTCTGCATCAAAAAGCATTTCTTCTAAATCAGGCAGCTGTACCGTAACAACTTCGTCCCATTGATTCCGCCAACGTTCGAAAAGCTCTTCCGTTTGTCCTGTCATATTTAATTGCTTAACCTTTGACATTTCATCCAGTACTGGTCGGTTCATTAAATCGATTTTCCACGCTTCCAATCGATCCATTTCTTTAAAATATTTTTTCTTTATAAAATATCCGATTACAAATAACGCAAGTAACAGGATGAAAAATCCAATGAAATATTTCACATCTAAGCCCCCTATTTACAACAACATTGATTCCTTTAATGCAATCCGCTCATCTATTTATAAAAAAATTCATAAGTTCCATTCAATGCTATTATGATACCATGTAAACGACAATTTTTGACTATTATTTTCAATTTTTTTGTAAAATAAAATAAACATGGGTTTCAAGTCCTAGCCCATTCATGAAAAAAGCTAGGTAATGAGTAAGATATCCACCTAATTAGGTGGTGTAGCTCAAAAAAAAAAATAGCGATTAGTCGCTATTTTATTATTGCTCCCTTATTAATTGGTATATCTGTGCAAAGTGTTTTATCAATCCAAAAATGGATATCCTTTAGATATTTTTGTTCGAAAAATGGCTCATTTGGAAAGACGTACAAGACTTCTCTCATATAATGAGTATTCATAAACGGCATCATTAAAAGACCTTTTAGCTGTATGATTAAATAGGGAATCGAATGGGGACGGAATTCATTCCATTCGAAGCCTCGTTCAAATATTTTTTGAAAATAGTATTTTTCTTTCAGAGAATACGTCGACATGATTTCCCTAACAACTTGCGAGTCTACCGACATTTCTCGATACACAAAACTGGTTAGCTGATTATTTTCACATTGATAATGAAGCAAATTGGCTACAATTCGCTTTAAACAATCTTTTGCCCCACGATCAATCGATGCGTAAATCTCCTCCATCTTGCCGATGTACTTTTCAAAAAAATACATAAAACAATATTCTAACAGACCTGTTTTATTATTAAAATGGTAGGCAATGGTTGCTGTATTGACTTTTGCTAAACTGGCAATATCTCTGATAGACGTTCCCGAATACCCATTTGCATGAAACAATGAAATGGCGGCCTTAACAATTGCTTCTTTTGCATTATTCTTCATTGATTCTCCCCCTTCAGATAAATCCCGTAATCCCCTTTACATAATGATTCTTTGTGTCACCATTGATTCCTTTATGAAAATATCGACAAAGTATGCTCATTTTCTTCAATTTTTGATAAAATAAAATATAAAATTTAAGAAATAAAGGGGTATTAACATGTTTAACGTCGAAATGTACACCGGGAACCGGGAAAAAAATTATGAATTAGTCAAAAAGCAATTGCATGCCCTGATACATGATGAGAAAAACCATATTGCGAATCTAAGTAATGCCGCTGCCCTGTTAAATCAATTTCTTGACCGCATCAACTGGGTTGGATTTTATTTAATCGATTCCAATGGTGAACTTGTGCTTGGACCATTTCAAGGACTTCCTGCCTGTGTCCGTATTCCTGTTGGTAAGGGTGTGTGTGGCACAGCAGCTTTGAAACAAGAAACTGTACGTGTGCTAGATGTTAATCAGTTCCCTGGACACATCGCTTGTGACGCCGCCTCCCAGTCAGAAATAGTCATTCCTCTCGTGAAAGACGGCCAATTACTCGGGGTATTAGATATTGATTCACCTGAAACAAACCGCTTTGATGAATTGGATCAACAGAAGCTCGAAGAATTTGCCACTTTACTTATAGAACATCTATAAAGAAAACTCGCCAGTGTGAAGTGTCGACTGGCGAGTTTTCTTTATAATTTTCAAGTGGCTAACTTACCTTAATATTATCTTCTTGGGTAACAACCTTGTTCTTTCCTGTCCCTTTTGCGAGATAGAGTGCTTCGTCTGCTCGTTTAAATAAATATTTATAAGAATCTAGACTTTCTTTATTCCAATAGGAAACACCACATGACACGGTAATATGTGGGGTAGAGCTTGCAGATACTTTTTCCACTAATCTTTCAGCTATGGTTGTACCAACATCTAAAGGTACCAATGGAAGATAAATAGCCAGTTCTTCCCCGCCCCACCGGGCGCCAACATCATTTCCACGGATGTTCCCTTTAATTAAATTGGCTACCTGTATAAGCAGTTCATCTCCGATTTGGTGCCCATAGGTATCATTGATTTCTTTAAAATTATCGATATCAATGAGAATAAACGTTCCTTCCTCATCCTTTTTCATGGAGTTCTGAATTTTTTCATCCAAAAACTTGCGGGAATGGAGCTTAGTTAGATGATCAGTGATCACCAATTTTTCTAACTCCTCTCTTAACATAGAGTTAGTTAGTGCTAATGATGAATGATGTAAAAGCGATTGAAGCAGCTTAAATGTTTCAAATGAGAAGAAATAAGGGGTTTGATGCATGATAATCGAAAAGCCCTTTAAATTCTCACTTTGTATCATCGGAATTGCGATTATGGAATGGAAACTTTTAATATTTTTAAAAGACGGGAGGGTTATATCTCCAATAAATAACGGTTCGTTTCCTTTTTGTATTTTTTCTTTTATGTAGTCGATATAGATTCGTGCCTGTTTAGTAAAAAAATATGTAGTAGAACCTGGGAGTACTTTAATTGTTTCTTGATCTTGAGAAAATAGGAAAAAGCCAACCTCTTCGGCTTCAAAAGAAGAAATGATTTGTTCAGACATGAATGTCATGGTTTCAGCTAAACGCAGGTTAGAATTTAACCGATGAGAGGTTTCGTTAATTAATTCCAAATCAGCAATTGCCCTTCTTGATTGCTGATAAAGCTGAGCATTTTCCAGCGCGCTTCCTGCACTTCCCGCCAATAAAGTAATAAATTCTACTTCCATATCGGGAAATTCAGCCGTATTCGGTGCGATTACCTGTAATACTCCATAAATTCCCTGCCTTCCCTTTAACGGGGCATAGAGAATTACATGCTTATCGACAATAGAATATTCAAATTGAACAATCCCCAGCACATAGGCATTAATGGCTGCAATATTTTCACCATCATACTCAAGATCAATTATCGGCAGGTCGCTGTGGCTATGAGTATCCTGTGACAAGAGTAAGTAATAGGAAAAATCAGGATATACCTCTTGAAGAGTTATAAATAATTCACCAATTAGAATATCCACATCCAATGAAGAATGAAATTTATTTGTTATATGAAATAATCTCTTATATTTATTTACTTCCAATAGGAAATCTCCTTCAAGATCATCCATTTTATCCACACCTAACATTCATTCCAAATTTATACATCATATCCTAATTATAGATAAAAACATAGTACTTTTGAAGTGTTTTTTTAAAAATTTGTTAATCTTTCTAAATGATTTATTAATCTAATGGATAACAATGATAGATACCTTAAATATACTTGACTTAATAGGTATAAAAATTATATAATACTCTTTGTGTAAAATATTGCAGCCTATGTGAACACTTTAATCGTCTCATTTTGTTCCTCATTAAAGCATCTTGCTTTAATTTGATGGTGCATCTTGTAACCCTCTGCTGCTAGGGCGAAGGTGCATGAAAACAAAATGGCTACTAAAGAGTCTCATAACGGTTTTTATTTTACCAAAATAAAAACACGAAGGAGGAGTCATTCATGGCTCGTTATACCGGCCCAAGCTGGAAATTATCCCGTCGTCTTGGAATCTCTCTAAGCGGCACAGGTAAAGAAGTAGAAAAGCGTCCTTACGCTCCTGGACAACATGGTCCAAACCAACGTAAAAAGCTTTCTGAATACGGATTACAATTACAAGAAAAGCAAAAACTTCGTCATATGTACGGAGTAAATGAGCGTCAATTCCGTAACCTTTTTGTTAAAGCAGGCAAAATGAGCGGCGTTCACGGTGAAAACTTCATGATTCTTCTTGAATCACGTCTTGATAACCTAGTTTACCGTTTAGGTCTTGCTCGCACTCGTCGTGGAGCTCGTCAGTTAGTTAACCACGGACACATTTTAGTTAATGGTTCTCGCGTAGATATTCCATCATACCGTGTAGCTCCTGGTCAAACAATCAGCGTTCGTGAAAAATCACGTAACCTTGATGCGATTAAAGAAGCAATCGAAGTAACTAACTATATTCCAGATTATGTTACTTTTGACGCTGACAAATTAGAAGGTACGTTCACTCGCTTACCTGAGCGTTCTGAACTTGCTGCTGAAATTAACGAAACATTTATCGTTGAGTACTACTCACGTTAATTGATTTGCTTATTAAATAGCAATCACAAAAACCCTAGGAACTGCGTTATATCAACGCTTCTAGGGTTTTTCATTTTTACTTTGCTTAGTAGAATTTTGTATTAAATAGGATGTGGCATTTTTACCATACGCTTTACACTTGTCTCTCCTAGCTAAGCAACCTTCCTTTTAACCAGGCACGGGGACGGTATGGACCGACCGGGATTTGGATTAGGCTTGTTTTTCCTTTCGAATCGATCCCGTAAAGTTCATCACATTGATTCGCGTCAAATCCTAATAGTGGGTGCCCTCCCATTCCTAAGGGACACGTTACCAAGAGCAATCGTTGTACTAGTATGCCTGCTTCCATTTGTTGAATGCGGTATCCTCTATATCCCAATTCCTTTTTGAGGTGTTCCTTATCTCCAACAACATGCAGGCAAAGCGGAACTTGAAACAGATTTACGTTGGGCATTGTTAATCCATATTGTAAAAACTCCCGAAAATCCCCCTGAGTTATTCTCCGAAGTGCATGAGCGCTTTTGTCATAAGCGTAAGCACCATTTGGAACTCCCTCCACGTTATAAAAACTGCCGTATAAAGAAACTCGGGTCTCAGCATTCCCGTGTCTGTCGTCAAGATCGTTCTGATACGGTAAGGAAAATGTCTCATTTAACAAAGTGGATAGTTGCGTTTGACTGACTTCACCTATCATAAAATCAATATCAGGAGAATGCCGCTCCCTGCAAACGGATGCAAGATCGTACGAAAAGCGCTCAGCAAAGGGAAGCAAGAGCATTTCCGAATCTAAGGAAAGTTTCACACTACTATCTTTCTTTATCTTCACAAACGACTCTGTTGTTTCAAACATTGATGCTTCATTAAATTTCCTCAGCAGCGGATAATCAATAACCCTCTTTGAACGGTTATAGGAAGCATGCTCCAATAGTGGCACTTCCCGACACAATTCAGTGGCAGAAACAATTTCCCCTCTATTATAATCGTCGTCAACACTAATGTTAGATGGATTAACCGATAATGGAATAACCGCATATACACTTTCATCCTGACTAGAAAGCCCAAGCAAATGATTAATAGACCTATCAAGAAATTGGTAGCATACCCGAGATGAAAACCCCATCGTATTGGCCACTTCTAAAGATTGCCCAATTAACACACCTGCATCTAGCCCTTGGAGCCTGTAGGAAAAATTATTGTATTTATAAAAATTTTTCCAAAAAAGTGTCGAGACAAAAATAGTACAGAAACAGTCAGAAAGATCACAGCTATTTCCAAGACTTCTTGATAAGTAGGAATCATAATTTCCTTCTCGCAGCAAGAGGAGGCGGTGGTGAGCCGCATCGTAATGGTAAATTCCCATTGGTGCGTCCTTCAGCTTTACATACACATATAATTCATTGGGATATAACGCCCCGCCAGAGGGTACAAATCTGCGGAATAACTGGGCATAGCTCACATCAGCTTTTTCCTTAGTGTCCTCGATTAAAGCGGATTGAGCGTATTGAGTAAGGCCGTATACATACCATAAGAAATGTCCCAGCTCCTTAAGACTGGGTTCCGTCTGAAATTCCCGTCCGCCCAGTGTTAATGGTACATCTGCGCTAAGTGGAACCTCTGGTAAGCCGCGGTAAAGTTTATAGGGCAGTGGTGCATCCTCCCAGTCCACTTGCCAATCTGGCGGAGCAACTTTTTCCGTATCAAAGTGAAGATGATGTACAAATGTTTCTAGCTCCAATCTTAAACCTCCTACTTTTCAATTATGGGAATGGGTGGGGATAGGGATTAAGCTGTTCATACGATAATGGCTGTTTCATAAATCCAAGTTTCATTGGCACACTAAGGACCCTCTCCAGCCCTTTCACACGGGTCAGGTGATGTCCGAATGTCATCGGTAACATACCAGGGATCAATACTTTCACACAGAATAATCCATTCCGTTTGGTTATCGGTGTCGTTTGGTCCACCACAATGACCTCCAGATCTAACTCGCGGAACTTCTGAAGAATATCCTGAAGATCTTCCTTCAAATCAGTATTTGCAGGCGGCTCCTTGAATTCTTCTGCAAACGTACGTAATGGACGTTGATCATCCAATAAAAAAGTCAGCCGTTCCTCTGCTTCTCGCAGCCCGTAGAGCAAACCATGATCCTCCATGGTACGGACTGCGAATGGATTCTGCAACATATGTTGATATTTCTGCTGGTTAGCTTCCAATATTTCGTCATGCCTAACTATCATTCCCGCAAGCTCGTAAATTGCACTTTTAACTGCCCTTACAGGATCCGGGTTAGCTCCCGCTGCACAAATGAGATTTACACCCTTGGATCTTCTGTTTTTTGCCACTGCCCACACGCTTGGAATCGTATGTTCCATCGTCGAATTGAAAAAATGAAGGTCATATCCCGCCACCTCACGCATCCGGTCGACCATCAGCTGTAATTCTTTATCGTTTGCCGAACTAAGGTCAAGACGCGGAAGGGGGAGTTTTGCATACCAAGTTAACAAGAATGAATCTCGCTCGACAACCTCCATAATGGCATGGAAAATAGCTTCTTCTAAACTCCCCCCTAAGGCACATCCATTGGAGGTTTCATAAACAAATCCCTCTCCATACCCCAAACTGTAATAGGCGAGTAACTCCGGAACAAGTATTGGACGTTCTTGTAAAAACGAATAGCCCCAGACCCAATTCATTGGGTCATCAGGATGAAACGGTTTAAACGGAAAATGCGGCTTTGTATATTGTTCCTTTTCATGCAACCCTACTCTTGCAGGATTTAGTGCATTTTGCTTTAAATTATGATAACTATCACGAACTACCGTCCTTTTGCCTCGGGGCTCGACCCCGCAATATCGTTCCAACCCTTCTAAAATGGCAGTCAACTCACTCATTTCATAAGAATTAGACCGGCCAGCGACTCCCTCGTCTGCTTCAAATAACGGCATGTTCACTATAACATCAGCAAATGGCAGCGTGAAATCTTGCACTTTTCCATTCATGACACCTGTACGATAATCCAGATAGTCTTTGACTAGTACTGTTTTAAATTCATCCATCGAACGGCAGCGATAACCTCGGCCATTAAATTTAGGGCTAGATTCTAACCTAATTTGGGCTAATTCTGGTGTATCATCAGGTAACGGCCTGCAAATCGGGCACAAGGGATTAGGTAAGAAAAGGTGACTAGAATTGGTTAACGTTCTTAGGTTCATAATGAACACTCTTTCTTCTAAATTGCTGGGTTCTCCTTGAAGAACTCTTTGAACTTCGTTACATATCAATTCTGCCATTTGAGATAGTCCCGTTCGTGATGCCCATGCATCTTGCATGACACCTTCTTCTGTTGCCACTTTTAGCTGAAGCTGCCACATTTCTTTCCGATCGGATCCAGCTATCAAGCGCCGTATGTCAGCACAGATAGAACATCCCGGTGTATCCGAGCGAACTAAAGGACCAATGATTCCCTCCCCAAATGAAACGAAACCTCGAAGCCACGGGATACCAGTGTTCCTGTATTTTTCTTCCGCTTTTTGATGAATGGCCGGATTCCAGGCATCGTGCAACACCAAAGCTAATTCTGTTTCTTCGGGAACCTTTTCTAATAGGCTTTGACGCCTTACGAGATAATTGCCGGACAATTGATCAAAGACATAATCCGCTAATAAACCCTCTCCGTCAATGACAATATGGGCGGCCATTAGGATTCCTCCTCTCGAACCTGCACACCATACACCCCTGCCAATTCCTGTTTTAAAAAAGGCTCAAACGCAAGATCATAAACGAATAGGCGTTTGCTGTTCTGGTTCAAGACCTGAACGGAAGATTGTAATAGCTCCAATTGTGTTATCTCTTCACAAGAAGGGATTTCGAGTTTAAATTCCCTTTCTTTCAAAAAAACAGCTGACTCCGATATCCTTTCGGTTGCATGCACCTGATTTTGTTTATCCAAAAGCGCTTGTTGTAATGCACTCCGTAAAGCCAACGTAATATTTAAACCTGTACTTGTATACCGACGCCCCTGCGACTTTACCCATATTACAGGGAAGCCTAGTATTTCATTATCTAAACCGATGGTCGGTGCACCATTTAAGGTAGTCAGGGCATTTAAATAAAATCTGCAGCGTTGATCTTCAATTTCTCCCAGTTGTACGCGAAAAACAGGATTCAGTAGATCGTCCTTTTTATTTCTCAATTCTTTTTCTAAATAGGCTTGCAAGCCGCGACAAACTGCCTCTTCGACTGTTTCCCCTGCACCAATGCCGATCAAACCCTCTGGTATGTTTTCACCAGCCTTATCTTTTTGATCACTACATTCCTTGACCATTTGTGAAACATACATTTCAATACCAGTCAGTCCCGCTTCCCTCTTTGCCTCCTCATGCGTAAAACCCGAACAGACAACCTCTGGCAGGAGGTCTGCCGGTCCCTCTGACACTGGATTAGCCGCTTGAACATAGCACTGTGAAAGAGGAAGCTGTTTCAAGTTTCGCTCCTCCCAGGTATGGAAAATTCCTGTTTCTTCCGAAGTTAATAGACTGAAATATTCCAAGAGGTTACTCGAAGGTTCGTTTTTACTCTTTTCTTGCTTTATCCTTACATCAAGATCTTCCACCAGTCCAGAAGAGACACTTTTATTTGCAACCAATGGGTGTGTGATGTATGAAATCCAGTCTCCTTCCAGCGTTTCAAGATCAAGTTTGTAAATTTGGTTACTCTGATTTGACCCTGCAATTCCTGTAGCCTTCTTAAAAAATTCGAATACGGTGACATTAGCGAGAATGGCTCCGGCAGTTGTAGAGAAAGATTGCGGCTGCCGATCTAATTGCAATAAAGATTGATGGATTCGGCGCCATGCTGACTCCCAGCATCCCTCTGATTCCGGATGAACCAATGGACCAGCAAGCCCTACTTGGTCTAAACATATGGCAGGAAAAAATCCTTTCCTTTGCTCTTTGCAAATCATATTCAGATTCCTAAGTTCTTTTACATTTCCATCCTGAGAGACATATAGAATCCAATCATATGGATGCAAAGCTTCTTGCCAAAAACTCCTTCCGTCACTTTTTTCAATTGGTACCTGCTCAACCTCCACCTCAGAGTCATCATTGTAGGCATTGCGTACTAACTCATTTATCCGCAATTGATTTGTAGCTACTGATTCTGTCACCATGAAATGGAATTTTGGCAATCCCGATTCAATTAATGCGGCAGCCAATGAAACCATTAAGGATCCAGAACCGATAGCCAGAACTTTAGCTTGACGGTATTCTTGAAAATGGTACGCACCAGAATCTACAAAATTCTCGATAAATTCAATTTGTGAAGCATACTTTTCTAGGACTTTTGGGTTTAAATCATGTGTCCTATCTTGGCTAACATCTCGAACAAAGCCATTCTTGTACAACGTTTCTCCAATCTCATATACCCTGTTGCGATACGGCGCCGTTAATCCCTCTGTTAAATCTCCCAATGATTGCTCCCCGTTAAACATCGGCACTAATTTTTCAATCCATTGGTAAATCGTATTTCCTTCCATTCGGAATGAACTTAAGTTATTTCTAAAATACACACCACCCTTTGGATCTGGCAGATAAAATGAATCCCTTTTGACCTTCAAACGTGTGGACGAGTTAAGTTTTGTCATTCAGCTCCTCCTTAATTCAAATCAATCCTAATTATGCACTATCATTTTATGTACATTTATTTGTCCATTATGATTAGAAAAGCGGAAGCGCCCTGTTCAGCGGCGTATGGCCTCCTCGAAAAAGCTAACGCTTTTTCTTCGTGCGATGCTTATGCTGCCGAAGCCTTCCTTGTGGAGCGCTCCAACTGAGATAAAGGAAACACGAAGAGCCGGAAGCGATTCGATGTTGACTTATCGTAGGGCGGAGCGCGAAGGACACTAGCTGCTAGGGCGCTGGAGCTGGACAATTCTCAAAGTCCAATGATATATAAATTCTGATATTACCAAAAAGAAGTGCCTCCTGCTGCACATGTCCATGCAGGGGGCACTTTCTGTTCATAAAATAACTATTTTTTTCTGAGACTCCAAAATAACTAAATAAAACCAATACCGAAACAGCTAAAACCGAGACCGAAACAGCTAAAACCGAGACCGAAACAGCTAAAACCGAAGCAGCCACCACAACCGCCACAACGGAAACCGCATCCTCCGCAACGAAATCCGCAGCCCCCGCAACGAAAGCCTCCGCAACGAAAGCCTCCGCAACGACCTCCGCAGCCCCCGCAACGCATTCCAAACACACGCAGATCTTGGCTCTGAGGATCTATAGGAATCAATTCACCAACTTGGTAATGATCCATTCCTAATGATTGTAAACCATTCTGAAAATTATGCATTTTTTCCTCCCCTTTGTATTTAATCAACAGGTTGCACCTGAAAAGAGAGTGGAAACGAAGGTATTTTGTCAGTTTTGTGTAAATTAAACTTTAAAGTACCACGAGTACTCTCTTCAACAAAATATGATTTTTTTAGGTTGTTGCCACTGATTTAACAGCCTATTTTACGTTGAAGGTGTAAATTGAATATTGCTCACTTTACGAAGCACTCATGGGTTGATGATTCCTATTTAAGCTTATTTCAAAGGAACCTATTTCATTGAAATTTAATTTAACAGCCTAAAGGTAGATATCTTTCAGCAAAAGTTTCAAAAAGAACATCGAGTTATGAGTTATGGTGAAAAAATATTTTCGTGGTCAAAAGCTATTTTTAAGTAAATCGGTTTAACGTGGAATAATGTGGATTTTGACCGTAAAACCATCACGGTAGAACGTACAAGAGCTGTTGTAAGGAGGCTTCGCCGTGGATAAGACGCGTCATCTCTTCCGCTAGTGCCTTTTGGGCTTTACGAAGGTGCGGTTCTTCCGCAACAGCCGTTTCTAATTGTTCAATTTCCTCGTGCGATAGGACTTTTCCATACAAAATAAAAACGCCCCTGCAAATATGCAGGGACGTAAACTTACGTGGTACCACCCAGCTGAGGATATAAATCCTCCAACTTGAAAAAATAACGGTTATGACCCTTCTTCACTACTAATAATAACATTCACAGAGAAGGCTCGAGGACGTAATTCATTCTTCTATATATACCAGCTTCCACCACCGCTGGCTCGCTTTTAATAGGAATAGAAGAACTACAGTTGATTCCCTTCACAGCTTTTTATTAAATTTAACTTAAAGCATTTTTACCATATTTATATCTGATGTCATACACAAACTGGAAATTTCAGAAAAATGTAGAAGTTTATCAGCTTTTATACCACCTATATGCTATAATGTATGTGATTTTAGAAGAGGTGATGCTTTTGAAAAATGAAAAATTACAAGTGTGGATAGAAAAAGCAAAATCCGTAAGAAACTTTTTTACTAATAAAAAAACGGTAAAAAGTGCACGAATTACATCTCAAGTCGTTTGGAACTTATTTCTCCTTTTAATGACAGTCGTCATTATTGGAGGCTCATTTGCAACAGGGGTTGGGGCCGGTTATTTCGCTTCACTCGTAAAGGACGAACCCGTCCGCTCATATGAAGGTATGAAAAAGGATATTTATGATTACACAGAAACCTCGGAATTATATTTTGCTAATGATGTCTATCTTGGTAAACTCAGGACCGATCTTGAACGAGAAGAGGTAAAACTGGATCAAGTATCGAAGGATTTGATCAATGCTGTTGTCGCAACCGAAGACTCATACTTTTACCAGCATAATGGGGTCGTCCCAAAAGCTGTTTTCCGTGCCGTCTTTCAGGAAGTGACTAACTCCTCTGTTCAATCAGGTGGCAGTACCTTAACCCAGCAATTAATTAAGAATCAAATCTTAACCAATGAAGTTTCTTTTCAAAGGAAAGCCAACGAAATATTACTTGCCCTTCGTTTAGAGAAATTTTTCAACAAAAAAGAAATTCTTGAAGCCTACTTGAATGTCTCGACATTTGGAAGAAACTCATCTGGACGAAACATTGCCGGTGTTCAATCGGCGGCTAAAGGGATCTTCGGGAAAAATGCCAGTGACTTAACCTTACCACAAGCGGCCTTCATTGCCGGCTTGCCTCAAAGTCCATTTGGCTATACCCCTTTTACAAGAGAGGGCACGATTAAGAACAATCTTGAACCAGGTCTTACCCGAATGAAAACGGTATTAAAGAGAATGTTTGATGGTGGGTACATTAACCAGAAACAATATGCCGAGGCATCTGCCTACGATATTACTAAGGACTTTATTCCGCCAGTTGCTAATCCACTCGAAAAATATCCTTGGTTGACGGTTGAAATTGAAAAGCGGGCGATTGAGACTCTGACTACTGTACTTGCCAAAAAAGACGGCTATACAGAAAAAGACTTAAAAAATGATGACAATCTTTATTACAAGTATCAAAGATTAGCTGACCATAATTTGCATCAAAATGGGTACCAAATTCATACAACCATTGACAAAGATATTTACGATGCGATGCAAAAGGTTAAAGATAATTATAAATATTATGGGCCAGATAAACCTCAGGAGAAGCTAGACCCGGAAACTGGGGAAAAGAAAACAGTCATAGAGCCTGTGGAAGTTGGAGCAGAACTGATTGAAAATAAGACCGGGAAAATTATCAGCTTTGTTGCCGGGAGAGATTACAGCAAGCAGCAGCTCAATCACGCAACTCGTGCACTGAGACAAAACGGCTCCACCATGAAACCATTGCTTGTCTATGGTCCTGCGATTGAGTTAGGAAGAGCAGCACCAGGAACGCCGCTTCCAGATGTTGAATTAAGACTCGATCCGACTCGAAGTACTCCATGGCCGCGTAACTATGATTTAAGGTACAGCGGGATCGTTTCTGCCCGCTATGCACTGGCAAAATCCTATAATGTTCCTGCTGTGAAATTATACAAGGAAATCCTTGATCAACGACCGGCAAAGTATCTTGAAAAGATGGGATTTACCTCTCTGAAAAAAGCTGATTATGAAATCCCTGCAACCTCTATTGGTTCCTTGACGACTGGGGTTACCATTGAAGAGAATACAAATGCCTTTAGTACCTTTGCAAATGGCGGCAAATTTATTGATGCTTATTTGATTGATAAAATTGTCGATAATAACGGTAAGGTCATTTATCAGCACGAAGTGAAGCCAGTGGACGTATTCAAACCGCAAACAGCCTATCTAACACTTGATATGATGCGCGACGTTGTCAAAATGGGGACTGCCGCTGGAGTTAGAAGTAAATTGAATTTCCGCGCGGATTGGGCTGGGAAAACGGGTACAGGGAATGAATACATCGATTCCTGGTTCGTTGCGACAAACCCTAACGTTACCTTTGGTATTTGGACTGGCTATGATACACCAAAATCCCTAAAGACTTCTGGGATGTCTTACAGCCAGCGCACCAATAACCTTTGGGCTGAACTAATCAATGCCGCCTATAAAATTAAGCCAGATTTAGTTGCTCCAAAAGAATCATTTAGCAGGCCTGAAGGAATTGTGAAACGTTCCTATTGTGCTGTTTCAGGAATGCTGCCATCAAATGCCTGTTCAAAAGCAGGATTAATCGAGAGTGATTACTTTAACGTGAATAATGTTCCAAGCAAAATTGATGATAGCTTGATTGAAGGGAATTTTGTCACTATCGGAGGCAAAAAATATTTAGCCTTAGATTCTACCCCAAAAGAGTTTGCCCAGTTTGGTCTTATCTTAAACCCAGACTTTATAACTCGAATGGTCGGTAAGAATTTCAAAAATATAAGCCAGCTTATTCCTCAAAAGGACCGTTGGGGAAAAATTCTAGTCCCTGACGCAAAAATGGTCGATAATGGGAAGAATCCTGATAGTGTAAGCCTAAAAGTTTCAGGTAATACATTAACTTGGTCAGCCGCAGCGGATAATGATATTGTCGGATACCGTGTCTATCAAGGGGGCATAATTTCAACTAAAGTCGCTAGCATTATCAGTGGTTCGAATCTTTCATTTACCGTTGGAAACGGTACCTATTATGTAACAGCAGTTGATATCGCTGGGAAAGAATCCGCTCCCTCCAATCTAGTTGAGGTAGGGGCAGTAGATCCTCCAGCACCGCAGTAAAGAACAACGTTAGAGCTAGACCATTATCGAAGTCCATTATCTCTTTTCTTTTAATAAAGAACAGCCCCGAAATGAAATTCGGGGCTGTTTCTTTATGTGAATAAAATCATTAATCTTCCAATGTTGATAAATCACCTGTAGGTAAATTAAGCTCCCATGCCTTCAAGACACGGCGCATTATTTTACCGCTTCTTGTTTTCGGCAGTTTGTCACGGAAATCAATTTCCCGTGGGGCAGCATGAGCTGCAAGACCTTTCTTCACAAATTGTCTGATTTCCTCTTTTAATTCATCTGAGGCTTCGTAGCCGTCACGAAGGGCAACAAAGGCTTTTATGATTTCCCCGCGGACTGGATCCGGTTTTCCAATAACACCTGCTTCCGCTACGGCTGGGTGCTCGACTAGCTTGCTTTCCACTTCGAATGGTCCTACCCGCTCTCCTGATGTCATAATGACATCATCCACGCGACCTTGGAACCAGAAATATCCGTCCTCATCCATGTAGGCCGAATCTCCGGAGACATACCAGTCATTTGGCATAAAGTAGGATTCATATTTCTCAGGGTTATTCCAAATAGCATTCATCATGGATGGCCAACCTTTTTTAATCGCGAGGTTCCCCATTCGATATGGAGGGAGTTCAACCCCTTGATGATCGACAATCGCCGCTTCCACACCAGGAATCGGTTTCCCCATCGAACCTGGCTTAATCTCCATGCAAGGATAGTTACTGATCAATTGGGCACCGGTTTCAGTCATCCACCAGTTATCATGAATTCGGTGATTAAATACCTTTACTCCCCATTTGACAACCTCAGGGTTTAGCGGCTCTCCAACACTTAAAATATGACGAAGGCTGCTTAAATCGAATTTCTTTACGACCTCATCACCCGCACCCATTAACATCCGGAATGCTGTTGGGGCACTATACCAAACAGTGACCCCGAAATCTTCAATCATTTGATACCAGGCTTCAGGACTAAACCGTCCGCCAATAATCACATTGGATGTTCCCGTTAACCACGGGCCAAATATTCCATAAGATGTCCCGGTAACCCAGCCTGGGTCGGCTGTACACCAGTAAACATCGTCCTCTTTTAAATCAAGAACCCATTTTGCTGTTTGATAATGCTGAATCATAGCATTATGCACATGCAATACCCCTTTTGGTTTCCCAGTGGAACCGGAAGTATAATGCAAGATAAGGCCATCAGTCCGGTCTACCCATTCAATTCTCAATTCTTTACTTGCCTCTTCAAATTTTTTCAAGAAATTGATATGAGGGCCCTCATCATCTACATTTTTTCCAACAAGGAAAATATGCTTTAATGCGGATAATTCGGCTACAGGAACACGGTCCAGCAATTCCGGGGTCGTAACTAAAACTTTAGCTTCACTGTCTTGCAGACGATCTCTGACGGCCCCTTCCATGAAGGCCTCAAATAATGGGCCGACAATTGCTCCTAGCTTAATCGCACCCAACACAGTAAAATAAAGCTCAGGTGAACGTGGCATGAAAATAAATACACGGTCGCCCTTTTCTACATCACCATAATTCTTTAACACATTCCCTGCTTTGTTTGAAAGATCCTTCATTTCCTTAAAGGTGTACTTCTCATTTCTTGATGCATCGCGATAGTAGAGGGCAACCTTATTTTTTCTAAAGGATTTCACATGCCGGTCAATGGCCTCATAGGCCAAATTAACAAGCCCAGTTTCACTCCAAGAGAATGCCTTTTCTGTTTCTTTCCAGTTGAAATGCTTATACGTCTCTTCATAATTACGTAAATTATGCTCTCCTTGCATAACTGGTAACGCTTCCACTTTCATTCTATCTCCCCCTCTTCAGATATATGAAATTATTATAGAACAAATAGTAACTATTCACAATTTTAAAAAATTATTTACTATTATTTTAATGTTTATCTAATATTATTTTGAATATTTTTTACAAAACTGAAAATTTTGTAAAATCATCTTAATTTAATAGATTTTATGTATAATAGAACTGATACACTAACCATTATTTATTTAAGGTAGGTGACCGTATGGAACACAAAAAGACATACAATGCTAAACAACTGAAAACTCCTCATGGGAACTTAATCATTGAAGGTCCTATTTCTTCAGATAAACTAGCTGGCTATGAATTTCATGAAGATCTTGTCGCGTTTCGCCCCCCCGCCCAGCAGCATGAGGCCTTAGTTGGAATTGCGAAACTAGAAGAAGGCAGAATTATTATCGCAAGAAATCGGCATACCATCGTTGGTTATGTGACATACCTTTACCCAGACCCGCTTGAACGGTGGTCTGAAGGTAAAATGGATAATTTAATTGAGCTTGGCGCCATTGAGGTGATTCCAGAATTCAGAGGCTACGCTGTCGGTAAAAACCTTTTAATCGTATCGATGATGGATGATGCGATGGAAGATTATCTTATTATCACAACAGAGTATTATTGGCATTGGGATTTAAAAAACACCAAATTAAATGTCTGGGAATATCGAAAAGTCATGGAAAAGATGATGAATGCCGGAGGCTTAGAGTGGTATGCAACCGATGACCCCGAAATTTGCTCGCATCCGGCCAACTGCTTGATGGCCAGAATCGGTAAACGTGTGGAATTAGAGTCCGTCCAAAAATTTGATCGTCTACGCTTTATGAACCGGTTTATGTATTAATAGAAAAGCGGAAGCACCCGTTTAGCGAGGCATACTAGTCGCTGGGGCTTAAGCTAGACACCAAATTCTATTAGATTTTAGGGGGTTTTCCTAATGATTGTAGAAGAAATTATGAAAACAGATGTGGTAACCTTATATCCTACTAACTCAATTGCTGATGCCATTCATGTGATGGAAACCAATAATATTCGCCATATTCCCATCGTTAATGAGGAAAATAATTTAGTTGGTCTTATAACCATTTCCAGATTAAAAGAGGCACTACCTTCAACTTTTCGGACGAATGAAAATCCGGACGATTTGAAAAAAACACTTGAAATGATTATGGAGCGAGATGTCATCACTGGACATCCACTTGATTTTGTTGAAGAGGTTGCTGCAATATTTTATGAACATAAAATAAGTGCAATTCCCATTATTAAGGATCGGGAATTAGTTGGAATTTTAACGGAGACAGATATACTGCGAACTATGGTTGAGTTAACAGGGGCCCATCAGCCGGGATCGCAAATTGAACTACGGGTCCCTAATATCTCTGGTGTTCTCAGCGATATTGCGGATATTATTCGCAAGAGAAAGGCAAATATTCTTAGTGTACTAGTATACCCGGATAGACAGGATGAGCAATATAAAATACTCGTTATCAGGGTGCAGTTGATGAATCCAACCGGATTAATTCAAGAGCTTAAAGAGGCAGGCCATCAGGTCTTATGGCCAAATCTACCGGGGATTTCTTTATGAAAGATCGAGTAGCCTTCATTTATTCAGAAGAACAGCTGAACTATAAATTCAGTAGTCATCATCCTTTCAATCAATTCCGGCTTAAACTAACAATAGACTTATTAAATAAAGTTCATGGATTAGATGCTGAACATATTATCCCGCCGAGAATGGCAACTGAAGAAGAGCTTGCTCTCATTCATGATCCAAGCTATATTGATGCTGTTAAAAAAGCAGGACATGGTCAGCTTCCAAAAGAAATCGCAGAGAACTATGGATTGGGTACTGAAGATACTCCTGTATTTCCTAATATGCATGAGGCAAGCTCCTTATTAGTTGGCGGCACATTAACAGCTGTCGATCAAGTAATGACAGGCAAAGCCCTACACGCACTTAATCTTGGCGGAGGCTTGCATCATGGTTTTCGCGGAAAAGCATCAGGATTTTGCATTTACAATGATAGTTCAGTAGCAATTAAATATCTTCAAGAAAAATACAATGCCCGTGTTTTATATGTGGATACAGATGCGCACCATGGTGACGGCGTCCAATGGTCCTTTTATGATGATCCTAACGTGTGTACCCTGTCGATTCATGAGACAGGAAGGTATTTATTTCCTGGAACAGGAAACCTCAACGAGAGAGGCCAGGGATTAGGTTACGGCTATTCCTTCAACATTCCGGTTGATGCCTTTACTGAAGATGAATCCTGGCTGCAAGCCTACACCCAAGCCCTAAAAGAAGTGGCGGAATTTTTTAAACCGGATGTGATTTTGACACAAAATGGGGCAGACTCACATTATTATGACCCCTTAACACATTTATCTGCAACGATGAAAATTTACCGGGAGATTCCGAAGCTTGCTCATGAAATTGCGCATAAGTATTGCGGGGGTAAATGGATTGCTGTAGGCGGTGGCGGTTATGATATATGGAGAGTGGTTCCAAGGGCCTGGGCCCATATCTGGTTAGAAATGTCAGAAAACTCAAATTGTTATGGCAGTTTACCGGCTGATTGGATAGCATATTGGCAAAAGGACTCGCCTGTGGTATTGCCAAAGGAATGGGACGACCCTGAGAACTTATATACCCCGATTCCAAGAAAAGCGGAAATTACAGAAAAGAATTTAATAACGCTTGAAAAAGCATTGTATCCAATTCGAAATCAGCAAAAAAATTAATCAAATTACTTCAAAAAGGGCTACCAATTATTTGGCAGCCCTCAGGCTGTCGAAAAACCTTCGACAGCCTTAATTTATTTATGTTACTTTAACATTTCACCGCGTTAATTTGTTATAACATTATTAATGCGACATGTCTGTTGATTTGCGCTCCAGGCGCTTCGCTTTCCGCGGGCGTGCCGGGGAGCCTCCTCGGCGCTAGCGCCTGTGGGGTCTACCGCAGGAGTCTTCGCGCCTTCCGCTCCAATCAACAGGTGCTAATTCAATAATGTCATCACACAACCAGAAAAATAAGTGATGAAATCTCTGTTTAAACCAAGAGAATCTTCCCAAAGTGAATAAAATTGCCTTATAAATTTAGAAGGAAAAAATGGAGCGAAGCTTCGCAGACTCAAAAGAGCTGCATGGGCTTCGCTACTGCTGGTTACGGGGATTAAAGAATGCAAGTGAACAGGCTCTCCTTACAGCAGCCTGCCAAAATATAAAAAAGATTGCGACACACTTAGCCAGGTTAGAAAAAGTGTGTTGCAATTCTTTAGGTTGATTTGCCACCCTGTTGATTGGAGCGGAGGGCACTCGACTCCTGCGGGATAGAGAGGTCACGGGAGACCCCGCAGGCTCCAAAGGAGACGAGGAGGCTCCCGGACCTCCCCGCGGAAAGCGAGTGCCTGGAGCGGAAATCAACAGGCCAGTTAGCAGGGCCAATCCATTATTAAAAAATTGCCGAGAAATATACCCTTTCTCGACAATGAAAAGGGCCACCAATAATTTGGCAGCCCTTTTCATTTTCTAACTTGGAGCTCACAGAGTCTCCCTTGCTCTTCTCTTTTATTTCGTGGATTGACGGTGTTCAATCCGGTGTGGAAGAACAACCGTGTGTTCACTTATTTGTTCCTTATTCATTAATTTTGTTAGTAGCCTCATCGCAACGGCACCAATATCATATAACGGCTGAACTACAGTTGTCAGCTGTGGTCGTACCATCAGAGACAGCCTTGTATTATCCGAAGTGATAACCTCAAAATCGGTAGGAATTTTATAGCCTTTGTCCTCTGCGCCATGAACCACTCCTAGGGCCATCTCATCAGCCCCAACTAAAATAGCCGTTGGTCTCTCAGCAGCTTCTAGCAATTTTTCAATCGCTTCAATCCCTGAGTCATACGTATAGTCACCTTCAACAACAAGTTCTTCATTATATGGTAGACCTGATTCTTGAAGAGCTCTTTGATACCCTCTGAGTTTTTTCTGGGCATTTTTTGGCTCGTGAAGAGGCCCGATAACAAAAGCGATATGCTTATGACCTTTTTCAATGAATTCCTTAACAGAATCAAAAACAGCTTTTTCGTAATCAATATTCACTGAAGGAATTTTTTCTGACTCTTCAATAGAGCCCGCAAGAACAATCGGCACAGGTGATTTTTTAAATTCCTCCACGTGATCAGCGGAAATATTTCCTCCCATGAAGACAATCCCGTCCACTTGTTTGCCTAACATCGTGTTTAGCAAATGAAATTCCTTCTCTTTATTTTGATCGGAATTGCTTAAAATGATATTGTACTTATACATTGTGGCAATATCTTCAATTCCCCGGGCTAATTCAGCAAAAAAGATATTTGAGATATCCGGAATGATGACGCCGACGGTTGTTGTTTTTTTACTTGCCAATCCTCTTGCAACAGCATTTGGGCGATAGCCTAATCTGTCAATGACTTCTAAAACCTTTTTGCGGGTAACGGGCTTTACATTTGGGTTCCCATTGACTACACGGGAAACGGTTGCCATCGAAACATTGGCTTCTCTGGCAACATCATAAATAGTTATATTCACTAATAACACTCTCCTAAAACGTTCAATGTTTTCTTTATTTTACATCATCTAATTTAAATCTAGTCATTGTGATGAAATATACAATCTTATTTATGTACTTAATGATACGACAAGATGAGTAAAGCCGCAATTGCATTTGTCAACATTTTTCGCTAATTTTCTAAAAAATATCAAAAAAACCTCCTGCATGAATGCTGCAGAAGATTTTTTAATGAAGATTCCCATTAATAATTAAATCCTGACAAAGTTTGATGCAAGTAATTCATTATAGAAATTGTCAAATTGGTTAAGGTCCATTTGCTGCTGGGCATCGGAAAGGGCAACAGCAGGATCCGGATGAACCTCCGCCATCACTCCGTCTGCTCCAATTGCAATGGCGGCCTTTGCACATGGAAGGAGTAAATCTCTTCTGCCTGTAGAATGAGTAACATCCACGAAAACTGGTAAATGGGTTTCTTGTTTTAAAATGGGCACTGCCGAAATATCAAGTGTATTTCTTGTTGCCCGCTCGTACGTTCTAATTCCGCGCTCACAAAGAATGATTTGTCCATTTCCTTGTGCCATAATATACTCAGCAGCATTGATAAATTCTTCGATTGTTGCTGCAATTCCTCTTTTTAACAAAACAGGCTTTTTGACTGCACCAGCAGCTTTTAGTAATTCAAAGTTTTGCATATTCCGTGCCCCAATTTGAATAACGTCAATATAATCAACTGCCATTTCAATATCAGCAGGATTGACAATTTCACTAATAACAGCCATATCGAATTCGTCTGCTACTCGTTTGAGAATTTTTAATCCTTCTACCCCAAGCCCTTGGAAATCATAAGGAGAAGTTCTTGGTTTGTAGGCCCCTCCACGTAGCAACTTTAAGCCTTTTTCTTTCATTGTTTTTGCTACAGTTGCTACTTGCTCATATGACTCAACTGCGCACGGTCCAAAAACGAAATGCGGCTTTCCATCACCAATATTTTCACCTTTTAACGTGACAATGGTATTTTCCGGTTTTTTCTTTCTAGAGACAAGCAACGCCTTACTGTGGTCATCCTTTTGCAAATCAAGGCCTGCTTTAAAAATTTCCTTGAAAATATGATCGATGGTTGAATTTTCGAACGGACCATCGTTATGCTCCTTGATTACTTCAAGCATTTTTCTTTCGCGGACTGGATCGTAACGATAAACTCCTTGATTTCCTTTTACCTGTCCAATCTCTTGGACGAGCTCAGCTCTTTCATTTATTAGCCTAAGTAGCTCCAAGTTAAGTTCATCGACACGAGCCCGTAATTGATCCAAATCATTTTTGCCCATCATTCGTCCCCATCCTTTCAGATGCAAATCAGCCTTATACCATAGTTTGTTTCATCCAAGCATAAGTTACTGGCTTACAAGCAAAAAATTTAAAATTTTATAATTTTTTAAATTAGGCTTTATTATAGCGGAAATATATTTCTTTGTCATCCCTTTTTTCTTTAACAATTAAACGCTTTTATGCGTTAAAGTAAATTAGCTTATATTTTGTTAAAATATGATCAAAACAACTATTATGTGCTATCTTTTCGGCAATTTTTTAACTATGCTGATCAATGCAACCTTATATATTTTCAGTCCTTGAATTTACCAAAGAACGATTCGTTATTTTCCAGTGTGAGGCGCTCCATAATGCTTCTCCGTTAGAAAATAGAATCGCTTGCGGGGATTCATGCTTAATCTGAAATTTCTCTGCTATTTCGTTAGACAACGGGCGTGATTCCTGAACAGCTAAATAAAATGTTGGAATATCTTGATGTTCATCTGCATATTTTTCATATTCTTTGTACGCGGCGTGACTAATTGGACAGGTTAAACTATGTTTTAAAAGATAAAATTTACTTTCTTTTTCTAATAGTTCATCGAATTGTTCCATGGAATCAATTTTCTTAAGCATACTAACAACCTCCATAAATAAACGGTGAAGTAATTTTATCACTTCACCGTTTGTATCACAAATAAACTGTTTTACTTGATAAAACTTTAATTTTTTACTTTGCTCTCTTCCTCGTCAAAAGCTTTTTGAGCTTCCTCCAACTTTTTTCTAATCGAAGTGCTATCTAATGTTTCAATTGCGATGGTTTTTTTGGAAGTTTTCTTTTCTTTTGGGTCAGAGATCGAAATATAAGTAATTTCCGATTCTTCATCGACAACATCTTGAATGTTTTTTTTTCCTTTTACTTTATTTAATAGTTCAGAGGATTGCTGGACAAGCCCTTGAGAAAGAGAAGAAGATTTAGATACCAATTCATTGCTTTTGTTCATCACATTTTTCCGCAATAAAACTGATTTATCCTTGATGGTCCCTGCTTGATTGGTTAAACTAGTTCGAAGCTCTTTGCCAGACTTAGGAGCCAAAAGCAGTGCAGCCGCCGCCCCAATCACTCCTCCAATTATTGCTCCTAGTAAAAAACTATTAGAAGATTCTTCTGTCCGAGTTTGATTCGTTTCACGTGATTCATATTCTCGATTGGACATAAATTTATATACCTCCTTAAATTTCTAATGAGATCTAACCTTCTTACCCTTGTCTGAGCCTATTTTGTTTTTTGCTTGCTTTCTGGCCTGCCAGTTATCCTTAAGTTCAAGCAAGACATTACTCCATTGAACGATTTGCGAGATTTTCTCTTTATTTTCATCTACTTGCTTATCAACTGAATCCGTTATGTTCTTTAGGGTATCATTAAATTTAGTGACTGTTGTCCCAACGCCCTTTACCGCATCAACCACACTATTTAAACTTTCGGATTTATGCTGAATATCTTCAGCAAGTGCATTTGTTTTTTGTAAAAGCAGCGTCGTTTCACTTGTCACACTATCCAGTTGTTTTTCCAATCCTGTTAACGTTTTCGAAACGCTTGTAAGTGTACCTTGAAGTGATTTAAGTGTAGTCGACAAGTAAATGACAAGCACTAAAAACGCAATTGCTATCAAGGCTACGCTTAAGTATAAAATAATTTGCATCGTGCACCTCCGCCTTAATCCTATCATTATGTATTACCCATCCAAGATGGATATAAACCTTGCTAATAATCTTATACTAGTTCCATATCTTTGTCTTGTTTTCCTGCCATTTGTTTAAAAAATTTCACCTTGAATTTGTTGTACAAGTATTATTTTTCTACATTAAAGCTTCATTCGGGTACAATAAGAGAGTTATTACATATTTTAAGTTGGAGGCGTTACTTTTGAAAGATCCTCGTATTGAAAAACTAGCGAATAATTTAATTAACTATTCTGTACAGCTGCAAAAGGGTGAAAAAGTATTAATTGAAAACTTTGGCCTTCAGCGGGAACTCGTAACCGCACTTGTGAAGGAAGCCTACGCGGCAGGTGGTTATCCATTTGTATTACTAAAGGACCAACAAGTCGACCGCTCCCTATTATTAGGTGCACAGGAAGAGCAGTTTAACATGATGGCGGAGTTTGAAGCAAATGTGATGAGCAAAATGGATGCATACATAGGGCTTCGTTCTGGTGATAACATCAATGAACAGGCCGACGTCCCAGCTGATAAAATGAAAATCCACGGAAATACGATTGGCAAAAAGGTTCATAGCAATATTCGTGTTCCAAAAACAAAATGGGTGGTTCTCCGATACCCTACTTCATCCATGGCTCAGTTAGCAAAAATGAGCACAGAAGCATTTGAAAACTTTTATTTTGAAGTATGTAACTTAGATTATGGAAAAATGGATAAAGCCATGGATAGTCTGAAGGACCTCATGGACCGGACAGATAAGGTTCGCCTTACTGGACCTGGAACCGATCTTTCCTTCTCGATTAAGGATATTCCTGCGATTAAGTGTGCCGGAAGATTAAATATTCCTGACGGAGAAGTTTATTCGGCTCCCGTTCGTGACTCCGTCAATGGGGTTATTACCTATAATACCCCTTCCCCATACCAAGGCTTTACATTTGAAAATGTGAAGCTGACCTTTAAAGAGGGAAAAATTGTTGAAGCCGAGTCTAACGATACCAGCCGCATTAATAAAATCTTTGATACAGATGAAGGAGCACGTTACGTTGGCGAGTTTGCGATTGGGGTAAATCCGTTTATCCTCAATCCAATGCAGGACATTTTGTTTGATGAAAAAATCGCAGGCAGCTTCCACTTTACTCCAGGACAATGCTATGATGATGCCTTTAATGGCAATCATTCAAATATCCATTGGGATATGGTGAATATCCAACGCCCTGAATACGGTGGAGGAGAGATCTATTTTGATGATGTGTTAATCCGTAAAGATGGACTGTTCGTCATTCCAGAATTAGCAGGATTGAATCCTGAAAACTTAAAATAACAGTAAAAGGATGCCGGCATGTCGGCATCCTTTTTAATTTAAGATAATTGTTTTTCGTAAGATTCCTGAAACTTCTGGATGTCGCCAGCGCCCATAAAAATAATAACACTGTTGGCATGTTCAATTAAGACCGAAGTAATTTCTTCAGTAATAATTTCAGACTCATCTATTTTATCTTGTAAGTCCTTGATTGTCAGCTTTCCATGATTTTCACGTGCCGAGCCAAAAATCTCACATAAATACGTTTTATCTGCAAGGCGTAAGCTTTCGGCAAAATCCTCTAAAAAGGCTTGGGTACGCGTAAAGGTATGCGGCTGGAATACAGCGACAATCTTATGATCAGGGTATTTTTGTTTTGCTGCCTGAATAGTTGCTTTTATTTCTGTAGGATGATGGGCATAATCATCAATTAATATTTGTGTGCCAATTCTTTTTTCAGAGAATCTTCTTTTCACACCTTGGAACGTGGTTAACTGTTCCTTAACGACATCAACATTTATTTCTTCATAATGACACAACCCGATTACAGCAAGTGCATTTAAGACACTATGGTCGCCGAAGGTCGGAATGGAAAAGGTATCATAGAATGTATTACGAATAAAAACATCAAAGCTTGTTCCATTTGTCGATTTGACTAGATTTTTGGCCTGATAGTCATTTTCTTCGCCAAATCCGTAAAACAAAACAGGAACCTTTGCTTGGATTTTTTGCAGATGTTCATCATCGCCATAGGCAAATATACCTTTTTTCACCTGTATCGCCATTTCTTGAAAGGCTGAAAAAACATCTTCAATGTTGGCAAAATAATCAGGGTGATCAAAATCAATATTTGTCATGATAGCATAGTCTGGAAAGTACGATAAGAAGTGTCTTCTATATTCACAGGCTTCAAATACAAAATATTCTGCGCCTTCTTCCCCCTTACCAGTACCATCACCAATTAAAAATGAAGTAGGCTTAGCACCTGCTATTACATGTGCAAGCAGTCCTGTAGTAGACGTTTTCCCGTGAGCACCTGTAATCGCTACACTTGTAAAGTTCTGCATAAAATCGCCTAAAAAGCGATGGTAACGTACAATAGGAAGTCCGAGCTTCATCGCCTCTTGAATTTCCTCGTGTGTATCAGGAAATGCATTTCCTGCAATAATTGTCATTCCTGGCTTGATATTTTCCTTTTGAAAGGGAAGGATCGTAATCCCTGATTGTTCAAGGGCATCCTGAGTAAAAAAGTGCTTTTCGACATCAGAGCCTTGCACCTGAAATTTCATATCATGTAGAACTTGTGCGAGCGCACTCATTCCAGACCCCTTTATACCTACAAAATGGTAAATAGTCATAGAAAGAACCTCCAACGAACGTAATACTGTAAACAGTATATGACATCTGTTTTTATTTGCTAATTGCTGAGAAACTCAGAAACATTATAGATATTTTTTTCACTTAAAGAAAATCATTTAATTATTATACCATTGTTCGTTTATAAAAACTATTTGTGACCATTTCACTTTGAATCCACTCTGGTCATTTTATTATTTGTCCTTGTCTCCAAAGAATACAAAAGATTATTGAATTGTACTAGTCTTGAATAGCCTCTAAATCAGCCTCAGTTATTAATACATCACGCGGCTTGCTACCATTAGCTCCTGTAATATAACCGTTTTGCTCAAGCATATCCATTAATCTTGCTGCCCGGTTATAGCCAATTTTAAAGCGTCTTTGCAGACTTGAGGTGGATGCACCACCTTGCTCAATAATAAATTCACAGGACTCGTAAAAAAGTTCATCTTCGTCTTCCGTTACTTGTGCCTTTTTTAACAACTCTTCTTGCTCAAACAAGTATTCAGGCTCCCGCTGCTCCCTTACATGGGCAACAACAAGATCAATTTCTTCATCAGATACAAATGTTCCTTGCAAGCGGACAGGCTTTGAGGAGCCATTTTCTAAAAATAGCATATCACCTCGGCCTAATAATTTCTCCGCACCGCTTATATCAATAATCGTCCGTGAGTCAACCTGGGATGAAACTGAAAAAGCTATTCGTGTTGGTATATTTGCCTTAATTAATCCTGTGATAACATCCACCGATGGTCTCTGTGTTGCAACAATAAGATGGATGCCGCAAGCTCTTGCTTTTTGGGCAATCCTACATATCGCCTCTTCTACATCTGCCGGTGACATCATCATTAAATCGGCTAACTCATCAATTACGATAACAATAAACGGTAGCTTATCTGAATAGCGCTTATGCTGCATGGCCAGTTCATTAAAGCGGTTGATGTCCCGAACACCCGTATGAGCAAAAAGCTCGTAGCGCCGCTCCATTTCATCGACAGCCCATTTTAACGCGGCAGTTGCTGCCTTCACATCTGTGATAACCGGGCTAACTAAGTGTGGAATTCGATTATATGGTGCTAGCTCCACCATTTTTGGATCAATCAGTAAAAGCTTTAAATCTTCCGGGCTTGCTTTAAATAGCAGGCTAACTAAAATCGTGTTAATGCAAACACTTTTTCCCGAACCTGTCGCCCCGGCAATTAATCCGTGTGGCATCTTCTTTAAGTCGGTAACAATCGGTTTTCCGGCAATATCTAGACCAAGTACTGCCGTTAACGGGGAAGAGGATTCTTCAAAAACACTGGTCTGAATAATTTCATTAATGAGTACAGGCCTTGATTTTTGGTTTGGAACCTCAATACCAATCGTATGTTTTCCTGGAATTGGGGCCTCAATCCGAATATCTCTTGCGGCAAGGCTTAATTTAATATCATCACTTAAGTTGGTTATCTTGTTTACTTTTACGCCCGGCTCCGGCTGAACCTCAAAGCGGGTAACGGACGGACCTTGGGTCACATGAACAACACTTGCTCCGACATTAAAGTTTTGTAATGTAAGGTTTAAAAGCTCCTCTTGTTCTAGTAACCATTTGGTATCCCTTACCTCAGTTACCGGTGGACTTAACAAACTAGATTTTGGGAGTGCGTATAAACCATCATCCATCTTATGCGGGATTTCCTCCACTATGTTAGGAAAGTGCTCATTTATCCGATTAACCTTTTCGACAGGTTTGGTTTCAGTTAAAACCATTTGCTGCTGTTCTAGTTCTTTTCTTCGTCTTCTATCTTCCCAATTTTGTTTATCCTGTTTTAACATCATTACATTGAAAGGCAAATGGGATCGTTTTGGTGCTGATGGTTCTGATTCTGGTTCTGATTCTGATTCACGTTCAGGTTCTCGTTCTGGTTTAGGCTCCATTTCAAGTTCGGTTTCGAGTCCTGGTGCAGCCTCTTCCACTACTTCTTTTTGGTCATAATCTAACTCGTCGGCTCGAGGTTTCTGAATGATTTCAATAGCTTCCGTGGCTATAGTAATAACCTCTTCTGTCTGATTGTTTTCCAGGGGATATCGTTCGTTAACTAGAACCTCGTGAACTGGAGTTGTTGGCAAACTTTCAGTTATAGTCTCCTCTAGCCGAACTAGATGGTCTTGCCGATTATCAGGGTTCTCATCTAAAAAATGACTCAATTCATGCTCCACAATTGTGTTCGTCTTTTTCGGCCTGTTAAATCCGAAAACCGGTGAAGGTATTTCGGTTGGCTGAAACGGACCCCGATTTCTTCTTGGGGTTTGTTCTTTTTTCATAATAGGGACTTCATTTTTTACTGGATGGACTTCCTTTTGTTCTATCTTCCTTCTCACCTCAGGAAGCTTTTTCTGTCTCTTTTGGAGTCCGGTCTCTTCCTTTGCTTTTCTGATAACCTGTGGCGAAGGAGAAGGACGAACGCTCCCTTTTGGATATTGATAGGAAATTCTTGTATCTAAATCTTTTAGACTTTCATATTGGTTAACTAGCGGGAAATCATCCGGTTTATGATTATGTAAAATGTATTCGTCGTATTGTTCTTCATCATCTCTTTTGAATTTTTGGAAAAAGTCTTGAATCCAACTCAAAACTATCACTCTTTCTACTTTATCTATCATTCTATTTTAGCAGTAATTATTTTTTTTTCGACATTATTCTTGAGAATGAGTCAAAATAAATTCAAATTGGATACATAAGGAAAGTAGTCATGAAAAAAGACCACTCTTTTCTGTGATCCTTCTCCGATTTGTTATTTATTTTTCCCCATAATAAAAATCGGCTCTAATTCCCCATTTTCATATAAAAATGACAACGCTGTGATGGGCACATGCCCATTTGCAAAAAAGCTCATTGCCATTTGGGCAATAATGTCATAGCCTCGGTCATTTCGGATATCGGCAATAATTAACACATCCTGATGGGGAACGGCAAGTACCATTGTCCCTGTTAGTCGCTTTTCAATATCATTTAAGAATCCCTTATTTAATATTCGAGTAGCATCATAGCCATCATTGGTGTTTAGAAAATAAAACGTATTCCCTGCAACCTGATCCTCTTTTAACGGAGTAGATAGAGATCTTGCATTAAATAAAGCAATTTCCTTAATCCTGCTAGGGGACCATCCCTCTTTTTCCATAATACGTTTGTCAATTAAGCGATACGTGTTACCCATATCATAAGCATAATAAATCTTGGTTTCCGCAGTATGTTCTTCGCTTAAAAATGGGACTCCCTCTTCTGCTTCAGTCGGAAAAGACGTTGAGCGAATGACAGGATATATTTTTCGCTCGTGATCGTTCAATTGGATGGGGTCCTCCATTGCATGGAGTCCTTCTTCCACGTAGTAAACAATTTCATCGATGGCTTTTTCTTGTTTGACATGCCATTTAGCCACAATTCCAGGCAATGAGATCGTGATCCCCTTACCATTCAATTCACTTTCGATACGAAGCTGATCTTTTTCTCGGTCATAAGAAATCACTCTGTCTTTTCCAGACAATCGTTCTTCTAATTCCCGTCGCATTTTCTTGCTATCCATTTTCATATTAAACCCACCATTTCTAGGAGCTGTAAATCCTATTGTACATTAAAAAACCCCCATCTCAAAGAAGATAGAGGGTTTCATCCATTTTATTTTAAACCTGAAATAAATCCTTCGATTTCCTCTTGCGTTTTGCGGTCTTTACTTACAAAACGGCCAAGCTCTTTTCCGTTTTCATACGCGATAAAGCTTGGAATTCCATATACGTCCACCTGTTGGCATAAATCAATAAATTGATCACGATCAACATGTATAAAAGTAAATTCATTAAATTTTGCTTCTATTTCTGGCAGCACAGGTTCGATAAAGCGGCAATCCCCGCACCAGTTCGCAGAAAACATAAAGATTGTTTTTTCTCCGTCACGAAGTTGGGCAAATTGCTCCATTGACTCTAAGTTTTTCAAATTCAACGCCTCCGTTTGAATATATGTGTTTTAGGAACTTGCTAGTGAAAGCATAACAACCATAATGCTTTTCAGTCCAATAATATGCACCTGATATATTTTCGCAAAAGGATGATCACATACGATTATTGTGCCCAGAACCGGGCTAACATTATAAGATTTATTCTTTTTCTGTCCAATTCCAATATTCGAATTTCCCTAATTGTGCTCCCTGAATGACATCTAGTTCCTTCAACTTCAATAATTCCTTTACTGGGCCTGTTACAACTGCACCATACACCTGAAAACCATTCTTTTTCAAATAATGGTATCTATCGTTTAAATACCTTAAACCTAATACATTCTCGAGATAGGTGTCACTTTCATTATCGATCAGCATTTTCATATTAGAGAGCATGATTTTCTCATTATCTTTAATCGTTTCCTTCCTAATACCACTTAGGCTGTAAGATTGGTAATCATCTGTTTGTCTTGCTTTAGATAATCCGAGTGTATCTACAGACAAATAATTATCTCCCCCCAGTGAAGAACCCACATCCCTAATTTCCTTTAGTTCTCCCGTATATAAAGGCATCCATTGGACATCGACATCGTAATCTTTTAATCGATCCAGCAATTCCTCCGGTTTAAGAAAGGTCGTTGTCGAAAAAGCTAAGTTCGCGACGGTCCCTTCATGTACCTTATTCAATGAATTCCAGACTTCAGGAGTGCTAGAAAGTTTAAAAGTTTTTCCCGTTCGCGGGTCTTCTGGTAAATAGAACTGAAATATTTTTGAATCTGCTGGATTTAAATAGGTTATTTCTTTTCTGGAAAAGGTGGGAATCATCCTTTTCGTTAAATTCACCGTTCCAATTGCTTGTTCTTCCTTACCAATGGTTCGATAAAGAGGAAACGAGATTTTTTGACTAAAAAACGGTGTGATTTCCCCATGAAATCCAGTTTCTCCATAGTTTCCTGCTTGCGTCCAATCAATCGCCAAATTCATTTCAAACTCATTTTTGCTATAGAGATTCGTTTTAGAATACCCAATTGATAATAGCATCATATATATCCCATAAATTAATGAAAGTATGACGATAACTCTAATAATTCGAAACGTTAACAAAAAGCGGTATCTCCATAAGACTTTCTTTTCTTTATCCTTTGTCCATTCTGTCATATTCACTCTCCCCCTTCATATTCTCAGCTAATTCTGTTAACCTCTTTCTGGCCCGAAATAACGTTACTTTCACCTGGGATTCAGTTAATTCCATCGCTTCTTGAATTTCCTGATAGGTAAAGTCCTCATACTCTCTGAAATAAAGAATAGTTCGGTAATTTTCCGGCAGCATGTCTAACAGATTCTCAAGTTCTTGTTTATTTTCTTTCTTAACTACTTCTGTTTCCGGAATTCCGTAGGGGCTAATCATTTCTTCTTTTTCAAAAAACGGAACCCATTTCCACCTTTGCCGCTTTCGCCATTCATCGATATAAGTGTTGCGGGCTATTTTAAAAAGCCATGGTTTAACCTCCTGATGCTTAAATAATGATAAGGAAACAGTCGCACGATAAAAGGTTTCTTGCACCAGTTCTTCAGCTAAGGTAGGGGAACCCGAGAGGCCAAGCAGATAATAATACAATCCTTCTGCGTATTTCCGATAAATATCTTCAAGTTTGTTATGCCGCTTTTCGTCCAAGGCTCCCCCTCCTTTCACATAAACCACGAATGAATGATTAAATAGTTACATCAAATTTATAATTTTTTTCTCAAATATAAATAGAACCTTTGGAAAATGCTTTTTTCTATACGAAAAAAAACGAAGGGGGACTCCCCCTCCGTTTTATTTTTCTGTTTTAACCGAATTGACAATTTCCATCATGACCTTTGAATCATCATTCAAATTACTTGTTTTAACTTGTGACGTTATTTTTGCCCCACCGACACCTATGGTTAGTTCATTTAAGTTATCATCCTTTAACTGCTTAATTGTCAAAAAGCCAAGTTTATTATCATGTGTAAATTTTTCGTTCGTATCAAGAGCTTTATACTGGTCAACCGTTGCTTTATAGTTAACATCACTTGAAGGGTCTTCTTGCGGATTAATGAAAAGAATATAGGTGTCAGCACCCTTTTTTAAAATGATATTATTAGGTGATTCATCTTTTATTTCGTAACTGGCAGGTAAATAAAAATGAATTTTTCCACTTTTTTCATTTGGCTTTTTTGCCTTTTCATTAAATGTTGTCTGTACCGTTTTTATAGTTGCCTTACTTTCTTCTTTAAAGGAAGCATTGTTGCAAGCAGTTAATAAAAGAACCGATAGTATGAAAATAGTAATGGTTTTGAATAAATTCAGATTTTCCGCCTCCTAACAACATGAATAAAGTCCTATTTCCATCATACCGCCCAGAATATTCAAATGACAAGACTTTTGTCGATTTTTGGGGTCGAAAAATAAGTTATCTTTCTCGTTGATAGGTAAATTGTCCAACCAGAAGGTTCATCAGATGGGTAAACATTTCCACTCGGTTAATCCTTCCATTTGTAAAAATCCCAACTGCCCCTTCATGTTTTCTTACATTTTGCCTTTTGGCGTAATCATCCATAACCGGACCGAGCTCTTCGCCTGCTCTAAGTCTAGCAGCTACTTCTTCAGGAAGAAGGAATCTTGCACCACCGGCAATAATCGGCTCCATTTCGTTTGAAGCAAGAGCTCCCCAGTTACAGAGCAGCAAACCGTGGCTCGTTTCTTGTACTCCTCCCTCAAGACCAATCCCAATATCGCCGTTTCCTTGCGTTAAAGCACCTACGGCTCGATTGATCGCTCCCTTAATCGTTTCTTCATCAGAAAACGGCTGTTCGTTTACACCAGATGGAATATCTACCGAGATAAACTCTGCTACTTGGCCAGAAAAACTTTTTTTTACAGCATTAATTTTTGCTGGATTTTTTGACCCGATGATAATTTTCATAACGGTAATCTCCTTTTCAACATTAAAAGGAGACATATAATTATGCCCCCTGGAATATTAACTGTTTGATTTGATGGTATCTACCGTTGTTTGGTCACAAGCTTTTACCAATTTTACCACTAGTTCTTTAGCGGCAGCGTAATCATCAACATGGACGATAGAAGCATGTGTATGAATATAGCGTGAACAAATACCGATAACAGCACTTGGAACTCCTTCATTGGATAAATGAACACGCCCTGCATCTGTACCGCCCTGGGAAACAAAATATTGATATGGGATGTTGTGTGTTTCTGCTGTATCAAGAACAAACTCGCGCATACCGCGATGTGTTACCATGGTGCGGTCAAGGATACGAAGTAGGGTTCCTTTTCCTAATTGACCAAATTCATTTTTATCTCCACTCATATCATTAGCCGGGCTTGCATCTAACGCAAAAAAGATATCAGGATTAATCATATTAGCCGCAGTTTGAGCGCCGCGCAAACCGACTTCCTCCTGAACCGTTGCTCCGGAATAGAGGATATTTGGTAAAGTCTCGTCTTTTAGTTCCTGGAGCAACTCAATCGCTAACCCACAGCCGTAACGGTTATCCCAAGCCTTCGCTAAAATCTTTTTTGGATTTGCCATTGGCGTAAATGGGCAAATTGGCAGGATTGCCTGACCAGGTTTGATCCCGATTCTCTCGGCGTCCTCACGGTCATCTGCTCCAATATCAATAAGCATGTTTTTCATTTCCATTGGTTTATTTTTCTTTGATTCGTCTAATAGATGTGGTGGAATCGACCCCACAACACCAATGACCGGACCATTTTTGGTCATCACTTGAACACGCTGGGCTAGAAGAACCTGGCTCCACCATCCACCTAACGTCTGAAACCGAATCATCCCATTATCTGTAATCGAAGTCACCATGAATCCCACTTCATCCATATGCCCCGCCACCATCACGGTTGGTCCAGTACCATTTCCTTTTTTTACACCAAAAATGCTTCCTAGTTGATCTTGGATAATTTCATCAGAGTAGGGAGAAAGCTGTTCCCTCATAAATTTTCTTACTAAATGCTCGTTTCCGGGTGCACCGGGCAGCTCTGTTAACGTTTGAAAAAGCTTTAAGGTTTGTTCGTTCATTGTGAAACTCCTTTTGGTCATTTTTTAATTCTACGAATAAAGTTTATTTTACAGAAATTTTTGACCGCTTACCAATATTTCATTTCAATATTTGTAATATTACCTTGTTACTTGCAAATACGATATACTGAGAGGAGAATCTTGAATGTAATCTTTTCCAATTAATTTTTTGGAGGTTTTTGCAAATGAACTGGAAGTCGTTTATCCTAGGTGCTGCGGTTGGTATCATTGGGGGATATGCCGCTCACGAAGTCATTACTCAAAAGATAAAAGTCTCACCTGAAAAAGTATTAGAACAGGTAAAAAAGCAATTTAAACAGAATGGACCTATTAGTGGTTCATGGATACATATGGAAGCAGAACCGTATGAAAAATACCAAATCCATTATAAAGTATATAAGGGAGGCATTTCTAAAAATAACAACGGCTCTAGTGAACAGTATGAATTTATAGCCGACGCCCAAACAGGAACCCTCATAGATATATGTCGTTTATCCAATGAAATAGTATCTTGATGAAAGAAAACTCGCCACAATTGAACTGTCCCCCTTTTTTTGGAGGGGCACTTCACAATCGGCGAGTTTTCTTTATCTTGATCGTTTAATACTCTCTGCAATTTGTCCATCGGGTCCCCATTTGACTGCACGGTAAAAAGCGTCATGGTAAAACGTGAACCAGGCGTTTTTTTCAAGTGCATAGGGAATCCACTTTTCTTTTGCTGCAATCGAATCCATTGGGTAATCATCATAGGCCATTACCCAAAGACTATTTTGATGAGCGTGTGTCGCCATCAAATCAGCCATATGAATGGCCATTTCTCCTTCGTCCTCAATGATAAGGATGGAAAGACCATTACTATGTCCTCCGGCATGGACCAACCGAATTGGACCAAGACTCCACGTTCCATCAAACGTTTCAACCTGAGCTTCTATCGCTTCCCAATTTTCTTTCCAATATGTATTTTTCGAACGGATATTAGGGTTGCGCATTTCATCCCATTCGATTTGAGAAGAAATGATTTTTGCATTAGGAAAGACTGATACGTACTCTTCATCTACAAGCTTTGTCAAACCGCAAGCATGGTCAAAATGCAAATGCGTCATTAAGACATAATCAATTTGCTCCAGATTTAAGCCTAAGGACTGTAAAGATTCATCAAGCTCGGATTCTTTCGTTACTCCATAATTCCTTAGTTGTTTCTCTGTTAACTTTCCTTTGCCAATGCCCGCTTCGACTAATATATTTTTCCCATCGATTTGGATCAAAATCGGGTCAGTAGGCAATTCAATTTGGTTCTTTTCATTTGGCGGATATTTCCTTGACCATAGCGCTTTTGGAACAACCCCAAACATAGCACCGCCGTCTAAATTGGTGATCCCCCCTGATAACCACGTAAGTGAAACATGTCCAATCTGTAATGTCTCCATCATCCCAACCTCCTTATTCCCCTATTTTACCATTAGCTGATTATTAATAAAGTGAAACTTCAATCATCGGGGACCTTACTGCCCGTTTATGCTGGAGAAAACAAAAAAAGGACAGCTCTCTTAAAGAACTGTCTACTTTATTAATTCTGATATTTAACCTCACAACGATAAATCCTATTTCCTTTTTCGGAAAATTTCTCTTCATATTCTGTCATGATATTTCCTTCATAGCCACTTTTATGAAAATCAAGACTAAGGTATTTCAATAATAACCCATATTCAGAGAAGCTCATCAGCGAGTATTCAAACAATCCTTGATTGTCCGTTTTAAAATGAATTTCTCCACCATCGACCATGATATCTTCATAAAGCTTTAAGAAGTCTTTATAGGTTAATCTTCTTTTTTCATGACGGATTTTCGGCCATGGGTCAGAGAAGTTCAAATAAACACGATCTACATCATTTTTCGCAAAATATTTCCCTAAATCAGCAGCATTGACATTTAAAAGTTTTAAATTCGGTAAATCCGCTTCAATTAAACGATCCAAAGCCGCTACGATAACACTATCGTATAATTCAATTCCCATATAGTTTATTTCTGGATTGGCTCGTGCCATTTCCGTTATGAAACGGCCTTTTCCGGTGCCAACTTCAATATGAAGCGGCTGATCCTTTTCAAAAACTTTATGCCAATTACCTTTGCTGTTTTCTGGATTTGCCACAATATATTGTGAATGTTCCTCTATTTTGTCCTTTGCCCAAGGCTTATTCCTAAGTCTCATTTTAGCACTCCTAGTAAAAATTATAGTTCAAACCATATCACGCTAAATACACGCATGCAAGCTAAATTAAATGGTAATTAAGGAAAGAAGCATATGTATAAACAAGAAAAGAATTCACAACCTAACTGTGAATTCCTTTTTAAATTCCCACTTTGAAAGGATGTGCTTTCATGCCATTAAATCATAATGACCAAGTAACCTTATTAAAAGATATCTTAAACAATCATCAAACAGATTGCTGTGGATCCGTAGCAGAGTGTGAACAATTGGAACGCCTGGTAAAATCACTGATGGTAAACACTCAAGTTGATGAAAATGTTAAAAACATTTTGCAGGAGGTCTATCAATATAGCCAGCACGGTGCGCAAACTGCTGATTTGGATCAGCATATTTTATCCAACCAAAATAACTTATCACAATGGGTAAACAATATTGATCAGTTTTCTTAACTAGAGGATATCGTTTAAAAACGTTATCCATTTGTTCATTTCTTCCAGGCGATTTTTACTTTTATACCATTGAATCGATGTTAAGGTTTGAAGAGCAACATACCATTTCATTCGTAACCTTAAATGATCGGTAAGCCTTTTTCCGTACATGTTTAGCCAATCTTTCCAGCTTTCTTCTGGAATATACCAATAAAGCAGTAATCCTAAGTCAACGGCCGGGTCGGCAATCATCGCCCCATCCCAATCAATCAAGTACAACTGGTTGTCCTCCGCGAGCAGCCAGTTGTTATGGTTCACATCGCCATGGCAAACGACTTTTTCCTCGCAATAGACATTTACTGCTTCCTTCTTTAAAAAGCTCATCGCCTTTTGCACTTCCGTTAAGGATAACACCTGTTCATCCAACTCATTTACCACCGATTGAAAAAAGGTTTCCGGCAGCAATGGTGAAGTCTCTAACCGACTAAGCATTCCCAGCATCGGCTCTGAACGGTGAATTTTCTTTAATAACCTGGCCACAAGCTCATGGTCCATCTCAAACGGCTTTAGTTCACGGCCTTCTAGCCATTGTTGTGCCGTTATAACATCTCCGTTTTCCAATCGTTTCGTCCAAACAAGCTTTGGGACAATACCCTCTGCTGAAAGAACCGCAAGGAATGGAGAAGAATTCCGCTTTAAAAAAAGCCTTTGATCCTCATAGCATGCATAAAAGGCCTCTCCCGTTGCGCCCCCAGCAGGGATTATTTCCCATTCTTGTCCTAGTATATGTTCCAAAATTGTTCACCTTCAATTTATGCCGTTCTAATGGACTTAATTACCCATCTTATTCAGTGGGAAAACCTATGCTGCCCAAGGATTAATTTAACCACAATCATATCAACAGCTTTTACTTTTTCATAAAGAAAACTCGCCGATTGGCGATCCCCTAAGGGCGGTTCATAAGGGGTAGTTGCCCTTAAGTCCGATATTAAGTTATTTTTTCCTATCGGCAAATAAAAAAAAAGCTATTGATACCATTCCATTCAATAGCCATCTTTATAAATTTTATCTCCAATTGCCTTTTTTCGTCAAGTAATCTTAAGAAACTATTTTTTTAGCAAAACATAAAGCGAAACAGGTTCCATCGTGATTTCTTCTTTAACAGGGACATATTCGGAAGAAATTCCCACATAATCATGATCAGCCAAAATCGACCATTCTCCCTCAGGAAGGGAAATGGATTGCTGCTTGGAGCAAGGATTAATCAACAGAAGAACCTCATGTGGATCCTTGTGTAATACGCAGCCTATCAGCGGTTCAGCTATTAGTAAGGGGTAGATATTGTTACGGATTTCTACAGCAGTTCTCATTCGGAAACAAGGAAAGGCTTTACGAATTTGAATGAGTCCTTTTATATAGTTTACATTCTTTATAAACTGACTTTTCCGCTCCCAATCCAGCTGATTAATATTATCAGGGGAGCGGTAGCTATTTCCATCACCCAGTTTTGTTCGAAAAAACTCCTGCCCGCTGTTAAGAAAAGGAATCCCTTGGGACAATAGGACAATTCCTGTAGCAAGCCGGTGATATTTCATCCGCGTTAAGTCATCCCCTTCAGGGAGACATGAGAGAAGTTTATCCCATAGAGTATGATTATCATGACATTCAACATAATTCACTGATTGAAAGGGTTCATTAAAGAGTCGATTTTCTTTCTTTTGAAAACCAATGCTTCCTGTGATGACCTCGAAAGCAGTGGCTCGATAATATTCATTCCCTAAGGCATATCCTTTATCAAACAAATTAAAGGTACTGCCTTTAATCGTGTCGCGAAATTTATCATTGAACTGAGCAACTTGAGGCATTTTCGCCTGATTGGCAATAATCGCTTTTTGTTCGTGAGGAAGGGGGGTATTGAGGTTCCACCCCTCGCCAAGTATGATCGTTCCTTTTGCCAAACTTTCACACAGTTTACAGATTTCAGACATGGTCTCTACATCCAATATCCCCATTAAATCAAAACGAAAACCATCAATATGATACTCCTCCTGCCAATACCGCACTGAATCAAGAATAAATTTCCTGACCATTCTTCGTTCGGAAGCAATATCGTTTCCGACACCTGTACCGTTAGAGGGCAATCCCATTTCATTATGGCGAAAATAATAGCCAGGGACTACTTTTTCAAAAGAGGAATTTTCACGAATAAAAACATGGTTGTAAACCACATCCATAATCACGCGGAGACCGCTATGATGAATCTGATCAATTAATTGTTTCAATTCGATAATTCTTGTATAAGGATTCGAGGGGTCGGTGGAAAAACTGCCTTCGGGAGTATTGAAATGAAGGGGATTATATCCCCAATTATAGGCTTTATTTCTTTCCAATTCATCAATTCCAGCAAAATCATTAAATGGGAGGAATTCAATATGGGTAATTCCTAAATCTTTTAAATAGGATAATCCAGTTGGCCCACCGTCAATCCCCTTGGTGTTTAGCTCTCCGGCACCAAGATAGAGTCCTTTATCGTGGATTCCACTGTTTTCATGAATACTGAAGTCTCTAATATGAGTTTCATAAATAATCATATCCACCGGACTTTCAAAGGCAGATAACCAATATTTTTGCCTCCGGCTTTTCTCAAGCTTCACAATAGCCCCATGCTCTCCATTGGCTGTCACAGCCTTCGCATATGGGTCAACAGCCTCTCGCCACTCCTGATTCACTTGAATGAGAAAACTATATTGAAAGAATTCTAAATCCCGGTTGACACCCACTGACCATACACCAAAATCCTCCCGCTTCATCTTGATCATTTCGGAAAAATGATTGTTTGGCGGAAGTATTTTTAATTTCACTTGAGTGGCTGTTGGTGCCCAAAGTTTAAAACGAGTTTGATTGGCATCAAAGGTCACGCCAAGATCATTCCCGCCATAATAAAATTTATTATCAAATGACTCCGTTCGAATCACTGCACCTATTTGCAGGTCTGTTTTGCCCCCATGTTCATCCATGATCCAATATTGCTTACCAAATGAAAAATCCCCTGCTAGCTGACAAATATATTTTTGATTATGTTCAATCTGGCTTTTGCTAATGATTGACAGTAGGCTTTTCTCAGAATCATTAATAAGAAAGAATGAGGACGACAGACCATGATGATATGAAAGTGGAAGAAGTACCGTAATGATATTCATCTCATCCAAGTAGGCCAGAAATTTTCGTTCAGAAGATATCATTCGAGCTCCTCTCTTTCAAGTCAACTTCATTCTTATTTTTTCTTCTTGTTAACACCTGCAATCCCTTAACCTTGATATCTATATTTAATGGGGTATAACCAAGATGCTCTCCATCACCATGGACATACAAGGAGGCGGACGAGTGGATAGACACCATTCTTCCCTTAAATGTCTTTACTTCTTTAAAATGTATGTGCTTTCCCCAAAAAACACTGATGAAAACAAGTAATAGCTTCCATCTTGATAATTGTTGGACAACCGTAATATCAAGCTGGCCATCATCCGGTTGTGCGTCAGGGGCAATCTTCATCCCTCCGCCATAATATGGTTGATTGGAGACAGTAACAAACCATGTTTTTTCAAATATATGCTTTTGCCCATCAATTGATAAATCAATTGTTGCTGTTTTATAAGTGAATAATTCTTTTAATAGAAAAAATACATAAACCAAACGGCCGAGGGAAAGCTTATTTAACACTGCCTTTATCCGCGAATGATTCACTTTATAGGCAATGATTGCATCAAATCCTGCACCCATATTGTTAATAAAATAGTGTTCAGTATCATCTTTCATGGTCATTTTTCCAGCATCAATTAATGCTGGCTCATGTTTCATCAGCCGAAGCAGCACTTTTAAGGCCTCTAATGGATCTGAAGGAATTAAAAATCCTCTTGAAAAATCATTCCCAGACCCGCCTGGGATAAATCCAAGTGTTATATTCTTATGCTTGATTACACCATTCATGACCTCATGCATCGTTCCGTCACCGCCAACAGCAATAATGAGTTTTTCGTTATCATTTTTGACGGCAATTTGACTGGCAAGTTTTTTAGCATGGCCTGGATATTCAGTGAAAAATGCCAGATATGGAACCTGTTCAGCCTTAAGCTGCGCTTCAATTTTCCCCCAAATTTTAAAACAATGACCGTTTCCCGCTTTTGGATTAATAATAAAGTAAATGTAATTCATAAAACCAACCTTTATTTATAAAATTCTATGATTGCAATGGGAATCTATTTATTGCTTCATATTTCGGTGTTTGGTGAAGATGTGTTTGGTATAAAACGATTTCATCTGCTTGAAAAAGCAGTGGTTCGGGCTGAAGTTTATTCCATACGTCCAGCAGTTCAATTTGAAATACTGAGGCCCCGTTCCACTTTCGTGCAAGTGTTATATGGGGTCGGAAGGGTCTTGTCTCTAGTTGAAATCCTGCCTCCTCGCAGGCAGAAAATACTTTTTTTCTGATAATCTGTAGCTCCTTGCTTTCCTCGGTATCCGCCCAAAATACCCGAGGAGAATCTTCCACCCCAAAAAATCCCAGTTTGTTAATTTTCAACGGCAAGGCTTTTGCATCCTTTAAAGCCTTTTTCACATTTCGTACTGCTGCATCTAGTTTTACTGTTTCAGCACCGCCAAGAAAGGTCAATGTAATATGGATATCCTCATAGTGGACCCACCGGCTAAAAGAGATGATTTCCTTTAATTGACTGATACGTTCTTTCATGATTAATTTCGTGTCATCGGGAATTCTTACAGCAAAGAAATAGTGGTTTCGCTGCTCCATTTTATTCATTCCTTTTTCTCAATTTTAGTCTATTTTCTCCTAATTGTATCTATTTGCTTACGAAGTTAACCGATATTTTTTATAATGATAAAAAATATATTTATGATGGAGGTAGAAAGAATAAGAAAGGGAGGTCCTTGCTAGAGGAAGGAATTCTCGTTGGCCCGTCCTGTTGTGCAGCTTGCTTTGCTGCAATAGAGGTCGCGAAGCACTTTTCGTTCGTCTGATCAGGTGGTCATTTGCATTGCCTGTGATACAGGAGAAAGATAATTATCGATTGATTTGTTTCAGTTTGACTAAACTTTTGAAAAAAGACGTGTCGCAGGTTGCTAACACGTCTTTTTTTACTATAATAAAATCTCGTCTTTAAGATTGCCACATTGTTTTACAATTTCTCGCTCAAATAGTTCTTGCAGTTTTCTTGTTACAGGTCCAGTTAAACCTTCTTTGACTTTTTTTCCATCTATTTCAACAATCGGCATGACCTCGGATGTCGTGCTTGAGAGAAATACCTCATCCGCCTGCTCCAGCTCTTCGAGAGTAAATGTTCGTTCCTCAACCGGAACATTGTTGTCCGTGCAAACCTGCAAAATCACATCTTTCGTAATGCCCTTCAAAATTAAATTATTCGATTCATGGGTAATAACAACGCCATTTTTAACGATAAAAACATTCGACGAGCTTCCTTCTGTCACATCTTGTCCCCGATGCTGGATCGCTTCAAAGCAACCTTCATCAGCTGCTTTCTGTTTGGCTAATAAATTGCCCAGCAAATTTAAACTTTTAATGTCACAGCGTAGCCAGCGAATATCCTCCATAATGATTGTTTTCACACCCGAATTTAAACTATCCTCTGGTCTAGCAACTTCCTTCGTATAGGCAACAAGAGTTGGTGATACATCCGCAGTTGGAAAGGCATGATTACGTGGGGCAACTCCCCTTGTAATTTGCATATAAATGGTTCCAAGATGAAGCTTATTTTTTTCAATGAGTTCTTCAAGAGATTCCGTTAATTGATCAATTGTGTATGGGATATATATGCCGATACTTTCGGAACTTTTGACAAAACGCTTCAAATGTTCCTTGGCAGTAAACATTTTTCCGTTATAGACACGGATGACTTCATACACCCCATCGCCAAATTGGTAGCCACGGTCCTCTACATCCACTTTCGCTTCCGACCGGGCAATCATTTTCCCGTTTAAAATTGCATACTTCATTCTCCCATTTCTCCTCTGATTTACTTATTCATTTTGTGTGAGCTCATAAATGGCTTGTGCATAAATCGCCGTTGCTCTCAGTAAATCCTCTATATACATATATTCATCTTTTTGGTGTGCAATATCAGGTCTTCCAGGAAATAATGGACCAAACGCCACACCAGCTTTTAGCGAACGGGCATAGGTACCTCCTCCGATCGCAATTAACTCCGCCTTTTCTCCTGTTTGTTCTTCATATACTTTTTTCAAGGTTTGAATCAGAAATTCTTTTTCGTCGACATGATGTGGTTTAGAGTCAGAAAAGTTTTCAATCTCGAAGCCTTTATTTAACAATAGATCATCTAGCTTCGTTTTTGTTGCTTCCATTTTGTTAGTCACAGGATATCGGCATGTCATTCCGATTCTTCCACCAGAGTCCTTGGTATATGAAAGCTTACCAGGGTTGATGGTTAATTCTCCGGAAATATCATCTGAATAAGCGACACCAAGATTGACACCACGTGAATCGTTAAAGAAATAGTCGGAAACGAATTGGAAATAATGTGCGGCCTTCGCATCTAAACCTAGATTAGAAAGAAATTCCCCTAAAAACAAACCGGCATTTGTCCCATTCTTGGGCTCCATTCCATGGGCAGAGATACCTTTCACTTCTAATATTAATTCTCCGTTTTCGATATGGTAATCATGTTCTAGCTCATGTTGCTTCATAAAATCTTCAAATTGCTGGACGACATCATCTTGATTATCCTTAATCAAAATGGTTGCTTTGGCATGATCGGGAACCATATTGTATCGTTTTCCAGAAACAAAGCTCACGACCTCAACATTTGTCACAGGTATATCTTGTAACATTTTTTTCTGAACGAAATCAAAATCAGCAATCCCTTTTTCCGCATTAATAATTGGGAAATCAGCATCTGGAGCAAATCCTAGAGTCGGCATTTCTTCATGCTTAAAATAATGATCAACACAGCGCCAGTTACTTTCTTCGTCTGTACCAATAATCATCCGAACACGCTTCTTAAGTGGCAGACCAAGTTCTTTCACAATTTTCATTGCATAATACGCCGCCATTGTCGGCCCCTTGTCATCTAATGCACCGCGGGCAAAAATTTTTCCATCACGAATTTCTGCTCCATAAGGATCACTTGACCAGCCATCCCCTTCCGGAACGACGTCCACATGGCAAAGGATACCGAGCAGTTCTTTCCCTTCGCCAAATTCTAGGTGCCCTGCAAGATTGCCCACATTTTTCGGTGTAAAGCCATCCCTTTCACCTAGCTGAAGCATAAAATCTAGTGCTTCTTTTACTCCTTTCCCTAGCGGTGCATCATCCGTTGCATTTTCTTCATCCAATAGGCTTCTAATATGTAATAAATCCTGAGTGTCCTTTATAAGAGCCTCTTTTCTTTTTTCCACTTCATTTTTCCAATTTATCTGTGCCAATATTGTTTACCCCCTGTACAAGATATTTACCCATTATTAACAATATCATTATTGCAAATATCTAAGCAATTTTGCTTAAGAAAAACACTGTTTTTTTTAGTAGCAAATATACCATAAAAAAGAGAAAAATTTATTTAAAAATTGAGACAATTTATCATAATCCAAACATTGTACACCATAACTTATAGTATGAGAAAAATAAAGGAGGCGGCAAATTCAAACAATTTTTAGAAGTTATTAAAGTTAACTTTGTAAATTTTTTCTATAGTGGTAGAAATTTTCAAAAATTGTGGGTACAATAAGAATAGATATATGACATCTAAGTACTCACTTCAACCCATCTAAAGAAAACTCGCCGATTGGCTAGCCGTTAGGCGAAGTCAGAGGCGTAGTTGTACTTATGCCTGATAGGAAAGTTATACTTTCCTATCGGCCAGAAAAAAGGAGATGGCTGCGCGGAAAAGAAACTACATATTTCTTGAAGAGTAATCTTCAAAGAGGCTGTCGGTAGAGGGATTAAGCCATAGGTTTGAAAAAAGGATAGGGAGTGGTTCTTTGAAACCTTCAACTAACCGGATGTTAAACCGCATCAAATGTATCTACATGTTTATCCGCAATAACGGCACTGTCACAACACAGGAACTTGTAGAGGAATTTGGTATCACTCCTCGCACCATACAACGAGATTTAAATGTCTTAGCCTATAATGACTTGGTCATAAGCCCAAGCCGCGGAAAATGGACGACTACACAAAAGAAAGTGAAGATGTCATCTTAATATTAAATATAAACTTTAAATGATATTCATAAAAAATGCACGCGCAATCTGCGTGCATTTTTGTTTTTCAAATAATAATTTATCGCTATTCATGTAATTGTGTAAAAGAATTAATCTTGTTAAATTCTTGCTCGCTTAAGATTCCCAGCTTCTTAAAAACATACGAATAAATGAATATCCTCCGTTGCAATCGAAGGCTTGTAATCATATAAATCAACCTCCTAGTTTAATAAATTATATTCACCGCCCTCAAATAAGTTTCCTTTAGCCAAAAAAATACTTATATTTTCTAGTCAAACATCTATATCAAGTTGACAGTGATCGAAAATATGATATATTAGTATAATAATTACTTTAGCGCTTAAAAGCGTTTAAGCAATATAGAAAAGTAGGTAAAATCATCATGAAGGATAATCATCAGGAATTAAAAAAGGGGCTATTGCCAAGGCATGTCCAGTTTATGGCTTTAGCAGGTATGATAGGAACAGGAATTTTCAAAGGGAGTTCCGACACATTGAATATTGCCGGACCGAGTGTTGTGTTCACTTATTTATTTGGTGGACTAATATTACTTGTTATTATGGCAGCATTTGGGGAAATGGCGATAGCTTTTCCAAATTCCAATGTTCAACATCTAGTTAACAAAGCATTTGGATTCCAGTATTCGTTTATCATCGGTTGGCTTTATTGGATCAACTGGACGATCGTAACTATTGTGGAATTATTAGCAGCAGGAAGTTTTCTGCAATTCTGGCTTCCTTCAATACCTTTATGGCTTCTCAGTTTTTTCTGCGCGGTAATTATTGTAGGAATCAATTTATTTCAAGTGAAATATTACGGGGAGCTTGAGTTTTGGTTTGCTGGTATTAAGATCATTGCCTTGATTGCTTTTATTATTTTAGGCTGTTTACTTATTTTAGGTATTATTCCCAGCACTATACAGGATCCATTCTCGAACTATACTGCCCATAGTGGATTTTTCCCGCACGGAATTAAAGGAACCTTAAGTGCCCTTTTAGTCGTCATGTTTTCCTATGGCGGTGCAGAATTAATTGGCGTAGCTGTAACGGAGACAAAAGATGCAGAGAATGTCCTGCCCAAAATTATTAAAGGAGCCGTATGGCGAGTTATCATTTTTTACATTATGCCTATCCTTATTATATGTGGAATCACGCCATGGAACAAAGTCTCTAGCGTAGATAGTCCTTTCGTTCAGGTTTTCAGTATCACAGGATTACCAGGTGCTGCACATATTATGAACTTTGTTCTTTTGACAGCCGTACTCTCCGCGGCTAATTCTGGTATTTATGCCACTTCTAGAACATTATTTTCGATGGCACAAAGCGGGGTTGCACTTAAACGCTTAGCAAAAACATCTAGTAAGGGCACCCCATTTAATGGGATTTTGATCACAAGTGTATTTATTTTAGGAGCTGTTTACTTAGCCTATTTAACACCCAGTCAGGTCATTGGTTATCTCATGACCATCCCAGGCTTTACCGTCATGATGATTTGGATTAGTATTTGTGCAGCACATTTAAAGCTAAGACCGCAATACAAAAGTCAACCAGCTTTTAAGGTAAAATGGTTTCCAATCACGACCATCTTTGCAATGGGATCTTTGAGTGTTATCTTAATTGGGTTCCTATTCAATTCAAATAATGTCATCGGTTCATCCGTAAGCATTGCAACAATCGGATTTCTATTCATTCTCTCTTTTATTCATAAGAAAACTAGTGCTAAAGAAATTACCGTTTAAAGATAGCCACAAATCTGAGCCAGCAAATTTATTTCTTGCTGGCCTTTTTCTATTAACCAGTTAACTTCAACTATTAATTCTAATATTAACACTAGATATTTCAAGAAAATGGGCGGTTTTTTTTGTTAGCAACAGAAAAATACCGAATATGAATTTGTATATTCTTATTGATTTGACGTTTGATAATAGACTCGTTTTTTAAACTTCCCAGAGAAAGGAAAATTCATCGACTTTAGGATTTTATATCCAATATTACCGGAGTCAATATGAAGAAACTGGCAAAGTTCCGCATTCGTTATCGAGGGTTTTATTAATAGGAAATAATCTTTGATTGTTTGAATATGTGCGGTTTTAGAAAGCGTTTTGCACTTTGAACAACACCATTTTCCACTTTTATAATCCATTTGTATGGAACTGCACTTCGGGCATTGGACACCGGAAAGAATATCTTTTGGAGATAAATTGTAGGCTTGGAGGATATCTGGGTTATCTGGTGTGTGGTTGGTTAAAAGGAGACGCTTTATCTTTTTTAACTCTTTTTTGTCTAATTTATCGCTATTGTAATATTTTGTAATTTGTTCAATTTTTTCTAATAAATTTTCGCTATTACAAATGTGTTGAATCATTTGTTCATTCCTAGGTTCCGTTTTTATGATCGTCTTTTCATTACTGTTTACAAAAAAGTAATGAATCGGAACTTCAGAACAGTTGTGGTCCCGCAGCCAATTTTTTAGCTTTCTTACCTGAAGCCTTGCTTGTATCACAGGATTTTTGATTCTTTCCTCTACCTCATTTCTTTTCCAAGTGACCTGTTTAAAATCCTTTTCAAAGGATATCTCTCCAGTCATATTTTTAACCTCTAGAACCATTGCAAAAATTGAACAAAGGAGGAGGATATCAATTTGGAAGTAGAATTGCCCATATATTAAGCGAAGTCCATGAAAAATAAGATATTTCGAATCGGGAAGCATACTTAAATGAAAGTCCAGCGATTTCTCGCCTCGATATCCCGCCATTCTCCTTTTATAGTCTGCCAGCGCAACAGACCATTTTGGATGAGAAGTAGGCAATCTTCTGATAAGAGCCTCCAGCTTTTCCATTCTCGGTGTTATACAAATTTCTTGGGCTATCCAAATACATCATTCCTTTCTATTTTTCTTCTTATTTCTCTTTTTGAATTCCCTATGCCTGCAAAAATCGACATTGTTTGTGACCACTTTATGAATTTAGTTTCCCTTCTTAGAGCTGGATTTTTGTTACTCGTCAGTTTTTTTGATTTACCCGTCTAAATGGTGGATTTACCCGTCTATTTCTCCCTTTTACTGAAGCTAGTATAAAAAGTGGACACCGGTTGTGGCGTCATGTTAAATCATAAATAACAAAAATAGGATGTGTTTAACATGGCGAAAAATCAACAAAAGTACTCTATTGAATTTAAAGAGTA
>NZ_CALBWS010000037.1 GCF_937468385.1 Neobacillus rhizosphaerae
AGTGGAGATACGACAAGCGATTGAAGATTATATTTATCACTACAATTACAAACGTATTCAAAAGAAACTAAAACAACGCGCGCCGATTGAATATCGACACGCGTTGGCAGCTTAGCTTTTTATGTTGTCTACTTGACAGGGGTAAGACCACAATAAAACCAAGAACATATTCCATAATGTGCAAACCTCCATGTTTTTTACTAATACCAGATAGTGCAATTATAAATGAAAAATATGGATTTTTTTTAAAGGTTTCACAATTATTATTATTAGCTTAAAAATTTGGAAACAAAATGATAGTTCTGTAAATAAAAAAATAAATGTTTAAGGGTGGAATTGTGAATCAAGTAAAAGGAGAAATAATATCCTACTGTTACATGGTTGAAAGAGGAAAACCAGCAGCATGCATAGCAATTCAAGAAAGACATCTAAAAATGATGTGGTGTCTTTTCTGTTTTTTGGTCCGCGGTCCTTATCATCAAACAAAAATGGACATAAAACTAAATATGCTTTTTCTCTATCGCTCTAGCACTCTAAATCGATTTATTATGATTGAAATTATAAAAATAGGTAAATATAATAGGAACATAAATTGACAGACTGTATGACACAATTTAAAATAATGGTAGATAAATAGCATAATACCAATGGTTCGAGGGATCAGAGATCCAAACACGACTCAAAATCGTGTTGCGCAAGGAGTGTCGGTTCGACCCCGACCATCGGTATCAAAAATATATACTAAAATCCGCGATTTCTCTGCGGTATAAAAAGGATTGTGAGTTTAGTCTTGATGACTGGACCCGCAATCCTTTTTCTCATTTATCCATTAGGGGTTTTGTCTGTGAACAACAGATGATTGTCCATTTATCTTATTTATTAACAATCAAAATAGTTTATTTCCAAAAGGTATAAAAATTGTTTCTTATTTTGTCAAAAAAAAGTATAAATTATTGTTTCGAATTTTATCCAAATGTAATATACTATATACAAATAAGTATAACACATTTATATTGTTTCCTATAAAATATAGACATATAAGTGAAGCGAGGGGGGGAGTAATGATTAAACTAACAAGACGCCAAGATGAAATTCTTCATATTGTAAAACAGAATGGACCAATTACGGGACAAGAAATTGCAGAAAAGCTTTCCTTAACAAGAGCAGCGCTAAGACCAGATCTTGCTATTTTAACTATGTCGGGAAAATTAGATGCAAGACCGCGTGTCGGCTATTTTTTTAATGATAATTATGAAGTCAAACGTCAAGCGGAAAAGTTCCTCCATCAAAAAGTGACGGATTATAAGGCGCACCCAATTGTCGTTGAAAAATCAACCCCCGTCTATGATGCGATTGTCCAGTTGTTTTTAGAGGACGTAGGCACGCTTTACGCTGTGGATTCAGAGGGGCATTTGGCAGGGGTTATTTCAAGGAAGGATTTGCTCAGGGCATCACTTGGAAACAGAAATCTGCAAGAATTGCCAGTAAGTGTCATTATGACGAGAATGCCTAATATTATTACTATTAATTCTGAAGAAACCTTGCTCGAAGCAGCGAAAAAAATGATTCAAAATCACATTGACTCCCTGCCTGTAGTGAAGGAAGTGGACCAACAAAAGAATACATATTTGTTGTTAGGACGGATTACCAAAACAACGATAACGCGGGCATATTTAGAAATCATGGAAAAATAATACGCAGAGGAGTTGCTGCCATTTTGGTATATAAAGAGGTTGTTTACGTTGTATCTGACTCTGTGGGGGAAACAGCTGAGTTTGTCGTTAAAGCAGTGGCAACACAGTTTAACAGCAGCCAGATTGAAATTCGCCGAAATTCCTATGTAGATGACATTGAAGATATTGAAGATATCATTATGTTAGCAAAGAAAGGGAATACGATTATTGCCTATACAATTGTCATTCCTTCTCTAAAGGATTACTTGGACAAAAGGGCATCTGAAGAAAGTATTTTAGCAGTCGATTTGCTTAGTCCATTAATGAATGCTTTTATAACTAGGTTTAATAAGGAGCCGAATCATCAACCAGGTCTTATGAGAAAACTAGATGAAGAATACTTTCGAAAAATCGAAGCGATTGAATTTGCCGTCAAATATGATGATGGCCGCGATCCGAGAGGAATTACAAAGGCCGACATCGTTTTAATCGGTGTTTCTCGGACTTCGAAAACACCGCTTTCGATGTACTTGGCGCACAAGCGGTTCAAGGTAGCCAATGTACCGTTGGTTCCAGAGGTTCCTCCCCCTGATGAATTATTTACTGTTCCTAGGAAAAATTGTATTGGGTTAATCATTTCACCAGATAAATTAAACGAAATTCGTAAGGAGCGCTTAAAGGCATTAGGATTAGCTTCACAAGCGAATTACGCCAGTTTTGAGAGAATTCTAGAAGAATTAGATCATGCTGAAAAAATCATGAAGCGCGTCGGCTGTCCGGTCATTGATGTATCCAATAAAGCTGTAGAAGAGACGGCAGGACTGATTTTAGACATATTGAAAAAAGAGAGGAGTTTTTAATTATGAATAAGTTTGTATATTTATTTCATGAAGGTCATGGAGAAATGAAAGAATTACTTGGGGGAAAAGGAGCTAACTTAGCAGAAATGACGCGAATTGGCCTTCCGGTTCCTTATGGATTTACTATCACAACACAGGCTTGCAATGCATACTATGAAGCTAGCAAAACAATACCAACTTTAGTAGAGAAACAGACATTAGAAGCTCTTGTCCGCTTAGAAGAAAAAATGGGCAAGAAATTAGGCGATCCGCAAAATCCATTGCTAGTTTCTGTTCGTTCCGGATCTGTGTTCTCCATGCCGGGAATGATGGATACGATTTTGAACCTTGGCATGAATGATGAAACCGTAGTAGGAGTGGCAAAATTAACGGATAATCCGCGTTTTGCTTATGATTCTTACCGTCGTTTTATTCAAATGTTCAGTAATGTCGTGCTTGAAATTGATACCTATTATTTCGAGCAATTTTTAGAAGAAACACGTGAACAAAAAGGTTATTCCTCTGATCCGGAAATGAGTGCGGAAGACTGGAAAGAGGTTATTATCGGCTATAAGGATATTATTAAAAAGCATACGAGAAAAGAATTTCCTCAGGATCCGAATGAACAGCTTTTCCTTGCGATTAATGCTGTCTTTAATTCTTGGAATAATCAGCGTGCGATTGTCTACCGCCGACTTAATAAAATACCAGATCATTTAGGAACGGCTGTAAATATCCAAAGCATGGTGTTTGGGAATATGGGAAATGATTCCGGTACAGGTGTCGCTTTTACGAGAAATCCATCGACTGGAGAACATGTCCTATACGGCGAATATTTAATTAACGCCCAAGGGGAAGACGTGGTCGCGGGGATTCGTACACCGCAGCCAATCGCTACTTTAAAAGATGAAATGCCAGGTGTTTACAAGCAATTTACCGATACTTGCAAGCGTCTTGAGCAGCATTATAAAGAAATGCAAGACATTGAGTTCACAGTGGAACGTGGTCAGCTATTCATTCTTCAAACACGTAACGGCAAGCGTACAGCACAAGCGGCGATTCGGATTGCGGTTGAAATGGTCGAAGAAGGACTTATTGATAAAAAGACAGCCTTACTTCGTGTGGATCCAGATCAATTAAATCAGCTCTTGCACCGCCGCATTGACGATTCATTTGAAAAAAGAGTTTTAGCAAAAGGCTTGCCAGCCTCGCCAGGCGCCGCGACAGGTGAAATTGTCTTTGACGCCGATGAAGCAGAAGCTCTTGCAAATGAAGGCAAAAAAGTGATTCTTGTTAGACCGGAAACAACACCAGATGATATCCACGGCATTGTTGCTTCCCAAGGGATATTGACAAGCCGTGGTGGTATGACAAGTCACGCCGCAGTTGTTGCACGTGGTATGGGGAAAGCCTGTATTTGCGGGTGTGAGGCGGTGAAAATAGATTTGAAAGCAAAACAATTTACGGTTGGCACTACCGTCGTCAACTATAGAGATGTCATCACCATTGATGGATCAACTGGTGAAATCATGCTGGGCGAAATTCAAATGATTGATCCAGAGCTTTCGGATGAGTTTCAGCTACTACTTTCTTGGGCAGACCAAGAACGGAAATTAGGTGTCCGTGCTAATGCTGATAACCCAGAAGATGCGAAGAAGGCCTTTGAATTTGGTGCAGGTGGAGTTGGATTGTGCCGGACTGAACATATGTTTATGGATTTAAAAAGGATTCCGATTGTTCAAAAAATGATTCTTGCTGAAAACTATGGTGAGAGAATGGAAGCATTGAACGACCTATTACCAATGCAACAGGGCGATTTTGAAGGAATCTTCGAAGCCATGCAAGGGTTCCCAGTAACCATTCGTTTATTGGACCCGCCGCTTCATGAATTTCTACCAGATAAAGAGGAACTTTTAGTCGAAGTGACGAAGCTTCAAATCACTGACCCTCAATCTGCGGAATTAAAGAAAAAAGAGCAATTGCTCAAAAAGGTTCGCCAATTAGATGAGTTCAACCCAATGCTAGGCCACCGCGGTTGCCGACTTGGCATGATATATCCGGAAATTTATGAAATGCAAGCGAAAGCCATTTTCTATGCTGCTGCAAAATTAGCGGAAAAAGGTATGGAAGTACAGCCAGAAATCATGATTCCGCTTGTAGGCCATGTGAATGAGTTGAAACAAATGCGTCAGTTAGTGATTGATGCAGCCGTTAAGGTTCAGGAAGAAACAGGTAAAGGCATTGAGTACACCATCGGAACTATGATTGAAATTCCACGTGCCGCCTTAACTGCTGACCAAATTGCCGAGGAAGCCGATTTCTTCTCCTTCGGAACGAATGATTTAACACAAACAACTTTCGGCTATAGCCGTGATGATGCTGAGGGTAAATTCCTCCAAGCTTATATCGAAAATAAAGTTCTTCCAGAAAATCCATTTGCTGTACTTGATCAAGAGGGTGTAGGTAAACTAGTAGAAACAGGGGTGAAACTTGGCCGCACGACAAAGCCTTCCTTAAAAACAGGTATTTGCGGCGAACATGGGGGAGAAAAGAGCTCAATTGATTTCTGCTATAGAACGGGTTTGGATTATGTTAGCTGCTCACCTTACCGCGTGCCGCTAGCACGATTGGCTGCAGCCCAAGCAACGATTCGTCATGAACAAAATAAAAAAGAGGTTTATACAACAGCATAAATAAAGGTAGAGGATGTGTGCAGTAGCACCATCCTCTTTATTTAGTTATTTTTAAATTGGGAAAATAAGTATAATCAGCCAAAGTAGATAAAAAATGAGCCAATCAGATCAAAAATTCAGCCATAACTTGTGAAAAGTGAGCCAATCAGATCAAAAAATCAGCCATTACCTTCGAAAAATGAGCCAAATTCAAAAATGCATCCAATTTACAATCGACATAAATCGGATTAGACCGCCATTTACTGCAAATACTATTATAAATCATTCAAAGGGGGACTCATAATGGGGGCAATAGAACGCAACGGTTATCGTTTTGTACCGGAGTATAGTGTCATTCAACAAAACGGAGCGGTCCACATCTACAACAAAGATCAATTTATCGAAGAAATCAAATTTCAGTTTTCAGGCAAGTTTCCGGAGTTAGACCAAATCGAAGAGTTGGTTGATCAATATTGCAATCAACACAATATTTAAAACCGAATACTCGTTCGGTTTTTTGTTTTGTGATAGAATGAATTCAGGAAAATATTTTTTAGAAAAGGAGGGAAATTTATGAGCAAATTAATAGCCATTTACCCTCAAGCAGTAGAACATACAAAAATGAAAGTATTTGAAGATATTGATCGTTATCTTGAAACGAAAGAATCACTACCGTCCTTTGACCAATACTTGGCAGAGCGGGGACATTATGTTGAACAAATTTGGGTGAATGTTTGGTTGAATAAATCGACAAACGATGTTCCTAAAAATGAAAAAAAGCAATTTTTAAGTGAAAAAGGGTATGTTGTCCATGGAATCGATCGAAAATTACTAAATAAACTTTTCCGCGATGAAATGAGGACGTACCAGCCTTTCGATCCAATGGGGTGGATGAAACAAACATTTGCAGTAAGTAATGAACAGTGGGAAAGACGTTATCTAGATGCAAAGGACAATTTTTTAAAGCGGGAAGAACAGAAACACCTTGAAGAACAAAAGCAATCAATCCGAAATGAAATAGAAGAGTCTGCTGTTGAAATGATTGAACAAAATTACGAATGGTTCTACCTAAATGTTAGGCACTTCGTTGCTACGCAATTAAGGGCGGATATCGAAAACAATAGTAAGTTTCAATCAGTTGATGCCTTTGCATTGGAAGTGAAATTGGTCGATGAAGGCCGATTTAATCCTGACACCTATACAACAGTAGCCACTTTTTTTGAAGAACTGACAGGTGATATCCATAAGACCCTGAACTGGGGGAGAAGTTCTTATGAATACCAAACCTATTTCTTTGTCTATGAAAGCTTAATTTCAGATTATTTGTCAGAGCTTTTACCTCAAAAAGTACTTGAGCTGATTCCTTCAAAGCTTAAAGCTGACTTTCAAGAAACCTTTCACGAAAAACTATCCCCTTCCTTTGTAAAAGGAAGTATTGCACAACTATTATACGATGTTGAGGGATATTTTATAGAGGATATTCAGGCGGAATACCTGGCTGACTTAATAAGATTAGCAGACATTCCATTTGAGCAAAAAATACATAAGCAAATTTATGAACAGGATTTCCAGGAGCGAGATCGTAAGCAAAAAGAAGAGCAAGCAGAAATAAAGCGAAAAAGAGATGCGGAAGACCGGATGATGAAGGACATCTTTGGAGCAGAATACGACCCTTCATTAAAACAGCATGTTCGATATGTCCTACACATTGGCGAAACGAATACAGGGAAAACGCACCATGCCTTAGAAAAGATGAAAGCAGCAAATAGCGGCTTGTATTTGGCACCGCTTCGTCTGTTAGCTCTTGAGGTTTATGATAAATTGAATGCTGAGGGGACTCCATGTTCCTTAAAAACTGGTGAGGAAGAAAAATTCGTTGCCAATGCACACCATACTTCCTGCACAGTAGAAATGTTTCATGAAAAAGAATATTATGATGTGGTCGTCATTGACGAAGCACAAATGATCACCGATAAGGACCGCGGCTTTTCCTGGTATAAGGCAATCACGAAAGCTAATGCGGAAGAAGTACATATTATTGGCAGCAAAAATTCAAAATCGATGCTCCTGCAGTTATTGGGAGATTCAAATATTGAAATTCACGAGTACAGCCGTGATACGCCGCTCGAGGTCGAAACGAAAGAGTTCCATATTAAACACATTAAAAAAGGGGATGCTCTGATTTGTTTTTCTAGAAGGCGTGTGCTTGAAACAGCCTCACGACTGCAAAATGACGGTCATTCTGTCAGCATGATTTACGGCAGTATGCCTCCCGAAACAAGAAAAAGGCAGATAGAACAGTTTAATCAAGGCATGACAAAGGTCATTGTCGCGACAGATGCGATAGGAATGGGCTTAAACCTACCGATTCGATGTATTGTTTTTTTAGAAAATGAAAAGTTCGATGGAACCCGCAGGCGTCTGCTTACATCACAAGAAGTGAAGCAAATTGCCGGGCGTGCTGGCCGAAAAGGGAAATATGATATCGGGAAAGTGGCTTTTACTAGCGATATTAAAAAAATGAGGAACTTGCTTCTGCAGGAGGATGAGCCTGTTCATACGTTTGCAATTGCTCCAACGAATTCTGTCTTTGAACGTTTCCAACGCTATTATCGCGACCTTGGTACCTTTTTTGAATTATGGGGAAAATTTGAAAGCCCTGAAGGTACGAAAAAAGCCTCACTTTCAGAGGAGAAGGCCCTTTATCAAAAGATAGTTGGGACGGAAATTGAAGCAAGGCTGTCATTAATGGATCTTTATGGCTTTTTACATCTACCTTTTTCAAAAAACGAGTCGATTTTAACAAAGCAGTGGGAAGAAACAATGTTCGCAATTATCCAAGGAAGAGAGCTCCCTGAACCAATTCTAAAGGACAATAGCTTGGAAGAATTAGAACTCAGCTACAAAGCGATTGGCCTTCATCTCTTATTTCTATACCGGTTAGGAGAGCGAACAGAAACAATTTATTGGGAACGGCTGCGAATGGAAGTTAGTAATCAGGTCCAGGAACGGTTAAAAACGGATATAAAGAAATTCGTTAAAAAATGTAAGACCTGTGGCAAAAAACTGCCATGGGATCATTCGTTTCCAACTTGTGAATCCTGCTACCGGGAAAAGTATAGAAGATACAGGTATGAAGATGATTATGAGTTTTAAGATAATAATTTGCCCGAGCCGGTATAACTTGGATTTGTTGAGGGAATTAAAGAGATTTTATCTTAGTTGAAACGATTTTAAAAGATAATCAGTCAAGGGTATTAATCGTGACCACTCCAAACCAAGAATATAATGTCGTATACGATATAGATGATTTATTGCGACACAGCGATCACCGTTTTGAATGGACAAGAGCTGAGTTTAAGGAAAAGTGCCAGGATTGGTCACGCTCATTTCCATATTCGCGGTTGAGGCATCGTAACGCATTGAAGGAGTTTGCCTTGGGAGTTGAAGCTGTGAATCGCTTTGTTCAACGGGAGCTGTTAGAGCGGCACCATGAATGTGTGTTAGGAGTTTTGGCGTTAGAAGCCGATCCGATTGATCCGAGGTTATAGTGAAGTCGAACGAACTTGCCATTGGTAAGTTCGTTTTTTCTTCTAGTAATAACTTCATGGTTTAAGGTCATATGATGATTATTAAGGAGTGTGAGAGGTTATGGCTGTTCATGTTGTGAAGACTGGCGAAAACTTGTGGACGATTTCTGCTTTGTTTGGAGTACCTATTCAATCCATTGTGGAGCTTAATGGGTTACCTTCAGCGAGTACCCTCGTCCCAGGCCTTGCGTTATATCTTCCTGATACCATGCCGCTACTCCGTTCCTATCAAATAAAACCAGGTGATCATATTTGGAAATTGGCTCAACAATTCAATACTGACATTCCAACAATCTTAGCGGCCAATCCCGGTATTAACCCAAACCAACTTTTTATCGGACAAATCATCGTCATTCCATCCCTATTAAAATTAGAAATGGCCACACTTGGATTTATTGTACCATCGTCTGAGAGTAAGGACCTCGAAACACTTGATAGTCTTGCAGGGCAATTAACTTATTTAGCGATTGTAGCTTATTCGTTTACGGACGATGGATTCGCTTTTAATGAAATTGAGGATACGGCCATTGTGTCTAAATGCAAAGAGTTAAACATCACGCCATTATTAATGATTCGAAATTTTACAGTCAGTGATTTCAGTGCGGATTTGGCAGGGAGGGTGCTGGAAAATCATACCTATCGTGGAAATCTAGTAGCAAGTATTATGAATTTAACCGTTCAGAGAGGATTTGGTGGCGTTAGCATCGACCTTGAATTTATTCCGCCGGCAAGACGCAGCGATTTTATTATATTTTTAACAGATTTAAAGAAAGCATTAGGCGAGCTTATTTTGCATGTAAATGTTCACGCAAAAACAGCCGATATTCCAACCAATCGAATCATCGGTGCCTACGATTATGCCGCGATTGGCAATGTGGCCGATATTGTGGCGGTGATGACGATTGATTACGGTTACCCTGGCGGCCCACCCGATCCGATTGCTCCAATAACCTGGATGCAACAAGTAATTGAATACTCTATCACCCAGATCAATCCTCGTAAACTGCAAATTGCCTTGCCGCTTTATGGATATGACAAAGTAGTTCATACGAATGCTACCCATGCTCTATCGGTTCTTGCCGCCCAGAATAAAGCTATTTCAACTGGTACGGCAATTGAATTCGACAAAACCGCTAGTTCACCCTGGTATCGATACTGGCATGGAGTGGAGGAGCATGTAGTTTGGTTTGAAGATATTCGAAGTTTTATTGAAAAGTATCGGTTAATTGATACTTGTCAATTAGTCGGCACAACCTTTTGGCAAATTAGCCTGCCGGCACCACAGAATTGGGCATATCTCAGTAAAAAGATAACTGTAGTGAAGAAATAGTGAAAAACACACTTTAATAATGGTCTCTTCGTGAGGGATTTTTGGTTTTGTCCAATTTCTTGGGTGTTTTTTCTATTTTTTCTTGTGTTTTCGCTATATCTCAAACGATATTGTTTGATTATTTATGATTTGGAAAATGATGAAAAAGCTTTCAGTGCTGCTATGTAATAATACAATTGTTTTTTTTGGACAAACTCTTAGGAAAAAAGGAAAGGCTTGATAAAGAGTGAATAAAAAAGTGTTAAAATATGCCATTCTATTACTTTTTGTATTTTTCCCCTCCATTCAAGTTAATGCCATTAATGGCCATGAGAAAATGATTCAGCAGCTCAATCAACTAATAAAGAATGATCCAGATTTACAAGGAGCGATTGCAGGAGTGAGCATCCGGACTGCTTCAAGCGGTGAAATTATTTATCAACATCAGGGCGATGTCCGATTACGACCTGCTTCTAATATGAAGCTTTTAACGGCAGCTGCCGCCCTGAATGTCTTGGGTGAGAATTATACCTTCACTACTGAAGTACTTGCAGACTCTGCGGTAAAAGAGAAAACATTAAAAGGGAATCTTTATCTAAAAGGAAAAGGTGACCCGACACTATTAAAATCAGATTTTGATACATTTGCTACTGCCATTAAACAACTAGGTATTAAAAAAATAAAGGGAAATCTTGTTGTGGATGATTCATGGTATGATGATGTCCGTTATTCACTTGACCTACCCTGGAGCGATGAAACGACTTATTACGGTGCGCAGATTTCCGCTTTGACAGCATCACCATCAACGGATTATGATGCAGGTTCCGTGGAGGTCGAGGTCAAACCAGGAAATAGTGTAGGAAACAAGGTTAAAGTAGAAATTACCCCGAAGACCGAATATGTGAAGATAATTAATCATGCGGTAACCGTGGGGGAAAAAGGTAAAAAGGATATCACTATCGAACGTGAACATGCAAAGAATACAATCATTATTGAAGGTACCCTGCCATTGAAATCAAAGGCTAAAAAAGAATGGGTTGGCGTTTGGGAACCAACTCGTTATGCGGCAGCGCTATTTAAGCAATCACTACTAGAACAGGGAATCCGAGTCTCAGGAAAAATAATAATTGGGGTGGTGCCAAATACCGCAAGAACTTTAGCTGCCCATCAATCAATGCCTTTGTCTGAACTGCTTGTCCCGTTTATGAAGCTTAGTAATAATGTCCATGCAGAAGTCCTGATCAAGGAAATGGGGAGAGTTGTTAAAGGGGAAGGCAGCTGGGAAAAAGGGTTAGAGGTGTTGGAAACAGAGGTAACCAAATTCGGGCTTAACACAAAGACAATGGTCCTCCGGGATGGATCTGGCATATCACATGTTGATTTAATCCCAGCCAGCCAAATTTCCCAGCTTTTATTTGCGGTACAAAAGGAAGAGTGGTTTCCTGTTTATTTCTATTCATTACCAGTTGCAGGCGTTAATGGCAAGTTGGAGGGAGGATCTCTGAGAAATCGCATGAGAAATTTAACTGTCCAAGGAAAAGTAAAAGCTAAAACCGGTACTCTCTCGACTGTCACCTCGTTATCCGGCTATGTCAATACGAAAAGTGAGCAAACATTGATATTTTCAATTCTGTTAAATAATATGCTGGATGAAGAGAAAGGGAAAAAGATTGAGGATAAAATGGTGATGGTTTTAGCCAGTCAATAATAACAATGTTGAGGGCAATATCTAAATGGTATGGCTCTTTTTCTGATGTAATGATAATAAGGTTGAAGGGAAAATGCTAAGTTTTGATTTTCCTATTAAAACAAAGGTTATATAATAAAGAAAAGTATTTCAAGTGGGAGAAGAAAATGAAAACAGTCAATAAACATGGACAAGCACTATCTGAACGGTTTGAAGTGGCCTACAATCAAGTACATGATGCGCTTAGGGATATTGTTCAAATCAATGATGATAGATTCGTGGTTCTCGTCAAGGTTGGAGCAAAAAAATACCAGGTGATTGAAACATTTAAGAAAGACCTAGAGCAGTACGCAAGACTTCGAAATGCGATTGTGCATGAAAAAATGGAGGTGGGCTTTTATATTGCAGAACCTAACACAAAGGTCGTCCATCATATTGAAAGAATCGCTAACTTATTAAGCCAGCCTAATTACGCACTATCCATCGCCACTAAAAACGTTGTTTTCTTTGACTATCTAGATAGTATTTTAAAAGTGACCACAGCCATAAAAGAGCATGGCTATTCAAAATTTCCAATTTACAAAAACAAAAAATGTGTCGGGTTACTGACGGCCAGTTCCATTATAAAATGGATGGCGCAAAATATGGAAAGCAGCCTAGTAAATCTATCAGATATCCATGTTTCGGATATGATGGAGTACGAAAAAGAACATTCAATTGAAATTGTTGCTAAAGATATTAATATATTTGAGGTAGAAAATATTTTTGAAAAAGCACATAAAAAGAAACGGAAATTAGAAGGTGTCATTATTACCGAAAATGGGTACAACGATGAGTTTCCGCTAGGGATTATTACTCCGTGGGATCTAATTGAAATTGATTATACGGTTGAGTAAGGAAGAGGAGCATCCTAACTGGATTGCTCCTATTGTAATTTATAAATTGTTATCGAAATCAAACGCGCTTAATTGATCCATGTGGCTGGCAATCATCGCGATAATCGTACTTGCTTCTTCTCGGCTAAAAATAAAATGGGATTCGTCCTTGATTAATTCGTCTTCCGTTGTCCATATACGATTTACCCGTTTGAGGACACCGTCACCGGTCGCTTGAACGACCCCAAATTGATAAGTAATTTCCACTTCATCTTTATGCTTAAAAGCGGTAACCTCTGGTGTTGACCAATCGACATCAATTTCCTCGAAAATGTCGTCGCTGTTGACCTGTGCCGTTTCATAGAACTCTTCTCCGTCAAGTATTTCACAATCTTCTTCATCCTCAAATACTTCAGTTGATTGAAGGTAGACACCGTCATCTGTATAGTCATCATCATCGTTCAAATAATCATGAAGACTATCATGAACTTCCCCGATGATCTCCTCTATGTCTGAAAGGATGATTTTCGCTGTATGACCACTATCAACATCAAAGGTGTCGATGTAAAATTCTTCATTTTGCGGATCAAAGAATAGCGTGCAGAAATAATCGCGATCAAGTTCTTCGGTATCCACATCGGAGATTTCAACATAGAACTCAATCCTTGGATGTTTGGCAGCTCTTTCCATTTTCATTTGACCAACCTGATCATATTCTTCACAAATAGACTCAAGGTGCTCTTGAAGTTCCCCACAAACTCTGTCAAACCATTCTAACGACATCAAACATCCCATCCCTTCATATTGATCGAGGTTATTATTTCCAAGCCAGAGAAAATTTATGATTGGTTTTGGAAGTTTAATCGTGGCAGTATTTGGTTGAAAAGCATCCTCGCTGGAAGATTTTTAATAAAAGTCATAAATGAGAAATTAAAAAATAGAATTTATTATAAAAGTGAATAGAAGTCGGCAATGGTGCCTTGGATGCAGTCTAGTACTGTTGTCAAGGCACTTTTTTGTTTTCTGCGAGGTTAGGAAATGGATGTCAAACATCTCGGCCCATAGTGAATATTGTTTGAATACTTAGAATAAAATGGTACAAACTTGACCACGAAGGAGTGGTACAAACTTGATGTCTAAGATGGTGATGGAACAAACCATGCTGTCAGAGGAAGATGTTAGCATCATCCGGGAAATTTCCAGCAAGCTACAATTATGGGCGGATGTTTCCCAAGCAGATGTGTTTATCGATTGTTTGATTCCTACAAAAGATGCGGCAATTGTTGTAGCAGAGGCGCATCCACAAACAGGAAAGTCGCTTTATCAGCTGCCCGTCAGGGGTGAAATCGCTTTAAGACAAAATGAACCAGGCGTGCTCCACTGCCTACAAACAGGAGAATCTGTTATCGATTCAAGAGGGATTTCACAGGAAAATGTCAATATTCAGCAAAATGTGACACCCATCAAAAATACCAAAAATCAAACCATTGCCGCTCTAATTATGGAGCGAGACATTACTGACATAGTTGAACAGGAAAAGCATGTGGAAGTACTCCTGGAAACAACGGAGCAGCTAAGTGAAACCATATTTCAGCAGGCGATGACCGAAAATAAGATCCCGGCATTAATTCATGAAGGTTTGCTTCTTTTCAATGCCGAGGGTTTGATAACCTATGCTAACCACCGTGCCCATGCTATTTTAATAGAATTTGGTCATTGTAGCCCGCTGATTGGAACGAATGTGAACAAGCTTTGCTTCGGCAGGTTTGCCATGGAACAAATCGAACAGCATGGCGTAGTATCAGAGGAGTTTCAACGAGGGAATCTTTTTGTAAAAATAAATGCCGTTTGTATCCATCGTGGAGAACAAAAAGTTGGAGGAATTCTACTATTGAGGGACCTAACGGAAATGAAAGAAAAAGAGCGAGAAATCAGATTCAAGTCCGCGGTCATAAAAGAGATTCACCACCGGGTGAAGAACAATCTGCAAACCATTGCAAGTCTTTTAAGGCTGCAAATGCGGCGATCAAACTCTGAGGAGGTGGAACGAGTTTTTCGCGAAAGCATCAATCGAATTATGAGCATTTCCATCATTCACGAGGTTTTATCACAGGATGGCTTAGATGAAGTAGATTGCAAGGAAATCTTTGACTACATGTGTAAAGGGATTGTAACTTCAATGAAGGATAACGAGCAATCAATTCGTGTCGTGGTTGAGGGGGATTCCCTATTTCTGAATTCGAGGACTGCCAGCTCTTTGGCATTAATTATCAATGAACTTGTCCAAAATGCTATGAATCACGCCTTTACGGAGGCTTCTACGGGAATAATAATGATTGGGATAAGAAACGCTGACGGAATAGTTGAAATGATCGTCTCAGATAACGGTAGGGGATTCAATTATAATTCTGAAAAAGTAGGAAACCTAGGTTTAGAAATTTGCCATACCTTAATACACGAAGACTTAAATGGATCCATTCAATTCACAAATACGGGAAAAGGAACAAACGTGACCATTAGCTTTCCAATTCCAGAAGGGGAGAAGGAAGAGGATGACCTATAAAATCATGGTAGTGGATGATGATCCCATCACCAGGATGGATTTGCGTGAAATGCTAAAGGATGAGGGGTATCAGGTTGTTAAGGAATGCAAAAACGGAGAAGAAGCAGTTCAACAATGCCTTGCGCTAAAACCCGATTTAATCATTATGGATGTAAAAATGCCAATTTTAAACGGGATAAAAGCAGCAAAAGTTATCCGGAAAAAATTGGACACGGCAATTCTATTATTAACAGCTTACAGTCAGAGGGAGCTGATTGAAGATGCAAAAGAATCAGGCGTAACGGCCTATCTTGTCAAGCCTGTAACTGAGCTTGATTTAATCCCTGCTATCGAAATCGCGATGAGTCAAAAGCAGCAATTTGAGTGTCTTTCAAGAGATTTACAGTTTCTTAAGAAAAAATTGGAAGAGCGCCAGCTGATTGAAAAGGCGAAGGGGAAAATAATGGAGTCACGGGTGATGACTGAGGAGCAGTCCTATCAATGGATGAGAAAATATAGTATGAAAAACCGAATCGCTTTGGTGACAGTAGCAAAATTTATTTTACAGCAACCTGGGGCGATCGGAGACGTCTTTTTAGTCCGGGAGTGAGATAGGTTTGGGCACAGAAGTTAACACAAGAGTTGGCAGTGATTCTGGCACAAGTACATCTAAGTTTATTAGGGAGGAAATGACCTAAATAGAAAGGAGGTTAGTAGAATGGAGGTATTTATCGGCTTTGCTTTAGTAGTGATTACCCTTTGCGTAGGAACTGCCATTGGAATGAATGCAAATAAAAACGTTCGGGCGTTTAAAGAGGAAGAACATGAAATTTTTGTCGATAGGGATGCTAGAAACTAAATAGGAAAGGGGAGAAAGGAATGAAAAGTAAAGACCAACAATTGCTGGAGGATAGGAAGCAGTTAAACCGTTATGGATATGCACAAGAGCTATTGCGTGACATGGGTGGATTCTCAAACTTTGCCATTTCATTTTCAATCATTTCCATTCTAACAGGTGCGGTTTCACTTTATGGTCATGGATTACTTTATGGCGGACCGGGGATGATGGGATTTGGCTGGACGATTGTCGCCTTTTTCGTACTTTTAGTCGCCGCTTCACTCGCAGAACTGGCATCGGCGATTCCAACCGCTGGTGCACTTTACCACTGGGCTGCCACCTTAAAAGGTAGAAGGATTGGCTGGTATACCGCTTGGATTAACCTGATTGGACAAATTGGAATTGTCGCCGGAATTGATTACTCTTGCGCCTTATTTACCGACCCACTTCTAGCAACAGTTTTTGGTTATTCTTCCACTGATACTACGATTCTAATTGTCTTTGGCGTTATTCTCCTATTACACGGTATCCTCAACCACGTTGGTATTAAAATCGTTGCTAAATTAAATGATTTCTCTGCCTGGTATCATATGATAGTCGTCGCTATCTTAGTGGTTAGTTTAGCATTTTTCACAAAAAATGGTTTGCAGCCAATCGATTACTTATTCCAAGTTGGGCAAACATTTTCCGATAAACCATATTTCTTAGCATTCTTAATTGGATTATTACAGGCACAATGGACCTTTACGGGCTATGACGCTTCGGCCCATACAATTGAAGAAACTGTTCATCCACGTGTTCGTGCTCCGTGGGGAATTTACAACTCAGTAGCATTTTCATTCGTATTCGGATTTATCATGCTTTCATTTGTTACCCTTTCGATTCATGATGCCGCTGGCGCGGTTAACTCTGACAATGCCTTTATCTATGTTATCAGCCAGGCATTGGGGGGGACATTTGGTTCTATTGTTCTCTGGCTCGTCACTTTCGCCATGTTCTTCTGTGGTTTGTCATCGATTACGTCATTTTCACGGATGATGTATGCCTTTTCTAGAGATAAAGGCATGCCGTTCAGCCGTCATTGGGCAGAAATCAGCCGCAAATTCCGTACACCGGCAAAAGCAATTTGGTTGGCTGTTATTCTTTCTTTTGCTTTAGCATTAATTGATTACCTTACAAAAATCATGAATCCAAATGCTAGTTATTCAACAATCGCCTTCTTGACTGGGGTTAGTGTGGTTGGATTGTATGTTGCTTATGGAATTCCGATATACCTTAAATTAGAAGCCGAGGCGAAAGGAATCTTTTTACCAAAACATTACGGACCGTGGAGTCTTGGGAGATGGAGTAAGCCGATTAATATTCTCAGCATCATCTGGATTCTCTTTATTTCCATTATGATGGTGATTCCGCCAAATCAAATGGCCGCCTATGCCTTGGGTGGAATGTTAATCCTGTTGATTATCATGGACTTAGGTTATTACAAGAACCACTTCAAAGGTCCGCAAGCTGCCCTTGAAAAATCAATCGAAGAGATTAAAAGATTGGAAGATGAGTTTGAGCATGAAAAGGAATAATTTTAAAAATAAACAAAAGTGCCCGTATTAAAAGTACAGGGCACTTCTTCGATTTTTTTAGAGATTTCCTTATGTAGAAAACGGGACATTCGGCTCAGAATTTAGCGATATGAAGAAAATCAAATAAACCAGAGGACAAAAATAAAAATCAGTCTAATTTAAATTATAAATATAAAACAACAAAGGCGATTATGCCCTTCAAAGAGTATCTGCTTGAAGGACACCTCTATTAATAAGAAAATTATGATAACTAGTTAATTCCAACCTAATTAGAGGTAAAATCAACCATTTTCACCTTGAGCAACATGTAATGATTTTTATCCTCCTTGTGTTACTATAAAAGCTAACCGAAGAAAAACGAGGTGTTGACATGAAAATTGAAGTTTGGTCTGATTATGTTTGTCCCTTTTGTTATATAGGGAAAAGAAGGTTAGAAGAGGCGTTAGAACAATTTCCTAATAAGGATCAAGTGGAGGTTGAATTCAAAAGCTTTGAACTTGATCCAAATTCGCCAAAAAATATTGGTCAAAATATTCATGAGGTTTTAGCAAAAAAATATGGAATGAGTATTGAACAGGCAAGACAAGCGAATCAGGGTGTTGGCCAGCAGGCAGCAACGGTTGGTTTAACCTTTAATTTTGATGAGATGAAACCAACCAATACATTCGATGCACATCGCTTGGCGAAATTTGCTAAAACACAAGGGAAAGAGGCATTGGTTTCTGAAAAACTTCTCCAAGCTTATTTCACAGATTCAAAGCATATAGGCGAGGATAAAACCTTGACAGATATTGCCGAGTCCGCAGGTTTAAATCGTCAAGAAGTATTAAATGTGCTTAATGATAAAAATGCTTATGCCAATGATGTCCGTCAAGATGAATCCCTTGCCCAGCAATACGGTGTTCGCGGTGTTCCTTATTTTGTGATTAATCAAAAATATGCCATTTCCGGTGCCCAACCTACAGAAACCTTTATCGGTGCTCTAAAAAAAGTATGGCAGGAAGAGTCTGCTTCCCCAGTACTACAGGATCTTTCAACCAATGAGGATGCAAGCTGTGCAGATGGGAACTGTATCATTCCAGAAAAAAAATAGGATTGACGATATCATAAATGTCACAAATAGGAGAACAATCCTTGAGAAAATAAAAATGGGAAAGGAAGCATACGTTTCCTTTCCCATTTTTCCTATTAATAGTGTATTGGAACATTTTTTGTGAATGATTAAGATGTTATTTTCCTTTCAATCTAAAATAGGACTGATTACTGCCATCCCAACATTTTTTAATTTGCCAATTGCCTTGAATCGTGGTTTGGCAGCGTCTTTGACTGCATGTATTCCTTCTTGTTGATCGACGTCTAGAAGTGTTCCTTCTAGAAGTCCGTTGTCGAGAAGTCCGTTGTCGAGAAGTTCTTTGTCTAATAGTCCTTTGTCTAGAAGTCCTTTGTCTAAAAGTCCGTTGTCTGGAAGTTCTTTGTCTAGAAGTCCTTTGTCTGGAAGTTCTTCTTCGCGAGTTACCACGATTCTGACCAGGGTCTCTGAACATGAAATCCCCGAAACCGCCGCGTCTCACTTCTTCTGCTGCATTTTGAATATTTTCTGCTGAAAATTCACTCATTTTTGCACCTCCTTTTGATGTAGAAAAGGGAGCACGAAAACTGTTAAACCATGCGTCTATAAAACTCACTCTTCTTTTACCAATTTACGTTTGTTTGAATGCTTTTGTATAAGACATAAGCCTAATAAAAGAAAAAATGCTATTTTGGGGTTACCTCCTTCTTTTTTCTTACATACGAATAAACAAGGAGGGATATAAAATGGACGAGGCTGAAAAATTACCCCAATATAAGCTTTTTATTAAACCCTTTGACTTAAAAGAGCTTAGAAGAGATATTTGGATAAACGATCCGATTCCTGCTCAGTTAACGGTGGGGGGAAAAAGGCTTGAAATTGATTTAAGTTATCGCGGATCCCATATCCGAGATTTTTCGAAAAAGTCTTATCAAATTTCTTTCTATAAACCATTAAAATTCAAAGGTGCAAAACAAATTCATCTTAACGCCGAATTCAAGGATCCGTCCATGATAAGAAATAAGCTGTCATTTGATTTTTTTTCAGAATTAGGTGTCTTAGCGCCGCAAACACACCATATTTTTTTAACGCAAAACGGTAAAGTAGAAGGGGTCTATTTGGAAATCGAATCAGTTGATGAGAATTTTTTGAAAAAGAGAAACCTACCTAATGGCAGCATTTTTTATGCAGTTGATGGTGACGCAAACTTCTCTCTCATGAGTGATTTAGATAAGGAAACAAAAAAATCACTCGAATTAGGCTATGAAAGAAAATGTGGGAGTAAATTAGATGATTATTACTTACAGGAATTGATCTATAAAATCAATACGATTTCAAATAGTGAATTTGAAAAGGAAATTTCAAAATTTGTCGATGTCGAAAAGTACCTACGTTGGATTGCAGGAATTATATTTACATCAAACTATGATGGGTTCGTGCATAATTATGCACTTTACAGGAATAGGGAAACGGGCTTATTTGAAGTTATCCCGTGGGATTACGATGCCACATGGGGAAGGGATGTAAACGGTAAACGAATGGAAGCAAATTATGTCCCTATTGATGGTTTTAATACCTTAACAGCAAGGCTGTTAGACGTGGATCGTTTTCGAAAGCAATATCGAAGCCTGCTCGTGAGCACTTTGAACCATCAATTCACAGTTGAATTTATGATTCCAAGGGTTGAGAAACTACTTCAATTGATTCGGCCGTATGTCAAACAGGACCCATACAAAAAGCAAAATATGGATGACTTTGACAAGGAGTTAGCTGTTATCACAGAGTATATTGAGGAAAGAAGAAAGTACCTGCAGAGGAAATTAACAAAATTAGAATAGAAATCAATAGATAGTGAAAATCTGAAAGGACAGCTTAGGTCCTTTTTATTTTTATTAAATCTATCCTAAGTTTCAACTCCCCACCTAATCATCGAAATGAATTGAATAGGAGTGGTACACCCACATAATAATGGGTGTGTGAGCAGAGCTAAGTTTTACCCCATTCAAAGTGATACATGTATATTTTTCATTAAGGCAAAATAAATGGATTCATATTGAGTCGCTCTGCCCCGTTTACACATAAATGAACAATTCACGCAATAAAAAAAGGATTTTACCTTTTTTTAAATTGAATTTACTGCAAAAAAGATGCCAATTGGCATCTTTTCAATTATTCCACTGTTCTCTCGAAAGAGAATTAGCTCCTTTTTGGCCACCAGATGTTATTTTCACGATAATATCCTTCCATTTGGAAATCATCATCTGGTGTTGTGCTCCATCCCCAGTTTCCTTGTCCAACATTGTTCCGGCGTGATGTTTTGCGCTGTCTTGAAGTCACGATGACGGAAGGATGTCGGTTTCTAGAAGTGTTATGTCTGGAAGTCACGATGACGGAAGGATGTCGGTTTCTAGAAGTGTTATGTCTGGAAGTCACGATGACGGAAGGATGTTGGTTTCTAGAAGTATTATGTCTGGAAGTCACGATGACAGAAGTATGTCGGTTTCTAGCAGTATTATGTCTGGAAGTCAAAATAACGGAAGTTGGAAGGTTTCTAGAAGTATTTCTTCTAGAGGTATTCCTATGGGATGTATTTTCAGGTTCTAGAGTTCGAAGTCTCGAAGTAAATCTTCCTGCAGACCTGCGAGGATGTGGAGGTTTTCGTCTGGAATGTTTATTTTGATGTGATATACGCGTTAAACCTGGATCCCTAAACATGAAGTCACCATGCCCAGAATTTTTTACTTCTTCTGCCGCATTTTGAATATCATCTGGAGTAAAATTGCTCAATATTTTCACCTCTTTTTCTTTTAAAAGGGAAGAGCAAAACCGATAAAACCATATTTGTCTCCGCACTTCCACCTCTCCTAATAATCTACGTTGGCAAGGTTTTCTTTGTATAGGGAAATTGTTTATTAGTGAAAAAAAGTTTTTCCGATAGTGCCATACATAAAGGGTAAAACCTTTTATTGTTTATTAGTACAAAAACATGCTGGAATAATGGCTTTTGGGTGTTATAGTTAATACATAGAAATATCAATATAGGAGGTGGGAATTAAGTGATTACATTAAAACCAATGAGCCAAGAGGAGTTTCAGCAATATATTAGTAATGCAATTGAAGACTATGCAAAAGACAAAGTTATTTCTGGAAATTGGAGCGAAGATGAAGCAATTAACCTGTCAAGGAAAGAATTTACTCGACTATTACCAAAAGATGATAAATCCGAGTATAATTACTTATTTTCTATCTTTCACGACCAACACCTAGTTGGAATGATTTGGATTGCACAAAAATCACCTACAAATAATGTTGAAGGTTTTATTTATGATTTTATTATCTTTGAGCAATATCAAGGGCTAGGATATGGTAAGAAAGCAATGAAAGAAACTGAAATTATTGCTAAAAAATTAGGAATGAAGAAAATTGGACTTCATGTTTTTGGTCATAACAAAATTGCACGTGGATTATATGAAAAGTTGGGCTATGAAATTACGAATATAACGATGGTAAAATCAATTTAAAAAGCTATTGCAAAGTGCATAAAGGGAATTTCATATTCAACAGATGACTTCCTTTGTATAAATTTAGATAGAAAATGATCAAACTTTTTATAAAAGAAGGATCCAATAGAATATTTTAAGAGTGTGTTTTGATCAAACTTTTATCAATACACACTCTTTCTCTTTGTTCGTTTATAAAGGTTATTAGTATTAATTATCAAAATTTATTCTTAAGTGCTTTTTGGAACAAGTAAAAATAACCACCCTTTATCAAAATGGGTGTTTATTTTTGCTTGTAATATTTAGTCATTCATTAAATTTCGTTGATTAATCTCCATTAGGAGTATGTCAATAAAGTCAGAACAAAGGTTGAGCCGTATGGCATCATGATAAGCATCAATCAAAAGATTATCTTGTAATAACTGCAGCGATTTCAAAGCGATTCCCCTCATTTATCGTTATCTAGAAATATTTTAAAATAAAGAACAGACTTTTGGGGGTATAACGATGAATATTCACAAAAAAATCATATAAATATAAAAATTTCATTCACTGTGACTTTTACACTAGAGCTATTATTATTTTTAATATATAGGGAAAAGCTAAGGAGGATGCAAAACATTTTTGAGTTAAATTTCATAATTTTTGCAAAAAGGTGTAATATGAAAGAAAGAAAAGTTGCTCCATTAGTTTCGGCAAAGATTTACAAATCTAATCGAAGGAAGATGGAGAAAGTGAATAAAGTAAACAAATTAAAGGTTTTATCCTACTGTACCGGTACGTTATTGGCATTTGTTGGTGTAGGGGCAGTTAGCGCTGGATGGGGGTTAATTATGGAACCGAGCGGAAAAGCTCTGGGTTTACCGCTTGATTTTTTGGGAAATTCTCCATTTGCTGACTACTTAATCCCAGGAATAGCTTTGTTTTCTATTAATGGAATTGCTAGTTTAATTGGCGCATTTTTAGCATTTAGAACCCACCGGTTTATTGGAATGACAACGTTAGTACTCGGAATTGCCATGATAATCTGGATTTCGGTTCAAGTGTATTGGATTGGCTGGCAAAGCTGGCTGCAGCCAACATTTTTGGGAGTTGGTCTTGTTGAAATAAGCCTAGGATTTTTGTTTATCGATCAGTACATCGACCAAGGATTATTTAAGCACCGTCACGGACACCACGTTCATTGAGCAGTTTTTTATAAATTATTCCCATTAAAGCCCGCCACTTCTGGTGGGCTTCATTATTTAAAAGTAAGGAGCCTTTCTATTAGAAGGGCTTTTTGAGTTTTTCTGTAGGGGTTAGGTAATAATTATGTTAAAATAAAAAAGTGAAAAACATTATCATTGTAAAAAATTTTAGAATCAAATCCGAGGAGAGGATATTAATTGAATAAAGAGGGAATACCTTCTCCACTGAAGGATGGGTTAGATGCATTTTCGAAGGAGAAAAATACTTCTACCCTAATAACAGATTTAAAAGCACTTTTTAAGGCCAATGTTTTACTCGCAAATGTGCTGCCAGTCTTTACAGGTTACTGGCTATCACTAGCCTTTTCCAATACTTCGTTTAGCGCAAACTGGAGTTTATTTTTGTTAACGATGATTGGTGGTACGATGGTTATAGCTGGGGCACTCATTATTAATAACTGGTACGATGTTGATATTGATACGGTGATGGATCGTACGAAAAATCGCCCTACCGTAACGGGGAATATTTCCTTAAAGGTCGTTTTAACAATGGGAATTGCCTTTTCCTTATTTGGCTTTATCCTGCTGCTCTTTACAACCATTGAAGCTGCCATTTGGGCATTCGTAGGATGGTTTACCTATGTGATTTTGTATACGATGTGGTCAAAAAGAAGATATACACTTAATACAGTTATTGGAAGTGTTTCTGGTGCGGTTTCACCTTTAATTGGCTGGACCGCAATCCAATCTGGTTTTCATTTGGTCCCCGTTGTGTTGTTTCTTATATTGTTTATTTTTCAAATGCCACATACATTTGCCATCGCAATGCGGAAAAATAATGAATATAAAGCTGCAGGGGTAGCGATGCTTCCGGTTGTACACGGATTTGCTATGACGAAACGACAAATTTTTGTCTATGTTGCCTGTTTACTGCCATTGCCGTTTTATTTAGTATCGCTTGGGACAACTTTTATTGTTATTGCCACCTTGTTAAATATCACCTGGTTAGCTTTGGGTATATACGGATTTTTTACGAAAAATGATCAAAAATGGGCGCGCGTGATTTTTATTTATTCAGTCAATTATATTACGATTTTGTTTCTTTTGATGGTTATTGTAACTTTACCATTATTTGGTTAGCGAGATTAATTTTTGTGACTAGAGAGGGTCAGTCTTTTAGTACTTTTTGTGCATAAGAGACTGACCCTTTTTGGGTCTCTGGACCCAGTGTAAAAATCAAGCTCAATTATGGACTGTCAAGAACATCGAGTGAACAGTTCCTTGTATCAGAGTATAATCGTCGTTCAGATCGCCCTATTAGACGAAGTAAGTAAATCTATTTTGTATCAAAAAAAGGGAACGGTGTCAAGCACTATTCCCTATTTTCGAATTTGAGAGGAATAAACAGGATTATCGTTTCAACCGTTTTAGTACATGCTCTTCAAAATCTTCGTGATTTATATCCAATCCCAAAATTTCATTCCTGAAGGTTTTGAACCGTCCATTATTCACTTCTAGGGTAAAATACCCCCGCTCACTTAACAGGTTAATATCTCCAATGATTTTTTTTCTTTGTACAGGATCAAACAAATGAACTAAATTAGGATTGCTAGGATGTGGTTTAAACATGCAGCCTTGTTCCACGCATATTCTTACAATGTTGCGTACCTTTGGATGAGCGATACTATCAATTTTCTTGCTTACTCCAATACTGACCATAAGTTTATTCTCCTTTCCCATCATAAAACGATATGCGAAGACAGAAGAAAATATGAAAACCCGTAACTTCTGTACCTTTTATTATTTTCTTGATTAATATTCGATATTTTGCTTTTCGCGATGAGCACGGGAAATACATCGGCACGATGGAATTAACGCAAAATATTGATCCAATCAAAGCCATTGACGGGGAAAAACGATTTTTATCATAGGGAAAGAAAGCGCCTGGCGCCATTTAAAAAGTGGAATATGCCAGGCGCTTTTTTTTCTAAAAATGCGACACTAACAGCCATTTCCAGCCTTAAGACCATCGGTAAGTGTCGATAAAAAAGCAGTTCATTTTCACAAAGATGTAACAACTCGAAAGAAAAAATGGAAAAAACAGGAGATAATAAAAGTGTAAACAAAATTCAAAAAAACGAGTGCAATGTATTTGATGTTATTCAATTAAAAGGAGGATGGCAAATGAAAAATCGAAAATGGGTCGCCATGCTGCTGGCTGGTGGAAAGGGGACAAGATTAAACCAACTGACAAAAACGATTGTTAAGCCAGCCGTGCCATTTGGCGGGAAATATCGAATCATAGATTTTGCCTTAAGTAACTGTAAAAATTCAGGAGTCGAGACAGTGGGGATTTTAACACAGTATAAACCTCTAGCCTTGCATTCCCATCTTGGCAATATCAGCTATTGGAACTTTTACAATCGATATGGCAGTTTAACAGTTCTTCCACCCTATCAACGGGAAAACACGGGTGTCGAATGGTATGAGGGAACTTCACATGCAGTGTTTCAAAATATTGAATTTATCGAGCAGCATCAACCAGATTATGTTCTGATTCTTTCAGGCGATCAAATCTATAAAATGGATTATTCGGTGATGCTTCAGCAGCATATCGAAACAAATGCAGATTGTACTATTGCCGTTGTCGAAGTTTCCTGGGAAGAGGCGCATCGATTTGGAATCGTAGTAATAGATGAAACCACCTATAAAATTAAGGATTTTGAAGAAAAACCTGTAAAACCAACCTCGAATTTGGCTTCTATGGGCATTTATATTTTTAAATGGGCGATTTTAAAGAAGTATTTAATCCAGGAAGAGCAGAAAGAATTTACCCATCGAGATTTTGGGCTGGATATTATTCCATCCATGCTAACCGATGGATTATCGCTATACGCCTACTATTTCAATCGGTATTGGAAGGATGTCGGAACCGTCCACAGTTTTTGGGAGGCAAACTTGGACCTATTAGATAAGCAGAAAAACATTTTCCTGCAAAATACGGAATGGAGAATTCATACAGTGGAAAATAGTGATCCACCACTATATTTAGATGAAAATGCAAAGGTGCATCAAAGTATATTAAGCGATGGCTGTCAAATTTCCGGTACAATTGAACAGTCTGTTTTGTTTAAAGGTGTTAAGGTAGGAAAAGGAGCTCATATTAAAAACGCGGTTATTTTGCCTCACACGATCATAGAAGAAAATGTGTGGATTGAGAATGCTGTAGTCGGTAGCAAATCAGTAATAAAGAAAGGGGTGATCATGGTCTCAAAGACTCCCAAAGTAAACCTAAGAGTGGTTGGAAATCATGAAATTGTTGATCCATCGACTGAAGAAAATCAAATTAACAACATTGTGACATCAGTATTGTAAAGAAACAGAAATAAGTTCATGAAGAAAAATGAGAGCATCATTTACCATCCAAAAATTGGCTGGTGATTGGTGCTCTTAATTATTATTAATAAAATTTATTTTTTCTAATCACTTAGACCTAGTAAAATACGTTGACAACTTGTATATTTCGCATCTCTCCCCCGAAAAAAGACTTATTTCTTTCTCCTCCTAAATTTCGACATAAATTAGTTCTATTGAATTATTACGAGAATCGAAATTTATTGAATAATCACCATCTATCCTTCATTTTTCATAGAAACAGAGTATTTCATAGAAATTCAGTCCTAGTAAAAATGAATTAAAAGATAAATCAAACTATTCATGCAATTACGAACGAATAAACATATACTAATTTTGATTAATCAAAAGGGGGTAATATTTTGAAGAACAAACTTATTGCACCAATTGTTTTATCTACTGTACTTCTTGCAGGGAGCATTCCATTTAGTAATGTTCTAGCGAAACAGCCAGAGGAAGCTGCAGCCATTTCTGTAACAAAAAAATGGAATGAAAAGGCGAATGTTCCAATCTTTGTTCGTGAGAAACAGTTAGAAAAACGGAATGCTACAAATGCTAGCGATGCTCTTAACTATTTGGAAGAAAAGAAGGATCAACTAGGAATCAAGAATCCAAAAGCAGAGTTTCAAGAGAAAAATACGAAAAAAGATAATCTTAGAATGACGCATGTTCGTTTTAATCAAAAGAAAAATGGTGTACCAGTAGAAGGTGCTGAAGTAATCGTCCATTACAATGAAAATAATCAGATTGTTGCGGTCAACGGTTCCGTTAACACCGATTTAGATAATTTAAACCTAAATACAAAACCTGAAGTAAACAGTGAGAATGCGTTGGCGGTGGCAAAAAAATCTGTAGACGCTCCAGCCCAATTACAATACGACCCAACGACGGAACTGGTCGTCTATCCATTCGAGGGAGAGCATAGTTTAGCCTATAAAGTAAATGTTAATTTTCATGGGAAAGAACCCGGAAATTGGTTTGTTTTTGTCGATGCCCATACAGGTAAAGTCATTGACCAATATAATGCGATAATGGATGCTGATGAAATCAACACACAAACTGGGAATGGTACAGGTGTACTAGGGGCACATAGACTTCTACATATCTCTCAAAAGAAAAATCCAAATGAGGGTACCGTTTTTCAATTAGCAGATTATGCTCATAATAACTTAGGTGGAATTTTTACCTATGATGCACCAACAGGTTCCTTATTTACAAGTAATAGTGCTTCCTTTAAAAAGGATTACGACAGGGCTGCAGTCGATGCTCATTATAATTCAGAAAAAGTCTTTCACTATTACCTTGATGAACACGGCCGAAACTCACTAGATGATAAAGGGATGGCCATCAATTCTTATGTTCACTATGGAACGAACTACAACAACGCTTTTTGGGATGGCCGTCAAATGACCTATGGCGATGGGGATGGATCATACATGATTTCTCTTTCTGCTGGCCTTGATGTAGCTGCCCATGAAATGACCCATGGTGTTACGACAAATACAGCAAATTTACAATATCGTTTTCAGCCTGGAGCGTTAAACGAAGCATTTTCGGATATTTTTGGTGCTCTAATTGATGATGCAAATTGGGAAATTGGAGAAGATATTATGGGACCTGGTGCTAAAGCGGATGGCAGAGAGTCGTTGCGCAGCTTAAGTGACCCAAGTAAATATCGAGTAGGAGCAGCCTATGTCGCATATGGGAATGGAAAGGGTAAATATCCTTCTCATATGAATGAGTTTTACGATCTTCCACGAAATTTAGATAATGGAGGCGTTCATATTAATTCCTCGATCATCAACCATGCTGCATACCTTACAGCACAGGATATTGGTCGTGAAAAATTAGGCAAAATCTACTACCGCGCATTAACAACTTATTTAACACCAACATCTGATTTTAGTGCGGCTCGTAAGGCTATTATACAATCAGCTGTAGACCTTTATGGAGAAGGAAGTTCAGAAGTGGCCGCAGCTGCAAACGGATTTAATAAAGTAGGAATTTTAGAGTAATGAAGTATCAATAATAACTTCCCGAAGCAAATAAAAAATAGCATGGAGAGAGGTAACAATTTCTCACCATGCTATTTTTTTTTATGAGATGTGTAATCTAAAAAATATTTCCTCATATTCATTTCTAGTTTGGTTCATATTACATGATGTAAGCAATTTAGACTAAAGGATGAATAAGTTGGAACATATTTTAATTCCTATATTTCGCACATGTATTTCTTTCTTCATCTTAATGATTGTGTCGTTATGGATTGGGAAACAAGTAAACTCCCATAACAATCATTATAATTTTGCTATGGCTGTTACGATTGGTTCTTTTATTGCCAACATGGGATTTGACACGAATCTGAAATTTATCCCAATATTGGCCGCTTTCCTTGCCCTTATTTCTGTGTACTTTCTTTCTTCCATTATTGCAACAAATAGCAGACGTTTCCGATTGTGGATATCGGGAGAACCGACGGTTATTATGGAGAATGGGAAAATTTTAGACGGAAATATGAAAAAAATTAGGTATTCATTAGATGACTTAAATCAGCAGCTTCGAGAGCATGGTATATTTGATCTAATTGAGGTGGAATATGCTTTATTAGAAGTAAGTGGAAAATTATCGGTTCTAAAAAAAACAAAATATCAAAATGTGGTCAAAAAGGATATTTATCCAACCAATTTACAATCAAATATCCAGCTGCCAATTGAACTAATTATGGACGGAAGGGCAGTTGATAAGAATTTAAACTCGAAATATTCAAAACCATGGCTTCACCATGAATTAATGGTTAGAAATTTGCAAATGAAAGATATACAATATGCAGTTATTTCGTCATCTGGCTCATTATTTATTGACCTATTTGAGGATCATGTAAATTCTCCATTAGATACAGAATAGTTTCTTTAGTAAAGCAGTAAAACCTTCATGATTATTAAAAATTGCCCCAATATTAGGGACAATTTTAAAAGTGGAGGGTGTATCTTTCCCTTCCTTGATTATAAAAAAATAAATCTACTATAATAAAATTATGTTAACTTAATCAATTTCAATTATAAGGTAAGGAAATAAAATTTTCTGTTTTAAATTATAAAATATTAAAAAAATCATTATTAAAGAGGGGCTCATAATGATAAAAGCTATTTTTTTTGATTTAGATGATACACTCCTTTGGGATCAAAAAAGCATTAAGGAAGCCTTCGCGGCAACATGTAAATTTGCAGAAGATCGGTGTGGAGTAGACCCTGTTCAACTGGAAGAAGCTGTTAAAGATGCCGCAAGAAACCTATACTCCTCCTATGAAACTTACGCCTTTACGCAAATGATTGGAATTAATCCGTTTGAAGGATTGTGGGGTAATTTCTCTGATGACCATGATGAATTTAAGAAAATGAAAGAAATCGTTCCCGGCTATCGAAAAGAAGCTTGGACAGCGGGACTAAAGATGATGGGCGTGGATGATCCAAACTTTGGCTACGAATTAGCGGAACGGTTTCCACAAGAACGAAGGAACCTGCCGTTTGTGTACGAGGAATCTTATATAACATTGGATACACTAAAAGAAAATTATCAACTTCTTCTTTTAACAAATGGATCACCAGACTTACAAAAAACGAAACTAGGCATTTCACCCGAGCTGGTCCCATATTTTGACCAAATTGTCATTTCAGGTGACTTTGGTAGCGGGAAGCCGGATCCTGCGATTTTCGAACATGCATTGTCTCTCATGTCATTGAAAAAAGAGGAAGTTATTATGGTCGGAGACAATTTAATGACAGATATTCTTGGTGCTATTCGTGCTGGAATCAAATCGGTTTGGATAAACCGTAACGAGAAAGAGCGTAACGAAGTGATTCCTACATATGAAATTCAGCATTTGGAAGAGCTTTATCAAATTTTAGAGGTGTTAAAGGCAGAGGATTAAAGAAGGTTTGCTACCAGTGACGCTTTAACTAATTGCTTACAATCGTCAATATCCTCGATTACGACTATATTCACATTTTTTTATCCGATTTCGGTAGTCAATCTATTTACAGAGGTGTTTGCTTTGGAATTACGTCAATTAAGACTATTTATGGAAGTGGCTAAGCAAAAAAGTATTACAAAAGCTGCTGAGAATATGCATCTTTCACAGCCAGCTTTGAGCAAATCAATCATCGCACTAGAAGAAGAGCTCGGGATGACCTTGATTATTCGTACCAATAAGACAAGTGATCTGACAGATACCGGGAAGGTTGTCCTCGAATATGCCCAGAAAATGAATGCCTTGCAAGATGAAATGAAAACCACGTTAAATGATATGACTAACTTGACAAGAGGTCAGATCAACATTGGGCTACCACCATTCATCGGTAGTTTATTTTTCCCAAGGGTAATGGCTAAATTTCATCACGCATACCCGAATATCGAATTGAATATTACAGAGTATGGCGGCGCAAGAGTGGTAAAGAGTGTCGAGGAAGGGGAATTTGAGCTAGGTGTTGCTGTGCTGCCGCTTGATGAACAGCAATTTGATATCTATCCCATCGTGGAAGAAGAGATGAAGCTGCTTGTTTATAAGAACCATCGCTTGGCTTCTCGTAAAGAAGTTGAAATAGAAGATCTAACAGATGAAGAATTTATTTTTTATCATGATGAATTTGCCTTAAATCAAATGATGAGGGATCATTTCATTGCTGCTGGTTTCGAGCCGAAAATTTTATTTAAAAGCTCCCAGTGGGACTTGATGTCGGAGATGGTGGCTGCCAATCTGGGAATTACGATTCTACCCCAGTCCATTTGTAATCGTGTCTTCACCAAGGACATTAAAATTATTGATCTGAGGCCTGCCATCATGTGGCGTTTGGCAGTCCTCACTAAGAAAGACCGCTATCTTTCCATTGCTGGGAAAACCTTTATAGATTTTATTCTAAAAGAACCATTATAACTTTTAGTTATTGAAATCATTCCGAATATGTATTTTACGAATGGATAAAACCGTCGTATTATATACCATATAATTAGAAAACGAAAAGGGAGTATAAGTGCTCCTTTTTCACATTTAGGAAGGATTTTTCACAATGAAAGTTTGGGTAATAATCATACAAGTCTTATTCATCCATGTATTTCTATTTCTTGGTGCAGCAATAAAAGCAGTAATACCACTCCCAATCCCTGCCTCCATGTTCGGATTATGCCTTCTGTTTCTAGCACTCTACTTGAAAATCATCAAACTGGAATGGGTGGAAAAAGGTGCCGTTTGGCTAATGGCGGAGCTGTTACTTTTCTTTATCCCATCGGCTGTAGGTATTATTAATTATGATGAAATCATCAGTCTCCAAGGTGCAGAAATCATCGTATTGATTGGAATCAGTACCGTTGTTGTGATGGGGATAACTGCCCTGATCGCGGAAAAAATAACCGTCAGGAAAAGGAGTGAGCAGCATTGATGATGATTTTGGTTACAGTTATCACGTATTTAATTTATCAATTTGCCAAAAAGGCATATGCAAAATGGTCGATGCCGTTTTTTCATCCTCTATTGCTAGCACCCATCCTGTTAATTGCCCTAATTCTACTCGTACATGTGTCTGCTAACCAATACCTTGCGGATTCCAAATGGCTTACACATATGTTAGGACCAGCTACGGTTGCTTTTGCAGTACCCATTTACAAAAACTTATCGATTGTCAAAAAATATCTCGGTACGATTATTATCAGTATCACTTCAGGAACTCTGGTGGCCATTTTTTCAACTTTTGGCTTGTCGAAATTATTCCATTTGAAATATGATTTTATCACTTCAATCCTCCCAAGGTCGATTACGACCCCGATTGCCGTAGAGGTTTCAAAAGAAATTGGCGGCCTACCTACGTTGACGACAGTTTTCGTTATTTTAACAGGAGTGATTGGTGGTGTTGTCGGTCCAATAGTCATAAAATCACTTTCTATTCAAACGCCTATCGCCAAAGGACTCGCACTTGGTATGGGTGCACACGGTGCCGGCACCAATAAAGCATTGGAATTTGGAGAACAGGAAGCGACCTTTTCCTCTTTGGCGATGATTTTCGCTGCATGGATTACCTTACTTTGGGGAGCGCTTTTGATTCCACCCCTGATGAATATTCATCTTTTATTTTAACTACAGATGCCTGTCCTTATAAAAGAGTCGATTGGCAGGGCCAGGCCTAGGATTTTTATCATTTCTTCTGACGCTACGAAAAACACACCTATTACGGGTCGTTACGGGCATTTTAATTAATGAAATGGATCAAATGGCTCTGGAAATTGAGTGTTTGAACGATAGAGCATTTCCGATACAGTTACACATTTATAACCGTTCTTGTACAAAAAATCCAAAACGGTATCTAATGCAACAACTGTTTGACAGGCCTGAGAAAATTCGCTTCCATGCCAATCGTGGAGTAGAATGATATTCCCTGGTCTAACTTCTTCTGTAATATCTCTACAAATCCGGCTGGCAGCTGGATTTTGCCAATCTTTTGGATCTTTATTCCATGACCAGAGAATAACTAGTTTGCCGTTTTTAACTGCTGTATTAATAATTAAATCATTGTATAGACCTCCTACAGGGCGGTAGAGAGTAGGTTTATATCCTATGATTGACTGTATAAGTTTATCTGTTTCCTCTAATTCAGCTGTTAAAGTTGCGGCAGTAATATTTCTATCATAAATATGATTATATGTATGATTAGCAATTTCATGTCCTTCTTTTACTTCTCTTCGTAAAATTTCAGGAAATCTTTTTACTTTATTCCCTGCTACAAAAAAAGTGGCTTTTGCATTATATTTAGCCAATATATTGAGGATTTGAGGGGTGAAAACGGGGTGAGGTCCATCATCAAATGTGATGGCAACCATTTTTTCTTTTGTATTTATATCCCATATGACATGTCCTGTTTTTTCATACGTGGCACGACTTTTTGTCGAAGCGGATACAGGCATTTGATTGTAACAAAAAGTGATGGATAAAAGGAGAAGAAATAATAATATTTTTTTCACGAATAATACACTCCTCCAGATTAACAAGTAAAGTTAGTTTATGTAGTAATCATTTTATTATTAATGAAGTTCAAAAACTGGAAATAGGGGAGCTATCATCAAGAAAATAAATTACGGCTATTTTTGGTACAGTACTATTTTCATGTACTGGTGATACAAAATAGAGTGGCTGAAAAGGAGCGTCTTCAATAATGACGCTCCTTTTTGCTTCTGGTTGGTGCTATTTTCATCCCTTTATTTGTTTTTTTAACATGTCAAAACGGAGCAAGAATACCATGAGAAAAAACAAAATAGGAACAAACTTTGGGCATTATTACAACTAAATGGTGACCTGTACCATGCGATTAGCGTTGTTCATTTAATTAATATTCTGACATCGAGCAATCAATTGAGGAAAAAGAAGGATAATCTCGACAAAATTTGCAGTAGTTTCCTCTCATTTTTAGTAAAAGTATATTTAAGAATTCCTATTTTTTCATTAGTTATGGAATAAAATGTATTTTTCATCTTTCAAAAGTAGTATATGCATTTTTCCTTCGTTTTCTATTGTCGATAAATGATCATGTTGTGTTTGAGAATTTGCAATATAATGAAAATTGAAAAATAAAAAGGAGGTCTCTTTATGACAATTAAAAAAGGTTTTTTAGGTGGTGCACTTAGCCTAACGTTATGTGCATCTACAATTTTTGCTAGTGGAGCAGGTATTGGACATGCTCAATCAGTTGAAAAGAAATACATAGTGGTTTTTAAGGATGAGGCTAAACTGCCATCAGGTTATGAGGATTTACTTAAAAAAGCTGGTGGCCAGGTTCAAAATAGGCTGGAAAAACTAGGAGCTGTTGAAGTATCATCCAACAATCCAAATTTCCTAAAGGAAGTTAAAAACTCTTCGATTGTGTCAGAAGCTGGAGAAGAAAACAAAATTTATGCTGAGGCACCATCTGTGGAAGCAACGTTCTCCTATGAGGATGCCGCTTCTGTTAAGCCAGATTTATACGAGCAGCTTCAATGGGATATTAAACAAGTAACCAATAATGGGGAATCATGGACACTTCCCGGGGGTACAGGAAAGCCAGTATCAGGGGAAAATATTGTGGTTGCTGTTATCGATACAGGTATTGACTATACCCATCCAGATTTAAAAGCAAATTATGCATATGGGAAATCATTTGTTCCGGGCCAGCCGGATCCTAAGGACGAAAATGGTCATGGCACACATGTAGCAGGTTCAATCGCGGCAAAAGGAAGAACAATGGGGGTTGGACCTGATCTAAAAGTTGCTTCCTATCGTGTCTTTGGTCCTACAGGAGATGCATCAACTGCTAATATCGCTGAAGCATTAATGACAGCTGCTGATGATAATGTCGATGTAGTGAATATGTCATTAGGAGGCTACGATTGGTACCAAGACCCGGAATTTGCGACCAAGGATGTTGTTGCAGATGTGCAAATGTTTAATCGAGCCATAAATTATGCAATCAAAAAAGGAGTTACAGTTGTTGGATCAGCTGGGAATAACGGCGTTGATATAAGCAGTCCCGGAAAACTTTCCGGTGATAATAATGGTGCAACACACAGAAGCCCGAGCAATCAGAACTTGATTAGGGTTTCAGCAGGTGGAAAATTGAAGAATCTGGCATTCTACTCAAACTATGGAGTAGGAAAAATTGATGTAATGGCTCCAGGAGGAGATTTGGGCCCCAACTATAATCCTGAAACAAATGAGGGAAGAGATAACTCTTACCTATGCTTGGCTACAGTACCTGGCGGGTGGGGCTATAAAGCAGGTACTTCCATGGCGGCTCCAAAAGTTGCCGCACTTGCCGGCGTCATTATTGCTCAACATGGGAAAGATAAACTTAATCCTGCCCAGGTAAAACACATCATTTTGAACTCTGCCGAGGATGTTTTCCAACCAGGAAATGATGAAAAGTCCGGTAAGGGATTAATAAATGCAGTTAGCGCATTGAAATAATATTAATAAACAAAGCTATCGGGGTTTCCGATAGCTTTGTTTATTATATAAAACCGAAAAGCTTTCTATTTAAGTATTGAATATATTTGTTCAAACTTCGAGTATGTGAAACAATTTTGTGAAGCTAGAAAATTTAGGGCACAGCCACCTAATTAATTTTAAAATGCGTTTTCTTTTACTCAACGACTCATTCCCTGTTATCTTAATGAGAGGAGTAATATTCCTGTTAAGGGTGATGAATTCCAGCTAAATATGGGAATAAGGAGTGAGAGAATGATCCGCTTTGAAAGGGTAACAAAGCGATACCAAGACGGTACCACTGCTATCAAGTCCATTGATTTGGAAATTAACGAAGGGGAGTTTTTTGTTATTATTGGTCCTAGCGGCTGCGGGAAAACAACGCTGCTCAAAATGATGAACCGGCTAATCGAATTATCTGATGGTACCATATTTGTCTATGGTAAAAAAATTAGTGATTACGACATCCACGAGCTCCGCTGGAACATGGGATATGTCCTTCAGCAAATTGCACTATTTCCCCATATGACGATAGAAGAAAATATTGCGATTGTCCCTGAGTTGAAAAAATGGAGTAATGAGAAAATTCGGCAGCGAACCGATAAATTGTTGGAAATGGTAGGACTGCCTCCTGAAAAATATCGAGGCCGAAAACCAAAGGAACTTTCTGGTGGCGAGCAGCAGAGGGTCGGCGTGATACGGGCGCTAGCCTCAGATCCAGGGATTATGTTAATGGACGAACCATTCAGTGCGCTTGACCCAATTAGCAGGGAAAAGCTACAGGATGACATTCTTGAAGTGCAGCGAAAAATTAATAAAACGATTGTTTTCGTTACTCATGATATGCAGGAAGCGATCAAGCTTGGAGATCGAATTTGCCTCATGAAGGATGGAGAAATTGTTCAAGTGGGGACACCTAAAGAAATTGTTGAAAGTCCGGTTAATGAATTTGTTCGGGATTTTGTCGGGGCACAATCAGTTACATTAAAGGAGAATATCCGTTTAGAACACATCATCGATCAATTTATAACCAGCAATAGCTCATCACCTTCTTCCGTAACAATTCCGGCATCGGCTACATTAAGAGAAGGGCTAATGTTGTTAACGGAGCATGAACAATTGTCCGTGGAAAAAGATGGTCAAATCATCGGTATCATAACAAGGCAAACCGCATTACAATTTATGGCGGAAGGTTTACAGGAAAGAGGTGACGGCAATGGATAATTTTGCAGATGTATTTAAAGAAAGACAATCACAATTGTGGAGCGCCTTGCTCGAGCATATTGAACTCTCCCTGATTGCCTTATTCTTTGCCATACTTATTGCTATTCCCCTCGGTATTTATTTAACAAAAAAGCAAAAAATTGCCGAAGGGATTATCGGCATTACCGCCATCCTGCAAACGATTCCGTCCTTAGCACTTTTGGGGCTTTTAATTCCTTTGTTCGGCATCGGAAAAGTACCTGCCGTCATTGCCTTAGTAATTTATGCATTGCTTCCAATCCTTAGAAATACATATACCGGTATCAAAGAGGTAGATCCCTCACTTATTGAAGCAGCAAGAGCGATGGGGATGAATAGAAGACAAAGATTATTAAAGGTAGAACTGCCCCTCGCCACTCCTGTTATCATGGCCGGAATACGAACGGCTATGGTTCTAATTGTCGGGACAGCTACGTTGGCGGCTCTCATTGGTGCTGGGGGATTAGGAGACATTATCCTTCTTGGGATTGACAGAAACAATTCAGCACTTATTATTCTGGGTGCTATTCCAGCAGCTGCTCTTGCCATTCTTATTGATATTTTCTTGCGACAATTTGAACGAATATCTTTCAAAAAGACCTTGATTACTTTTGTCGTAATGGGAGCTGCAGCAATCTTAATTATCGCTATTCCGTCCATTACAAACCATGACCAGAAAAATATTGTCATTGGTGGAAAACTTGGTTCAGAGCCGGAAATATTGATCAATATGTATAAACTGCTAATTGAGGAAGATACAAGTTTAAATGTAGAACTAAAACCCGGTCTTGGGAAAACTTCGTTTGTTTTCAATGCTTTAAAGTCAGGCAGTATTGATGTGTATCCTGAATTTACCGGAACGGCCATTTCGGAATTTTTAAAAGAAACGGCTGTCAGTACGGACAGAAAACAAGTGTATGACCAAGCACGGTCTGGTATGTTAAATAAATATGAGATGGAAATGTTGGAACCAATGAGTTACAACAACACGTATGCATTGGCTGTCCCAAAGCCATTGGCTGAAAGGGAGGCTTTACCGACGATTTCTGATTTGCAGAAAATGAGCAGCAGCATAAAGGCTGGTTTTACCTTAGAGTTTGCCGATCGTGAGGATGGTTATCGCGGGATTCAAAAACTATATGGAATCACATTTGCTAACATCAAAACGATGGAACCGAAACTGCGTTATAATGCCATTAAATCAGGGGATATTGATTTAGTCGATGCGTATTCAACAGATAGTGAATTAAGACAATATAATCTCTATGTTTTAGCTGACGATAAGCATCTTTTTCCTCCTTATCAAGGTGCACCGTTATTAAGGAAGGAAACCGTGCAAAAATATCCGGAAATCAAAGCCGCCTTAAATAAGCTTGCTGGAAAAATAACAGACGATCAAATGCGCGAGATGAATTATCAAGTAAATGTAAACGGTACAAGCGCAAATGAAGTTGCTAAGCAATTTTTACAAAAAGAAGGATTAATTAAATAAAAAATAGACCAATCACTGGCGCAAACAAAAAGTGCCTGACACCTCCCATAAAATCGGATGGTGTTAGGCACTTTTTGTTGGTTATGACCGGTGAGCCTGATAAGACCGCTATTTCAGACGGAAATGAGCTAAAAGATGCTAACATCGACTTAAGCAAAACTTATACGAATACATTCAGTGAAAAAGTGAAATAAAAAAGTGTCAGGCACCGTCCAAAAATCTGGATGGTGCCTGACACTTTTTTATTTCTGATGTTTCTTTTGCAACAAAAAGTTGCGCGTGAGCAAAAAATATTTACAAGTACAAGAAACCATGTTAATATTCTTACATACAAATAAATAAATTAATAGATAAATTAATAAATGAGAGCACTTTATTACTTAAAAAGTTGCACTAAGGAAAATAATTAAACTACGCGCCAGTTTAAGGGGGGGATGATTAATGAGTATTCAAGCTCAAAGAAAACATGTGACGGAAGAGCAAGTGTGGTTAAAACAGAGCTCTAATGTGAGTTTAGAAGAGGTAAATAACACGGTGAGGGTTCCAACTAAAGGCGGTTTTTGGCGAAAACTTTTGGCGTATGCGGGCCCTGGATCATTAGTGGCGGTTGGATATGTCGATCCAGGTAACTGGGCGACATCCATTGCAGGTGGTGCACGATTCGGATACACACTGTTAATTGTCATTCTCCTTTCTAATTTAATTGCTATGCTGCTTCAAGCGTTGGCATCCAAGCTTGGTATCGTAACGGGAAGAGACCTTGCACAAGCAACAAGAGATGCAACTGGAAAGAAAACAGGCTTTTTTCTCTGGATATTAACGGAACTGGCCATTATTGCAACCGATTTAGCAGAGGTCATTGGTTCTGCAATTGCGTTAAATTTATTATTCGGGATTCCTTTATTATTAGGTATTGCGATTACTACCCTGGATGTGTTGCTCCTACTTTACTTGCAAAAGAAAAGCTTCCGTATAATTGAATCTATTGTCATAGTGTTAATGGTTACTATTTTCATTGTATTTGCCTTTGAAGTAATCATATCAAAACCAGAAATTTCGGCGTTGTTTGGTGGATTTGTACCGAAAATGGAAATTGTCACTAATCCAAGCATGCTCTTTATCTCTCTAGGGATTTTAGGGGCAACAGTCATGCCGCATAATTTATATTTGCATTCTTCCATTGTTCAATCAAGACAATACAAAAGAACAATTGAAGGAAAAAGAGAGGCAATAAAATTTTCATTAATTGATTCCACATTTTCATTAACGGGTGCTTTCTTCATCAATTCAGCAATCTTAATTCTTGGAGCGGCAGCCTTTTATGGGACAAATTTAGATGTGTCTGAAATTGAAGCGGCCTATGCATTATTAAGTCCAACTTTAGGAGTAGGGATTGCAAGTACTTTATTTGCAGTTGCCTTACTTGCCTCGGGGCAAAATGCAACGATTACTGGAACGATAAGCGGTCAAATCGTTATGGAAGGATTCATACATTTACGAATTTCACCTTGGCTTCGCCGCTTAATTACCCGATTATTAGCAGTTATTCCTGCCTTTATTGTGACTTGGATTGGGGGATCTAGAGGAACTGGTGAACTACTGTTGTGGAGTCAAGTTGTTTTAAGCCTGGCACTCCCATTTGCAGTCATCCCTTTAGTATTATTTACAAGTGATAAAAGGAAAATGGGGGAATTTGCTAACAAATTACCAGTAAAAATATTGGCATGGATATGTACGGTTGTAATTGTTTTATTGAATATCTTTTTAATCGGTTATATTGTGGTTACTGGTCAAGATATAGGGTAATAAAGAAAAAAGATCTTCCGAATCGGAGGATCTTTTTTCGATTCAATGCCTGACACCTGTAAGCAATCTTCACCATTAAATAATTGATATTTTCTCACCGGAATCAAGTAAGTGTAACAGATGATGAACAGCATAGGCAAAACCATCTTCATCATTTGTCTTTGTGATAATATCAGCTTTTTGTTGAACATGGAGCGGGGCATTTCCCATCGCGACTGAAGTAGTGGCTACTTCAAATTGGGCGAGATCATTGCCACCGTCACCAAATGCAATAATTTCATCAAAGGATAGATCCATCATCTGCTGGAAACGTAATAATGCCTTTCCTTTATGCGCTTCGCTTGAAGTAATCTCCACATTATTAGCGAAGGAAGAAGCCATTGAAATATCAAATTTACCAGCTAAGGACGCTTTCACTTCTTCAATTTTTTCTAATTGGTTATAGTGTACTAGAGCAATTAGCTTATAGATTTTTAGATTGTCTTTTTCGAGAATTTCATCATAATTGTATTCTTGAAAAAGGACATCGAGCTCTTCTTTACTTTTATCATGTAATGGAGGCAAGGTGGAAGGATAGCCGCCATAATTTGTATATACTAAAATTCCTACACCCAATTCTTTTAGCAGCGTGAAGATTTCTTTATAGGCTGAAACGGTTAACGTAGCTTCATAGATTATTTCTCTTGATTTTGAGTATAGAACAGAACCATTGATACAAAAAATAGGAAACTCCATATTTTGTACGGCTTTTAATTTTATCACATCAGCATATGCCCGGCCTGTGTTTAAAATAAGATAATGGCCTTGCTCTTGTAATTCGTTTAGGGCTTTTACATTTTCTTCGGATATTTCATGTTGAGAGTTTAATAAGGTACCGTCTAAATCGATTGAAATACATTTCATTTTTTGTCCTAATTCCTTTCATTCTTTCATATGACTACTATATCAGATTTTTTTATGGAAAGAGATTTTTAAGCATTCAACTGTTATAGTAGAAATAAGAATTGTTGCAATAGAAAATTAATATTCACGCAAAGTAGGGAGCGGCATAAATTGAACGATAATAATAGTTTAGTAGAAGCATTTAAACAAACAAAGTATAAGGTAGCGGGCCATGGCACGAGAAACATTCAAATCCTAAAAGAAGCTTTGAAGGATATAGATGGAAAACAGGAAAGTGATGTTTATGGTAAAGGTAAAATTATCGAAGATTTCCAAGAGAAGATGGCGAAGTATTTAGGGAAAGAAGCTGCCGTATTTTTCCCAAGCGGAACGATGGCTCAGCAAATTGCTTTACGAATCTGGTGTGATAAAAAGGGCTTAAAAAAAGTAGCGTATCATCCATTGTGTCATTTAGAAATTCATGAAGAAGATGGGTTAAAAGAATTACATCAGATCGAACCAATCTTATTAGCTGATAAAAACAGTTTAATACAACTGGAAGATGTTGTGAGGATGGAGGAGAATATTGCCTGTTTATTACTGGAATTACCTCAACGTGAGATCGGCGGACAACTACCCGAGTACAAAACACTTGAAGATATTTCAACTTATTGTCATGAAAAAGGGATTAAATTACATTTAGACGGAGCTAGACTTTTTGAAATCCTCCCCTATTATGAAAAATCTGCGGCTGAAATCTGTGATTTATTTGATAGCGTGTATGTTTCCTTTTACAAAGGAATTGGTGGGATTGCAGGGGCTATTTTGGCAGGTAATCAATCCTTTACAAATGAATCAAAGGTATGGAAAAGGCGTCATGGTGGAGATTTAATCAGCCTTTATCCATATATCCTCAGTGCTGATTATTTTTTCGATCAGAGGGTGGAGAAGATGAAGAAGTATTATGAAGAAGCGAAAGATCTTGCCGGATTATTTAATCAATGTCATGGTGTTTCAACCCAGCCTTCGGAACCAGTCTCCAATATGTTTCATGTCCATTTCGCTGCACCAAAAGAGGAGATGGAAGTGATTTTATCAGGAATCTATCAGGAAACCGGCATTGGCTTAACAAGTAACATTAAGGGAATAAGTAAAACCACGTGCTATTTTGAATTAAGTATCGGGGAAATGTATGCTCAAACTCCAAAGGAAGAGGTAAAGAACGTCATTCATCTACTTGATCAGAAAATACGGGGTATCTCAAATATATAGTAAGTGTCGGGCACCATTTGAGCTTTCAGTGGAGTTTAGCTTTTGTTAGGGATGGGAAGGGTTGAACCCACAAATCTATGGTAAATTCATCAAAGCAACGAGAGAGTAGGAAAAGAAAATTCCACCGTATTTTTGCAAATTGCCGAGTTTTCCAAAATACCTATTTGCATTACTGGAGATTCTCTGTTATAGTTAGTAAGAATTATTTTTGTTTGTCGGTAGGATTATGAAGTGTTAAACTTTTTGTCTGGAAGAACTAAGCAAGGATAGTAACACAATGTGTGCAAAGCACACGAGGAGGAAACAACAATGGAACAAGGTAAAGTAAAATGGTTTAATGCAGAAAAAGGATTCGGATTCATCGAACGCGAAGCAGGAGACGATGTATTCGTACACTTCTCAGCTATCCAAAGCGAAGGTTTCAAATCTCTAGACGAAGGTCAAGCAGTTACTTTTGAAGTAGAACAAGGCCAACGCGGACCTCAAGCTACTAACGTTCGTAAAGCGTAATAAAACCCAAAATAGATAAAAAGACTCTCTTGCAGAGTCTTTTTTTTTGTCAAAATTAAAATAAAAGAGCCCCACTCAGCAAACGAGTAGGGCGAGCTAATAAAAATGTAAAGTAAATGGTAGACAAAGTATAGCACATATTCATAGGAATCACTAATCCTTTTATTAGGAGATAATTGTCTATTCTTCTAAGAAAAAAATGTAATTAATGATTAAAGCTATTTTGAAGGAAACCGATATATATTAAGAGGAAACAGACCTTGCATCTGCGGTTTGGGACAAAACAACATTTTGAGGAAATCACCTCGCTAGGCATATTTCTATACCATAGATCCTCAATATCATCCATAAAAAAATGTGGCAGTTAGTTTAAGGAGCTAGAAAAATGAATCCAGTTCATATGATACAATCCTTGCTTAATGTTGAAAATCTTCCAAAAGATTCTTTGTTTTCTTTAAGACAAGGCCAATTGATTTACGGTAAAGTACAGAAATTCTTTCAAAATAATACGGCATTAATCCAGTTAGGAAATGTAAAATTATATGCGCAATTAAAGGCATCACTTTCGGCTGGAAATAGTTATTGGTTTGAAGTCCAGTCTAATGACGGTGCTGAAATTCACTTAAAAGTAGTAGAAGGAATTGGACAAAATACAAGCCAGCAATCCATACATTCATTATTAAAACACTTTCAACTTCCTGAAACGAAAATCAATCTACAATTCGTCCAGTTTTTACTATCAAAAAATCTTCCCATTACAAAAGGACATCTCGTTGAAACCCAGAACTGGATAAATAAGAAAACGGATTTCCCCAAAGCCACAGCGGCTATTGAATATATGATAAAAAAGGATTTACCGTTTACAAAGCAAATCTTTCAATCTCTAGTAGCTGTTCAGGAATCCAAATCCTTTACTAGTCAATTAGAACAATTAGGTAGGTTTTTAGAAGACCCCAAATTTTATTCATTAAAGTCGACACAACCATTAAAACAAATGATTGGTAATATATTGGAGAATAGTTCAATAAATCAAGTTTTCTCATCAATTGACGATCAGCTACCCTCTGGTACAGAAGTGAAAAAAATGCTTGAATCCATGATTCACTCTTTAGGTCTTGAATATGATAAAGAAGTGGAGGTATGGTCAAAAGTTAAACAAGAATCATTTGAGTCACTAGATTCCTTAAAGCCTCTGTTATTAAAGGCGATGAGCGAGTTAGGAAACAGTGGAAGGGAGCTAGAGCCAATTATAAATAGATTAACAGGAATGCAATTAATCTCTCAAGAGACAAATGGTCCCATGCTACAAATATTGATGCAGTTACCAATCCTATTGGGGGAAAAAAAATCTGATGTTACCCTTCAATGGAGCGGTCGTAAAACTAGTAACGGACAAATTGATCCAAATTATTGCCGAATTTTATTTTATTTAGAGTTACAGAGCATTCAACACACTGTGATTGATATGCATATTCAAAATAAACTGATTCATATTACAGTCATCAACGATACCAAGGAAATTGAAACCATTATTACTACTCTAAAACCTTCATTAAAAGAAAAACTAGATGAACTTGGTTACAATCTGTCCTTTATAAAAGTTATTCCCCCTTATGAAAAAGACAAGTTAGACGAAGATCAAATGAATTCCTCTATTTTGTTAAAGGATGGTTACCAGGAGGTAGATATAAAAATATGAGTGGAAAAAATAAGACTAAACAAATACAAGCTGTTGCACTTTCTTATGAAGCAAGTAAGCAGATGGCACCCAAAGTAGTGGCTAAAGGAAAAGGCAATGTAGCCAATAATATTATCGAAAAAGCAAAAAAACATCAAGTTCCCATTCAAGAAGATCCTTCTTTGGTTGAGTTACTAAGTCAACTTCAAATAAATGAGGCAATCCCCGAACAGCTGTACGATGCAGTAGCGGAGGTTTTTGCCTTTATTTACAGTGTTGATCACCAGCATTCAAAGAGTTAATGGATGAAAATAAAAATCAGGTAGAGAAAAGATTTCATCTACCTAATTGAAAGCTAAGTGATCGACAATGAAAACGCTACTTAACACTCGCTACAAGACGATAACTCTTAAATTCTAGTTTCTTTGTTGTTTCAAGTTGAATTAATTCTCCCTGATCCAATTGAATCCTTTTTGAAAATAGCGGCCCATCATATACAAAGGTATGATACTCACCTGATTCTCCCATTGGACAAATAGCAGTCTTTTTTGCATCATGTAAAAATGATTCATCTATGATTCTACCGAGCCAAGATTCATCTAATACATCTTCTCGTACACGAACAACGATTGCTTCATAGCCAGAGCGGACGAAGTTTTCTAATAATTGTAAGGATGCTTCCTTTTTCGTCCAAAGGGGATAGATTGCCTCAACCTCTGCACTGATAGCAACTTTTTCACCCCATTCTCGGTGTTCATCTAAATATAGGTCTCCAAAGGCGATTCCTGTAATCATATCTTGATTTTTCAAGGTTTGTATTGCTTTGACAAATTGATCTGTATAGTGTTCATAGGAGCATTCAATAAAATAAACGGGTATGGAGAGTGCTTCTCCCTGTAATTTAATCATTTCTGTTCGTTCTCCATGACCAAATGTCCGACCAAGTTCTTTGGGTACGGTTGTAATTAAGGAAACAATCTCATACCCATTTTGAATTAAAGTATCCAATGCTATACAACAATCTTTTCCACCGCTCCAAGATAAAGCAATTCGTTTTTTCAAGATTAATCATCCTTTTTAAACATATTATTATTAAAAGTAATAGTTTAATTTTACCACAAAAGGTGATAGATCCTGAACTTGATACCTCATATATAAGATAAACAAGAATTCTGTGCTATTTAGCAAGAATATCAAGCCATATTACTAAATCCATATTTGGGAGGATTTTATGACCTTTGAAGAATTGAAAAAAAATAAGCCAACAATCCAATGGATTGAGGATGATGAAGATGGTGAATTTTTTACTGAAGAAAATATAAGTGCAACAAATGTGGTTCTTGACTCTTACATTAACAACTTAGAGAAACTAGGAGCAAAACCGACCGAAGCGGAAATAATGAAAGTTGTTAAAGAAGTAGTTGTTAGAATAAATGAATTAAATGACAAATATGATTATTTTATCGAAACAATGGAGCGAGAAGACCTGTACGAGTTTATCGATACTGCGGCAAAGATTGCAGGCTTAGAATCCGAGGAAGACATAACAGAAGAGTGGAGAGAATGGTAAACAAAAAGGAGCGAATTTCGCTCCTTTTTTGATGGCTATTTTATGTGTTATTTCATATAGCACTGTCTAACTAAAATGTCTTCTTTTTTTACTGTTATTTGTTATTTTGTACTTCTGAAACGAGCCCGTTAATCAAAGCTCTGATTTACATTATCTTGGAATGATATGCAATAATTTTTAAAATAATATTTCAAGCTTTGATCAATAATGCCAAGCATATTAGCTGCTTTTGAAAATTAATGATATTCTTTCACAAATTCTTTTGTACTTCTAACTGTATCAATAGGGCGAACAAATTTTTCGATTTGACTACGTTTTGCTTCTAAAAATGGAGGTAAAGATAATTTTTCGCCAAGTGTTTCATACGGTTCATCTCCCATAAAACCGGGGCCATCTGTGGCAAATTCAAATAAGATTTGTGGAGCAACTCTAACGTATAAGGACCCGAAAAAGAACCGGTCTACAAAACCAGAGGTTCCAAATCCGAAACCTTCTATTCGGTTCATCCATTCTTCCAAAACAGTGCGGTCTTCTACACGGAAGGCAGCATGGTGTACGGTCCCAAAACCTTGTTGAGATGGTGGCAGAATCGCATTGTATTCGACAACCACTTGAGCACCATTTCCGCCTTCACCTACTTCAAATAAATGAAAAGATCCTACTTGTTCGATTTCATTAAATAGTAGAACTTTTTCCATCATTTCTTTAAAGTAATCAAAGTTCGCCACTCGAACAAAGAGTGGTCCTAATCCAGTAATAGCATATTCTAATGGGATTGGACCCTTTTGCCATGGTGTACCGCTAGCGACACCTTCATTGTTTTCATCTGAAATCAATTGATATTGTTGGTCATCGAAATCCACAAAAGATAGAGTTTTTTTGCCAAATTGTTCTTTGATTCCGGTATGCTTTACTTCTAAACGATTAAATCGTTTTACCCAATACTCTATAGCGGCATCACTTGGTACGCGAAAAGAAGTTTTTGAAATCTCATTTGTCCCATGTACTCCTTTAGGAGTGCCAGGGAAATCAAAGAATGTCATATCTGTACCAGGGCCGCCTGTATCATCAGCAAAAAATAAATGATAAGTTTGGATGTCATCTTGATTGACCGTTTTCTTTACTAAGCGCATCCCTAACACATAAGTGAAAAATTCATAATTCTTTTCTGCACTACTCGTAATAGCTGTGACATGGTGAATACCTTTTAATCCGTTCATTTTATACCCTCCAATGATACTCCAATTGTGCGCATCTATATTATTCCACTTTGAGCAGTTTCACCACTCAAGAGATAGGCATCCATTATTTTTTAGTAGCAAGACTCGAACTAGTTAATAAATAATGGATTTTGTTAAGGTTTTTATCTTTAATTAAAATATCTTCAATTCGAGATAAATAATACCATGTTTATTTTTTTCTGTCAATGTTTTTGAGGGGGAAAAACCTCTTTAATGAGATATACTAGCAGATTTCCCAGCGATGGTTGTTGATTCCAGTGGAATTTGGTTGAGGTTCGCTTTTCTTTAGAAAAAAGAGGTGGAAGTAGATGATAAAGTGGTTAAAATTGGGGCATCGTCATCACTTGTCTATAACTGGAAAAATTTAATTCCCAAAAAAAAATTCCGTTCTTTAGCGGGTAAAGATATAGTAGATAAAATATACAAAATATTTTTAATACTCTTTCTATAGTTGGAGAGTATTCTCATTTAACAGTAAATAATGTTATCTGTTCATAGAATAACAAATATTAAAAATAAAATATTTATTGAACATGACCAATTAATTCCGAATGTAGATATCGTTTTCCGTTCAAGGATAATAAATGACACCAGAGTATCTAGAAACAGGAGGGCAATGGGGAGAGGCATGGTCAAGATGAAACAATAAATATTGGAAAGTTACATATTTTGTACACAGAATGAATGACAAAGGACCTTTTATATGAACTCGTATATTAACGATCAAATCAAACAATTAAACAACGTAATCAAATCCGTGGGCTTCTTATAGTCAGTTGTCCAGACCAGCCAGGAATTGTATCAGCTATCTCTCAATCTTTATTTTCGCATAATGCCAATAACATTGAGTCTAATCAGTATTCAACCACCCCCGAGGGAGTGGATTTTTACTCCAGTTTATAAAGTGAAAAAAACGGCAATTTTTGTATCAAAAGAATTGCACTGTCTGCAGGAGCTTTTATGGGAGTGGTAAATGTGGCTTTGAAATAAAGTTTGATAATTTATAACAAAGTACGATAATTTTAAAAAAAGATTGATCATTTATAATAAAGTTTGATAAAAACCCTGTATGAATAGGGTTTTTCTTTTGATACTAAAACTCCAGGTGTTTTGTTCAATTAAAGGGCTATATTCTGGAATAACTCATTGTAAAAGTGATGGTAATTTGACATAATTGTCATTAAGTAAAGGGTAGCATAGCGATATAAGACGTCCTTAAGCTTATGTTCCAAAGAGAGGTTAAAGGTATGGTAGACGTAATTATTCTGAATGGTGGATCGAGTTCCGGGAAAACTACTATCGCAAAGTGTCTCCAGAATTCATTGCCAACGTCATGGCTAAGGTTCAGTATCGACGATTTAATCGACGCCATGCCCGATGCAATGTTGAAAGCAGACAGCGGAATTAAATTCGGTGACGATGGGTCTATCAGTCCAGGTACGGAATTTCGCACATTAGGGTCCGCATGGATGCACGGTATTGGCGAGATGGTCCGTAGAGGAGCCCGAGTAATTATCGAAGATGTCTTCATTAGTGGAGTAGAAGCTTGTAATCGCTGGGAAGCTTCCTTGGAAGGGTTGCAGGTGCTGTGGGTTGGTGTTTTCTGTGATCCCACCGTTGCGTCTGCTCGTGAGAGCGAACGAGCGGACCGCGTTGCAGGAATGGCAGTTTCACAAGCGACTACGGTTCACGTTGGCATACATTATGACATTAAAGTCGACACAACAAAGACATCGCCAGAAGAATGTGCCCGAATTATCGGGCAAAGAATCAACCCATGAGAGCCTACGTGGTGTTTTTAAGCAAAACGGGTGCATTTCTGCAATATCGCTCAATCACAGATGTACAGAACGGTCTTCCGCAATCGGGCACAATTCCAGAATAAGAATGAACTCTTTCTTTTAGTAAAGGGCCACTGATCTGTTCAATCAAAATTAAGGAGTTGTATAAGTTGAGCAATAACAAGTAACAGGGCCCGTAAAGGGTCAACAGGTCCCCGGCACATTCATGAATGTTTGCGTTTTTGAGTCATACCTGATTGGGTTCTTTTTTGATAAATCCAAGTAGCTCCACCTATCGAGAGACCTAGAAACAACCATCCAATATATACCACAGCGACTATCCAGGCACTACCATCGAGAGGCACTGGACCCTCAAGACCAAACAACTGCATGAGGGATCCAAAAAGGGCCAGAAGACCCATAGGAGCTGTTAAACATGCAGCCGTCCAACCTCCAGTGATTAATACCCAGCGGGGAAAAATTTGCCCCCATTTTTGAACAAGGGATAAGGAAAGTAATGCGCATGCACCAAATACCACAATTTCTCCATAAGCGGCATGATTTCCAAACCTTTGTCCGCCGCCTAGATCTCCGCCGAGCGACCAGTAAATTTTGAGTAAGGGATAGGGGAATGATAATGCAAAAGCTGTATAGCCAAGCCGCTTATTTGATCTTATTTTCGATGGTACATGGTCAACTGAAAAAGACGGATCAAGGGAGACACGCTGGAAGTGAACGGTAGATGAAGCAAGAAATATTGCCGCTATGAGGCTAATCGCTCGGGTCCCAAAACCTATACAGTCAACAATGGGCGGTAAACCAGGAATTCCGAGAACGGCCGCTGTACGAAGCACATCAAAAACAATCCCTGCAGAGGACCAGATCAGTAAGAGGCAGGAGCCCCACGCAAGGATGAGTACCATTACACGTGCTAAGGGTTGCTGGCGACGCCATCCAATCATCATCAGTACTACGATTACCCCACAAACCGTGGTAAATGCCGTAACTCCTAAGGGTGCAAATCCCTTAGTATAGTCGACTCTATCGAAAAAAAACAGCTGAAATGAAACAGATACCAGAGTTAGTGTACACGCCACCATTGCAGCCCACATTCGAAAAGACAATCCAGTTTCTTTAATCACATCTTCCCTAATAATATTCCGATTGTTAGAATCCATATTAAGAAATACATCCCCTTTATGAGAGTTTAAAAATGATATAGAATACACAAAACACCGTTAGTAGAAAAACGGAAATTAAATAGATGACCATGCTCCGCCTAAATGCAGAAAGCGAAATGCCGGAAGCTTGCGCATAATGGGAAGCTGTTAACCCGGACAAAATGTCCATGATAATAAACCATGGCTCATAAAACAAAAGATCCCATAACGCCAGGCTGTGGACATCAAGTGAAATCCAGCCAGTGAAATGAATGGTAATAACATCTGCTAGAAGAAGGACTTTTGTAATGATCCCGCTGATTCCATGTGCAATTAAATAAGCAGTACAGGAAAGAGTAGGGATTAATATAATGAGACGGTGGAAGTGTCTTCCTCCAATTAACGGCACCCATGCCGGAACTACCCTTCCCCATGGCTTGGCAAGAGCAATTAAAATGAACCCCACAGGTCATGATTAAGACGCCTGCAAAGTAACTTGCCATGTACATCCCTTTAGGATCTTCCACTTGTCCCGGAATACCTAAAGTTCCACCGGCGGCTTGATAAAATCGGACAAAAACGGCATACATTACTGCCCAAATGCAACCGAGGTAAGCTGGCCATACCGCATTCTTCGTCAAACGTTCAAAGGCATTCAACCTTTCAGTTTGAGCTTCCACATTATTTGTTTTTTCGTTCATGTTCACATGATCCTCCTCATATTAATCTTTTCCACAATTGGAACATCGACCACGCCGACGATAATAGTAGGCGATCGCAGCTAGCCCAAGAGCCACTCCCCATGGCACCCAAAAAATCATAGGTCCCATAGCTCCCCAGCCCTGACTGAGTAAAATATTGTCCATCGGCACAAGTTGAAGTGCCATGGCGAAGATACCAAATGTAAAGACAAAACCGGCTGCGGTTACAGCTATGGCAACAATAGAAGCAGGAATCACTGCAAGCATGATGGGTACTCTTTTTCCACCAATGAATGGGAACCAGCGAGGAAAGACTTCACCCCATTTTTGGATCAAACCAAGTGTAAGGATACCCCCGACTATACAAACAGATCCAAAAACCCATTCCGTCATATGTGCCATCGGATTAGCGCTCGAGAAATCCCTAAGGAATTGCGGATCAACCCCTAAAGGGATATCGAGTGCCCACGAGAAGCGTATAAAGGCATAAGGAATGGGTGCAAACACTGCGATAATGGTCAACCATCTCCCCCAACGAATCAATGCAGGTGTTTCTCCGTCATCGGTCCGCCCGCAATATTCACATGCATGACGAGTTTTCCTTTGGTAAACAACAGCGGCCATCATCCAAAAAAGCGCGCCAATAATACAAATGATTTGGTTCAACATTTGCCAGTTGAAGTCGAATTTAAATAAAAAAGCGTAAGCCATAGCAGCAATTAATTTGGTATCCGGAATAAAGAGGAGCAGAGCAACAGAGAACCCCCATGAATAGGCAATAGCAAACCACCGAGAAAAAGCCATATTTTGTGTTTTTTGCATGACAAGACCTATTCCAATGCCCATGAGACATAGAGTGACAAAAACAATAGAGCCAACTTTTGCTGGAAGATAGGTAACCATAGCGGCGAACAATCCCATACCGTCATTGTTAAAAGGATATCCAGCTCCACCCCATAACCAATAAAGATGTAATGCTCCATACAGTACCGACCATAACATGGCAGCATAACCAATCCATGAGGGCCAACGGTACCATTTTGTTTTCGCCTCTTTATTCAGTAAAGGCGATGTGAGTTTCAACGTAATCATCCTTTCTTTTTTTATTCAATTCAAATATCCTCACTTTCATCCTAATCAGTAAAGGTTAAAATGAAGGTGAGGTTTCGTTTAAATTTTGTTTAATTCGGGGTTTTCTTTTTTTAATTATTTTTTTTCGTACAGATAGATTTCCGTGCCCTTTGGTGAACTTGTTATTGTCCATCCTAATTGCATTTCCTGAAGCATTAGTGACACGATGGAGAGGCCGATGCCGGCCCCCTTTTTGTCTGTTGTTACATCCAAGCCGGGGCCTCTGTCTTCAATCAGAATGGCTGTTTTCCCTTCATAATCCACGATTCGGACACCGACATACCGCCCCGATTTAGCGTGTCTCATCACGTTTTGGTAGAGATTATCTAGGATGCGCATGAACCATTGGGGATCGATATTCCAGATCATAGCCTTTTCGGGCAGATTAACATCTACTTTAAAGCCTTCTTTCTCAAATACCGGATACCATCCTGCCATTGATTCCCGAATGAACCGAATAATATCTGTTTCTTTTCTTTGCAATGTGTATTTTCGGGCTGATAATAGCGTGTAGGAAAGGAGATTTTCAAGCAGATGGCTTAAAAGATCTACCTTGTTTTCAATTAAATGGAGTGAATCTTTCCCTTTGGACGATAAAGGTTCTTTTTGTAATGAATAGGCATGCCCACGAATGGTTGTGAGAGGTGTTCGTAAATCGTGGGATATATTGGCAATCAACTGTTTTCGCAGCGCTTCTTCTTCTTGTTCGTGTTGCCTGCTTTTTATCAGTTCATCCACCATATAATTAAACGCTTTGCCCAATTCACTGATTTCGTCTTTTTTATCGACAACTATCTTTTCGGGAATCCCGTTTTCCTTCGTTTCCGTCATGGCAGTTTGGAGATGAACGAGCCGTTTCCGTATCTTGAAGAAAAATAACCAAGAGACAAATAGAAAGAGACCAAATACGAGAAAACCATATATCGCCAAGAACTTGTCATCTATAAAGGAAAGGGTCGGAAGTTTTGTAACGGAGGGCGGTATTTGGAAAACCATAAATCCGTTGCTCTGGTCTCTGCCAATATAAGACACAAAGGTAATGGGATCTCCATCACTTTGATTCATAAACTCAATACTGTTCTCTAAGGTCCATTGAGACGGAATATTCTTTTGTTTAGAAAGTACTAGTTTGGTTTTGCCCGCCCCGTCCACCCAGAACATCGAAGCGAGCGGATATTGATCCTTTAATGTGTGGAGCTTCTGATCTATCTGTTCTGGAGTGGCTCTGTCCAACTTTGCCGCTTCATGATGCCACATTTGCTTTAATTTGTTCGTATCAATATACTGAGCTTTTTGTTGAACATCCTTGTCCAGAAAATAGGAGGGTATATAATAGGCAGGTAAAACAAACGGCCATAAGATAAGTGCTACCATAATGATTAGTAAATATCTCGCCAACAGAGAATGTCGAAATCTCATTGCTTCACCCTATATCCGATTCCCCGGATGGTTTCAATAATTTGCGGCTGGCTCGGATTTTCCTCTATTTTTTCGCATAAATGGCGAATGTGGACCATCAACGTTTTATCTCCAGCTATATAGGGATTTTCCCATACCGCTTCGTAGATTTGTTCTTTTGTCAGAATTTTGTTCGGATGACGAAGCAAATAGGTGAAAATTTGAAATTGCTTTGGTGTTAGGACGATTTCTTTCTTCGATCTTGTATCGACAATGTGGTTTTGGTCTAAATAAATGCGAAGATGTGAAAGTTGAATGAGCGGTGGTGACATCTTTCCAAACCGTCTTAACAGCACTTCCACACGTGCCGCCAATTCATCGGGATGAAATGGTTTCGTCACATAATCGTCGGCAAAATGAAGACCTTGCAATTTATCGTCAATAGAGGTTCTAGCAGAAAGCATAAGAATCGGTGTAACTGGATATTCTTTTTTTAACCGCTGGCCGATGGAGAATCCATCCAATCCAGGAAGCATGATGTCAAGGATGACTAGGTCGATGCCCTCCATATGATTGGGCGCACGATCCCCCGTGGTAAGACAGGTCACATGATAGCCCCGCCTAGTTAAATCTTCGCTGACCCAAGCACTGATTTCCTTATCGTCTTCAATGTATAAAAGTTTATTTTTCATTTTCCCCACCCAATGGCTTTTTTTATAAAGGATTAAGTAGACGATTATAACCTCATCCGGCACAAATAAAGAAATTTTCTTTTTAAAAATTTTTCGTCCACCATTTTCGTCGATTTTATCTATACGTAATCCATTCCACTCTTAAGTTGGATTTTCCTTCTTCGTTGACTAACACGCTCTTTAGTGAATTGCAAAAACACTGTTTCGAGTGTTACTAAATTAGAATGAAGGTCATTCTTATAAATAGCAGTATGAAAAAAAGGCAATTCAACAATCGGGCGCTTTCCGAAATACGAAAAGCGTTTTTATTTCGTCCTCCGAGGGTTATAAAGACTATCTAGAAAAAAATTCTCTTAGATTGTTGAATACCTTTAGTATGAAAAAGATTCTTTTTGGGCATGATAGAAATCAAGATTAATTGGTTCATAACCTGGGAGAGTGAAGTGCAATGTTATTATCTGAAGTTTGGGAGAAGTATCAACTTGATAAGAAGATTGAGGGATATTCAGCTCTAACATTGAAAACCTATTGCTTTCAATACAATTTATTATTAAGATTCTTTGGGGATATAGATATGGGTGAATTTACTACAGAGAAACTCAAAAGCTATTTAATTGAGGCTGGTGAACATTTAAATGCGTCTAGTCTAGGACATCGAGTTAGTTGTATTCGATCACTATTTAAATGGGCATATGATGAAGGGGTCATTTCTAAGAATTCAGCTGCTAAATTGAAAGAACCAAAGTTGGGTAAAAGAATCCCAAAATTTCTTTCAGAGCTCGAAATAGAACATCTCAGGGAAGCGTGCCATAATACCATGGAAAACGTAATATTTGAATTTATTTATTCTACCGGTTGTCGCATTGGAGAAGTCGAAAAACTTCTCTACGAATTCCGTTATTGTACATGGAAAAGGCGATAAGGAAAGAGAAGTCTACTTCAATACTCGCTGCTCCTTGTGGTTGAAAAGATACTTAGACGAACGGGACGATGAGGATCCATGCTTGTGCCAAAATTGGTTTTTAGGACATTATTTACAAGAACGGACTTCAAATCAAGCAGTTTTTCTTCTTGAAAAAGATATGATACATACATATGTACCTTATTTACTTTTACCGTACGGTAAATCTATTAAAGTTATTGAGCCAATAAGTCTTAAGAAAAGACTTATTGAAGTTCTGTCGGAATTAATAAAATATCATCAAGTATGATAACTTCCCTGACGTTATATGTCAGGGAAGTTATATTATAATAGGCTATATCAATTGTGATTGGAGTGTTATTGGATGCAAACAAAAAAAGTTTATCTTTATGTTTTTAATACAATGTCAGACTGGGAATATGGATATTTAATTGCTGAACTAAACTCAGGAAGATATTTCAAAAAAGATTTAGCACCTTTAAAAGTAGTTACAGTAGGAGCCAATAAAGAAATTATTACTACGATGGGAGGACTGAGCATAAAACCAGATATTTCCCTTGATGAATGTACTCTTAAGAGTAAAGATCTTTTAGTTTTACCTGGAGGGAATACTTGGGGAGAAGATATTCATCAACCTATCTTGAAAAAAATTGGCGAAGCTTTAAAGCTTGGCACTATTGTTGCTGCAATTTGTGATGCAACTGAGGGATTAGCGAATATTGGATACCTAGATTCTAGAAAGCATACAAGCAATAACTTAGAGTATATTAAAATGGTCTGTCCTAATTATAAAGGAGAAAAATTTCATGAGATGGGA
>NZ_CALBWS010000038.1 GCF_937468385.1 Neobacillus rhizosphaerae
TCCCATCTCATGAAATTTTTCTCCTTTATAATTAGGACAGACCATTTTAATATACTCTAAGTTATTGCTTGTATGCTTTCTAGAATCTAGGTATCCAATATTCGCTAATCCCTCAGTTGCACCACAAATTGCAGCAACAATAGTGCCAAGCTTTAAAGCTTCGCCAATTTTTTTCAAGATTGGTTGATGAATATCTTCTCCCCAAGTATTCCCTCCAGGTAAAACTAAAAGATCTTTACTCTCAAGAGTACACTCATCAAGGGAAATATCTGGTTTTATGCTCAGTCCTCCCATGGTAGTAATAATTTCTTTATTAGCCCCTACTGTAACTACTTTTAAAGGTGCTAAATCTTTTTTGAAATATCTTCCTGAGTTTAGTTCAGCAATTAAATATCCATATTCCCAGTCTGACATTGTATTAAATACATAAAGATAAACTTTTTTTGTTTGCATCCAATAACACTCCAATCACAATTGATATAGCCTATTATAATATAACTTCCCTGACAGCTAACGTCAGGGAAGTTATCATACTTGATGAAATTTTATTAATTCCGACAGAACTTCAATAACTTGAATAGATTTACTGTACGGTAAAAGTAAATAAGATACATATGTATGTATCATATAAGCGGAATCCTTAGAAGAGAATTTTATAGAAAATACTTTTAGAAAAGGGCAAAAAAAAAGCAACGAAAGATTCGTTGTTTTTACGTTCTTGCACCCGCTAGTTTAAGGGCAATTCTTCACAATTAAACTTAATCATTGTTTTAATCCGTTTTTTCTACCATAATTTAAACTTAAAATGTAAAAAGCTGACCCTTTGAAAAAGAGCATCTTAAGCATTCCTTATACGGCTTTTTATTCAAAGAATGTGACTACAAAAGGAAAGTCGTCATTTTATAAGGCTCCCTTTCTGAATTCAAATCATATTCCCGATGATAAATCCCGTTACGTAGGCTTTCTTGGTATTACCAATATTATGTTTATAAATGGCGAGCTCACTTGTAAACATCAAAGGATTTTTTAAAGCTTCATTGATAGCCTTATCTACTATTTCAGGAATATCCTCCACATTGATAGACGACGGTATAAAAAATTGATTGGATAGAACATCTGGACTTGGTAGTTCCGTTGTGAATTTCTGTAAACCCATTTTAACAAAAACCCCTTCTGAAATTTCAAAAAAGGACAAATCAATTTCAGTACCCGCGTATTCATGCACTAAACGAAAAGATTGTCCGCTTTCCGTAATTAAATTGTCCTCCTGAAAAAAACCTAATGTTTCAGTGGCTTTTAGAATCTGGCTGCTTGAAGGAGGTAAAAGAACGGTAATCTCGTCACGATTAGAAGCATTCTTTCCTAAGTCTATATCCAGTTTAGTAGAAAGGTGATATTCTACATTATTAGTACTTACGGGAATATTTCTTGGCAATATCAACTCGAAAGGAACTTCCCTGTAGCTTTTAGACTGAATGAATAAACATCGGTCTTCTTCTAAAGAATAATTAATCAGAGGTGTGATTTTGGGAATCTTGTCCTTAATTACTCTGACATGCAAAATGCTTTCTAAGCTGTTTATATTTTTATCACGGGATCCTCCTTTGATTAAAAGTTTGCCAGTCATGGTTTCTCCTGGAATATACTCTTTCTTATCTAATTTCAAGTCTACTTTTACTGATTCTAATCCGAACATTGAATATTCACCTCTTTTTATTTTCAATTTAAAAGACTGAGAGCTTATGTATTCAAACTGTTTGTAAAATTATTAGGAAATTCGATTTTATATTCATATTACCTTATTTAAGAGCCCCTCTACAAAGGAGAATTTTATTTAAAATCATATGTCATTCATTTCATATTTAGCTTCTTTTCCTAATTGTTATTTCTATTTTTCTAATCCAAGTTGCTTCTTAGAGTAAATCCCCCTTTAGCATCCCTGTAGATCGTTATTTTTCAACTTATTAAAAATAGAGCTCCTCAGTAAGATATGAGTATAGACACCACTCTAACTCAAAAGCTTAAGGAGGAACCCCTACTGTGAAGTTTAAAATGCAAGACAAACAAAATCAACTAATAGAAAGGATTTTTGATAAGCACCTCGTTGTCGGTGTGGACATTGCTTGTCAAAGAAGGGAAATGTTTTTTGATATATGCTGGAAAAGGAGGAAAATCCTATCGATCAATAGGGAGGAAATTTTTCTAAATAATTTAGTAGACAAGGAAGAACAAATCAAGTACCTTTTAAGGAATCAATTAACAGAATCAAATTGCATGCAGATGGAGTCCGAGAATCTTTTTTAGGTTCTCGAACCCTCTGCCAATTATTTAATCAATTCTATCAACGAACAGCACTCCACATGTCCAGAGTGTATGTGGCAACACATGGGATGTTGCTGGGTATTTATATTTAGAATTGCAAAGCTTGAAATATATATGTTTTGCAAAAAATAATTATCTTTTTTCTACATGGTCTTTCACTATATAAGTATCACTTCAAAAATTGCCATCCTTAATGTAATACTCTAGCAGCACTAGTAAAAGCAGATGGATTATACGGAGCAATTTTCACAACATCACCCGTTTGTGGGGCATGTATATATTGCCCACCTCCAATATAAATACCAACATGATAGGCAGGGGAACCCCTGAATACTAAATCTCCTGGCTGTACTTGACTCGGAGAAATTCTAGTTCCAACATTTTGCTGGTCTCGTGACACTCTCGGTAGATTAATACCAACAGAACGATAAACGTATGAAGTGAATCCCGAACAATCAAATCCGCTTGGCGTAGTTCCACCCCAAACGTAAGGAACGCCCAAATATTGTTTAGCAGTTGCAATGATAGTACTTACCGCATCAGCGTTGGTTATATTAGGTACCTTAGCCGATGGTGTTGATTTTGAAGCGTTGTTTACTGAAGATTGTTGTTGAGATCGTTGTTGGGATAATAGGATTTGTTGTTGAGCCTGCTGTCGGGCTAACTGAGCCTGCCGCTCTGCCTCTTGTTGAGCTAGTTGATCTTGTTGGTTTTGTAATTTGTTATTTGCATCAGCTAATTCTTTTTCAACTTCATTTTTATCTTCTTCAATCTTTTTTTGTTCAGAAGCTAATTCATCCTGGCTCTTTTTTAATTTGTCGAATTCATTATGTAATTTTTGCTCTGCATCTATTAACACTTGTTCTTTTTCATTTAAACCCTTCAGTAAGTCTGTGTCACTTTCCATAATTTGCGAAATAGCAGTAAAACGATTTAAAAACTCAGAAATGTCATTAGACGAAAGCAAAAGTTCTGCGTAGGTGACAATTGACTGTTTTCCCTCTAACTGAATGCTTTTTAGTCGTTCTGAATAGACCTTTTTGTGAGAGTCTAAGTCCTTTTTGGCTTTTTCAATTTCAACCTTGCTTTCTTTAATTTTTCCTTGTTGTGTTTTTATTTGATCGTTTAGTGTTTGACTTTTCTCCATTGCTAAGCTGATTCGGTTATCTAATTGTTGAATTTTTGTTTCAAAGTCATTGATTTGTCCTTTTGTCGCATCGATTTGTCCTTTTGTCACTGATGATTCTACTGGACTTGCAAAAGTAGGTGTTGCTTGAATCATTGTGGCGAGGACGGCAGCCGATACCGAATATTTTAATAATTTCCTTATCATCACAAAATCTCCTTTTGTAACCTATCATTATTTCAGATTCCTAATATACTACCAGTTTATATTCCAAATGGACTAAAAACAATGAAACTGTCGGTAATGTAATATAATTGTAATTTAATGTAGAAAAATCTGATAAAAAATCGACTCTTGCACTCTACTTGTAGAAAAATGATTGAGACTGGGTGGGAATTCATATAAATTTACTCCTTATTACTTAAACCTGTATTGTTAAGATAGACAAAAAAAAGAAACAGGACATCATCCCATTCCAAATTTAACATATTAAATTACCTCTCCATGTACAAAGAAGGTGACTCCAAATGGTAAGTTTTCCTTAGCAAAAAGAAATTATTGTAATTCCTTCATTTACTGATTGACTCGGCTTTGAAAAACTCTCAAAGTCGATTCATCATTTTTAATGAACTGAGAAACGGATATCTATTTGGGGCAACTATATGCCTTCGGATTAACGTAATGTGAAAATCTATTTGGCGTTGACATCTGGTTGATGAATTCCAAATATATTTCCTTCGGTATCAATATAGTATCCCTGCCACGCCATTCCAGGCAGGGCGTACTTGGGCAATGAGACCTTGCCTCCATTCTCAATAATTTTAGTTTCAGTTGTATCGTAATCTTCCACTCCCATTGTACAAGCATATGCATTTAAACTCTGATTGGGTTCTGGCGGCGCACTTTGACGTTGCATCAAAGCACCATTGATGCCAAGTTCACTTTCATTGCCAGTCACTGCTCCAAAGTAAGGCATTCCTGCATAATCACTCCAATCTTGAAATGACCATCCGAATACCTCTCCATAAAACTTCTTTGCCCGATCCATGTCATCTACATGAATTTCGAAATGAACTATTCTTCCCATGCTTACCTCCAATTCCCTCTAGCAAAAAAAAAAGCACTTTCCTAAATCTATGATGAAGGTTGCTTTTCTTCTTGAGCTATAGTCTCATATATTACCTCTATATTATAGGAAGTATATGGAAACATATTCAATTTCTATAAAAATATATTTTTAATTGGACATCAGAATTATCTGGTTTGCTAAGTAGCTTGGACTATATGGTGTCCCTTCTTGTAACCACCATAATATGATGCCAAGTGTCGAGGAAGCAATTATTTCATTGGGCACCTGAAACGACCGTCCTCTCTCTTTTCTATCTTCAGCCCAAAAAGTGACGATTTCTAACAAGATACCGAAAACTCTTTTGTGAAAATCCTTGTTCTCCAGCATCACATTGTAGAGGCCCGCATTTCGATAAAAATGCTCTAGAAAAGAGATAAGCCGGGTCCGAGGTGCTGGGTATCCTTTTTTAATTGACTGATTATCCTCGGATGGAGACTTCATAGTTTTATTCAACTCGTCAAGAACTTCATCAATCATTTGCTCCATTAGATCATCAATATCTTGATAATGTAAGTAGAAAGTCGCACGGTTTAATTCGGCTCGATCAGCAATATTTTGAACAGTCAATTTGCTTTTATCGTAGTTTTCCTGGATCAATGAAATGATTGCGTCTTTAAACATTCTCTTTGTACGTTTAATTCGAGGATCTACCTTCATCTTCTCGTTGTTAGACATCATATCCACCCTTCGTCTATAATTTATTATTTTTACGACACATATTCAATAAATCGTCAATTAGTATACATTAATCTAAAAAGTGTAAATGGCTATTTTCACTATTCTTATGTTAACATATACTTTATTGACACGTTATCAATTAAACAACTTAATGTCAATTAAATAACCAACGAGAAAGGAACGTGTAATAGATCATGGATCAACCTAATAAACAAGTTAAAAAAGGGATCCTTCTATTCGTCTTACTCTTGGGCTCATTTCTTTCAGTCCTGAATCAGACGATATTAAATGTTGCTTTACCAGATTTGATGAAGCAATTTGAGGTTTCTGCTGCAACAGTTCAATGGCTGTCAACTGGCTTTATGCTGGTGAATGGTATTTTAATTCCGGTGACTGCCTTTTTAATGAAACGATTTTCCACTCGGCAACTTTTCATCAGCTCAATGGTTCTATTGTTAGTGGGTACTTTCATAAACGCCATTGCACCGAGCTTCGCTTTTTTATTAACTGGTCGACTGATTCAAGCTGCAGGAGCCGGTATAATTATGCCTCTATTAATGATGGTTGTCCTTGTGGTGTTTCCTGAGGAAAACCGTGGAACTGCCATGGGATTAATTGGGCTTGTGATGATCTTCGCACCAGCAATCGGCCCTACTTTGGCAGGAATCATTATCGAACATTTCTCATGGCGATGGATATTTATCGGTATGTTACCACTTGTTTCCATCGTAATCGCGTTATCGCTAAAATACCTCGTAAATGTTTCAGAGACATCCAAAGCGAAAGCTGACATCATCGGTGTATTTCTCTCTACCTTAGGGTTCGGTGGTATGCTTTATGGGTTTAGCAGTGCGGGTACAAACGGCTGGGGAAGCCCGCTGGTATTATCTTGTTTAATTGGCGGTGTTATCTTCATTATACTCTTCTGCTGGCGCCAGCTTACTTCCATTGATCCTATGCTGGATCTACGTGTCTTCAAGGACAGGATGTTCACGATGACGGCGATCATTAATATTTTGGTAACGATGGTGATGTATGCAGATTTGATTTTACTTCCTATCTATTTGCAGTCAAGTAGAGGATACACAGTGCTTGACACGGGCTTACTATTGCTGCCGGGTGCACTATTAAATGCTTTGATGTCACCTATAACTGGTCGTTTATTCGATAAAGTCGGTGCAAAGCCACTAGCTCTGATAGGTCTTATCTTTATTATCCCTTCAATATGGGGAGTGACCAATTTGAGCGAAACGACAAGTTTTACCTATTTGATGATTAGGACCATAACCTTACGCATTGGTATGAGTTTCCTAACGATGCCTATCAATGCTGCCGGACTGAATGCACTACCGAAGCACCTAAATGCTCACGGTTCAGCCGTAACTAACACAGTTCGCCAAGTAGCTGGTGCGATTGGAACTGCACTGGTTGTAACGATTATGACAACTAGCACAACTAATCATGCTGCTAAGTTGATCCAATCTGGCGAAGTGCTATCCAAAGCTCAACTTGTGAAGGAATCTTCTATACTTGGTACAAGTGATGCTTACTTTTTTATCGCAATTTTAGCTATCATAGCATTCATTGTGACTCTATTCATGCCCAATAGAAAGGTAGTATCGAAGCAAGAGAGAACAACAGCTGAGAGGCAAAACTATAAAAGTCCAGCTGAATAACGTAGACAACAAAACAAAGATTTAGAAAAACATCATACTATGTCTGTTTGTATAAAGGTGTTCTGTTAATGTATGTTTTACACCCACAAAACTTAGAATAATAATTTACACAAGTTGCTCTATTTTTAGTTTATGATGAATCTTGCTTTGTGAACGGAACAGTCATCGTAGCCGATGGTGGCTGGACTGCGGCATTTTAATAATAACTTTCATTGGCCAATGGGGATTTTAATTGAATAAATACAAAAATAAAACCAATGCTCAGAGTAATAATTTCTCTGAGCATTTTTACTTGTTATTAGTATGCAGTTTACGGTGCCTATATCAAAATCAACTGCTTTACAAACAATTTGTCTTTTGAAAAAAAAGTCCTTTACTAACTCTCCGTTAAATCCAATCCCAATCAACCTTTAAAATTATAACAATAAAATTAAAGTTCTTTACTGATTGTAATAACTGTGATAAAGAAGATGAACGAATTTGTAAAAAAGTCATTTACTACAATTCCAAATTTATCCACTTCCGAAAATCAGTCCACTCATGAATAGACTGAACTTCAACTAAAATGACCCGTTAGTTTAATAAGAACCATCTTCATATGTCAAGGAATCTCCTTGTGTTTACCTCTTCCTGTCCTTCCGTGATGGTAGCCTATAACGTAGAAAACAAGTCCAAAGACACCAAAAACAACATCCTCAGAAACACCTATCTCTCCAAGCAACAAACAAATACAAATAATGATTACAACAACAATTATCGATATAATAGTAATTTTATTCTTTACTCTATTGGATTTTTTTTTATTTTTTGGTTTCGCCATACTCCTTCACCCCTCTCTTTGAGTATACGAGTGCTTAGTATAAATATCCCCTTTTATAATAAGGAAAAGTTCTTTGTTTCTAGATACAACTAACCTGCCAGATAGTTCAATATCCCAACGTTTCCATTTCTATAATCAAGGCAATAATTCCTCTAATATAACCAATTTTAGGAGGGATTTATTTTGTTGTTATCAAAAGCCTGGGAACTTTACGCATCGGATAAAAGGATTGAAGGGTTCTCTCAACAGACATTAAAAGCATATAGACTCCAATCTAAGTTACTCATTCAACACTTTAACGATGTGAGTATTGAATCGGTGACAACAGTTCAATTGAAAGTATACTTAGCAAAATCCAGTGAACACTTAAAGCCTTCAAGTTTAGCTCATCGAATTCGATTCATTAAATCGATATTTCGTTGGTCACACGAAGAAGGGCATATACAAAAAAATCCAGCTGCAAAAATCAAAGAACCTAAACAAGGGAAACGAATTCCAAAATTCTTAACAGAGAGGAAAATTGAGCATTTAAGGGAAGCGTGTTTTACTCCAATGGAAAAGGCGTTATTTGAGTTTATGTTTTCCACGGGTTGTAGAATCGGTGAAATTGTTTCTCTCGACAAGAATTGCATTAATTGGTCAAATCGCTCTGCCATTGTCCTTGGAAAGGGGGATAAAGAAAGGGAGGTCTATTTTAATATACGTTGTGAAATTTGGCTGAAACGATACTTAGATCTTCGTCAGAATAAAGACCCAGCTATTTTCGTCACTGAACGGCACCCACATAAAATAAGTATTGCTCAGATGAGGTACATCATAAAACGAATATCAAGTCGTGCAGGGATCAACAAAGAAATCCACCCACACCAACTACGCCACAGCTATGCCACACACCTATTGAACAACGGAGCTCCCATTGATGTTATTCAAAGTTTACTAGGGCACAAAAAAAGCGAGACCACTAGGATTTATGCTCAGTTAAGTGGAAGTCTTAGAAGAGAATTTTATAGAAAATATTTTTAGAAATGGAGTGAAAAAAGCAACGGATTTTTTCCGCTGCCTTTTTTCACTATTGCCCCCGATAGTTTAAGTACAAAATTTCACAATCTTTCTTGTAGAATAAGAAAAAGGCGACCTTCCTCTTGAAGAATCGCACTCCGTTAATTTAAATTAGATTTTTTCTTTTTTTTCCAGCTTAGCACTTAACTGATTAAAGTAATCGACTGAATCAGGTGAAAATTGCTTGGCTAAAGTAGTTCCTTTTTGTATTGATTTTGTAGCTTTTTCAAATAAATTTGCTTTGATTTGAGCATCTGCAAGTGTATACCAGTAAAACCACGCATCCATCTTTGATATTTTATCTTTGTAAAATTTTTCAATAACAGGATAGTATTCAGAATATAATTTTTCATCAAGAATTAATTTTTGAACATTCCATTTAAGAACATCCACATTACAAGCATCGGCAATAAACCATTGCCAAACAGCTATTCCAACAGTTTTATTGCTTATCAGCTCAATCATATGGTAATGGACATTTGCTATCTTAACTAATGAATTATTATTCCATTTAAAAATCTCAAGTTTGTTCCCTGCCGCCGCACCAATTGATACACCAAATAGATACTCTTTAATACCATCTCCAGTAATATCAGCAAAACCTAAATATTTTTTTCATCAATAATCCCCTTTATAAACCAATATTAGAGATTATTGTTCCCCTATGTCTGCTGGTTTTAAATAAAGTTTGATTAAAAATATCGAATGAAGCTGCATTTTACGGCAAATTAAAAGAATCCATTTTGAAAAAAGATTGATCAAAATGAAATAATTGCATTTTGTGAAGTATGAGATTTTTATAAAATAGTTTGATCATTTCAATGAGCCATATTCCACAAACGCCTCTGTCATGAACAAAGAATTAAAACCACTGTTTTCTAATTGCTCTCGTAAAAAAACTTCCGCGGTTTTGGAACGGATGATGCTATTAATTTCATCAGCTATACAGAAGGAACTTAATTATTGCGGTTTTTTACTCCCCACTCACATAACTGTTCCAAAACAGGTAATAGAGTTTCTGCTTTATGTGTGAGACTGTACTCAACTTTAGGGGGAATTTGAGGATACTCTTTCCGTCTAACAATCCCATCTGCTTCCAATTCTTTAAGTTGTGAACTCAATGTTTTAAAAGTAATAGCTCCTATTTTTCTTTTCAAATCATTAAAGCGAACTGGTTGGTTTTCTGCTAGGAGGTAAATAATAAGCATTTTCCATTTACCACCAATCACTGATATTGTATAACCAAAAGGTGTCTCTTGAATATTACCCTTTTCTTTATAGTCAGCCATACTCATATTTACACTATCCTTTCTGGTAGTACCTATCAAAAAAGTGCGTACTATTTTTTTGTTTGCGTTCATTTTATACTGACATTACTTTGAAGTAAAGGAGAGAAAAAATGACTAATGTTAAAACCTACGATCACGGTCTTTGGGATCACGGTATTACCCAAGGTTACAGCGTCAACGGCACTATCTACATTTCGGGGCAATTTTCCCACGATATGGAGGGTGCGTTCATTGGCGAGGGCGATATCGAAGCACAGACCCGACAGACGCTTGAAAATCTCGATCGCGTACTGGAGGGATTTGGTGTCACGAAGTCCAACCTCGCTTATATGGATATCTATTTAACAAATGCGCAAGAGCATTTCGAACCAGTCCTCCGGCTGTTCAAGGAATACGTGGGACAACATCGGCCGGCCGGCAGCCTCATCGGCGTGACTTACTTGGCATCCCCAGAGCAACTGATCGAAATCAGCGCCGTCGCTCACACCGACTAAGTAAACTACATTTTAAAATCAAAGTAATCATGTCAAGTTCAATTCTTTAGGTGATTATTGAAGTAAGCTGGGAAAATTAAAAAGGGGAAACAACTTGATTGAACTGAACCCCGAATATTGGACACTTTTAGAAAAAGTGGACCTATTCGGGGTTCTTGTGTTTTTTGAAAGGCTATATCCCGATTCTAACGAATTTCCCGCTGTGTGATAATCACTTTTTGCAAAATTATAAACGTCGCAACTTTATTTTAAACTTCGTATCTTTTTTATAAACATCGTAACTTTATTTCAATCCTACAATGTCACCTCGTATATCAGAAACCACTGTTCAACTAAACTCCTTTTAGTTCAATAACAAAAAAGGCCACCAAATTAGCAGCTGGATGTTTAACTCTTACAAGTAGGCACTAGTGCAACTTTTATTTATTTATCTACTCCTGCATCTATTTTCCAGCTATTTTGCAACTTCCGGATATAAATGATCTGACCAATGTGATATGCGTTATGAGTTGACACATTTCCCAGTATTGCCCACCATTTCACGTGTCCAGGATAACCATTAACTTCTCTCTCAACTTTTTCTTCAGATAATAACTCTTGCCAACGTATAAGCACCTCTAATAGTTGTTTTTTTAAGTCAGCAAAAGTATGATTTTCAGGAATAATAAAGCTGTTATTATTATTTCCTATTGAAGGCACAGCATCAACGTGAGATTTTTGGTACCTTGTTTGCCATGTTTGATTCCAATATAGTAAATGCTGCACAATTTCAGCAATACTATTACTTTCTTCGTTTGGCTTCCAAAATGCATGTTCCTCAGACAATCTTTCTACTGAATCTGAAAATGGTAGATACCAACTTGGGTCATTAGCATTTGCCAACAACTGATCCGATAAAACATCTTTTGCATGAACCATAACAAACACTCCTAATTTTTATTTACTGTTTTTTCTAAATCTTCATACAATGTTACCTTATTATATTCTACATAGTATATTGATTGTCCTGTTCTTTTTAAGCTAACCTCCAGCTAGTTTAAGTACAAAACTTCACAATTTCAGGATTCTCCCTAGCCTAGATTGCTGAATAACACAGGATTAAGATACAAAATAAAAATGCCCCCTATTTTGATAGAGGACATCAGTAAATTACTTTTTTATCAAGTAAACAACTTTTTTATCAAGTAAACGACTTTTTTCAACAATAATACAATTTACTATTACTATTACTATTTATTAAAACTGATTAATTTAGCCATTTTAATAAGATCATCACTACTTTGTCCACCCGAAATATAATAGATAAATTCATTACTGACCATGATTAACTGAGGACCCCCATCTGCTTCGACTAGTTTTGGAAGAATTGCTTGATGATTTCCAATGGTTAACAAAGATTTAAAACTGGAGTACCTTTTTACTAACGATTCGTATGCAAGCTTCGCAGAACCTTGTTTATTAATAGTAGTATTAATGGATAGGAATTTATCTCCTTTAACAGGATAAGTTACACTCACTAGGACACGATTATTATCTTTAGTTGCGGTAATCTTTGGTTCTCCTATGATTGAAGGAATGATTACATTAGAAGGGATGACTGCTTCTTCTGTCAAAACGAGTGACTTCATGCCGTTTACTATTTTGAACAACTCTTGGTCTTCCCTTGAGAAAGTAACGGATACATCTTTATCTTGAGTCTGTTGCTCGGATGTGTTTACTCCATTAGGATAAGAACTTCGTGACGAATGGCTAACATTGGAATCTTCCTGTTTTACAAGAACAAAAGCTATGACAAAAATGGCAGCCACTGCACACATCCTTACAGGAAAAACAAATATTTTATTGAGCTTGGCTTTTAAGGAAAGTTTATTTATATCCGTTAACAATTTATGTTTTAATTCATCATTTTGGGAGTTTTTCCATACTATATCTGCCTCTAAATTAGATAATTCAGTATCCAATAAACTTCTTGTATATTGTTCCTTCACGCAAATACCCCTCCTTTAACAATTGCTTTTCCAATACAGGGATAGCTCTATAAAGTGTTGACTTAACCTTACTTTCAGACCAACCTAAAACTTCGGCTGTTTCTTCAATAGAGAACTCTTTAATTTTCCGTAATATAATAACTTCCCTATATGAATCTTTAATTACACCTAATGCTTTATAAAGTTCATATGAACTTTCCTTAATTTGAATCATTTCGTCAGGTAACGGATTGGTATCCTTCTTAAAGAAAAATGCTTCTTTAAAAAGCAAGATCGGCTTACGTTTTCGGATAAAATCAATTGTTAAATTATGAGCTATACTAAAAAGCCATGTTTTTGGATTGGATTTACGCCTATATGAATCATAATGAATATATGCCTTTAAAAAAGTCTCGTGTCTTAAATCTTCTGCTTGTTGATAATCTTGTATCATCATAAAAATAAACTTAAAAATAGGTTCGTTAAAATCCTCATACCATTTTATGATTTCTCTATTCCTAATATCCGACACATTCATCCCCCTCTTTTTTAAGAACTTCGATGTTTAGACGTTTATCTCTAATAAAAGTTTTATTTAGTAATTCAAAAATTTTAAAAACCTTGTTGAACTAATCTTCTACCTTTTGTTTAAGTACAATCCTTCACAACTAATCTAGATTTTAACATAAATATCCAGTTTCCTTTAAAGGGTCTTGTTCAATTATCTGGCCAGATTGCAGAATACTGAAAAATGCGAAAAGGCTTCCAAAATGGCCCCCCGTTGGCACGATAATAGTTGTACCAGCACCACTCCTATCGGTGTGGAGTTTAGACATCATCCTCAATCCTGTTTGAATAAACATGAACCCATTTTTGAAGTGTGTAAAGATTGTCCACACCAATGTAATTCAGTTTGAATTTATTGATAGTGGAGGAAGGAGAAGGTTGGACGTGACAACTAAATCGATTAGAGGATTTTATTTTTTTAAAATGGGGTCCCTATTTCCAATTGTTGAACTGCAAAATATCAAGAATAATTATTTTCTCCTCATTCTATTAAAAAAATATTCTATTTAAAGGAGATGTTCTTATTTGGCAAATACAGCTCAACGTTTAATTGTTGGGTTTTACCCAAATGTTACAAAGGAAGAACGCGAAGAAGTCCACAAAATGATGGGAGCAACTTTAGTCCAAGCAATAGACCAGTTGCATGCAGAGGTTGTAACTGTACCTGCACAAAATGTTGGTTTCTATTTAACCCAATATTCTGCAAGCACGAAAGTACGTTATGTTGAAATTGACCAAATTGCTCAAGCAACCGGTTGTAGAAGAATTATTCCTAATGATGAAAAATTCGATTTCCAATGGGGTCTTGAAAAAATAAAAGCACCAGAGGCATGGTGTAGAGCTGTAATTACATCCGCAAATATCGCTATAGCCATTCTTGATACAGGCATTGACCAAAATCATCCAGACTTAGCTGCGAAAATCACTAGGAAATGTCAATTTCACAAACTCACCAACTGTTGATGATCTTTTTGGTCATGGTACACATGTTGCTGGAATTGCTGGAGCTATTACGAATAATCTCGTATTTGGAGCTGGGACAAGCTTTAACTCAGGGGATCTCTGGAATATAAAAGTATTAGGTGATGATGGTTTTGGCTTATTTAGTTGGATTGCTTCTGGAATCGTTGATGCAGCAGATGCGGGAGCAGCCGTCATCAATATGAGCCTTGGAGGGCCAGGAGGGTCACAAGCTCTAGAAGACGCAGTCAATTTTGCTTGGAATACAGGAGTGGTAATAGTTGCTTCAGCAGGAAATGATAATACTAACACACCATCGTTTCCTGCTGCATATGTAAATGTGATTAGTGTTGCTGCAACGGATGAGAACGACCTAAAAGCATTTTTTTCGAATTTTGGGGATGGAGTTGATGTTGCTGCTCCAGGTGTAGGCATCTTTTCAACATGTCCAACCCATACGAATGTCATTGGGTGCATAAATTTTGGCTCTTTAAATGGAACATCCCAAGCTGCTCCATTTGTATCAGGCCTTGCATCTTTGATAAAGGCCACTTTTCCATTATTGAGCAACCAAGCAATACGTCTAGCAATAGAATCGTCTACAGATGACGTACCTGGTTCTGGAACATTATATCAATTTGGAAGAATCAATGCTAATGCAGCTATTATTACAGCTGGAACTTTATAATAACAGTGACAGTTCATATTTAATACAGCTTTGTTAATCCGTTACTAGAAACGTACAAAGGCAACGCCCTAAGTAAAATGTACCTTTGTAAATGACATTTAAAAAAAGGACAGGCCACACAAATAAGATGATTTCTGTACAGGGGGTCATCTTATTTATGTTCCATTGATATCTGGCATGTTACTAAGTCACATAATGCTTTGAAAATCAAAAGATTAACCAATCTCCTTTCGAACCTTTCAAGTTTCAGTTGACTTTCTTTAAAATAAATAACGAGATGCACACTACATGTGTTTGGATAGAAAGCTGATAGTAATAAGCATTAATATGATTTTTGCATTAAGTTATTCTTGTACTTAAATATATATATTGGCAAATATGCTGCTACTATCATCGGTATAATTAGCTTTATTGGGAATAGAATGATTAATATTAATACCGCTGCTATTGGCTTTTTCATTATTCCACTTGTGAGTGAAGTAGTTACAATGGCAACGGATGTTATTGGATCTATCGGAAATAACAATGCCATTCCATATCCTAAACTTGCTCCTGCGAAAATAACAGGAAATATATGTCCTCCACGCCAACCACTTGCTAAACAAAATTCGGTTATGAATAACTTTACAATAGCAGATATCAACAATAAATAAATCGACATATCTTTCCATTCTGCTGGTAATTCTGTTAGCTGATGCTCCCCTGAAAATAACATTGTAGGAAGAATAGTACCTATTAATCCTAATACTAATCCACCAATTACAGCTTTAATTATTTTATAATTTTCAAGCGATTTAAATACCTTATGAAGAATTTTTCCAAAAAACTCATATAATAAGGCAAATAATACTCCTATAAGGATTAGTGGTATTATGGCTATAATTTCATTTTTACCTACTACTGCTGAACCAAAATCAACTAAAGAAATTTTTCTGTAATCTATTTTTGATAAAAATATAAATACACCAAAACCCGCAACAGTAGTTATTGAATAAACAATTATTTTTATCAGCTTTAAACGTCTTAAATCTTTTTTATCCTCAAAGAAGGTAGTAGCCCCAAAGAGTGGTGCTCTAAAAATCATGCCAATTGTAGCCTCAATACTATACTCAATTATTATTTCTCCATATTTATTTAAAACTGATTTTTTCTTAACTAAAGATTTAAGAGTGTCTCCTGCCCACGTAGAAAGACCTCCTATTATACCAACTAAAGCCGCCTCAGGACCAAGGCTGGCTCCAAAAGAAAGAACACAAAGTGCAGTCAATGTACTCTTATGTACTGACCTATAATCAACTCTTTTGGTTTCCTTGAATTCTGCTAATACATCCTCCATATTACGCGGGTAATTACCAAAGTACTTTTGACATAAACCTACCAGAACGCCTCCAACCAAACACAGTAATAGGGTCCAATTTTTAAAATGAAGGGTCTTTGGTAAGGTATCCCATAAAAAGTGAGTTGTAAAAGAAGTAACAGCTAAAAAACCCCATGTCAAAAACCCTACAATTCCTCCTATAATTATGCTAAATAGCACTATAATACCTAACTTTGAAAATTTCATCCTCTTGTATTGATCCTCCTTATTCATATGGAGTCGAAAAAGTTTTTTTATGATTAGTTATTTTTCTCGCTTTTTTCTCCTCGTAATGATCAAAAAAATAATAGACATTACCGTGAAAACCTTTTTTACTATCTTAAGGGCATTTCCGATGAACGGATTAGTCTCACATAAACTTTATTAATCGGACTTTTATTTCGACTTTTTTCTCATTCTACAGAAAAAAACCGAAGGTCTCAAGAGAGTATCTCCCGTTGATCTCGGTCAAGATTTCGTTTGATTCGTTTTGGTACCGAAATTTTATTATGGAAACAGAAAAACCCGAATAACTTTTTATTCGGGTTTTGGATAGATTTTTTTATGTTTTGGGTCCACTAAATACATACACTTAATCAATAGAAGAGGATGATATATAAAATGAAACTATGATTCACGCAGCTGCCTTCACATTTTTCATTGTATCACGGTCATTTTTGTATCTAAAGCTTACCACAAAAATGACTGCGAGAATGATGGTATACGCTGCAAAAACTAACCAGATATTTTGCCAGTCTTTCACCCCATCAACTGTTAAATAATCCACTATTTTTCCACTAATAACAGCACCTAAATAGGTACCGATTCCGTTGACCATTGTCATGAATAAGCCTTGTGCACTCGCACGAATTCGATGATCCACTTCTTTTTCTACAAACATAGATCCCGAAATATTAAAGAAGTCAAATGCCGCACCATACACAATCATTGATAATAGCAATAAGAAGAACCCGCCGCTAGATGGGTTTCCATAAGCGAAGAAAACAAAGCGTAATGTCCATGCCACCATACTCAGCAGCATTACCTTCTTAATCCCAAGTTTCCGTAAGAAAAATGGAATGGCAAGAATAAAGAATACTTCTGAAATTTGTCCCATTGATAATAATATCGCTGGATATTTAACAACAAGACTATCTTTATAGTTAGGGTTTAGAGCAAAGTCATGTAAGAATGGGTCGCCAAATGTAATGTTTATCTGCAGGGCAGCACCTAACAGCATAGCAAACACGAAAAATATTGCCATTCTCTTTTGTTTAAATAATACGAAAGCATCTAGTCCCAAAAGACTTACTAACGACTTGTCCTTTTTGACATTTGATGTTGGACAGTCAGGTAACATGAATGAATACAGCGCAAGTAAGATCGAAGCTCCAGCAGCAATGTATAGCTGGATGTTGCTTAACTCCAGTTTCCCTAGACTAATTGTCCACATGGCAAGAATAAAACTAATTGTCCCAAAAACACGAACAGATGGGAAATTTTTCGTTACATCGAGTCCTTCTTTTTCCAGGCTTGAATATGAAATAGTATTAGATAAAGCAATCGTCGGCATGTAAACCATTGAGTTAAAAAGCATCACCCAAAACATGAGGTCAGGGTCTGAAATCCGTGCAGCTGTAAATAAGGCAATCGCACCAAGGAAATGGCAAATTCCATATAATCTATTTGCCTTTATCCAACGATCTGCAATAATTCCAACTAGACTTGGCATAAGAAGTGAAGCAAGCCCTGTTGAACTATAAACAAGTCCAACTTGCATACCAGTAAAATGTAAATGATTGATCATATACGAGCCAAGAGTAACAAGCCAACATCCCCAAATGAAAAACTGAAGAAACATCATAATTTTAAGTCGTGATTTAACAGTCATTTCTTCCTCCCGATGAGCTTTGGTGCTGAACCAAGATTTTTTATGGATATTAAAAATAAAACTGAATATTCGTTCAATTGTTTTTATTCTGATTTTAAAAATGCTGATAAGGATATTCTATACCAACTTACTATTAAACTATGACAGCCTTTTCGAAACCAAATCCGACAGCCAACTGCAAAAGTTTCTGCATATATGCGTCGTCTGGAGAGGGAGTATTTTGTAAACGCCCCTTTACCCCATAATGCCTAAACTTAATAAGTTTTAATCTCACGCTGCAGGCTTTTTCACCAATTGTCTGCGCAATTCCACTAATGACGGCCTCCGCGTCAACCTCACCCGGCAGGCACACAATTCGTAATTCCTCTAATTTGTTACAATCTGCAAGATATTGAAGATTCTTCTTAACGATCGAATTAGTAGCGCCCACAGTTAGTTTTTTGTAAATTTGTTCATCCCAAGCCTTCACATCCAGCATGACACCATTGCAAAGCTGCATCAATTCGGGAAAGCGGCTGAAATCTGTCGTACCATTGCTGTCAATTAAGCATGTAAGTCCATTTTCATTAGCTATGGCAAACAGTTCCTTCAAAAAATTAGGGTAAAGGGTACATTCACCTCCCGATACAGTAATCCCTCGTATAAATGGAATATTCTTTTGAATCTCCTGAAAGACCTCTTCTGGACTCATATTTCTCACACGCGGTGAGGCGAAAGTCGGACAAACTTTAATACATTGGTCGCAGAGCTTACATATTTCAGGGTCCCACTTTACACGGCTGCCAACGATCGTCAATGCACCCGAAGGACAACCGCTTACACAAATGCCACAGTGATTGCATACAGCTTGAGTTTCAGGATTATGGCAATAGGCACAGGATATGTTGCATCCTTGTAAAAATATAGAAGTACGATTACCCGGCCCATCTACAAGGCTTAAGGGGATAATCTTGTTTACAGGAGCCCTGGTCATACTCCCCTTACCTTTCTATTTTCAAGGCGGTTATGATCGTAATTTGGGGCACCAAGATGTGTAGTACCTTGCAGAACTATCTGCTCATTTCGGTATTTTTCCATCTCACTACGTTTTACTAAATAACCGGTAATACGCACCAAGTCGCTATTCTCCTCGTAAAAACTAATGTATTTTGCACCTAATGAAAATGCTCCTTTTACAATATCAAGAATAGCACCAGGATTATTTCGACCAGTGGTTTCAAACGGGAAAATATCTCCGCAGCCAGTCGTAATGAGCCTATGGAATCGTGCGCTATGACGCAGATGATCGTAAACATTCTCCAGTTCATCACCTACAGGAATCCGTACACCTGAAGTGATTCCTAGATCGTAATCCATACCAACCTGCGCATGAAGCATAAAACGCCCATTAGAAATTTTAGAATACTTAGCTGGGAACTGTGCGGCAAAATCTGAAATAATAGTCATTATTGTATCAGCAAGATTGTCAGCCTCGACATCGTGCCCATAGCGTTTACCGTTATCCCCCATCAGAAGATTTGCACACTCAGCCAGACCGGTAATTCCCAACATACCAATAAAATTGTCCGGATGGATTAAACCTTCCTTAACAAGGAAAGAAGTCTCAAAGAAGCCAGATTTTTCAACCAAAAAACTCACACGTTGATTCATGTAATTTCCCAATTCTAGCAGACATTCTGGAAGCAGCTGATTTAAGAATTGATCAATACTTGTGGCAACCTTTGCAAGTCCAGGCAGAGTGATACGGGAAAGCGTATAGGCACCACCGCCAATTGGCAAAATATTGTAACAGCTAGAAATACCGTAATCAGATGAATAGGTTTCCTTATGCACCTTATGATTGCATATGGCAGGATTGGCACAGAATAAGCTGGTGTAAATTCCTAGTTCTGCATAGTCATCAGGAGTAATATCCGGATCATATTTCAGCGTAAAGTTAGGAACTGCATTCTGCAAATCCTTTTCCAACTCCAGTATTAGCTTTCCTGCCCGAGTTGGCTCCGGACCAATATTAGCATGACAGAAAGAATCGGTAATAGTGCGATCTAGGAAATTTAAAAATAAGCGAAGCTTTTTCTTTGCCTCCTCATCACTAACTCCTTCCAAAAATGGTTCAATGAGCTTATCAATGTTGCCGAGATAAACCGGGAATCCCGTAATAGACGGAACATGCCTATAAAGAATCATTAAGGAGTTCAACAATTCATCCAAATCCTCCGGTGGACTAATCCGTAAAAACTCGCTGCCATTTTTAATAAACTTCTCATAATCAGGCATAATATAGCGCGGGCGATAAGGCGCATGCCCCTCATACAGATCATCTATTGCCTTAATATCAAAATAATATCTGGCTTTCTCTGGAATACTCATTATGGACAGAGTATCTTCTGCAGCATGTGCAAGTGACATTACCTTTTGCTCGTACGTCAGTTTTCTTGATGTGACAATTTCTAAAACGTTAGTCATACTTCACACTCCCTCTTTACTTTGACTGAATTAATGACTTATCTTTTTATCAATCAATTCTAAAAGTTGGTCGTATTGTCTTTCGGATATGATGATTTTCCTTCCATCTATTGTAACTAGCCCGTTGTCTGAAAGCTTTCTGATCGATCGGTTAACTGTTTTTGTGCTGAAACCCGTTTCCTCTGCAATCTGTTGTCTTTTGATTTGCATAGTGCATGTTTTGTTTTTTGCATGCTTTCTGTAATATTGTGTCATATAAAGCATTAGGCGGTCGAATCCGTCAAGAAACAAATAGGTATGATTGTTTTTTGTCTCTTCCAGAGTGCGGCTCATAAGAGAGCGTACTCGTAAAAACAACGCCTCCGAATCATTCCGTATCCAGTTTAAGAAGCTGTTCATCGGCATGACGATAAATTTACAGTCCGTGACAGTCACTAAAGTTACTCTGTAATAAGAGATTCCTGCAAATCCCTCCATTTCGCCGAACAACTCTGGTGCCTGGAACTCAGTAAAAACATAAACATCACCTGAAATTTGCTCTTCCGTTGCTCTTACTCGCCCCTCAATTAACACCCAAATTGCATTGCAGGGTTCGTTTGCCGATACAAATTTTGTATTCGCTTTCAACTCAACAATACGACAGGAACGACTAGCTATGGGGATGTGTTTAAACAATTGCTTCAAATAAGCCTTTTGAGGCTTTGGCGCCATATCAATTGCTGCTATCAAATCCTCCATACTATATCTCCTCCTTTAATCAAATTATATCTCGAGAATTATACACCCAAAAGGACACCTGTCCTCTATTTTTATCTATTATATATATGTTCAGAAATTGTTCATACTTTCACTAAGGTCAAGGGTCGATCACCCTTTCCTTTCGTCTGTTTATGGAGTTTTATGTTTAAGAAGGTTTATTTCAATTCATCTAGAATATATTCCTACACAAATAGTGAAAAGATTTTATTACAAAAAAATTTATTGGAGGAAAAATTTATCAAAGAAAGTAGTCTATCAACCTGACGCACAAGTCCGACCGCAGCGCTCGCTTAGGAAACAGCGTATCTTTCTCCTACTATGGACGAGCAGACTTCTGTGGTCCTTCGGTTTTCTGGCAGGTGTTCACCCAAACAAAACCTAGCCACATTTTTATAAAGCTTACTAAGAGTTACTGTAGTTTTTTTCCTATTTTTGCACAAACTATTAACAATAATTATCTTAAAGGAGCGTCGATGATGGGATCCCAAGCTATTATTGCCTTAACTATTTTTTTAATCACTTATGTAATCATCATTTCTGAAAAAATCCATCGAACGATTGTTGCAATGTTCGGTGGTTTATTAATGGTTGCTTTTGGCGTTCTTAAGCAGAATGAAGCCATTCACCACATCGATTTTAATACAATTGGATTATTGATCGGGATGATGATCATTGTTAGTATCACAGCGCAGACAGGAGTCTTTGAATTTATCGCCGTCTGGTCAGCACAAAAAGTGAAAGGGGAACCAATAAAAATTCTTGTCGTATTAAGCCTGTTTACAGCATTCGCTTCCGCTTTCCTTGATAATGTAACAACCGTTCTCCTTGTCGTGCCGGTAACATTAAGCATTACAAATCAATTGAAAGTTCCTCCGATACCCTATTTGCTTTCAGAGGTTTTAGCTTCTAATATTGGCGGGACAGCTACAATGATTGGTGATCCTCCTAATATCATGATTGGCAGTGCAGTAAAAGAATTAACCTTCATGGCATTTATTAATAATTTAACCCCTGTAATTCTGATTATTTTGATTGTTACAGTCTTCCTGCTCACGCTGATTTACAAGAAACAGTTAAAGTCATCGCATGAATTAAAAAATCATCTTTTAAGAAAAGATGCGAAACAGGAAATAAAGGATAAAGGTTTATTAGCTAAATGTCTATTTGTCATCGTTATGACAATTGGCGGTTTTTTTGCCCATCAATTCATACATTTCGAAACGGCCACCATTGCCTTGCTAGGAGCATTTATCTTACTCTTGCTAACTGGAGAGAAAGTTTTGCATGTTGCTTTGGAAAAGATAGAATGGACAACCTTGTTCTTTTTTATTGGGTTATTTGTTATTGTAGGCGGCCTTGTGGAAACAGGTTTAATTGAAGCATTAGCCAAGAAAGCCATGTCATGGACCGGGGGAGAATTAAAACCTACTACTTTTCTCGTTTTATGGATGAGTGCGATTATTTCTGCATTTGTTGATAATATTCCTTTTGTTGCGACGATGATTCCCTTAATCAATGAAATGGGTCAATTAGGAATTTCCCATTCAGAGCCTCTTTGGTGGAGTCTTTCACTTGGTGCTTGTCTTGGTGGGAACGGTACATTGGTTGGTGCGAGTGCGAATCTAGTTGTAGCCGGAATAGCCGCTAAGGAAGGTCATCAAATTTCTTTCATTAAGTTTTTAGCCGTAGGCTTTCCACTAATGATCGTGTCCATTATCATTTCTACCGTTTATATTTACATTAGGTATTTCATGTAATTGAAAAAATCTAGTTATGTCTGGAGGAAAAACGTTGAGGAAAAAATTTTACTTGGACCCACCTAAAATTCTTGTATTAGGATTCGGTACCATCATCCTCATTGGGGCCTTATTGCTGACTATGCCAATTTCAACAGTGGATGGAAAGGGTCTTTCCATTCTCAATGCCCTCTTTACATCGACTTCAGCTACCTGTGTAACAGGACTTGTGGTAGTGGATACTGGAACTGCCTTCACGTTGTTTGGACAATTGGTGATTTTGTCTTTGATTCAAGTGGGCGGGCTTGGATTTATGACGTTTGGCACCTTATTTGCCTTCCTTATTGGAAAGAAGATTTCCTTGAAGGGAAGGATTTTACTTCAAGAATCATTAAATAATTTATCAATGGAAGGGATTGTAAGGTTAGCGAAGCGTATTTTGATTTTCACTGCTTTGATAGAATTGCTGGGAGCTGTTTTATTAGCAACTCGATTCTCATTCGATATGCCCCTCAATAAAGCGATTTATTATGGAATTTTCCATTCCATTTCTAATTTTAACAATGCGGGCTTCGATTTAATGGGGGAATTTCACAGCTTAACTGGTTATGTAGACGATCCCACAGTTACTTTAACGGTTTGTATATTAATAACCCTTGGTGGGATTGGATTTATTGTCATGAATGAACTATTTGAGTTTAGAAAAGTGAAACGATTATCTTTACACACAAAAATCGTCTTGATTACTAGCGCAATTTTGGTGGCAACTGGAACGATTTTAATCTTTTTATTAGAGTTTTCTAATGAAAAAACATTAAAACCTTTATCTTTTACTGGGAAAATTCTTGCATCTCTTTTTCAATCCGTAACCCCTAGAACAGCAGGTTCGAATACACTAAATATTCCGGACTTGACCCAAACATCCCTATTATTGATTATCTTTCTGATGTTTGTTGGAGCATCACCTGGTTCGACGGGAGGCGGTATTAAAACAACTACCTTTACAACCTTACTTGGAGCAGTATGGTCCCAGATCCGCGGAAAAGAGGATGCTACTTTTTATCGAAAGCGAGTTGTTTATGAAACGATTTATAAGGCTCTGACAGTATCGGTCATTGGATTATTTCTAGTTTTGATCATTACAATGCTATTAACCATTACCGAACCAGGTAAAGATTTTCTCATGATATTATTTGAGGCGACATCTGCATTTGGTACCGTCGGACTATCTATGGGATTGACTCCTGAATTATCACCTATTGGCAGGGTGCTGATTATTTTTACCATGTTTGCAGGAAGAGTTGGTCCATTGACGATTGCCTTTGCCATAACCATCCGCCGAAATCCAGATGCTTTCCGTTATCCAAAGGGTAAAATTATGATTGGGTAGTTTTTACACAAGGAATTAACTCCTGAAATCCTTCATCGTTTAATAGATCGTATTGAAATTAAGGCAGATGGAAATCCGAGAATCTTTTATAGATTCTCGAATCCAACTGCTTATTCTTTTAGTAATTCTATCAACGCAACGCAATCCACATGTCCAGAGTGTATGTGGCAACACAAAGGGTGCTGGTGAGTTATTCCTTCCCACAATGATTAACTGTTATTAATAAAAAAGGTACCTCTCAAAAATCATTGTGTAAGGGAAAAGTATCATTCTCATTTTATTTTTTTGTTAAATTTGCATTTTGTAATTGGTAATAGGACTGCTAAACAGTCATTTTCCAACCTGAAAAAGTTAACCAGTTTTCCTTTTCCTTATAATCAGGCAGTATTTTTCCAACAAGACGCCAGAAGGATCGGTCATGGTTAAGATGAACCATATGGCACATTTCGTGAACGACTACATAGTCGATTACCTCCCGTGGTGCCATTGCCAGTCTCCAATTGAATGTTAACTGCAGTTTTGAATCACAGGTTCCCCAAGTAGTTTTGCTATCCGAGATACGAAAAGAACGTGGCTTTGTTTTGAAGTTGCTTTGATAGGAGGATATGCTCTTCTCCACTAAAGCCTTACACTGCTGGTAATAAAATCGTTTTAAAGCTTGTTTTATTTTTTCAGTGTCAGGCTGCCTTATATATATATGTAGCGTTTCTTCTTTAAACACTACATGTTCTTGCGTTATATTTATATCTTGAAAGATTTCTATGGGATAGGTGTTTCCTAAATAAAGAAAACTCTCACCATACTCATACACCTTTTTCTGAGGCCCCAGCAGTCTACCCTTTATTTCTTTTAATTTTTGCTGAATAAGATCCCATTTTTCCTCTAATAACTGAAGCACTCTATCATCAGGTGTCCCTTTCGAAGCCTGGACTTCCAAATTTCCATAACTATCTATCGTAATTCCTATAGAGGTACGATTTTTATACTTGATCTCAAAACGTATGGTCTCACCTAAGTAGGTATGTATCATGTCATCACCTGTAAAATTAATTATCCCCTATACTTGACAGCCAACCCTTTTAAGAAATTCCTGGCGTATTTATCTCCGCACTCTTTATAATTCTTATGCCCTTCTTTTCTTAAGAAAGCGCCGAGTTCTCCTTTTGAAACCGTAATTCCTGCTTTTTCGAATATATCCAGCATATCGTCAGTAGTTAATGCTAATGCTATTTTTACTTTCTTTAATAGGAGATTATTAACGTTTGCACTTTTCTTTATAGTCGGTTCTGGCATATCAGGCTGTCCTGGTTTGGGCTCTTGTTTTCCTCTTTTAAAAATAATAAAACCATTTAAGAATGAATCTAACATACTGTTATTACATTTTATTTGATCGTCACTTTCAGCATCATAGTCGTCTGATTTTGAGAGAATCTTTATTACATCTGGTACTGTTACATCAACAGAGCCAAGTTTAAATATCTCTGCCATTTCTTTATTTTTTATTTCCATTGCATATCTCAATCGAATTAATATATCGTTATTATCCACAATAAACCTCCAATTTTTTAAAATTAGTACCTGTACTCTAAAGCAACAGGGACTAATCATACCAATCTATCTTATTTCAATCTTTGCTTCTTCCTCGACCTGTGCCTTAGTATTAAAGCGATAGTAATACGCAGATGTAATTAGAGTTTCCATGCTTTGACTTTTATAACCCTAAATACTCAAACGACAAAAATATGCTATATTATTGCTGCTTGCACAATTGATGCAGATAATCCTAATTCAGTCCCAACAAAACCACCGGTACATTTAATTTTATACTACTTCGTGATAAATCGGATAGCAAAAAAGTAAATAGGTAACTCCCTAAAGGGTTAGTTGCCTTCTTTTTGTTCAGTAATAAAAAAGGATCTAACAAAAAATCCCCCGCACACCCGCATTCCACCGTTCGCTGTCCAAATAAAGTTTTCGCACAAAACCCCGATTTCCTGCATGTTTGCTCTCATTTTTTTCCGCTTTTCTCTCTTTTTTGGCCTTTGAATTGTCAGAAAAAACAATAGAGTTTTCCGAGAAATCTTTTCCTATTCTGCCCCGATTATAGTCCAGATAGCCGTTCAGATGCCCTCCATATTGAAAAGTCCATTTACTTTTCTATCATAGACAGCAATACTTTTTCCATTTCTTCTTTTGACAATTTATCTGCAATCAGTGTGATTTTGTATCCTTTTTCTGGAACAGTTACCCTCATACCAGTCTTGTTCATTTCTTCAGAGTTTACATAAACAAATTCAAATCCATTTAAAGAATAGGATTCGGATTTTTCAAAATTCCTCCACAAATATTCTAAATCATTTGTTTGATTTATTTCCTGCTGAGATGTCGAAAACCCAAACTCTCCTTTGCTATACTCTAATTCAACAGTTGGATCATCACCAATATCTTTTTCTGCAAGATAGAAACTTTCGTTAACTTGTTTATATCCTTCGGGTATATATGTTGGTTTTGTAATAGGGTAACTTACCAACTGTTGGGCTTCGATTAGTGCAAATTTATTTTCGTAAGATTGCTGTAATTCTTTAATTTGGTGTAATCTCTTTGCTTCTTCTTCATTAGGCTCTCTATTTTCTTTTTGTAACTTACTTTTTATCTCGAACTGTTCTTTAAATAATTGACTATAATGGTTGAACTCTTCTTCTGTTAAATTCTCTTCTGCTATTTCTAAGTGCCGTTCGAAGTAACTATATTCTTCTTTAGGCTCATCAGGATAAACTTGCATTAAATTTTCTTTCGAACCAAATAATTGATTGATTAATGTTTCAGCAGCATCCACAATGTATGTACCACCGAAAGTAAAAGCTGTACCAATAATCATTACTGAAGCAGCTGAAGCAAGCATCCACTTAGGGTATCTGTTCTTTCTCTTTTCTTCCATATTAGTTTGTTGGTTATGATTATTTCTATCTAATTTTTTAAATGTATCTTTTTTAAATTTATCAATATCTACCTTATGTTTAAAGTACATTTTTGCTGACCTTAATTCTCTTTCCTCCATATCCATCCTCCTTAATTTTCCTACTTAATAATTGGCGACCACGGGCAAGTCTAGATTTTACTGTCCCAATATTAAGATTTAAAATTTGTGATATTTCCTGAATGGAAAGCTCTTCAAAATAGAAGAGAGTAATAGGCAAACTATAATGTTTCGGTAGATCATAGACGGCGTTATGTACCTCTTCTTCCTGAACACTTCGGAGATATGATTCTTCACTGCTTTCTTGTTTCCTTTCAGGTAAAAAGTCTGATATGACTTCTCGCCAAGATTTTCTAAACGAACTCTTACATTCATTAATAACAATTCTTGCAAGCCAAGGAAATGGCTCTTCTTTATTCTTTAATTGGTCCATTGAATTAAATGCCTTAATAAATGCCTCTTGTACTTGGTCTTCTGCTTTTAGCCAATCTTTGACGTAAGTATAAGCAAGTCTAACAAGACGTTGTGTGTACTTATCCATCCATACTTCTAGAACTTCCTTCTTATTCAAGAATTCGCCTCCATTTCTACTTTTGTTGTTTTTTGTCTTTCGAAAGTAAGATGTATTTATATTAGGAAAGGTTCCCTTTTTTTCATAGTTAAAAAAGGGCTAAAATTAATTTTGTTTATATAGAAAAGCCGATGTTCCTAATAGGAAATCGGCTTTTTGGTTATCCGTACTTCATTTACTAGTGTTGTATAAGATAGACATAAAATCATTGTCCACTATCCAGTTTCTATTCAATTAAATTTATACTTTTTTAACTATTTAAATAGTCAATCATCCCATCAACTATTGAATTTGTTGTGTTTGATTGAAATTCTTCTGAAGTCATTCGTGCTTCATCAGATGAATTTGAAATGTATCCAAGTTCAAGTAAGATTGCTGGACTTGAGTTTTCTCTTAATACATAGTAGTCCCCTAAACTTACACCACGATCTCTTGCATCCAACCCGTTTTTAAAAATATGATCTTGAATTAATGCTGCTAAAGGCTCGTCCGATTTTTTCATATAATACGTTGTAATCCCCTCAACGTCAATCGTAAAAAATGCATCAAAATGGATACTAACAAATAAGTCTGCTTTCTGTTCATCTGCAATTTTTACACGATCTGCAAGTGATATATTTACATCATCATTTCTCGTTAATATAACATTAGCGTCAGTACGTTTCTCTAACTCATTTTGTATATTTTTAGCCATTGTTAATGTTACATCTTTTTCATTTGTTCCATTTTGTCCACTTGCACCTATATCTATTCCACCATGACCTGCATCAATTACAATTGTTTTACCAGTTATTATCTTTTCAGAAGTTGTATTTACTTTATTTCTATTTACATTTGATGCTTGGGCTGAATGTTCTTTATTTATTATTAGTTCATTCTCTTGAAGGTTCATGATTAAAACTATCATTAAAATTGATATTACCAATAATAAAAAAATTCTTTTCCACTTATCTTTCTTTCGATTCATGAAATTTCCCCCTTAGCTTTATATTTATCTTGCTGATATTTAATAGTCTAATAGTTGTGAATGAAGACAAAATCAAAATTATATAAAGATGAAATGAAGATTTATCAATTTTAAAGACGTTGTTCATTCCAAAAATTTAATGAAAAGTGCTCATTTGGGTTATATACCTTAAACGCATATCCATTAGCTCTTAAAAAGAGATAAAGATGAGATGAATAATCAATCAAGATTGATAAAAATGGATAAAAAAGACTAAAATTCTGTCTGTTACTATTCATAAAAACTAAAAGATAATTAATTTGGATATGAAAAAGAGACCATTTTAAAAATGGTCTCCAAGAAATTTCTTATCCTTCTACTCGTTTAAGTAGGTCATTACTCTGTTCTGTATAATATCCGCAACACTTTCCGCAGATTTTTGACCACTAAAATAGCTTTTCGATTCTTCTGAGATAATCGCTTGAATCTTGTCATTCGATCTCACTTGCGTATTTGCTTCAGTAATCATTTGCTTAAGTGGTTGAAGAGCTTCTTCTGAAATCGTTACCTGACGACCTTTTGGATTATCAAGTTTTGTTCCATTTTTCAATTCGGCAAATTCCTTTTCATTGGCAGCTTTATTAATTGGAAACATACCCGTTTGTGATTGTAGTTGCATATCATAAGACATTAAAAACTTTAAGTAATCCCATGCTTCCATTTTCACATTAGAATTAGAATTCATAGCATATCGATCGTAACCTACAAACGAAACACCTGATTCTTTGTCAGAAGAATGTGGCATTTGATAAATTGTTGCATTCTTATAAAAAACTGCTGAGCGTAAAAAGTAATCTTTTGGAGAATAGATTTGAGAACTTCTAAAATAAGTACTATCCTCTGAATACTGTTCTGTTAATACATTATCGTCATACAATTCCTTTACTTGCGTTAATAAGTCGGTGAAAAATTTCGAATCAAAATAAGCTTCATTTTTCCCTATATTCACAAGCTGACTAAAATTTTTATCCTCAAATACTAATGTATTTAAGATTGATTCAGGACTATCTTGCATAGCGAATTCAAGTGAACCTTTTTGTTTTAACTGCTTACTAACTTCAACAAACTGGCTCCATGTCCAATTATGTTTATCATCTATTTTGACACCAGTTTTCGAAATCGCATCTTGATCCGCAAATAAAGCATTCAAGTAAAAACGAGTAGGTAATACATAAAGTCCACCATTCATTTTGGAATTTTGAATGATATTCATATAATATTGATTTTTATCAAATGAAGTATCGATATTAATATAGTCATTTAAGTTAACAAAAGCTTTTTTATCAACAAATCGATCCACAGGTAAACTGCTGTCATTCAAAACAAATAAATCAGCACCTTTTCCAGATAAAACTTCTGTCGATGTCGTTTTAAGATATTTCTCCAATAAAACTGGTGACAACATATTTTTTGTCGTAAATCCTTTTATCTGAATCGTAATGTTGGGATGCTTTTTTTCGTATTCTTTTTTTGCCATTTCAAAGAATGGTGTATTTCCCATTACTGAGATGACTATCGTTTTTTTCTCGTCTTTACTTACCTTTAACGATAGATCTTCTCTATTCTGTTTTTTACCATTATCATTAGTACTATTTTTTGAACGATTTTGTTCGGTGTTTTTGCTTTCCTTGGTTTGTGTGTTTCCACTACTGCATGCGGACAGACTAAACATTACGATTAAACTCATCATTAAAGGCAATATTTTTTTCATTACTTCATCTCCCATTTCTCTTCGTCATTTAATGTAAGATACCCACCTCAAATAAAGATTAGATGAAGATGAAATAAAGATTATTAAAAGATTGATAAAATTTTCGGGAACGCTAGCTATAACAAAAAAATCGCCCTGGTCAAAAGGGCGATTAATCAGAAAGAAACGAATGAGCAGTTTTTTCAACTATTTTTATTTAAGGTAAAGTAAAACAGTACGCCATCAGAAGTATTCACGACACCATACTGGGCACCATGTAGTTCCAATATATTTTTTGATATGGCAAGACCTAACCCAGTACTACCTTCTGATCGTTGACGAGACGTATCACCACGATAGAAACGTTCCCAGACTTTATCTAATTGGTCATTTGGAATGTGTGTTCCTTTATTTTCCACACACACTTTCACTTGATCATCTTCTATTGTCGTTGAAATATAAATATTTTCATGAACAGGGGTATAACGGATCGCATTTGTTATATAGTTCGTGATGACTTGTTCAATTCGATGTTGATTAGCAAATACTTCAATTGTTGCTAAATCTTTATGAACCGTTAGTTCCTTTTTCTCAATTTCTAAAGATAATTGATTACAAACATGATCAATTATTTTATCAATAAAAAAAGGTTCCATTTTCATTTTATACGTTCCAGACTCGTATTTTGCTAGTTCCAGCATATCGACAATTAATAGATCCATCTTGTCGACTTCTTTTTCCATCGCTTCAAAATAGTAGTCCTTCTTATGACTAGCAACACCGTCTTTCAGTATCGAAATACAGCTTTTCATAATACTTAAAGGTGTCTTTAGTTCATGCGAAACACCTGAGATGAATTCTTTCCTAGTGTTTTCTAATTGTTTTTCTTTCTCAATATCTTGTTGTAGTTGAGTAATATGTGAATGTAGCGTATTTGAAAGCAAATTAATATTCTGTGATAAATCACCAATCTCATCTTTGGAATGATATTCAATTCGTTCTGAAAAATCTAAGTGTGCTATTTTTCTAGTTGTATCGTTTATTCTTAATAATGGTTTTGCGATTTTTATTGAATAGTAAATGGACGCCAAAATTGTAAGAAGTAAAACAAACGCAATCATATAGACAAAATAATCTTTTACCATCCGCACAGCTTCATCTACTGGTTGTAAAGAAGCCATTGAAAAAATATAATTTGTTTCACCATTTTCATCTTTAATCGGATCGATAAACAATTTATATTTGATTCCATTTTGTTCATAATCAAGCGTTTTAAACGTTTCGTATTGGTTTTGTTTATCCATGAATAAATTCGTTTGGAATTCATTAATACGATCCATAAATAAGCTATTACTGTATATGATGCTTGAAACGTCATTACGATCAGGAATGCGTACATTTTGTACTGTTCCTGTTAATTGATGGATTCCCTCATTATATTTTGTGTATAAGTCCAATTTTTCTTTTATAACGTATGGCTCATTATCAACTTGAAAGGAGTTATCAATATTTTTCCACATGGATTGATTGATCCAGTATGAATTACGCTGAACCACATAAAGATAAAAAGGGATTGATATATTATTTTTATCAATCGTTCTAACATCCACTATATCACCTTTTGACATAGGCGGGGTGTCTTTTAAAAGGTCGTCTTCTTTTAAGAAATGATATAGTGGAATCGTCAGTAATTGATTTGGTTGTTTATTTTCGATCTTAATTTCCACATAAAAATCATTTGCAGTTTTCATATTTCCATTGTGATCAAGCGTTGTAATCCATGTATTTTGAGCACGATAAAAGTCTTGTTCTAATTGCTGGATTGTTTGAACATCACCATTACTTTTTAAGTATTGTTTCTTAAACGATTTGATACTTGATTTCAGTTCATTAACTTTTTGATTTGCATAGTATTGCTTAAAAAAGATTGTTTGACCTATATAAATGGATCCAGTGATTAACAAACACAAAGTTGTTGTTAATAAAAACAGTTTTAAGACAATCCCGAATTTCATACGGTTTCCTCAAACTTATAACCTGTTCGAATAATCGTTGTAATCACTTTTGATTTACTACCTAATTTCGTACGTAAATTCCGAATATGTGTATTGATTGTCCGTTCATCACCATTGTAGTCATAGCCCCAAACCTTTTGCACGAGTTGTTCTCTTGTAATCACAATCCCATGGTTTTGCATTAAATAAGTTAATATTTCAAATTCAGTATGGGTTAAATTGATATTGTTTCCATCTACTTTGACTGTCCGAGAAGAAAAATCGACTGAAATACCATTTTTGGTTAATGTTTCGTTTGAAGGCTTATTTATTTTATATCGATTTTCAAGTAATCGTTTAACTCTGGCAAGCAAAATTGGTGGACTATAAGGTTTTGTAACATAGTCATCGGCGCCTAACTCAAACCCAAGCAGTGTATCATCTTCATCAACCCGTGCTGTTAACATGATGATAGGAACATTTGAAGTCTTTCGAATTCTTCTACAAACTGCCCACCCATCAACCTTCGGTAACATAATATCAAGAATAATGAGATGAAAATCTTGTTCTTGAAATAATTCCAATGCTTGTTCACCATCAATCGCTTCAATTACTTCATGACCTTCATTTACTAAATAATCTTTCACAATTTCACGTAAAATCGTTTCATCTTCCACGATTAAGATTTTGTATTGCATGATCTATCCACGCTCGCTTTCTATGCTCTCTCATACTACTATTTTATCAAACATGGAATTTTATTAATTAGTGATGTAACCATTAATCCTTAGCACCTGATAACTGAATTCCTTTGATTAAATATTTTTTTGCAAATCCGAAAATCAATAACATTGGTGCCATATAGAGAATAGATGCAGCGAAACCAATGCCTCTTGTATCTTGTATGATTTGCGATAAATAAAGTGACAACGGGAATTTTGATGGATCATCTAGAAAAATAAGTGGTTGTTCAACCATGTTCCAATAATCAGCGAATAATAATACGACTAGTGCTGCAAGTCCTGGGCGAATCAGTGGCAAGATGATCTTCATAAAAATCGTAAAATGACCTGCCCCATCTATTTTTGCAGCCTCGATATATGAATAAGGAATCGTCATGACGAATTGTCTGAGTATAAACACACCAAACGCACCAAATACCCCTGGAAAGATGATTGCTCCAAAGCTATTTAAGAGCCCCAATTTGTCTACAATAAGATAATTAGGTACAAGTGTTACTTGAAATGGCATCAACATAGTAACCATATATACCAAAAATAGCGTATCTCTTCCTTTGAACTTTAGTTTTCCATAGACATATGCTGCAAGGGATGCCACAATCAGTTGACCAAGTATGATTGGGATCACCATTAGGGCAGAATTTCCATAAAATTTCATATTTGATTGTTCCTTGTCAATGAAAGATTGTTTCTTAACAAAGAATGCTTTATATTGTTCAAACGAGAACTGGTCAGGAATCAACTTCAAATGGATGAAGGAATTTTTATGCGCATTATCTTGTTGACTCTCACTTTCTGAAGGATAGTGACGGCTAATTTCATTCTCTGTCATAAAAGAATTTGATAATGTAAAAACGACTGGAAAAACCATGATTGCCGCCATAAGCAATAATGAAAAGGTTAAAATCCCTTTGCGAATTAACGTATTTCTTTTCATCTTATTCACCCCTCGTTCCTAGCTCATAAATTTTCGATAGCGACGTTCGATTGCGAAGAAAATAAACACTAAGATTAAAATACATAAGACCATTAATGACGCAGCAGCGGTCAGTTTTTGAACATTTAAAGAAGCAAACATATTGTTCATATAGTGCTGAATCATATAAATTCTATCATATGGATAATCTCCTGCGATTAGATAGGTTTCACGGAATACTTTGAAGGAGTTAATAATGCTCATTAAGAGTACAAAAAACATTGTTGGTGTTAAGTAAACCAGAGTGATCTGTCTAAATTTAAAGAAACGACCTGCGCCTTCCATTTCAGCTATTTCATAATAATCTTTGGGTATATTTTGAAGACCTGCTAAGAATATGATCATGTTGTAACCAATGTTTTTCCATAAATAAACTAGAGATACAACGACGATCGACCAATCCGATTTCATCCAATCAATTTGTGAAAAACCCATCTTCACCATCCATAAATTAATTGTTCCGTTCCAATCGAATAATATCTGCCATAGCATAACAATCGAAGCAACTGGTACAACAATTGGCAAAATAAATGAACTAATAATTGCATTTTTAAACATGACGGTTTGATGCAAGCAAAGTGCCAATATTAAAGAAATGCCGATTACTAGTGGAACATTGATTGCTGTAAACCAAAATGTGTTTGTGGCTGCCTTTAAAAAAGAAGCACTAGCTAACAACTCTTTATAATTAAAAAGACCAACAAATGAACCACCAACCGCCCCATCTTTAAATGAATAGATAGTACCCATTACAAAAGGGATTAGATAGAAAAGGGCAAAACCTATCAAACTTGGTAATAAGAAAAATGCTGCAACCTTACCATCATTATTTAATTGTTTACGTATTTTCATGTACTCACTTCTTTCTATATTTGAGTATTTAATTAATTGATTGATTAATAATTCTGTTCGGAAAGAAGTATAGCCTAATGAAATAAAGATGAGATAAAGATTAAATAAAGATTAAGAGGAAAAGTGATTATTATAAAAACAAAAATAAAAAGCTAACGGATTTGTTAGCTTTTTAAACCTTTATTTTGAATTTCTTTTTTCTTTTCGATTACAATAAATAGTCGCTCCTCTCTACAATTTGGAGAACCAGCATTCAGTTTTGAAATCTTAAAATTAAGCGCTAATTAAACTCTTGCACCCTTTACTTTAAGTACAATCGTTCACAAATTTTTTTGTTAATTGAAACTATATTAGAAGATTCCAGATTTTTATATCTTTGGAGCTGCAGTTGAAATAAAGTTATCGTGGCTTTTTGACCGTTCACACACGCTGATTTAGATATTTACAAAATTTTTTCTTATTAAACGCAAGTAAACGATTGAATTTGTCTTAGGCTTATTCCGTATCGGACCCATCTAGAACCAGTCCAGCGATACCCTGAGACAGAGTGTCGACCAATAAATGTTGGATAAAACCAGAATTGTTCACGACCTCTAAGCCATACATACGTGTATCTGTGTAAACAACCTATCATACTGCCTGGGTCTACCGCATACGCTCCTGCTTGATGCGTCTGTTGAGGAACAGTAGATGGCGGTGGTGATGTTGGTGGTCCAGGCTCCAGATCTTGACCAGGAGGTGCAGACGGAGGTTGCTGCCCACCAAATTGTCTTCCCTCAAGTGTTGAATAGTCATAATTCATTTCTTGGTATGGTAACGAATATACATAAGCTTCCTGACTAAATGGATTGCTATAATATAGAGGTACATGGCTAGGATACATAAAATTCACTCCTTTTATTTTTAATCTCACATCATCATATTCATTAGTCATAGACCAATTAACTTGTTCTCTCATAAATGTGTATTTACCTATAAAACAGTAATTTCTTAGCACTAATAAATTCACTTTCCTATTAATCTACAGAACATTTTCTTATCTTTCATGGGCAGCCACACAGTCAAATAGGTATTGACCTACATATGGTACACAACGTAATTAAATGTGTTTTGGAGGGGTACATTTGTCCAGGCATTTTCAAGAACATTCGTATGGTAACAATACTTATTCTAGAAAAATAGTGTTGCTTGACATGAAGCAAGGTGATGTGAACGGTGACGGTTATATGGATAACGTCTATTTATATGGTATTAAACACGATGAATCCGGAACCTTTGCAGATCAGATTACACTTGTCATTCAAGATGGGCTTTCTAACCAGACTTCAACCATTGATCCTATGATCTTCCTTGGAGATTTTTCTAAAGATAACATATGGGATATTTTGGTGAGTATCGAATCAGGAGGAAGTGGCAACTACGGGTTTTTCTATATTTACTCCTTCAATAATAATATTCCACGCCTGTTGTTTGATTTTGAAAAATATAATAATGACTATACGTTCAATGTCAATTATAAAGATCTTTATAAAGTAAGTGTAGGAAGTCCTTCACATGACAAGCTTTTCACCCTTGACATTAGCTACAAAGGCTTTGATTATCTATCACAGCTTTACGATGAAAATGGCAAATTAAAACAGCCGGTTAAAGGCGAGGTTCTTGCTGCAACTGCGTTATATCCCATTGTTACAAATGGAAAAAGCATGAGTTTTGATTTACTTGTTTTTCAACGTATTATTGGTACGTCTAATTCGGATACATTAGGATATGTCGAAAACCTTTTAACATGGAATGGTACTCAATTTATATCCACAATATTGGCAACAGAGATTTTTGGAACAAAGTTAAGCAGCACCTACTAATGTCGGGCTTCCATAACATTCAAAGGTATAAGCATTGGAGGTATAAGGATGACAAAATTTTATTCTTTTCATGGGACTGTCACCATGATTACTGATCTTATAGGGCAAAATGGTGAAGGAGATGGCTGTAAAAAATTAATATCTGTACAAAACGGAATGGGAACAATAGTAAATTTCGTGGTGTCACCTACAACTCACTTTGTAGACCATGTAATGGTGGCAGTTGGAGATCGAGTGACTGGATATTATGACGGGAATGCACCCGCTCTTCTAATTTACCCTCCACAATACCAAGCACTTGTCATGGTAAAAGACAGCCCATATCAAAATGTAAAAGTAGATTATTTTAATAGTCAGTTGGAGAGTAGTGATGGACAATTACGATTAAATGTATCTCCATATACCCAAATTGTTTTAACAAATGGGCAACCCTTTACAAGAAACCCTGCGAACCGAGATCTCATTGTTATCTATGGACCATCCACACAAAGTATCCCCGCCCAAACCACACCATATAGAATTATAGTTTTGTGTTAGGGGTTATTATAGAAAATTCCTGTTTGAAATCATAATTGGTATAGAAAAACACAAAAAACTCGTCCAGTTTAAATCGGTGCCTATCACTCCCCGAAGTGTGTAAGATTTTGTAAGGATTGTAATGGAAATAGTTCAATATAAATTGCCCAATAATCAAAAAAACAAGAGCCCAATTTTTAAAAAGTAATTGGGCTCTTAGCTATTATTACACAACACTCAGTTGTTTTGGATATTGAGGACAACCTATTTAATCACTAATTGCACCACACACTCCACGTGTGCAGAGTGTATGTGGCAACACAAGGGTGCTGGTGGGTTTATTACATTCTTGAGACCTTTTTCTTTCAGAAAACAGACTTTATCAAAACAAAAGTTGCCGGCTGCAAAGGAACTTGAAACTGAATAATATAAGTACACATGATTTGATGTGATTCATTTTTCCTCTAACTTTTTGAGAGTTACATCATTTCACTGTCCCCGTCCCATCAACATTCTTTTCCAAAGTTATCAAGCAATGCACGCACTTCATCTGTTGATTTCGTGTTCATCAATTGATTTCTTAATTCACCAGCTCCACGGAACCCTTTGACATAAATTTTGAAAAAGCGATGAAGCCCTGTGATTGAACGTGGCAGTGCTTCCGCATATTGATCTTGAAGATCAAGCTGCAGTCTTAAAAGATCAAGGTATTCTTTACTGCTATGCTCTTTTGGCTCTTTTTCAAAAGCAAAAGGATTTTTAAAAATACCTCGCCCGATCATAACGCCATCAATACCATATTGTTCAGCAAGCTGCAGCCCAGTTTGACGGTCAGGAATGTCTCCATTGATTGTTAGTAGCGTATTTGGTGCGATACGGTCACGTAATTTTTTGATTTCCGGAATTAGCTCCCAATGCGCATCTACTTGGCTCATTTCCTTTCTTGTACGTAAATGAATAGAAAGGTTCGCAATATCCTGTTTTAAAATATGCGTTAGCCACTCCTCCCACTCATTTACATCCTTATAGCCAAGTCGTGTTTTCACGCTGACAGGTAGTCCGCCCGCTTTTGCTGCTTGAATAAGTTCTGCCGCAACGTCTGGACGCAGAATAAGGCCACTACCTTTCCCTCTCGATGCCACATTCGGTACAGGGCAGCCCATATTAATATCGATGCCTTTATATCCTAGCTCTGCTAGGCCAATACTCATTTGACGGAAATATTCGGGATTATCCCCCCAAATATGTGCCACCATTGGCTGTTCATCTTCTGTAAAAAGCAAACGGCCACGCACACTTGTCATGCCCTCTGGATGACAATAGCTATCCGAGTTTGTAAACTCTGTGAAAAATACATCCGGTCGACCTGCTTCACTTACTACGTGACGAAAAACAACATCTGTCACATCTTCCATTGGTGCAAGTACAAAAAATGGTCGTGGTAAATCACGCCAAAAATTATCTATCATTTCAAACTCAAATCCTCTCACTATGGATACAACTTCAAACTCTCGGTCAAAAAATATAAAGCCAAATGTTCCACTTCTTTTACACTTATATCATGCTTAATAACTTATTATCAAACACAAGTACATTTGGACATTTATAATTTGTGAAAAACTATTGTGAAAATCGGCAATGTTTATTTTAACGAAAATCGTTCCTGAATGGTATTTTTATAAACAAAAAAGCAGATGGTATAGATTTTTTCTATATCATCTGCTTTTCTATTATACCAATTCCAACCAAGCTACCGCTTCACAATGTCCAGAGTGTATGTGGTAACACATGGGTGCTGGTGAGTTTTACGCATTAATTAAGATATCTTCTAGTGTATAAAAAAATAATATAGGTAACACCACTTCAACCTGGCTTGAATGGTGACGCAGATAGATTGGTGTAGTGGTGTTTACCTAGGCATATTTAAAAACTCATATGGAACAAAGCTCAAATAATCTAAAGAGCAATATTTTTAAGAATGTTATCCAAGTTGTAAATCTCTTTGTCCTTCTTCTATAGCTTCTCTTTCTTTAATATATTCTTTATTATATTCATCTATTATTTTTAAGTTCTCTTCAATTATTGTTCTTTGATCTGCATTTCCAAATTTGATGATTATTTCTGCTCCCATTTGAATAGAGGCCTTGGGTTGAGCAAAGATATGTTGACTTACACTTAAAGTATAAATTTCTTCAAGTTGTACATTTATGAACTTGAACAACTTATTTTTAGCAAAAATAAATGTTCCTATGTTTCGGTAATTAGTTTTTGTGATATATTCATCCAACTCATTTTCTGTAGAAGGAAGACTTTTATTATTAAAATATGATTCTATTTTCTCGTCTGTTAAATATCTTGTAGAGCTAATGAATAAGCTTATCAATAATTCTTCATTTTTTAATAAACCTGAGTGCTTATTATTGAAAGTAAAGTTTAAAATATTTTCAAACTCATCCTCAGATTTAATCCAATTATTTACGATTAATTTAATTTCGTCATCAGAAAAGTAATGAGTCCAATTTAGCCAAAGGGTGCCAGCATCACTTTGATTAAAATTTACAAAAAAACACTCATCAGAAATATTATAATATGCACTTTGTACTGCCTTTTTTAAAACTGATAATCCATTTTTATTAATATTAGATTGCTTTAAAAATTTATGAATACCTAATGTAAATAAAATATTTCCATCTTCCCAGAATTGAAGATCAAATACGTGGTTTTGGAAATGCAAATTTCTTGCTATTGTTTTTGCTAACGACAAAATACTATCGATTCCGTCAAACTTAGTATTTTTGCTATATTTAAGATGATATATATCTTTCAGAATATGAAGTAATTTTTCTTGATGCGGTCCACTAATTTCTTCTATTCTTAGTCCAAGCTTACTATTTAATTCAGTTGCACTAAATTTTTCAATTAAATTTATATACCCTCTCTTAACGTCACTCAAACCACCATCTCTTAAAAGCGTTATCAATTCAGCTAACTCTGTTTGCGATATTTTGTTTGTTGGAACTCCATAAACAAAATATTGATCAAAAAATTCATAAGTACATATTTTCTTGTTTTTCTCCCATGAAATTTTTTCACTAGACTTAAATTTCTTTAGTTCTTCTCCAAATATACGTGCTACTAGGGGGAATAAAGTTTCAAGAATACCCCTATACTCATTTATGTTTTCAATATTATATAGTTTATTCTTATCACCCTCTGTAGAGGTACTCTCTTCATTAATTAAAACTTTTTTATTATGGTAAATAAAGTTATAAAGATCTGAAGAGCTTACCTGTATCATAATCAAATAAAGTAAATCATTTATATTCACTTCACTTTTTAGTAATGGCAAGTAGAACTGAACTAAATTTTTATACCTATATATATTTCTTGGAGAAAATTTTAAATCTATTAAACTTTTAACTATTTGTATATCACTAATACCTTCAATATTATTCTTTTCAAAAACATCTCTTATCTGCTCAGAAAAGAATGTTTCCAAATCGTTATTGATTGGTTTAGGCAAGTAAATGGGAATTTGAATAAACTTCTCAATATATTTCTTAGCATCTTCAAAATTACTATCTGCTTCTACTTGGTATATACTTGCTAATGATTTTTTTACTATTTCTTCATCTAGAGCCATTATATATGTTACCCTCGGAAAATCTGCTATTAGTCGGACCAACTTAAACATCATTCGTATTTCATTACCTTCCAAACGGTCAATATCATCTATATAAACAACAATTCTTTTAGGAAATTTTAATAATAAATCTTCGATTTCTTTTTTTAGTTCTGTTAAACTAACATTTTCTCTAGTAGGTAGGATCTTATCAATCATTTCCTTAAAAGATACAATTGTTCCAAAACTACGTACACTGACTGTAGATATAATGTCAGCATATTGTTTAATGACTTTCCCTATTTTTGGATTGTAACCTCGTGTTTTTTTTATTTCTTCCAAGAAGTGAAATAAATAGATACGAATAATATCATGGTTATCTTTCCCAAAGTACCATGGTTTAAAGTCTATATATAGAATGTTAGATTCTTCACTAGATTCTTTTTTTAAATTGCTACTATATTCTTTAACCATGTTATAAACCGAACTCTTTCCACTTCCCCATTCCCCTAAAAGACCTATAGTCAGACTTTCATTTTGTTGTTGATTTTCTAATGCTTCTCCAAGTTTATTTGCAAAATCTGCTCTATTTAGTTTATCTTCATCTTTTGTTTCTATAGGATTACCTGAATTATAATTATGTTGGGCATTAGGGACTTTATCCTGACTTAATTTTGGTATAAGTCGTATAATACTTTCAACAAAAAAATAAAAGAAAAGAACTAATGAAAATATTAGTAAAATATCAAATAAGTCTGATAACATATTTCCAGACCAAAAAGTCACTGGGCCTCCAATCAGAAAGTAATTAGAAATAATACCAATAGTAAAGTTACTTACTAAATAGTCTAATGTAGTAGTTAATGGCTTTACTCTAAATTTTATAATTGGAAGACTAATAATAATATAAAAAGTGAAAGCGAATAAACAAAGTAGACCTATTGAGCTATATAATACCCACCTTACCCACTCATAAGAAAATGTTACTACAATTTTATCGCTCGTAATTTTTCTCAAAAAGGTTAATAGGATGTTAATTAGTAATATTATTATAATGGAGTTAAAAGCGTTTTTTATAATTTTAATTAGTGTATCTGTTTTATCATACTTATATATCGTCGTTTTACTCATACAGGTTCCCTTCTTCTAAATAAAGCTAAATAAATATTCCTCGAAATTACCATTGGTAGAAAATCCTCCACACATAACAAAAACATTTACCATATCACGTTTCAATTAGAAGATAGTCATTAAATTTCCATTGAATATCCCCTAATAATATCCGACGTGAGTTTCATTACTGTTAATGAACATGCATGGACTAATTCTTCATAACAACTTATAGTAGAGTGTGCAGCTATATTTAATCTCATTAAAAGACATTTATCAGCTTAATCTATACCAAATTTACAAAGTTCTACCATCTTTAAGGAAGGCTGTAAATGCCACATTGAATAGCAAATGTAATTGGTTCAACAATTCCTACATTTCCGCAAAGAAACAAGTAACCTTCAGAAGTATCATTTGATTCGAGAGTCTCGTTACTTAGTCAATTGTTTGAACATTAAGAAAAAGTAAAAATCTACGCCATGTAAAGGTAGACTTCTTTGGGTGCGAAAGTTAAGTAAATAAGATTATAAAAATCATTTTCTTGAATCGACGGTTGATGAATAATATCATATCTTATTGCTACAAACTTTTAAAAATTTAGACCAAACAGGTATATATTGGTTAAATCACTTATATTGTTTATCTCTTGAAATCCCTTATTATTTTCACCTTCAAGGTTGACCATCTTTCAATAGCTTCTTTATCAAATACTTCATTAATTTCCTTATTATTTTTTTCAGAAGTATAAACATAATCATTCGGAATACATTTGTAAAAGCTAAGGATTAGAAAATCTGCCCTCTTCTTATTTCAAACTTTATAAAAATAAGAAGAGGGCAAAAAGGAAGATAGTACTTGCAATTATTCGATAAATATGTTAGTTATTCAAAGAATAAAGGATAATTGTTACAAAGAATTAAAGTTATTGTTAACTGCAAATACAGATGTAAATGTAGAAAAGGAATCCTCTGAATGCGGCTGTCTTGCCTTTTAAAGAAAAAAACTAATGAAAATCAAAAAAAGTATGAGGTTTTACTCTTCTTTCTCATACTGTTTTGTCTTTTCAGTTCAACTTGCATTTTAGCCCTCAGTCTTCGTGCCACTCAATCATTAGGAAAATGTTAGAAAGCCGATTTCAGCGACCAGAGTTTAGGTATTAGTTTCTTGAAACGATTCAAAGCCAGCAAGCCTATCAACACAATTTGGACAAACACCACATGGGGTTGTACTATTAGCCTGGCAAGAGTACGTTTGTGCTACTGGGACATCTAAATCAATCCCCAACTTAATGACATCTGCCTTGGAAAAGTCTCTAAATGGCATTTCTATTTGTACAGTGCCATATTCAGAAAGCATTCCAGATAATTTATCAAAGAACTCTTTTGAACAATCTATTTCTTTAGCATGATTAGAATTAATAAAGGCAGAATATACTTCCTCTATTCCCAGTGTTTGAGCAACTGAAGAAGCAATAGATAAAAATAATAGATTCCTATAGGGAAGATATAGGTCGTCGCCGCTTACTTCATCTAGCCATAAATTTGGCTCTATTATCATTCTTGAATCAGAATTTTTAAAGATGTCCTCTATGTTAATTACTTTAACATGTGAAAGTAATATTGGCGGCAATACATCTAATAATGTATTAAATTCTGTATCTGCAAAATGCTGGCCATATCTGAGGAAGACAGGCAATATTTTCTTACCTTCTCCTAGTAATTTATATGCTAAGACAGTTGAATCTAATCCCCCGGAAGCAAGTAGCAGTGCGTCATACTTTTCAATGGTTTTAAAGTCCTTTTTTCCCAAAACATCGTACACTATGTCAATTACCTCATTCATGGAATGCACAATGTAATCTACAGATTTCTTGAGGAACAGGTTTCTGACTTTTTTATAAGGATCAAAAAGTATTACTGGTTTACCGCTTTTAACCATGTAGCCTATTTCTACATACGTTCCAGGATCATCATTTAGTATTACAGCGATTAAAACAGAGGACTTTTCAAGCAACGCTATATCTTTTTGATATGCCTCTTGTTGTTGTTCCTCTGTTTCGTTACCGGTAATTATTCCATTCTCAACCACTGGTCTGTGCGGAATAAAGTTGTGATATTTTAAATTATCATGCATTTCTTTAATTAACCTTGTATCAACATCAGGAAAATCAGGACCTGCTATATAGATATGATGTTTTTGTCTTTCTCCCCACGATAACCTTTTCGCTGGAAGATTCTCAATATCATTAAAATCCAAATTAGATATTAGATCCTTAAATTCCTCGAAAACAAAAGTACTCGCATAAATCATTGCAATATAGGAAGCTATCTTTAATGCTGTTTTAATTTCTCTTTGACTTTGTTGAGATAAAAAAATGGCATTAAAACAATCCCCAACCCCAACTGAGTGCACTGTCTCTGTTTTAAATGCTGGTGCCTCATGCCATGCTTGGTTTGTTGTATCGTAATAAGTAGAACCACCTCTATTTTCTTTTAATAAAAATGAATTTGTGGTTGCCCCTAGCGAAGATAGGACTAAATTTGCCACTGAGAAGTAGTTCTGTTCAAACAGTGTTGATGAAGTTGAAAGAATGATTGTACTAAAATTAAAATTATGTGAAATCATTTTTTCAAGTGACTCAATACCGTATTGAACATCAATGTGTAGTTTCCCATTAAAATTTTCTAGCGCGGGAAACGTATCTTCAACACTGTATTTGCCTGGATAAATTAATATGTCTGTTGGATTGTACTCCTCAATAATTTGGTTTAGTTGCTGGTGGTTAACCGTAATTTCGGCCTCCCCCCTTAATATATCATTATATCCTTGATCACCATTTTCAGCAGATTCTTGGATGTTCATCACGTTTGGGGAACCATTTATTTCGCCCACAATAACAGTTTGTTGCGCATTTAGATGATTTCCGAATTTCCTGATATTACCATATAAGTATCTTGGTGCAATAGCAGCTAAAGCATAGTCACAATTAATGGCACTAAAAGCTCTTGCACTATGGAAAATACCACCTAGCCTTAAAGGTGATTCGGAAATATCTATATGCACATCAGTAAATACTTCTCCCAGAATTAAAAAACGGTTTTGTGAATCATTCGTGTGCATTTAAATCCACATCCACTTTTGGAATAGGTCTTAAGGCGCTATAAACTACATTCCCTCTGTAGCTAAATCCTTTTCTCATACACGCTAGTAAGCTACTATATGTACTAGGTAAAAAACCGATTTCTTCACCGGTTGTTTCAGACAATACAACCAAACGCCCATTTTTTAGTTGGTCGCTCAATACGACTGGTTCCATTATCACTGGAACATTTCCATGTACATTAAAATATTCTAACCGTCCTACTTCCTCAAGCCCAACATTTTTTCTCTCAGTACGACACATGTCTTTGGTTGGATTAGTGTTACCTGGATAATTCCCAAAATTTCCTACCCCAGAACTCCCCATAATGAATATGCCCCCAACAATAATTATTTTATTGACAGTATTCGGCAAATTTGCGTTAAATCCTTCTTATTTTGATAAATTTCTCACACATTAATGTCAAATATTTCTAATCTCCTCTTTCTGTAAATCATTTTTCCTGTCAGTGTACTACTTGTTTCAAGAATATAAGGTAAAAGGCATGTAAAACTTTCAGGGGTATTGTCATACGAATATATTTTTTCTGTTTCAACCCAAGCTATCTCGCCTTCATCAGACTCACTTAGATTTCCGGAAAATTCTTTAGCGTGAAATAACATCAGCACATCACTGCTTTTTTGATATTCATTCGTAACTGTAATAATTCCTCTAAAACTCACATTATCTATCTCTAGACCTGTTTCCTCTTGTATTTCTCTTTTACATGCTTCAATAGGAGATTCATACGCTTCCACTTTCCCGCCAGGTGCGTTCCATAATCCTTTAAACGGTTTCTTTACTCTTTTCTGTAAAAGTAGTTGATCGTTGTTCTCAACAAAGCACATAGTAAATATATTGCTCATAATTCACCTCGAAATATTTATATATATTTTTAAGGTATCATGCAAAGTGTTCGTGTCAATCTAAATTTATTTGAACAGTGAATGAAATGTATTTTTTATCAAAATATCTCTACATAAAAAGATCGGCCGCAGCTCGTGTCAAGGCCCATTTAAAATTCCCCATAAGGCCTTCTCAGTTCTTATGTTTCTGTTTTTTCAGCTACTTCTCCCTGAGGTCTGTAACTATCACCTTTCAAGTTGAAAAAACGGGATTGATGCATAATAAAGTGCCTGTCACCACCCGCATAATGTCGATCTGTTATCGACAAATTATGGATGGTAACAGGCACCTCAAATTAATTTATATTAAAACTATTTTCGCCACTGCTTCACTATGTGTGGACTGTAATTGACAACACAAAGGGATGTTGGTGGGTTTACCAACTTTGAAGACTATTTTCCCTTTACAAAATTCAATCATTAAATTGAGTTTAGATCAGATAAGCTCTTTCTTTAAGAGGACTGTAAACTTGGTAAATACTATTAACATAATATAAATTTTCTTAGGGAGGCTTACCGAGTGAAGATTGAGAAAAAGAAAAGATTAGTACTTAAAGCAAAACGTATTTTAAATCAAGAAACCTATCCAAATTTAAAAATCAAACCCTTTGATAAAACGAAAATCAAGAGAGCCCGCGACTGGTTTGGCAACGATGAAAAAGTACAGGATGTAATATTAAAACATTTAAATATCCCTAAGTAGTGTAATATTTCACAAACTCATAGAGGAGATCCTTATTAAAGCATCGTATCTGTTAACTTAAAATACTTATCAATGTTTCTTTAATAAGTCCATCATTAAGAATAAAGAAACAATGTAGCAATAAATGGAATGAATTTTATTATTCAGTTTCTTTTTTTTCACCAAGAACCGCTTCTCTAGTTTTTTCTACTCTTATAGTTGATTCTTGAACGGACTTTTCAAAAACAATATCTTTGACATATTTTTTTAACTCTGGTTTGCCGAATAATGTTTCTTTAAGAGAATCATTTGTTAATTTATAACCTTCAAGAACTTTGCTTTTATCATCAAGGATAGCTTGGATACCTTGATTTATCGCATCTTCATAAATCAACTTTCGGTAACTCTCAGTGTATTCCTTTCTAAATAATCCTACAAAACTATCAAAATAACTCTTGTCAAACATAGGAATATAAGCTAATTCTAATGCTGGTACTTTAATGTGTAAAATCTTGGATTTTTCATCAAAATAAAAATCTTCTTTTTTGATATTTTTCAAATCATAACCAAGCATAAAGTAACCAAACAAATGAATGTTGTATTCTTTTCCGAAAAGATACTTTCCGAATTTTTTGCCTGTTGTTTCAAGCCAAATATCATCATCTTGATTTTTCAAAAATTCATAAGTGTCATCTTCGGTGTAATCGAAGTCTTGGATATCCTCATATCCGAAATGTTTGCTGATTTCTCGCACCTTATCATATGCGACATTTTCTACGATGACCTCACCTTCTATTGCTGTTGTTGCTTTTACTACTTTTTCTTCTCCACCTTCCAAAAGCATATATGTTCCTGCTGATCCAACGGAGGCACAAAGCAAGGCAAAAACAATGGTAATAACAATTCTTTTCTTCGATGATTGCTTCTTATTAACTCTAAATTCTGGCATAATTTTTTTCTCTCCATTATTTTTATATACTTATATAACATATTTAGATTTGGTCAAACTCATCTTTCTGGTATTCATCAGAGTTTGGTTTTCATAATACCACTTAAAGTAATCTGTATTATCATCTTACCTAGTTTTAGACTACATCGTATCCAGTTTTCTTCTTAACAGCTTCTTTATCGGTTGTAAAAAAATAAGTAGCTCCATCTTTAGAATACGATTCACCGTACCAAATCCCCTTATTAATAGCAGACCAATTGAAACGTTAAGAATTTGTTTCTTTTTTGAAAAATCTCGCCGCCTCCTGAATACTAGGACATTCTGCTATTAATTCTTCTCCTTTGAAAATATTTACGGGGATTTCGATTTTGTTTTGTATAATTGGTCTTTTTCTCTCCATATTGACACCTGTCTATTTATAATTTTTATTCATCTGTATTTAGTTCAAAAAACTCTAAAACTTTATCAATAGTATATTGACTTCTCAATTTATAGGCACTGTTCTGATTAGCTTTTAAACCCTTCACCCAATAAGCTTCTTCCTTAGATACATTGGCTGACCATTTTACTTTAACAACATACTCACACTTCTCAAGATCTTCTACATCGTGAAACATATTGGTTGCTTTGAGGTTTAGATCTGACATTTTAACATCTGTTTCATTAACCTTAAATGTAACATCTTTTATAGGTTTAACAGTTTCTATTACTGTACCAATACCGACATATCCACTTTTAGGTATCATACAAAATATTCTAGCACCAACAAATAATTGGTTTAATGTCCTACTATACCACCGTCCACCACCTGCTGAAATAAATCCATATTTTACTGCATCTTCCCATTTTCTAGATGCCTTATCTTCAAAATTAACTACAAAATCTTGTTTATTCCATTTTTCCTTTTTATTCTCTACTTTTGTATTACTAGATTTCTCATCTATTACATTAGGATCTAAAAGCCAACTTCTAGTTAAAAAAAGTTGTTCCCCCTCTTCGAAATAACGGAAGAAAACAGCATTGATTGGAACGTCATAATTATTTGATAAGTAATTAATTATTCTCTCTGTCTCACTATCAAGTTGTGACGAAACAATTGTAATTTGGTGTGTGTCATTTAACTTATCTGGTAAACTATCATCAAACTTCTCAGCAAATGCTTCTTCTAATGGGCAGTTATTTTTATCTTCGTATATTCTCAATACTTGATCATATGAAAGATTCTGTACCCAGGAAGCATAGTCTAATGCTTGAGCTACTACTTCTCTAGGTGCTCTATTCTTCTTTAATTCAATAATATGAAGGTTGCCCTCTCCATCTATTGCGAGCATATCTAGATATTTCCCATACTCTGTTTGAACTTGCCTACCAATCAATAAAAGATCATCAGATAATATAGACAAATCTTTCGACAATATATCTTCCAACTTTCTTTCTGATTCAATTACTGAGAAATCCACCTTTTTTATACCGCCATTTACCTTCCATATCCCAACTTCTATAGGCATATACTCACACCTCTTTATAATATTATTAAAAAGAAAAAATAGTAATTTCCGCACTTAATTTTATAGTATAATATTACCATAATTTCCTAAGAGAAAGGTGAGTAAAGTTGTCTAAAACAAAATCTTTAACACACGACGCAATAATGAAGGCATTAGATTGGTCTTATGATAAAGCAATTAATGGTGGTGTTCCGGGAATGGACACCGCCATAGAATTAGCTGATAGTTACTTACAAAAGAGTGGGACCTTAAATGAAAAAATTAAAAGTTTAATACTGTGGCAAAACACCAAAAGTGCTACTAGTGGATTTTTAACAGGTTTAGGAGGACTTATTACATTACCTGTTGCAGTACCCGCCAATATAACTAGCGTTATTCTAGTTCAAATGAGAATGGTTGCGGCTATTGCACATATGGGTGGTTATGATGTAAAAGATGACCAGGTTAAATCTTTTGTTTATGCCTGTTTAGCTGGAAATGGAGCAAAAGATATTCTTAAAAACGCAGGCGTTCAGATAGGAAAAAAACTTGCAGTAACCGGTATTAAAAAAATCCCTTTCGAAGTAATAAAAAAAATCAACCAAGCTGTAGGCTTTCGTTTACTAACAAAGTTTGGAGAAAAAGGTGTCATAAATTTAGGTAAGATGGTGCCTTTAGCAGGAGGAATTATTGGCGGTACCGTAGATGCAGTTGCTACAAATACTATAGGAAGTGTTGCTTACAAGCTGTTTATTCAAGAGCAAAACTTTAAAAGAAATGATGAACCTGAAATTATTGATATGGTATAGGATTAAAGGGTCTGTTTTAAATTTAAGATAAGTTAAAGGATGTATACTACAAAATTAATTTAAGCTGAGGGTGACTTCTATGAAAATAACCAGTGAAATATTTATTCGTTGTTACTATTATGCAAAAAAAGTCTATCAAAGACAGATTGATAGAACAACAGCTACAAACAATTTATTTAGTGAGTTAGGAATGAACCAAGGTAGTGCTGGAGATTATATTGAGGCATTTGGATCAATGACGAATGGGGAAAGATATACTAGAACCATTAATACTGAAGCTACTCGTTATTATTTAGAAAATATTAAAAATGATTTTGGTCTCGATCAACTAAAGATTGCTTTGAAAGCGGTAGACCTTCATACAAAATACTATGGGAATTTAGGCAGGGGACATTTAAGAAGTATTGAAAATGTTGTAGATGAGTATAAGGAAAACATTTCTTAAAAAATTTTTAAAGGATGTATATTTTAAAATGAATCTATTTTTTGTAAATACCGTTAATGTTCTTTAAATGATTAAGCTTCTCCATATTATTACTAGTACATACATAAACCCTTTGCTAAAACTGGCAAAGGGTTTATCAAGGTCTGGTTTCGTATTACATTTCCAACTTGTGTGGACTGTAATTGACAACACATTGGGATGTTGGTGGGTTTATCAACTTCCCCCCTCACTATCTAGTCTTTACTTCTTGAAAATATACTCCTCCTACAAGTTTGTTAATGGAAAAACAATCTTGTTAAGTAAATGTCACTGATATCCCGCTACAATCCAATCTTTCATTTCAGTAATTAGCTTTGCCAATTCCGGCAAAATAAGAAGGTTTGCGTGAACAGACTCAAAAGTTACTGGAGCAACACTAGTTGGATGCCCAGCCTCATTTCTAGTCATTCTTATTGGTGCAAACAATGCTGACCAAAAGGAATCAAAGTTTTCTTTTAATTTGTGGGGCATTTGCTTCTTTACAAACGTTAATTCTTTTTCAATTTGATCAAATATTGTTTTAACTCTCCAATCATTGAGTTGTTGAGGAACAGTTTTATTTAGTTTATTCATTTTATCCACAAGAATATCTCTTAATTCAAGAACCATACTTTCTGCTGCCCCACCAATCATATCAGCAGCAGCTTTAAAACAATTTTGATTAAAAGTTACTATTGCTTCCTCAAGATATGACTCTGCAATGGGATTTAAAGAACATTTAGATTTTATATATAATATATCCTTCTTCATTCGATGGATCTCTACTTAAATTTTGAAGAATGGCACGGCCGGTTTCTGTTATATGTATAAACGGTGGGTTAGGATTGCTTAAGTTATGTCCCCAAGATAAATGACCAGCTCTGAACAAATCATACCAAACAGTAAGTAATGCTCTTTCAAGTTCTTCGTTACCACGTATTTTTAACTCTTCAGATATCTCTCTCAATAGTACATCTTGTTGAAAGTAGCCAGCTCCTTTGTCTTTTGTTAGATTAATAACCTCTAAAACCACCGATTTTATTAATTTACCATCCATAGAAATCTCCTAAATTTTAATTGTTATGTCTAAGCTACTGAATTGCAACTATTCTTCTGCATTAAGTACTCCGAAACTTTATCAATCGTATACTGACTTCTTAATTTATTTTCTGGAAGACTATCATTAAACTTTTCAGCAAAGGCTTCTTTTACTTAAATATATTTTATATTGTCTTTTCTTTAACAACAAATGGTAAAATACAAATTGTATATATAAAGAGGGGGCACAAAAATATGGGCAAAATAATAACATTTATTAATATGAAGGGAGGAGTAGGAAAAACTACACTCGCTGTTAATGTAGGATATACTCTTGCTAAAGTATATAAATTAAATGTTTTATTAATAGATATGGACCCACAAATGAATGCAACACAGTATACTTTAAATGACGAACAGGTTAGAACTATTCTTACTAAACCAAAAAATTCGGTATATGGAATTTTATCCCCACATATAGACTTACCAGGAGCTGTTAAAGGTAGTACAGAAGAAGAACCTGAATTTATTTATCCAATTTACGAAAAATTTGATATTATTCCTTCGCATTTACAATTAATGAGTTTAAACCTAAATGAGAGACCTTTAAGATTAAAGCAATTTATTAAGGAAAAAAAGCTCAGTGAAATATATGATGTTATTATTCTAGACTGTCCTCCTACGATATCAGGTTATACTAAATTGTCACTATTAAGTTCGGATGGATATGTTGTACCAATGAAAACAGATTATTTGTCATTTTTTGGCTTACCTTTGTTAGAAAATTATATCAGTACCTTAAAGGATGACTTTGAACAGGAACTTGAATTTTTAGGTATAACCTTAACAATGGTAAGATCTGATTGGAACATTTATGATGATGTAAAAGCGTTAATTAAAAAAGACGTTAAATGGAAACGGAAACTTTTTAGTTCTGAATTAAAAGCCAAAACATTAATTGAAAAAGCACTCTCACCTGAAAATAAGAAAACTGGAAAAACTTATATAATTGACTTAGGGGACGAGGAATCTACAAAACAGATAATAGCTATTACTCAAGAATTTATGAGAAAGGCGAGGGTTTAAAATGAGAGAAGAAACAAAAAGTGTTATTTATATGGCATTAGATATACTTGATTCCATTAACTCCTCATCCTCAGACCAAAACATTCATAATTTTATAAGAATAGACAGTGAAGTATTAGAAGACGTAAGAGAAGAGTTATTTCGATTATTAGCGGGTTCAGTAACAGAAAAAGGTTCAATAGAAAAACTCCCTGAGAAAAAAGAGGAGAAAAACGAAAGGGAACAATTAATAGGATTGTTACCATTGGTTTTAATTGATAAAACGAAGTTTCCATCAAATAGTGATATTATTAAGCTTGCTGAGTTTTCATTAAACATTAATGGACTAAGTAAGAAAAAAAGAAGTCGGAATGAGCTAATAGGGATTATTGTAAGTGAAGTAGCAGAAAAGGAAAGCAAAGATTTAGATTTATTCTTGAAATTATGGAGAAAATTTATGAAGGATAAGTCAAGTAATAAATTCAACAATACTCTTACTAATTATAACAGCAATATAAATATAAAAACAATCCGGTATAACAACGATTCTATTGATAATAAAGAAGACAATTTTGTTGATGTTTGGTTAGAGTTTTTCAGATCTCATAAGGGGAGATAAAGAATGTTTGCCGATGACCACATTATTAATCAAAGAGACCAAATTAGTAGTTATTTAAAACAGACATATAATATTAATATTGAAAGCCTACCTTATTATAATAATTTTTCTGCTTCAATGTTGAAATGCATCGTATCATTTAAACTCTGGAGTGGAATGTTGGAGAGGAAAGATGCAGTTTCCAATGGTTCATTACAATATTTAAAAGAAACAATATCTAATCTTAATCAGGTTTTAGTTTTAGGGATTTTGGGCTTTAAGAGTCCATCATTCTCAATGATTAGAAGATCGTTGGAAAATATTATTAGTTTTATTTACTTCAAAGATCATCCAATTGAATTTGCAAAAAAACAAATGGACCCCGAATTTAAAAACCTGTCTGTAAAAGAGATGGGGGATTATATTAAGCAATACCCTTTTAGCTATTATTATAATACTGAACAAGGTAACTTAATTAATCAGTTTACCTCTCAGATTATGGGACTATGGAAGATTGAATATCAAGAACTTTCAAAGTTTGTTCACGGTTCTAATGATAAGTATTTTGATTTGAATAGTTTTATAGAGGAAATTAACCCCAATGACGATATCTTAATAAAAATTGAGAAACATATATTAATATTTAGTAGTATTGTTAACACATTAAATATTTTATTTTTCTTTGATTTGTATAAAAGTGAAATTTCAGAAGAAGAAAAACAGTTTATAAGACGTGCGATTACTCAAGATGGCTATAAAAGGACTATTCAAGATATTTTTGGAGAGATATAAGAAATATAAAGAGAAACATAAAATAAAATAACTACCTCAAGTAGGTAGTTATTTCAGATTGTAGACAAAAGGCATCCGAATGAGCCCATTCGGGTGCCTTTTCGTTGAATTTTTGCTCGTAAGAGCAGAATTTAGATCTATCCCATCCATACTTTTAGGCCATTTCTGGACTTTCCCAAGTCCAATTGGCCATCTTTTTCAAATTCATGGCAGCAAAAGTAAGCATCGCCTGCATGGACAATTTTTTTAGGCCCCTTA
>NZ_CALBWS010000039.1 GCF_937468385.1 Neobacillus rhizosphaerae
TCCCATACCGAACACGGAAGTTAAGCTTCTCAGCGCCGATGGTAGTTGGGGCAGGCGCCCCTGTGAGAGTAGGACGTTGCCAGGCATGTGTAAAGGACAATCCGAGAGGATTGTCCTTTTTTTCTTTTTTGCTGTAAGAAAATATTACAAAACAAAAAAAGTACGAATTGTTTTGAAAGAATTCACTTATAGACATACAACCAATAGCTAACTGCAACATAATATATTACAGGATGGGATTGGGAAAGAGTATTCGAAAAATTGTATACAAATTGGAGTTTGAGGGCAGAATGGGTGTATGGAGGTGGAGGAATTGAGTTCATTTTTAGCCCATAATCATTATGAAGAAACGTGCGTTATTTGTGAAAATTTAAAACCGAAAGGCATACATCTATATACTTCTTTTATTTGTACAGAATGTGAAAATGATTTAATTCAAACAGATACAAACAATCCAAAATATAAATACTTCCTGAAACAGCTGAAAAAAATTACAACCCCAGAAATTTTTTCGTAACAAAGCCCATAATGGGCTTTATTTTTTTGCTATGATAGGGGATTTCATTTAAAATTAATAAGACTCTTAGAAGGAAGTATCGAAAATGAATACTCAATTGGAAACACCCTTATATCAAGCTTTAATGGAACATGTAAACAAGAATCCAATTTCCTTTCATGTTCCTGGACATAAAAATGGCTCAATAAATCAGCCTCAAGCAAATACTTATTTCAAGCAAATTTTACAAATTGATGCAACGGAGCTAACAGGTTTAGATGATTTGCATTCACCCAACGGGGCAATATTGAAAGCTGAAAGGCTTTTAGAACAATTATTTCAATCTAATAATAGTTTTTTTCTTGTCAATGGTTCAACTATAGGAAACCTGGCCATGATCATGGCGACCTGTGAGGAAAATAATATTGTCCTTGTTCAAAGGAATTGTCATAAATCAGTCTTAAATGCCCTTAGATTAGCTAAAGCAAAACCTGTTTTTATAGAGCCGGGATATAATCAGGATTGGAAAGTAGCCGGAGGCATCAACATTGAAACAGTCAAGGAAGCGCTTTTCCTTTATCCGGATGCAAAAGCTATTATTTTGACCTATCCTAACTACTATGGAATGGTTTATGATTTAAAAGGTATCATTAAGGAGGCTCATCTTCGTCATATCCCAGTACTAATTGATGAGGCACATGGACCGCATTTTATTGTCGGTGATCCTTTTCCAGCTTCAGCCACCCAAATGGGCGCAGATATCGTTGTTCAGTCCGCCCATAAGACACTCCCGGCGATGACAATGGGCTCTTTTTTACATGTTAACAGCGAGTTAATTAATGTAAATAGGGTAAAGGAATTTCTAGGAATGCTTCAATCCAGCAGCCCTTCTTATCCCATTATGGCGTCATTGGACATAGCAAGGAATTACTTAGCTACATATGACAGTGGGGATTTATCCTTTTTTTTGACTAAAACCAGGCGCTTTAGGGAGGAATTAAGTAAAATTCCAACTATTAAAGTGTTAGATTTTCCAAATAATCAAGGAGATCCTTTGAAAATTACTATTCAATCTAGATGTGGATTAAGTGGCTTTGATCTGCAAAATAGATTGGAAGAGGTATCCATCTATCCAGAATTGGCAGATCCATATAATGTGCTTTTGATTCTTCCCTTATTAAAAGAGGGGCAGAGTTACCCCTTTGAAGAAGCTGCTGCCAAAATAAACAAGGCTCTTCTAGGTTTCCCTATTCAGGAATTGAAGGAAGAATTTCATATTGACAATCAAAAAATATCTGAGTTAGCTATTCCCTTTAAAGAAATGGATAGGTTTACCGAGAAATCAGTCCTAATTGCAGGTGCATTAGACCAGGTTTGTGCGGAAACGATTATCCCCTACCCACCAGGAATTCCACTGCTTTTAAGGGGTGAAACCATAACATTAGACAAGCTCCATCTGCTAAATCAATTCATTGAATCCGGAGCAAGGTTTCAAGGGGGCTCCTCGTTAAAAAATGGCTTACTAAAGGTTTTTAGTACATCTTAAGTAGAAACAGTTGGAGGTTTTATTTCGATGAAGAACGGAACATTTATCACTTTTGAAGGGCCGGATGGTGCGGGAAAGACGACCATAATCAACATGGTGGCTGATCGGCTTACTAACGTCCTAGTCACTAGGGAGCCAGGCGGCATTGATATCGCCGAGCAAATAAGAAGAGTAATATTGGCTAAAGAGAACACGGCAATGGATCCACGAACGGAAGCATTACTCTATGCTGCAGCACGAAGACAGCATTTGATGGAAAAAGTGAAGCCTGCGTTAGCAGCGGGAAAAGTCGTTCTCTGCGACCGATTTGTTGACAGCTCGCTTGCCTATCAGGGCTATGCACGAGGATTGGGAATAGATGAGGTATGGAAGATTAATCAATTTGCTATTGAAAAAATGATGCCCGAGTTAACCATCTATTTTGATATTGAACCAGAGTTAGGATTAAAGCGGATTAACAAAAATAAAGGAAGAGAGATTAACCGGCTGGATTTAGAAAATCTTGAATTCCATCACAAGGTTAGACAAGGGTATCAGCAATTGATGGAACGTTTTCCAACTAGAATCGTTGCTATCGATGCTTCAGGTTCGGTGGCTGAGGTATTTAAGCAAACCATCGAGCTTGTCGAAGCCAATTTAGCGGATAAAAAGCCTTCACTGTAAGGCTTTTTTTTTGAAAGATATGAAAGTATAAAATTTTGACTTCGAGAACTGTCCAGCCCCAGCTCCCAGCGGCTAATGTACTGGCGCTTCTCCCTACGATAAGTGAACTTCGGTTCACCTAACGCTCACCGTGTTTCCAATACTAACTCGAAACGCACCAGACCATACGCCGCGCAAAGGAAGCTTCCGCTTTTCTTAATAGTAAGAAACGTATTATATGAAATTAATAAGTCTTTCAGTCCTATTACAAATGTAAGAAGGGCGATAACCTGTTATAATATAGGAAGAGGTAACTAGAGTCGGAAAATTGGAGAGTGGGTGGTTTGATGAAACTCATCATAGCAGTTGTTCAAGATCAGGATAGTAATCGTTTATCAAAGGCGTTAGTAGAGAATAATTTTAGGGCGACAAAATTAGCGAGTACAGGTGGGTTTTTGAAATCGGGGAACACCACCTTTATGATTGGAACTGAGGATATTCGCGTTGATCGAGCTCTTCAAATTATTAAGGATAACTGCAGGTCTAGGGATCAGCTGGTTTCACCGGTTTCTCCAATGGGGGGGAATGCAGACGCCTATGTACCATATCCTGTTGAAGTTGAGGTTGGCGGGGCAACAGTTTTCGTCCTTCCTATCGAGCAATACTTGCAATTTTAATGTACCTGTCGGTTTATTTTATAAAGTAAGCGAGTGATTAGCTTGGTAAAAACATGGGATCAACTAGAAGAATTGCAGCCAGCCATACTCCGAATGATAAAAAACAGCATAGTGAAAAATCGAGTAGCCCATGCATACCTTTTTGAAGGCATGAGAGGGACAGGGAAAAGGGAGATAGGATTATTACTCACGAAGGCTCTTTTTTGTGAATCGATTATTGATGGCTTTAAACCTTGTGAGGATTGTCATAATTGCCGCCGCGTTAATAGCGGAAATCATCCTGATGTTCATATTGTTGAACCGGATGGGTTATCAATCAAAGTAGACCAAATAAGAAACCTACAAGCTGAGTTTTCGAAAAAGGGAGTAGAATCGTTAAAAAAAGTTTACCTGATATCCGGTGCAGATAAAATGAGTGTGAGTGCCTCCAATAGTTTGCTTAAGTTTCTTGAGGAACCGAGTGCAGAAACGGTGGCTTTTTTATTAACCGAACAGCCGCAGCAAATGTTGCCTACTATTTTATCGAGGTGCCAAATTTTAGCATTTCATCCATTATCGCCTCAAGCTATGATTAAACAGCTAGTGGAAAACGGCGTTGAATCAGTAAAGGCTCCATTACTTGCTCAGCTAACTAATAATCTCGATGAGGCACTGAAATTAAATGTCGATGAATGGTTTGCACAAGCTCAAAAAATAGTGTTAAAATTATATGAGGTGTTGGAGAAAAATTCTTTGGAGGCACTGGTAACACTTCAAAGTGAATGGTTTCAACATTTTAAAGAGAAAGAACAGATTCATCGTGGTTTAGATCTTTTACTTCTTATTTTTAAGGATTTATTATATATACATTTAGATAAGCAGGAGCAAATTGTTTTTAAAGGAGAAAATGAACGGTTAAAACAATTCGCATTAAAAACTTCTGTACGGCGCTTATCGATTCAAATGTCAGCTATTCTTGGAGCAAAACGGAAGCTCGAGAAGAATATGAATCCTCAGCTGATGATGGAACAACTTGTGTTAAAATTGCAGGAGGGATCTTCATTTGTATGATGTTGTAGGAGTACGCTTTAAAAAAGCGGGAAAAATCTATTATTTTGACCCTGGAGACCTCTCATTTGAAAAGGATGACTTCGTGATTGTTGAAACAGTCCGCGGAGTGGAATATGGTAGGGCGGTAATTGCCCGTAAACAGGTTGAGGAGCATGATGTTGTCCTTCCATTAAAAAAAGTGGTCAGACTTGCGGACCAAAAGGACCGTATGATTGTTGAGGAAAATAAGCAAGCTGCGCAGGAAGCATATGAGGTTTGTAATGAAAAAGTGACTGAGCATCAATTGGATATGAAGCTGGTTGATGTTGAATATACATTTGATCGAAACAAGATCATTTTCTACTTTACCGCAGATGGAAGAGTTGATTTCCGTGAGCTTGTGAAAGATTTAGCAGCAATTTTTCGGACACGGATTGAATTACGCCAGATAGGTGTCCGCGATGAAGCCAAGATGCTTGGCGGTATCGGCCCATGTGGCCGAATGCTGTGCTGTTCTACTTTTTTAGGGGATTTTGACCCTGTTTCCATTAAGATGGCGAAGGATCAAAATTTATCTTTAAATCCTACCAAAATATCTGGTTTATGTGGCAGACTGATGTGTTGTTTAAAATATGAAAATGATGAATATGAATCTGCGAAAGAGGCTCTGCCGGATATAGGGGAAATCATTGAAACACCGCAGGGTGCTGGGAAAGTAGTAGGATTAAATATATTAGAACGGGTACTTCAAGTGGAACTAAAGGAACAAGAACGGGTTCTGGAGTATACATTAGATGAAATCATTAAAGTAGGTGCCTTTTCTATACAATCCACAGATTAATGAGGTGGAAGACGTGGATAAAAAAGAAATATTTGAGTCGGTAAGTAATATGGAAACACAAATTGGCAGTCTATACCAGCAGCTTGGAGAATTAAAGCAGCATTTAGCCGAAATATTAGAAGAAAATCATTATTTAAAACTTGAGAATGAGCATCTAAGGCGCCGTTTAGATGTAACCACAGGAGAAGGAAAGAAAGAAACAGCTAATAAAAAGGGTACAACCCTTGCTGAGTCTCCTGGAATAAAGCCGTTTGATGTAGGGGAAGGATATGATAACCTCGCCCGTCTTTATCAAGAAGGGTTTCATATTTGCAATCTTCATTTCGGGAGCTTGCGGAAGGAAGGCGACTGTTTATTTTGTCTTTCTTTTCTTAATAAGAAATAACCTAGAGGAGGCTGAGAAAATCAGCCTCTCTTTTCTTACAAACCGCAAACAGCGTTTCCAGCCGTTACTAACTTTGGAAATGCATTAATTTAAAGCATTAACCTAACATAATTAGGTGGTGTGAGCAGAGCTTTAGTTTAATCTAATTCGGAGTGAAACTTGTTTATTTTTCACTTAGATCGGATAAATTGAATCGTTTTTCGACGCTCCGCCCCTTTTCCATACATAAGAAGATAGGATGAATTTATGTGGTCAATTTGAAGGAAGATGAACGGTTGGATTATTTACTTGCTGAAAATTTAAGGATTATTCAGAGTCCTTCTGTTTTTGCCTTTTCTCTTGATGCTGTTCTCTTGGCAAGGTTTGTTTATGTTCCCATTCAGAAAGGGAACTTACTGGACCTTTGCAGCGGGAATGGCGTGATTCCTTTATTTTTAAGCGCAAGGACAAAAGGACACATTACTGGTGTCGAAATACAGGAGCGCCTTTATGATATGGCGGTTAGAAGCATCCAGTATAATGGTCTGCAAAATCGCCTCCAGATGATTCATGGTGATATTAAGGACACGGCTCAGCGGTTAGGCTATGGAAAGTTCGATGTCGTAACCTGCAATCCGCCCTATTTTACGACACCGTCAACGGGAGAAGTCAACCCAAATGAACATCTGGCGATTGCTCGCCATGAAATTCTTTGTACCTTGGAAGACGCTATCAAAGCTTCAAGTGACCTTGTCAGACAAGGCGGGAAGGTGGCATTTGTCCACCGCCCGGGCAGGTTTTTGGATATCATCACCTTGATGCGCCAATATAGACTTGAGCCAAAGCGGGTACAATTTGTTTACCCGAAAAAAGGCAAGGAAGCAAATACGCTATTAATTGAAGCGATAAAGGATGGCAGCCCGGATCTTAAGATTCTTCCGCCAATCATTGTGTATAATGATAACGATGAATATACAAAAGAAATAAGAGCGATTTTATATGGAGAATAGCGATCACTACTTTTATGTATTAACCTGTGCAGATGACAGTCTTTATGGCGGCTATACCAATAATCTGGAACGTCGAATTAGGATGCATAATGAGGGGAAAGGGGCAAAATACACAAGAGGGCGGGGACCGGTCAAGCTGACCTACTATAAAGGCTATGAAAATAAAAGTGACGCCTTAAGGGCGGAATACCATTTTAAGAGTTTACCACGGAAGAAAAAGCTTGAGTTTTTATTAAGTGAAACGGGTGATGAAGATGTGGCAGCAGAAAAGCTTTGAGAACGAAGACCATAAAGGAATTCTTTACCTCGTTCCCACGCCGATTGGAAATCTGGAGGATATAAGCTTTCGGGCAATTAGAATCTTAAAAGAGGCGGACCTGATTGCCGCAGAAGATACACGGAATACGAAAAAGCTATGTAATTACTTTGAAATTGAAACCCCTATCGTCAGCTATCATGAGCACAATAAGGAATCAAGCGGGGAGAAACTTATTCATAAGGTGAAGGATGGCTTTAAGGTTGCCCTTGTTAGCGATGCAGGCATGCCAGCCATCTCTGATCCGGGCTATGAGCTTGTGGTTGCTGCAATTGAAGAAAAAGTACCCGTTGTACCACTGCCTGGGGCAAATGCGGCCCTTACCTCATTAATTGCCTCAGGCTTGGCCTGTCAGCCCTTTTATTTTTATGGGTTTTTAAATCGCAGCAAAAAGGATAAACGGGCGGAGTTAGAGGCTTTAAAGTGGAAAACGGCGACCATCATCTTTTATGAGTCTCCACATCGCCTTAAGGAAACATTGGCAGTCATGCAAGATGTTCTCGGAAATAGAAAGATTGCTTTATGCAGAGAGTTAACGAAAAAATATGAGGAATTTATTAGAGGAACCATTGAAGAAGTAATGGTCTGGGCTCATCAGGATGAAATTCGCGGTGAGTTTTGTATCATTATCGAAGGAACGAATGAGAAGCAGGAGGAAGAGCCTAGCTGGTGGAATCATTTATCACTTGAGGAGCATGTAAATCACTATATCTCTGATCAAAAGATTACTTCTAAAGAAGCCATTAAACTAACAGCAAAAGACAGAGGCCTCAATAAAAGAGAGGTATACCAGGCCTATCATGTCGAAAATGAATAGTAAGAAATAATCCAGCACTTAAAAGTGCTGGATTATTTCTTACTATCAGACTTAAAATCATTGAACTTTGAAAAAGTACGAGTGCGCTTTTTTTTATTATTTAGCTAATTCAATGTTGCTTTGGATCTCTTTTATTAACAGTTCTGCACCTTCACGGCTTAAAATTAATTTGCCGCCAGCAAGAGCCATGTTATCATCAGATACTTCACCTGTAACTTGGCAAGTCATATTTGGCTTGTATTTTTTTAAGATAATGCGTTCATCATCCACGTAAATTTCAAGTGCATCCTTTTCAGCAATTCCTAGTGTACGTCTTAATTCAATCGGAATAACCACACGACCTAATTCATCAACTTTACGAACAATACCTGTAGATTTCATTCTATTCCTATCTCCTCTCACAAATGCAAAGATTATTTATCTATTTTTTATTCGTCATTATTCGACAAATTTTTCATAGCTTTATAATACAAGAAATTCCCATATCCGTCAATTATTTTATATTAAAAAATACAAAAAATTTTTTGCCAGCAACCAACTACTGATTTAACAAAGATTACCAAAAAATCCCTACAATTAAAACGAATTATTAGTAGTATCTGGATGGCGAAAATTTACTTTTTTAAAAAGAATATTCGACAAAATTCTACAATTATAAAATCTTCACGTCCATAGGTTTCGGAAGCTACTATTTTTTTATGGGTGTATTAGGAAATAATTTTTAAAAACTGGAATTCGATGAGTAATGGTTTCTTGCACAAAAGTTCATTTTTCGGTATATTTTGATGATAGAAGCGGGAAAAAGAGGCAATAATGGTTAAATGGGGATTTGTAAATTGCCTATTATTAAGGAGGGATACAAATGGAGGAAAAATTAAAGACTTTTTATCTTACCACACCAATATACTATCCAAGCGGTAATTTACATATTGGACATGCATATACGACAGTAGCCGGTGATGCAATGGCGCGTTATAAGCGGATGCGCGGCTATGATGTAATGTATTTAACGGGTACGGATGAGCATGGGCAAAAAATTCAGCGTAAAGCGGAGGAAGCGGGGATTACACCGCAGCAATACGTTGATGAAATTGTTGATGGAATCAAAGAACTCTGGAAAAAGCTTGATATTTCCTATGATGATTTTATCCGGACAACCGAGGAAAGGCACAAACAGACAGTCGAAAAGATTTTTGCTAGACTACTTGACCAAGGGGATATTTATCTTGATCAATATGAGGGCTGGTATTGTACACCATGTGAAGCTTTTTACACTGATAGGCAGCTTTTGGATGGTAACTGTCCAGATTGTGGCCGCCCTGTTGAAAGGGTTAAAGAAGAATCCTACTTTTTTAGAATGAGCAAATATGTCGATCGTCTCTTAAAATACTACGAGGAAAATCCTGAGTTTATCCAGCCGGAATCTCGAAAAAATGAAATGATTAATAACTTTATTAAACCAGGTCTTGAGGACTTAGCGGTTTCAAGGACAACCTTTGACTGGGGCATCAAGGTTCCGCGGGATCCGAAGCATGTCATTTATGTTTGGATTGATGCTTTGTCCAACTACATTACAGCCCTTGGTTATGGAACTGAAAATGACTCCAAGTATTTGAATTATTGGCCGGCAAATGTTCATCTTGTCGGGAAAGAAATTGTCCGTTTCCATACGATTTATTGGCCGATTATGTTAATGGCTCTTGATGTACCACTTCCAAAGAAAGTGTTTGCCCATGGTTGGCTGTTGATGAAGGACGGGAAAATGTCCAAATCAAAAGGAAATGTGGTCGACCCGGTTACACTAATAGACCGCTACGGCCTTGATGCACTAAGGTATTATTTATTGAGAGAAGTACCTTTTGGTTCCGACGGTGTGTTTACACCTGAAGGATTCGTTGAAAGAATTAACTTTGACTTGGCAAATGATCTTGGAAATCTGCTTAATCGAACAGTCGCCATGATTGAAAAGTATTTTAACGGTGTCATTCCTGATTATTCTGGTTCCGTTAGCGAATTTGACGATTCATTACTTCAGGTAAATCGTGACATGGTAACTAAATATGAGGAAGCAATGGAAAAAATGGAGTTTTCAGTTGCGTTAACTTCCATTTGGCAGTTAGTCAGCCGTACAAATAAATATATTGATGAGACACAACCATGGACGTTAGCAAAGGATGAGGGACGTAAAGAGGAGCTTGCTAGTGTAATGGTTCATTTGGCAGAATCATTACGGAGAATCGCTATTCTTCTCCAGCCGTTTTTAACTCGCACACCTAATGGAATTTTTACCCAATTGGGCATTCTGGATGAAACGCTTAAGGCATGGGACAGCCTTGAAAACTTTGGCGTCATTCCAAGCAACACAAAGGTTGCAAAGGACGCACCACTTTTCCCAAGACTTGAAATTGCTGATGAAGTAGCCTTCATTAAAACAAAGATGCAAGGCGGTGAGGCCTTGGCCACGACGCCAGCAGTAGAAGAGCAGAAAGAGGAAAAGCCTGAAGCAATCGATGAAATTAGCATTGATGAGTTCATGAAAATTGATTTACGTGTCGCCGAAGTTATTCAAGCAGAGCCGATTAAGAAAGCAGATAAGCTTCTCAAGCTTCAGCTTGATCTTGGTTATGAAAAGCGTCAAGTCGTTTCCGGGATTGCCCAGTACTATAAGCCGGAAGAATTAGTGGGCCGTAAAGTAATTTGTATTACGAACTTAAAACCAGTAAAGCTTCGCGGTGAATTGTCGCAGGGAATGATCTTGGCTGGTTCAAAAGAAGGCCAGCTCTCCCTTGCAACGGTTGATCAAACATTACCAAATGGCTCAAAGGTTAAATAAGTCTTTCTACAGCTTTCATTACAAGCTCCATCGCCCGGATCAAGGTGCTGGAGCTTTTCTTTTAAAAATTGTTTCACGTGTAACAATTTTCGCTATTTTTCTTTTATTTGCCTACTAATTGCAAGGTTTTGCTGAAAAATAGAATGATCATTTTAAGTGAAAAATTGTTAGCGGAATTTGCGCTATCATGATGAAAAAAATGAAATTAGGAGCTAAATTATGTTATTTGACACACATGTCCATTTAAATGATGAACAATATAACGAAGATTTACAAGAAGTCATTTCCAGAGCTCAAAAGGAGGGCGTCACGAATATGGTCGTTGTCGGCTTCGATCATCCGACGATTCAACGGGCAATGGAACTAGCCGAAAGCTATGACTTTATTTATGCCTGTGTGGGCTGGCATCCAGTTGATGCGATTGACATGACAGATGAGGACCTGTTATGGATTGAGGAATTATCAGCCCACCCTAAGGTAGTAGCCATAGGTGAAATGGGTTTGGATTATCACTGGGATAAGTCTCCAAAGGAAATCCAAAAGAAGGTATTTCGTAAGCAAATCCAGCTGGCCAAAAAAGTGAAGCTGCCAATCGTCATACACAATCGTGAGGCGACAGCAGATATCGTGGAAATATTAAAGGAAGAAGGGGCAGAGGAAGTAGGGGGAATTATGCACTGCTTTAGCGGTAGCCCTGAAGTGGCAAAGGAATGCGTAAATATGAACTTTTATATTTCCCTTGGCGGCCCAGTAACCTTTAAAAATGCTAAAAAACCGAAAGAGGTAGCTGCTGAAATTCCATTAGATAAACTATTGATTGAAACGGATTGCCCTTATTTAGCACCGCATCCATATCGCGGAAAACGGAATGAGCCCGGTTATGTAAAGCTGGTTGCGGAAGAAATTGCTGAAATAAAAGGGTTGACATTTGAAGAGGTAGCGGAAGTAACGACACGAAATGCTAAAAAAGTATTCGCCATAAAATGCTAAAAGAAATTGTCGAAGAGGAGGGAAGCTTGTCTTAATTTTTTATGAAAACAAAAAGTTCTACATGTCTCCTTTTCAACATAGGATAACCGTGTCGAGAAGTTTTTCTTTGCAAATTTACCAGTTATGTGCATAATTAGAAATACCTTCACAGGAAATGCAAGGAATGACAGCCGGCAGCATGGTACTAATATTCTCTCCGAGAAAAGGAGGCGTTTTTCATCGTATTCAAAAACATGAAAAACCTGTTTTCTAAGTCTTTGAGTGGGAGGAATTTGATCATTGTTTTTGCTAGTTTCGTTGTTTTGCTAACAATTCTGGGAGTTCTTTTTTTTGAAGGCTCGAAGAATACGGTGGCAATTACACTTAATGACGAGCATATGGTCGTAAAAACGCATGCAGATACCATTAAAGAAATATTGGATGAACTGGATGTATCCCCCCGCTCACAAGACTACTTGTCTCCAAAGGCAAATACGAAGGTGGAGGACCACCTTAAAGTCGTTTGGAAGCAAGCAAACAAGGTTCACATTGTCAAAGACAACGAGAAGAAAACGATTTGGACTACAGCCGGTACTGTGGCTGAGCTCCTGACAGAGCAGAAAATTGTCTTGAAGGAACAGGATCAGATTTCAGCTAGACCGCAAACGGCAATTAAAAACAAGATGAATATAGATATAAAAATTGCCTTTCCTCTTACGTTTGTGGACGGCGGTAAAGAGCAGCAAGTTTGGGCTACTTCGGCTACGGTCGCTGACTTTTTAACACAACAGGGCACAAAGTTAAATGAACTAGACCGAGTTGAACCGTAATTAACAGAAACAATAGCGGAGAATGGTGTTATTAACATCATTCGAGTAGAAAAAGTCACCGATGTAGTGGAAGAACCTGTTCAATTTGCCGTGGTAACAAAAAAGGATAAAAGCTTAGAAAGAGGCAAGGAAAAAATCATTACCATGGGTAAACATGGGCGCGTATCTAAACAGTACGAGGTCCTGCTTGAAAATGGTAAAGAAGTATCAAGAAAATTAATTAGTGAGCAGAATATTACCGAGAAACAGGATAAGGTTGTGGCTGTCGGAACGAAGGATTTGACCGTGCAGGTATCTCGTGGTGCTGCGGAAACGGGAACAGAATTTTACGTGACTGCAACCGCCTATACTGCATACTGCAATGGTTGTTCAGGAAGAACGGCAACCGGACTTAACCTCAAGTCTAACCCGAACATGAAAGTAATTGCTGTTGACCCAAGAGTCATTCCGCTTGGTACAAAGGTGTATGTGGATGGCTATGGCTATGCTATAGCAGCTGACACTGGCGGAGCGATCAAAGGGTATATCATTGATTTATTCATGCCGTCCAAAACGGATGCTTATCGCTGGGGCCGTAAAAAGGTGAAAATAAAAATTTTACAGTAAGCTAGATTACTAACCCAATTTTTATCATTGAACTTTGAGATTTGCCCAGGTCCGGCGCACAGGCGACCTCAGGCTTTTCCGACAATAAGTCAACATCTGAAAAGCTTGCGCTCCCATACTCATTCGAAGCACTCCAGTCCATACGCCGCGTAAAGGAAGCTTGCTTTTTTCTTAATGCAGAGGATTATCCTCTGCATTTTGCTTTTTCCGTAGATTTCTATATACTAACAACGGGTACATACTTCAATTTTGCTGAATTTATTTTTACTTAATTGTATGAATGCTTACGATAATATAGACGAGGGACATTACAAAAATGTTTCAAATATTTTTCAAATAATTTTCATTATTTATTATTTTTATTACGGAGGATTCCACTTCATATGAAAATCAAGGAAATAATTGTCGTTGAGGGTAAAGATGATACAACAGCGATAAAAAGGTCTGTTGATGCTGATACTATTGAAACAAACGGGTCTGCTGTGAATGATGCAACCATTGAGAAAGTAAGAAGGGCTCAGGAAATACGTGGTGTGATCATTTTTACAGACCCTGATTTTCCTGGTGAAAAAATCAGAAAGACGATTGCTAATCGTGTTCCTGGGTGTAAGCATGCCTTTATACCAAAAGAAGAAGCGATTGCTAAAGGCGGCAGAGGTCTGGGTGTTGAACATGCCAGCCCTGAAGCGATTCGAGCCGCCCTGAAGGATGCTCAGCTGATGCATGAGTCGATAATAGAAGAAATCACGCAGGAAGATTTAATTACGGCTGGCCTGATCGGTGGCGAGGGTGCAAAAGAGCGAAGAATCATGCTTGGCAATCTGTTGAAAATTGGCTATACAAATGGTAAACAACTGCATAAGCGGCTAATGATGTTTCAAATAAGTAAACAAGAATTTGCAGAGGCACTTTCTGTTGTCATTCGGGAGGAACTAAATGAATAAAGATATCGCAACCCCTGTGAGAACAAGGGCTATTTTAGAGAAATACGGTTTTTCTTTTAAGAAAAGCCTTGGTCAAAATTTTTTAATTGATACAAATATTTTAAAAAAAATTGTCAGCTTTGCTAATTTGAATGAGAATTCCGGTGCCATTGAAATTGGACCTGGAATTGGTGCCCTCACTGAACAGCTTGCCCGTATGAGTAAAAAGGTAGTTGCCTTTGAGATTGATCAAAGATTATTGCCAATTTTGAAGGATACGCTTTCACCGTATTCAAACGTAACTATTATTCATAAAGACGTGTTAGAGGCGAACGTCCAAGAAGTGATGGATGAGGAACTTAAAGGGATCGAGGATGTCATGGTAGTAGCGAATTTACCCTATTACGTGACAACCCCTATCATTATGAAACTGTTAGAGGAACGGCTACCCATTCGCGGCATCGTTTGTATGCTCCAAAAAGAGGTGGCTGACCGCATTTCAGCAAGGCCTGGTACGAAGGACTATGGCTCACTTTCCATTGCTGTTCAATATTACACAGAAGCGGAGACGGTTATGATTGTCCCGAAAACGGTGTTTGTCCCGCAGCCAAATGTCGATTCTGCTGTTATTAGATTGACAAGACGCGAGCATCCAGCTGTAACTGTAAAGGATGAGGGATTCTTCTTTCAAGTCACTAAAGCATGTTTTGCGCAAAGAAGAAAAACACTTCTTAATAATTTAACTAGCCAACTTCCTGATGGGAAACAGAAGAAGGAAGAGATTCTCACGGCCTTAAGCCAAAGTGGGATTGACCCTTCAAGAAGAGGAGAAACCCTGTCCTTAGAAGAATTTGGCCGGTTAGCCGATGAATTATATCCCCACTTCCATTAAGGCCTTTTTGTAAAGGTCTTTTTTCTTACCTTCTTTTCTCACACAGACAAAGCCTCTCGCATAGCCTATGAGAGAACCTTTAACTGAAAGGCCTTTATGCTGGTCTTACTGGAGTGACGGCAGTGGATATAAAAGTAAACGATATTGTCGGAAGAACATCATATAACTGTGATATTCTATTTCGCGTCATCGATATTCGAATAATAAACGACCAGAAATTTGCAATTCTATATGGAGAGGATTTCCGCCTTGTCGCGGATGCACCTTATTCTGATTTGGTTGTGATCGCCCAAAATGAACGAGTAAAGCTGAGGCAAGAATACAGAACACTTGAAGAACAGTCATTAAGACTTTTTACACAGGATGTTGATTTATTAAAATCCAGGCAGGAGTATGAAGCCACCGGAGGATATGTAAAACCAAGCAATTATTTCCAAATACCAGGGAAGGTCCTTCATTTAGATGGGGATCCAGCTTATTTGAAAAAATGCATGACGTTATATGAAAAAATTGGCATCCCCGTATTGGGCATCCACTGTAATGAAAAGGAAATGCCTAATAAGATAGGAGAAATGATTAATCACTATCGGCCGGATATTCTTGTTATCACCGGACATGATGCCTATTCAAAGGCGAAAGGGAAGATGACAGATATAAACGCCTATCGCCATTCGAAACATTTCGTTCAAACCGTCAGGGAGGCAAGGAGAAAAATTCCTCATTTAGATCAACTGGTTATCTTTGCAGGAGCCTGCCAATCGCACTTTGAATCCCTCATTCATGCAGGAGCAAACTTTGCCAGTTCCCCATCACGGATTAATATTCATGCCCTCGACCCAGTCTATATTGTGGCAAAAATCAGCTTTACCCCGTTTATGGAGAGAATTAACGTTTGGGATGTGTTACGGAATACCCTAACAGGAGATAAAGGGCTAGGGGGGATTGAAACAAAAGGTGTGTTACGAACTGGCATGCCTTATCGGCCAATCCAGGAACATGAAGAATAAGCCTTTAGTAAAAAAGGGCTTATTTTTTATTTTTTGGTGGGATACATATTCCCCTTCCAATATGGTAACGCTAGAAATGTTGAAATTTGGATGAAAAAGTAGAATAAAAAATATTGACAATCTTTTTGTCGGACTGATATAATTTATGTTTTTGTTTGACAAAACTATGTCAGCGTGTTATACTTTACATAGTGAGGTGGACCGAATGCCAAAAACCTTAGCCGATATTAAAAAGGCTCTCGACACAAATTTAGGGAAAAGGTTGTTGCTGAAAGCAAACGGAGGACGAAGGAAAACAATCGAACGTTCCGGTGTTTTAGCGGAAACTTACCCATCTGTTTTTGTTATTGAGTTAGATCAAGATGAAAATTCATTCGAACGTGTTTCTTACAGCTACGCAGATGTATTAACAGAAACAGTTCAAATTACATTCTATGATGATGCAGCAGGACATGTGGCTTTAAGCTAGTATATAAGCAATGACAGGCAGTAAACATAACGTTTACTGCCTTTTGCTATCTTAAAACAGAAAGTATAAATTTTGACTTTGAGGATTGTCTAGCTTCAGCAAGTCCATACGCCGATAGGCGGGCGCCTTGCGCTTTTCTTATTTGGATATTATGAAAATCCGTTTTTACCTCATACTAAGAATACTGTGGTAAGAAAGGGGCTGTTTAGATGGGTAGAAGAAGAGGAATCATGTCTGAAAGGTTTAAAGAGGAGCTTGCAAAAGAACTTGGCTTTTACGATGTGGTTCAAAAAGAGGGATGGGGCGGCATCCGGGCAAGGGATGCAGGGAATATGGTGAAGCGTGCTATTGAACTTGCGGAAGAGCAACTGGCCAATCAGAAGCCGAAGTCTTAAGTCCTAAAGAAGGGCACTACCGTTTTAAATTTAAACAAATCTTTACCACAGTCAGGCCAGCTTGGGGATTCCTATCCCTGCTGGCCTTTTCATTTAACTCCATCTCCAAAATTTTGCTTTTTTCTAAACAAAACTAATGATAAAATATTAAATTTGTTAGGATATATAATATCTCACGTCTTACATTAATAGTTTTGTGGTAAAATAGGACAAAATGTGGAATTTGGAATTAACTAAAGTAGGTGGACGTAGTGAAGCTTTTAGTCAAGGCACCGGCCAAGATAAATTTAGCATTAGATGTTTTACATAAACGTTCCGATGGCTTCCATGAGGTGGAAATGATTATGACCACGATTGATTTGGCAGACCGGGTGGAACTAACCTTATTAAATCACGATAAAATACATATTCTCTCCCATAATCGCTACGTACCGGATGATCAGCGAAACTTAGCCTATCAAGCGGCACAGCTTTTAAAAGATCGGTTTCAAGTTAAAAAAGGCGTAATGATTGCCATTGAAAAAACGATTCCCGTTGCAGCGGGGCTTGCTGGAGGGAGCAGTGATGCTGCTGCCACCTTAAGAGGGCTAAATAAACTCTGGGACCTTGGTTTAACTTTAGACGAATTAGCAGAGCTTGGCTCAGAAATCGGATCGGATGTTTCTTTTTGCGTTTATGGAGGCACTGCATTGGCGAAGGGAAGAGGAGAAATCATCACTGAACTTCCTGCACCGCCAACATGCTGGGTTATCCTTGCAAAACCATTCATCGGAGTATCAACAGCAGAGGTTTATCGCCGACTTGATATAAAGGGAATGAACCATCCTGACATTTATGGGATGATTGGAGCTATTAACAATCACGACTATCAAAAGGTATGCAGGAAGGTCGGGAACGTTTTAGAGGATGTTACCTTAAGCCTTCACCCTGAAGTGGCGCAAATAAAGGAGCAAATGAAGCGTTTTGGAGCAGATGCCGTTTTAATGAGCGGCAGCGGCCCAACTGTTTTTGGGATCGTTCAGCATGATTCCAGAATGCACCGCATCTATAATGGACTAAGAGGATTCTGTGATCAGGTATTCGCTGTCCGGATGCTCGGAGAACGACATACACTTGATTGAAAACGAACAATAATGCTATTATTAAATAAGAATATTCGGTTTTTTGGAGGGTGTTTATGAAGTTTCGCCGCAGTGAACGTTTGATTGATATGACTAATTATTTATTGGACCATCCTCGCCAGTTAGTACCACTGACGTTTTTTGCTGAGCGTTATTCGTCTGCCAAGTCTTCTATCAGTGAAGACTTAGCTATTGTAAAGGAAACCTTTGAACAAAGAGGAATAGGCACATTGCAAACAGTACCAGGGGCTGCTGGCGGTGTTAAATTCTTTGTTAAGGTGAGTCAAGAAGAGGCAAAACCTTTTGTCGATGAATTGTGTGAATTAATTGGCAATGCGGATAGGCTGTTACCTGGAGGCTATTTATATTTAACTGATATTTTGGGCGACCCACAAGTTGTGCAACAGGCCGGGCGCATCATTGCTTCCGCCTATGCCGACGCTAAAATTGATGTGGTGATGACCGTTGCTACTAAAGGGATACCCCTTGCCTATGCGGTCGCGAGTCAGCTGAATGTCCCTGTTGTAATTGTCCGAAGGGATAATAAAGTCACGGAGGGGCCGACAGTAAGTATCAATTATGTTTCCGGTTCAACAAAAAGAATTCAAACAATGGTTCTTTCGAAAAAGAGCATGAAACAGAATTCTCGCGTTTTGATTGTTGATGATTTTATGAAGGCTGGCGGAACGGTAATGGGAATGATCAGTATGCTTGAGGAATTTAATTCACATCTCGCAGGGATTGCCGTGTTAGTAGAGGCTGAAAAAATCCAAGAACGGTTAGTGGATGAATATTTATCTCTCGTTCAATTGTCAGACGTGGACGTGAAAGAGAAGAAGATTAAGGTAGAATCGGGAAATTATCTCAACAAATGGAGGGGTTGACATGAAAGCCATTCAAACGAATCAAGCACCGGCTGCTATTGGGCCTTATTCGCAAGGAATTGTAGTGAATAACCTATTTTATAGTTCTGGACAAATTCCGTTAACAGCTGAAGGAACTATGGTTACAGGAGATATTAAAGTCCAGACCCAACAGGTGTTTCAAAATTTGCAAGCTGTGCTTAGTGAAGCGGGCGCTTCCTTTGAAACAGTTATAAAGGCAACTGTGTTTATTAAAGATATGAATGATTTTGCTGCAGTAAATGAAGTGTATGGTAAATATTTCAATGTACATAAACCAGCCCGCTCTTGTGTAGAGGTTGCCCGTTTGCCGAAAGATGCTTTGGTTGAAATTGAAGTTGTCGCCCTTGTGAAGTAAACGGACGATTTTTATCTCAATATATGTTCTCAAAACTCCTGCGTTGTCAGTGAATGTCCATTTTTTACAAAAGTTCACTATTTCGCCCTAATTTTTCTAAAATATTTTGAATATAAAGAAGGATTCCTGAATAAAATGTTGAATTTATTTATTTAGCATTTTATCTAACAAAAAGGGTGTGAGCACATGGAAGTAACTGACGTAAGATTACGCCGGGTTAATACGGATGGACGCATGAGAGCGATTGCATCGATCACATTGGATAATGAATTTGTCGTTCATGATATTCGTGTTATCGACGGTAACAACGGTTTATTTGTAGCTATGCCAAGCAAACGTACTCCAGATGGAGAATTTCGTGACATTGCGCATCCAATCAATTCAGGAACACGCGGTAAAATCCAAGAAGCTGTTTTGGCTGAGTACCACCGTTTAGGTGAATTGGAAGTAGAATTTGAAGAAGCCGGAGCTTCCTAAGGATTTTAACAACTAGGGCCTTTCTTCTCCAGTAAGGCTCTTTTTATTGTTTACAATTAACAGGATCGACCTAGCCACTGCTCCTCTAACCCCCCTTTCGCTGTTCTCCTCAAAAAAATTCAAAATTACAAAAAAAAAACACTTATGTTTCATTCCTTGAAAAGAGAGCCCATTTACGTTAATATTTTTAATGGATAAAAAGGTTAAATTGGAGGACTGAACATGCATAATCGTTATGCTGTGATTTTGGCCGCAGGGCAAGGGACGCGGATGAAATCTAAGCTGTATAAAGTATTACACTCAGTTTGCGGCAAACCAATGGTTCAGCATGTTGTTGATCAAATAACATCGCTTCATATTCAGGAAATGGTTACCATTATTGGCCATGGTGCTGAAAAGGTGCAAGCCCAATTAGGTGACAGCAGTCTTTATGCTTTGCAGGATAAGCAATTGGGTACGGCCCATGCTGTCATGCAAGCAGGGAGTATTCTTGATGGCAAAGAGGGCGTAACCATTGTTGTTTGCGGTGATACCCCTTTAATAAAGGCGGAAACGATGGAGTCCCTTTTTAAACATCATGAAGAATTAAAGGCAAAAGCTACAATCCTCACAGCAAAAATAGATGACCCAACAGGGTATGGCCGGATTATTCGAGATGAAAACGGTCTCGTAGAAAAAATTGTTGAGCATAAGGATGCAACAGATGGTGAACGGAAAATAAATGAAATTAATACAGGTACTTATTGCTTTGACAATCAGGCTTTATTTCATGCCTTAAGGAATGTTTCGAATGACAATGTTCAGGGCGAATACTATCTACCGGATGTTATTGAAATCCTTAAAAAACAGGGTGAAGTTGTCACAGCTTTCCAAACCATTGATTTTGCAGAAACTCTAGGTGTAAATGACCGGGTTGCCTTGGCAGAAGCAGAGCGCATCATGCGGAACCGGACGAATGAGGCCCACATGCGTAATGGGGTAACCATTATTGATCCTCTGAACACATACATTGAAACGGATGTCGAAATTGGACAGGATACTGTTATCTATCCAGGAACGATGATAAAAGGTAAAACAATTATCGGTTCTGACTGTCAAATTGGCCCAAACACAGAAATTGATTCATGTAAAATTGGTAATGACAGCGTTGTTCGTCAATCGGCTGCCTATGATAGCTCGATTGGTGCCTATGTTAATATCGGACCATTCGCCCATATCAGACCGGACTCAACGATAAATGATGAGGTGAAAATTGGCAACTTCGTCGAAATCAAGAAAGCTGTTTTCGGAAAAGGAAGCAAGGCATCACATTTAAGCTATATTGGCGATGCTGAGGTTGGCAGTGATGTAAACATTGGCTGCGGTTCAATTACAGTGAATTACGACGGCAAAAATAAATACTTAACAAAAATTGAAGATGGTGTCTTTATCGGCTGTAACTCAAATTTAGTTGCCCCTGTCTCAATTGGTAAGGGCGCATACGTGGCTGCCGGTTCAACGATAACTAAAAATGTACCAAGTGAAGCTTTATCCATTGCACGTGCACAGCAAGTCAATAAGGAAAATTACGTACAGAAGCTTAATTTAAAGAAATAAGCAAAAATAATTGGAGGGCCATCATGTCAAATCAATATTTAGATCCGAACTTAAAGGTATTCAGTTTAAACTCAAATATTCCTCTTGCTCAAGAAATCGCAAAGGTTATTGGAGTGGAACTCGGAAAATGCTCAGTCTCAAAGTTTAGTGATGGAGAAATCCAAATTAATATTGAAGAAAGTATCCGTGGCTGTGATGTTTATGTTATTCAATCGACCAGTTTACCTGTAAATGACAATATTATGGAATTGTTAATCATGATTGATGCCTTAAAAAGGGCGTCGGCGAAAACCATTAATATTGTTATGCCTTACTATGGCTATGCGCGTCAGGATCGGAAAGCACGTGCCCGTGAACCAATTACCGCTAAATTAGTAGCAAACCTGCTCGAGACTGCTGGGGCAACCAGGGTGATTTGTCTTGATTTGCATGCACCACAAATTCAAGGATTCTTTGATATTCCTATTGACCACTTGATGGGCGTGCCGATTTTATCAGAGTACTTTAAAAACAAGGAATTAAATGGTGACATCGTGATTGTTTCTCCAGATCATGGTGGGGTAACAAGAGCGAGGAAAATGGCAGAGCGCTTAAAAGCACCGATTGCGATTATCGATAAACGCCGTCCAAGACCGAATGTGGCAGAAGTCATGAATATCGTCGGTAACATTGAAGGAAAAGTAGCCATTTTGATCGATGATATCATTGATACGGCAGGAACGATTACTCTTGCAGCCAACGCTTTGGTTGAAAATGGGGCTAGTGAAGTGTATGCATGCTGTACACACCCTGTCTTAAGCGGACCGGCAATTGAAAGAATACAAAACTCAAAAATAAAAGAATTAGTCGTTACGAATTCTATTCCTCTTCCAGAAGAGAAAAAGGCTGATAAAATTATTCACCTATCGGTTGCACCGTTAATCGGTGAAGCGATTATTCGTGTCCACGAAGAACAATCTGTAAGCACTTTGTTTGATTAATAGAAAAGCGGAAGCGTCCATTTTAAGAAGTAACTAGTCTCTGGACGCTAGAGCTGGACAATTATCAAAGTCAAAATTACTTTCTTATCATAAAAAATGATTAGACCTTCCTATTTTAGGGCATTTTTATATAGACATTAAAATAGGAAGGTGACTAAACATATGAGTACTGTTTTACAAGCAAAGGAGCGGAAGGAGTTCCGTCATTCCGCGTTAAAGAAAATTAGAGATGATGGCAACATCCCTGCCGTTATTTATGGTGCAAGAGTTAATAGTAAACCAGTGTTTGTTAGTTCAGCCGATTTAACAAAAACGTTAAGGGCTGTTGGCAGAAATGGAGTCATTTCCCTAGATGTTGATGGTAGCAAGCAGGATGTAGTGCTAACTGATTTTCAAGAGGATTGTTTCAAAAAGGGAATCCTTCATGTTGATTTTCTAGCCGTAGATAAATCCTCGAAAATCAATGTCGATGTTAGACTTGTCCTTGTTGGCGAGGCTGCTGGAGTAAAAGATGGCGGGGTTCTGCAGCAGCCAGTTCACCAGCTATCGATTACTTCTACCCCAGATAATATTCCGCAGCAAATTGAAGTGGATATAACCAATCTACTGGTGGGGGAAACCTTATCGGTTGCTGATATTCTTTATCAAGGCTCTTTTACCATTAATCACGAAGAAGGGGAAGTTATTGCTTCGATTCTTCCTCCAAGGCAGGAAGTGGAGATTAACGCAGGTGAGCAGCAAGAAGAAGGCCATCCTGATAATGAAGAGGGAAGAGAAACAACTCCGATTGGAGAATAGAAAAGCAGACGTAACCTATTTAAGGTTACGTCTTTTGTCGCATTACAATATGAATTAATTTATACTATGGGAGACATACCATGTTTAGAAAAATCTTTAAGAGGTTGGCTGAACCGAAAGAGGTGGGGAATATGAAATTAATCGTTGGTTTAGGTAACCCTGGAAAGCAGTATGAACAAACAAGACACAATATTGGCTTTGAAGTCATTGATGCCTTATCAAGCCAATTGGCGATACCACTCACCCAGTCCAAATTTAAAGGACTTTATGGGGTTGGTTTTTTTAAAGGGGAAAAGGTTTTGTTGTTGAAGCCACTTACTTACATGAATTTATCTGGGGAATCGATTAGAGCAGTCATGGATTATTATCAAATAGATCTTGAAGACTTACTCGTTATTTATGATGACCTTGATCTACCTGTCGGGAAGATCCGGCTTCGTCAAAAAGGAAGTCCAGGCGGACATAACGGGATTAAGTCGACAGTGGCTCATCTGGGCTCCCAGCAATTTAACCGAATTAGGATAGGCATTGACCGCCCCGTAGCAGGGACCATAAGCGTACCTGATTATGTTCTCGGACGTTTTCGTAAGGATGAGATGGATTTCACCCAGGAGGCTGTAAGAAAGAGCGCTGAGGCATGCACAGCCTGGTTGGAAAAGCCATTCCTACAAGTAATGAATGAATACAATCAGTAATTGTTCATGATACTAGCATTTCTTTCATACAATAAAGCAAAACTGAAAATAGTAAGATTCAAGCTTATAGATAAGTGGTTAACCTAGTTGAATAAGTTCCTCCGGTAAGGTTCATACTAATAAGGAATCTTAGATTAGGGAGGGATTGCATGGCTATCCATTATCATTGTCACCATTGTGGTATAAAACTAGGTTCCATTGATAAAGCCTCGATACACTCAGAAACCCTTGGTCTTCATAAACTAACGGAACAAGAAAGACAGGAAATGGTTGTGTATGACTCAACCGGAGATATTCACATCACCGCCATTTGTGAAGACTGTCAGGAGGCTTTAGAACGGAGTCCTGATTACCATCAATATGATTTCATTATTCATTAACAAGCTGTATGGAAAAGGGGCGGAGCGCCGCAATAACGAATCATTTTATTTAATCTGAGCAAAAAATTAACATTTTTACTTAGAATAAGTAAAGTTCAGCTCTGCTTACACCGCCTTTAATATGTTAGGTTTGTTCTTTCAATAAGTTGATTTCCATAATAGATGGTGACGTGTACGCCATTTACGTTTTGGATTAAACTCCAAAACGTTTTTCTATTTATTATTTTCTACTATAACAATGCTATTATTATGAAATTTGAGAAAGGAGGAGAAACTCTTGGACGGATTAAAGTCCTTATTCCTTCAGCAGGAAGATGTCCACTCTGTTATTTCAGGAGTGGAGGAAGGGTTGAAGGAACAGTTGATTGCAGGCTTATCTGGCTCGTCTAGAACGGTGCTAACCGCGTCCATTTACGAACAGATGCAACGGCCCATCATACTGGTAACCCATAATCTATTACAAGCACAAAAACTTTATGATGATATTGTTAATCTATTAAGTGAGAAAGAAGTTTTTCTTTTCCCGGCAAATGAATTAATTGCTGCTGAGCTAAGTATTGCCAGTCCGGAACTAAAGGCTCAAAGAATAGAAGCATTAAACCACTGGAGTAAGCAAACCCTTGGTGTTTTAATTGTACCGATTGCAGGGTTAAAGAAAATCATTCCTCCCAAGGCATTATGGAAACAATATCAGCTGTCAATAAAATTAGGGGAAGAAATAGATAGTGATAAGCTATTACCTACGTTTGTCAAAATGGGATATGTACGGGCGGAAATGGTTTCAACCCCAGGGGAATTCAGCGTCAGGGGCGGTATTATCGACATTTACCCTCTTACGGAAGCAAACCCGCTGAGAATTGAATTGTTTGACACGGAAGTTGAATCCATCCGTTATTTCTCTCTTGATGACCAGAGATCTAAAGAAAAGGTTAACGAGATTTTGATTGGACCAGCAACAGAAATCCTGCTAGAAGAGGAGGATTATAGCCAGATTATTGGCAAGATTGAAGAGGGCTTAGCTTATAGTCTTAGCAAACTTAAAAACGATAAAGATAAAATGCTGCTGACGCAAAATATCGCTCAAGAACTTGAACAGTTAAAAAACGGTCAAAAGCCTGATCAAGTATATAAATACTTATCACTAGCCTACGACCGGCCTACTAGTTTACTAGACTACCTTCCTAAGAATGGACTCGTGTTTATTGATGAAATTAGCAGGGTCCAAGAGATGAATGATTCCCTCATTAAAGAGGAGGCAGAATGGTATACCGGTTTACTTGCAGAAGGTAAGATCATCCATGATTTACACATTTCTCATGACTTGCCTGCGCTTTTGCAAAAAAAGGAATTCCCGACCCTTTATATGTCCTTGTTTTTACGGCATGTCGCCAATACAAGTCCGCAAAATATTATCAATATTTCCTGTAAACAAATGCAAAACTTCCATGGACAAATGCATGTATTAAAAGCGGAAATCGACAGGTGGAAAAAAGGTAATTATTCTATTTTATTTTTAGGAGCAGATGGAGAGCGGGTTAAAAAGCTCGAGCGCGTCCTCGAGGATTATGAGATTGATGGCAGTATTATTAAGGAAAATCAGCAGCTTTTACCAGGTAAAGTACAAATTATGAAGGGCAGTCTGCATTCGGGCTTTGAACTTTCCATCCAGAAAATAGCGGTTATCACCGAGGAAGAATTATTTAATAAACGTGTGAAAAAGTCTGCCAACCGGCAAAAGCTTTCCAATGCGGAACGAATAAAGAGTTATTCTGAGCTTAAAATTGGCGATTATGTGGTTCATGTCAATCATGGGATAGGTAAGTATTTAGGAATCGAAACGCTTGTTATTAATCGAATTCATAAAGATTATCTTCATATCCGTTATCAGGGGACAGATAAACTGTATGTGCCTGTTGAACAAATTGACCTTGTTCAGAAATATGTTGGTTCGGAAGGAAAAGAGCCAAAGGTCTATAAGCTCGGAGGCACCGATTGGAAAAAGGTAAAGAAGAAGGTTGAATCCTCGGTTCAAGATATTGCTGACGATTTAATTAAGTTATATGCAGAACGAGAAGCAGCTGTAGGCTACCCTTATTCGCCAGACGGGGATATGCAAAGGGAGTTTGAAACATCGTTCGCCTACCAAGAGACAGTGGATCAGCTTCGTTCGATTCATGAAATTAAAAAGGATATGGAAAGGCCACGCCCGATGGACCGCCTATTGTGCGGGGATGTTGGTTACGGAAAAACAGAGGTAGCAATCAGGGCTGCCTTCAAAGCGATTGCTGACGGAAAGCAGGTAGCATTCCTTGTGCCGACCACGATTTTGGCACAGCAGCATTTCGAAACATTAAGGGAACGCTTCCAGGATTATCCGATTAATATTGGCCTATTAAGCCGCTTCCGTTCCAAAAAGCAACAGACAGAAACAATGAAGGGCTTAAAGGCTGGGTCAGTCGATATTGTGGTCGGCACCCATCGCCTGCTTTCAAAGGATATTGTTTACCGTGATTTAGGGCTGTTAATTATCGACGAAGAGCAAAGATTTGGTGTTACTCACAAGGAGAAAATAAAGAAGTTAAAAACCAATGTCGATGTGTTAACATTGACGGCAACACCGATTCCAAGAACACTTCATATGTCGATGCTGGGTGTTAGAGATTTATCTGTCATTGAAACGCCACCGGAAAATCGCTTTCCTGTACAGACCTATGTAATGGAGTACAATGGATCACTGGTGCGGGAGGCAATCGAACGGGAACTTGCCCGTGACGGACAAGTCTACTTTTTATATAACAGGGTGGAAGATATTGAACGGAAGGCAGAGGAAATTTCCATGCTTGTCCCTGACGCCCGTGTGACGTGCGCCCACGGGCAGATGTCGGAAAATGAATTAGAATCGGTCATGATAAGTTTCTTGGCTGGCGAATTTGATGTCCTCGTGAGTACGACCATTATTGAAACGGGGGTTGATATTCCGAATGTCAATACCTTGATTGTTTTTGATGCGGACCGAATGGGACTTTCTCAGCTTTATCAGCTCCGCGGGCGCGTTGGTAGGTCCAATCGTGTAGCCTACGCCTATTTCACGTACCGAAAGGATAAAGTGTTAACCGAAGTCGCTGAAAAACGCCTCCAAGCCATTAAAGAGTTCACGGAATTAGGATCGGGCTTTAAAATTGCAATGCGTGATTTATCGATAAGGGGTGCAGGTAACTTATTAGGAGCCCAGCAGCACGGGTTTATTGATTCCGTCGGCTTTGACCTTTATTCACAAATGCTGAAGGAAGCGATTGAAGAACGAAAAGGAAAGCTGGGAGCTGAAACTGAAATAAAAAAATCAGTTGAAATTGATCTTGAGATTGATGCTTATATTCCGGATACATACATAAAGGATGGGCATCAGAAGATTGAGATGTATAAACGGTTCAGGGGTTTATTGTCACTGGAGGATATTGAAGAGCTGCAAACGGAAATGCTTGACCGTTTTGGTGAATATCCGGATGAGGTTTCTTACTTGTTCCAAATTGCTGAAATGAAGGTTTATGCCTTAAAAAATGGTGTTGATCAGATTAAACAAGCGAAGCAGGAGGTAACCATTTTAGTTGGTGACGAGGTTACAAAAACAATAGACGGAAGTAAAATCTTCCATATTGGCGGTCAATTTGGGAGAAATGTTAACCCTGGAATGGAAGGCTCTAGGCTAAAAATAGTCATTGGTATTAAGGAGTATAGGACAACACAATGGCTCCATGTGGCCCTTGAAATGATTAAAGGAATCCCTTTAGCTAAGAGAGGGCAGGAAAATCCTGTGAATTAGAAACATAAAAGTGAAAATAAGATGTTATTTTTCTGCCATAATGCCGCTATCGCTGGGAGCGTCCGCTTTTCTTTTTCTCAATATTTGTGAAAAAATATTCCGATTGTGTATAGAACTTTCCAGATGAAAGATACTAAGTTCAAAGTTGGTGATGAATTCAATAAAAGGAAGGATTATCATTACCAAGTTGAAAAATCATCAGATGAAAGTGAGGCAACATTGGATGAAAGCAACTGGAATAGTTCGTCGAATTGATGATTTGGGTCGTGTTGTCATTCCCAAAGAAATACGCAGAACACTGCGTATTCGCGAAGGGGATCCGTTAGAGATTTTTGTGGATCGTGACGGGGAAGTCATTTTAAAGAAGTATTCACCAATCAGCGAATTAAGCGATTTTGCCAAAGAATATGCAGAAGCCCTATTTGACAGCCTCGGTAATCCTGTTTTAATCTGTGATCGAGATACGTATATTGCCCTTGCTGGCAGTTCTAAAAAAGATTATTTAAATAAAAAAATCAGTGATTTAGTTGAAAAGTCAATGGAGGACCGTAACTCGATTCTTCATACCCAGCAAGGAGATATAGCTTTAGTTGATGGAAATGATGAAGCGGTATCTTCCTATACCATTGGGCCAATTATTGCAAATGGGGACCCAATTGGTGCAGTTATTATTTTCTCTAAAGAAGGAACATTAGGCGAAGTAGAACAAAAAGCTGTGGAAACAGCTGCAGGGTTCTTAGCAAGACAGATGGAGTCATAGTACATCGAACTTATCTATCGGAAAAAGGCAGCGTAAGCTGTCTTTTTTACTTTTTTATACATTAATAACTGTCTTGCTTCGTCGGTTCCGCTTTTCTATGTGCTATAATAACTGTCGAGTTTATATTTTAGTGGGTGAAGTAATGAATTCAATGAATTCCGTGAATCAATCGAAGGCACTGTTTAGAGGAGCCGCTATCCTAACCATTGCGGCGATAATTACAAAAATATTAAGTTCCTTTTACCGGATCCCTTTTCAAAACATCGTCGGGGATATTGGTTTTTATATCTATCAACAAGTATACCCGTTTTATGGGATGGCGATGATCCTGTCGACGACAGGCTTCCCGGTTGTGATTTCGAAGCTATATGCGGAGCAAAGGGAAAAAGGGGACGATGGAAAATCCCGTCTGCTTCTCCTCGTATCCTTTGTTTATTTACAGATAGTTGGCTTCCTTTGTTTTCTTATTCTTTATACCGGGTCCGATCAAATTGCACATTGGATGAACGACCCGCATCTATCGATATTATTAAGAGTTGTCTCGATTGTGTTTTTGACTTTTCCGATTGTTTCGCTCTTAAGAGGATATTATCAAGGTATTGGCGACATGGTCCCGACTGCTTTATCACAAGTTGGAGAACAAACGATCCGTGTCTTGACGATTATCTTTTTATCTTATTTGTTCATGCAAAAAGGGTATTCCCTCTATCTGGTCGGCGGCGGGGCAATGTTTGGCTCTATTACAGGAAGTATAATCTCCGGCCTTATTTTGTTTATGTTTTTATGGATACGTAAAGAATGGAAAGTAATCGCCCCAAGGCGGGGAATGTTTCAAAATTACTCTTTGGAAGCCATTCGGATTGTTAAGCTGCTCTCTTTTCAAGGGCTGATGATTTGTCTAAGCGGAATGCTAATCATATTTATGCAATTAGCGGATTCTCTAAATTTATATGCCTTATTGGTATCAAGCGGGATGGAACAAGATCTTGCCAAAAGCTTAAAGGGAGTCTTTGACCGCGGTCAGCCCCTAATTCAATTGGGGACAGTCGCTGCTACCTCCATGTCGTTAACACTTGTCCCGCTCATTAGCCGCGCACGATTAGCGGCAACACCAGAATTCTTAAATCACAAAGTTCAAGTGGCCGTTAAGGTAAGCGTGGTCATTGGACTGGGTGCGTCTGCAGGTTTGTGGGCTATTATCGAGCCTACCAATACCATGCTGTTTGAGAATGCAAATGGCTCATCGGTATTAGGAGTTCTTAGTTTTGTTATTCTATTTACTTCGATAATTTCAACCATCATCGCCATAATGCAGGGACTCGGTAGTCTGTTTTTTCCTGCATTAGCAGTGGTGGTGTCATTCCCGATTAAATATTTGTTAAATATTGTGTTCATCCCATTATTAGGAACAATGGGGGCCGCTGTTTCTACCCTGCTGGCTTTGGGGCTGGTAACAATCCTCCTATGTATTAAATTTAAAAAAATGATGCCAGTTCGGCTGTTAAAGATTCGTTTTTTAGGGATATTATTAACGGCGGCAATAACGATGGTTCTATTTTTAAAAGGCTATCTATTTTTGACTAATTATTTTATTGACAGGCTTGGGTCAGAACGGTTAGGGGCTGCCTTGCAATCCTTAAGTGCTGCTTCACTCGGAGGTGTGCTATTTTTAGTCATCATCTTTAGAGGGAACGTGTTTCTAGAGGAAGAACTAAGTTTATTCCCATTTGGAAGCAAACTAATTTATTTACTTAAAAAGAAAGTATAAAATTTTCGACTTCGAGAATTGTCTAGCTCCAGCGCCTAGCCCCTCGAGGTCACAAGCCAATCCGTCCAAAAGGTTAAAAAACAACCTTTCGGCCGGCTCGTCTTGTGCTTGACGGGGCTGAGCAAGGCGCTTGCGCTTTTCTCATGAAAGGACAGGAATTAACCAATGGTCAAAAAAATTGAAATTGTTGGGTTAGGAGCAGGTGACCTTGAGCAACTGCCGGTTGGAGTGTATAAGAAATTACTTCAAGCACGTCTGCTTTTTTTAAGGACAAAAGAACATCCAGTCATTTCTGAACTGGAAAAAGAAGGATTGAACTATATCTCCTTTGACAGTATCTATGAAAAATACGATCAGTTTGAGCAAGTATATGAGGAAATCGCCAGGACGTTATTGACAAGGGCACAAACTGAACCTGTAATTTATGCTGTTCCGGGACATCCGCTCGTTGCCGAGCGGACCGTACAGCTTCTTTTGGAATATGGTCCGAAGGAAGAAATTGAAATCATCATTGGCGGCGGGCAGAGCTTTATTGATGCCCTATTTGCTTCATTAAAAATTGACCCGATTGAAGGATTTCAATTGCTTGATGGCACAGCACTCCATGCTTGCCAGCTGCAAATAGATCAGCATATATTTATTAGTCAGGTATACGACCAATTCGTTGCTTCAAATGTAAAGTTAACCTTAATGGACAAATTACCGGATGATTACCAAGTGTATATCGTAACAGCAGCAGGAAGTAAAAATGAAATCATAGAAAAAGTGCCCTTGTATGAGTTAGATCGGAATGTATCCATCAACAACCTCACTTCGGTCTATGTCCCGCCAGTGACAGAAGATCAAATCTTGTTGAAAAATTTCTCCAAGCTGCGCGAGATTATTGCCGAATTAAGAGGTCCTAATGGCTGCCCATGGGATAAGGAACAAACCCATGAATCATTAAAAAGGTACTTAATTGAAGAAACCTATGAAGTCATTGAGGCCATTGATAACAAAGATATTGATCACCTAATTGAAGAACTTGGCGACGTCTTGCTGCAGGTAATGTTGCACGCACAAATTGGTGAGGACGATGGGTATTATTCCATTGATGATGTGATTGAAGGACTGTCCACTAAAATGATTCGCAGGCACCCCCATGTATTTGGGAATGTTAGTGCTGCAAATGCCGAAGAGGTCGTTTACAATTGGCAGGAAATTAAGAAACAGGAAAAAGGAGAAGCACCGGCTTCTTTCCTTGAGGGAGTCCCTAAATCCTTACCTAATTTGTTAAGGGCATATGAGCTGCAAATGAAAGCGGCAAAGGTTGGCTTTGACTGGCAGGAAATTACCCCTGCTTTGGCGAAAGTGAAGGAAGAGCTTAATGAATTTATCGATGAATTGGATGGAACCGTGGAAGGCCTCCTACGTGCAAAAAAGGAATTTGGTGATTTATTATTTGCTTTTGTCAATGTGGCAAGATTCTTAAAAATTCATCCGGAAGAAGCGTTATTTGAAACAAACGAAAAGTTTAGGCGCCGGTTTCAGTATATTGAAGGAAAAGTAAAGGCAAGCGGCAAGCCGTTTGAGGAATATACGCTTGAGGAGCTCGACCAGTTCTGGGACGAAGCAAAATCAACAGGATTATAAGGAAAGAGCAAAGTACATCAGCCGCTGGATCCGGACATTTCTCGAAGTGAAATGATAGTAACTCTAGTATTATAGAAAAGAGGGGAAGTTATCTTGCGTTTAGATAAGTTTTTAAAAGTATCAAGATTAATTAAACGGAGAACATTGGCCAAAGAGGTATCCGACCAAGGCAGGATTGAAATTAATGGAAAAGAGGCAAAGGCCAGTTCGACTGTAAAAGTGGGCGATGAATTAACGATTCGACTCGGGCAAAGAAAGGTGACTGCAAGAATTGACCGGATTCAAGAAATGTCTCGTAAAGAGGAAGCGGCAGAGATGTATACCATTTTGAAGGAAGAGAGACTTGGTTCAGTGGAAAACCCAACAGACTAAACGGAGTCTGTGTCTAGCTTGAGCGCCTGATCACTAAGGAAAGCTCCATAGATTAATCCTCGCAGGAACAAGCTGTGCTTGTTCCGAAGGCGCTTGCGCTTTTCGCTTTTTGTTCTATTTCAGACGTCTTTCACATACATTTTACAAAAAGGTTGTACAAATGATTGTGAGGGATGAAGGATGAGCCACTACTATGAGAACAATCCACCGAAAAGCAGTGTTCCAGATCATGATGTCATCATGAGAGGAAGAAAGCTTCTTGATATTACCGGGGTGAAGCAAGTAGAAAGCTTTGATAATGAGGAATTCTTATTGGAAACTTCGATGGGATTTTTGGCAATCAAAGGACAAAATCTGCAAATGAAGAATCTAGATGTTGAAAAAGGCATCGTTTCCATCAAAGGTAAGATTTTCGATTTAGTCTACTTAGATGAGCAGCATGGGGAGAAAGCTAAAGGCTTCTTTAGCAAGTTATTCCGATGACCCTTTCGACGCAATTTCTTACCATGCTTTCTATGATAGGAATGGGGTCATTGTTTGGCGTCATGTTTGATACGTATCAACGCTTTTTAAATCGGCCGAAACGAAAAATGTGGATTGTCTTCCTAAATGATTTGTTATTTTGGATCATCCAAGCTTTGCTTATTTTTTACACCTTATATACGGTTAATAATGGAGAATTGAGATTTTATATCTTTATCGCGCTTATTTGCGGGTTTGCAGCCTATCAGAGCTTGTTAAAAGGGATCTATCAGAGTTTGCTTGAGATGGTAATTGATACAATAATTTCCATTTCGAGATTTATGAAGAAAACCTTTCATCTCCTGGTTTATAAACCCGTACGTGGTCTTATTCATCTAGTGATGGCCATCATTCTTGTACTTGGCAGGGGACTTAAGACCCTTGTCAACTTTGCTTTAAAGGTTTTATTCTTTATACTAAAAGTATTTTTAATACCATTGCAAAAAATATTATTAATTTTATGGAAACTTTTGCCGAAAGGTCTTAAAAAAACCGTCGAGAAGTTATATAATAGAGCAGCAGGAAATTTTAAGAAAATCAGGAATTATATTAGTAAGTTAATTGATAGATGGAAAAAGAAAAAAGAGTGAGGAGGTTAACGGGAATTGGGAGCGGAACGAAAAAGAAATGTGTCAAAAATCCAGACAAGTTATGTCGAGCAGCAGGAATATGCGGAAATAGCATCAGCTAGAAAAAGGAAATTATTAATAAGGCGGCTCTCGCTATTTTTGGTATTTGCGAGCTTACTATCGTATCTGATGATTTCCAGTTATCTTTCCCAAACCACCAAACTTGATGCGAAAATTGCGCAAAAGAAGCAGATTGCTGGAGAACTGACGGAACTAAAAAAGCAGCAGGAAATTCTGAAAGAGGATATTATAAAGTTAAATGATGATGATTACATTGCCAAATTGGCAAGAAAAGAGTACTTTTTCTCAGAAAAAAATGAAATTATCTTTAATATCCCTAAAGAAAAGAAGGAAAAATGAACCAATGAGGCGTCTTATTGACACTGAATTTTTACTTTCTGTATAATATATAGTAAGATTGATTTTTTATCATTTTAAGGAGGAACATTCTTTTTATGTCAATTGAAGTAGGCAGCAAGTTACAAGGAAAGGTAACAGGGATTACAAATTTCGGAGCGTTTGTGGAGTTGCCTGATGGCTCAACAGGACTCGTACACATCAGTGAGGTTGCTGATAACTATGTGAAAGATATCAACGACCATCTTAAAGTTGGCGATCAAGTTGAGGTAAAAGTCATCAATGTTGAGAAAGATGGGAAAATAGGCCTATCGATTAAAAAGGCAAAGGATCGACCAGAGCCAGAAAGAAAACAACATTCGCACTCACACTCGCAACGACCTCGTCAAGGCAGAGCAAACGATCGTAATAATGCAAGACCAGAAAATTTTGAAACAAAAATGGCAAAATTCCTAAAAGATAGTGAGGATCGTTTATCTTCCTTAAAGCGTCATACGGAGTCCAAGCGCGGAGGAAGAGGAGCTAGACGGGGTTAACTTGTTGCTCGCTTTTAATCGGATAAGGCAGGTTTCACTTAATATCTTATAAACAGAGGCAGGTCTATATGACCTGCCTTTTTTGTTTTTGTATGGAAAAAGGGGCGGAGCGCAGTAAAAATGAGTCACCCTATTACGACAGAAATCAAGATAGGTAATGTTATTTGAATGATTATAGTGAAAACCGTCGAAGGATTTATTTATCTTGTTCACTGATTTGACAAACTTTTAATTCTATTAATTCTATAATAGTGGGCAACGATGAAAGAATAGGGAGTGTGATTTATGGAAAAGGTAAACGTAAGTTTCATAGAACCGGTCGGAGAAGTCAACCTTCGTTCATCAAAATGGAATTTGGAGAGTGGGCTGAGGAAATTTTACCAAGTGATCGAATCCTTTTTTATAAAAAAGGGATACCTCTTATTATTGGTGGGCTTTTTGCTTGGGCGAGCCTTAATTTTAGCGAAGCTTACCCCGTTTTGTCTCCCGTTTTTCGCCTCCGTTTATATAATTAAACGTGACCGGGCACCGCTTGCTCTAATCGGACTCATTGTCGGTGCTGCAACCTTGTCAATCGCAAATGCAACTTTTACTTTCATAGTCACTATCTTCTTCTTAGTTATTTTTCGAATCAGTCAAAAGTGGCTGACAAATGAATTGAGAGCATTGCCTTTTTATGTCGGCATTATTTTGGGAATTGGAAAATTGGGCGAAGCACTCATCCTATCACAGCAATTGACGATGTATGATTTAATGATGATCGGTGTACAAGCAAGTCTGGCTTTTATATTGACACTCATTTTTTTGCAAAGCATTCCATTATTAACCTTGAATAAAAGGAGGCAGTTGTTAAAAACAGAAGAAATCGTCTGCTTAATTATCATGCTTGCCTCGATTATGACAGGAACCATTGGCTGGAAGATTTATGATTTGTCGCTTGAACATATCATGTCCCGCTATCTAGTATTGGTATTTTCATTTATTGCCGGTGCAACGGTTGGTTCAACAGTAGGTGTAGTGACCGGGCTAATATTTAGTTTGGCTAGTGTTTCGAGCTTTTCTCACATGAGCTTATTAGCTTTTTCGGGTGTTCTTGGCGGTTTACTAAAGGAAGGGAAAAAAATCGGTGTTTCGATTGGACTATTTATTGCCACCCTTCTCATCGGCATGTATGGCGAAGGCGGCGGCTCCTTATTACTGACGGTGTTAGAAACAACGGCTGCTGTATTTTTATTTCTACTTACACCACAAACGTTTACTTCCAGATTAGCAAAATATATTCCAGGTACACCGGAATACACGGCCGAGCAGCAAAAATATATGAGGAAAATGCGTGATGTAACAGCACAACGGGTGTCACAATTTTCAAATGTGTTCCATGCCCTTTCAAAGAGTTTTACGCAAATGGAAGAACTTCCGGACGAAGAGAAAGACCATCGGGAAATGGATCTCTTTATGAGCAATGTAACGGAAAAGACATGTCAAACATGCTTCAAAAAAGAACAATGTTGGGCAAAGAATTTTAATACAACCTATGCCTATATGGAAGAAATTATTCACGAAATGGATCAAAATGATGGGAATGTTTCTCCAAAACTTGCAAGAGAATGGGATAAGCTCTGTACCCGTTCTAAAAAAGTATATAAGACGATTGGCCAGGAATTAACCTTTTTTCAAGCCAATCAAAAATTAAAGAAACAGGTTCAGGAGAGCCGCAGGCTTGTTGCTGATCAATTATTAGGTGTTTCTGAAGTTATGGAAAATTTTGCAAAGGAGATTCAGCGCGAAAGGGAAAATCATCACAAGCAGGAAGAACAAATTATGGAAGCGCTTCAGGGCTTTGGGATTCATATTGAACAGGTAGAAATTTATAGTTTGGACCAAGGGAATGTGGATATCGAAATGTCCATTCCATTTTGTAATGGGTATGGAGAGTGTGAGAAATTAATTGCACCTTGTGTTTCGGATATACTTGGAGAAACAATTGTCGTTAATAAGGAGGAATGTGCAACCTATCCTAATGGGTTTTGTCATGTGACATTCAGGTCGTCTAAGGCCTTTACCGTGGAAACAGGGGTGGCACATGCTGCCAAGGATGGTGGGTTAGTATCTGGTGACAGCTTTTCAACCATAGAGCTCGGTTTAGGCAAGTATGCGATAGCGATTAGTGATGGCATGGGAAATGGTGAAAGAGCCCATTATGAAAGTAAAGAAACACTGCAGCTGCTACAAAAAATATTACAATCAGGAATTGAAGAGAAGGTGGCGATAAAATCAATTAATTCCATCCTTTCATTACGGACAACAGATGAAATATTTTCTACCCTGGATTTAGCGATGATTGATTTGAAAAATGCCTCAGCAAAATTTTTGAAAATTGGTTCGACACCAAGTTTTATTAAAAGAGGCAAAAAAATTATTAAAATCCAGGCTAGTAATCTGCCGATGGGCATTCTCCAAGAGTTGGAAGTCGATGTCGTCAGTGAGCAATTAAAAGCTGGTGATTTGTTAGTCATGATGAGCGATGGTGTGTTTGAGGGGCCAAAGCATGTGGAAAATTCCGATTTATGGATGAAACGAAAACTGCTGGAATTAGAAACAGACGATCCACAGGCGATAGCCGATTTAATTTTAGAGGAGGTTATTCGTTCTAAGGCGGATATTATTGATGATGATATGACCGTGACGGTGGCCAAAATAAAGCATAATACACCGAAATGGGCCAGCATTCCTGTCAGCAAATTAAAACGACAGGCTTAACCACTTATTTTAGGCAGACTTCTCGATAAATATGTATAAATCACCTTTATCCCGTCGAAAATGGTATCAATACGCTAAGCGGAGGGGAAGATTATGTATACAGGGAAGATTCGCCAAATCTTATTAATAACAGATGGTTGTTCAAATCAGGGAGACGATCCAATTGCCATGGCTGCCCTTGCGAAGGAGCAGGGAATTACGGTCAATGTCATTGGCGTCATGGAACAGGATGTAATTGATGAAAAGGGAATGACTGAAATTGAAGGAATTGCCTTATCAGGTGGAGGTGTCAGTCAGATAGTCTATGCCCAGCAGCTTTCACATACTGTGCAAATGGTAACCCGTAAAGCGATGAATCAAACGATTCAAGGTGTCGTGAATAGTCAATTGCAGCAAATATTGGGTCGTTCGCAAACGATGGAGGACCTGCCGCCTGAAAAACGGGGTGAGGTTATGGAGGTCGTTGATGAATTAGGAGAAACTGTCGAATTAGAAGTGTTGATTCTTGTCGATACAAGCGCAAGTATGAAACATAAGCTTCCGACAGTAAAGGAAGCCCTTCTTGACCTATCGCTAAGCCTAAATGCCCGAACCGGTGAAAACCAATTTTCTGTTTATGTATTTCCCGGGAAAAAGAATGATGTCGAAAAATTGCTGGATTGGACACCAAAGCTACAATCTTTGACAAATGTCTTTTCCCAGCTGTCTATCGGAGGGATTACACCGACCGGTCCGGCATTACGGACAGCCCTATCTTCGTTCAATCAAAAACAATCATTAAGGAGCCGACTTTCACGTGATGATGAATCATACTTTGAAGAGTCAATGTAAAGTAGGTCCCGGGACAATCATTTCAGGGAAATGGCATGCAAATAAATATACGGTTATCAAGGAACTTGGTTTTGGAGCAAACGGGGTGGTCTACCTTGCAAAGCACAAAAATACTCAAGTGGCTTTGAAAATGAGTGATAATGGGATGTCTATCACCTCTGAGGTAAATGTATTAAAATCCTTTGCAAAGGTCCAGGGGTCTCCCCTCGGACCTTCTTTGCTTGATGTCGACGATTGGAAAAGTAATCGGGGAACTATTTCTTTTTATGTCATGGAATATATTCAAGGACCCGACCTCCTGTCTTTTTTACAGAAAAAGGGTAGATCGTGGACGACAGTCTTATTTTTACAGTTGCTGAGCGATTTAGATAAACTCCATGAAAACGGCTGGGTATTTGGTGATTTAAAACCAGAGAACTTAATTGTTACAGGCCCTCCGCCTAAAATTCGATGCATTGATGTGGGAGGTACAACGATTCAAGGCAGGGCTATTAAGGAATTCACTGAATTTTATGACCGAGGCTATTGGGGCTTAGGTTCCAGGAGAGCGGAGCCGTCTTATGATTTATTTGCAGCAGCAATGATTATGATCAGCACAGCTTATCCAAAAAGATTTACGAAAACAACAGGAGGTGTCTCACAGCTTAGAAAAGCGATTCAGCAAAAACCAGAACTGCTAAGATTTGAAAAAGTAATCTTAAAAGCGCTGCAGGGGCATTACACGAATGCAAAGCAAATGAGAGCAGATTTACTAGATCAAATGGTTGATAAAAGGATTTCAGACCCTCCTTTACCACCAATCAAAGCGACTAGTCCTGCATCCAGTCAAAATTCAGTGAAAAATGCAAAGGCAAGTCAGCCAATGACAAGGCAAACCTATCGAAAGAAGAGAAAAAAGAGCGGCTGGAAGGAATTTTTACTGATAGCTGTCATTCTTGGTATTTTATATGCCTGGTACACATTTAATAAATTACTTTAATGTGTGTAACTATTTATTACTTAGTTCGTATATAAAAGGAGATAATAATACACATGAAAAAATTTCTAATTCGATTGTAATGCCTAAGTTTTGATAGTTAATTATCGTTAGTGGTAAGCTAAATAGAAACAGAAACGCCTGTTTAGTGAAGTTCAATAACCACTAGTCGTTAATGTTGATCATTCTCAAAGCATAAACTAGAAAAATTTTGATTTAGAAAGAGTGCAATCATATGTTGGAATCCAAGGTTGAAGCATTACTTAACCGACACTCATTCGAGCTTTATAATAAGAAAATTGTTGTTGGTGTATCAGGTGGACCGGATTCTTTAGCTCTTCTCCACTACCTTCAGGGGATAAAGGATAAGCGGAATCTTTCTATTATTGTTGCCCATGTTGATCATATGTTTCGTGGTCAGGAGTCATACGAAGATGCAATGTTTGTCAAAAGGATGTGTGAACAATACGATATTCCTTTTGAAATGACAAGAGTAAACGTAACAGAATTAATGGGCATTACAGGAAAAAGTTCGCAAATCGCCGCAAGAGAAGTCCGATATCATTTTTACGCGGAAATAATGGAGAGATATGATTGCTCTTATTTAGCTCTTGGCCATCATGGAGATGATCAAGTTGAGACCATCCTGATGCGGTTAACAAGAGGAAGCAGTGGAAAGGCTAGAGCAGGAATTCCATTCTCACGACCTTTTAAGCAAGGTACCCTATTTCGCCCCTTCTTAGGTTTAACGAAGGATGAGATTCAGCAGTATTGTCAAAACCACAGTCTTACTCCTAGGATAGACCCAAGCAATGAAAAGGGAATTTATAGTAGAAATCGAATTCGTAAACAAGTTCTTCCTTTTTTAAAGACAGAAAATCATCATGTTCACGAACATTTTCAGCGGTTCAGTGAAGAAATCCAATCCGATGAGCTATTTCTACAGGAATTAACTGAAAAGGAAATAAATCCAGTAATCACCGCCAAAGAAGAGGGCAAAATTACTATTGACATTAAAAGATTTCTTCGAGTGCCTTTACCTTTACAAAGGAGAGGGATTCAACTAATATTAAAATATCTTTACAATGAAAAACCAGCTTCACTTTCTGCTATACATATCGATCAAGTTTTTTTCTTAATCCATCATCAGGAGCCTTCGGGTAAACTTGATTTTCCTAATGGATTAAAAGTAATTCGCTCCTACTATCACCTATCTTTCCAGTTACAAGTAACTAAGGCTGAAGCTTATCTTTATGAAATAAAAGAGCCGGGGAAAATAGAACTGCCAAATGGTGGGAGTATTCGTATCGATTATTCAGATGGAGAACTTCCTAAGACAAATCAATACACAGCCTTGTTTAAAGTTGAAAGTATTCACTTACCAATTGTAGTTCGAACAAGGAAAAAGGGCGATCGAATGACACTAAAAGGGATGCGAGGGTCGAAAAAGTTAAAGGATATTTTTATTGATCAGAAGGTTCCCATTCAAGACCGAGAAACATGGCCAGTCATAACGGATAAAGAAGATTGTATTATTTGGTTACCAGGTTTAAAAAAATCTTCTTTTGAAGGTATAGATTACACGGCAAAACGATATATACTACTCACATATGATAAGTAACAATCTTCTAGGGGGCGCATTTATGATGAAACAGGATATTGAAAAGGTGTTAGTATCAGAAGAGGAAATTCAAGAGAAGATAAAAGCGTTAGCGGCAGAGTTAACGGAAGAGTATAAAGACCTATACCCGCTGGCGATTGGTGTTTTAAAAGGTGCAATGCCTTTTATGGGTGATTTATTAAAACGAATGGATTGCTATCTAGAAATGGATTTTATGGATGTTTCAAGCTATGGTAATGCAATGGTATCATCTGGAGAAGTAAAAATCCTAAAGGATTTAGATACTTCTGTGGAAGGCAGGGATATATTAATTATCGAGGATATCATCGATAGCGGCCTGACGCTCAGTTATTTGGTTGATTTATTCCGTTACCGGAAAGCAAAGTCTATCAAGATTGTCACCTTACTTGATAAACCTACGGGAAGAAAGAGTGCGATTAAAGCAGATTATGTTGGATTTATTGTTCCAGATGAGTTTGTTGTCGGTTATGGTTTGGATTACATCGAAAAATACCGAAACCTTCCATATATTGGTGTATTAAAACCAGAAGTATACAGCAATAAGCAATAGGTAATAGGTAATAAGTAATTGTCGGGTGGAAGTTCAAATAGTTTTGGAAATCTAGACCCATTTAACTGAGAGCAATTCCTTGAATTAGTAAGATTTTCTATGATACTATTTAAGATAGTTTTTACTTGCGGGAGGAGGTAAGAGATGAATCGGATTTTCCGTAATACCATCTTTTATTTATTGATATTTTTAGTCATTATTGGCGTAGTGAGCTTCTTTAATGGAAGCAATGAACCGACCGATCATATTTCATATGATAAGTTCGTTCAGCAATTAGAGAGTGGTGAAGTAAAATCATTTTCGATGCAGCCTGAACGAGGGGTTTATGAAGTTCGTGGTGAGCTTCAAGTGAAAAATAAAAAGTTTATAACCTATATTCCTAACAGCGAAAAGATTTTGGATCGTATTGATAAGTCAGATTCAAAAGTGGAAGTGATGCCGGCAAAGGAAACTAGTGGCTGGGTTACCTTTTTTACATCAATTATTCCGTTCGTGATTATCTTTATTTTATTTTTCTTCTTATTAAACCAAGCTCAAGGCGGCGGCAGCCGTGTCATGAACTTTGGTAAATCGAAAGCAAAGCTTTATAACGATGATAAGAAAAAGGCTCGTTTTAAAGACGTTGCAGGTGCAGATGAGGAAAAAGCTGAATTAGTTGAGGTCGTCGAGTTCCTTAAAGACCCACGTAAATTTGCTGAACTAGGAGCACGGATTCCAAAAGGTGTCCTTCTTGTCGGACCTCCAGGGACAGGTAAAACATTACTTGCCCGTGCGGTTGCCGGTGAGGCGGGTGTTCCGTTCTTCTCCATCAGTGGTTCTGACTTCGTTGAAATGTTTGTTGGGGTCGGAGCATCCCGTGTCCGTGATTTATTTGAAAATGCAAAGAAAAACGCGCCATGTATCATTTTTATCGATGAGATTGACGCTGTAGGGCGACAGCGTGGTGCAGGTTTGGGCGGCGGTCACGATGAGCGCGAACAAACCTTGAACCAATTGCTAGTTGAAATGGATGGATTCGGTGCAAACGAAGGGATTATTATTGTTGCGGCAACCAACCGTCCGGATATTCTCGACCCTGCACTTCTTCGTCCGGGACGTTTCGACCGTCAAATTACCGTTGACCGACCAGATGTAACTGGACGTGAGGCAGTTCTTCGAGTCCATGCCCGTAATAAGCCATTAGATGAATCTGTAAATTTAAAAAATGTGGCCATGCGTACACCGGGCTTTTCCGGTGCAGACCTAGAAAACTTATTGAATGAAGCGGCCCTAGTGGCAGCCCGTCAAAATAAGAAGAAGGTCGATATGACTGATATTGATGAAGCAACCGACCGTGTTATTGCTGGACCAGCGAAAAAGAGCCGCGTCATTTCGGAAAAAGAACGTAATATTGTTGCCTTTCATGAAGGTGGTCATACCGTTATTGGTTTGGTGCTCGATGAAGCCGATATGGTTCACAAGGTAACGATTGTACCGCGTGGTCAAGCCGGCGGCTATGCTGTTATGCTTCCAAGAGAAGATCGTTATTTTATGACCAAGCCGGAATTGCTTGATAAGATTGTTGGATTATTGGGCGGCCGTGTAGCTGAAGAAATTGTTTTTGGTGAAGTAAGTACTGGTGCCCATAATGACTTCCAGCGTGCGACAGCAATTGCTCGTAAGATGGTTACTGAATATGGCATGAGTGATAAGCTTGGTCCACTTCAGTTTGGTCAGGGATCAGGTGGTCAGGTTTTCCTTGGTCGTGATATTCATAATGAACAAAATTATTCAGATGCAATTGCTTATGAAATTGACCTTGAAATTCAACGCATTATCAAAGATTCTTATGAAAGAGCAAGACAGATTCTCACTGAAAATCGCAATAAATTAGATCTCATTGCGAAAACCCTTCTTGAAGTGGAAACTCTTAATGCTGAGCAAATAAGATATTTAGTTGATCATGGTCATATGCCGGATCCATCTATCAGCTTAGAAGCTGTGAGGATTGAACCAAAAAAGGCAGAAGATGTGAAAGTAAACATTGGTACGAAAAAGGATGAGGTCGCAAAAGAGGAAAAATCCTTTTTGGAAACCCCTCCTGACGAAATTGATTATAAGTAATTTGTGACTGAGTGCTTCCCCTGAAGCACTCTTTTTTTCACGCCTATACGATTTATGGTATGATGTTGGCATGTTAAAAAAGAAAAATCCGAAAAGTGAGTGATAGATTTGATTTTCGTATTTGATGTGGGTAATACCAATATTGTTCTAGGCGTTTATGATGGGGATGAACTTAAATACCATTGGCGGGTTGAAACGAATCGAAACCGCACTGAAGATGAGTTTGGAATGAATATTAAGGCTTTGTTTGATCACTCCGGCCTCAATTTCTCCGATATTGACGGGATTATTATTTCATCAGTTGTTCCTCCAATCATGTTCGCACTAGAAAGAATGTGCCAAAAATATTTCCATATTAAGCCGCTCATTGTTGGACCAGGAATAAAAACAGGCTTGAATATTAAATATGAAAACCCTAGGGAGGTTGGTGCTGACCGAATTGTCAATGCAGTTGCTGCCATTCATGAGTATGGAAGCCCCCTAATTATAGTCGATTTCGGAACAGCAACCACTTATTGTTATGTGAATGAGGAACGTCAATATTTAGGTGGTGCGATAGCTCCTGGTGTAGGTATCTCGACAGAGGCCCTTTATTCGAGAGCGGCCAAATTACCGCGAATTGAAATTGCCCGCCCTGAAGGGGTAATTGGGAAAAACACTGTGGCAGCCATGCAAGCCGGTATTGTCTATGGGTATGTTGGACAAGTAGAGGGAATTGTCAAACGGATGATGGAGCAAAGCGATAAGAACCCAACTGTGATTGCGACGGGAGGGCTAGCCCCATTAATTGCTCAAGAATCGAAGATCATTGATGTAGTTGACCCATTTTTAACTTTAAAAGGATTACAGCTTATTTATAAACGAAATATAGGATAACCTAGTAAGAAAAGCGTAAGCTTCCTTTGCGCGGCGTACACTAGCCGCTTGGCGCTCCTCGAAAAAGCTAACGCTTTTCCTTCGTGCGAGGTATCGCTTCCGAAGCTTATTCTTATGGAGCTGGACAATTCTCGAAGTCAAAATTTATATTTCTTTGCTTTTTGGAAGGGGGTTTTACAATGAAAGATTATCTTGTTAAGGCACTAGCCTTTGATGGTAATATTCGAGCATACGCTGTTCGCACAACGGAAACAGTTAGTGAGGCGCAGCGCCGTCATCAAACATGGCGGACGGCTTCAGCCGCGCTTGGCCGCGCGATGACCGCAGGGGTCATGATGGGTGCCATGCTTAAGGGTGAAGATAAACTAACGATAAAAATCAATGGCGGCGGTCCGCTTGGTCCAATTGTGGTTGACAGTAATGCGAAAGGGGACGTTCGCGGCTATGTAACAAATCCTGAGGTTGATTTTGAATCAACCGAGCATGGTAAGCTCGACGTCCGCCGCGCTGTTGGAACGGACGGTATGTTAGCTGTTGTCAAGGATATAGGACTCCGCGACTTTTTTTCCGGTCAGGTTCCACTTGTATCAGGAGAATTAGGAGAGGACTTTACTTATTATTTTGCAACGTCTGAACAGGTACCTTCATCGGTTGGTGTTGGGGTTTTGGTTAATCCGGACGATACTATTTTAGCGGCAGGGGGATTTATTTTCCAATTGATGCCTGGAACTCCAGATCCAATTATTTCGAAACTAGAAGAACGGTTAAAAACGATTGAGCCTATTTCGAAATTAATTGAACGAGGGCTAGTACCTGAGCAAATCCTTGAAGAGCTTTTTGGAAAAGAGCAAGTGAAGGTGTTAGAAACTTTGCCGGTTCAATTCCAATGTAATTGTTCAAAGGACCGCTTTGCTAATGCTATTGCGAGCTTAGGGACTGCGGAAATAAATGCGATGATTGAAGAAGACGGCCAGGCTGAGGCTCATTGCCACTTCTGTAATGAAAAATACCTCTTTTCGAAGGAAGAATTAGAGGAGCTTAAAAAGGCTACCAAATAAGCTTTTATAGAAGATTAGAAAAGTTATTGACTAGGTCAGTGCCTAGCGGCTAGTGTACTTCACGCTTCTCCCTAAGATAAATTAACAGTGGATTGCTTTCGCTCTCTGTGTTTTATTTAGCTAATCAGAGTTTATTTCCTGAATTCTGAACGCATCATTCAACTTCGCCTCTGTCAGCGCCTTACGGCTTGCCAGTCGGCGAGTTTTCATTTATCTCAGTCGAAGCATTCCAGTCCTTAGGCCGCTAAACAGGCGCTTGCGCTTTTCTTAATGGGGGAGAGAAATTTGGGGAAAAAGCAGCTTTGGATGGTTATTGCTGCCCTTATTATGCTGAATTGCCTGACTCTTGTCTTTTTCCTATCGAAGGTGAATGAAGCATCTGGAGTATTGGCCAATGAAGAGGCCGTAGCAACGGTAGGGAAAGTGACGATCTCAAGACAGGATTGGCTTAATGAACTAGAAGCAAGGTATGGAAAAGATGTTTTAAAGGAAATGATAGATCAAAGGGTTATTGAAGAAATGGCAGCAAAATATAAGATAAAAATATCTGATCAAGAGGTTGAACGGGAATTCAGAATGCTCCAAACCACTAATCATTCTTTTAGCCAAAAAAACATCAAGAATGAGAAAAAGTGGAAGGAACAAATTCGTGCTAGCCTTCTTTTAGAAGAACTTTTGACCAAAGACGTTGTCGTATCGAATAAAGAGTTAAAAAGCTATTATGCAAAAAATAAAAGCCTTTTCAATGTTCCAACTTTCTATCATATATCACATATTATTGTAAAAACAAAAAAAGAGGCAGAGAAGGCTTCAAAGGAACTGTCTCAAGGTTCAAGTTTTTCTGCATTAGCAATGGAACGTTCTATTGAAGAGTTTTCAGCTAATGAAGGTGGGGATATTGGGTATATTAGTGAAGAGGATGAGCGTTACCCTAAGCCCTATATTGAAACTGCAAAGAAGCTGAAAAAGGGTACATACAGTAAACCAATTAAGGTGGAGCAAGGGTACGCACTTTTAAAACTCGAAGGGAAAATTAACGGGAAAAATTATTCTTACGATGAAGTTAAAGAAGAAATTCGCCGGCAAATTGCTCTCGAGCAAATGAAATCACCTGCTTCTGCCGCTACCTTTTGGGATGAAGCAAAGGTGGACTGGTTTTATGGCAGCAATAATAAGTCAAACTAAAAGCACAGGAGCATTTCTGTGTTTTTCTTTTATCCCTTATTGGTTGGCAGTAAGACGCCCACATCAAGACCTTAAGGAAACTAAGCGGGGGATTAAGGGCCTGGAAAATCCCGATTGGTGCAACTAAAAATTAGTGGAGGATGAGCAGAACCCCACTGATAAAGTTTCACTTTATTAATTTGCTGAAAAGTTCATAAATTTCTCCATTCAAAATGATTGACAAAACAAGTATAAAACTGGTAAATTCTATATAAATCCAATAAAAATACTCGGAATAGAGGTGCCCTTTATGGTTCGTGTTGCAAATTCAGTAGCCGATTTAGTCGGCCAAACACCAATTGTTAAGCTAAACAGACTAGTAGATGAAAACAGTGCAGAGGTATATTTAAAGCTTGAATATTTTAATCCTGGCAGTAGCGTTAAGGACCGAATCGCTTTAGCGATGATTGAAGCAGCTGAGGAACAGGGGTTAATTAAGCCAGATATTGATACGATTATTGAGCCTACGAGCGGAAATACAGGTATTGGGCTAGCGATGATTGCTGCAGCAAAGGGATATAAAGCCGTTTTTGTTATGCCTGAGACAATGAGCTTAGAGCGACGAAATCTGCTTCGTGCATATGGGGCTGAGCTGGTGTTAACACCTGGACCAGAAGGGATGAAAGGGGCAATTGCCAAGGCTGAAGCACTTGTAAAGGAACATGGGTATTTTCTGCCGCAGCAATTTAAGAACGAAGCCAATCCTGAGGTTCATCGTAAAACGACAGGTAAAGAAATTGTTGAACAAATGGATCAAGTAGACGGTTTTGTTTCAGGAATCGGAACGGGCGGAACAATCACGGGTGCTGGAGATGTGCTTCGCGAAAAGTTTCCAAATATCAAAATATATGCAGTTGAACCAGTTGATTCCCCTGTATTATCTGGCGGTAAACCAGGTCCCCATAAAATTCAAGGTATTGGGGCGGGATTTGTCCCTGATACCCTCAATACCAATATATATGATGAAATTATTCAAGTTGGTACCGAAGAAGCATTTGCTGCGGCAAGACGTGCGGCAAGAGAAGAAGGGATTCTTGGTGGAATTTCTTCAGGAGCAGCTATACACGCAGCATTAAAAGTAGCGAAGGAACTAGGAAAAGGTAAAAAGGTACTTGCTATTATCCCTGATAACGGCGAACGTTACCTAAGCACACAGCTATACCAATATGAAGTTTAATAAATAAATTAACAGTAGCGTTGGCGATTGCCGATGCTTCTTTTTTTGTAAACCAATGATTGTTTAGGTATGATAAAATGAGTGAAAAAAAGCTTTGGGGGACTATGGAATGAAATCAGCCCAAGAACAAATCCGGTGTGGTCCATTTACCTTGGACTTTACAAAAAAAACAATTGTGATGGGAATATTAAATGCCACTCCAGATTCCTTTTCAGATGGCGGTAAATTCAATGGAGTTGAAAGTGCTGTGAAACGTGCGAAAGGAATGGTAGCAAACGGTGCAGATATCATTGATATCGGCGGGGAGTCCACACGCCCGGGTTTTGCAGCTGTTCCCGTTGAGGAAGAACTTGAGCGGGTGATTCCAATTATCAAAGCCATTTCCGATCATGTTCAAATACCAATTTCTATTGATACTTATAAAGCAGAGGTAGCGAAACAAGCTATAGAGGCTGGTGCCCATATTATTAATGATGTTTGGGGAGCAAAAGCGGATGAAAAGATGGGACGGGTTGCAGCCGAGTATGAAGTACCTATTATTTTAATGCATAATCGTCATGACCGAAATTATCAATTATTTATTAGGGATGTAATTAATGACCTGTATGAAAGCATCGCAATTGCAAAAAAAGCTGGAGTCAAGGATGAGAATATTATCTTAGATCCTGGAATTGGTTTTGCCAAGGACTTTCAGGAAAACCTGCTTATGATGCAAAATTTAGATAAGCTCGTGATGCTTGGCTACCCTGTCCTTTTAGGAACATCACGTAAAACCATAATTGGACAAGCATTAAATCTTCCAATTGAAGAAAGAATGGAAGGTACTGGTGCAACGGTCTGCTACGGGATTCAAAAGGGCTGTCAAATCATTCGTATTCACGATGTCAAGGAAATGAGCAGAATGGCCCAAATGATGGATGCTATGATGGGGAAGGGTGAATTCATTGGATAAAATATATGTAAATGGGATGGAGTTTTATGGCTACCATGGAGTTTTTCCGGAAGAAAAAGTGCTCGGGCAGCGTTTTACAGTGGATTTATCGGTTTCTGTTGATTTGAAAAGGGCCGGGGAGACCGATGAGTTGGAATATTCGGTCCATTATGGTGAGTTATATCAATTGTGTAAAGAAATCGTAGAAGGAAGTCCATATAAATTAGTCGAAGCTGTTGCGGAAAAAATTGCTGGGAGTGTCCTGAATGGATTCCCACTCATATCCGATGTCACGGTAAAAGTAATTAAACCGGATCCGCCCATTCCTGGTCATTACAAGTCTGTTGCCGTAGAAATTACAAGGGGAAGATAAAAGTGGAAAACACAGCATTTATTGCTCTTGGCTCGAATGTAGGAATCCGTTATGATAATATAACGAAGGCAATTAAACAATTGACTAGTTATGCAGACATACGGTTGGCGAATTTTTCCTCTATCTATGAAACAGATCCAGTTGGCTATGAAGATCAGGATTTATTTTTGAATATGGTGATTGAGGTTACCACTGATTTGGATGCAAATGAATTATTAGATAGATGTTTAAAAACGGAGTTGGAACTTGGGAGAAAAAGGGAAACAAGATGGGGTCCGCGAACAATTGACCTTGACATTCTTCTATATAACCAAGAAAATATTGAAACAGAGAAGCTTATTGTTCCACATCCAAGGATGTTTGAGCGGGCGTTTGTATTAATTCCACTTATCGAAGTGAAGCCTGCTTTTTTGTGGATGGAAAAGCCTCTTAACCAAATGTTAGCTGAATTACCTGATAAAGAAGGAGTCCGAATATGGAAGCAGAAAAATGGGGAAGACGTATTCGAGCCTATCGGAAGCTGAAAGGTTACACACAGGAGAGCTTTTCGAGGGAACTAGGTGTATCTGTATCGATTTTAGGGGAGATTGAAAGAGGTAACCGCCTGCCAGCAGGTGATTTACTTGAGAGAATTGCTCATTCCTTAAAAATAACAATAGATGATTTAGCACCAAAAGAATAAAGCGGAAGCGCCCGGTTAGCGAAGCTCATTCGTCGCTAAGCGCTGATGTTAGGCTGTTATCGAAGTTCAATGAGGTAAAATCTATTTTAGAACATAGAATAGGAGGTTGTTAGATGTTGAAAATTGGCGATATTGAAATGAAGAATCCAGTCGTTTTGGCTCCAATGGCCGGTGTATGTAACTCTGCATTCCGTCTAACGGTTAAAGAATTCGGAGCCGGGTTAGTTTGTGCGGAAATGGTCAGCGACAAAGGAATCGTTTATAAAAATGAAAAAACGATGAATATGCTCTATATCGATGAGCGTGAAAAACCGTTAAGCCTGCAAATTTTTGGTGGTGAAAGAGAAACACTTGTTGAAGCAGCGAAATTTGTTGATCAAAACACGAATGCCGATATTATCGATATCAATATGGGCTGTCCAGTTCCGAAAATCACAAAATGTGATGCCGGAGCAAAATGGCTGCTTGACCCCAATAAGATTTATGAAATGGTTTCGGCTGTTGTCGCAGAGGTGGAAAAACCTGTTACCGTGAAAATGCGGATGGGGTGGGATGAAGAACATATTTATGCCGTCAAAAATGCCCAAGCAGTTGAACGGGCAGGCGGAAAGGCTGTTTCTCTCCATGGACGCACACGGGTACAAATGTATGAGGGAAAAGCAAATTGGGATATTATTCGTGAGGTAAAGCAGTCCGTTAACATTCCGATTATTGGAAACGGTGATGTCCAAACACCGCAAGATGCCAAGAGAATGCTCGATGAAACAGGTGTCGACGGAGTCATGATTGGTAGAGCGGCCCTTGGGGATCCTTGGATGATTTACCGGACGGTTCAATATTTAGAAACAGGTAAATTAATGGGTGAGCCATCTGTTCGTGAAAAAATGGATGTCTGCATCCTTCATTTAGATCGATTGATTGCTCTGAAAAATGAAGATATAGCGGTCCGAGAAATGCGTAAGCATGCGGCTTGGTATTTAAAAGGTGTTCGCGGTAATGCTAGAGTCCGTAATGCTATTAATGAGTGCAATACAAGAGAACATTTAGTATCCTTGTTAACCGATTTGGTAATTGAGGTAGAAGAAAAGGAGCAAAGCCAGGCGATAGTTGGTTGAGTTTGCCTTCCTTATTCTCATTTTCTAAATGCTGTTGATTACTAACGGAGGCTGCCGGTGGAATGACTGGCAGTTTTTATTCTATTAAAAACTTTTTTGATGTCTGAATTCTCAAGTTTGTGTAAAATAATATAGTATGTAAAAAAAATCGGTGAGTATTCTTTACGTTTTACATAAAAAAGAAAGTAATGGAGTTGAATTAATCATGAGTCAGGAAGAATTAAATGACCAATTAAGGGTCAGACGTGAAAAAATGAGCGCAATGCGTGAAAATGGTCTAGATCCATTTGGTAAGCGTTTTGATCGTTCCCACTACGGTGCTGAAGTGCTTGAACAATATGGAGAATTAGAAAATGAAGAGCTAGAGAGTAAAAATATTACTGTTAGTATAGCCGGTCGGATCATGACAAAGCGCGGTAAAGGGAAAGCTGGCTTTGCCCACATTCAAGATTTAAAAGGACAAATTCAAATTTACGTTAGGCAAGATGCTGTTGGGGAAGAACAGTATCAAATTTTCAATTCCGCTGACTTAGGCGACATTATCGGAGCAACTGGAATTGTATTTAAAACCAAAACGGGTGAACTTTCGGTGAAAGTTCAAGACTTTACCTTTTTATCAAAAGCGCTTCGGCCATTACCGGATAAATTCCATGGTCTTAAAGATGTTGAGCAGCGGTACCGCCAACGTTATTTGGATCTAATTATGAGCCAAGAAAGTAAACAGACCTTTATTTCCCGCAGCCGGATCATTCAGTCAATGCGGCGCTATCTGGATAGCCATGGTTATCTGGAGGTTGAAACCCCGATGATGCATGCGATTGCAGGCGGCGCATCTGCACGTCCTTTCATTACCCATCATAATGCTCTTGATATGGAGTTATACATGCGAATTGCCATCGAACTTCATTTGAAGCGTTTGATTGTCGGCGGTCTCGAAAAGGTTTATGAAATTGGCCGTGTATTTAGAAATGAGGGTGTATCAACCCGTCATAACCCAGAATTTACAATGATTGAGCTTTATGAAGCATATGCAGACTATCGCGATATCATGAGCCTTACTGAAAATTTAATTGCCCATATTGCTCAAGAAGTAGTAGGAACAACTTCGATTCCATATGGAGATTATGAAGTAGATCTTAAACCAGAGTGGAAAAGACTCCATATGGTAGACGCAATTAAAGAATATACAGGTGCTGATTTCTGGAAAGAAATGAGTGTTGAAGAAGCACGCGAACTTGCTAAAGAACATGAGGTCGAAATTAACGATAATATGTTATATGGTCATATTGTGAATGAGTTCTTCGAGCAGAAAGTAGAGGAAAAGTTAATCCAACCTACCTTTATTTATGGACATCCAGTGGAGATTTCACCGTTAGCAAAGAAAAATGACGAAGATCCACGATTCACCGATCGGTTTGAATTGTTTATCGTAGCGCGTGAGCATGCAAATGCTTTTACAGAATTAAATGATCCAATTGACCAAAGAGAACGGTTTGAAGCGCAGTTAATGGAGCGTGAACAAGGTAATGACGAAGCCCATTTGATGGATGAAGACTTTGTTGAGGCATTAGAATATGGGATGCCGCCAACAGGAGGATTAGGAATTGGAGTCGATCGCTTAGTTATGCTGTTAACCAACTCCCCATCTATCCGTGACGTACTGTTATTCCCATTAATGCGTCATCGTTAATTGTATTAAAGTGCCGGTACCCGCCGGCACTTTATTTAAAGATAAGAAAGTATAAAATTTTTGACTTTGAGAATTGTCCAGCTCCAGCGGCCAGCGTCTAGTGTACTTCGCCCTTTTCCCTACGATAAGTCAACATCGGATCGCTATCGCTCTCCGTGTTTCCTTTATCTCAGTCAAAGAGCTCCAGTCCATACGCCGCTTAACGGCCGCTTGCGCTTTTCTTACTATTAGTTACAAAGGAAGTGTTTGAATCCTTTTTCACTTTTTTAAGTAAAAAAACACAAAAAACTATTGCGCTGAATTAATAATGGTGGTATATTAATATCTGTTGCTGCGAGACAGTAACACGATTGAAAAAAAGAAATAAAAAAAGTTATTGACTTTCAGTTGATAACTTGGTAAGATTATAAAGTCGCTTTTGAGCGAAAGAGAAAAATTGATCTTTGAAAACTAAACAAACAAAAACGTCAACAAACAAAAAATTATTAGTTTCAATTGAAACTAAGCCAACGTAACATTTATGAGCTAATCAACTTTCTTGGAGAGTTTGATCCTGGCTCA
>NZ_CALBWS010000040.1 GCF_937468385.1 Neobacillus rhizosphaerae
ATATAAAAAAGCAGCTATTAAATGCAAGGATAAAAAGCTGCTGTTTAGCAATGGAAAACAACAATCCCCCTTAGTGATCCCTCAACCAAAGCACATTGATTTCCATACAATAAAAAGTGCCGAAATCGTTTGGCACAAAGATCAATACTGGATGCATATAGCAGTGGAAGTACCAAAACAAAAGCAAGTACAAGGTAATAAGGAAGCTGGCTGTGATTTAGGGCTCATACATGCGGCTGTTTTAAGTAACGGAAAAAATCACTTCATTGTCACAGGAAGAGAACTTCGCTCGTTACAGCGCTACAGAAACAAAAAGTTAAAAGAGCTTCAGAAGCTCATTGGCCGGAAAAAGCCAGGTTCGAACAAAAGGCAAAAACTCATTTTGCGTAAACGCCGTTTTTTAGAAAAACTGGAACGGAGAATCGAGTACCTATTGCATACGATTTCGAAAATGGTCACCGATTAGTGTGTGGAAAACCACATTAAAGCACTCTATATCGGAACACCGGATGGCGTTCAAAAGAATACGAAGAAGAAAAAGAAAACAAGAAAAGAAATTCGGCAGCAATTGTCCAATTGGAGTTTTGGGCAATTGATTGAAAAAATAACATACAAATTGAAACTTCGAGGCGTCAAAGTCCAACTTGTGGAAGAGTCCTATACTTCCGGTACGTGCCCTTCATGCGGAGAATTCAGTAAACAATGGAATCGAAACTTCCACTGTCCGTGTGTTGCGAAAGGACATCGGGATCTAGTGGGTGCCGTGAATATTTTGGACAAGTCTATCAATAAACAATTCAAGAAAAATCGAGAACTACCTAAAATAGAAGATACAAAGTATCGCCGAGTCCTTTTAACCCCCATTGTCTCGCACAATGGGGCTAAAAGGGCAGTGGCGCAGTGCCTATGATTGGGCTGCGGTATGTGTTTTTCACTCATGTCGTAATGAACTGGAGAAGCAGTAAGACCTGGAAGCCCCGACTAACAGGCGGCTTTGATGAAGGTTTAAAAAAGAATCCTCTGGATTTATCCATGGGGAGAAGTCAATAACAGAAAAATAGATTTATTTTTCAAAAAAAACGATCAAGAGACCGCTCTCTTGTTAATACTGTTAAAGCAATCATTGCGGTAACGCGGAAAAGTTTGGTATCATCAATATTAAAATAACATTGGGATTGGAGGTCAACATAGATGTCACGAATTTCAAATGTGCAGGTGAAACATGTTGCAAACTTGGCTCGCCTGGCAATCACTGAAGAAGAAGCGGAAATGTTCACAAAACAGCTTGACGCTATTATTACCTTTGCAGAACAGTTAAATGAACTGGATACAGAAAATGTGGAGCCGACAAACCATGTCCTTGATATGAAAAATGTATTGCGTGAAGATATTCCACAACAAGGGTTACCGCGTGAAGAGGTACTGAAAAATGCACCAGATCATCAGGATGGGCAGATTAAAGTCCCATCGATCATGGGGAAGGAGGATTGAAAAGGTGAGTCTATTTGATTATAAAGTTTCAGATATTCATGAGCTTTTACATAAAAAAGAACTAACAGTTACTGACCTTGTTGATGAATCGTTTAAGAGAATTGGTCAGGTTGAGGATAAAGTCCAAGCCTTTTTAACCTTTGATGAAGAACGAGCACGACAATCAGCGAAATCACTTGATGAGAAGCTCAACACTGACGCCGCAAAAGGCTTGCTTTTTGGTATGCCGATTGGCGTTAAGGACAATATCGTTACAAAAGGCTTACGAACAACCTGTGCAAGTAAGATTCTCGAAAACTTTGATCCAATTTATGACGCAACCGTTGTTCAAAAGCTACAACAAGCGGAAACTGTGACGATAGGCAAGCTAAACATGGACGAGTTTGCCATGGGTTCCTCTAACGAAAATTCGGCTTATAAAAAGACCAAGAATCCCTGGAATCTTGACAGGGTACCAGGTGGATCCTCAGGGGGTTCAGCAGCATCAGTTGCTGCAGGAGAAGTATTATTCTCGCTTGGTTCTGATACAGGCGGTTCCATTCGCCAGCCTGCTGCTTTTTGTGGTGTCGTCGGATTAAAGCCAACCTATGGACGTGTTTCCCGCTTCGGTCTTGTCGCCTTTGCTTCCTCACTTGATCAGATTGGGCCAATTACTAGAACGGTTGAGGACAACGCCTACTTACTTCAAGCTATATCTGGGCTTGACCCAATGGACTCAACATCAGCAAATGTAGACATTCCAAACTTTGCTAGCGCCTTAACAGGTGATGTGAAGGATCTTAAAATAGCCGTACCAAAAGAGTATCTAAGTGAGGGTGTCAACGAAACGGTTCGTCAATCTGTGCTAGCAGCGTTAAAGGTTCTTGAGGATCTTGGAGCTGTTTGGGAAGAGGTATCACTGCCGCATTCGAAGTATGCTCTTGCCGCCTATTATTTACTATCTTCATCAGAAGCATCAGCAAACCTCGCCCGTTTTGATGGGGTCCGTTATGGTTATCGCACCCCAGATGCTGAAAGTTTAATCGATTTATATAAAAAGACACGAGCAGAAGGCTTTGGCGATGAAGTGAAACGCCGGATTATGCTCGGAACGTTTGCGCTAAGTTCAGGCTACTATGATGCATATTATAAAAAGGCACAGCAGGTTCGGACATTGATTAAGAAGGACTTTGAAGATGTGTTTGCCAAATATGATGTGATTGTCGGGCCAACAACGCCTACATCGGCTTTTAAAATTGGCGAAAATATCGAGGATCCGTTAACCATGTACGCGAATGATATTTTAACGATTCCTTTGAATCTAGCAGGCTTACCGGGAATCTCTGTTCCATGCGGCTTTGACGCTGGTCTGCCATTGGGCTTACAAATCATCGGCAAGTATTTTGATGAAGCAACTATTTATCGCGTTGCCCATGCTTTTGAGCAGGCAACAGACTTTCATAAACAGAAGCCAGAATTGTAGGGGGTGAAAACGATGGAATTTGAAACAGTGATCGGACTTGAAGTCCATGTTGAGTTAAAAACAGAGTCAAAAATCTTCTCAGCTAGCCCAAACCATTTTGGCGCTGAACCAAATACGAATACAAGTGTGATCGACCTTGGCTATCCGGGTGTATTACCTGTTCTTAATAAAAAAGCCGTTGAGTTCGGGATGAAAGCGGCGATGGCGTTAAATTGTGAAGTTGCGACGCACACGAAATTTGACCGTAAAAACTATTTTTACCCAGATAATCCGAAGGCCTATCAGATCTCGCAATTTGACAAGCCGATTGGCGAGCATGGCTGGATAGAGATTGAGGTTAATGGTTATACAAAACGAATTGGAATTACGAGAATTCATCTGGAAGAGGATGCTGGAAAACTGAACCATGGCAAAGGTTATTCTTTAGTAGATTATAACCGCCAAGGTACTCCACTAGTGGAAATCGTGTCTGAACCGGATATTCGTACACCTGATGAGGCCTATGCCTATCTTGAAAAATTAAAGTCCATTATTCAATACACAGGCGTTTCTGATTGTAAGATGGAAGAAGGCTCGCTTCGCTGTGATGCCAATATCTCAATTCGTCCTGTCGGACAAGAGGAATTCGGAACGAAGACGGAATTGAAAAACTTGAACTCGTTCAATTTTGTTCGCAAAGGCCTTGAGTACGAAGAAAAGCGTCAACGTGAAGTGGTATCTTCAGGTGGGGAAATTGATCAGGAAACACGCCGTTTTGATGAAGCAACGGGTGCTACACTACTTATGCGTGTCAAAGAAGGTTCGGATGATTATCGTTACTTCCCTGAGCCAGACTTACTTGATTTATTCATTGATGAGGACTGGAAAGAGCGGATTCGTACTGAAATCCCAGAGTTACCAGACCAGCGCCAAAAGCGTTATGTAGAAGAACTTGGATTACCCGTTTATGATGCAAAGGTGTTGACCATTACAAAGGAAATGGCTGATTTCTTTGAGTCGACCGTAACTGGTGGTGCAGATGCAAAGTTGGCTTCTAACTGGATCATGGGTGATGTTTCCGCTTATTTGAATGCTGAGCAAAAAGAACTTGATCAAGTGGCATTAACACCTGAGGGACTTGCAGGCATGATTAAGTTGATTGAAAACGGAACGATTTCCTCGAAGATCGCTAAGACGGTTTTTAAAGAGTTAATTGAAAATGGTGGCAACGCTGAACAAATCGTAAAGGATAAAGGTCTTGTGCAAATTTCTGATGAAGGAACGCTCCTCAAGATAATTGCTGAGGTTCTTGATGCCAATCCGCAATCAATTGAAGACTTTAAAAATGGTAAAAATAAAGCAGTTGGCTTCCTTGTTGGTCAATTGATGAAGGCGACAAAGGGTCAGGCCAATCCACAAATGGTCAATCAATTGTTGCAACAGGAATTGCAAAAGCGTTAACCGACAGCTGGCAGAATTTTCTCTGCCGGCTATTTTTGTCCAGAAAAAGTCGAATCAATCTTCGACAATCTTTTCACCATTTCCCGGGAAAAAGTCCTTTTGCTTCAAGAGTATATCCTACATCTAATCAAACGTTTGGTTAATCAGGAAACATAGGATAACTTGTCGAAGTGTGTATTTGTTCCGGAGAATAGACAATTCTCACCATATTTTTCATTCCTATGAAAAAAGATAGCTTCAGTTGTCGACATAATTTTTGGGGGATTTGAAGGGAAAGCCTTTATTTATAAACATTAATGCCATTTTAATCAAACGTTTGATTAGTTTTTTCGATACTAATTAATCGTTTGATTAAAGATGTAACAGGCTTTGATATCATGGGCTTTTCAGAATAAATCTATTAAAAAACTTGTTGAAAAATAGTTTTGTAGAAATCACGGAAGGGGTAGAATATTTATTGATCTTTACCTTTTTGATAATTTTCCTTATTTTATGAAAATATGTGATAACATACAGAATAAGACAATTGCGAAGAGGGTGAGTATGATGTTTATCCATAGGATTGATGATGAGGTTTCTTTAAAGTTAATAGAGTTAAAGGATGCTGAAAGAATATTTGAGCTAACAGATCAAAGTAGAGGACACTTACGAGAATGGCTCCCATGGCTGGATACGACAACCAAGGTTGACGATACAATAGGTTTTATTCAAATGTGTTTACAAGGTCATGCCGAGAATAAGAGTATGAATTGGGTTATTCTTTACAAAGGGGAAATTGTCGGAACGGCTGGCTTCAACGTTACCAACTGGTCGAACAAGACTGCGACTATTGGTTATTGGCTTGCTGCTGAATACCAAGGTAATGGAATAATGACGAAAACAGCCCGTGCTTTGACGGACTACGCTATTAGCGAGTTGAAATTAAACCGGGTAGAAATAAGAGCGGCCGCAGTGAATAGAAAAAGCAGAGGTATTCCCGAAAGATTGGGCTTTGTAAATGAAGGCTGCATTAGACAAGTCGAATGGTTATATGATCATTATGTTGACCATATCGTTTATGGAATGTTGGCTGAAGATTGGAACAGAAAACGCTAGGATCGATCATCCTAGCGTTGTTTTTTAAAAAGATATCATTGCCCCGCGCTCATCAAAAATAGACGCTGGATTCCACGCCACTTCCCAAAGGTTGTTTTCAGGGTCGGCAAAATAGGCAGTGCGTCCGCCCCAAAAGGCATCACTAGGCTCTCTCAATATTTTCCCACCAGCATCTCGAATTTCTTCAATAGTTGTGTCAACCTGTTCTGGTTGATCAACGTTAATGGCAAAGGTGACTGGGCGATAGGTATCAGGGGATGTTGTTAGTTCAATACCGGCATCCTTAGCTAACTCTTCAATCGGAAATAATGAAAGCAAAACACCTGCGGTTTTAAAGACAGCGTATTGATCAGAGCTCATTTCAGTCTCTTCCCAACCTAAAGATTGATAAAATTTCCGAAGAACCGGTAAATCGAATGCACCTAATGTAAGCAAAGTTACTTTTTGTGGAATCATGATATTCCTCCATTCAAGGTTATTGGTTCTATTTTCTTCAAATCATTAAGATATTCCTTCTTATTAATGGACCTTGTTAATTTATTTTTATTGCAATCAACGACAATCTTTTTTGCTATTTCGGTATAAAAACCTTTATTGAATATGGGAATGCTCTGTTCTAATCAAACGATTGATTAGTTTCGAAATAACTAGAAACTGGTCGATGGTAGACTGTTCATGTTAAAGAATTAAGATTAGTTTGTAGTTTATTTTGACCAATAAATGGTAAGATTTAGAGAGAGGATTCCGAAAAAAAGCGAGGTAGATGAATGACTATTTATATTACATTGTTACGGGGGATCAATGTTGGTGGGCATCATAAAATAAAAATGGCAGACTTGAAAAGCTTATTGGAAACAATGGGCTTACAAAAGGTAAAAACATATATTCAAAGTGGGAATGTTTTGTTTGAATCAGAAGAGGATGCTAAACATCTTAGCCAACGAATGGAAGATGAAATAAACAAGACGTTTGGTTTTCCGGTACCTGTTATCTTGAGAACAGCTGAGGAATTCGAACAGATAATAAAAAATTGCCCATACTCAACAGACTTGTTAAATGAAGGTGAAAGTGTCCAAATTGCCTTTTTGGCTGATGAACCGTCACCGGAAGGAATCAATTATCTGTTGAACTTTCCTAGTGATCAGGATGAATGCAGCATAATCGGGAAGGAAGTTTATTTCTTTTTTCGTCAAAGCATCCGCGATTCGAAGCTCGCGACTCAGCTTCCGAAGTTAGGCGTTCCGGCAACGGTTCGTAATTGGAAAACGGTGATTAAATTATCGACAATGTCAAAAGATATTTGAAGGGAACTAAATCGTTACAATTGTCAGATGGGGATGAAACGATTAACATAGAACAAAATGAAAGGGGTGCTTTTGAAAGATGGACTTAAATAGCTGGTTTGAAAAAGGAATGATGTGGGGGGAGTACGTCGACTCGATGACGCGAAATAAAGAAGAAATGATTTCCATTTATGAGCGTTTTGCGTTAACTTCCGAGGATAAAAGCCGACTGGAGTCATTAAGAGCACAAAAGCTACGTGCTATTGTACTAACAGAGGATTGGTGTGGGGATGCGTTGCTTAATAATCCGATTTTGATGAGGATTGCCGAAGCAGCGGCTATAGAACTGCGTTTTGTCCTCCGTGACCAAAATCTCGAGTTGATGGACCAATACTTAACCAATGGCACGTCACGAGCGATTCCTATTTATATTTTTATCGATCAAGAAGGTAATGAAGTGGGAGTTTGGGGACCAAGAGCACCTGAAGTGCAGGCTCTTGTGATGGAAAGGCGTGCGGAGTTGCCGGATAAGGATGCTGAGGATTTCCAGGAGAAGCAAATGGCGATTTATAAAGAGCTGGTTACTTCCTACCAAAACGATGCGGCCATTTGGAAAACTGTTTCCAATAGTATTATGAATACATTATTAAAATAAAGGAGCCGGTTTTTCCGTAACCACTTCTCTTGTAATATTTGGTTTTATCTATTTACTTTTTATTTTATATTTAGGTAATAAATCTAAAAAGTGGAATCAGACGTCACTCAGCTTACATTCATGATTATGAAAGTAAAAAAGATCCCCTGTAGAAATTTCTACTGGGGATCTTTCTTTTCATCAATTATAATATTTTGACTTTGAGAATTGTCTAGCTCGATAAGAACAAGCTTCGATACCCGGAGCATCCGCTTTTCTTAGAATCCACTGTTCTTCGGAGGGATTCGGTCGTTAATCAATGTTTTATCATTGATTTTTGGTTCAATGCCAAGAATAAGATTACGGATGTTGGAGCGATGGAGATAAATTAAGAGTAACGAGAATAATAAAAAGATAAGTTCTAATTCTAGTTTTGTGGAAATGAGAGCATAGATGAGCATAGTAAGGCCAACCGAGATGGACCCAAAAAACACATATTTCGTTAAAAAAATCACTAAAAAGAAGGTAGTATAAGAGACTACTAATAACGGGAAGTTGGCTATCAGTAGTGCACCTGCGGTTGTTGCAATCGCTTTTCCACCGCGAAATCCTGCAAAAATGGGAAAGCAATGACCCACTACAGCGACTAGTCCAAAGTAAATGGGGTCAACATCCAAGTTAAAGTAGATTGGCAGGTACGCTGCCACGGCACCTTTGGCGAGATCGATGAGTAGTACAAGGATGGCTGACTTTTTTCCAAGCACTCTCAGTGTGTTGGTAGCGCCAGGATTTTTGCTACCGTGGTCACGGATATCGACACCGAAGAACAGCTTGCCCACAATTAGCGCGGTGGGTATGCTTCCAATTAAGTAGGAAGCAAGAAGCAATAACCAGAACATGACAACACTCCTATGTGACAATAATTTTCCTAATCTACTAGCATTCTATCATATTGAAATGGTATTATTTTGTTAAATTATTACTATACGGAAACAAAGGGAGCCTCTTACATGAGACAAACTGATTTTGGCCAAGTTGCTAATAGCTATGCTCGTTCAAGAGAAGATATTCCCGTCACGTTAATGGATAGTCTGCTGCTAAGAAATATTTTTTTTGCAGGAAAAAAAGTTGCAGATATTGGTGCGGGAACGGGTGGGTTAACGAGGAAAATCGCGATGAGAAAAGCGGATCTTGTTGGAGTCGATCCATCACTAGCTTTACTAGAACAGGCAAAAGCTTTTAATCAAACAAAGAATTTTACGATTCCGTTTTTACATGGTACAGCTGAAGCTACTGGGCTAGGGGATTCCCAGTATGATGTTGTAACGGTCATGCGAGCGTGGCATTGGTTCGATCGTGAGAAAGCCATGCTGGAAGTAAAGAGGATTTTGAAACGAGGGGGAACATTGATCGTCATCGATTCTGGATTTCTCTCAGACATGGCTGCGGTCGAAAAAACTTTCGAGGTTCTAGCTAAATATGTGGCAGGCGGCTTAAAACCTGCTGGCTCGAAGGCAGAATCCAAGCAGCGTATTAATGGTTTTCCTGTTGAATGGTTTGCTGAGTGGCAGAAGAACGGCTTTGAACTACGTGATTTTTATAAGCTGAATTATACTGTTAGTTTTACGAAGGAAGAATGGATTCAACGAGTGGAGTCCATCTCGTGGCTAGCAGATTTAGAGGAAACGGTCCAGAACCAGGCGCTGGCAGAATTAGTGGATTTATTGCCAGATGAAGAACGATACGTGATTCCTCATGAATGTAATGTTTGTATTTTGAGAGTAGTAGAATAACCTTTTCGAACGTGCGATTTCTTCGCACGTTTTTTAGTGATTTTCCTTCCATATATTGAAGAATGGTATGATGAAAAAATACAAATAAATTTTTTAAAAATAGTGTAGGGTTTTTTAAAAAACGTTTCGTCTATTAATGTGACTGACTAGAGAGAAAGGGGGAGAGAACAATTAGCGACACAGCTTTAATAGAAAAAGTGCTGGATGGCAATGATCATGCCTTTCGCCTTTTGGTTGAGAAGTACCGCAATGACGTGTTCCGGACCGTCTTTGCCGTCCTTCGCAATCAAAAGGAAGCAGAAGATGCCGCCCAAGAAGTGTTTATAAAGATTTACACCTCTCTCCCCCAATATGGGAATCAGGGATTTAAAACGTGGATGACGCGAATTGCTGTTAATCATGCGATAGATGTAAAGCGGAAACAGGCTAGAAGAAGAGAGGAAGTCGTCGATATCCTCGAACAGCAGGCTCTAGGGACACCGAGGGACAGTGTTGAAAGGGAAATCATTGAGCTGGATCGACGTAGCCTTGTTAGGAAGAAGCTTAATGAAGTACCTGAGAATTACCGCGAAGTGATCTACGGCTTTTATATAGCGGAAAAAAGCTATCAACAAATGGCCGAGGAACAGAATGTTCAGGTGAAAACAATTGAAACGAAACTATACCGGGCTCGCCATTGGATGAAAAAGAATTGGAAGGAGGACGATTTTTCATGAAGCATTACCTGTACGATGATTGGCTCCAATACGTAAAAAATGAACTGAATGACCAGGACCGTGAGAAACTTGAAAGTCACTTGTATACGTGCGACCAATGTCTTGATCAATATTTACAAGCGATGGCAGAGAATGAATCATCGCTTCCGATTCTTACAAATGAGAGTGGATTTACGGATTTTGTGATGGCGGAGGTCGCTAAGCAAAAGGTTTCATTGGAACATGTGGAAACACAAATGAGCCCGAAATTGGAAGTTGTATCGAAAGAAACGGCTGGGGAACAGTCAAAGCCAATTGGAAAAGCAAACCAGAAAAAGCCTTTTTATCAGCAGGCGGTATTTCACTATCTGCTAGCGGCGGTTGCAACCATTCTATTGACCTTCTCAGGAGCCTTTAAATCAATTGCTATATATGCAAATTCATTAGAAAGTCCGCAAGTTCAGGAAAAGAAGCCTTCGATGACAGAAGGCGTTATCAATAAAACGTTCGCGTGGATGGATTCACTTGAAAAAAAGGAGGCAGATAAGAAATGAAAAGTCCAACCAAGGCTTTAACTTTATCCCTATTTCCAGGCCTGGGCCATATTTATTTCGGTACCATGTTTCGTGGGGTGATGTACTTACTATCGATTGTTGGCCTAGCTTTTGTTACCGTTATTTCATTATTTACTCAAAATGGGGAAGTGACTGTCCTAGCCTTTATGGCCGGTATCGTCATCTATTTGATTAGTTTCATTGATATGGGCGTTCAGATTTCAAAACAAAAGAAGGCACTTACAGCAGCACATCCGGACTACCTGAATTCCAAGGCAGATCAGGATTCAGAACGGTTTTATACGATTGTCCTATCATTTATTCCGGGCCTAGGTCATTTCCAACTTGGCTTAATGAATAGAGGCTTAACGTTATTGGCAACCTTTTTTGGTCTAGGTGCCATGGTCATTTTTATTACTGCCATATCCAGTCGCGGCGAATTTCTTGTCTTTTTGGCGGCCTTGCCGATTATCTGGGTATACGGCTTTTTTGACGCAGTACAACAAGTGAATAAAAAGCAACGCGGTGAGGAGTTAATTGACCGAACGATTTATGAGGATTTTGAATTACGGCGGGAAGACGGTAAGAAAAGTAAGGCAATTGCCACCTTCCTTTCGATTTTTCCAGGTGCAGGTCACCTTTATCTTGGTTTGCAACGACGTGGGATTCAGCTAATGGCAGCGTTCTTGTTTTCGGTGTATATATTAGATGTGTTACGGCTTGGTATCTTCTTGTTTTTAATCCCGATTATCTGGTTTTACAGCTTTTTTGACGGAATGCAAAAGGTTTCAAGATATGGGGAAGAAAAGGTTGAAGATGTACCGATTATCGCCTATTTCCTTAATCATCAAAAATGGGTCGGCATTGGTTTGATTTTGATGGGTCTCTACTATTTAGTGATGAACGTACTGCTTAAGGCCCTCTCACCGATAATAAATCGGTTAATTAATATCGACATTATGTATTGGATCCAAGGGTACCTCCAAACTGTTCTCGTCTGTGTGCTGTTAATCGGCGGCGGGATTAAGCTTTTAACTGGAAGCAAACAAAAGAAGGAGGCGGAGAATCATGAGTAAGTGGGGAAAAGCAATAGCAGGACTGGCCTTACTCGGAGCGGGAATTGGGTTCCTTTTTAGAAAAAGTAAGGGGGGAGAAGAAATATGAGAACTTGGCGTGTTGGAACGTTTTCGATGGGGGCGTCGCTCGTTTTCCTTGGCCTCCTCCTTTTTTTCTCAAAATTTCTTGGATTAAATCTTGTTCAAGTGATGACGTCGTGGTGGCCGGTATTATTAGTCGTCCTTGGTATTGAGATTCTGCTCTATTTATTTTTGTCTCGAAAGGAAAAGCCGGTATTAAAATATGACTTTCTCAGTATCTTTTTTGTTGGATTGCTCGGTACTGCCGGTATTGCGTTTGCATTTTTAAGCACAACAGGGCTTATGGGCAAGGTGGAAAATGTCATGGCGAGGGAGGAGCGGTCGTTTGAGCTGCCTGCATTTTCGCACAAAATGGATGATAGCATCAAGCGGGTGGTTGTCAGGACGGTAGGCTATGACATGACAATTGAGGCAACAGAGGAGAAAGAGGTTTCGATGTTCGGTACTTATCGGGTACAAACGGCGAAAAAAACGAAGCTACTCCAAAGCGCAGATGATATCATTGTGGCCAAACAAAAGGGCGACACGCTTTATTTAAATGTAAAGACGTTGCCGAATGAGATTGGGCCATTTGATTCACAAGGGATTGTTGCAGCAACGATTTTGGTTCCGAAAGATGTGAAACTTGAAGTAATTGGCAATGATAACTCCCTTATTCTAAAGCCGCGGATGCTCGCGAATGATTGGAATATTGAAAATATCTCCTCGGTTGTGGTTGATGTTGTTGCAAACAGCCATTTAAAGGTAGCTGCGGTGAATGCCCAGGAGGTAAGGGGGAAGGATGGCGAGTGGAAGTTGTCGGAGAAACCCAATTCTGAAAATCCCGATCATTCGCTGCCGAAAAATGCGATTTATCAATCTGGCGAAGGCAAATACCATATTAACATCGCCAATGCTTATTTGGTCAGTCTCCAGACGAATGAATAACAATCACATCTTATTTTTGCAAAAAAGTAAAAAAAGGTTATGATAGGTTATGGACTTTGGCTTGCAATAAGTTTGTAAGCAAGGATGATAATTGGTAGAATATAGAATTGATTGGATAGACTATACAAATACCGATTTTTACTTCAAAAATAGGATGATGAATGATGAAAAGAGCAAGACTGATTTACAATCCTACTTCAGGACGTGAAATGATTAAGCGTCATCTTCCGGAAATCCTTCAAAAATTAGAGGCAGCCGGTTATGAAGCTTCCTGCCACGCGACAACGGGTGCCGGTGACGCGACGAATGCTGCACGAATTGCTGTTAAGCGCAAGTATGATGTGGTCATTGCTGCAGGCGGCGACGGAACCATTCATGAAGTGGTGAACGGCCTCGCTAATCAAGAGTATCGACCAAAGTTGGGAATCATTCCAACTGGCACGACGAATGATTTTGCCCGTGCCCTACACATACCTAGGGATGTCAGCAGTGCAGTGGAGATTATCACTAAAGGGGAAATGATCCCTGTTGATATTGGCAGCATTAATGACAAATACTTTATTAATATTGCAGGCGGCGGTAGAATGACCGAGCTTACATACGAAGTGCCAAGCAAATTAAAAACAATGCTCGGCCAGCTTGCCTACTATCTAAAAGGGATGGAAATGCTACCTTCCATTAAAGCATCCCATCTTCGAATCGAGTATGATGGAAAGCTATTTGAAGGGGAAGCAATGATGTTTCTTGTTGGCTTGACCAATTCGATAGGCGGATTTGAAAGGCTGGCACCGGATGCCTCGATAAACGATGGATTGTTTTCACTTTTAATTTTGAAAAAGGTAAATCTGGCAGAGTTTATCCGAATTGCTTCGTTAGCAGTTCGTGGTGAACACGTGAATGATCCGAATTTGATTTACACGCAGGCAAACCGGATTAAGGTTTATTCAGATGAAAAGGTGCAGCTGAATTTAGATGGTGAATTCGGCGGCTTATTACCAGCAGAGTTTGAAAACCTGTATCGACATTTAGAAGTGTTTGTGCCGCTTGCGGACATTCGTCCCAATGACCGGCCGACGGACTGGGAGTCGGGACAAAGATATAGCTAAGAAAAGCCCGTTCCAGTAGGAGCGGGCTATTTTCTAATAAGAAAAGCGCAAGCGCCCGTTTAGCGGCGTATGGACTGGAGCGCTTCGACTGAGATAAATGTAAACTCGCCGACTGGCAAGCCGTTAGGCGAAGACAGAGGCGTAGTTGAATTTATGCGTTCAGAATTTAGGAAATAAATTCTGATTAGCTAAAGGAAACACGGTGAGCGTAGCGAACCGATGTTGACTTATCGTAGGGAGAAGCGCGAAGTACACTAGCCGCTGGGCGCTGGAGCTGGACAATTCTCAAATTCTAATGATATAAATTCTGATATTATGAAAAAAGGTATACTTTTACTTCTAAAACCGTCTAGCTCCAGCGCTTTTCTTAAGTTAAAAGCTCTGTTACCCTTTGGCTTCCCAATAAAGAGCTTGAATGAATTTTTTAATGTTAATCCGAGAATGACTGTTTTCATCTTGTGCCTTGCCTTCCAGTTCAAGCATTTTCATTCGAACTTGCGTATAGTCAAAGAAACTGGATGAATAGTTTTCAAACTTGGGATTGGTGTAATCGGTAAGTCCAAGTGAAGCAATATGCTCCAATGCTTGATGGATAGTACGGCGAATTCGCTGCTCGCCCGCTTTCATTTCTTTTCTTACCTCCTGAGGCGAGATGGACGGTCCGAAACGTTTTTTAATTATTTTTTCATATAAATCCTTTAGCGACGGGGTTTCACGCACCCCGTCTTTTTCTAGTTGTGAAAAAATCGCTAAAATATCAAGCAGATCCTTAATACCGCTCTCTCCAATAATACCAAGCTCACACAGAATGTTCTTTCCAGATTGAATAATTGGATTTTGAGTGGACTGAAAATGGATTTCAGGGTTTCTCTTTTGTGTGTGGTTAGTTAAATGACTTAAAGATTTTTGAATGTCAATAAGCGATTTTTCTAGCTGCAGCTGATGGGATACCTTTTTTAGGATGTTGACGACCTCAAGCCGGTTAATCGGTTTTGTTATATAGTGGTCTACTCCTAGTGAATAGGCTTCACCAATCATATCCTTTGTTTCAACCTGGGAGATCATGATGATTTTTCCGTGGAAGAAAGGAGCGATTTCTCTAATCGTTTCAATTCCATCACGATTCGGCATTAACAAGTCAATCATCAAGATATCAATTTCTTGTTCAGCGAGAATATCAGCGTATATTTCAGAGCCATCCTCCGCCTCCCCGGCGACAGTCCCCAAATCTTCTTCCTCGATAATATTAGAAAGCATCGCCCTAATAGTAGTAGAATCATCAACAATAAAAAATTTCAAAGCTATCATCCTCTTTCTATTAAGCTTGCGACCGGAAGGCGAATTTCAAAGCTGGTTCTGTTTCTCTCATCTGCATCTAAAAGTTGGAGCTCTCCGCCGATATTTTCAATCACATTCTTAATGTAAGATAAACCAATTCCATTTGAGGCTATCCCCGTTTGGTCAAACTTAGTGGTAAAGCCTGGTTCAAAAATGAAGGGTTTATTTTTCTCAGATATTCCCGGGCCATTATCACTTACCATGATATGGACCATGCCATCCACTCTGCTTACAGCTAACTCAATCTGGCCTTTTTCATTGATTGCCTCGACAGCATTAGATACTAGATTGTTAACAAGTGAAAAAAGGATAACCGTCCGATAATAGGGGTGTTCTCCCAAAATCTCTACCTGGTAATCAATGGATTTTTCGAGCATTTCCCCATATCGTTTATTGGACGTAATGATTACCTCAATAATTTCTTTTAAGTCCATATTGTCACTTAGGTTTTCTTTGACCATTAATTTCGATAATCCTGCATAGATGCGCTGATTATCCTTTTTAATTTCATGCATTTGGCCGGCGATTTTTAGAGCAGCTTGAGCTTGATGATGGTTTTCCAAGCCCTTTAAGTCCCGATAAAGGCCATAACAGGCACTTGTTAATTCCTCCGCGTTCTTGGTTGACTTCTTCAATTGAATCATCTCTACATATAAATTTGAAATTAATAATAAAATTTGCTCGTTTCGCTTTCGCTGCTGTTCTTCTGCTAATCTTGTTTCTCTTAAGATAAGAATATTAAAAAAGCCGAGGACGAAGAAGCTGCGGATAATTGCAATTCCGCCAATAAGCACGAAGGTATGGACGGTTATTGGCATATGCGCAGTAAAATAGCGGCAGATTATTTCGGCTATACTAGCAATGATCTCGATTACGGCACCGAACAAGCCAATGAAAAATGGTTTTTCATGCCAACTATTTACTTTGAAAAGGTGAAAAAGTATGGCGAAAATCAAGTAATAAAAAAAGACAGGAAAATATAAATAAAAGGCGTCATGAAACTGAAAGGAGTCGATTTGGATTCCATACAAGAAAATACGAAAGAGAACCACTGCAACTCCCGCCAATAGTCCAGAGAGAATAGGATGAATTTTTCGAGAGAATAATAAAAAAAAGAAAAAAACTGGTGTTCCCAAACTAACCCTAATATCGCCCTCAGTCGGATAAAACTTCAACTCACCAGCTATTGGGACCACGATGAATAACATTAAATAGGCTACTAATTTTTCGCGCACAGAATCACTTCCAGTACAGATACCTTAAATTCTATTTCTCTATTTTATCGTATATGTTTTGCAGCCATTTGTAATTAAAAAAATGACAAATTTATTAAGTTTCTAGTTGATTTTGTTAGTTATTGTAGTTTTTTGTAGTTCAAGCGTTATGCTCAAGGTGAACAAAGGAAGCTTTACAAAGTAGTCCTGAGGTTCCAACGTTCAATATTCATAGCAATTATTTTTTAATTTGGAATTCACATTGGAAGTGCAGCCTTAAAAGGCGAAATCAATTGTGAATGTTTTCACAAATATACTACTTGAAAGCCGGTGATATGGTCAAGAATTACGGAAGCTGAAGGGGTCGTTTTATAAAAAACATTACCGTATGGAGGTAAACGACATGTTTTGGGTTCAATTTTTAATCGTTCTTGGTTGTATTTTTATCGGAGCGCGTTTAGGCGGGGTTGGCCTTGGTGTCATGGGCGGCGTCGGACTGGCCATTCTCGTATTCGTTTTTGGCCTACAGCCGACATCAGCGCCAATCGATGTGATGCTGATGATTTTAGCTGTGATATCAGCAGCTGGAGCCTTACAGGCCGCAGGCGGAATGGATTATCTTGTTTTTCTAGCTGAAAAAGCTCTGCGGAAAAATCCGAAGTGGATCACATTCATTGCACCGCTAGTTACCTATGTTTTTACTTTTTGTGCCGGCACCGGTCACGTAGCTTATGCCGTTTTACCGGTCATTGCAGAGGTATCCCGTGAATCAGGTATTAGACCTGAAAGACCAATGTCTATTGCGGTTATTGCCTCACAGCAAGCCATTACAGCAAGTCCAATTTCGGCGGCAACCGTTGCCCTGCTTGCCATGTTAACAGATTTCAAGATTAACTTACTCGATATTTTAATGATTTGTATTCCGTCTACACTAATCGCATGTATGATTGCTGCATTTGTTTCTAGCAAAATGGGAAAAGAGTTAAATAATGACCCAGAGTACCTCAAACGTTTAGAAGCAGGATTAGCACCAATTAAAAAGGATAAAAAGGAATTTAAAGCGACAATAGGGGCAAAGCTTTCCGTCATATTTTTCCTATTAGCAGCAGTGCTAGTGGTCGTGTTGGGTTCAGTTGAAACGTTACGCCCCGGCTGGACGGTCGACGGGACTTTCACACGGATGACAATGCCGGCTGCCATTGAAATTGTAATGTTGACGATTGCTGCTTTGATCATTATCTTTTGTAAACCAAAGGTGGAAGAAATTGTTTCCGGTAGCGTCTTTAAAGCCGGTGCCACAGCTGTAGTCGCCATCTTTGGGATTGCTTGGATGGGAGACACATTCTTTCAAGGCAACCTAGCATTAATTTCCGGATCGATTTCCGATTTAGTAACGGCAGCACCTTGGTTATTCGCGATTGCCTTATTTGCCCTTTCAATCTTGCTTTATAGCCAGGCCGCAACTGTTCGTACCTTAATGCCGCTTGGAATCACACTTGGAATTAATCCAGCCTTATTAATAGCAATGTTCCCGGCTGTTAACGGATACTTCTTTATTCCGAACTATCCAACCGTGGTCGCTGCAATTAACTTTGACCGGACAGGAACAACAAAAATTGGAAAATACATTTTGAATCACAGCTTTATGGTTCCGGGGTTAATTGCCACTGTTGGCTCCGTTGGGATTGGTATTTTATTAAGTATGATTATTTTATAAAGTAAGCTTTTATATAAATAGCAGCGGTTTTGAGGCAGTCGCCTGACTGCTTCGGATACCGCCAATCAATAAATGTTTTTAAAAAAAATTGGAGATGACAAGTATGAGTAATTCAGAGAATTTCCGTATTGAAAAAGATTTCCTTGGAGAAAAACAGGTTCCAGCTGAAGCCTATTATGGTGTTCAAACAATAAGAGCAGTCGAGAATTTTCCAATTACAGGATATCGAATTGACCAAGCGCTCATAAAAGCAATGGCGATGGTGAAAAAAGCATCTGCTTTTGCCAATGCTGAAATTGGTCAATTGGATACAAAAATTTCGAAGGCTATCATGGCGGCAGCGGATGAAGTAATCGAAGGAAACCTGCATGATCAATTTATCGTTGATCCAATTCAAGGGGGAGCTGGAACGTCCATCAACATGAATACAAATGAAGTTCTGGCCAACCGGGCTCTAGAAATGCTAGGTGAACAAAAAGGAAATTACAAGGTCATCAGTCCGAATTCCCATGTTAACATGGCTCAATCCACGAACGACGCCTTTCCAACTGCGATCCATTTGTCAACACTGATGACGTTAGAAACATTAATCAAAGCGATGGAAGAGCTTCATCTTGAATTCATGAAAAAGGCGAATGAATTTGATGGAATCATCAAAATGGGCCGCACCCACTTACAGGATGCTGTACCTATTCTTCTTAGCCAAGAATTCGAAGCCTATGCAAGAGTATTGAGAAGAGACATTAAACGAATTAAAGCGACGCGTGAGAATTTATATGAAGTGAATATGGGCGCAACAGCTGTTGGAACGGGATTAAATGCAGAGCCTGAATATATTGAAAAAACCGTTAAATTTTTGGCGGAAATAACAGGTATGCCAATCAAAGGCTCAGAGGATCTAGTAGATGGAACGCAAAATACGGATGCTTATATGGAAGCCTCGGCTGCCCTTAAGGTTTGTATGTTGAATATGTCGAAGGTTGCTAATGATTTACGGATGATGACATCCGGTCCACGCTGTGGATTAGGTGAAATCAACCTTCCTGCCCGTCAGCCAGGGTCATCCATCATGCCAGGAAAAGTAAATCCAGTAATGGCGGAGGTCTTGAACCAAAGCGCCTTCCAGGTGGTAGGAAATGATTTAACAATCAGTATGGCTTCTGAGGCAGGACAATTCGAGCTTAACGTAATGGAACCGGTCATCGTTTTCAACCTTTTACAATCAATTAAGATCATGACCAATGTGTTTACCGTCTTCCGTGAGCACTGTTTAAGTGGTATTACCGCTAATAAAGAGAGAATGGAAGCTTACGTGAATAATAGTGTTGGTATTATCACCGCTATTAACCCGCATGTTGGCTATGAAACGGCTGCATCGATTGCAAGGGAAGCAATTGTCTCAAACAGACCGGTTAGAGAAATCGTCCTTGAACGAGGCGTGTTAACAGCAAGTGAACTTGATACTATTTTACATCCATTTGAAATGACCAATCCAGGAATCGCAGGAAAAGAATTACTTGAGAAAAAACGCCGTGAAAAAGAAGAAAAAGAATTAGTTTTAGCATAGTGAAAATTGCTAGGCGCCTAGCTTCAGGGCTTGGCGCTTAAGCATTATTTAAGCAACATTGGGAGGTTTTGCAAAATGGAGAGTGGAAAAAATCAGCATTTTTACCGTAAGCTGCATTCATTGTTGGGAATTATTCCTGTCGGCGTATTTATGACTGTTCACTTATGCGTCAACTATTCCGCGACATATGGGATTGATTCTTATAACAAAGCAGCAGACTTTATGGTGAATCTGCCGTTTAAATATTTTCTAGAATTATTTATTATCTTCATCCCGTTATTATTTCATGGGGTGTACGGAATCTTTATTGCCCGTCAGGCAAAAAACAATGTCACCCGGTACGGTTTTTTCCGAAATTGGAAGTTTTTTTTACAACGAATCACTGGCCTAATTGCCTTTGCTTTTATTATCTGGCATATCTGGGAAACGAAGATACAGGTAGAATTTAACGGAATCGAAGCCAACTATAATTTAATGGCGGACATCGTTGATAACGGAATTTCGCTAGCTCTTTATATCATTGGGATTGTTTCTTGTATTTATCACTTTGTAAACGGAATTTGGACTTTCTTAATCACATGGGGAATTACCGTGTCACCTAAATCACAAAAAGTTACACAATACATTGCAATCGGATTATTTATCGCATTATCCTTTATCGGGATCCGCGCAATCCTAGCATTTGCTTAATAGCTAGATAGGGAGGACAGACAAATGAGCAAAGGAAATATTGTCATTGTAGGCGGAGGTTTAGCCGGATTAATGGCCGCTATAAAAATTGCAGAAGCAGGGACGAAGGTCGATTTATTCTCGGTTGTTCCTGTTAAGCGATCTCACTCTGTTTGTGCCCAGGGCGGCATCAATGGAGCAGTTAATACAAAAGGGGAGAACGACTCTCCATGGGAGCACTTTGATGATTCGGTGTATGGAGGCGACTTCTTGGCTAACCAGCCGCAGGTAAAAGCAATGTGTGAAGCTGCTCCGAAAATTATCCATATGTTTGACCGGATGGGGGTTATGTTTAACCGAACCCCTGAAGGTCTGCTGGATTTCAGACGCTTTGGCGGAACACAGTATCACAGAACCGCATTTGCCGGGGCTACGACAGGGCAGCAGCTCCTCTATGCACTAGATGAACAAGTGCGTAGCTTCGAGGTAAAGGGCTTAGTAACAAAGTACGAGAGCTGGGAGTTTGTCTCTGCAGTCATCGATGAAGAAGGTACCTGCCGCGGAATTACCGCACAGAATTTACGAACAATGGAAATGAAGTCGTTTCCTGCAGATGCCGTGATCATGGCAACCGGCGGGCTTGGAATTATTTTTGGAAAGTCAACCAATTCAACGATTAATACGGGCTATGCAGCGGCAAGGCTATATCAGCAAGGTGCTTTATATGCGAACGGAGAATTTATTCAAATTCATCCAACGGCTATTCCGGGAGATGATAAGAACCGCCTCATGAGTGAGTCAGCACGTGGTGAAGGCGGTAGGGTTTGGACGTATAAAGACGGAAAGCCATGGTACTTTTTAGAAGAAAAATATCCGGCCTATGGAAATCTTGTGCCGCGTGATATTGCCACCCGTGAGATTTTCGATGTGTGTATCAATCAAAAGCTTGGGATCAATGGGGAAAATAAGGTTTATTTGGATCTTTCTCATATTGATGCAAAGCAGTTGGATATTAAACTTGGCGGGATTATGGAAATCTATGAAAAATTCATGGGAGATGATCCGCGTAAGGTACCAATGAAAATATTCCCTGGTGTCCACTATTCAATGGGTGGTCTATGGGTCGATTTTGATCAAAAAACCAGTATCCCGGGCTTGTTCGCTGCCGGTGAATGTGATTATTCGCAGCACGGTGCCAACCGTCTCGGTGCAAACTCATTGTTATCAGCGGTATACGGCGGAATGGCAGCCGGTCCAAAAGCGCTTGAATATATTCAAGGACTTAAAAAGCCGACCGACCAGGTTTCCAGTTCTATTTTTGATGCACAGGTAGTGGAAGATAACAAAAAATATGAATCTATTTTAGCGATGGATGGAACAGAAAACGCCTATTTACTTCATAAAGAACTAGGCGAGCTCATGACGGCAAACGTAACCGTTGTTCGGGAAAATAAGAAATTAAAAATGACGTATGAAAAGCTGCAGGAATTCTCGGAACGCTTTAAAAATATCAACATTGAAGATACGGCAAAATGGAGCAATTCCAGTGCTTCGTTTGTCCGGCAATTAGAAGGCATGATTAATCTTGCACATGTGATTACCCTTGGAGCCTATAATCGGAACGAAAGCCGCGGGGCCCATTATAAGCCGGAATTCCCAGACCGCAATGATGAGGACTGGCTAAAAACGACAATCGCGGAATACAATCCAGCAACAAATCTGCCAGAATTGTCTTATCAGGAAGTAGACATATCGTTGATTAAACCACGGAAACGAGATTATACAAAAGCGAAGAAAGGAGCCAACTGATGATGGGAACCGAAAAGACCATTCATTTAATCATAACTAGACAAAAGGATGCACAATCTGCCCCGTACACAGAAGAATTCATGGTTCCTTATCGTTCAAATATGAACATCATCTCGTCATTAATGGAAATTCAAAAAAATCCAGTGAACGCCAAAGGGGAAAAAACAACTCCAGTCATTTGGGAATCTGTTTGCTTAGAGGAAGTTTGCGGAGCCTGCTCGATGGTCATTAATGGAAAACCGCGCCAAGCGTGTTCTTCCTTAATTGATCAGCTCGACCAGCCAATTCATATTGCGCCGCTAGCGACATTCCCTGTCATGCGCGATTTAATGATTGACCGCTCATGGATGTTTAATGCCTTGAAAAAGGTAAAAGCGTGGATTCCGATTGACGGGACACATGATTTAGGTCCAGGACCAAGAATGCCGGAAAAAACAAGGCAATGGGCCTATGAATTATCGAAATGTATGACTTGCGGCTGCTGTTTAGAGGCCTGTCCGAACGTCAATGAAAAGTCCAATTTCATCGGTCCGGCACCATTATCACAGGTACGCTTGTTCAATGCCCACCCTACTGGTGCAATGCATAAGGAAGAAAGGCTTTTGGCCATTATGGGCGAAGGAGGACTTACCTCCTGCGGCAACTCGCAAAATTGTGTGGAAGTCTGTCCGAAAGGGATTCCACTCACAACCTCAATTGCCGATTTAAATCGACAAACAACGATTCAGTCGTTAAAGAACTTCTTCGGATAGGGTGTCAGGCACCATCTGAATGACGGATTGGGAATCGAGGGAAAAGATTCAGTTTATGAAAGGTTCGTTCCTTTAGGAGCGGGCTTTTTTTTTTAGTATCAAAATTTATTTCATTGAACTTTGAGAATTGGCCAGCTCCACAAGGAAGGCTTCAGCAGCATTATCATCGTACGAAGAAAAAGCGATAACTTTTTCGAGGAGCGCCCAGCGGCTAGTGGACTTCGCTCTTCTCCCAAATTTAACTATGGTAAAATTGAAGGAATATCTCGATTTAATCCGAATTTTTGAAAATATTATCAAGAAAGGAGAACCAACATGCAATTTTCCTTTGATCACCTTGTCTGTTTTTTTAAGAAGCCAGAGGAGGCAATTACTCTTTTACAAAAAAAAGGAATCCATGCTGTCAATGGCGGGCGCCATGAATTTTGGGGAACTTATAATTCACTTACCTATTTTGGATTAAGTTATATTGAGTTTTTAGGTATTGAAAATTTATCGATTGCTGAGAAACAAGAAGAAAATCGATTGATTACTCAAATTGTGGAGCAGCTGGCAAAAGAAAAGAGGGAAGGCCCTGCTAGAATAGCCATTCGCACCGATAGTATTGAAAAATTAGCCGTAAAGCTAAAAGAAGAAGGATTTACTGTTTATGGTCCACTCCCAGGTGAACGAGTTCGGGCGGATGGGCAAGTAATCAGATGGTCGCTCCTCTTCCCTGAAAACGGCGCCAACGAGCTAACTCTTCCATTTTTTATCCAATGGGAAAAGGAGGATGAGGAGAGGTTTTTAGAATTAGAGGAACAAGGGTTAATAGAGTCACATAGGGTGGGAAATCCAACTTTTGAAAGTGTGGGATTTATTGTAAATAACCTAGACCAAACCATAACAAAATGGGGGAAATTGTTTAACCTTACACATAGTGAGGAATTTACAGACCTAACCATCCATGCACGATGTCGAAAACTAGATTTGGATGGAACGAAGCTGATGTTCTGTGAGCCACTAAGTGAAGGTATCGCTGAGAAGGTTTTAAAAGAAAAAGGGGAAACACCTTTTTTAGTAAACCTAAAAGGAACGAAGCAAAGACATTTTTTTGAGATGCTAAATGGTTTCTGGAGATTTCAATAAGGAGTTGAGGATGTTAGGCGAACAATGCATGTTATTGTTCGCCTTGATTTTTTTCAAAAAGAAAATGTTTCATATAAAAAGATCGTTCATCAGTTGTAATAAAACCATCTAGCTTCGTTCCTTCTACTTTCTCTTCGATAAAAAAACATAAATTTAATTTCATCATCTTTATTTCCTTTCACCAAGTTTTCACCGTTCTCTATTAAACTTCAGTTTATCAAGTAATGAAAGGAGGTAAGAGAAAGATGAAAACTAGAGTAAAGCTAGGTATCATTTGGGGTGCGATTATCGTATCAATCATGATGGGGATTAATTTTTTCTATCACCTTTTAGGAGGTGAACGCCGTCAAGACGGCAGACCTCAGGGGTTTCATAAAGAAGGATGGCAACACCAAGGCGGTTTTGAGCCTCATCGTTTTATGAATGGCCCTCATCATGGAGGAGAATTTCAATGGTTCGGATTTCTGCTATTCCTCATTATCGGACTAGCTGTACTGGTTCTGTTAGTGAGATGGCTTAGAAGGAAAACGAAGAAATCCGCGATGCAGCAGTTTATCAATACACCTGTAGTGGATTCACATACATCGGTAATCAACCAAAATGCAAGTATTTTAGATCAGTGGGAAAAAAATGTCACGACTAAAAAGGAGAATGATTAAAATGGGTATTTTTAAGCGGATGAAGACGATTACGAAGGCTGAAATTAATGGGCTGCTGGATGGAATTGAAGATCCAATCGCCATGTTGAATGAATATTCGAGAGAAATGGAGCAAGAAATTGAAAAAGGTCAGAAAGCATTAGCCCGACAAATTTTCGTTGAGAAAAAACAATCAGCGCTTATTCTGGAAACAAGAGAATTGATTGCAAAGAGAACTCGACAGGCTAAACTGGCCATTGAACATGGTGAGGATTCGATAGCGAAATTAGCCGTGCAAGAAAAACTAACTCATGAAAATCAGTTAAATCTCTACCAGGAACAGTATGAGGCCATAAAGCAACAAACCCAAATCCTGATTGAAAAATTGAATCAGTTGCAAGAAAAGTTTAACGAAATGCAGCATAAGAAAATCCTTTTATCTTCACGTGCTAATGTTGCTCAGTCTATAAAACAAATTCAAAAATCAACAATATCCTTTCAAACAGACACCATCGCAAGAGGTATAGCCCGAACGGAAGAGCGCATTTTAATGATGGAGGCCGAGGTACCAGCTGGTAGTCAGTTTTCCAATCCTTTGGCCAGGGATTATTCAGGAAGGTAAAAGCTTTTTCGAGGAGCGTCCAGTGAACTTCGCACTTCTCCCCTTCGATAAGTCAACATCGGATCGCTATGCTTCTTGATGTTCTATATTGGGAACTTTTTCTTTTTACTGCTTGGTAAAATGTGTATAATAAATTAAAGACATTAGTCAAGACAATTGAAGGGGTGATGGGAAATGAAGGCGTTAATCAATATCGATTATACGTATGATTTTGTAGCGGATGCAGTGGCGTTAACCTGCGGGGAACCGGGACAAGCGATTGAGGGGAAAATCGCTGAACTGACGAAAGCGTTTATTGAGACTGGCGATTATGTTGTTTTTGCCATCGATGTTCATGATAAAGGAGATGAATATCATCCGGAAACCAAGCTGTTCCCGCCGCATAATCTACGTGGAACATCCGGAAGAGACCTGTTTGGTGCACTTCAAAATGTGTATGAAGAGAATCAGCAGCGTGAAAATGTAGCTTATATGGATAAAACGAGGTACTCTGCGTTTGCAGGAACGGACCTCGAAATCAAATTGCGGGAACGGGGAATTACTGAGGTACACCTGGTTGGCGTCTGTACCGATATATGCGTTCTTCACACAGCCGTAGATGCCTATAATAAAGGTTTTAAAATTGTTATATATAAGGATGCCGTCGCTTCGTTTAATCCAGCAGGGCATGAATGGGCGCTTGGACATTTTGAACAATCCCTCGGGGCCACGGTTAAATAGTGTTTTTAATGGTATTATCGGTTATAATGGTGAAAAGCTGTAATAGTACTCCGGAGGGTCGATTATGAAACACATTTATCATGATGATAGTTTTACTCTACATACGGATCTATACCAGATAAATATGGCAGAGACGTATTGGAGAGATGGGATACATAATAAACGTGCGGTCTTCGAGCTATTTTTCCGCAAGCTTCCTTTTGGAAATGGCTATGCTGTTTTCGCTGGCCTAGAAAAGGTCATTCAGTTTATCCAAGGCTTCCGCTTTAGTGAGGAAGACCTCGAGTATTTGAAAAATGAAATAGGCTACAAAGACGATTTTCTTGAATATCTAAAAAATATGCGTTTCACTGGTACCATTCGCTCAATGAAAGAGGGCGAGCTCGTTTTTGGTAATGAGCCCATTCTACGGGTGGATGCACCACTAGGAGAAGCCCAATTAATTGAAACAGCTTTGCTTAACATTGTGAATTACCAAACATTAATTGCCACGAAAGCCTCAAGAATCAAGCAAGTTGTCGGCAGTGAAATGGCGATGGAATTTGGGACAAGACGTGCACAGGAAATGGATGCAGCGATTTGGGGAACGAGAGCGGCTTATCTTGCTGGCTTTGAAGCCACAAGCAATGTACGGGCAGGTAAACTGTTCGGTATTCCTGTTGCTGGAACCCATGCCCATTCAATGGTTCAAGCCTATAAAAATGAATATACTGCTTTTCATAAATATGCAGAATCACATAAAGACTGTGTCTTTTTAGTAGATACGTATGATACCCTTCGTCTCGGTGTGCCAAATGCTATAAAAGTGGCCAAAGAATTAGGGGACAAGATTAATTTTATCGGGATTCGCTTAGACAGCGGTGACCTCGCTTATCTTTCAAAGGAAGCACGGAAAATGCTGGATAAAGCCGGATTTACGGATGCGAAAATTTATGCGTCAAGCGATTTAGATGAGCATACAATTATCAACTTAAAAGCGCAGGGGGCTAAAATCGATAGCTGGGGGATTGGCACGAAGCTGATTACCGCCTACGATCAAGCGGCACTTGGTGCTGTATATAAAATTGTTTCGATTGAAGATGAGAACGGCAAAATGGAGGATACGATTAAGATCTCCTCAAATCCAGATAAAGTAACGACTCCGGGGATGAAAAAGGTTTACCGGATTATCAATAATACGAATCACCATGCCGAAGGGGATTATATTGCAATGGAAGATGAAAAGCTGCCGGAAAAACGGCTTCGCATGTTCCATCCAACCCATACGTATATTAATAAGGTGGTTACGAACTTTACGGCAAAAGAGCTCCATCAAGATATTTTTGTGAACGGTGATCTCGTTTATGAAATGCCTTGTCTAGAGGAATCCCGCGAGTATCTGAAGCAAAATCTTGATGCATTATGGGACGAGTATAAGCGGATAATGAATCCAGAGGATTATCCACTCGACTTAAGTCAAAAGTGCTGGGATAACAAGATGAAAAACATTGAAGAAGTGAAAGAGCAAGTTGCGGCGATGAAGGAATAAGATGTAATGGGACGTCCTAAGATATCGGGCGTCTTTTTTTCGATAAAAAGAAAGGCAGGCCCAAGGGGGTTCAGCATTTTTCCTCCTGAGTCTGCCTCTCTTCTATTTTTGTTTAAAGTAATCCATAAAGGCATAGAAAATTTCAATGCCTTGGTAGGTAAGCATTCCTGCCGCTGATATCGAAAAGAACCCAATTATCAAAAAGCGGATCCACATAGTTACTTCCTCCCTTATTTTTGATGTTTACTCTTATAATTCGGGAGGGAGGATTAAGTAGTTTGATTGATTGAATATGGGGATTAGAAAAGTATGCTTTCTGTTAAACTTAAAAGACCAAAAAATGAGTGGGATTATTACTGTTAAAAGGATCAAAGAAAGCAGAATGGGTATTGTCAGGTCGAATAGTTGTTTTTTCTCATCGTCCGATTGTGACTTTGCCTTAGCATCATCTAAGTTGATGATTACCTTGGTTTCAGAATGCGAGTGCGGAAGTATGTTTGAAAAGTGTAAAAAGTTGAAAGCAAGGAAGGCAAGGAGCAAGGGAATGGAAAGGGTCTCTATTTTTTTTATCAGTATCCACTCCTTCCAATGAGATTGTTTTAATCATATACACTTTTATTATATTTGAAAACAAAAATGTTCTGACAAATTTCTTGATTTTTGTTGAAAAAGGGCTATGGTCTTGCGGCAGGTTTCGCAATTAGCCTTTCTTTGTGTTACAATCTTAGCTAGTCAAATCGAGTAAAGGAAGAAACGGATGAGCAGACCATTACCAGTAAACAAAAATGATTATATAGATGTAGTTTTTGAAGATTTAACCCATGACGGGGCCGGAGTAGCGAAAGTGGATGGTTATCCGCTGTTTGTACCAAACGGCCTGCCAGGTGAAAAAGCCAAAGTTAAGGTGATAAAGACGGGCAAAGGCTACGGGATTGGACGCTTGATTGAACTTTTTGAAAAAAGCCCATACCGAGTAGATATTGCAAGTAGCGAAAAGAACAAATACGGCGGCTGCCAGCTAGAACATATCAGCTATGAGGGTCAGCTGCAATACAAGGAAAATCAAGTTCGCCAAGTGCTTACTCGGATCGGCAAACTAGAGGATGTAGTCGTTCATCCGATTTTAGGGATGGACAGCCCATGGCACTATCGGAACAAGGCCCAAGTACCTGTCGGTGAAAAAGACGGCAAATTGATTGCCGGATTTTTTAAACCACGGAGCCATGAAATTGTCGATACGGATGAAAGCTTGATTCAGCTGCCGGAAATTAATGAAGCAGTTCAAGCTGTAAAGGAAATTTGCAGCAAGCTTGGCATCCCTGCCTATCATGAAGAATCCCATAAAGGTGTGCTCCGCCATATCATGACACGGTATGGTCAGCAAACAGGCGAGCTAATGATTGTGATCATAACGAGAACTGCAGATCTTCCTCAGAAAAATAAGCTGGTTGAGGAAATTGTTGCTCGGCTGCCAAAGGTGAAGTCGATTGTTCATAATGTGAATTCGAAGCGGACAAACGTCATTATGGGGGAAAAAACGACCGTCCTTTGGGGAAATGAAGTCATCTATGATTACATAGGCGATGTGAAATTCGCCATATCTGCGCTGTCGTTTTATCAAGTGAACCCTGTTCAGACAAAGGTTTTATATGATAAGGCGCTGGAATATGCGGACCTAAGCGGCGAAGAAAACGTGATTGATGCCTATTGCGGCATCGGGACGATCTCTTTATTTTTAGCGCAAAAAGCTCGTAATGTTTTTGGAGTGGAAGTGGTACCAGAGGCAATAGAAGATGCGCAACGAAATGCGGAATTGAATGGCATATCAAATGCAGAATTTGCAGCCGGGGAAGCAGAGGTTGTGATTCCGAAGTGGTATAAAGAGGGCAATGCTGCGGATGTACTTGTCGTCGATCCACCACGCAAAGGCTGCGACGAGGCTTTGCTGCAAACGATTATTGAAATGAAACCGAAAAAAGTTGTTTATGTTTCCTGCAATCCAGCTACACTGGCTCGGGATTTACGGATTCTAGAAGATGGCGGGTATAAAACGGTGGAAGTGCAGCCAGTGGATATGTTTCCACATACGACGCACGTCGAGTGTATCTCGCAACTCATTTTAAAAGAAGGCAACTAACCCTTGGGGTTGTTGCCTATTCTTGTTCATCGAAAGGATTTAAAAAGTTGTAATGTATGCGTAGATTACCATCAATGCTACAGGTTACTTTATTCACCAATGAGTGCAAGACTTGAGGAGTTAAATCTTTTAGTATTGAAACTTCTCTAAGCTTCTTACCTAAATTAATTGCATAGTTCTCACTTTCGCACTCTTCAAGCTTTGCTTGATATTCAATTTTTGCGGTCTCGAGTTCAGCTACTTCCTGGTCTATCTGCTTTCGATATTCTACCAATTCTTCTCGAGATATAATCTTATCAGCATACATATCAAGATAATCTTTCTTTCTGGAACGAATTCTTTTCCCCGTATTTTCGATTTTTGTTATTTCGTTTGTTATTGAAACCTTCTTTTGATCCAATCTTTTTTGCAAGCTCTGTATAAATTCGTCATCTTGAATTGATTGGAATAACTCCTGTAGATCCTCTAAGATAATATGTTTTAGTTCTTTCTCCCGGATAACAACTCTATTCAAACAGAAAGTATCACCGTACTTAATATTTCCTCCGCATCTATACCCTTTTTGATTAGCCTTGTACCACATTCCTTTTTGGCAATTTTCACAGAACAATACATTCGTAAATAAATGACTTTTTGGAGCAGTAGTTGTACGTGTTCGGGTTTGAAGCATTTTTTTTACGGACTGAAAAGTCTCCTTTGAGATAATAGGCTCGTGAGTGTTTTCTTGGATCGTAGCTTTGCCTACATCATGAGTTCTTCGTTTTGTTGTTGTTACTGAAATTGTTTCGGTTCTGTTTTGAACAAGATCACCACAGTAATGTTGATTATTTAAGATATTTTTAATCGTGGTAGCGTGCCATAAAGGTGATGCGTTAGACTTATTAGCAATTTGTGAAGGGGTTGGAATCTTTTCTGCTATGAAATTTTTTGCTATTGAGTCCATTCCTTTTCCATCCAAGTACTCTCTAAAAATTCGTCTTACGATTTCCGGAGTGTTGTCTTCACGAATTTTAAGTTTACCGTTGTCTGAATAATATCCATAAGGTGGATTAGAACCTACAAATAATCCTCTTTTAGCTTTTGTACGTTTGGCGGCCTTATTTCTCCGGCTGCTAGTTGCTGACTCATTTTCGTACAGCCAAGCAAAAAGACCAAAGTTTTGTACATCTCCGGTAATCGTATTAATCGAATTATCAAGGCATACAATATGAATACTGTTTTGCAGACAGATATCTCGAAGTTCGTACGATAATCTTCCATTACGAGCTAGTCTTGATAGTTCTTTAGCTAGTATCACATCAAACTTACCAGCTTTTCCGTCTTCAATTAATGCCTTTAAACCAGGTCTGTTTCCTTTTGTTCCTGACTGCTTGTCAGTATAAATCTCTACGATCTCCCAATCATTCTGGGCAGCGTAATTTCGAAATAGATCTATCTGATTATCGATAGAAGTTTTTTGTGAATCCATCTCTGTGGAGACACGAGCATATATTGCACATCTCAAAACACGATCACCACCATAAGTAGTAAAGTATTGAGATGTTGGTGGGTTTGTAGGTATAGTATTGACCACATTCATAGGTCTTAACTGAGTTGTAATTAAATTCATTGATAGGTCTCCTTAATGTTTTAATCTATGTATAATTTTCGGTACTTTGTCCATACTTATAATAACTTTTTCGATACTTCGTCCAAAATGGTATACCAATCTGGACAAAGTACCGAATTAGCCTCAAATGAAACCCCTAGTTATAGGGGTTCTGGTTATAGTCTCAGTTTGCGATAATTCCGAACAGCTAAATGTTCGGTTCTATGTCCAATAATCAAATATTACATTTCGACAATTCATCCGATAGGTTAATCAATTAGATTGGAGAAGATATTTGATTTAAAATGTAATTGTGGTTCCTTGTCAGTAGAGAGAATAAGGTAGTCTACAAAATACAGGATGATGAGTCTTTTCTCATCTGGTCCTAATTGATGATCCAGTATCTCATTAAATCTGGAAAAGAACTGATCCTTTTCTACAAGTTGATAAGTTGTCTTTAAATTTTCTTGGCAAATCGTGTATTCTTTTAAAGAATTTTTGTGTTGTTGAATAAATTCCGAAATTTTTAGCTCAAGTTCTCGATCTTTAAGATCTCTTGAGATCTTTAATTTTTCTTCTAGCTTTTGTAAGAGTTTTTGCTTTGCATCAACATTTTGTTCAACTTCTATACTCATTTCGTTAATAAAAGCCAATGTCTTAGGTTTTATTTGGATTGTTGAAATTGACTCCTTTACACGATTTAGTATTATTGGGATAAACCTGTTATGAACTTCTTTAATGCCAACTTTATATCCGCAACTTTTACATACATAGTAATGATAGTCGTATTTGACTCCATTTCTTTTAGTAGAGCCATTCTGTGTGCTTAAGGGCTGATCGCAATGTCTGCATTTCACTTTGTTTAAAAATAAAAAAGGTGTATCTATACGGCCAAAAGTTTTTTGTAGATGATTGTTTTGTTTGATTAATTGAAGATGGAATCTGTTAATGATAGGTTGATGTGATTCTTCAAAAATGAATTGCTTTTGCCCATCATCTTTTCTCTTATGTACATCCCAGATTAACTTGCCTGTATAAACTGGGTTTTTAAGTATGTTTTCTACTGTACTAGACCGCCATATTCCGCCTTTAGGTGAAGGAATCTCTGCTTCATTTAAGATTGTGGCTATTTTTTGTAAAGATTTCCCCCAGGTAGAGAGAAAAAAAATGAAGGATACAATGTCCGCATTTTCATTCGGTTCCAATTGTTGTTGGTGTTTTTGTTTTTTTATCTGATTATATCCATAAGGAGTTTTTGATCCAGGTCTAAATGTTTCATTATTTTCTAAAAAGGTTGTTAAATTTCCTACTGCACGCTCAGATTTTACTTCTGATTCGTGCTGAAATAACAAGAAATTCATTTTGATACTAGTATCTTCCGGATCAAGTGGTTTATTTGAATCCGTGGTGTAAACCTCAAGTTCCGGCAGTTTTTCTAGCATAGGTCGGTAAAAATCAATCGTGAATGAATAACCGGTACGATCCATCCGAGAAATATCGTGGAAAATAACGGTTGGTATATTCATTTCAACCATTTTTTCGGCCATTTTCATTAATTGTTTTCGTTGGGCTGCACGTTTGGAATAAGCACTAGTAACATCTTCGATGAAAATTAGTTCAACAGGGACAAAAAGGTTATTCCGTTTAGCGAATTCTTGAATATGCTGTTTCTGGATTTCAACACTGTTATTTTTTTGTTGTTTATACGAAGAACGACGAATATAAGCAAATGCTAATTTCAAAGTAAATCATCTCCGTTAAAAATATATTGGGACTGAAAATCTTGTAGATAGTCAAATTTGCTAACCTCAATGTTTACCTCGTTTGGATAAACAAATAAGCTCCGGATAAGCACCGATGTAAGGAAAAAAGGATTTGCTTGTCTGCATTTATGTAAATAATCTTTTATTAGTCCCACCAAGCTCTCGTTTTCTAATAAAAGGTCTTTTTTTTCTTCTATTTGGTTAAGGAACTCCTTTTGTTCATTCTCTAATTTATTTAAATCAACGTAGTGAGTGTTCTCTCTCCAATTGCTAAAATCATCAGTCTCTAAAATGATTTTTTCCATCAAGTGATGTTTTTTTATCTCCAATGCTTTCAGTTCTAACTCAATGCTTTTGCGAATTAAATGGAAAAAATGCCTTGAATCTTTAAGTAGTTGTTCTGTATCTAGGTGCTCAATGATTTTCTCCAAAGACTTATTAACAATAAGAAAAAAATCTTCTGATGCTATTAAAGCTTTTGGATGTTTACGTGAACAGGAGTACCAGGCTTTTTGATCAAGGACATTAAAGTGAAATTTCATTGGCTTTCTACAAATACCGCAGTACACATCATAGATATCTTGATTTTTTAGTGACTGTTCTATCTCTTGATAGGATAAAATTACGGCATTGTTAGCTTGCAACTTTTGGAATTCGTCATAGCTAAGGTAAGGATCAACGTGTGAAAGTTTGTTCTTTCCTGTGGTCAGATCATAACCGGCATAAAAAGGATCCTTCACAATTTTTAATAACTGATTTAGAGTGGTTTTGAGAATTTTTTTAAATTCTTTTAAAGTTTGTTCCAAATCTTTGTGTGTTGTAACTTCCTTGATTGCCGAAAAATATAAGAGTAAATCATCCTTTTTTGCAGGATCCTTACTATACTGTTAGGTTTCTTTTTGCTTTATATATCCAAGTTTGCGGGGTGGATATCTTTTTCTCGCTTCTTCAGTTCGCCTAGCAATGTTTTTTCCCTCAACATCACTTACAATGTTCATTACTCCTTCAAGAAGTGTGCTATCTGTTGCCTGCTGACCGTTCCCCGACGATGTAAAGAAAATCTTCACTTTATGTTTTTTACACAGAGAAACGAAATAATTTGACTCATAAAAGTCCCGGAACAATCTTGAACGATCAAAGGCATAGATAATATCAACTTGATAATTAATTATCATTTGAATGAGTTTCTTCATTTGCGGCCGTTTCTCAATATCGAGTTTGTTAGCAGAAACTCCATCCTCATTCATAATTAATATCTCATCGGGGATGTAATTCTCTCGGTACATAGCATCAGCAGATTCCTGCATAGCTAAATCCTGGTTGATGGTGCTCACTCTTCGAAAAAAGACCTTAAATTTGTTTTTATTTTTAATTGTTTGAACCATTGTTGCTTCTTTCCTTTACGATGTCTTGATAAAGTAACTTCGCCTGAAGCCGATGAGGTACATCTAATTGCTCAACAATTATTCGCTGGATTAATTGTTGAAACCAAATATCAGCTACAGGGTTCATCTCAGATTCCGTTTTTATATTAATTTTTTTCCGCATTAACAACACACCTCCGTTTTTCATCTTTGACGGAAATAGGTGTGTTTTATACTGTTAAGGAAACTTAACTAACTATTGATAGGGCACGGATCGTCAAATTCCAAATCAAATCTTAGCTGAACAGACTCTTCTACATCTTTTTGTTTAATAAGTATTTGGATAATTCCTTTCTCCTGGCCTGGAAAAGACTTAATGTTCTTTTCTTTCATTGTTAATCCTCCAATATTTATAGGTTAGAAATTGCTGTAGTAGGAATGGAGATATGTAACCATCCTCCTGTAGCCTTACTAATTTTTCTGCAAAGTTGTTGTGGGCTAATCTTGTTAATGAAAAATCTTGTTCTGTATGGCTCAAGCACAATCACTTCGTAACTGTCTATTTTTATCTAATAGATTATTATCTTTTGCTGATTGATCTATAATTCTTTCTAATTCAGAAACTAATAACTCTTGGATAATAGTTTTTACATTCAGTGCATTTTCTTGTGATGCGTAGCAGCGGATAACTTTCATAAAGTATCTCTCCTTGTTCCTGTAATAAATATGTCTGAAAAATGGATGTAACTAAAGCTCAATACTCTATCTTTTTTAAGTGTTTAATTATTGGTTGAATTACTTCCAAATTTCTTGCTTTAAATTTTTCACACGGATTATATTCTTTAATTTTTTCAAAAACCAAGGTTTCTAGAAAAAATAAATATTTTTTTCATCAAATTAGGAAACAACAAAACTTAATATATTTCTAAGTGTTTAAATATTTGTTTAATTTATTCCTAATTTACTAGCTCAAAATTTAATCGAACGGATTATATTCTTTAAATTTTAATAAAACCACAGTTCTTGTATGGTATTTTATGGTAAGGTTTAATTGGTATATGAGGACTTATTTTCTAGTGGGATTAGGGAGTGAAAAAATGATCAGTAGAATTAGTTTAAAAAGCGTTGCCACTTACGATGAAGATGGTGCTACACTAGATGATTTAAAAAAGATAAATTTTATATACGGTAACAATGGAACCGGTAAAACAACAATTACTGAGTTTATTCGTAACCCAGAAAATTTTCAAAACTGCTCATTAGAGTGGAAAGATGAAAGTATGGTTACCTATGTTTATAACCGTAACTTTGTAAATGAGAATTTTCGCTTAGATAATCCAATTAAAGGTATATTTACGTTAGGTAAGGATTCGGTTGATTTAAAAGCAACAATAGACGATTTAAAGGAAAAGGTACGTAGTCACCAGGATGAAATCAAAAGAATAAGCGATATATATGATGAAAAGAAAAGGGAAAAAGAAAATGTGATAGATGAGTTCAGAGAAAAATGTTGGGAAATCAAAAGAGAAATAGATACTGATTTTAAAGATTTAATTGAGGGATTTAGAAATTCTAAAGATAAATTTATGCAAAAGTGCTTAGTGGAATCTAGTAATATGCATAAAGAGTTAAAAACAATCGAAGAGATTAAACTAAAAAAGGAGTCTATTTTTGATAGGCCGGCTGAAAAAGTTCAATTAATTAAAAGTATTTCTTATGATGAGATATTAGAGAATAACCCCATTTTAAAACAAAAGATTATAGGTAAGGAAGATGTTGATATTGCTGACTTAATATCTAAATTAAACATCAGTGACTGGGTACAACAAGGAAGTATGATTTTAAAAGAGACAGAAGGAATATGCCCTTTTTGTCAGCAGACGCTACCTAGTGTATTTGAAGATAAATTAAATTGTTATTTTGATCAAACTTACATAAATCAAATAGAAGCTTTAACAACTGTTTCTGAGAAATATCAACAGAGAATTGAATCCATATTAGCAGAGATAAGTGAAGTAGCAGTACAGCAAAATTCGTTTATTAATAAAGACAAACTTCAACAATTACTTAGTTTAATTCAATCTAAGTATGAAGAGAACCAGCTCTTAATCCAACAAAAGAAGAAGGAACCAAGTAGATCGGTAGAACTTGTCAAACTATCAAGTTTCTTAAAAGAGGTAAATACAGAGATTACATATGCAAATAATAAAATTAATGAAAATAATCGATTGATTGAGAATGTAAAAGTAGAAAAAGAAAATCTAATTAATGATATGTGGCGTTATATTGCGGAAAAAAACAAATCAAACATTGATAATTTTAACCGAAAAAAGTCCAGGATTGAAAAGGCTATGACTGGTTTGGATCGTAGCCGGGAAACAAAAAATGGTTATAAGAGACAATTTGAGGACGATCTACTAAAATATCAAGAACAAGTCACTAGTGTTGAGCACTCAGTCAATGAGATAAATAATATCCTTAAATCTTTTGGCTTTAAAAACTTTAAATTGGCAACAACTTCTGAAAAAGGAAATTATAAAATTGTAAGGGAAGATGGTCAAGATGTTAAAGATACATTAAGTGAAGGGGAAAAGACTTTTATTACATTCCTATATTTTTACCAACTTTTGAAAGGTAGTAATAATAAAGAAGATATAGTTACTGATAAAGTAGTCGTTATTGATGATCCTATTTCCAGTCTAGATAGTAACGTTCTCTTTATGGTGAGCAGCTTGGTTAGACAAATAATGTTCGATATAAAAAATGACTCCACAGACATTAAGCAATTATTTATTTTTACGCATAATATTTATTTCCATAAAGAAATTACTTTCAATCAAGGAAAGAAAAGTTACGGGGAAGGAAGCTTCTGGATTGTTAGAAAGAGAAATAATAAATCCTACATTCAAAGGTATCAAGAAAACCCAATTAAGACCTCCTATGAATTGCTTTGGAAGGAATTAAAAATAAGAGAGTACCAAAGTATAGTCTCAATTCAAAATGTTATGCGGAGAATTCTAGAAAATTATTTTAAGTTCTTCGGAAATATAAATATCGATGAATTAGAAGATAAATTTGAATATGAAGAAAAAGTGATATGCCGCTCCTTGATTTCGTGGATAAATGATGGTTCACATTATATAAGTGAGGACTTGTATGTAGAAGGTAACGAAGAAGTAGCGGATAGGTACTTCGAAGTTTTTAAGAAGATATTTTATATTCAGGATCATAAAGCTCATTTTGATATGATGATGAGTGATTATCAATATGAGTCAATTCATATTGATAAAAATGGAGAAGCAGAAGAAATGGCAGAGGAACAGGGAGCCCTAGCAGAGATTGAAATCGCTATGAAGCAAGTTGCTAGTGGAAGTGAACAGGTATAAATCCTTTTAAAGATTCCTATTTGTTAAATTTGGGAAAATCAATAAGGGTCATTATATAGTATAATAGTCATAAACATAACATTTTGAGGTGTACAGATGATTACAGGCGAATTAAAAAACAAAGTTGATAGAGTGTGGGAAACATTCTGGACTGGAGGTATAACTAATCCGTTAACTGTGATAGAGCAGTTTACGTATCTTTTGTATATTAAAACGCTAGATGATAATGAAAAGAAAAAAGAGATGGATGCAGAATTATTAGGTTTAGACTTCGAAGGAATCTTTCCAAAAGATAAACCGCAGTTACGTTGGTCTATCTTCTCAAATATGGGTCCGGAGGAAATGTTTAAAGTAGTATCCGAAGAAGTATTTCCATTTATTAAAAATTTAGGTGGGAAACAAACTGTTTATTCAAAATTTATGAGAGATGCTATTTTTGTTATACCAACTGCTTCTTTATTAGCAAGAGTGGTTGCTGGAATTAACGGGTTATTACAAACTAGTAGCTCTACCGGAAATAAGGATACTTTAGGGGATTTATATGAGTACTTGTTATCGAAACTTTCGACAGCAGGAACGAACGGACAATTTAGAACTCCGCGTCATATTATTGAAATGATTGTTCGGCTTATGAAGCCGACACCAGAGGATATAATTGTGGACCCGGCAGCTGGATCAGCAGGGTTTCTTGTTGCATCCGGTGAGTATTTAAAAGAAAATCATAATGATATGTTCCTTATTCAGAGCCTTAGAGAGCATTTCAATCAAACAATGTTCCACGGATTTGAGATGGATGGAACAATGTTGCGTATTGGTGCAATGAATATGATGCTTCACGGTGTAGATAATCCCAACATTGATTATCGTGACAGCCTTTCTGAACAAAATAAAGATACTGAACAATATACACTGGTTCTAGCTAATCCGCCATTTAAAGGATCTTTAGATTATGAATCAGTGTCTGCTGATCTTTTAAAAGTGACCAAAACAAAGAAAACAGAACTATTATTCTTAGCTTTATTCTTAAGAATGCTAAAAAAAGGAGGACGCTGTGCGTCGATAGTTCCTGATGGCGTTTTATTTGGGAGTTCAAATGCACACAAATCCATTCGTAAAGAAATCGTAGATGATCACAAACTGGAAGCAATTATCTCGATGCCATCAGGAGTCTTTAAACCTTATGCTGGAGTCTCTACAGCAATAATGATTTTTACAAAGACAGGATCTGGAGGTACAGATAACGTTTGGTTTTATGATATGAAAGCGGATGGATTCTCTTTAGACGATAAACGTAATCCAATTGATGCAAATGATATTCCTGAAATTTTAGAAAGATTTCATAACTTAGAAGGTGAAAAGAGCAGGAAACGTACAGATCAATCCTTTTTTGTTTCAGTGGACGAAATTCGTAATAATGGATACGACTTATCTATTAATAAATATAAAGAGATTGAGTATGAAGTAGTTGAATATGAAAAACCAGAAGTTATATTAGAAAAAATAATTATATTAGAAAAAGGAATATTGAAGGGTTTGGAAGAAATGGAGAGATTGATTAAGTGAGCAACGCTATTGTTTCTTTAGTATCAGTTTGTGACTTCCAAGGAGGTACCCAACCTCCTAAAAGTGAATGGATAACTAAATATAAAGATGGGTATATTCAAATGTTGCAAATAAGGGATTTTACACAAGAAAGAAATGAAAATGAGTATGTTCCACTTAAATCAAATTTAAAGACTTGTGAAGAAGATGACATATTGATAGCAAGATATGGTGCCTCGATTGGAAAAATATTAACCGGTCGAAAAGGAGCTTATAATGTTGCAATAATTAAGACTATTCCTGATGAGCAGAAAATCACTAAAAGATATCTATACTATTATTTGAAATCCAATATATTTCAAAACTTTGTAAAGAACGTTGGTACAAGAGCAGCTCAAGCTGGATTTAATAAACAAGACCTGGAAAATTTGGAAATATATTTACCTTCATTAGTAAGGCAAAAACAAATTGTAGAAATATTAGAAAGTGCTCATTTCCTTATTGATAGTCGTAAATCACAAATAGAAGCTTTATCTTCCTTGAAACGCAGTGTTTTTTTTGAAATGTTTGGAAACCCAACAATTAATCCAATGAAATGGGATATAAAACTTTTGGGTGAAATTGTAGATAATGAGAATTCAAAAAGGGTTCCAATCAAAGATGCTGATAGGAAAAAGATATCTGGGATTTACCCCTATTATGGAGCAACAGGAATAGTTGACTTTATAAATGATTACAAGTTAAATGGGGAATATTTATTAATCTCTGAGGATGGAAAAGCTCTAGAAAGTAGAAATAAACCAATTGCTTTTTTAGTTTCCGGTAAATTTTGGGTAAATAACCACGCTCATATAATTTCTGATAATGGAAAATGCGATTTACGATATTTAGAAACATATATAGATAATATAAGTATAAAGAATTATGTAACTGGAATTGATCAATATAAGTTAAATCGAGCTAATCTTGATAAAATACCAGTAATGTGTCCACCTAGAGTGCTCCAAGAAGGTTTTAGAAATATTGTAAAGCATATTGAGGAACAACTATGTACTTTAGAAACCTCTCTAATAGAATTTGAAAAAATTTACAACTCTTTTTTACAACGTGCTTTCACAGGAGAATTATTTAACGATTAGCTGGTTAATTGAAGTAACTAGACACTCATTAGGGGGGAGCCATTTGTTTAGCAATTTTGAGTTTTTAAAAGAAAAAGCTCAATTTAATACTTTTGCAAATGCTTGCTTGGAGGCGGAGAAAAGCCTTCAAGTGAGCCCTGCTACTTGTGCGATTTTGACTCGTCGTGCATTAGAGCTTTCAGTTAAATGGTTATATACATCAGATAGTGAATTAAAAGTACCTTATCAGGATAATTTATCGAGTTTGATTCACGAGCCAACATTTAGGGAAATGATAGATGAAGATCTTTTTCCTTTAATGAAATACATCATTAAATTAGGCAATGTTGCAGTACACACCAATTCAGCTATTACAAGAGATGAAGTAGTACTAGCATTACACAATCTTCATCAATTTATTGATTGGTTAGATTATTGTTATTCTGATAATTATTCAGAGTCAGAATTCAAAGAAGAAGTTCTTTTGAGTGGAGAAGAGCCAAGAAAAAGACCTGAAGAATATAAAGAGTTGTATGAGAAGTTAAGCTCGAAGGATCGCAAACTTGAAGACTTGATGCGAGAAAATGAAAAGCTACGGAAGGTTTTAACTGAAAAACGTTTAGAAAATACAGAACAATACGATTTCCAAGTAGATGAGCTATCAGAGTATAACACCCGAAAAATTTATATTGATCTGGAGCTTAAATTAGCAGGGTGGGAGTTTGGACGTGACGTTCTTGTAGAGTATCAAGTAACGGGTATGCCCAATAATCAAGGTATTGGATTTGTTGATTATGTTCTACTTGGGGACAATGGTAAGATAATAGCAGTAGTTGAAGCAAAGAAAACTTCGTATGATGCTAACAAGGGAAAACAACAGGCAAAATTATATGCAGATTGCATTGAACAAATGCACGGACAACGACCTGTAATTTTCTTTACGAATGGATTTGATATTCGTCTTTGGGATGATATGAATTATCCGGAAAGGAAAGTTTCCGGTTTTTATACGAAGGCGGACCTCCAATTACTAATTGACCGACGGACGATTCAAAGACCATTAATTGATATTGAAATTAATGACGAGATTTCGAATCGTTACTATCAAAAGGAAGCGATTCTTTCTGTTTGTGAAGCCATCCAAGCCAGGCAAAGAAAGGCACTTCTTGTTATGGCAACTGGAAGTGGAAAAACAAGAACTGCTGTTTCTTTAGTTGATGTCTTAGTAAGGCATAATTGGGTTAAAAATGTCTTGTTTTTAGCGGACAGAACTGCTCTTGTATTACAAGCTAAGAAAAACTTTAATAATCTACTTTCAAGTATGACATTATGTAATTTACTTGATAACAAAGACAATCCTGAATTAAGCCGAATGGTATTCTCAACATACCCAACAATGATGAATGCGATTGATGATACGAAACGAAAAGACGGTAATAAACTGTTTACTGTTGGCCATTTTGATTTGATCATTGTCGATGAAAGCCATCGTAGTATCTACAAAAAGTTCCGTGCAATCTTTGAATATTTTGATGGTATTATATTAGGATTAACGGCTACGCCCAAAGATGAGATTGATAAAAATACTTATGATATCTTTGGTTTAGAAACAGGTGCCCCAACATATGCCTATGAACTTGAACTAGCAGTAAAAGATGGTTATCTTGTTGAATATCGTACAATTGAAACCACTTCAAAAATCTTGGACGATGGAGTGCGTTACGATGAATTGTCCGATGAAGAAAAAGAACAATATGAAGATACTATTGATGAGGTGGAAGGCGAAGAAATCAGTAACTCGGCTATTAATCAATGGTTGTTTAATGACAATACGATTGATCAAGTTTTAAATGACCTGATGGGAAATGGTATCAAGGTAGAGGGTGGAGATAAGCTAGGTAAAACGATTATCTTTGCTAATAATTCCAAACACGCTAAGCGTATCGTAGAACGTTTTAATCATATTTACCCGCAGTATAACGGAAAGTTTGCTCGTCAAATTGATTATAAAGTGGATTATGTCCAGACTCTTATTGATGATTTTTCAACAAAGGATAAGTTTCCGCAAATTGCCGTATCCGTGGATATGTTAGATACCGGAGTCGATATTCCTGAAGTCGTCAATCTAGTATTTTTCAAAAAGGTTCGTTCTAAGTCGAAATTTTGGCAGATGATAGGCCGTGGTACTCGTCTTTGTCCAGATCTATTTGGAATTGGGGAAGATAAAAAGTACTTTTTAATATTTGACTATTTAAGAAATTTTGAGTTTTTCCGAGAGAATCAAAAAGGAATTGAAGGAAAACTTTCAGTAGGGTTAACCGAACGAATTTTTAATTTAAAAGTAGACATTATTAAAGAACTTCAAGCACTTGATTTTCAGGACGAACCGTATATTCGACACCGAAACGATTTAATTGATGGCGTGCATCAGGAGATTCATCGGTTAAATGATGAGAATTTTCAGGTAAGGATGCATTTACAATTTGTCCATAAATATAAAAATCGTTCGAATTGGCAAGCACTTACTGTCACAAATGTAAGTGAGATTCAGGAGCATATTTCTCCATTAATTATTTCCATTGTGGATGATGAACTTGCGAAACGGTTTGACAGTGTAATGTACTCCATTGAACTTGCAAAGCTAACAGCAAAGAATGCAACTAGGCCAATAAAAAGTGTTGTGCAGACAGCAGAAGAATTATCTAAACTAAGCACCATTCCGCAAATTAATGCGAAGCGGGATATATTAATAAAAGTTCAATCCGAGACATTCTGGGAAGAAGCAAATATATTTGAACTTGATGAAGTGCGTGAAGCGATTCGTGAGCTCGTTAAGTTTTTAGAGAGAGAGAATCAAAAAGATTACTACACGAATTTTACCGACATCTTTACAGTTATCGGTAAAGAAGATACACCATTTTACGGTTCAAATGATCTGCAAAATTACCGGAAGAAGGTTAATCAATATTTAAAGGAACACTTAGATCAAACAGCCATCTATAAGCTGCGTCATAACAAGCCGTTAACCAAACAAGAAGTGCAAACTCTTGAAGGAGTCCTTTGGGCTGAACTAGGTACACAGGATGATTACAAAAAAGAATTTGGCGATACTCCAATTACAAAACTCGTAAGACAAATAGTAGGTCTAGATCAGCAAGCAGCAAATGAGGCATTTTCAGAGTTCCTTAACGAAGAAAAACTAAACGTTAATCAATTGCGATTTGTAAAACTCATCATCGATTATGTCGTTAAGAACGGAACCCTTGAGAAGAAAATATTGCAAGAAGATCCTTTTCGTTCTTTGGGAAGTGTAACTGAATTATTTAGAGATAATCTGGATAATGTGCGTGGCATCATTCGTGTAATTGATATGATTAACCGGAATGTTGAGGAGTATGAAGGGGCTTAAGTAGAATTTTCATAATAATTGAATATAAAAATGGACCGAGTTTGGTCCTTTTTTACGTAACAAATGTAAATATGGAGGAGGGTTGACTCTCTCTACTTAACAAAAATAAAATAACTACCTACTTGAGGTAGTTATTTCAGACTGTCGACAAATCCGAAAATATTCGGGTTTGCCGGCGGTCTTTTTTGTATAATTAAGGTACAGAGATTTTAATGGGGTGGATGAAATGCTAACTAAAAATACACAGATGAA
>NZ_CALBWS010000041.1 GCF_937468385.1 Neobacillus rhizosphaerae
AACAGTGTAAATCAGAAGTGGAGATACGACAAGCGATTGAAGATTATATTTATCACTACAATTACAAACGTATTCAAAAGAAACTAAAACAACGCGCGCCGATTGAATATCGACACGCGTTAGCAGCTTAGCTTTTTTATGTTGTCTACTTGACAGGGATAAGACCAAACCTGCGGTTTTTTCTTTTGATTGAAAGACGTTTCACACTCCTGTATAATAAGAAGGTCTGAGGGGTGAACAAACAAATGCTAAAGTCAAAATCAAGATGGATTGTTCCCAGTTCTGATCACCATCTAGTGAAAATGCTGGAAAATGAATTGAAAATTACACCTCTAGTTGCGTCATTGCTTGTCAACCGTGGCTTAGATACCGTAGAATCTGCACGGTATTTTTTATTTGGAACGGATGAATTCCACGACCCCTATCTGTTAAAAGGGATGGATATTGCGGTAAAGAGAATTCGTGAAGCCATCGAAACGCAAGAACCGATTCTCATTTTTGGTGATTATGACGCTGATGGAGTAAGCAGCACCGCAGTGTTAATGATCACTTTGCTTGAACTGGGCGCAAATGTACAATTTTACATCCCTAATCGTTTTACAGAAGGCTATGGGCCGAATGAACCTGCCTTCCTTCAAGCAGCAGAAAATGGAATCAATTTGATAATAACGGTGGATACCGGAATATCCGCTATTCATGAAGCATCCGTTGCGAAAGAGCTCGGAATTGAACTAATCATTACAGACCATCATGAACCTGGGCCAATCTTACCGGAAGCACTTGCAATTATTCACCCGAAGCTTCCTGATAGCACCTATCCGTTTCGGGAACTGGCAGGAGTAGGAGTGGCCTTTAAACTTGCCCATGCCCTATATGGTGAAGTTCCTGAGCATTTACTTGAAATTGCCGTAATTGGAACGATTGCTGACTTAGTTTCATTAAAAGGTGAAAATCGTCTGATTGCCAAAAAAGGGCTTGAAAAGCTGAAAGTTACGAAAAATATTGGCCTTAAAGCCATTTTAAAATTGGCTGGAGTTGAACCGTTGTCAATTAATGAAGAAACCATTGGGTTTACCCTTGCACCCCGGATCAACGCTGTGGGTCGATTAAAAGATGCAGACCTTGCTGTAGAGCTTATCCTGACAGAAGACCCAGAGGAAGCCCTGCAATTAGCGGAAGAAATGGATGCATTAAATAAGACAAGGCAAGCGATAGTCAATTCAATTACTAACGAGGCAATCGAAGAAGTCGAAAAGAATTATCCCATTGCGACCAATAAGATTTTGGTTATTGGCAAGGAAGGATGGAATGCCGGTGTTATTGGCATCGTTGCTTCCAGACTTGTTGAGAAATACTATCGGCCAACAATCGTTTTAAATTTTGATCCAGAAAAAGGTGTGGCAAAGGGCTCTGCCCGGAGTATTGCCGGTTTTGACCTTTTTAAAAATTTATCGACCTGCCGGGACATACTGCCCCATTTCGGCGGTCATCCTATGGCTGCAGGGATGACCTTGAAGATTGAGGATGTTTCGGAGCTACGGACAAGATTAAATAAACTTTGTGAAGAACAACTAACGGATGAGGATTTGATTCCCGTTACCTATCTTGACGAGGAAATCCGTCTGGAAGACATCAGTTTATCGTCATTAGATGAAATGAGTCAGCTTTCTCCTTTTGGTATGGACAACCCTAAACCAAAGGTTTTAATAAATAATGTTGAAATTGCCAATATGAGAAAAATTGGCAGTGAGCAAAACCATCTCAAGGTTTTAGTAAATGAAGCTGGAACAAACCTTGATGGAATAGGTTTTGGGTTGGGACATTTAGTGGACCAGATTTCACCTGCATCAAAAATTTCATTCATTGGAGAATTATCTATAAATGAATGGAACAATATGCGGAAACCACAAATTTTTATCCAAGATATTGCGGTAGATTCATGGCAGTTATTTGACTATCGCGGGCAGAAACGAATTAACAGTATTGCTCAATCGGTACCTGTTGAAAACCAGAAATTCATTATTTTTAACGAAAACTATCTTGAAAAGTTTAACTCTGCAAATGGGTATGATACAGTTTTTATTCAAAATCTTGAAGAGGCAAAAGCATTCAATGGTTACCTAGAAAATATTGTTTTAGTTGATTTCCCGCCATCAAAGGAAATTCTTGAAGGTTTAATAAAGGGGAAACAGCCGGCTAGGGTTTATGCTTATTTTTATAAGGAATCCAGTGATTTCTTTAGCACCGTTCCAAACCGTGATCATTTTAAATGGTTCTATGCCTTTTTACTAAAAAAAGGTCCAATTGACCTTAAACGGTATGGAGAAGATATAGCCAAACATCGCGGCTGGTCACAGGAAACGATTAACTTTATGTCAAAGGTGTTTTCTGAACTGGATTTTGTTACAATAAACAATGGATTTATTACTTTGAATAATCAAGCGCAAAAGCGTGATTTAAGTGACTCTAGAACCTATCAAACCAAACAGAAGCAATATTCTCTTGAACGGGATTTATTGTTTTCGTCCTTTCAGGAATTAAAGGACTGGTTTGATCAAGTCATTCAAGAGTCGGTTGAAACTGAGGAGGCAATAACAGAATGGATTTAAAGCAATTTATTACAATCGTACCCGATTGGCCGAAGCCTGGAATTAAATTTAAAGATATTACCCCTTTAATGAATGATGGTGAAGCATACAAATATGCAACAGATCAAATCGTTTCTTATGCAAAAGAGAAACAAATTGATCTTATTGTTGGACCTGAGGCTCGTGGATTCATTATTGGCTGTCCCGTTGCTTATTCGCTTGGAGTGGGCTTTGCTCCTGTCCGTAAGGAAGGAAAGCTCCCACGTGAAACCATTAAAGTAGGATACGGCCTGGAATATGGAAAAGATGTTTTAACTATCCATAAGGATGCGATTAAACCGGGACAACGCGTTTTAGTTACTGATGATCTGTTAGCTACAGGCGGTACGATTGAAGCAACCATTCAATTAGTTGAACAACTTGGCGGTGTTGTCGCTGGTATCGCTTTCTTAGTTGAGTTAAGTTATTTAGAAGGCCGGAAAAAGCTTGACGGCTATGATATTTTAACACTAATGCACTATTAAATGATGCTAGAGGGCACTCCTGAAGAGTGCTCTCTTTATAATATTAGAAATATTATCTTTGGAATTTGAAAACTGTCTAGCTTCAGAGCCCAGCGGCTAGTGTACTTCGCCCTTTTCCCTACGATAAGTCAACATCGGTTCACTTCGTTTACCATGTTCCCTTTATCTCAGTCGGTTCAGTCCAGCCCTTACGTCGCTGAACAGGGCGCTTTTCTAATTTTTCGACACAAATTTCGTAATTTGCAGAAAAAACTTCATAATTACTTTACATCTGTGCTTTTTTTTTCGATAATAGTAACAATCATTCTAATTTAGGAACGATTTTTTTACGAATGACATTGTATATAGAAAACTCGGTGAAGGGCAAGGACCTTTATCGGTAGTTCATGGCAAAGTTTTTCTTGATAATAAAATGAGATGAAAATAAAGGTGATTTCATGGCGAATGATCAAGTGTTAACAGCCGACCAGGTCATCGACAAGACTCGGAGCTACTTAAATGAAGAGCATGTTGATTTAGTGAAAAAAGCGTATGAATTTGCTAAACATGCTCATCGTGAACAATATAGAAAATCGGGTGAGCCGTATATTATTCATCCTATCCAGGTGGCAGGGATACTAGCAGACCTTGAGATGGATCCGGCTACGGTTGCAGCTGGTTTTCTTCACGATGTCGTTGAAGATACGAATATATCCTTAAAGGATATAGAGTTAGCTTTTAACGATGAAGTGGCCATGCTTGTCGATGGGGTAACTAAACTAGGAAAATTTAAATATAAATCGCACGAGGAACAGCAGGCGGAGAACCACCGGAAAATGTTTGTGGCAATGGCACAGGACATCCGCGTTATTCTGATTAAGCTTGCTGATCGTTTGCATAATATGCGGACATTGAAACATCTGCCTATTGAAAAACAGCGCCGGATTTCAAATGAAACACTTGAAATTTTTGCCCCTTTAGCACATCGTCTTGGTATCTCAAAGATTAAATGGGAGCTAGAAGATACCGCATTAAGATATTTAAATCCGCAGCAATACTACAGGATTGTTAACTTAATGAAAAAGAAACGTGCGGAACGTGAGCAATATTTAGAGGATGTCATCGTAGAAGTTAAGAGTCGGATGAATGAGGTTTCCATTAAGGCTGAACTTTCAGGCCGTCCAAAGCATATCTACAGTATTTACCGGAAAATGGCGTTACAAAATAAGCAATTCAGTGAGATTTATGATTTACTAGCTGTCCGAATCGTGGTCAACAGTATTAAAGATTGCTATGCTGTTTTAGGAATAATTCACACTTGTTGGAAGCCGATGCCTGGCCGCTTCAAGGATTATATTGCGATGCCAAAGCCGAATATGTACCAATCTCTGCATACAACGGTTATTGGACCAAAGGGCGACCCGCTTGAGGTACAAATTAGAACCTATGAGATGCACCAGATTGCAGAATTCGGGGTCGCAGCCCACTGGGCATATAAAGAAGGAAAAGCCATTAGTGACAGCTCTTCTTTTGAACAAAAACTAACCTGGTTTAGAGAGATTCTTGAGTTCCAAAACGATACAGCTAATGCTGAAGAGTTTATGGAGTCATTGAAAATTGACCTGTTCTCAGATATGGTGTTTGTGTTTACGCCAAAAGGCGATGTGATTGAACTGCCGTCCGGTTCTGTCCCAATCGATTTTGCTTACCGAATCCATTCAGAGATCGGCAATAAAACAATCGGGGCCAAAGTGAACGGCAAAATGGTCACACTTGACTATCGTCTCAAAACTGGTGACATTATTGAAATCTTAACCTCCAAACATTCATATGGACCAAGTCAGGATTGGTTGAAGCTTGCACAAACATCCCAAGCGAAAAACAAGATTCGCGCCTTCTTTAAAAAGCAGCGCCGTGATGAGAATGTTGTTAAAGGGAAAGAGCTAGTCGAAAAAGAAATCCGTAATATGGAGTTCGAGCTTAAAGAAATTTTAACATTAGACAACCTGAAGAAGGTTGCGGATAAATTTAATTTTTCCAATGAAGAAGATATGTACGCCGCAGTTGGCTATAATGGTGTAACAGCCTTACAGGTTGCTAACCGCTTAACTGAGAAATGGCGTAAAAAGCGCGACCAAGAACAGTCAGCAAGCATTACCAATGTGATTTCGGATATAAAATCCTTTCCAGCAAATAAGAAGCGGGAATCTGGAGTCCGCGTTCAAGGAATTGATAACCTGTTAATTCGCTTATCCAGATGCTGTAATCCAGTTCCAGGCGATGAAATTGTCGGTTTTATTACGAAGGGGCGTGGTGTCTCTGTTCACCGATCTGATTGTACCAACATTGATTCGAATGATGCCCAGTCAAGATTGATTCCTGTCGAGTGGGAATCTTCCTTAAATGATCGGAAGGAATATAACGTCGATATCGAAATCAACGGTTATGATCGTCGAGGACTGCTAAATGAAGTTCTTCAAGCGGTAAATGAGACGAAAACAAATATTTCGGCCGTTACCGGAAAGTCTGACCGTAATAAAATGGCTACCATCAGCATGTCGATTGCGATTCACAATGTTAGCCATCTGCAAAAGGTCGTCGAACGAATTAAACAGATCCCAGATATTTATTCGGTTCGCCGGATTATGAATTAAGGAGCTTTAAGATGCGTGTAGTTGTTCAAAGGAGTAAAGGAGCCAAGGTTACCGTTAATGGTGAAGTAACAGGGCAAATTAGCAAAGGACTTGTTTTGCTTGTAGGTGTGACCCATGAAGACAAGGAAGAGGATGCCGCATACTTAGCGGATAAGATTGCTAATTTAAGGATTTTTGAAGATGCGGATGAAAAGATGAATTTATCTTTATTGGACGTTGGCGGAGAAATTCTATCTGTTTCCCAGTTTACCCTTTACGGTGATTGTCGAAAAGGGAGAAGACCTAACTTTATGGAAGCGGCTAAACCCGATAAGGCTCTGGAGCTTTACGAGGCTTTTAATAGGCTGCTTCGTGAGAAAGGCATCCAGGTTGAAACCGGTATTTTTGGCGCCATGATGGATGTTGAATTGACCAATGACGGTCCAGTTACGTTAATTTTGGAAAATAAAGTGTAAAAGGCTTGGCACTCGGATTTAAGTGCCAAGCCTTTTACTTTATGGCTCATTTCTGAAAGATGGTTGCTAACTTTGATCCGCTGATAAAACGCCAAAATCCGTTGATAAATCATTAAAAATCGCTGATAAAGTGTATTTTTATTTTAAGCTATAACTTTTTAAGCCTTTGAACTAAGTTAAAAACAAGTGCACCCTCGAAAAAAGAGCCCTAGAGGTTTGTAGAAACCTTCTAGAGCTCAACCTAGTTCTTTTTAAAATATCTTGCTAATCCATCAAACAAACCTGAAGCAGCATTTTCCTGGAACTGACCTGAATTTAGGGTCAGTTCTTCTTCTGGGTTACTCAAATAGCCAAGCTCCATCAAGACAGCTTTTTGACTATTTTCTCGAATCACGTGGAAATCCCCTAATCGCACTCCACGATTTTTTAATTTCGTCTGTCCTACCATTGAGGCATAAAGCGTTTCGGCAAGTGACTGCTGAAAGGAATGATAGTAATAGCCAGTCATACCACGAACAGACCGATCTACATTGCTGTCATAATGCAGGCTAATAAAGGCATCAGCACGGTAAGCAACTGCCGTATTTACTCGTAACGGAAGCGAAAGGTAAGAATCATTATTTCTAGTTAAGTAAACATTTGCACCGGCAGCTCTTAATTTATCATACAAAAGCAGGGCTGTTCGAAGTGTTAGATCTTTTTCTAATGTTCCGGAAGCGCCTGTTGTTCCGTTATCCCCGCCGCCATGTCCAGGGTCGAGAACAATGGTTTTATTTTTTAGATAGCCTTCAGCACCAGACTTCTCAATCTGCTGTTTAGCACCGTTAATCGAAACAATCCAGCCGGCTACCCAGCCTGATTTTCCATTCTTCAGGGTAATTTCATACCAGTCATTTGCTATACTTTTTACAGAAAAAGTATCTCCCTCATCAGCCAGTTGCGCGACATCTGACTGAACATTCGGTGCTTTTCGGATATTTGTTCCATTATGTAAGATGGTAACGGTATTTTTCTTTACGGCTTGTCCGGTGTTGGTCTGTGCAGTTGATTTATCAAGATACCAGCTTGCAACCCAGCCAAAACTACCAGTCTTAAATTCTATTTTTGCCCAACTATTATATTCTTCTAAAATGGTAAATCTTTGCCCTTTTGACACAGACCCGATGATGTTCGAATTCAGTGATGAGCTTGAACGGACACTTAGACTGCTCGCAGTTACCATTCCCTTTATATCGCTAGATTCTTTCTTTGAGGTGTCCTTTGATTGACTCGTCGATTCGTCGATAAACTTAGCACTCACCCAGCCTTTAAGATTTGAAAAACCAACCTCTAGCCAATTATTTTGTTTCGAATAAATCGTTACGGTTGTGCCCCTTGTCAGTTTTCCAATCACAGCGCCTGTTGTGGATGGCTCCTTTCTAAGATTTAAAGTATCACCATTCACTACGCCAGTACTTGCGGTATTCGTGGAAGGACCCGTTGGTTTGTTCTTCTGTTTACCAGTTTTCAACTCCAAAAAATCTCTGGCAACCCAACCGTCACCGAAGGTTGAACTGATTTTATACCAGTTTTCATTTTGCTCAACCACCATAACGTCTTGTCCTTTATTCAAGAAACCGACGATTCGAAAGCTTGTCCCAGGTCCGGATCGAACCCTTAATTGGTCGGTGTTAGCGGTGGCGATAGTGCTTTTTGCACCGGCAGATGTCGAGGCTTTGGCTGTTTTAGTCTCATTCTCTTTGGTGACCAGCCAATTGACCACCCAGCCTGTTTTGCCAGACGATAGCTGAATCTTGATCCACTCACCTTGTTCATTTACAATCGAATACTTTTCGCCACGATTAGCTACTTTTACAAGGGGATAGCTTAAGCCTGGACCGCCGCGAACGTTGATAGTATCGGTGGAAATGGTAATTGAACTAGTTGCTGCGATACTTTTCTTCTGCGGTAGGAAGGCTCCGAAAATAAGTATGATAGATAATAGCAGTAGAGTAAACTTTTTGCCCATTAACACCCTCCATTGTCATTTATCTACTATTTTAACGTAAAAGAAACTGAAAATCATTCCTAAATTACTAAAAATGACCAATAAATCAACGAAATCCTCATCTTCCATGCAAGTTTTTCACCATTGGGGGAAATAATAAGATTATCGAAGAAAGGGTTGAGGTGATTAAATATGAGATCGAGTGAAAAAGGAATGAACGTACAGTCAATGGATGGACGTTTATTTGGAGTTGATTTTCATGATTTTATTCAAAAAGAGCAGCAGGCAACATCATTGGAACTTGCATCTGAATTCGGCTTATCAATAGGGGATGTCAGAAAGTTAAAAAAACATTTGGAGAGATCGTAAAACACACTTGACAATAGCAGGGATGCTCCTTATTATTATATAAATGGAAACTTGCTGACTGGCCAGCACTAAATGGCAGTTCTCGAGGTTCAGTTGAATTTATGCGTTCAGAATTTTACGATAGTAAATACTGATTAGCGAAGTAAAATGTAATATACGGATATAACCATTTGATGGAGCATAGTAGTTAAGCTAACCCATGAAAAGAGAGGAGATGCCTAGGCTGAAAGCATTTCCACATGTGACTTAACGAATGAACACTCCGTAGGCTTCTCTCTGAAAAAGCTTCAGCTTTAGTAGGAGAAGAACGTAGCAGGCGTTAACTGTTAAAGAGGAATAGCTATTTTATTTTTTAGGCTATTCAACTAGGGTGGCACCGCGGGATTATTAACTCTCGTCCCTTGTATTATACAAGGGATGGGAGTTTTTTTATTTTCACTAAAAATCTATTTACATAAAAATATGAAAAAAAGGAGGTTTCCGCTATGTCTATTAGCATTCCGAGAGGCACACAGGATATATTGCCAGGAGAGGTAGAGAAGTGGCAGCTGATTGAAAAAAAAGCGAGAGAACTTTGTGAGAAATATCAATACCAGGAAATTCGCACCCCCATTTTTGAATCAACTGAACTATTTTCAAGAGGCGTTGGTGACACAACTGATATTGTTCAAAAAGAAATGTACACATTTGAAGACCGGGGGAAACGCAGTATTACGCTTAGACCTGAAGGAACTGCGGCGGTCGTTCGCTCATTTGTCGAGAAAAAAATGTTTGGTTACGCCAACCAGCCTGTAAAGCTTTATTATATGGGGCCGATGTTCCGTTATGAACGTCCGCAGGCAGGTCGTTTCCGCCAGTTTGTTCAATTTGGAGTCGAAGCTTTAGGCAGTAACGATCCAGCGATTGATGCGGAGGTTATCTCCCTAGCGATGAACCTGTACAGAGAAATGGGTCTTACCCAGCTTAAGTTGATTATTAATAGCCTTGGTGATAAGGAAAGCCGAAACGCTCACCGCGAGGCGTTGGTGAATCACTTTAAACCAAGAATCGGCGAGTTTTGTCATGATTGTCAGAACCGCTTGGAAAAGAATCCGTTGAGAATTTTGGATTGCAAACAGGATCGTGATCATGAATTAATGAAATCTGCACCGTCCATTCTAGAGTTTTTAAACGATTATTCAAAAACTTATTTTGAAAAATTACAGCAGTATTTAACCCAATTAGATATTCCCTTTGAAGTCGATGCCAACTTGGTGCGAGGCTTGGATTATTATAATCACACCGCCTTTGAGATCATGAGCAACGCAGAGGGATTTGGGGCCATCACCACATTATGCGGCGGCGGCCGTTATAATGGTTTAGCAGAAGAAATTGGCGGGCCGGAAACGCCTGGTATCGGCTTTGCTTTAAGTATTGAACGGTTTATTGCAGCCCTTAATGCAGAAGGTATCGAGCTTGATACGAGTCAAGGGATTGATTGTTATCTGGCCTCACTTGGGGAGGAAGCGAAGGATTACACCGTTGGCCTGTTGCAACAACTTCGGATGGCTGGTTTTTCAGCAGAAAGAGATTATCTAGATCGAAAAATTAAGGCGCAATTTAAAGCGGCTGACCGCTTAAAAGCAAAATATGTGGCCGTTCTCGGTGATGAAGAGCTTAAAAACAACCATATCAATGTGAAAAATATGGCTACAGGTGAACAAGTAGAAGTGGAGCTTGGTTCTTTGGTTCACTATTTTCAGGGGTTACGAGGATAAAGGAGGATTAACATGTTTGGCAGATCGTATTTTTGTGGTGAAGTACCAGAATCAGTAGTAGGGGAAAAGGTAACATTAAAAGGCTGGGTTCAAAAACGACGCGACCTTGGCGGATTAATCTTTATCGATTTGCGCGACCGTTCAGGAATAGTCCAAGTAGTATTTAATCCTGATTTATCAAAGGAAGCACTCAAAACTGCAGAAAAAATCCGCAACGAATTTGTTCTTGATGTTGTGGGAACTGTCGTTGCCCGTGAACCTGGAACCATTAATGAAAATCTAAAAACGGGTAAAATTGAGGTTCAAGCGGAAACCGTAACGATTATCAATGAAGCGAAAACTCCTCCGTTTACGATTTCTGATAAAACAGATGCTTCAGAAGATGTACGTTTGAAATATCGTTATTTAGATTTCCGTCGTCCGGTTATTTTTGAAACCTTAAAAATGCGTCATCAGGTGACGAAACAAATTAGGGATTTCCTTGACGGCGAAGGCTTCTTAGATATCGAAACACCAATTTTAACAAAAAGCACTCCTGAAGGGGCGCGTGATTATTTAGTCCCAAGCCGTGTCCACCCCGGTGAATTCTACGCGCTGCCACAATCGCCGCAGTTGTTTAAGCAATTGTTGATGGTGGGTGGAATAGAACGGTATTACCAAATTGCTCGCTGTTTCCGTGACGAGGACTTACGTGCAGACCGGCAGCCTGAATTCACGCAAATAGATATAGAAACAAGCTTCTTAAGTCAAAAGGACATTATGGGCATGATGGAAAAAATGATGTCACAGTTGATGAAGGAAGTAAAAGGTGTGGAAGTTCCTGAGGCTTTCCCGCAAATGACTTATGATGAAGCGATGAGCCGCTATGGTTCCGACAAACCGGATACTCGTTTTGGGCTAGAGCTTGTTGACCTCTCCGAAATCGTCAAGGAATCCGGCTTTAAGGTGTTTGCCGCCGCGGTTGCGAGTGGTGGTCAAGTTAAAGCGATAAACGTTAAAGGTGCTGCAGACAAGTACTCACGTAAAGATATCGATGCCTTAACTGAGTTTGTTGCCGTTTATGGTGCCAAGGGTCTTGCTTGGTTAAAAGTTGATTCTGAAGGCTTAAAGGGACCAATTGCGAAATTCTTCTCTGAAGAGGACGCACAGGCACTGAAAGTCACACTAGAGGCCAATGCAGGGGATTTGCTCCTATTTGTAGCTGATAAGAAAAGTGTAGTGGCTGATTCCCTTGGCGCACTAAGACTTAAGCTAGGAAAAGAATTGGGATTAATCGATCAAAGCTTGTTCCATTTCTTATGGGTGACAGACTGGCCGTTATTGGAATACGATGAAGAGGAAGGGCGTTATTACGCTGCTCACCATCCGTTTACAATGCCATTTAGGGAAGACCTTGAATATTTGGATTCTGATCCAGGGAAGGTGCGTGCCCAAGCCTATGACCTTGTTCTGAATGGATATGAGCTTGGCGGCGGTTCACTTCGGATTTTTGAGCGACCAATCCAAGAAAAAATGTTTAGTGTTCTTGGATTTTCACCAGAAGAAGCAAAGGAACAGTTTGGCTTCTTAATGAATGTTTTTGAATATGGGACTCCTCCACATGGCGGCATTGCTCTTGGACTAGACCGCTTGGTGATGCTACTTGCCGGAAGCACCAATCTAAGAGATACGATTGCATTTCCAAAAACAGCGAGTGCAAGCTGCTTGTTAACAAATGCACCAAGCGAAGTTTCTGAGGCGCAATTGTTAGAGCTAAGTTTGTCATTAAATGTTAAAAAATAACAAGAATTCGCTTTCATGAAACCTTGAATGAAGCATCATAATATGGTATTATAAAAGCAATTAAAGAAGAGTCCTGAAATGTACGTTGTGTGACCTGAAGTTTTGACCGAACATTATTTATTCGGGAGTCTGGAGTTTTCTGATTGCGTAAATGCCCCACCTATTGACAGGTAAGGGGACTTACAATACCGGGAACAGGACACCCCCCTGCTGAGTGCGGGATCAAAACTAAGGATGAAGAAGCAACGGCACCATTGGGACTCTTTTCCTTTTTACAAAAATCAACCTCTTGCTACGGCAAGAGGTTTTATTTTGCTGTTTATCTTCCTAATTCCTATAAAAATACTTGTTTTTATAAGCGGGTATGATATATTTTTATGGTGAAAAAATAATAGATAATTGAATTTAAATTTGGAGTGAATATAAATGCTACATCAATTTTCGCGAAATGAGCTTGCTATCGGTAAAGAAGGACTTAATATCATGAAAAATAGCACGGTCGCTGTTTTAGGAATTGGCGGTGTCGGTTCATTTGCTGCCGAGGCCCTTGCACGCTCTGGTGTTGGTCGGTTAATTTTAATCGACAAAGACGATGTTGATATTACAAACATTAACCGTCAACTAATTGCGCTTCTTTCAACCGTGGGTAGACCAAAAGTAGACATAATGCAGGAGCGGATTAAGGATATTAATCCTGATTGTGAAGTGATTGCACTGAAGATGTTTTACACAGAGGATACTTATGAGGAGATTTTTGGCTACAACTTAGATTTTGTCGTGGATGCCTCTGATACGATTATTTATAAAATTCATTTGATGAAAGAATGTTTAAAAAGAAAGATTCCGATTATTTCGAGCATGGGGGCTGCTAATAAAATGGACCCAACCCGGTTCCAAATTGCCGATATTTCGAAGACTCATACGGATCCAATTGCAAAAGTCATCCGCACGAAACTTCGTAAGGAAAGAATTCATAAGGGCATACCAGTTGTTTTTTCTGATGAAAGCCCGATTGTCATTCGTGAGGACATTAAAAAAGAGGTAGGAAATGAAAATGCCCCAATCCGTAAAGCTCAAATGCCGCCTGCGTCAAATGCCTTTGTCCCATCTGCAGCAGGTTTAATTATGGCAAGCTATGTTGTGAGAGAATTACTAAAAGATATCAAAATCCAACGTGTTTCAGATGAAAAATAATTGTTGAGCCCTAAACTTTTGGAGTTTAGGGTTTTTATTATTCTGTTTTCAAGGTTGGTAATACCGACTGGCTTTTAGAACCTGAAAAGTGGAAAAGTGTACAATTGAAAAAAAGGTTTGATATTTTGTTAACATGATTGATTATCAGCCTTTAGCCCTAGAATTGATTCCATCCACAGCCGTTATTAAGGAAAGGGTTTGTAAGGTTATAATATAAAAGGAATATTAGTTAGGAAAATTTTGCCGAAATAAGGTAAAATTGTGTGTGACTAATAGAGAGGAGAGAGAATTTGGAAACAATCGTTGAACTAAAAGACGTAACAAAAGTGATTAAAGGAAGAACGATTATTGATCATATCAGCTTCCAAGTGAATAAGGGTGAGGTATTTGGGTTTCTAGGTCCAAATGGTGCGGGGAAAACAACGACCATCCGGATGATTGTCGGCTTGATGGGGATTACTTCGGGAGACATTAGTATTGGCGGGGCAAGCATCAAAAGTGAGTTTGAAGATGCTGTAAGCCATGTTGGTGCCATTGTTGAGAATCCGGAGATGTATAAATTTTTGTCTGGATATCAAAATCTGGTTCATTATGCAAGAATGTCAAAAGGCATCACTAAGGAAAAGATTGCTGAAACCGTTGAACTCGTTGGCTTAACAGACCGAATCAATGACAAAGTGAAAACCTACTCACTTGGAATGAGACAGAGGTTGGGATTAGCACAGTGTCTTTTGCATGACCCAGATGTGTTGATTCTAGATGAGCCTACGAATGGCCTTGATCCCGCTGGAATAAGAGAAATTCGTGACTATGTCCGCCTCTTAGCACGTGAAAAAAATATGGCCGTTATCGTTTCCAGCCACTTGCTTTCTGAAATGGAAATGATGTGTGACAGAATCGGGATCATTCAAAAAGGCAAGTTGATCGATGTTCAGCTTGTCCAGGAATTTGTCCATGGCTCTGAAGTGACGTATGAGTTAGAGGTAGTTCCGAGTGATAAAGCTTTGTCACTAATAGAAACCAACTATCCAGATGTTAGAGCGAACAGCTCAAGAAATGGAATATCCGTTGAATTTTCTAAAGAGGAAATCCCGAATCTAGTTAAAAAGTTTGTTGCCGCAGATATTCAAGTTTTTGGGATAAAAGAAGTGGCGAAAACATTAGAAGATCGCTTCCTTGAAGTGACATCAGAAAAGGAGGCAGAAGCACGTGCTTAATTTAATCAAAAATGAATGGATGAAAATTTTTAAACGCCCAGGAACTTATGTCATGATTGCCATACTTATCGTTATTATCTCGATTGTCGGTACTTTTTCTAAGTATCAGGAAAAGGATTACAAAGTCGATAAAAAATGGGAGCAAACATTACAGGAGGAAAATAAAGCATTAAATCAACAGATGGCCCAAAGTCGTGCGAAGATGGAAAAGCAATTTTTAAAAAAAGAAATCGCCATTAATGACTATCGGATTAAGCATAATCTTCCACCAAATGAAAAATATAATGTTTGGTCATTTGTTAAGGATGCTTCACAACTTATCATCTTAGCGGGATTATTTACAATTATCATTTCTGCTGGGATTGTCGCGAGTGAATTTAACTGGGGAACCATTAAGCTGTTATTGATACGGCCAATCAATCGTACCAAAATCTTAGCATCGAAATATTTGACTGTGTTATTGTTTGGGCTGTTGATGCTGGCCATTCTGTTTGGTTTCTCAACCGTACTTGGTAGCATCCTTTTTGGAATGCCTGAACAAGCCGTTCCATACTTAAATTATTCTAATGGAGTCGTAACCGAGCAAAATATTGTAACTCACCTGTTGGTTTATTACGGGTATAGTTCAATCGACATGATTATGCTTGCGACTATGGCGTTCATGATTTCGTCCGTTTTCCGGAACAGCTCCATGGCAATCGGCTTATCACTGTTTTTATTGTTTACCGGGGCCCAATTTACTACCTTGTTGTCATTAAAATATAGCTGGGCAAAATATATCTTGTTTGCCAATACGAATTTATCACAATACTTTGAAGGTACGCCGATGGTAGAAGGAATGACAATGACATTTTCGGTCATCATGCTGCTGATTTACTTTGCCGTTTTCCAATTTTTCGCCTTCTACGTCTTCAAAAAACGAGACGTTGCCGCTTAACTGTTTCCATAAATTAAAAAAAGGTGTCAGGCACCATGTGAAATTTTCACATGGTGCCTGACACCTCTATTTATTTTTTCGAGCGAGTTAATTTTTCATAAACAATGGCAAGTGCCTGTTCAAATTTTCCGGTTTTCTTTGGTTGATAGTATTGTTTGTTTTTTAATTTGTTCGGTAAATATTGCTGCGGGACCCAGCCATTTTCAAAATCGTGAGGATATAGGTAGCCAATTCCTCTACCAAGCTCTTTTGCCCCTTTGTAGTGGGCATCACGTAAATGATCTGGTACTTCACCGACCATTCCTTTTTGAATATCATCAAGTGCTGCCTGAATGGCTAAGACGGCAGAATTGGACTTAGGCGAAAGGCATAATTCAATAACGGCATTGGCAAGTGGTATCCTTGCCTCTGGAAAGCCAATTCTCTCTGCGGTTTCAATCGCAGCCAACGTGCGAGCTCCAGCTTGTGGATTGGCAAGTCCAATATCTTCATAAGCGATCACAATCATACGACGGCTAATACTTGGCAGGTCTCCAGCTTCAATTAATCTTCCGAGATAGTGGAGAGCGGCATTGACGTCACTACCACGAATCGATTTTTGAAAAGCCGACAGGACATCGTAGTGCTCGTCTCCATCTTTATCGGCAACTAAACTTTTCTTTTGCAAACATTCCTCCGCTGTTTTCACATCGATTTGGATCATGTCATTGGCATCTTTATCCGTGGAAAGTACCGCTAATTCCAGGGCATTTAAGGAGCTTCGTACATCCCCGTTCGATCCTTGGGCAAAATGCTGTATAGCTTCCTCAGAAATCTCAATTTTCAGCCGTCCAAATCCCCGTTCTTCGTCTTCTAGGGCGCGAGTTAGAGTTTGTTTTACTTCATCAGGTGTTAACGGCTTCAATTCAAAAATTTGACAGCGACTACGAATCGCTGGATTAATGGCATGATAGGGATTACTTGTGGTGGCCCCAATTAATACAATCATCCCATTTTCTAAATAAGGCAGTAAAAAATCCTGCTTTGCTTTATCTAACCTATGGACTTCATCAAGAAGCAGAATTACTTTCCCAGACATTTTCGCCTCTGCAGCGACTATTTCCATATCTTTTTTATTGTTTGTAACGGCGTTAAGCGTCCGAAAGGCGTATTTTGTGCTCCCTGCAATTGCACTGGCAATCGAGGTTTTTCCAATGCCCGGTGGTCCATATAAAATCATGGATGTCAGCTGTTTTGCTTTTACCATTCTGGCAATTATCCTTCCATCACCAACCAGATGCTCTTGGCCTGCGACTTCTTCTATCGTTCTTGGGCGCATCCGAAAGGCTAAAGGCTTTTGCTGCATATTCATCTCTCCAAACAAAATTCGTTCTTTATCTTACAATATCATTTTCCTTACAAAAAGCATATTAAAGAAGAATGTGATATAATTCTAATGCCTATCAAATTACTGAGAATATTTTTATATAGATTAGAACAGAGGTGCAGGTTATGAAAATTTCTACTAAAGGACGATATGGTCTAACGATTATGATTGAGCTTGCCAAAAAACATGGTGAGGGTCCTACTTCATTAAAAGCGATTGCCCAGGCAAATGACCTATCTGAACATTATTTAGAGCAATTGATTGCCCCATTACGGAATGCTGGATTAGTTAAAAGCATTCGAGGAGCATACGGAGGGTATATTCTGACTAATGAACCATCCAAAATTACCGCAGGCGATGTAATTCGTGTCCTTGAAGGCCCGATTACTCCTGTTGAAGGAATAGAAGATGAAGAGCCAGCAAAGCGCGAGCTGTGGATTCGCATTCGCGATGCCATCAAGGATGTTCTCGACAATACGACACTAGAAGATTTAGCTAGTCATAGTGAAGACAATGAGCATGAGGGTTATATGTTTTATATTTAATGTAAAAGGTAATAAAAGCGAATTATTTTGATTGAAGGTGTAATGATGGAACGAATCTATCTTGACCATGCAGCGACGACTCCGATGCATCCAAGGGTAATTGAAAAAATGATGGAAGTCATGAGTTTATCTTTTGGAAACCCTTCGAGTATCCATTCATATGGGAGGGAAGCTCGTCATCGTATTGATTTAGCCCGTGCAGAATTAGCTAGGAGTATTGGCGCAAAGGAAAACGAGATTATTTTTACAAGCGGGGGAACAGAAGCGGATAATCTGGCTTTATTTGGGGCTGCCGAAAGCTATCAGCATCAAGGCAAACACATTATTACCACTCAAATTGAACATCATGCAGTGCTTCATGCTTGCAAAAAATTAGAAAAATTAGGTTTTGAGGTCACCTATTTGCCTGTTGATGAAACGGGGCTAATTTCTCTTTCAGAGTTAAATGAGGCTTTACGAGAGGATACTATTTTAGTTTCTATCATGTATGGAAATAACGAGGTTGGCACCATTCAACAAATTACGGAAATTGGGCAGCTGTTAAAAAATCATCAAGCCGTTTTCCATACCGATGCTGTTCAGGCCTATGGAGCTGAAAAAATAGACGTCAATGAGAGCTTCATCGATTTATTATCGGTAACCGCTCATAAAATTAATGGCCCGAAAGGAACTGGCTTTCTCTATGCCCGGTCAACTGTGAAGCTTGCACCACGTTCCTTCGGTGGTGATCAAGAAAGAAAAAGGCGGGCAGGGACTGAGAATGTTGCATCGATTGCGGGATTCCATCAAGCAGTAATAATTGCCAATGAAGAGCGTTCTGCAAAAAGAGAAAAATTCTTTGAATATAAAGAAATTTTTCAAGAAAAGCTACGTGAACGAGAAGTTGATTTCAAGGTAAACGGAACGCTTGAATATTCACTGCCACATGTATTAAACTTAAGCTTTCCGGGGACAAGTGTGGAGGCGATGCTCGTAAATCTTGATTTGGCAGGAATTGCTGTTTCGAGCGGATCGGCCTGTACTGCAGGTTCAATTGAGCCTTCCCACGTCCTTGTGGCTATGTTTGGTAAACAATCAGAGCGATTGATAAATTCGATACGTTTTAGTTTCGGTTTTAACACGACAAAAGAAGAAATCATAAAGGCAGCCGAAGAAACGGCAAGGATTGTTTCGCGTCTGAAAAAATAAATGCTTGAAGAAGTTTTAGCAAGAGAGAGGTGAATATCAATGGAAAGAAAAGATCCACAAAACACACGTGTTGTTGTTGGGATGTCAGGCGGTGTAGATTCATCTGTAGCTGCGCTTTTATTAAAACAGCAAGGCTATGATGTCATCGGAATTTTTATGAAAAATTGGGATGATACCGATGATAATGGTTTTTGTACGGCGACGGAAGACTATGAGGATGTCATTCGTGTCTGCAATCAAATTGGTATTCCCTATTATGCGGTTAATTTTGAAAAACAATATTGGGACAAGGTGTTTACCTATTTCCTTGAGGAATATAAAGCGGGCAGGACTCCTAATCCTGATGTCATGTGCAATAAAGAAATTAAATTCAAGGCGTTTTTGGAGCATGCCGTGAATCTGGGAGCAGATTATTTAGCGACTGGTCACTATGCACAAGTTGAGTACCGTGACGGAGAATACAAAATGCTTCGCGGTTTAGATGAAAATAAGGACCAAACGTATTTCTTAAATCAATTGACACAGGAACAGTTAAGTAAGGTCATGTTCCCAATTGGAGATCTTGAAAAATCAAGAGTTCGGGAAATTGCCCGGGAAGCGGAGCTTGCCACCGCGACGAAAAAGGACAGTACTGGAATTTGCTTTATTGGGGAACGGAATTTTAAAGAGTTCTTAGGTCAATACCTACCTGCGCAACCAGGAAACATGGAGACATTTGATGGCGAGGTAAAAGGCAAGCATGAAGGCTTAATGTATCATACGATTGGCCAACGCCACGGTCTTGGAATCGGTGGTTCTGGTGAACCTTGGTTTGCCATCGGTAAGGATTTAAAAAGGAACGTCCTTTATGTCGGACAAGGCTTTCACCATGAAAAACTATATTCTGACTCGATTACCGCTGTTGGGGTGAGCTGGGTTTCCAATCAGGAAAAGCCAAAGGAATTTGAATGTACGGCTAAATTCCGCTACCGTCAAGAAGATCATAAAGTAACCGTTCGTCTTTTAGATGGAGATAAAGTTGAGGTTGTTTTCCACGATCCGATGCGTGCCATCACTCCTGGACAAGCTGCTGTTTTTTATAATGGCGACGAATGTCTAGGTGGTGGAACTATCGACGAAGTTTATAAAAATGGTGAGCGTCTAACGTATGTAGGTTAATATTTGACCCTGATTCCAGTTCTGGAGTCAGGTTTTTTTTGAAGAAATTGCTGTTTAGCGAAAAAAAGCAAGAAATTGGATGAATTTCCCAGCTAGTGAAGTAAGTAATTGCTGTTTGGTGGAATAAATCGGGAAGTTGGCGGAATTCTTACTCAGTTTGGCGGAATCCATCTAAAGTTTGCGGAATTCCCCTAAGAACGGCAACCCCAAACTGTGCTGAAACCTAATCAAGCTCTTAAAGTAATTTTAAAATAAAATATGGTATACTTTTTCTTAGGATTGGAGTGGAAACAATGGATAAAAACCAATTAGGTGTTAAATACATGCAAGATGGTAAATGGGAAGAGGCAGCAAAGCTTTTTAATGAAGTAATTGAAGAAATTCCCCAAGATCCTATTGCCTATATTAACTTTGGAAATGTACTTTCTGCTGTCGGAGACGACGAAAAAGCATTGAAATTTTATGAAAAAGCTATTCAATTGGATGAAAAGGCAGCTGCTGCTTACTATAGTGCAGGAAATATCTATTTCAGTAATGATCAATTTGATCAAGCAAAAGCAATGTTTGAAACAGCTATGAAAAATGGGCTCAACACAAGCGACAATTATTTTATGTTGGGCCTCACACTAGTACAGCTTAATCAAGGGCGATTTGCCCTTCCCTATTTACAACGAAGCGTTGAACTGAACGAAAATGATCCGGAAGCACGCTTTCAATTTGGATTATGTCTGGCACAGCTCGAACTTATCGATCAAGCAATCCTTCAATTAGAAAAATGTATCGAGCTAGACCGAACCCATTCGGATGCTTATTATAATCTCGGTGTTTCCTATTCATTTAAAGAAAATTCTCAAAAGGCAGTTGAAATGTTTAATAAAGCCCTCGACATTCAACCGGACCATCTGCTTGCAGGTCACGCGAAAAAACTCATTGAGAATAATCATTAATAACATTTTTTAGCCGAAAGGAGGGAGGACAAAATGGAAAAACAGGACTCACTTGATTTATTTGCCGAGCAGGGAAAGTTCGTCAAAGGACGGCCGATTGTGACGATTTTTCATAATGAACAGAATCTATACACGGTATTGAGGATTCGCGTTGATGAAACAAATGATCAATACGATGACAAGGAAGCAGTTATTACCGGTTATTTTCCAAAAATTCATGAACAGGAAACCTATGTCTTTTTCGGGGAGTTTAAGGATCATCCAAAGTTTGGCGTTCAATTTCACACGAATCATTTCCGAAAGGACATGCCACAAACAAAACAAGGCGTTGTTGCCTATTTATCAGGTGAAATGTTTAAGGGGATTGGAAAGAAAACCGCAGAGAACATCGTGGAAACTTTAGGTGAGAACGCCATCTCCAAAATTCTGAATCAACCGTCGTTGCTGGATTCCATTCCCAAGCTTCCTCCTGAAAAGGCAAAAATGCTTTACGATACACTGATGGAGCATCAAGGGCTCGAGCAGGTAATGGTGGCCCTAAATCAATATGGCTTTGGACCGCAAATTTCGATGCGGATTTATCAAGCCTATAAAGAGGAAACACTCAATACTATTCAAAAAAACCCTTATAAGCTTGTTGAGGATATCCAAGGAATCGGTTTTGGTCGGGCCGATGAGCTGGGCTACCAGTTAGGGATCTCTGGAAGCCATCCTGACCGGGTAAAAGCAGCCCTACTTTACACACTGGAAAACGAAAGTATGCAGACGGGTCATGTTTACATAAACGCTGAGGACTTACTTGAGCAGGTAAAGGTACTTCTCGAAGAAAACAAACGCGATCAAATTGACTACGATGACATATCCAATGAAGTCATTAAACTTGAAGAAGAGGGAAAAATAATTGGTGAAGAAAAACGCGTTTATTTGCCTTCCTTATTTTTCGCGGAAAAAGGCCTAGTTACGAGCATTAATCGAATAGTCAAACAAACGGAATACAAGGACCAATTTCCAGAGTCTGAATTTTTATTGGCATTAGGAAGTTTAGAGGACCGGCTAGGTGTACATTATGCTCCAACACAAAAAGAAGCGATTCAAACAGCGCTAATGTCACCAATGCTTATTTTAACCGGTGGCCCTGGAACTGGGAAAACAACGGTCATTAAAGGGATTGTTGAATTATATGCGGAATTGCACGGTTGTTCATTAGAACTGAAGGATTATCATAAAAAGGATGAGCCTTTTCCATTTTTGCTGGCGGCACCAACAGGGAGAGCAGCCAAAAGGATGAGCGAATCGACAGGCCTTCCGGCGGTGACCATTCACCGGCTCCTCGGATTTAACGGAACGGAAGGATTTGACCGAGACGATGCAAGTCCATTAGAGGGAAAAATTTTAATTGTGGATGAGACATCGATGCTCGATATCTGGCTTGCCAATCAATTGTTTAAAGCACTTCCGGAAAATATTCAAGTCATCTTTGTTGGGGATGAGGATCAGCTTCCGTCCGTTGGCCCTGGGCAGGTTTTAAAGGATTTGCTTCAATCTGAACGGATTCCGACCGTTCGATTAACAGATATATATCGCCAGGCAGAAGGTTCTTCCATCATTGAACTGGCCCATGATATAAAAAAGGGGTATCTGCCTCCAGATGTTACCACGAAGCAAGCTGACCGTTCATTTATCAAATGTTCAACCACACAGGTTGCTCAAGTGGTCGAAAAAGTGGCCTTAAATGCAAAAAATAAAGGCTATTCGGCAAAGGATATTCAAGTGCTGGCGCCGATGTACAGAGGTCCTGCCGGGATTGACCGCCTCAATGTGTTGCTGCAGGAAATCTTTAATCCGAACCCTGACGGCAAGCGCAAGGAAATTGCTTTTGGTGATGTGAAATACCGCATCGGTGATAAGGTCCTTCAACTCGTCAACCAACCGGAAAGCAATGTCTTTAACGGGGATATTGGAGAAATTATCTCAATCATTTATGCAAAAGAAAATACTGAAAAGCAAGACATGATTTATATTTCCTTTGAAGGAAATGAAGTGGAGTATACAAAGCAGGACTTAAATCAAATCACCCATGCATATTGCTGTTCTGTTCATAAATCTCAGGGCAGCGAATTTCCGATTGTTATTCTTCCAATTACAAGAAGTTACTACCGGATGTTACAGCGAAATTTAATTTATACGGCCATTACGAGAAGTAAACAATCGTTAATCATATGTGGGGAAGAAGAGGCGCTCAGAATGGGTGTCCAACGAGCGGACGAGCTCTCGAGACAGACGACTCTTTGTCAAAAACTTCAGGAAAGTATTTTGATTAATGTCATTAGTTCTGCAGCTCCTGAAATTTCGGCAAATGGATTGTCCTATGAGGATGAATTCATGCAAGTCCATCCACTGGTAGGAATGGAAAACGTTTCACCTTATGATTTTATGGTAAATGACTGAAACTATAAATGTTCGAGGAGGTGGGACACTCTTTGCGAACATTTTCTTTATTGAAAGGACAACCTATTTTTGAAACGAGAAATGGGACTAAAATCGGTGAGATAAGTGACCTATGTATTTCAAGCAATGGTCAGGTAAAAGGTCTCTTGGTTAAAAAAGGCGTTTTCTTCAAACAATCATTCTTTCTGGATATACAAAAAGTGACTTCTTTTGGCTGGGATGGGGTTATGATTGAGAATCCCTTATGCTTGGAAAAGCTGAAAGAGCATTCGGAATATACGCTTAAGCATCAACATTCCATAGACGGGATGTTGATGCTCTCGAAGAATGGGAAAGCTCTTGGTTTACTAAAAGATGTATATTTTCATGAAGAAGTGGGCACAATCGTAGGGTACGAAATCACGGATGGCTTCTTTTCGGATATCACGGAAGGTAAACAAGTCATTCAATCCGAGAAGCCCTTAGCGATCGGAAAGGATGCCATTATCGTAGATGTAAATGAAAACTCGCCGACTGGCCGAGAGCCCTTAAAGGGTAGGTCTTAAGGTGCGGTTGAATTTATGCGTATCAGAATTTATCAAGATAAATTCTGTATTGCTAAATGATACGTGAGGTGTCCTTTCATGTTTAAGTGTCCCAATTGTCAAAGCAAGGATATCGGCAAAATTGGTATCAACCAATATTATTGCTGGAACTGTTTTATTGAGCTCTCAGTTTGTGAAGGAATAATCAACACCCATCAAGTCGAAGAAGACGGGTCACTTAGTTCATTAGATGATTTGTTTGAAGAAGAAGAGCGTCGTTACACCCTATAGATTAAAAGAGCGGCCGCACGTGCTAGCGCTTGACAATTTAAATAAGAGGTGAGACGTATGAATAAATTGATGACGTCGATGATTGTTTTGGGTGCAGGGATGGCAGCATATAATATTGCCCAGCGAAATAATATGATGTCTGCCCGCAATATGAGAAGAATACAACGAAAAGTAAAACGAGCGATAATGTAAATAATGCCTGAATCCCCCTCATGATCCGAGGGGGATTTTGAATTGAAATCGGTCAAAATGTATAAATCCACCAACTGTCTCCAAAACTAATCAAAAGGAGGCGTGGACGTGGATATTCGAATGAAATGGTATTACCGAATCGGTTTTTTGCTCCTTTTATTGATCGCAATTTATGTTTTTCTGAAAATCAATTTCGTGTGGATGCCAATCCTCCGAGTAGCTGTGATCATTATCCTCCCGTTTATCATTGGTGGATTTATTACTTATTTGCTTCATCCGATTGTTGAAAAATTACATGAAAAAGGGCTTCATCGTGGACTTGCCATCATTCTCATTTATGTTATTTTTTTTGGCGGAATTGGTTTCGCTCTTTACAAAGGAATACCGGCAATGATTGACCAATTAAAAGATCTGTCTGAAAGTGCGCCTTTTTTTGCCGAGCAATACCGGGAATGGATTGATAAGCTGCAGTCCCAGACAAGAGCATGGCCTGATGGTCTTCAAGGAAGATTAGATGAAGGAATAGACACTTTTGAAAAAAAGCTGGACTCTCTATTAACGATCCTCGTGAACATTCTAATGAAATTTTTTAATTCGGCGTTAATCATGATGATTATCCCATTTATTGCTTTCTATATGTTAAAGGACTTTCAACTGATTAAACGGGCTGCCTGGTACATAACCCCAAAAAAATGGCGTAAAAAGGGGACACTCTTTCTTAAGGATGTAGATGAATCCCTTGGGAGTTATATAAGGGGGCAGCTATTAATATGTATCATTATCGGCAGTATTTCAGCCATGCTATTTTGGGTTTTTCACTTAAGATATCCTTTACTATTAGGTTTGATTGTTGGGGCAACAAATGTAATCCCCTATTTTGGACCGATCATCGGGGCGGTGCCAGCCGTAATCATCGCTGCAACATCATCTGTTAAACTGGTCATCATTACCTTAGTGATTGTTTTTGGCCTGCAATTTCTAGAAGGGAATATATTATCCCCGTATATCGTAGGAAAAAGTCTTCATATGCACCCATTAATCATTATGATTGCGTTAACAGCTGGTGGAGAGATTGGCGGGATTTTAGGGTTGATAGTGGCTGTCCCAGTCCTTGTTATACTTAAAGTAGCGATCCTCCATGCAAAAAATCATTTCATGAACGGGAAATCTAATGAATCATCACCATAAGAAATTGACAAACGTTTTTTTGGTAGCTATAATTCCTCATATAGAATATTTGGATCACGAAGAAGGATTGAGTATGTTATAGTCCATCTGAATCGCGCTAAGCGAAAAAGAGAGGAGCTTTCATGGCTGAAAGAAGCTCTAGATGAAGGATGACAGAAAGCTAATCCGGAGTGCAGCTAACCACTGCCGTTTGCCAGCGTTAAGGGCATTTTTGAGAGATGGATACAGTTTTTTGTTTCCATAATCAGGGTGGTACCGCGAGACAAGCTCTCGTCCCTGCTATAGGGATGAGGGCTTTTTTGTATGCTTTTTTACAATTAAAGGAGGGTCTAAACGATGAAAAACTTAACTGGGTCACAAATTCGCAAGATGTTTTTACAGTTTTTTAATGAAGAAAAAGGACACACGATTGAACCAAGTGCACCACTGGTCCCGCATGATGATCCATCGTTATTGTGGATTAACAGTGGAGTGGCAACCTTAAAGAAATATTTTGATGGCCGTGTCGTTCCTGACAATCCAAGAATCACCAATGCGCAAAAATCAATCAGAACGAATGATATCGAGAATGTCGGCAAAACAGCGCGCCATCATACATTTTTTGAGATGCTTGGTAACTTTTCCATCGGAGAATATTTCAAAAAAGAAGCGATTGAGTGGGCATGGGAGTTTTTAACCGCTGAAAAGTGGATTGGCTGGGATCCAGAGCGTTTGTCCGTTACCGTCCACCCAGAGGATCATGAAGCCTATGAAATTTGGCATCAAACCATTGGTCTTCCAGAGGAACGGATTATCCGTCTTGAAGGAAACTTCTGGGATATTGGTGAAGGTCCAAGCGGCCCAAATACTGAAATTTTCTACGACCGCGGTCCGGAGTATGGGGATGATTCATCAGATCCTGAACTATACCCAGGCGGTGAAAACGAGCGTTACCTGGAAGTGTGGAACCTTGTATTTTCACAATTTAACCATAACCCTGATGGCACCTATACACCGCTGCCTAAGAAGAATATTGATACGGGAATGGGATTAGAGCGGATGGCGTCTGTCGTTCAAAATGTTCCCACCAATTTTGATACCGATTTATTTATCCCGATCATTCGGGCAACAGAAGAAATTTCCGGAGAAAAATATGGCACCAATAAAGAATTCGATGTAGCCTTCAAAGTCATTGCCGACCATATTCGTACGGTAGCCTTTGCAGTCGGCGACGGGGCGTTGCCATCAAATGAAGGCCGTGGCTATGTATTGCGCCGCTTGTTGCGCCGTGCTGTCCGTTACGCCAAACAAATTAATATCAATCGTCCGTTTATGTTTGAACTCGTTCCTGTCGTAGGAGGAATCATGAATGACTTCTATCCAGAAGTAAAGGACAAAACTGATTTTATTCAAAAGGTTATTAAGAATGAAGAAGAGCGTTTCCATGAAACCCTTCATGAAGGCTTAGCTATTTTAGCAAGTGTTATCAAGAAGGAAAAAGAAAAAGCCAGTAATACCATCACTGGTGCCGATGTGTTCCGTCTTTATGACACCTATGGTTTCCCAGTAGAATTAACCGAAGAATATGCAGAAGAAGAGGGCATGAAGGTTGATAATAAAGGCTTCGAAGTAGAAATGGAGCAGCAACGTGAACGAGCACGAAGAGCCCGGCAAGATGTCGATTCGATGCAGGTTCAAGGCGGTGTTCTGCGCGATGTGACTGTTGAAAGTAAGTTTGTCGGCTACGATCAACTTGTGACAAGCTCTACCGTTTTAGCGATCATTAAAAACGGTGGACTAATTGATGAAGCTTCAATTGGTGACGAAGTCCAATTAATTCTTGATGTGACACCATTTTATGCTGAGAGTGGTGGACAAATTGCTGACTTCGGTGTTATCGAAGGCGAAGGTACAAGCATAGCTGTTAAAGATGTCCAAAAGGCACCAAATGGCCAGAATCTTCATCAAGTGGTTGTGCTGAGCGGCAATTTGAAAACAAACCAACAGGTAACAGCAAAGGTCGACGCTACCAATCGGGTGAAGATAATCAAAAACCATACAGCTACCCATTTGCTCCATCAAGCACTTAAAGACGTTCTTGGCGAGCACGTTAACCAAGCAGGATCTCTTGTCGAGCCTGATCGACTTCGTTTTGATTTTTCGCATTTTGGTCAAATAAGTCCAGAAGAACTTGAACAAATCGAAAGAATCGTTAATGAAAAAATCTGGAGAAACATTGAAGTGGACATTAGCTTAAAACCAATTGCTGAAGCAAAAGCACTAGGGGCCATGGCGCTTTTCGGTGAAAAATATGGTGATATTGTCCGTGTTGTAAGGGTTGGCGATTACAGCCTCGAGCTTTGCGGCGGCTGTCACGTTCCAAATACATCCGTGATTGGTTTATTTAAAATTGTTTCTGAGGGTGGAATCGGTGCTGGGACGAGAAGGATTGAAGCAGTAACAGGTGAATCAGCGTACATGTCATTAAATGAGCAAGTAGGTTTGTTAAAGGATGCTGCTGAAAAACTAAAATCGAATCCAAAAGATATCGGTAGCCGTATCGAAAGTTTACTTGTTGAAATGAAACAGCTGCAACGGGAAAATGAATCCCTTGCTTCAAAGCTTGGAAATATTGAAGCTGGGAGCCTCGTTTCTAAAGCAAAGGAAATTGATGGCGTAACCGTCTTAGCAGCGAAGGTTCAAGCTGCCGATATGAATAACTTAAGAAATATGGCTGATGATTTAAAGCAAAAGCTTGGTTCTGTTGTGCTTGTATTGGGTAGCTCCCATGAAGGAAAAGTGAATTTAATTGCAGCAGTGACGAAGGATTTAATCGAAAAAGGCTATCATGCTGGGAAGTTAATAAAAGAAGTAGCCTCTCGATGCGGCGGTGGAGGCGGTGGTCGTCCTGACATGGCCCAAGCTGGCGGGAAAGATCCTGAAAAACTTGATTCAGCACTTCAATTTGTTGAGGATTGGGTAAAATCGGTTTGATAATAGGATAGATTAGTGTAAAATGTAGGTAACGATAACAATTCTCTCCTCTAATAGAAAAGCGAGGTGCGTGAAATGAGTTCATTTGACAAAACGATGCGATTTAATTTTCCTGAAGAGCCTTTTGAACATGATGTAAATGACGTTCTTCTTCAAGTTTATGAAGCACTGCAGGAAAAAGGGTATAATCCGATAAATCAAATAGTCGGCTACCTATTATCTGGAGATCCTGCCTATATTCCACGTCACCGCGATGCTCGTAACATTATTCGTAAGTTGGAGCGCGATGAGATCATTGAGGAATTAGTCAAATCCTATTTAAAAAAGCAGCGAGAGGGTTAAGGAATGCGAGTAATGGGTTTAGATGTAGGCTCAAAGACTGTTGGAGTTGCCGTAAGTGATGAACTTGGGTGGACAGCCCAGGGCCTAAAAACCCTCAAAATCAACGAAGAGAAGAATGAGTTTGGTTTTGAGGAAATTGGTCAATTAATAAAAGAGTATACGGTCGATACGGTGGTCATCGGTCTTCCCAAAAATATGAACGGGACGATTGGTCCACGCGGTGAGGCAAGTCAACAATTTGCAGCTGAAATTGAAAGTAAATTTGCTGTACCTACTGTTTTATGGGACGAGCGGTTAACAACGATGGCAGCAGAACGCGTTTTACTTGAGGCTGATGTAAGCCGAAAAAAGCGTAAGAAGGTTATTGATAAAATGGCAGCAATGATGATTCTCCAAGGTTATCTTGATAGTAAAAATTAATGAGGTGAAGAAATGACACACGAGCACGAACATGATCATGAGGAACGCTATATTACACTTATCGATGAAAACGGCGATGAACAATTATTTGAAATTCTTTTTACATTTGACTCAGATGAGTTTGAAAAGTCCTATGTATTCTTTTATCCAGTAGGAGCGAATGAAGACGAAGAAGAGGAAATTGACATTCTAACGTATGCCTATATTCCTACAGAGGACGGCGGATTCGGTGAGTTAATGGAAATTGAAACCGACGAAGAATGGGACATGGTTGAAGAAGTCTTTAATACCTTCAATGAGGACCAAGAGGAAGAATAGAAGTAAGGGGAACCGGCTATTATGAGGCTGGTTCCTTTTTTTGTGGAGGAATAAATTGACATATTCATGGTTAAATTGACATTTTTCTCACTATATGCTGAAATAATTACGATGTCTAATTTCGCTAACTAGTTAATTTTTTGGAAAAATTAGTGAAAAATATCGTGTTACATTGGTCAGAGGGAAGGGGAAGAAGATGACAACTGACGAAAAAGGCGCAAAAAAAGCTGTAATCCGGCAAAAAATGCTTGAACATCAAAGTGAAGCAAAAATTGTCAGGAAGATTGTTTTAATTATTTCGATTTTAATGCTATTATTCATAGTCGTTATTGGCGGCGGAGGTTATCTCTACATACAATCAGCACTTAAACCACTTGATTCAAAAAGTAAGAGTCAGAAAACAGTTGACATTCCGATTGGCTCAACAGTGACGGGAATTGCTGAAACTTTAGCACAAAACGGAATTATAAAAAATGCAAAGGTGTTTAAATATTATGTAAAGCTTAAAAATGAAGGCGGGTTTATGGCAGGGGAATATCAGCTTAGTCCATCCATGGATGTTCCTGAAATTGTCAGTCGCTTAAAAACGGGCAAGGTTCTCGCAAAGGCTAGTTTAAAAATCACGATTCCAGAAGGGAAGCAGATTAGGGAAATTGCCGCCATCATGGCAAAGGCTACAAATCAAAAGGAAGATGATGTGTTAAATAAATTAAATGATAAAGAGTTTATTAAAACATTAATGATTAAATATCCTGATGTGTTAACCGACGAAATCTTGAATGGTTCCATAAAATATCCACTAGAAGGGTATCTATATCCGGCAACATATCCATTTTACAAGCCGAACCCATCGGTCGAAGAGATGGTCACGGTAATGCTTGACAAAACCCGGACGGTATTAGCGGATTACTCCGAAGTAAGCAAAGATAAAAAGCTGTCAGTCCATCAGTTGTTAACCATGGCTTCTTTAATTGAAGAGGAAGCAACCGTAAAGGCAGACCGTAAAAAAATTGCCAGCGTTTTCTATAATCGTATAAAGAAGGGAATGCCGCTGCAAACGGACCCAACCGTCCTTTATGCGCAAGGAAAGCATAAAGAAAAGGTTCTATATAAGGATTTAGAAGTGAGCTCCCCTTATAATACTTATCAACATACCGGTCTTCCTCCAGGACCGATTGCCAACGCTGGAAAGATTTCTATAGAAGCGGCACTAAATCCTGAGGAAACAGATTATTATTACTTCCTGGCAACAGCTGAAGGTGAGGTTATTTTTACCAAAACATTAGAGGAACATAATCAGGAAAAAGCAAAGCATATTTCCAATAAAAAATAAAACATAAATAAGGGGGGAAAGTTCGCATTCCCCGCTTATTTATGATAAAATGGTACAAGTGTTTTAAAGGTAATCTATAGCGTAACTCACAGTAAGGTAATTTGCGGCATCGTCTGCTCGAAACGTACCCGAGTCGAAATTCATTCAGCTCGTAACGTCCGTATCTGTGAACGCTATTTTTTCATGTCTAAAGAGCATTTTTTGTATGGAAAAGAGGCGGAGCGCCGCAAAAACGAATCAGAATAGCCAAAATGAGTGATAAATATACGTTTTTTACTCTGAATAGATGAAGCTAAAGCCTTGCACACACCGCCTTTATTTAGGTTGGCCCTTCGGATAAGATTTCCAATATCGATGGTGGAACGCTATTTCCGTTTTTTTGATAGATGCTTCTAAAGGATTGAGGTGACGGCAGCTTGTTAAATGAGAAGCTGCATTTTTATATTGAAGGTTTAATTCCAGCTCGAAATCCATTGTTTATGGAAATGGAGAGCTATGCAAAAAAGCATAATGTCCCGATCATGGAGCTTGCAGGAATTGAAACAATGCTGCAATTACTGCGCATTCACCGTTCAAAAAAAATTCTTGAGGTTGGAACCGCGATTGGTTATTCAGCTTTAAGGATGGCAAGTGCAATTCCAGAAACGCATATCGTTACAATTGAGCGTGACGAGGAACGAATGAACCTTGCCAAAGAATTTATCCAACGTTCCGGGAATGGTGAGCAAATTGCCTTAATCGAAGGGGATGCGCTAGAGGTTGAAGAAACAGTAAGTGGATATGCCCCGTATGATGCAATCTTTATTGATGCAGCTAAAGGTCAATATAAAAAGTTCTTTGAAATATATGCTAAATATCTTACTGAAGACGGAATGATTATTACCGACAATGTTTTGTTTAAAGGACTTGTTGCCGAAACAGAAATTGAATCAAAGAGAACCCGAAATCTAGTGAAGAAAATTGATGGATTTAACCGCTGGTTAATGAATCATCCGGACTATGATTCCGTGATTCTTCCTGTTGGGGACGGGGTTGCAATCAGCAAAAGAAGAGGTGGGAGGAAATGAAGAAGCCTGAAATACTTGTTACACCATTGACAGTAAATGATATTTTACCTTTAGCAGAAGCGGGAGCAGATGCGTTTGTCATTGGTGAGCAGAGATATGGTTTACGGCTTGCAGGGGAATTTAACCGCGTAGATGTCCAAAAGTCGGTTGAACTGGCCCATTCCAAAGGAAAAAAAGTTTATCTCGCCATGAACGCGATTTTTCATAATGAGAAAATTGCTGAATTGAGTGAGTATATTCAATTTGCAGCGGCGGCTTCAGTGGATGCCATCATTTTTGGCGATCCGGCTGTATTAATGATAGCAAAAGAAGTGGCTCCTGATATGAAGCTTCATTGGAGTACTGAGACAACCGGAACGAACTGGTACACTTGCAACTATTGGGGCAGAAAAGGGGCAAAAAGAGCGGTTCTAGCACGTGAAATTAATATGGATGCAATTGTGGAAATAAAGGAAAATGCAGAAGTAGAAATTGAAGTGCTCGTTCACGGTATGAGCTGTATGTTCCAATCAAAGCGTTCATTGCTTGGTAACTATTATGAGTACCAAGGAAAAGTCATGGAAGTCGAAAATCGCAAGATGCAAAAAAATATGTTCTTACACGATAAAGAACGTGAAAACAAATATCCGATTTTTGAAGATGAAAATGGCACCCATATTATGAGTCCGAATGATATTTGTATCATTGATGAGCTGCAAGATATGTTAGAAGCCGGGGTTGATTCTTTTAAAATTGATGGGATTTTAAAGAGCCCGGAATATATTTTAGCTGTGACAAAAGCGTATCGGGAGGCCATTGATTTATTTTTTGAAGATGCAGACGCTTATGATGATAAAAAAGGCGAACTGTTAGCGACCATCGAGGAAATTCAGCCAGCTAATCGCTCGTTGGATACGGGATTCTTTTTCAAAGAAACAGTATATTAAGAGGGAGGAGTTCAATCGTGAATACAGTAAAAGATAAAATTTCTGAGATGATCGACGGAAAACGTGTCATTGTCAAGAAGCCTGAACTCCTTGCTCCAGCAGGCAATCTTGAAAAATTGAAAATCGCTGTTCAATATGGTGCAGATGCCGTATTTATTGGCGGCCAAGAATATGGCCTTCGTTCAAATGCTGATAACTTTACATTTGAAGAAATGAAAGAAGGTGCACGGTTCGCCAAAGATTACGGTGCAAGGATTTATGTTACAACCAACATTTTTGCCCATAATGAAAATATCGAAGGCTTAGAGGAATATATCCTTGGTTTAAAGGAGACGGGGATAGCGGGAATTATTGTCGCAGACCCGCTTATTATTGAAACTTGTCGCCGCCTCGCACCAGAGATTGAAATCCATATAAGTACACAGCAATCACTGTCAAACTGGAAAGCTGCTCAATTTTGGAAAGAGGATGGGGCAGAACGTGTGGTTCTAGCACGTGAGGTTAGTGCAGAAGAAATCAGAGAAATGAAAGAAAAGGTGGATATAGAAATTGAAACCTTTATTCATGGCGCTATGTGTATTGCCTATTCTGGTCGCTGTACCTTGAGTAATCATATGACTGCCAGGGACTCAAACCGAGGCGGTTGTTGCCAGTCGTGCCGATGGGATTATGATCTCTACCAATTAGAAGGTAGCGAAAAGGAAGTAGCTCTTCACGATGAAAAGGATGATCCATTCGCGATGAGTCCAAAGGACCTCAATTTAATTAAGGCAATTCCGCAAATGATTGAGCTTGGCATTGACAGTTTAAAAATTGAAGGCCGAATGAAATCGATTCATTACATCGCAACGGTCGTAAGTGTTTATCGTAAAGTGATTGACACCTATTGTGCGGATCCAGAGAATTTTGTGATTAAGCAAGAATGGTTAGAGGAACTTGATAAATGTGCCAACCGGGAAACAGCACCGGCATTTTTTGAAGGGGTTCCAGGGTATAAAGAGCAAATGTTTGGTAATCATAGCAAGAAGACAAAGTTTGAATTTGTCGGTCTTGTCTTGGATTATAACGAGGAAACACAAATGGTAACACTGCAGCAGCGAAACCATTTTAAACCAGGAGAAGAAGTGGAATTCTTCGGACCGGAAATTCAAAACTTTACTCATGTGATTGATAAAATTTGGGATGAAAAAGGTAATGAACTGGATGCAGCTAGACATCCACTTCAAATTGTACAATTTAAATTGGACAAACCGGTATACCCTAACAACATGATGCGAAAGGAGAACTAGAAAGATGCGCAAACCAGTTGTTATAGGTGTAACGGGCGGCTCAGGCTCCGGAAAAACCAGTGTAACAAACGCTATTTATGAAAGTTTGAAAGATCATTCCATTTTGGTGCTTGAGCAGGATTATTATTATAAGGATCAGCATGATGTGCCCTTCGAGGAACGATTGAAAACAAATTATGATCACCCACTTGCATTTGACAATGATTTACTCATTGAACATATTGAGAAGCTTTTACGTTATGAAGCAATTGACAAACCGGTTTATGATTATGCCATCCATACCCGTTCAGACAAAGTCATTCCGATAGAACCGCAGGATGTAATTATTTTAGAAGGAATCTTAGTACTCGAGGACGAGCGTCTCCGCAATTTAATGGACATTAAATTGTACGTCGATACCGACGCCGATTTAAGAATCATCCGTCGCATGACGCGTGACATAAGCGAACGCGGTCGGACGTTTGATTCCGTTATCGACCAATATCTAAATGTGGTCCGTCCAATGCATAATCAGTTTATTGAACCAACGAAGCGTTATGCTGATGTGATTATTCCAGAAGGCGGCCAAAACCATGTTGCCATCGATATAATGGTCACAAAAATTCAAACAATTCTTGAACAAAAATCATTTTTGTGACACAATAGCAAAGAAAAGCTTATTTAATATTATTTTATTGCGCGCCCTGATTCAAGGACGCGCTGCTATGTATTTATGTTAAATGACATTAATACCTACATATACTACATACACAAGTCTATTCGAGGATTGTGAAGACTAGAAGGAGTGAGGATTTTGGCTACAGAGAAAGTATTTCCAATGACACAAGCAGGAAAAGACAAATTAGTCCAAGAGCTTGAGTATTTAAAATCAGTGAAACGTAAAGAAGTGGTGGAAAGAATTAAAATCGCGCGAAGCTTCGGTGACTTATCTGAAAACTCTGAGTATGATTCCGCGAAAGAAGAGCAGGCATTTGTAGAAGGCCGAATTACAACTTTAGAAAATATGGTTCGCAATGCCAAAATTATTGCTGAAAGCGAAATTGTCGGTGACTCTGTTATTTTAGGTAGATCCGTTACCTTTGTTGAACTTCCAGATGGTGATGAAGAAACGTATACGATCGTTGGGAGTGCCGAGGCAGATCCATTTGAAGGAAAGATTTCAAATGACTCGCCGATTGCCAAGAGCCTGTTAGGAAAAAAAGTAGGCGATCAAGTCTCTGTTCAAACGCCTGGCGGTGAAATGAGCGTTCGAATCGTTAATATTAAATAATTGTCTTTATAACTTTCATTTGAATCATTGTTTGAAATTAGCAAACCTCGTCAAAACTTTTGACGAGGTGTTTTTTATGTGGAGAAGACGGGCGATTGCATGGTTATTTATTTGTATAACAGGTTTGCTATTGCTTTTAATACGTTTAATGCAAATCCAATTGATTGAGACAGAGACCTTTTCTAAGCATAATGTGAATTTACTCGAGGAAAGTGTCAAACAAAGAACCCAAGAGCTGGTAATTGATAATGGCAGGGGGAATTTCCTTGATCGAAACGGGGACATGCTGACGTACAAGAGGGTGTCTGTCCTTGTCCTGTTTCCATTTTTAAAAAAAATCGATTGGGAGATCAAGAAGGTGTCTGAAATTTCCGGGATACCGGCTCATGCACTTCAAATGGCTGTAGAAACGACAAAGAAGCCGTTTGCTTTTGGTGATCCTGACCCTCGTGAACTGACCACATCACAAATGGAAAGAATCAATGCCTTGAAAATACCTGGTGTGTTTGCGATTGAAAAAAAGTTTGAACGTGCCGAGGTACCGGCGGAGCAGTTACTCGGCTTGACAGGAGAAAACCCGGGGGAATTAAAGAAACGCTATCCGAATAAAGAACTTTCGGAGAAAACGCTTCTGGGTGTCTCTGGGCTTGAAGAAAGCTTTGATGAATTCTTGCTTCCTGAAGGGAAATCCAAGCTTGTTTACCATGTAGATGGCTCTGGTGCACCACTATTCGGAATCAACGTTAAGTATATTGACCCAGCCAATCCATTTTATCCTGTGAATGTTCGGACAACGATAGATAAAACTATACAGCAAAAAGCAGAGGATTTAGTTGATCAGTATCAAATTAAAAAAGGCGGGCTAGTACTCCTTGATATTGAGAACAATAGTGTGCTGGCGATAGTTTCACGGCCAGCGATTAATAAGAAGGATCCATACAGTGGGTCAGGAATTACAAATAAAATGTTGAAACAGCAAATCATGGGCTCGGTTTTTAAAACCGTAGTTGCCGCTGCTGCTATCGATCATAATCTTGACAGCCCTACTCGACTTTTTGATTGCAGTAAAAAAATTAACGGGAAACCAGAATTAAGATACGATTATGGGATGCTAGATTTTACGAATAGCTTTGCGAGAAGTTGCAATCGTACATTTGGGGAGCTGGCTAAAGAGATACAAAGAATTGACCTTCACCTTTTAGAGGATTATGCCGCCAAATTATCTTTGACCGGCACTAATGGCTGGCAGGGGGATGTCTATCATACAAGCCATTTCAAGCAACTTGCTGATGAAGATAAGGGCAGAGTATTTTTATCTGATGAGGCGAGAAAGGATGCGAATTTTGTGGCGATGTCCGGAATTGGCCAGAATGAAGTTCGGGCTACTCCTTTAGCTGTCGCCAATATGATGGCGACGATTGCGAGAGGAGGTAAAAAGGAAATGGTCAGAGCGGTAGGGAAAATTGAGTATAAAAACGGTACAACGATGGTTGATTTCCCCAAGCAAAGCTTAAAGGGTGAGACCATTTCTCCTTATACCGCAATGAAACTGCAGAAATTGCTGCGTGAAGTCGTGCTAAACCCCAATGGCACGGGTAGATGGTTTAAGGATTTACCATACGAGGTGGCAGGGAAATCTGGTACAGCAGAAACGGGAAAATATGAAGATGGCAAGCAATTGCATAATAAATGGTTTGCTGGTTATTTTCCTTATCAACATCCTAAATATGCTTTGGTGGCTGTTAATTTGGATGTGTTAGATTCGGAGGGTGGAGTTAATTTGCTGTTTGCCGATATAGTTAATATGCTGTATGAAAACAATCATACGAATGAACAGTGAAAAGGGTTTTCCCTTCAAGTTCTCAGAAAATCATGGTAGAATATTGAGAGCATTATTTATTGTCTAGCGCAAGTAGCCATGAAGCTTGGACTCATAAGCCAATCGGCTTCGGAAGGCAAAAAGCACGCCTTCTATCAGCACTTGTCTGATACTGGTAGCCCCTGAACAAGGCGCTTCCACATTTCTAGTTAGGGAGGAATATAAAATTGAGTAATGATTTTAATTCTAGTTCTCGTTCCGGATACCGTGCGAAAAGGAAAAAAACGAATATCTTCTTAAATAGTTTAATCGTTATTGTGCTGCTATTAATTATTTTTGTCGCATACAATATTTTTGCTTCAGGCAGTGATGAAAAGGCAGCACCAAAGAAACAAGAGCCTAAAACAGAGCAAAAGAAAACGGTACAAAAAGAGGATCAGGATAAGAAAAAAAATGATGACGTCAAAAATGATGACGTCAAAAAGGATGACAACGCTTCAGATGCTGCAACTTCGGGAGACCAATCAAGTGAAGAAGCTTCCACTCCTGAAAAGGCCGACGATTCACAGGCAATGGTGTCAACTGGAGGCAGCTCTTCGAATGTGTTAAAAACCATCGAAAATCCGAGCTGGAAGCCTGTTGGTACTACTCAAACTGGTGATCATACTCCTGTTTATAATGGAGTCGATTGGAATGAGATGCTGAATGCCATTTCCTATGCAACCGGACTTGACCAAGGAAATATGTCGGTTTTTTGGTTGGGCAGTGACAAATCTACGACGAATGCAGCTATTGGAACAGTCTTCTCTAAAGATAAACAGCAAAAGTATAAAGTCTATATCAAATGGGTGGATGGCCAAGGCTGGATGCCTACGAAAGTGGAAGAACTAGCAGAACTTCAAAAATAAATGAGAGGATGGGTCAGAGATGGCCCATCCTCATATTTTTTTTAAGTGGGATTTCATGCCATTGATAAGTGAATCAATAGATCCCCCCTGGTCAAAGTGATCCTATTTCTTTTTAAAATGAACAACAGCCGTAAAGTAAGTTTGTCCATTTTCATTAACATGCATTTGGTGAGATACGGAATGGACTCCAAGCAAGATCGCTCTGTTCTCATCAATTTGAGTTTCAATCTTTTTTTGTAATGCTTTAAGATTATTGGCCTCGAAGAACTCCACTTTATCCTCAATCAAATCAAATTGAAAATTCATCTAATATCATCCTTTCCATAATTCCATTTTAGTTATTTCCTTCTATACTAGCAACGGATTTGAATAAAAGTGTGAACTATGATAACATAATTTCGGACTTATTCATAGTATACTTATAGGAATTATATACTTAGGTTTGAGGAGTGAAATTATGGGAAGGGAATTTCTTGAAATCTTTGAAGAGTGGGCTGATTCATATGATGAGACCGTCGTTGGTCATGATATCGAATATAAAGAAGTATTTTCAAATTATCAGCAAATATTAGAGGCGGTAGCAGCCAGGTCAATTGGTCATGTGGTTGAATTTGGTGTTGGTACGGGAAACCTAACGAATAAGCTGATAGCAAACGGCTTAAGGGTTACTGGAATTGAGCCTTCTCCTTCAATGAGAAAAATTGCCGAAGAAAAGCTTGGCGGTAAAGCAGTGCTTCTTGATGGTGACTTTCTTCTTTTTCCACAAGTAAAAAATATAGAAACCTTTGTCAGTACGTATGCTTTCCACCATTTAACCGATGATGAAAAAGCGGACGCAATTACTTGCTATAGCAAGCACCTTTTAAAAGGTGGTAAAATAGTGTTTGCGGATACGATGTTTGAATCCGCGGAAGATTATAAACAGCAAATCGTAAAAGCAAAACTTGAAGGCTTTCATAACCTGGCAAAAGATTTGGAAACTGAATATTATACAACGATTCCATTTTTAAGAAATACTTTGGAAGAAAACAGTTTTAGTGTTACCTTTACTCGCTTCAACGATTTTGTCTGGTTAATGGAAGGCGTAAAACAGTAAGAAAAGCGAAAGCGACCGTTTAAGGCACGACAGGAGTGGACCGCTCTGCATGTGATAAAGGAAACACGAAGTGCGCAAGCGAATCGATGTTGACTTATTGTAAGGAGGAGAGGACCAATACACTAGTCGCTGGGAGCTGAAGCAAGACAGTCATCGAAGTTTAATGATTAAATTATTAAATTAGTAGAAAGAGGTCAAATCAATGAAAATCGCTATCATCGGAGCAATGGAAGAAGAAGTTACTTTACTAAGAAACAATATCGAGGACAGAACTCAAGAAGAAGTGGCAGGCTGCGAATTTACGTTTGGAAAAATGCATGGAGCGGATGTAATTCTGCTGCGTTCAGGGATTGGTAAAGTTAACGCGGCCATGTCTACCACGATTCTGCTTGAGAAATATAAACCTGATTACATCATTAATACCGGATCAGCGGGAGGTTTTAATCCATCACTTAATGTAGGGGATGCCGTTATTTCAACTGAGGTGCGCCATCATGACGTAGATGTTACCGCATTTGGTTATGAGTATGGTCAAGTACCACAGCTTCCGGCTGCGTTTTTAGCTGATGAAAAATTAATGGCAGTTGCAGAAACAGCTTCAAACGAACTAGAAAACTTCCAAATTGTGAAGGGTTTAATTGTTACGGGAGATTCTTTCATGGAAGACCCAGTCCGTGTCGATTTTGTTCGGTCGAAATTTAAAGATTTACAGGCAGTTGAAATGGAAGCTGCTGCTATCGCGCAAGTGGCTCATCGCTTTGGAGTTCCTTTTGTCATTATTCGTTCGCTTTCTGACATCGCTGGAAAAGAATCAGAAATTTCGTTTGATCAATTTATTGACAAAGCAGCCACAAATTCAGCTACTTTAGTTATGAAAATGGTGGCAGCGATACGTTAGGTTAACAGGGGTGGAGAAATGAAGGTCTACAAGAATGTTCATGAATTAATTGGGTACACACCAATCGTTGAATTGACGCAGTTTCCCTTGCCCATGGGGGTTCGTATTTTTGCAAAACTGGAGTTCATGAATCCTGGGGGAAGTGTTAAAGACAGGCTTGGAATGGAACTGTTACGTGAGGCATTTTCGAGTGGGAAACTTCGACCTGGCGGGACGGTCATTGAGCCTACTGCCGGAAATACTGGGATTGGTTTAGCGCTTGCTGCGATAAATAAAGGTGTTCAGGTGATTTTCTGTGTGCCTGAAAAGTTCAGCATGGAAAAGCAGGAAATCATGAAAGCACTTGGGGCGAAAATTGTTCATACACCAACGGAGCAAGGAATTAAGGGAGCGATTGCTAAAGCAGAGGAACTGCTTAAAGAAATTCCCGCTTCCTATTGTCCACAGCAATTTGCCAACCCCACTAATCCTGCTACCTATTATAAAACACTAGGACCAGAACTCTGGGATCAACTAGATGGCGACATAGATGTTTTTGTTGCAGGGGCAGGTTCAGGCGGTACGTTCATGGGAACTGCCCGTTATTTGAAAGAACAAAAGAAACAGCTAAAAACAGTCATTGTTGAGCCTGAAGGATCTATTTTAAATGGCGGTGCATCAGGTCCCCATAAAACAGAAGGGATCGGAATGGAATTTTTGCCACCGTTTATGGAACCTGACTACTTTGATGCCATTCACACCATTGCGGATGATGATGCCTTTCACCTCGTTAAAGAGTTAGCCGCTAAAGAGGGGTTGCTTGTCGGCAGTTCTTCTGGTGCAGCTTTTTATGCGGCCCTCAAAGAGGCTGAAACAGCAACGGCAGGTACAAACATCGTAGTTATTTTTCCAGATGGCAGTGAACGTTATTTAAGCAAAAAAATCTTTGAGGGGGGTGTTTAGGATGAAAAGAAAGACGAAATTGATTCATGGCGGCATTAGTGAAGATCCAGCAACAGGTGCTGTGTCTTTCCCTATTTATCAAGTAAGTACGTATAAACAGGAGGGTGTCGGTGGCCATAAAGGTTTCGAATATTCTCGCACTGGTAATCCAACAAGACATGCACTTGAGGAGCTTATTAAGGACATTGAGGGCGGTAAAGCTGGATTTGCCTTTGGCTCGGGGATGGCGGCGATTACCGCTGTTATTATGCTATTTAACAGTGGCGATCACGTGATCTTAACTGATGATGTTTACGGTGGAACATTCCGAGTCATGACTAAGGTGTTGAATCGTTTCGGAATTGATTCAACATTTGTTGATACAAGCAATTTGGACAAAATTAAGAGTGAAATCAGACCAAATACAAAAGCGATTTATTTAGAAACACCGACAAATCCACTTTTAAAAATTACTGATATTGAAGCGGTGGCCAAACTTGCTAAAGAACATGAGCTTTTAACCATTGTCGATAACACGTTCTCGACTCCATACTGGCAAAATCCGCTTGAGTTAGGTGCCGATATCGTCCTACATAGTGCGACGAAATACATCGGCGGTCATAGTGATGTTGTGGCGGGATTAGTTGTTGTCAACAGCGACAAGTTAGCCGAGGACCTTCATTTCGTGCAAAACTCGACTGGAGGAGTTTTAGGGCCGCAGGATTCGTGGTTACTCATCAGGGGTATTAAGACATTAGGTATTCGAATGGAAGAAACGGAAGCTAATACTAAGGCAATTGTTGAATTTTTACAAGGTCATGATCAGGTGAAAAAGGTATTTTACCCTGGTATTGAATCACATCCTAATCATTCCATTGCTAAGAAACAAGCGAGAGGCTTTGGCGGTATGGTTTCGTTCGATGTTGGAAGTGCCGAAAATACAGACCGATTACTAAGTAAAGTAAAATATTTTACTTTAGCTGAAAGCCTTGGTGCAGTAGAAAGCTTGATTTCTGTTCCGGCAAGAATGACCCATGCTTCGATTCCGGCAGAACGACGGGCAGAATTAGGCATCACAGACGGCTTGGTTCGTATATCCGTTGGACTTGAGGACATCGAAGATTTAATTGAGGACTTAACCCAGGCATTAAAATAGTGGGAAACGGTGTCAGGCACCATGTGAATTTTTCACATGGTGCCTGACACCTTTTCTAATATTTACATACTGTTTACCGCTCTTTTCTGTAGTAAACTAGTTTAGTAGTCTAAAAGAAAAGCGGGTGATAAGAAGTGAAGCAACAAACGAAAGTGCTGTTTGAAAAAATGGTTGATTATAAACGTTTCGGAACTGTCTTATTGTCTGTCGGTATCGTTTTCTTTCTAGGTATAATCATTCCATTTGAAGCGAAAAGTGAAATGGATGTAAATATTATGATTCTTTCCTCGATGTCCTTCTTAGCTGTATCGATATTATTGTTTATTCAGTCAAAGCAATCCCAGCTCAAGCTACAAGAAATGGAAGTTGACGAGGATTTTTTCATGAAGAAATAGGTGATCCCCAAAAAACTATCATGAGCCTCAACTCCCAACCCAACCATGGAAATAAATTTAGAGAACAAGCCGTAGTCACCTAATAAAGGCGGTGAGAGCAGAGCTAGACTTCACATCTTTCGTCTAGTGA
>NZ_CALBWS010000042.1 GCF_937468385.1 Neobacillus rhizosphaerae
TGTTTTTTTAATTGTTCCTTTAGGTACGAGGCCTCCAAGCGAAATGGGAATGAAGCGCGGAAGAAAAAAATACGCCACTACTTGGCAGAAAAAAGTCTATTTTATTGACAGAAGTCCATTATCCGCAAGTTGGCCACTTTATTCGCAAGTTACACCCTCTTATCCGCAAGTTGCACCACTTTTTACGCAAGTTACACCCCCTTATCCGCAAGTAAGTGTGCGGCAACTAAAAAATCCCTCCCTCCAATAGGAGAGAAGGATTACACTACATTTATTTTTTAGTGGCACCCGTAAATTGTGCCTCCTCAGTTGAACCTTTCAGTGCTGTGGTTGAAGATGTTCCACCTGTGATGACCATTGATACTTGGTCAAAGTAACCTGTACCAACCTCACGCTGGTGGCGTGTAGCTGTATAGCCGTATTGCTCACTGTCGAATTCAGCTTGCTGCAATTCGGAGTAGGCTGCCATCCCGCGCTCTTTGTAGCCGTGAGCAAGCTCGAACATACTGTGGTTCAAAGCATGGAAGCCGGCAAGGGTTACGAACTGGAACTTGTAGCCCATTTTTCCAAGCTCCTCTTGGAATGTAGCAATCGTTTCTTCAGTGAGTTTCTTTTTCCAATTGAAGGATGGTGAGCAGTTATATGCTAGCAATTTACCCGGGAACTGTTCATGGATCGCTTCGGCAAATTGTTTTGCCTCCTCAATGTTTGGCTCGGAGGTTTCACACCAAATGAGGTCCGCATAAGGTGCATACGCTAAACCACGAGCAATCGCTTGTTCAATTCCAGCGTTAACTCGGAAGAAACCTTCCCCAGTCCGCTCACCAGTAATGAACGGTGCATCATTCATATCGATATCACTCGTAATTAAATCGGCAGCATTGGCATCCGTCCGGGCAACTAATACCGTTGGAACGCCCATGACGTCCGCTGCTAAACGTGCGGCAATCAAGTTGCGAACCGCCGTTTGTGTTGGTAACAATACTTTTCCGCCTAAGTGACCACATTTTTTCTCAGAAGAAAGCTGATCTTCGAAATGCACGCCTGACGCACCCGCTTCAATCATTCCTTTCATTAATTCAAAGCAGTTTAACTGGCCACCAAAGCCAGCTTCGGCATCAGCGATAATTGGAGCAAACCAATCAACGGAATTGTCTCCCTCTGAATGAGTGATTTGGTCCGCACGCTGCAATGCTTGATTAATTCTTTTGACCACACTTGGAACACTGTTCGCTGGGTACAAGCTTTGGTCCGGATACATATGCCCCGAAAGGTTTGCATCTGCCGCCACCTGCCAGCCGCTTAAGTAGATGGCTTTCAGCCCTGCTTTAACCTGCTGCACTGCCTGATTTCCTGTTAACGCACCAAGGGCATTTACATAATCCTCTTCATTTAATAGCTTCCAAAGCTTTTCAGAGCCTACCCGTGCTAATGTATGTTCAATATCGACGGAACCGCGGAGCTTAATGACATCCTCTGGCGTATACGGTCTAGTAATCCCTTGCCAACGCTTATCTAATTCCCAGCTTTCCTGCAACATAGTTACTCTCGAATCAGTCATTTTCAAATTCCTCCTACCAATCTAGTAAAATGTATTTTTATTAAAGCTTATAAAAAACATAGGCAACTTCTACAAAAGCTCATATCCAGGTAAAGTGATAAAGTCAACAAATTCATTTTTTAATATTAAACCGTCAAATAATCTCACTGCTTCGTCAAACCTTCCTCCTTCATAGGCTTGTTCGCCGATTTCCTGCTTGATTTTTTCCAATTCCTCAAGTTTCAATTGCTCATACATCTCAGCCGTTACCTTCCTGCCATCGTTTAGGTTGCCTTTCGGGTGGCGAATCCACTGCCAAAGCTGGGACCGTGAAATTTCAGCTGTTGCCGCATCCTCCATTAAATTGTAGATTGGCGCAGCTCCTCTTCCCGATAACCAGGAAGCCACATATTGAATGCCCACATTGATATTCGTACGGACACCTGCTTCGGTAATTGTTCCGCCGGGTACTTCAAGTAAATCCTGAGCGGTAACGGTGATTTTTTGCTGCTTGGCAGTATGAATCTGGTTCGCTATCGGCATTTCTCGGTTGAATACTTCTAACGCTACTGGCACAAGCCCAGGGTGTGCTACCCATGTACCATCATGACCGTCATGGGCTTCCCGCTCTTTATCAACGCGAACTTTTCCGAATGCTTCTTCATTTGCCTGCGGATTATTGCGAATTGGAATTTGAGCAGCCATTCCCCCCATCGCTGGGGCCTTGCGGCGATGACAGGTTTGAATCGTTAGTAAAGAGTACGAACGCATAAACGGTGCGGTCATCGTTACCTGGGAACGATCCGGAAGAATGACATCATCGTTGTTACGTAACTTTTTCAAGTAACTGAAAATATAATCCCATCTGCCACAGTTCAAACCGGCGGAGTGTTCCTTTAGCTCATATAAAATTTCATTCATCTCAAACGCAGCCATGATCGTTTCGATTAAGACGGTTGCTTTAATGGTACTTTGAGCAATTCCAAGTCTCTCCTGTGCATAGACAAATACATCATTCCAAAGTCGTGCTTCCAGGTGGCTTTCAAGCTTTGGCAGGTAAAAATAAGGACCCGATCCTCTTGCTAATAAATTTTTTACATTATGGAAAAAGTACATTCCAAAGTCGAAAAAACCTCCTGAGATTGGTTTACCGTTCAATAACACATGTTTTTCTTCTAAGTGAAGACCGCGGGCCCGTACGAACAGTACTGCTGTTTCCTCATTTAGCACATATTTTTTCCCATTCGGATTTTCAAAACTAACCGTCCGATTTACTGCATCTCGTAAGTTGATTTGTCCCTCGATGATATTTTCCCATGTCGGTGAAGTGGCATCCTCGAAATCGGCCATAAATACCTTTGCACCTGAATTCAGAGCATTGATGACCATTTTGCGATCTGTAGGTCCGGTAATTTCGACCCGGCGGTCTTGAAGGTCTTGCGGCAGTGGCGCAATCGTCCAGTCGCCATTTCGGATCTGCTTTGTCTCAGGAAGGAAATCCGGCAATTTTCCTTGATTGATTTCCTTTTGGCGTTTTTGCCTGGACTGTAACAGTTCCACTCTTCTTGCGCCAAAGTTTTGCTCTAATTCTTCAATGAAATTCAATGCTTCGGGTGTCAAAATTTCTTCATACTGGGCTTTCAGAGCCCCAACCACTTCAATACCTGTCGTCTGAGTCGACATGAATTACATCACCTCTTTGTTATAATACAATTACCTTTATAGTTTTGTATTATATAACACATTTTTCAAAAGTGGAACTACTTTTCTGAAAGTTTTATAAAAATAGGTAAAATTCCCCTATTGATATATAGTTAATTTTATAAAGATAGTTCAAAGAGCGTGATATATATCGTTTTTATCTAATGAGTATTCTGACCTATAGGGGCGAGGAGGTGCGTTATGCAGTTATTTGTGAGGGAAATGGATGATATTTTCGCAGAGGAAATATTAAATTGGAGCTATGATGCACCTTATGACTTTTATAACAATGAGTTCAGCGTGGACGCACGAAGTGAATTGCTAAATAACTCATATTTTGCAATTTTAGATCAGCAAGAAGAGTTAATTGGATTTTTCTGTATCGGAGAATCAGCAAAGGTACCGAATGGAACCTATTTTAGCGCTTATCCTCAAGATTACATAGATGTCGGCATTGGAATGAATCCAATGTTTACAGGTAAAGGGTTAGGGCTTTTATTTTTTTCATACATCCTTAATCATATTAGAGAAGTGCACGGTCCCTGCCCTATCCGCCTTACCGTGGCAGCGTTTAATACCCGGGCTATCCATCTTTACGAAAAACTTGGTTTTGTGAAGGAAATGGAGTTTTGTCAAAAGGAAATTGTATTTAAAACTATGATTAGGAAACTTCCTAGATAATTAATCGGACGTAGAGCGGTTCTACATCGGCTTTTGCTCTCTTTTTTCGGGCGAATGCCTACGTAGAGCACTTCTACATCGGCTTTTGCTCTCTTTTTTCGGACGAATACCTACGTAGAGCACTTCTACTTCGGCTTTTGCTCTCTTTTTTCGGACGAATACCTACGTAGAGCGCTTCTACTTCGGCTTTTGCTCTCTTTTTTCGGGAGAGTACCTACGTAGAGCACTTCTACTTCGGCTTTTCCTCTCTTTTTTCGGGCGAAGGCCTACGTAGAGCACTTCTACATCGGCTTTTGCTCTCTTTTTTCAAGCGAATGCCTACGTAGAGCACCAATAGCCTTCATTAGTTACCACTTTTTCGTTTTTTCCTCGATTTCAGTCACCAATGGTCTTCATTGGTTACCACTTTTTCTTTTTTCCTCGATTTCGGTCACCAATAGTCTTCATTGGTTACCACTTTTTCTTTTTTCCTCGATTTCAGTCACCAATGGTCTTCATTGGTTACCACTTTTTCGTTTTTTCCTCGATTCCGGTCACCAATAGCCTTCATTAGTTACCACTTTTTCGTTTTTTCCTCGATTTCGGTCACCAATAGTCTTCATTGGTTACCACTTTTTCGTTTCCCCCTTGATTCCGGTAACCAATAGTCTTCATTGGTTACCACTTTTTCGTTTCCCCCTTGATTCCGGTCACCAATAGCCTTCATTGGTTACCACTTTTTCGTTTCCCCCTTGATTCCGGTCACCAATAGTCTTCATTAGTTACCACTTTTTCGTTTTTCCTCGATTTCGGTCACCAATGGTCTTCATTGGTTACCACTTTTTCGTTTCCCCCTCGATTCCGGTCACCAATAGTCTTCATTGGTTAGAGAATGCCTACGTAGAGCACTTCTACTTCGGCTTTTGCTCTCTTTTTGCATGAGAATGCCTACGTAGCGCACTTCTACTTCGGCTTTTCCTCTCTTTATGACCGAAGAACGCATACAAAGATCCTTTCTTCGGGCAAAATGAATACCAAAAATCCCCCCTAAAAAGAAGTATTTTCTTTCTAAAAAAGCGGCACCTCCCATTGAAGGTATCCGCTTTTAAATCATCTTTTCGTATAACTGCTGAAAATCAACTTCCCGATTGTTGCTGTTTAAAAACTCTGGACTAACAATCGCTGTTAAAAGTTTTCTTTTTAATGTGGCATCTGCTACTTCCTGTAGAATCCATTGCCGTTTTAAAAAAAGAAAGTCCAAATACTCCTCATATGTCTCATCAAATTGCTGCTCTAGCTGCTCACGAATTTTCCTGGCAAGCATTGGACTCGCACCGCCGGTTGCAACAGCTATGCTTAAGCGTCCACGTTGAAAATAGGATGGCAGATGAAAGTCCGATCCATCTGGATCATCAGCTATCGTGACAAGCTGGTGACACCCCGCTGAATCTTTAATTTGCTGGTTTAATGTCGTATCATTTGTTGCCACAAAAATCAGAAACGCATCTTTCAAATCATCTTGGGAAAATAGCCTTTGCTGCCAATCAAGTTTGCCTTCATCTGCAAGCCTTTTAAGCTCATCCGTTGCCTCCGGGCTAATCATCATCACCCGTGCCCCTGTCTCAAGCAGACCGGTTACTTTCCGCTCAGCCACTTTTCCGCCGCCAACCACTACTACCTTTTTCCCTTCAAGCCGTAACATAATCGGATAATTTGTGATCATTCCCCACCTCACTGGTTCGTTTTTCGATTAGCGATATTAATTTATCATCAAAACCAACCGGGCTGCAAAAAATCATCCCGTCTGTCTTATCGAGTTCTTTCTTTATTTTGATGTTATATCCTCCGGAAAACAAGAAGTGAGGAAGAATATAAACCTTCTGACCCAAAAGCCTTTCCGCCGTTTCATGATAAAAAGGAGAAGTGGTTAAGTAGGCAGTGTGAACAGCTCTGTCAATTTTCTTAGCTAAACGTTTTGCTAGTTTTTCAAATTCAACCTCCGCTTCAGGTACCCGGCTACCGTGCCCCACCAGCAATACCGTCTCTTCTTCTCGTTTCGCAAAACCAGCCTCGGCCAACCGGGTGACAAGAATCTCAGTCATGATGTCATCAACACCAAGTGGTTTCCCATAATGGCATACAATGTTTTGATGTTTTTCCAATTCAACTGGAATATCAATGTTTGCATGAATACCCGGCAACAAGAAAACAGGGACAACTTTGATCTCATCTGCCCCTTGTTCAATACACCTTGCAATCGCCTGATTGATCGATGGTTCGGCATGTTCAAGATATCCATAGGCTTGGATGGCAGCAGTAGACTGCTCCATTACCTTTTTGATAAAAATACGAAACTTCTCGTTAGCGGCTTCCCTTCTGCTTCCATGGGCAATATAAATGATAGCCTCCATGCCTACACATCCTCAACTTGCTTTGCTGCCAAGAATTCAACCAAGGCTTCTTTTGTTGCCTTTTTTGGCATTCCTATTGACCGAAGACCAAAGTCCATAACTGCATCGATTGTTTGGTTTCCCATACTGACAACCTGTACATTCGTTAAGAGCTCCTCAGCGCTTATGCCACATTCTCTTAATCCTTCCACAAACGGTTCAACGGACCCACTGCTAGGGAATACCACTGTATCGATATCCGCTTCCTCTAGCATTCTTTTAAAAATAGGAACGAATTTAAAGTCTAGCTCTTTCTTGCTGGTGATTAATATATCTGCATTTCTATATTCTTTTTTCAACGTGCTGTCATCACCGACAATGAGCAAGTCACCTGACTCTGGCATTTCCTCTGAGAGCTTTGCGATAACCCCTCTTTCCTTTAATGCCTTAATCGATTTAATAGATGCTCCATAGAAATCTGCACGTATTTTTCGAATATCCATTCCACTTTCTATTACAGTTGTAAAAAATTCAGCAACATTTTCTGGTGAAGCAAAAAAAATTTTTTCATAGCTTGTCACTTTTGCTAGATTAATAGGTAGCTTGACCTTTTTCCATTTCGGAAATTCAATTACATCTGCACCTTGATCCATCAATTCCCTTGCTAATTCACTAGGGCCGGCACTCGTTCGAGCAAGCAATATTTGTCGGCCATACAACAGCTTTTTCTCAAACCAGCTGATTTTTTCCCGAAGAGCAATGACCTCCCCGACAAGGATAATCGCAGGATTACTGAATTTCTCCTCCAAGACCTTTGCAGAAATATCTGCAAGAGTACCTTGCAAAGTCTTTTGGCGGCCGAATGTACCCCACTGAATTAAAATAACCGGTGTGGTTGATGGTTTTCCATAACGCAATAGGTTCTCACAAATAAACGGCAAATTTCCGACTCCCATGTAAAAAGCAATCGTATCCACACTGCGAGCAAGGCCTTCCCAATCAAGCAAAGGCTTTCCCTCTTTCGACTTGTCATGTGCCGTTACCACTGCGAAGGATTCAGCATATTCACGATGGGTTACAGGAATTCCCGCATAAAGAGGGGCTGCAATCCCCGATGAAATGCCAGGAACGATTTCAAAAGGAATTTCGTATTGTACAAGAGCTGCCGCTTCTTCACCAACGCGGCCAAAAACGCCAGGGTCACCGCCTTTTAAACGAACGACTGTTTTTCCGGCTAATGCCTTTTCAACCAAAAGGTCGTTGATGTTTTCTTGGCGTAAAATATGACGGTCAGGTAGTTTGCCACAGTAAATCAGTTCACAATCGTCCACGGCGAAATCCAATAGCTTTGGGTTAGCAAGACGGTCATATAATATCACTTCGGCTTGCTTAATGGCTTCCAATCCTTTAACGGTGATTAAACCAATATCCCCTGGTCCTGCTCCTACTAAAAATACTTTTCCTGCTTTCATCATGCAGCCTCCTTCCCTGTTGTTCTATAAAACGATAAAAACGATATCCTCATGTATTTCCACTTGAAAAGTCGTTACTTGGCCATCGTCCGGTGCCTGCACCTTACCATCTATTAACGAGATTTTCCAATCAAAGACGGGACAGTAAACAAATTCGCCGCTGACAAGTCCCTCCGAAAGGACCCCACCTTTTGGGTGAGGACTGCGGTTTTCAAGTGCATAAACGTTACCGTTTGAGATTTTAAATAAAGCAATTTCTTTGTCATCCATTTTAATAGAATAGCCCGCCCTAGCCTTTAAATTCGAATAGTTTGCTACTGGAATTCGGGTCAGCGTTTTGATCATTTTGTTTCACTCCCTGCCATGATTGTGTGTTTTACATAATATTTATCTTGAATTTCTTCACTTTGAATCGCTTCATTCCAAGGTTCAATGTACTTTTTCAATGTTTTATCCATACGCTCGTTTAATGCTTTACGAGTTTCATGATCTGCAAGGACTTCCTGCACATGTTTCAGTCCAAGACGTTCAACCCATTTGGATGTTCGTTCCAAATAGTTGGCCGTTTCACGGTAGTATTGCATGTAGGCTCCGGTCATTTCCATAACCTCAGATTGTGTTTTCACCGTGCACAGTAAATCAGCAGGGCGAAGGTCGACACCGCCGTTACCAGCGACATAAATCTCCCAGCCGCCATCGATGCCGACAAAGCCGATGTCTTTAATTCCAGCTTCGGAGCAGTTTCTTGGGCAGGCAGATACACCCATTTTTACTTTATGCGGCGTATCAAGACGCTCAAATTTCTTTTCGAGTTCAATTCCGAGTGCCATCGAATCCTGTGTGCCGTAGCGACAGAATTGCGCGCCAACACAGGTTTTTACGGTGCGAAGTGTTTTTCCGTAAGCATAACCGGACGGCATATCCAGCTCCTCCCACATACCTGGAAGGTCTTCTTTCTTCACGCCGAACAAACCAATCCGTTGTCCACCTGTTAATTTTACTAAAGGAACATTAAATTTTTCAGCCACTTCGGCAATTTTTTTCAAATCTGCCGCTGTGGTGATGCCGCCATACATTCTCGGTACAACGGAGTATGTTCCATCCTTTTGAATGTTGGCGTGCATCTTTTCATTGACAAGTCGGGAATCACGGTCATCCTTGTATTCATCCATGTGAATCATACCAAGGTAATAGTTGATAGCAGGACGGCATTTCGTACAGCCTTCCTCATTGTTCCACTCAAGGACGTTCATGACCTCTTTCACACTTGTTAAGCCCTTCGCCTTGATTTCCTCCACCAACTCCTCGCGGCTTACAGTGGTACATCCGCAAATGCTTGTTTTCTGAGCAGTAGCTGCATCAAATTGATCTCCAAGTGTATATTTAAGAATTTGGCTGACCATTGGCTTACAGCGGCCGCAAGAACGACCGGCGTTCGTACAATGGCTGACCTGATCAAGAGTTGTAAGTCCTTGTGTTTGAATAGCCTCTACAATCGCACCTTTTGTGATACCATTACAGCCACAAACCAATTCATCATTTGGCATCGCGGCAACATCGTTACTGTCCCCTGTTCCACACTCTGTTTGGAAAATTGCCGTCCCACTGATATCTTCTTTTTTCGTTAGCATTCGGAACAGCTTGGTACTTTCCTTTGTGTCACCATATTGAACAATCCCTACAATCAAGTTATTTCTTGTTAACACCCTTTTATAAATGCCGTCATATTCGTTGTAAACCATGATTGATTTGGTCGAACCATCTTCAAAAATCTCTCCGGCTGAGAACAAGTCAATACCTGCCACCTTTAGCTGTGTCCCCGTTATCGAGCCTTGATAAGGTTCTCCGACCAGTCCGCTAATGCGGTTGGCGAGTACTTTCCCTTGTTCATATAAGGGCGCCACCAAACCATAGACCATTTCTCTGTGCTCAGCACATTCTCCAACCGCATATACATGTGGTACGCTGGTTTCCATGAAATCATTGACGACAATTCCTCGATTGACGTAAATTCCACAGTTCTTTGCCACTTCTTTATTAGATTTTATCCCTATCGCCATGACAACAAGATCGGCATCGACTTCAGAACCGTCTTTAAAACGCAGACCTGTTACACGTTCGTCGCCAAGGATTTCGACGGTTTCTTTTTCCATTAAAAAGTTCATGCCTTGAGCTTCGAGTTCATTTTTCAGCATATGAGAGGCAATTGGGTCCAACTGGCGCTCCATTAAATTGGGCATGAGGTGAACAACGTCAACCTTCATCCCAAGATTCAACAGTCCTCTTGCTGCTTCAAGACCTAGCAGTCCGCCGCCAATCACTACGGCCTTTTTATATTGTGCTGCTGATTTAATCATCATTTCACAATCTTTTATATCACGAAATCCTGTTACTCCTATTTTGTCTGCACCCGGAATGGGCAGGATGAAAGAATTCGAGCCTGTCGCGATAATCAACTCATCATAGTCGACTTCACGGCCTTGGTCACTGATAACACGTTTTGCTTCAACATCAATTTTCACAACTGCTTCGCCTGTAAATAATTGAATTTGATTTTCTTTGTACCATTCCAATGGATTAATGATAATTTCTTCAAAGTTTGTATCACCCTGAAGGATATTAGATAATTTAATCCGATTGTAGTTTGGGTATGGTTCTTGTCCAAAAATAGTTATATCAAATTGCTCTGGTGCCGTTTTGAGGATTTCTTCAATCGTTCTAACTCCAGCCATTCCGTTTCCAATCATCACTAGTTTTTTCATTTTGGGTCTCTCCCTATATGTTTAATCTTTTTTTATGATTAATAAGGTTTCTATATAGTTAAATTGTAAATCCATGAGTCTTAAAAAATTGTGAGGTACGTCACTTTTTAACCACTATATGTGAAGAATTTCACATATTTGTCATAAAAAAAGAGAGTGTCAGGCACCCTCTTCTTGTTACGCTGGTTGTTTATTTTTTTTAAACAGTGGAACAGGTTTTACACGTGCAATTATAACTGGAACTAGGACACCCATTATGGCAACAGGGACAAGCTCCCATAATTCCAGCGGCGGCGTTATCAGCATACCGGATTTATGGATGCCATATAGTACAAGGAAGTAAACCAAACTGCCTGCTAACCCAGCCATCCAGTTAGTTTTTCTAAACAATAAATAGAAAAGCGGGATAAATAAAAGGGTGATTGGTACATAGGAGGTCGGATAACCAACCGCCGCAAAAGTGGCCTTCCCGACAAATCTAAGCAAGATATAAAGCACTGCACCCATGACAGGTATGTTAAAGTCGCGGAAAATCCGAATGATTATGACCGTCAGCAGGGCAACCATTAACACAGAATAAATCGGATAAACCCACTCCGGGATACCACCAAAAATTTGTGACGCAGGGTCTGAGATGAGTTCGAGAATCTCCTTTGAGGCAATAGACTTTCCATGAATATATTGATCATAAGAAATAGCTCCATTTTCCTGCTGCATATTCGGAAACATCAAGCATTCAAGTAAAAACATCGCAAACCACGTGTGCATCGACTTCCAGGTCGGTTTCACATCTCTAGTAAACCTATAGTAGCCGCGCCAGACCCCAAAAATCATAATACCTGTGGCAATGTAATAAATAAAATGGGTCGGACTCCACGTTGTTAAATCAATTCCATAGGCAATGTGATAGGTAAAATCTAAGGGAATTCCGATTAGGAACAATACATATCCAATTGTTATCAGATTTCGTGAAAATTGATCCATGTAATGTGAGCGCCGCCACTCCTGAAATAATAAATAGGCTCCCAAGGCAAAGCCAAGGGTATTGACAATATGGGGAATCGAATATTCTTCAAACAAATACTTAAAGTGATAAGAAGCATCCCAGGCAGACCCAATAAATTTTAATAAAAAGGCAACAACCCATAATCGGTAATATTTCAATTACATCATCCCCTCTCCGGACCTTATCCCAGCAGGTCAAATGGATCTCCAAAAATGGCTATTAGGATATAATTAATAGCTATGGCGATTCCAAACACGATTCCGGCACCGCGGACCTTTTTTTGGGTAAATAATTTATACATAAATACAATTCCCGCTGTGACGACAAATACGTTACAGGTTAAAAATGTCCAAAGCAAGCTTTCACTGTGCTCAACAGTTGTAATATGCAATAAATATAACGGTATCAATTGCTTTCCTCCAAAACCTGCATGTTATTCAAATAACATCAAAGATACACTAGTAAAATCTCTCTTTTCTTTAGCAGACGAATTTCCTAGCTAAATTGTTTCATTGTCAACTTGCTTTCCTTATTTTATCATCATTATAGTGTATTTGGTTACTTTTTTACATAAAATTCTTGCATTGGTTTAATAAGGTAATGTACATTAAATAAATGGACTATGCCTTGAAGGGAGAATGACCCATGAAACATATTGTTATTGTCATTTTTTTATTTTCCACTGTATTCCTATCTGCCTGTAATTCCATAAAAGTCCCTAAGTCGACTATGAGCCATACAATGAGTGCAACACCAACGAATGTGGTGCCAACAAAATCTGAATGGAAAATCGAGGACCATCCGCAAGCAAACAAGGAAATTCCCATTTCCATTTTAATAAAGGATAAATCTGATAAACGAATCCAATCATTTGAAACTGTTCATGAGAAAAAAATGCATTTATTTATTGTTAGTAAAGATTTAGCTTATTTTTCCCACATCCACCCAAAATATCATGGGAATGGGGAATTTGATATTACGGAAACCTTCCCATCTGGAGGGGACTACAAGGTTATTGCTGAGTTTACTCCAAAGGGCGGTGGTGATAGTAGTGTGGAAAGTCATTGGCTCCATATTGATGGAGAGCCGGCAAAGGAGGAACCGCTCATTCCTGATAAAGAGTTTACCAAAGTGGTTGATGGCAAAAAGGTTTCCCTCACGTTTAGTCAACTTGCTGCAGGCAAGACTATCCATATGACGTTTACCATCAATGATGCAGCAACCAATAAACCGATAAAAAACCTGCAGCCCTATTTAGGGGCCATGGGCCATACGGTTGCTATGAGCGCCGACGCTGAAAAATACTTACACATCCATCCAATGACCACATCAGGAAATGGACCGAATATCATATTTATGACCATTTTTCCTGAAAAAGGAGTTTATAAAGTCTGGGGCCAGTTTAAATACGAAGGAAAAGTATTTACCGTTCCGTTTGTCGTGAATGTGCCATAGTAGGAGCCTAAACCACCATAAGGCCAGGCGCACGTTTAGTGGCGTAGGGAGAAGCGTGACATACACTAGCCGATTGGCTACTTGGGCTGGATAATTCTCAATGTCTAATAATTTAATTCTAATACTATAGTAAAAAACCTCTTCCCGTGGAAAGAGGTTTTTTCTATGATATTAGTACATTTCGGAAGTTGTTTTAGCTTGCATATGGAGCAACAAGTAGTCTGGGCCGCCCGCTTTGGAGTCAGTTCCGGACATATTGAAGCCACCAAATGGCTGATAGCCCACAATCGCACCTGTACAAGAACGGTTGAAGTAAAGGTTACCAACATGGAAGTCTTCACGAGCCTGTTCCAAATGGGCGCGGTTTGTTGTAATTACAGCACCTGTCAAGCCGTACTCCGTGTTGTTAGCAATTTCGATTGCTTCCGTGAAATCTTTTGCTTTTGTGAAACCAACCACTGGACCAAAGATTTCTTCCTGCATAATGCGTGCATTTGGTGCAAGATCGGCAATAATAGTCGGCTTAATGAAATAGCCTTTAGAATTGTCTCCTTCGCCGCCAGCCATCAGCTTGCCTTCACCCTTGCCGATTTCAATGTATTCCATAATTTTTTTGAAGGCATTATTGTCATTAACCGGGCCCATGAATGTACCTTGCTCAGTTGGATCACCGACTGTTAATTGATTGGTTAATTCCACCACGCGGTTCAACACTTGATCATATACATCTTCAACGATGACTGCACGTGAACATGCAGAACATTTTTGACCTGAGAAGCCAAACGCTCCTGCAGCAATCGATTGAGCAGCAAGCTCAAGATCTGCTTCACTGTCAACAACGATTGTATCTTTACCGCCCATTTCAGCGATGAGGCGCTTCATCCATACCTGACCTGGATTCAATTTAGACGAACGTTCGAATATGCGCAGACCGACATCGCGTGAACCTGTAAAGCTGATAAAACGAGTATCTTTATGGTCAACTAAGTAGTCGCCTACTTCAGCACCGCTTCCTGGAACGAAGTTTAAGACGCCTTTAGGCAGACCCGCTTCTTCCATTACTTCCACAAATTTCGCCGCAACAATTGGTGTAGTTGAAGCTGGTTTTAATAAAACGGTATTACCGGCAACAATCGCGGCCACTGTTGTACCTGCCATAATTGCTAATGGGAAATTCCATGGTGAAATGATTATTCCTACACCTAGTGGAATATAATTGTAACGATTGAATTCATTTGGACGGCTTTGAACTGGTACGCCATCTTTTACTGTTAACATTTGGCGGCCATAATATTCAAGGAAATCAATTGCTTCTGCTGTATCAGCATCCGCTTCTCTCCATGGTTTCCCTGCTTCCTTTGTTAAAAGTGCAGAAAACTCATGCTTGCGGCGGCGGATAATTGTCGCTGCTTTAAAAAGCACATCTGCGCGAACTTCCGGCTTTGTTTTTTTCCATGTTTTAAAAGCTCCAACTGCTGCCTGCATAGCTTTTTCAGCCAGCTCCTGGCTTGCTTTCGAAACGCGGCCAATTACTTCTTCTTTATTGGCTGGATTGTAGGAAATGATTTTGTCATCCGTTGCAATTCTCTCACCGCCGATAACAAGATCATAATCTTGACCTAAATAACCTTCGACAGTTTCTAACGCCTTAAGATAGGCTAGACGGTTTTCTTCCACTGTAAAATCTGTAAATGGTTCATGCTTATAAGGTTGTACCATTTCTTAAACCTCCTATGTATTAAAACGTTTACATCCACTGTCCATTCTATCATGATTCATTTACGCCTCGCAATGAAGGAGATTCGAAAAAACCTGCATTGGTTTCAACTTCCAACCTATCATGAAATGCATGAGATATGTGTAGTACACCAACACAATAAAGGCGGAGTGAGCAGAAATGAGCTGAGCCTCACATAATTCGTCGCATGAAATGGATATTGTTCACTACGATTGGATAGACCCATTCATTTTTGCGACGCTTCGCCCCTTTTTCAGAGAAAAAGACCCAGCCTCACAGCCGGATCTTATTGGTAAATATAAACAAACGGTTCGGTATCATTAGCTTTTTTAACGATGAGTGCTTCAGGCCCATTTACGGAGGTTACACTTACCGAAACAGAAAGATACTTAGGAAAATGCTCCATCACTAATCCTGTTACGTATTGAGTAAAACCAATTCCCTCTGTTTTTCCATAGAATTGGATTGGAATCGTGATATTCAATTCCTGCTGCTGATCCCCAACATAAAAGGCTTTGCCAATTACACCATTAAAGTTTGGAAAATATTTTTCTACATCCTGCTTAAAGTTTAAAAATGCGATTGAATCATCACGATGGTCTTTTTGGGCATCGGTCGAAGGGAATAAATAGTGCTTTTCATTAATATTTTCCCAGCTTTTTAAACTCGAACTGCCCTTATCAACGGTTGTATAGGTAATGAATCTGCCAGGCACAACGGAGGATTTAGTTTGTTGTTCAAATAAAGCGATTGTGATTGGCACATCTGATAAGTCCTTCATATCGCGCAGCCGTTTGACCACTTCTTCCGCTATTTTCTTTCCTTCCTTTTCCATTTGAGCAAAAGGAATTTTCATCTCTTTTTCGATTGTCCCACTGCCTTGAGGAACTTTATAATAGTAGTGAGAATTTAGAGCTAGTCCAATCGTCACCCCAGCGAGTGCAACATTCCCCTTATCATCCTTTGTTAAATAATCATGCTCTAAAATATGGGCTAAGTAGATAGGGCTGCTTGGTTCTGCGACCGTTCCGGAATTAACTGGGTTTAAGCCAATATTATCTGATTCTTTGATTTTATTTTCTTTTAGCTGTGCATCTGTGTACTGGCGATTCAACCAAAGTTTTACTGTCTTTCCTTTGATTTTCTGCCCTTCTTGAAAATAATATTTCTCTGTATCAAAACTATTTTGAGCTATCCTCATCAAGCCCATTTCAAACTCATTTAAATCATATCTTGTATTGATATTACTAACGACCAGCCCGCGTGCTTCCCCTGGCTGGAATGGCAAAATCGTCCGATAAAACTTATCAGATATATTATATTTAGGAATAATCGCCTTCCCTGTTGCTTTCTCCTTTGTTTGGACAGCTTCATTTTGCTTCTGAAAGTTGGGTGCGCAGGCACTCAGCAAAAAAACAAGGGAGAGAGCGAGCAATGAGAGCTTTCTCACGTCGATACACCTCTTAATTATTTAATTCTACTATAAGTTTTTCCTCATCCCATACTTCAATGCCCAGCTCTTGTGCTTTTGCTAACTTGGAACCTGCATCAGCACCCGCAATGACGAGATGTGTTTTTTTACTTACGCTCCCTGCTACATTACCGCCGAGCGCTTCAATCTTTTCCTTGGCTTCATTTCGTGATAACTGCTCCAGCTTTCCTGTAAGGACAACCGTTTTTCCGGCAAAAATAGAGTCAAATTCTGCAGGAGAAATTGGTCTTGCTCCCTTATATTCCATATTAACGCCAGCAGCGGCTAATTCTTCGATTAATTCTTTCGCTTCTTCTTGTTCGAAGAAACTAACAATCGATTCGGCCATTTTATCTCCGATTTCGTTAATCGCCATTAATTCGTCCTTGGAAGCTATCGCAAGTTTATTCATGGTATCAAAACTTATTGCCAGCGTTTTGGCCGCTTTCGCTCCGACATGACGAATACCAAGACCAAATAACAGCTTTTCTAGTGAATTGCTTTTGGAAGCTTCGATGGCTTTTAATAGGTTAGAAACTGATTTTTCGCCCATTCTTTCAAGAGCTATTAGCTGTTCACTTGTCAGCTTATAAATGTCAGCAACATCGCTGATTAATTTCTCCGCAAACAGCTGGCTGATGACCTTTTCTCCAAGCCCATCAATGTTCATCGCATTCCTTGATACAAAGTGAATCAATCCTTCGCGAATTTGCGCCGGGCATTTAGGATTGATACAGCGTAATGCCACTTCACCCTCAAGCCGGATAAGCTCACTTTCACACTCCGGACAATGGGTTGGCATATGGAATTCCACTTCTTCGCCAGTCCGCAGATCCTCCAGAACATTGACCACTTCCGGAATAATATCACCCGCTTTTTTAATGACGACTTTATCACCAATTTTTATATCTTTTTCACGGATTAAATCCTCATTATGCAAGGATGCACGCTGTACGGTTGTTCCGGCTACCTTTACAGGTTTAAGAAGTGCTGTAGGTGTAATGACCCCGGTTCTGCCGACACTTAACTCGATATCTAAAAGAGTGGTAACCACTTCTTCTGCTGGGAACTTATACGCAATCGCCCAGCGTGGGCTTTTTGCCGTTGTCCCGAGTTCAGCCTGCTGCTTGAGGGAATCAACTTTGATGACGATTCCGTCAATTTCATAGGGAAGATGTGGGCGTTTTTCTACCCATCCACTAACAAACTGGACAACTTCCTCAATGGAAGCGCATTTCCGCCGCTCTTTATTCGTTTTAAAACCGAGATGATCCAAGTAATCCAAGCCTTCACTATGAGCCCCTATCGTAATGGCATCCGGATTTCCAACTCCGTATAGAAAGACGTCCAGTCTTCTTGAAGCGGCAATCTTCGGATCAAGCTGTCGAAGTGATCCTGCAGCTGCGTTCCGAGGATTCGCAAAAAGCTCCTCGCCACGATCCTCTCTTGCAAGATTCAAGGCTTCAAACGAACGCTTTGGCATATAAGCTTCACCGCGGACCTCTAACGAAACAGGTTCCCGTAAACGAAGCGGAATGGATTTAATCGTTTTTAAATTCGCCGTAATATCTTCTCCAATTGTTCCATCCCCACGGGTAGCCCCTTGGACAAACAAACCGTCCTCATAGCGTAAGGACACAGCGAGGCCGTCAATTTTCAGCTCACATACATAGGAAAAGTCATCGCCGACCGCTTGACGGATACGGCGGTCAAAATCCCTTAAATCCTGTTCATTAAAGGCATTCCCAAGGCTTAACATCGGCGTCCGGTGCTCCACTTTTTCAAATAAATCGAGCACCTTACCGCCAACACGCTCGGAAGGGGAATCAGGTGACTTTAATTGTGGGAATTTCCCTTCCAGTTCCAAAAGCTCCTGCATTAATTTGTCATATTCAGCATCCGGTACGGATGGTTTATCTAACACATAATATTCATAGCCATAATGATTTAATAGGCTTCTAAGTTCAGCAATTTTCTGTTCCGCAATTTGAAGGTCCATCTATTCAGCCCTTTCCTAACTTTTTCCTCACCTATCTAACTCATTCAAAACGCAAATGGCATTTCACACCTTTGGAAATCCATTAATAGAACCATCCTAACCTAATAATACGGTGCGAGCAAAACTGGGCTTCACTTTTTCAAAGTAAAAGGATGTACATTTTCCGCTCAGATTGGATAAACTGTTTCGCTTTTACGGCGCTCCGCCCCTTTTACCAAGTGCGATAGCTATGCCTTTTTAATTGGTGCAAATTTAGCTAGCAGGCGTTTGATGCCAACCGGGCTCGGAAAGGCAATATCAAGCTCGGTTCCTTCGCCTTGGCCTTTTACACTGACGACCGTTCCAATTCCCCATTTACCGTGCTCGGCTTTATCGCCAACCTTCCAGCCGACTTCCTCCCCGCCAGATGCCGCTGAAACTGGTCGTGTCACCGGTTTTCTTTGTGCTGCCGGAGTGGCAAATGAACTTCTTGGCCCTCCAAAAGAGGTTCCTGATGAACCAAATGATCTCCCACCTGAACCAAATGGCGTATTCATGCGGGTCTCCGGTTCGACACCTTCAATCAGGTCTTCTGGTATTTCAGCGATAAACCTTGAAGCCGGGTTCATATTAGTTCTGCCAAACAATGTTCTCATTTGGGCATTTGTGATAAATAAGCATTGCTCTGCTCTGGTAATTCCCACATAAGCCAAGCGACGTTCTTCTTCCATCTCAACTTCTTCCATCAGAGAGCGGCTATGCGGGAAGACACCTTCTTCCAGACCTATCAAGAAAACAACTGGGAATTCCAATCCTTTTGCCGAGTGCAAGGTCATAAGGGTGATTGAATCTGCTTTTTCCCCATCATCATCGAGCGAATCAATGTCAGCAACGAGCGCTAAGTCAGTTAAGAAAGCCACTAGACTTTTATCTTCGCTTGAATCTTCGAAGCTTTTCGTAACAGATAATAATTCCTCAAGGTTTTCTAGGCGGCTCTGCGCTTCGAGCGACTTTTCCGCTTTAAGCATCTCCCGGTAACCTGTCTTTTCAAGAACTTCTTCGACTAATTCTGTTACCGAAAGGAACTCTTGCATATTGGTATAATTACGGATTAAATCACGAAATTCACGTGCTGCTTTTGTAGTTTTTGGACTTAGCCCAATCAGTTCAACGGAGTCAATTGCTTGGTATAGTGATATATCATGCATAGTTGCAAAATCGGCGATTTTATCGACCGAGGTTGACCCAATTCCACGCTTTGGAACATTGATGACACGCTGCAAGCTAATGTCATCATCTGGATTGGAAATCAAGCGCAAATAGGCAAGCATGTCTTTGATTTCTTTTCTGTCATAGAACTTTGTGCCACCGACAATACTGTACTCAATATTCGATTTAAGCAGCACTTCCTCCATGACACGAGACTGCGCGTTTGTGCGATAAAGAATGGCAATGTCAGCAAGCTTATGGGAGCTGTTTCTAGTTAATTCTTTAATTTTCCCAGCAACGAATTGTGCTTCACCTTGCTCACTATCGGCACGGTAATAAACCAGTTTGTTTCCTTCAGCATTTTCTGTCCAAAGATTTTTCGCCTTCCGGTTCATGTTATTGGCGATGACCTTATTTGCTGCTAAAAGAATTCTTTTGGTAGAGCGATAGTTTTGCTCGAGGAGAATAACCGTTGCGTTCGGATAGTCTTTTTCGAACGAAAGAATATTGGCGATATCTGCTCCGCGCCACCTGTAAATCGACTGGTCAGAATCCCCTACAACACAAAGATTTTGGAACCGATTTGCGAGCATTTTGACTAACATATATTGCGCTCTGTTCGTATCCTGATACTCATCGACATGAATATATTGAAACTTGCGTTGGTAATACTCAAGCACATCTGGTACGCGCTTAAATAATTGAATCGTCATCATAATCAGATCGTCAAAATCGAGCGCTTGATTTTTCCGTAACCTTTTTTGATATTCTTCGTAAACGTCACTTACGGTTTGTTCAAAGTAACCTCCAGCCGTTTTCGCATATTCTTCTGGTTCAATCAATTCGTTTTTAGCTGAGCTGATAGACCCTAAGATCGCGCGAGGGTCAAACTTCTTCGGATCAAGATTTTTGTCCTTAAGGATTCCTTTAATGACAGATAGCTGGTCGGTCGTGTCCAAAATCGTAAAATTGCGGTTAAAGCCCATCCGATCGATATCCCTGCGTAGGATTCTTACACACATCGAGTGAAAGGTAGAAATCCAAATTTCTTCGGCAACTCCACCCATCATTTTCCCGATTCTTTCCCTCATTTCGCGCGCAGCCTTATTTGTAAACGTGATCGCTAGAATGTTATAGGGATTAACTCGTTTTTCTACGATTAAATAAGCAATTCGATGCGTTAACACTCTCGTCTTTCCACTGCCGGCACCCGCCATCAATAGAAGTGGGCCGTCAGTAGCTTTAACAGCACTTTGCTGCTCTGGGTTCAAGCCGTTTAATAGCTTTTCAGTTAAAAATTGCACTTCTTTCACCACCATTACAAACATTTGTTCTTATTTTTATTTTATCGTTCATTTCATTTTATAGCAAACTCTATCTAACACTTTTCACTGTTGCTAATGCTTGATCAAAGTTTTCATAAAGGGCATTTCCGACGACAATAACGTCGGCATGCTTGGCCATTTCTGCTGCCTGTTCAACAGTAGAAATGCCGCCGCCATAAAAAAGAGTCGTACTTTCAAGGACTTTTTTCACGTCAGCTACTAATGTAGGATCCCCGTACGTACCGCTATATTCTAAATAGAAGATTGGGAGCTTGAACATCTTTTCTGCCATCATCGCATAGGCCTTAACTTCATCAGTCATAATGTTTGCATTGGCGTTCGTCAATTTTGCCGCCTTGCAATCCTCGTTCAAAATACAGTATCCTTCCATGGCAAATTCTTCCCAATCAATAATTTCGCCGAATTCTTTTACGGCTTGATGGTGTAATCCTGTAACCCATTTTGTATCATTGCTATTTAAGATGGTCGGAATGAAGTAGAGGTCAAATCCAGGTGTAACGGTCTCAACACTTGATACTTCGAGGACACATGGAACGGTATACCTGCGAATTCTTGACATTAAGTCGAGAACGTTTTCGAGTGTCACCCCGTCAGTTCCACCAACTATCACCGCATCCGTACCTGATTCGCATATTTTCTCTAACTTTTCATCGGATATTTCTTTATTTGGATCGAGTTTAAACACATGCCGCCACTCGCGAAAATCATACATCTAAAAATCCTCCCATTTATCTATCCATTTCACCATTATATCATTTGACGATTCGATAAAAAAATAAAACAATGATTCAATTTATAGAAAAGATAACCAGTAAGAAAAGCGGAAGGCGCCTTGGAGCTGGACATTTCTCGAAGTCCAATGTTATAAATTCTTTTATTGTAAGAAAAGCGGAAGCGCCCGTTGCGTATGGACTGGAGCACTTTGACTGAGATAAAGGAAACACGGAGAGCGATAGCGATCCGATGTTGACTTATCGTAGGGAAAAGGGCGAAGTACACTAGCCGCTGGGCGCTGGAGCTGGACAATTCTCAAAGTCGAAAATTTTATACTTTCTTATCTTGTAAGAAAAACGGAAGCGCCTCTAGACGCTTCCGCTTTTCTTATTCCTCGACAGTTTTGCTGTTTTCATCTTTAATCCGTTGAAGAACCATTTCATACGTGTCATTTCCAAAATTTAAACAACGTTTCACACGTGAAATAGTTGCCGTACTTGCCCCTGTTTCTGTTTCTATTTTATGGTACGTATTTCCGTCCGACAACATTCGCGCTACGTCTAGCCGCTGTGCTAACGATTGTATTTCATTAATTGTGCACAAATCGTCAAAGAAACGATAGCATTCTTCCATATCTTTTAATGTAAGAACGGCTTGAAATAATTGATCAAGTTCTTTTCCACGCAATTTATTTATTTGCATATTCCTTACTCCTTTAATTGATAAAATGTTATTTCAGATTAAACGAAACACTTTTTTGTAGCCCAGGGTTTGCCGGTACAACATTGACCCACGTTTTCCCTTGAACCAATGGCACTTCTACACCATCTTTAATAGGAACAATCTGGCCATTCTTATTAGCCCATTCTACTTCGTTGACCATGCCCATTTGCAGCAAATATGCTTTTCCGCCAGACTTGAAATCAATATCGCGGCGTCCAACCGAATCGATTACTTGATGGTTGGCTTCAATAATAAAAATATTATTTAGTAAGATGGGGTCATTTGTACCTAAATCGACCATTTGCTCTCCACCTGAATAACGTTTATATTTGCCAAGAGCGGCATCATATTCAAAGCTGGAATCAGATATTCCACCCTTTGAATAGCTAATCTTCACTGATTTTGCCTCTTCACCTGTCACTTTTTTACCTTCCTCTTCTGATAAAAACTTAAAGGAAGGCGGACTTTTTTCCATTGAATATTTTTTTTGCTTAGCGCCCTTTAAAATATTTTCATATGTGATATAGGAGTTATGAGGTGCTTTCCGAGTGCTGGACCGTTTAAAAAGGGTTCCGTCATAGACCATTCCATTTATATTGTCGATATAATTCGCCGTAAGCATTTTCTTTGCTTCCTCACTCCAGCCGTGTGCGATATAAAGAGCATTCAGCCCTTTAGCCAAGTCGATATAATAATTTCGCGCACTGCGGACAGGTCCGATATTCTCCGGCTTTTCACTTTGAAACACAGCAAGGAAACGAGTAATATCACCCTCTGCAAGCACTTCATAGACAATATCTGCCTTGTTCAAACCCGATTGCGGCCTTGCTTTTGGATGATTATTAATCATGACAGCAACGGCTCTTCCATCTGTTTTAGTTTCAGAGCCAATACCTGTTAATGGGTAAAAATTAGGGGTTCCCTGTTTCTCATCATCTTTTTTCTCGGCTTTGTTGACTGTTTTTTCTTTCTTCCCTTGTTCTTTTACGGTCTCCTTATCACTACACCCTGATAGTAGTAACAGGATAGCAGCAAAGGCGACAGCCCATTTTTTCATCCAATGAACACCCCTATTTCCTTCCAAGCTATAAAAGTACTTTCACACTTTAACTCATTAGTTATTTACAGTTTAACGCATTATTGATGGAAAGAGTACTGTTTTATTCATTACATCATACATTCCCTGTTGAGTTATCCGGATATATGGCAAATGGGTTGAAGAAAAGAACAGCAGACTATAAATAGGATCGGAGAAGGAATAGCCTCGTTTTAGCAGCTCTTCAGACAAGCCTTTTTCTTGAACCATTAACTCTTCAACTGGCAGGTCCGACATTATTCCACTTAAATGAAGCGGCAGCTCGCATATGATCTCGTTATTCTCAACCATAACAATCCCGCCACCCAGTTCTTTCATTCTATTAAAAGCGTGGAGGATATCTTGTTTGTTTTTTCCGATTAGAATAATATCGCCTGTATTAGAAAAAGAGCTAGCTAACGCTGACAATCTTGAAGCAAAGCCTTTTAACAGCGTATTAATCCTCCATTTCCCTTTACGATCAATTAATGTAAAATAACATTCATCATGATCATGTGGTAATTCATCCCCTGAAACATCAATAGCAATGGAGTAGGGTTTCGTGATGACTGAGTTTTCCATTTTGATTCCAAAAGGCATCGAGAATTGTAAATCATCCATAGTTAATTCCCAATCAAGTTCCATCGGCTTCAAGCCATATTCTTGCCAGTTCAATGGAGGATAAGTATCGTCCACCTTTACCCCATCCCGTTTTACCCATTCCCCTTTGGCTAGTACTGAAATAGGTGTAGGATTTTCAATACTGGATAAGAAGTTGATATTGGCTACGCGGCCAGTCGCAATTTGACCATGTAAATGGTCGATATTGTAGTACCTGGCTATATTAACAGTGGCCATATTATAGGCATCAATAATCGGAACCCCTTTTTCAATGGCAATGCGAATCATCTGGTCGTTCATTCCCTGCTCATAAAAAGTCGCTGAAGACCCGTCCGTATTAAATAGTAATCTATCATATGCCTCGATGCCTAATCGCTTTATATCATCCAAAAGTTCTGGTAAATCAGGGCGAATCGATGAATAGCGTAATGACACTATATATCCTTGCATTAAACGGTTATAAACCTCTTCACCGGTCATCGCTTCATGGTCACAATCGGCACCAAGGAGCATCATTTTCGCTAAGGTTTTTTCAGATGCCCCAGGAAAATGTCCCTCAATTTGCTTGCGCATCCGCTTTGCTTCCTGAATCCAATGAAGCATCATATCGTCGCCATTAAGCAGTCTCGGCCAGCCTGTTAGCTCTCCGCCCTGCAGGACCGCATCATGCTCCAGCCATGATTTAACATTACTGTGTGAAAAAATTTCTACTTCATTCAATATTTCTGTTTGTGAATCAAACCGGCACCACCAAAACATCGTCGTCGGAATCGAACGAAGGTCCTTTAATAAGGAAAAGGCTTCCCTTGTTTTCAAATTTAACACCAACGCCATATTGTCGTTAATTAACGTTGTTGTCCCAAACTGGGATGCATAGGCTGCAAGTGTTTGGGGATTATATAATTGAAACGGATGGGCATGCGGTTCAATATATCCTGGAACAAGAATTTCATTCGTGCAGTCAATAACTTCACAGCTTTCGATATGCGAAGGCAAATTTTCGCCGACATAAACAATCCGATCTTCATAAATCCAAATATTGCCCCTCATCCACTTGCGAAAGGTCTGATTTAAATACAAAGCGTTTTTCAATAATATGGTGGGAGACGTTTTCCCATCCAAAACGGATACATGCATACGTAAGTGCTTATTTTTCCAGCGGTAACGTTGTTCTAGCATACGATATCCCTCCCCTTTAATATTACTATCTATATAATAAAATCTTGATTTAACAACAAAGAAAGCCCTTACAAAATTTCTTTAGTTATTATACTATCATATTTTATCATTTAAAGCTGTAAAGAATTGATAAATATTGTAAACATATTGTGAAGGAGTGAGCAAAATGACAATCAAACCAAATATTGGCTTATTAAACGCTTTAATCCGCATCACATTTGGGTTAACCATTCTTGCCTGGAGTACCTCGAAGCTTGTTAAACACCCTTGGCGGGATTCATATTTAATTGCTGCCTTGTGTGGGGCGATGAAAGTGGCGGAAGGAATCGTCCGTTACTGTCCCGTAACGGCATTATATGATAAATGTCAGGAAATGATGCCTGAAAACTCAGCCGATTCCGATTCCGATTCCATGGATGGGATGGAAGGATTGACGAACCTAAATGAAGATTCGTCTGTACCTTACAATCCTTCATAATGGTGAACCAGTCACCAATTAGGTTTCATGAAGACAATCTAGGGGAGAAAATTTGAAATACTGTCCACATGAAGTGCATATGAGGACAAGACTAATGATAAAAGCACAATAATTGTCCTCATGATTGGCTCATGAGGACAAAATTAGTTATAGAACTAAAGAGCACTTCTTAGATACTTTTCTGTGGAAAAGGGGCGGAGCGCCGCAAAAATGAATCACTTTAACCAGTTAAAGTGAAATACCCATTTCACTAGACGAAAGATGTGAAGTCTAGCTCTGCTCTCACCGCCTTTATTAGGTGACTACGGCTTGTTCTCTAAATTTATTTCCATGGTTGGGTTGGGAGTTGAGGCTCATGATAGTTTTTTTGTTGTGCCCTTCACCCTTTAACAGAGTGTATTGCTCTCGAACCAATGTCTTTTCGATAAAATACATCATTACAAGCTAATTTTTCCAGCTCGCTATATACCTTTTCTTGTGCTTCCTCCAGGTTTTCAGCCTTTGCACCAACAAGAAGTACTCTGCCCCCGGCCGTAACAAATTCACCCGCTTCATTTTTAACCGATCCTGCATGAAAAGTAATTACTTCATCAGTAAAATCAGCTAATCCTGTTAACAAAGCACCTTTTTCATACTTCTCCGGATACCCTTTTGCTGCTACTACAACACCGACCATCATCTGATCATCCCAGATTAATTCTGATGGTTTTCCAGCCAACAGCTCTAAAATCACTTGAACCAAATCTGATCGTAACCTAGGTAAAACTACCTGTGTTTCCGGATCGCCAAAGCGGGCATTAAATTCGATGACTTTTGGGCCATCGGCTGTTTTTATGAGCCCTGCATATAATATCCCGCAGAAGCTGCGGTTTTCTTGCACCATTGCTTCTGCAGCGGGAATAAGGACGGTGTCGATGGCGGTCTGTACCGTATCCGTACCAATCTGAGGAACCGGTGAGTAAGCCCCCATCCCGCCAGTATTCGGACCTTTGTCACCATCAAATGCCCGCTTATGATCCTGTGCAATTTCCAGCGGCACGACCACTTCTCCATTAACAAATGCCATTAGTGAAAATTCCTCACCACTTAAAAACTCTTCAATGACAACACGGGAAGAAGCAGCTCCAAACTTTTCACCTACTAGCATGTCCTCCAAGGCTAACAATGCTTCCTCTTTTGTGAATGCGACCGTAACACCTTTTCCGGCAGCTAAACCATCTGCCTTGATAACGATTGGGGCACCTTTTTCTTCGACATATTGACGGGCTGCTTCATACGAACTAAAAACAGCATAATCAGCAGTTGGAATTTGATATTTTTCCATTAATTCTTTGGCAAAAGACTTGCTTCCTTCAATCTCTGCTGCTATTTTTTGCGGACCGAATACCTTCAAACCTGCCGCTTCGAATTTATCGGCAAGACCTTCAAGGAGAGGAACTTCCGATCCAATAATCGTTAAGCCCACTCCCTGGTCTTTGGCAAATTGAATGAGCTGTTCGTGTTTCGACTCCTCGAGAGGGACCAGCTCCGCAACATCGGTCATGCCATCATTACCGGGTGCGACAAATACTTTTTCAACGAGCGTGCTCTCGCTTACCTTTTGGCAAATGGCATGTTCTCTTCCGCCACGACCAATAATTAGTACCTTCACCCATCTCACCTCGATTTAATGTTTAAAATGTCTAACGCCCGTAAACACCATCGCTATTCCATATTCATCTGCTTTTTTAATGGAATCCTCGTCACGAATCGAGCCCCCCGGCTGAATAATCGCGGTAATTCCCGCTTTAGCCGCGGCTTCAACGGTATCTTCCATTGGAAAAAATGCATCAGAAGCTAGTGCCGAACCTTCTGCTTTTTTACCTGCCTGCTTCAAGGCAATTTCTGCAGCACCAACACGGTTCATCTGCCCTGCACCAATCCCGATCGTCATGTCCTCACGCGTGACAACAATGGCATTTGACTTCACATGCTTTACAACCTTCCAACCGAGCTTTAACGCTTCCCATTCGTCATCCGTTGGCTGTCTTTTCGTGGGAATCGTAATGTTGCCATCAGCTAACGTGAAGCGATCCTGCTCCTGAACAAGCAAACCGCCTTCAATCGTCGTCAGCTTTAACTCCGCTTTTTGTGCTTGATCAAACGGAATCGTTAATAGCCTTAAATTCTTTTTCGCTGTTAAAATAGCTAACGCCTCTTTCGAGAAGGAAGGCGCTATAATGATTTCTAGAAAAATTTCACGAAGCTTTCCCGCCGTTTTCTCGTCAACTTCACGGTTAAAAGCAACAATTCCGCCAAAAATCGAAACGGGATCTGCGGCAAATGCTTTTTCAAACGCCTCAAATCCTGTTTTCCCAGTGCCAACACCGCATGGATTCATATGCTTTACGGCTACTGCCGCCGGCTCCGAAAACTCTTTTACAATTTGCAGTGCTGCGTCGGCATCATTGATATTATTATAGGAAAGCTCTTTTCCGTGGAGCTGCTCAGCATAGGCAATCGAGAACGATGAACCTAATGGTTTTTTATAAAAAGCTGCCTGTTGATGCGGGTTTTCTCCGTACCTAAGCGACTGCTTTAATTCATAGGTAACCGTCAATTTTTCCGGAGTTTCTTCTTGGGCAAGGCTTGTCATGTAATTGGCAATTAGGGCATCATATGCTGCTGTATGGCGGAATACCTTAGCAGCAAGCTTTATTCGAGTTTCAAGCTCCGTTTCACCGCCGGACTTTAATTCCCCAAGCACCTTTTCATAGTCTATAGGATCAACAACAACAGTTACATATTGATGATTCTTGGCTGACGCGCGCAGCATCGCCGGACCGCCAATATCAATATTTTCAATCGCTTCAGCTGCTGTTACCTCCGGCTTTTCAATCGTTTGTTGGAATGGATAGAGATTGACACAAACAAGCTGGATCGGTTCAATTCCATGTTCCTCGAGCTGCTTTTGATGCTCTTCATCATCTTGCTTAGCTAGTAGGCCTCCATGAATAAACGGATTTAACGTTTTTACCCGTCCCTCTAAAATTTCCGGAAAGCTGGTGACATCGCTAACACCAAGAACAGGGATCCCGTTGTCCTGTAATATTTTCTTCGTCCCGCCGGTAGAGATAATTTCAAAGCCGAGGCTGACTAGTTCCTTGGCAAACTCGCTAACCCCATTTTTATCCGAAACACTAATTAAGGCAAGTTTTTTCATCTCGTTCAACCTCTCCTTTTGTCAACAGCATTTGTAGTATGGAAGGGTATAACTTGTGTTCTTTCGCTTGTATCTTCTTTTGCAAGCTTTCTCGAGACTCATTTTCCTCAATCCGTACCCGCTCTTGGACTATAATCGGCCCAGTGTCCATTCCCTCATCAACAAAATGGATGGTCACACCGCTCCAGTTCGCTTTTGCGGCCAAGACCTGACCGATGGCATCTTTGCCTGGAAAGGCGGGAAGTAACGAGGGATGAATGTTCACGATTCTGCCCTCGTATTCTCTTAGCAGCGTTGGGCCAATCAGCCGCATATACCCGGCAAGGACGATTAAGTCAACATGACTGTTCTTTAACAGCAAACATATTTCTTTTTCATAATCTGCCTTACTAGGATAATCTTGTGCACGAAAAACAAAAGAAGGAATTCTAGCAGTGTTGGCTCTTTCGATGGCGTAAGCACCGGTTTTGTCGCAAACAAGCAATGAAAGGTTCGCCGCCAGCTCTCCCATTTGAACCGCATCGATGATGGCCTGAAAATTGCTTCCACTTCCTGACGCAAACACAGCTATATTTTTCATCGGCGCCCACCAAAGCCTTTGATGTTCAAACCTTCTTGATCCGTCACAACGCCCATTTCATAAGCAGTTTCGCCTTCTTGACGGAAATGTTCCAGCATATCAGCCGCATCATCCTTGTCAACGGCAATCACCATGCCAATTCCCATATTAAAAATATTATACATCTCTTGATAATCGATTTGTCCAACCTCGGAAATCAGTTTAAACACGGACGGAATATGCCAGCGCTTTTCATTTAGTTCCGCTCCGAGTCCCGCAGGCAGCATCCGTGGAATATTTTCAATAAAACCGCCGCCGGTAATATGGGCCATCCCTTTTATTGGGAATTTCTTCAAAGCGGACAAAATTGGTTTTACATAGATTTTCGTCGGTTTAAGCAGTTCTTCACCTAATGTACAACCGAGGATATCGACAAACTCAATTAATGACCAGTTGGTAAACACCTTTCTGACAAGCGAGTAGCCGTTGCTGTGGATTCCGCTTGATGCTAAGCCAATCAGCACATCTCCCGGCTTAATCGTTTCACCGGTTATCAATTGCGGCTTTTCACATGCCCCCACCGCAAAACCGGCAAGATCATATTCATCCTCCCGATAGAGTCCCGGCATTTCCGCTGTTTCTCCGCCGATTAACGCACAGCCTGCCTGCTCACATCCGTCGGCAATCCCTTTGACTATCGCCTCGATTTTTTCAGGAATCGCTTTGCCGCAAGCAATATAATCTAAAAAGTAAAGTGGCTCGGCCCCTTGGACGACAATATCATTGACACACATCGCCACTGCATCGATGCCAATCGTATCGTGACGGTCCATCATAAAGGCAATCATCAGCTTTGTGCCAACGCCATCGGTGCCTGACACCAGAACCGGCTCTTTTAACTGAAGCTGAGATAGATCAAACATGCCGCCAAAGCCGCCGAGGCTCCCAATAACTCCAGCCCTGGCTGTTCTTTGGACATGCTTTTTCATTCTTGTTACCGCTTCATAGCCTGCTTCGATATTTACACCCGCTTGTTTATATGCATTTGCCATGACCGTCACCCCTTTTGATAATAATACTGAAGTGTATCAGGATAGATTTCTGTTGGATAATTTCCGTTAAAGCAGCCGAGGCAAAAACCATTTATGCCTTCAGGGTCAAGTGCCTTTACCATGCCATCCACACTTAAAAATGTTAAAGAGTCTGCTCCAATCAGTTGACGAATTTCCTCGACCGACCTATCAGAAGCAATCAATTCTTCTTTTGATGACGTATCAATTCCATAGAAACATGGATTTTTAATCGGAGGCGAACTAATCACCACGTGTACCTCTGTCGCTCCGGCATCTTTCAGCATGTTAACAATTCTTCTGCTTGTCGTACCGCGGACGATTGAGTCGTCGACCATAATAACCCGTTTCCCTTCCACAACACCGCGAACCGGTGACAGCTTCATTTTTACTCCCTGCTCCCTGAGTGACTGGGAAGGCTGGATGAAGGTTCTGCCGACATATTTGTTTTTGATTAACCCCATTTCATACGGAATCCCCGTCGCTTCTGCATAGCCGATCGCCGCTGAAATACTGGAATCTGGTACCCCTGTCACAACATCCGCATCAATCGGCGCCTCAATTGCCAGCCTTTTTCCTAATTTTTTACGGGCAGTATGGACATTGATACCTTGAATATTACTATCTGGTCTTGAAAAATAAACATACTCCATCATGCAGATCGCTTTTGTCGTACTCATTGCAAATCGCTCGGAAGTGAGTCCATTTTGGTTAATAATTAACAGTTCCCCTGGCATAATATCGCGGATATATTCGGCTCCGACAACATCAAACGCACAAGTTTCCGATGCGACCACATAGGCATCGCCAATACACCCAAGCGAAAGCGGCCTTAGACCATGCGGATCAAGCGCCACCATTAGCTCTGTTTCCGTCATAATCAAATAGGCATACGCCCCTTTTAACATCGAAAGAGCATTTTTAACCTTGTCGTTCATATATGGAAAACCGCTTCTTCTGATTAAATGGGCTAATACTTCTGTATCAGAGCTGGTTTGAAAAATGCTCCCCTGCGTTTCAAGCTGATGTTTTAAAGAATTGACATTCACGAGGTTGCCATTATGGGCAAGGGCAAGACTGCCGCTTTGCGAATGAAACAATAACGGCTGCACGTTCTCATAGCCGCCTCCCCCTGCTGTCGCATATCGGACATGGCCGATGGCGGCAGAGCCGGTTAATTGTGACATCGCTTCTGTCGTAAAAATCTCTGTCACTAGCCCTTCACCTTTAACCCCTTTAAGTTTTTTCCCATCGGAAACAACGATACCAGTTCCTTCTTGACCGCGATGCTGGAGGCTATGAAGTCCGTAATAGGTTAATTGCGCTGCATCCTGATGTCCCCAGACGCCAAAGATGCCGCATTCTTCGTTTAATCCCTTGATTTCAGCAAGCATGGGATCGCCCCTTTCCAGGCAGCTTTTAATTCATCAACTAAAGACTCAAGAACAGGAACAGTTCCATTCAGAACTCGCAGTGCAGCCGATTCATTCACTTCACCGATAAGACTCGCGTCTACTAAACTTTCAAACTCTGCTTGATGTTCTTTTTTCACTGATAAAAGAAAACGTGATTGTGTTTCACTGAATAATGCAGAAATTGAATCTCCTGTTATATTCACATCAGCCCCAAGCCCTTCACCTGCAAAAAGACATTCTGAAAGGGCAACAGCTAAACCGCCTTCTGACAAGTCGTGTGCAGATTGAATCAATCCAGCACGAATCGCAGCTAGAACCTGACCTTGTCTTTCTTTTTCCATTTCAATATTTAATTCCGGTGCTTTTCCGAAAATTTTTCCGTACAACAATTTTTGCAGCTCACTGCCGCCAAATTCCGGTTTCGTTTCCCCTACTAAATAAATAAGGTCGCCACTTGTTTTAAAATGTTGAGTTGTAATATGGTCAAGGTCGGTTACAAGACCAACCATTCCAATAACAGGTGTCGGGTAAATCGCTGTACCGCTTGTTTCGTTATACAAGGATACGTTTCCGCCGATAACAGGTGTTTCAAGGACACGGCAGGCTTCACTGATTCCATCGGCTGCTTTTTCAATTTGCCAGAATACCTCTGGCTTTTCAGGATTCCCAAAATTCAAGTTATCGGTAATTGCTAATGGTTCTGCACCAGAACATACAATGTTTCGGGCAGCTTCTGCGACAGCAATTTTTCCACCGGTTTCTGGATCCAAGTACACATAGCGGGAATTACAATCCGTGGTCATCGCTAGTGCTTTACGTGTCCCTCTAATACGGGTTACAGCAGCATCTGAACCTGGTGATACAACTGTGTTGGTGCGCACCATGTAATCATATTGCTCATAAATCCATTCCTTGCTGGCAATGGTAGGCTGGCTTAACAATTTTAATAATGTATCTTTGAGGTCATCGACCTGCGGAACTTCATTTTCCGTCGCTTGGAATTCAGCAAAGTAGGCCGGTTCTTTGGATGGTTTGTGATAAACCGGTGCATCCTCAGCCAATGCATCAACTGGCAGGTCGGCAACGACTTCCCCTTTATGGATCAGGCGAAATTGTTTATCGTCCGTTACCTTTCCAATTGCAACAGCTTCTAAATCATATTTTGAAAAAAGATCATTGATCTCTTGTTCTCTGCCTTTTTTCACGACAATGAGCATCCTTTCCTGTGATTCAGACAGCATCATTTCATAAGCAGTCATTCCGGTTTCGCGTTGCGGAACAAGATCTAAATTCATCTCGATGCCCATCCCGGCTTTGCTGGCCATTTCTGAAGAAGAGCTGGCGAGTCCAGCGGCACCCATATCCTGAATCCCAACAAGGGCATCCGAATGAATGAGCTCCAAGCATGCTTCTAACAACAGCTTCTCCATGAATGGATCGCCGACCTGCACCGCAGGACGTTTTTCATCAGACTGCTCCGTTAATTCCTCTGAAGCAAACGTCGCACCGTGAATCCCATCGCGTCCGGTCTTTGCACCGACATACATCACGGTATTGCCCAGACCATGGGCCTGACCTTTTTTAATATCTTCATGATTTATCAGACCGACACACATAGCATTGACGAGAGGATTTCCATCATAGGATGGGTCAAACTGCACCTCACCGCCGACTGTCGGAATCCCGATGCAGTTGCCGTAGCCGGCAATACCTGCGACTACTTCTTTAAATAAATAGCGCACTCTGGCTGAATCCAGTTCGCCAAAGCGAAGCGAGTTTAGCATGGCAATTGGACGTGCGCCCATCGAAAATACATCACGGATGATTCCGCCGACGCCTGTTGCCGCGCCTTGGTATGGTTCAATCGCGGATGGATGGTTATGGCTTTCAATTTTAAACACAACCGCCTGACCGTCGCCGATGTCGACAATCCCAGCACCTTCACCTGGACCTTGAAGGACTCTTTCACCTGTTACCGGGAATTTTTTTAACACCGGCTTCGAGTTTTTGTAGCTGCAATGTTCGGACCACATTACTGAAAATAGGCCTGTTTCGGTATAGTTCGGTGTCCGGCCAATAATATCTTCAATCATTGCAAATTCTTCATCGGACAAACCCATTTGTTGATATAACTTTTCTGTTTTTATCTGATTAGGATTTGGTTCAAGCGTTAACAACATTTGCTTCCCTCCAAGTCTTCACAATTGATTGAAACAATTTTAATCCGTCGGCACCGCCGAGCAATTCATCTACCGCTCTTTCCGGGTGCGGCATCATTCCAAGAACATTCCCTTTTTCGTTTATAATTCCAGCGATATCCTCTAGACTGCCATTCGGATTTTGCTGATAAGTAAATACGATTTGGTTATTTTCCTTTAATTGAGCGAGCGTTTGCTCGTCACAATAGTAATTTCCTTCGCCATGGGCGACCGGAATCGTAATGGTTTGGCCTTGTTCGTATTCAGCAGTAAATATCGTTCTGTTGGTTTCTACTTTTAGTTCAACTGGTTTGCAAATAAATGATAGACTTTCATTCCGTCTCATTGCACCTGGCAGTAAGCCTGCTTCAAGAAGGATTTGGAATCCATTGCATACCCCAAGAATTGGCTTGCCAGCTTCTGCCGCTTTTACAACTTCTTTCATTACGTTGCTAAAACGGGCAATCGCTCCCGACCTGAGATAGTCGCCGTAAGAAAAACCGCCTGGCAGGAGAATCCCGTCATATTCAGCTAAGCTTTCAGTATCGTGCCAGACATATTCGACTTCCTCGCCAAGTTCATCTTGAATCGCATGAAACATATCGACATCACAGTTCGAGCCCGGAAAAACAATAACCGCAAATTTCACTGGGCGACACACTCCTCTACCTCATAGCGGTAATCCTCAATAACTGGATTGGCTAACAGTTTCGTACAAATCTCGTTTACGACTTCATCAAGGTCGCGATCTGATTTTTCAATCATGAGTTCCATATATTTACCGATGCGGACATCGGTAACTTCTTGATAATTTAACGAATTTAATGATTGGGTTACAGCCTTGCCTTGCGGATCTAATACACTTTCTCTCAATGTTACGTATACTTTGACTTTAAACATGCTGATGACCTCCAAGTCTAGTTAAAATCGTCTTATATGCATCTGTTAAACTTCCTAAATCACGGCGGAATACATCTTTATCCAGCTTTTCATTTGTTTTTTGATCCCATAAGCGGCATGTATCAGGAGAAATTTCATCAGCTAATAAAATTTGTCCCTGTGGGTCTTTCCCAAACTCAAGTTTAAAATCGATTAAGTTTATGCCTAGTTCTGAAAAAAAGCTCGATAAAACCGCATCTACTTCCAGCGCTTTTTCTCGTAAAATCGTAATCTCTTCGGCTGTCGCCGCTTTTAGTTCAAGGATATGATCCACTGTTACCAGCGGGTCACCCAGTGCATCATCTTTCAAATAAAACTCAACTATTGGCGCTGATAGCGGTGCCCCTTCTTCGATTCCCAATCTTTTTGAAAAGCTGCCTGCAGCCACGTTACGAACGACTACTTCTAGCGGAATGATGGTTACTTTCTTCACCAACTGCTCCGTTTCGGAAATTCTTTTGATAAAGTGTGATTCAATTCCTTGTTCTTTTAGCTTTAAAAATAACAAACTAGTAATCTCGTTATTCAAACGGCCTTTTCCAGAAATGATTTCCTTTTTTTGACCGTTAAAAGCAGTTGCTGAATCCTTGTACTCCACTAATACAACATGCTCATCATCCGTCTTGTAAATGCGTTTTGCTTTTCCTTCATAAAGTAGTTCCTTCATTGTGGACACTCCTTATTTCGCAATATTGGGAATCTTCGGGCTAGATGAAGGGGCAAAACTCCTTCTGTTGTTGCCCCATTTCTTTTTTCGTCTTTACAGTCGTCAGTAACACTCTTTTTCCAAGGTTTCGGTCGCTTAGGACATTATCCATTCAACCCTAATCGATCAAAAATCGTATCAACATGCTGGAGATGATAGTTGTAATCAAAACAATCCGCAATTTCTACCGGTGAAAGCAATGAGGTGATTTTTCCCTCTGCTTCAATCAAGCCTCGGAACGGAACTTGTTTTTCCCATGCCTCCATAGCCTTTGGCTGTACCGTGTCATATGCTTCTTCTCGGGATAATCCCTTATCAATCAAAGCCAACAGCACCCGCTGCGAATAAATTAAGCCAAGTGTCCGTTCCATGTTGCGTTTCATATTTTCCGGATAAACAGTCAAGTTTTTCACAATATTGCCGAAGCGGTTTAGCATGTAATTCAAACCAATCGTCGCATCAGGCAAAATGATTCGCTCAGCCGAGGAATGTGAAATATCGCGTTCATGCCAGAGTGGAACATTTTCATAAGCAGTCAGCATGTAACCGCGAAGGACACGGGCAATCCCCGTCATATTTTCCGATCCAATTGGATTCCGTTTATGCGGCATCGCTGATGAGCCTTTTTGTCCTTTTGCAAAAAACTCTTCTACCTCACGCGTTTCACTTTTTTGCAGACCGCGGACTTCCACCGCAAATTTTTCAATCGAAGTCGCAATCAAAGCAATCGTTGACATATAGTGAGCATGTCGATCACGCTGCAACGTTTGCGTCGAGATTGGCGCCCGACCAAGGTCCAATTTTTCACAAACATACTGTTCCACAAACGGGTCAATATTAGCATAGGTACCAACAGCACCAGATATTTTTCCAAACTCCACTCCTTGTGCCGCCTGTTTAAATCGTTCAAGATTTCGCTTCATTTCCTCATACCATAAGGCAAGCTTTAACCCGAAAGTTGTCGGCTCGGCATGAACACCGTGCGTCCGACCCATCATAACGGTGTATTTATGCTCTGCCGCCTTATTTTTTAAAATCTCAATAAAGTTTTCGATGTCCTTTTGTAAAATGGCATTGGCCTGCTTTAGCACATAGGACAGGGCCGTATCGACCACATCCGTTGAAGTTAAGCCGTAATGAACCCATTTTCGTTCTTCACCTAAAGTTTCCGAGACCGCTCGGGTAAAGGCCACGACATCATGTCTCGTTTCTGCTTCAATTTCTTTAATTCTGTCAATATTGAAAGAGGCATTTTCGCGAAGCTTTTTCACATCCTCTTTAGGTATGTCACCCAACTCAGCCCATGCCTCGCAGGCAAGAATTTCGACTTCAAGCCAGGCATTAAAGCGGTTCTCCTCCGTCCAGATAGCTCCCATTTCAGGTCTTGTATAACGATCAATCATGTTTTATCCTCCGATCTTTTCCTTCACTGTCTTCCAAATGCTGCTCCCGTCAATCTCATGAAGGGCCTCTTCCACATTATCACTTAGAATAGTCACATGTCCCATTTTTCGTTTTATCTTCGCGTCTTTTTTTCCATACAAATGAATCTTCCAGTCTTTCATCGTCGGAATGACCTCATATAGGTTTTCAAGATGCTCTCCTAATAGGTTGACCATAACAGCCGGTTTTAATAGCTCCGTGCTGCCTAAAGGCCAATTACAGATAGCACGGATATGCTGTTCAAACTGTGACGTTGCACAGGCTTCGATTGAAAAATGCCCAGAGTTATGTGGTCGTGGTGCTAATTCATTAACATATAGTGTGCCATCACAAGTTACAAACATCTCAACAGCAAGCGTTCCGACTAATCCAAATGAATCAGCAATCTGCTTTGCTATTTGGATGGCGTTTTCCTTTATATTCTGTGAAATTCGAGCCGGAACAATCGTTTGATGTAAAATATTCTCTTCATGAACATTTTCGGCTACAGGGAAAATCGCTGTTTCTCCATCAAGTTTTCTCGTTACGATGACAGATAGTTCTTTTTCAAAGGGAATCCATTTTTCTAACACACAAGCACCATGTTGAAGAAGTGCTTCTCCCTTTAATAAGTCTTGCTGGTCTTTCATCACCAACTGGCCTTTCCCATCATAGCCGCCTCGTGACGTTTTCAGGACAGCTGGATAGCCAACCGTCTTTATTTTTAAAAATAAATCTTCTATTTTGCTGATGATTTCGTATGGGGCAACCTCTGCACCCGCTTCTTGAATGGCGATTTTTTCTTTTATTCGATCCTGTGTGATGGTTAGTAGCTCCGGACCTTGTGGGACGTATGCCCTTGCACATAGCCAGCTTAACGTATCGGCATCAATGTTTTCAAATTCATATGTTACCACATCACTAATCTGAGCCAATTTGCTGATGGCTTTACGGTCATCGTATGCACCAATCACTTCAATATCTGCTACTTGTCCACAGGGGGAGTCTGAAGCAGGTTCTAAAACAGCAATTCGAAAGCCTTGAGCCTTAGCAGCAAGAGCCATCATTCTGCCGAGCTGGCCTCCACCGATAATCCCAATTGTTGCTCCTGGTAAGATCGTTTTGTTATGCAAGTTGATCACTACTTTCTAGCACTTCAAGTTGGGTAGCTTCTCTTCTAGCTTCTAATTTATTAGCGATCTCTAAGTCTTCCGTTGCTAAAATTTGTGCAGACAGCAAACCTGCATTCACTGCACCAGCTTTTCCAATTGCAACTGTCGCCACCGGTACACCGCCCGGCATTTGTACAATTGATAGTAAGGAGTCTAGACCACTTAAAGCTTGTGATTGAATCGGAACGCCGATTACTGGCAAGGTTGTTTTGGCTGCAACCATCCCAGGAAGATGGGCCGCTCCGCCCGCTCCGGCAATAATAACCTTCAAGCCTCTTTTTCTTGCTCCATTTGCATAAGTAAACATTAAATCCGGTGTACGATGGGCCGAAACAACTTTTTTTTCATAAGCAATTTCGAACTGATCTAGCACCTCACAAGCATGTTTCATCGTTTCCCAATCCGATTTACTCCCCATGATTACTCCAACAAGAATTGCCATCTCATATCCCCCTTTAAAAAAACCAAATAAAATGCCCGTAACAAATAGCATCTCATGAAGAGAAAGCCATTTGTCCGGGCATAATCATGGCAACAGAAAGTAAGGGAGGCCAAGGAAGTCCCCTTAATGTGCCGAACATATTGACTTTCCCTCATAGTCCAATAATTTACGGTTATTGGGTAGAAACTTATGGGCCATATTCCCATGGATATACGAGGGTAAAGGTAAATTGTTTAATCCGTTAGCTTTATCTTACCAAGCAATTCATCTGGCTGTCAACAAATAAATCGAACATTATTAAAAATTATAGTTATAATGTTCGTGTTTTACTCAATCAATATCGCTTCAAAGACTATTTGACGGCCAACAGGTTCATAAATAGTTTCGTTACCTTTTTTTATTTCTTGAAAAATCGGCTTTTCCGTTCGGCGGACAGGAACATAACCTTGCTGTTTCATTCTAGTCAAGCAGTCCTCTATACTTTCATTATCCGCAACTTCAAATTGCATTTTCTTTTTACTCATGAAAATAACTTCCCTCGTTTCACTGATTTAAAACTGCAGTAGATTATATTTATTTTCGAATCCTAAATGATTCTTATGCATATGTAACAAAATAATATATGTTCACTTCATACAATTCAACTAAAAGGAGCGTAAAATGAAAAAAATAATACTTCTTACCATTATTCTATTCGTTACAATAGTCCCTTTTCATTTCCCTTTCTTAGCAGATACTCCAGAAACTAACAACATCAAAGCTGCTTTTATTAGAAATGATGACTTGTGGATTAAAATGGGAAACAGGGAGCGCAAAATTACACATGGAGAGTATGTTAGATATCCAAAGTGGTCTCATGATGGGTACTGGATTGCTTATCTAAAAGTAAACAAACAGGAGGGGAATAGTTTCGTTACTAACGACCTCTGGCTATACAGTTTGAAAATGGATAAACAATTCAAAGTGAAAACAAATGTAAATAACAATTTTCAATGGGCTCCTCGACAAAATAAAATGGGTTTTCTTGTTAACAATGATTTATTTGTCTTGAATACAGAGCCTACTAGACATTTCCTCGTTACTCAAATTACAAACAATATTGAGAATTTTTCTTGGCTTCCCAATCGCAGTGGTTTTTTAACATCCACTAAGGAAAATAAACAACCAAATTCCGATATCATATTATCAAAAATATATCTCAGGTCGGATCAGCAAAAGCCTGTATTTAAACATTTTTATACAGTTCAAGTCGGAGAAAATGAAATCTATGTAAGCACTAGCCAATTTAAATGGTCTCACGATAAAAAGTGGATTAGTTTTTTATTAAACCCAACTGCTTCCGCATCTGCTGATAGTAATACTCTTTGTTTGTTATCTCATGATGGACAAGCTTTTCAAAGGCTGGATGAAATGCTAAATTATGAGGATTGGTTTGAATGGGCCACCACAAAAGGTTTTCTAGGGTATATAAGTGGTTTTGGCAGAGAAGCAAATCTAAATAAACAATTAAAGCTGGTCAATGTCCCCTCCTTCAACAAAGAACTTTATACACCAAAAGGGTATGTCGACCAAGGGTTTTTTTGGAAAAATGATCGAACAATCTACGTTTCCCGCTCTAAGGAAAATAAAAAGGCTCACCTTGATGAAAGACCATTACCAAACCTATATGAAATTAATATCTCTACCCAAAAAGCTAAACAAGTAAGCTATCCCGCAAAAAATGAAGGTGACTTTGCACCACAATTTTTCCAAAGTCAGCTCTTTTGGGTTAGAACGGATACACAGACCGCCAATATATTCGCTTCCCGAACAGAAAATAGGAAGGAAATACAATGGATTAAGAATATTTCTTTAGCAAGCGCGTATTATGCAAGATGGAATTGGGATGAAGTTTTTAGTTTATATAAAGGCGAGCAATTTTGAATGTCCCTTTATACAATACAAAAAGACAACCCTCATCAGGTTGTCTTTTATTTGCCTGGCAACGTCCTACTCTCACAGGGGCGCCTGCCCCAACTACCATCGGCGCTGAGAAGCTTAACTTCCGTGTTCGGTATGGGAACGGGTGTGACCTTCTCGCCATTGCTGCCAGACTA
>NZ_CALBWS010000043.1 GCF_937468385.1 Neobacillus rhizosphaerae
GTCTTCATTGGTTACCACTTTTTCGTTTTTTCCTCGATTTCGGTCACCAATAGCCTTCATTGGTTACCACTTTTTCGTTTCCCCCTTGATTCCGGTCACCAATAGCCTTCATTAGTTACCACTTTTTCGTTTTTCCTCGATTCCGGTCACCACTAGCCTTTATGGAGCCTTTTCAAGTGTTCGAGAAGGACTTTTATCCCGACTACAGTCACTATAACCCTCTATAAATCAGTTTCATATAAGGAAACACAACAGTCCTGACAAAAGATAAAAAAAACGGACACCAAGTGCCCGTTTTATTTTTGTGCTGCCAACAGTTTATTCACTTTTTCAAGGTCTTCTAATGAATCGATTTCATAGCTGTCATCTGGGTGAATCTCCTGAAGATAGACATTCAAGCCACCAAGGTTATTCTTGACGATTTCATCCCACCAGAATTCTTTAAAGTTGCCATCCTTAACGGCTTCTTCCAGTTTTCCGACAATATACCTGCCATCTTCCTCAGACCAGTAAGAGACGCCGCAGAGAATGTACTCATGATCACCATCACCGATCTCAATATCCGTCACCTTATATTGATCGTCGTAACGGATCATCCACTCCGCTTTAAAATCCGGCTTCCGTGCACTAAAATACATTGAGGTTTTTGGATTTTTCAACAAGAAATTATGATTCAAGTACACATCCGCATCAATTACATACGTATCATGAAGGTACTCCCTAACTAAATACATCGTGTACATATTGTTATAAATCTCGTATTTATCATTATGAACGAGCTTCACACCGTACTTCTCTTCTAAATACTCGAATTTTTCCGCTAAATAGCCTGTTACCACAATGATTTCTTCGACGCCAATTTCCTGTAAATACTCAACCTGTTTCTCAAGCATTGGTTTTCCGTTTACGACAGTTAGTGATTTAGGTGTTGTTAATGTTAATGGTCGTAATCTGGTACCCATTCCTGCTGCGAGTAAAATTGCTCTCATTTACACTGCTCTCCTGCCTTTACGAATATTCATCCATTTTAGTTCTTCCGGGTTGGCAACCGTTAAAATGGAGCCAACTAAAATCATTATACTAAAAATGACAGGCTTTGCGGTAATGGGCGTATCTAAAATGATAAAGCTTAAGAAAATCGCCCAAGCTGCGTACGAAATATTTAAGGCCATTGCCCGGGTAGGTCCTAAAGTGTAAATTGCTTTGTAATAGAACACATAGGAAGCCGTTCCCGACAAGGCAATTACTGCGATAAGAAAAAATTGGCTGCTCTTAAAGACTTCACCAACAAGCGGATATGCATTGAAAAGAGGTAAAATCAAGACTGCGTAAGTAACAGCTGAAACCAATTGTCGAATTTGCAACGCCTGTTCAGGTGAAATTTCATCATCCTTCATTCCGTATGCCAGAATAACGCACTCCATGCCCCAGCCGAAAATACAAAATAGGATAAAGGTGAATCCAAGAATGTAACTAGGAGAGGGTTCCCCACCGGCAAAGCCTAAAAGGAAAATGAATAGGATACTAATAAAAAGTCCAAACCAGTTTTTTATCGTTAATCGGTCCTTTAGGATGATGAACGCAAAGAACGCACCAATCGCTGGATAAACGGCCGAAATCGATGCGGACAACGATGCACCCAAATATTTAACGGCAAGCACGTAACCGGTCATCCCAATCGGGCCGCCGAGAAGCGCACCTAGCATCACAAACCGGCCACTTCTCGTTGTTAATTTTTTAAAAGGAACCGTAAATTCACCTCTTATCGTCATATAGATCATCATCCACAAGCTTGATAACATATCGTGGAAAAATGTACTCACTAATGGGGCTAGAAAAATGACCGTTTCCGTCGAGATAAACAATGATTTTGATAACACCATTCCGATTAAGACCGTGTCGAGCGCCCAAGTAAACCCTGAGCCTAAACCGAAGAAAATCCCTTTATTTTGTTTGAACATATGTCATCTCCCTGATTAAGTCATGGTTTAAATTCTTTCTACATCTTGCTAAGAGGTCAGTCCCATAGGTGCCAAAGTCGTCACCCTTTGCCTCCTTGATAATTGTCCAAATGGTCCAAAGGAAATCTTGGAAAATTTTATTCATAATCATTCGTTGCTGAATTTCCAGTGGTACTTCATCTTCCTGCAAATAAAGCGTTAAAAATAATTCTTCTTCTTCCGGTGTAAACTCACTCTCCATTGCGTGCCAAGCAAGGTCCCACATCGGGTCATTCATACCACTATATTCCCAGTCAATGAAATAAAGTTTTTTCTCACCGCTTTTGACGATATTTTGTGGAAGGGCATCAATATGACATGGAGTAAGTTGAATATCCATCCCTTGGTAAATTTCCTTCAAAACCATTACTTGTTCCTTCACTTCGAAATAATGGTCATAGGGGTGACCATTTGCTTCCTTCATCAACCGCTCGTACTCAACCATTTTTTCAAAAACATCAAAGCGATTGGCCATTTCCAATCCAGAAAAGTGCAAAATTCGAAAGTTGGCCGTTGTCAGCTCCATGATATCCTGTCGTTTTGTCATTTTAGGGGTCAGTGTTTCAGCCTCAGGAATCAATTCAGCAATTTTCACGCCCGTTTCTTCATTAAAATAAACCAACTCCGTATCAATACCCAGATTACTTGCAAGCGCTGCATTGAATTTTTCCTCTTTTCGATTAATCATTGATTCAGTCCCATTACCAGGAATCCTTAAGACAAACTCTTTGCCCTTTATGACTACTTTAAAATTTTTATTCGTCATGCCGCCAAATGGCTGAATATCCTCAATGTCCTCATAGGCAATATCTAATGCATCCATCAGGTGGCTTTTAATCCAAATTTCTCTGAACTTTGCCTCTTTCCGCTTTAGCATCGGATAGGTTTTTTCCGTGACTGTGGTATAGTGCTTCCAGCTGTCAATTTCTCCCCACATAAGATTATGCATTTTCAAGTAACCAATATTGTAGTGCCTTGAAATATCGAGCAGCATATATTCATAATTCATGAATGGATTCCGGTTGTTTTTATGGTACTCGCTGACCATTTTTGTATAAACTTCATAGGAAATCTTGCTGATTCCAATCATTTCTCCATCGATATAGTTGAATTGGTGGATGTCCTTGGAAATTTTATGAAGATAGCCATTTTTGATTTCCACAAATGCCTCGTCCCCTGAACCGCCCTCATTGGTGATGAGGATACAGTCGCGCTGCGGATGCGAGAGGGTTTCCCTTATTGCCCGCTCTTCAATTAGAATATCATCTTCAATCAACAAAAAGTCATTGGCGATATAGGGTTGTGCCGCCGCTAAGGAGGCCATCGAACCAGTCCATTTATATTTCTTATTTTCAACAAATGTCAGATGCTTGAATTCAGGATATTCCTCGAACAGTTCAGACTTGTAGCCAGTGACGATGACAATATCGTTGATGCCATTTTCCTGCAAAATATCAAGATTTCTTTTTAACAATGTGATTCCCTCAAAAGTCATTAAACCTGCTGGTTTGTTAAAATCCGTTCTCATGCCTGCAGCTAAAATCACAGCTTGTTTAATTTCTGACAGCGATTCCTGATGAATATTAACCTTTTTATGATGGTAGGCCTCAATGCCGCTTTGCAGGAAATCGATTCCCTTTTGTGTTAAAAAATAGCTGATATTTCGTCCTTTTTTTTCACTAAATATATAGTCTCCAAACGTTAAATCATGGATAAGGTAATTAACCTTGCCAATTGAGATACCGCAAATCTCTGCCATTTTCTTTTGATTCAAGTTAGCATTTTTATTAATAGCTTCTAATAATTGAAATAAGTGTTGTTCCATAAGGGGCCTCCCTTTGATGTGTTCAAAATTTGAATGTATTTTAATTGTAACGTAGCCCAGAAAATCTGTAAACAAAAAAATAATCAATTGCGATTAGTATTTACCACAATCAAGAATAACCCTATTTTCGCAAAAAAAGACCGTGCATCAGAATGCACAGCCCTCTTCAAACCTTATTTATAAACAGAAACATCATAATACAACGTATATGAGCTTAACGAATCGTAGATTTTTTTAATATTATTTACCTGCTTGACCGCCCAGCCGATATCAGTTGCATATTGATGGTATGGTGTAATTGGATTCCATCTCATTTTATAAAGGGTGTTTTGCGGTGTCGAAGCGTTGATATAGCCAGCTCCAATGAATTCTGCACCGCCGATAATCGCTGCTTCAGGTGTAAACCAGCCCTTCTTATACGCGGTTTCGGCTCCGCAAGTTTCAGGACAGCTATCAATCGCACCAATACCATACATATTATAAACAGGTCTTGGTTCTACAGGTTTTCCATCAACCATACTGACAATAATTTTACCTGACGCAAGTTTAGATTGACCATTTCCGGTTTCAAGTAAAGCGTGGGAAATAAGATAAACTTCATTCACATTATTTTGCTTACCTGCTTGAATGAACGCATCTCCCATTTTATCCAAGGTACCTTTTCCAGCGAGAATTTTTTTATTTAAATCATCAGCAACTGTTCCAGCGCTTTTGTTTAATAATAGAAATTGGAAGTATTCTGCACTTGTTGGGCTGAAGGTGTTCGGATTTAAATAATAGGAAACATCTTCGGCTTTTGCATTCCGCCAAGTGCCATATTTAATTTCATACCAAGTTCCCACAGCAGCAACAATTTGTACCTGTGCATCTTGCTTCAATGTTCCATAAATAAAGGAGTTAGAGTTCGTTTCCTCGCGAACATATAGTGTAGTCGCGGTCACGACGCCTTTTGTAGGATCATTTGCATCTCGTAAAATATAATCTGAGCTCACGTATGCTTTATTATTTTTATACTTATCCGTCTGCGGACTTTGCTTCATTTCGATATCAAGCATTTGCTGGAAGGTAAGGTTATAATTCGTTGTTGTGATTACTGGCCCGGTATTTAAGACTCCATTTTCGAAAAAATTATAGAGCTTGCCGTCGATAACCTGTTCGCCAGTCACCATTTTTCCATACCCATCAAAATAGTACCTGTTACCATCTAGCGCTAACCAACCAATGACCATATCTCCATTTTTACTCAAATAGTACGTTGAGCCTTTATCGGTCAGCCAACCCTTATTGGCAGCACCGTCGCTTCCAAAATAGTACCACTTGTTTTCAATCTGCTTCCAGCCACTGTCCGTTTGCTTTACACCATCGGATCCGAAAAAGTATATTTGACCATCAACAGACTGCAAACCAGTCTGCATTTTCCCATCTGAACCAAAGTAATAATTATTACCATTTTCCGTTAACCAGCCGGTTTTTATAAAGCCATCCTCTGAAAAATAAAACTTATTAGTTCCATCCACTAACCAGCCTTTATGGTTGCTACCATCTTGATCAAAATACATGGCAATGGAGCCATCGCGGAACCAGCCTGTAATAGGAGCGGTGTTCAAAGCTCCTGAAGCGGCAAAAACGTACGGCTTTCCATCAATGTATTTTTGTCCTGTGACCATTGCACCGCTTGGGTTTAGGAAATACGTTAAGTTTTTATCTTGCACCCAGCCGGTCTTCATCGCTCCACTTGGATCAAGGAGATACCAGCTGTTTGCGTTGAATAACCAGCCTGTTTTCATTGCACCACTTGGCATAAGAAAATACCAGATGTTTTTGTCCTTCAGCCAACCTGTTTTCATCACACCACTTGGGTCAAGGAAATACCAAATATTATTTTCTTTCAGCCAGCCGGTTTTCATTGCACCACTTTTTTTATCAAGGAAGTACCAGCGATTTTTGTCTGAAACCCAGCCGGTTTTCATCACACCGTTACTCCCTAGGAAATACCATTTATTTTTATCAAGTACCCAGCCGGTTTTCATCGCACCGTTACTTCCTAGAAAATACCATTTGTTTTTATCAAGTACCCAGCCGGTAACTTTCTTTCCTGTTGAAGTTAAGTAGTACCAACTGTTATTCTGATACTTCCACGTATTGGTTCCAGCCGCAGTAACGCCAGATGCTGTCGAAGAGAACAACATCGTTGCCAAAACTAAAGCAGTGACACGTTTTTTCTTCAATATTACTCCCCCCTGGATCATAATCTCTCTATGAAACTATTTATTTTTATTATGAAAAAAATGCTTAAAGCCGAGGAAAAACATTAGGAATGCCGGTTTCTGAATGGATTATGTGGAAAATAAGCATTAAATGAGAACAGCAATGCACTATGATTATACTAAATTACCAGATTTCGAGATATGGGAAATAAAGTGAATTTCCCGCTGAAGAAAAGCGTTCTCGTTAGTTATTTAGCCACTCACATTCTATGGCAGAACCTTAATTTTACCGTAAATAAATCGATCCTCCTGTTCCTAAAATTTATATGTACTCTCTTATTCTCTCATTTTGACACAATTTTTCAACCAAAAATTGAAAAATATGTCGTTTTTAGTACTTTTGTCATTTTTACACGAAAATTCACAATAAAAAACTATCATGAGCCTCAACTCCCAACCCAACCATGGAAATAAATTTAGAGAACAAGCCGTAGTCACCTAATAAAGGCGGTGAGAGCAGAGCTAGACTTCACATCTTTCGTCTAGTGAAATGGGTATTTCACTTTAACTGGTTAAAGTGATTCATTTTTGCGGCGCTCCGCCCCTTTTCCACAGAAAAAGACGAACAGATGAGAGTCTGTTCGCCTTAATATAATAGAACTCCAACTTATTTAATCCAAGCTCCGTCCTTGCCAAGCTTATAGCCGTTTACCGTTGTGTTAGCAGCCATTACGCCTGAACTATAGAGGTAATACCATTTGCCATTGACTTGCTTCCAGCCTGTGGCCATTGCACCATTGGCATTGAGATAATACCACTTGCCTCCATCAAATAACCAACCAGTAGCCATTGCGCCTGATTTATTTAGGTAATACCAAGTCTTGCCGTCTTTTACCCAACCAGTGGCCATTGCACCTGATTTAGTTAGGAAATACCATTTGTTACCGTCTTTCACCCAGCCGGTTTGCATTTTGCCGTCTTTAGCAAGGAAGTACCATTTGCCCTTATCCTGTACCCAACCTGTTGTTTTTACATCTTTTGAATAATAGAACCATGAACCATTTTCGAAGCTCCAGCCGTTTTTCACTTCTGGCTTTGGATCTGGTTTTGGATCTGCATCCTTACGGTTGATAACAATTTCTTTAACGGTTTCGTTACCGCCAAGGTCAGTCGCTTTCAAAGTAAATTTATTTTCGCCTTCTTTAAGCGGAACCGTTACTTGATAATCCTTGTTTAATGGTTTTAATACATCCACAGGGCTTACAAGTGGCACTTCGAACTCGTTATTATCATCAATATAGAACTTTAAGTAGTTGAAGTTATCTTGGAGGTTTACATTCAAAGTAACTTTATCAACATTCTTATTCACTCTTGCTGGTGGATTTACATTAATTACTGATTTCGTTGTGTCAATATAGACCTTGCGAGCAATCGAGATTACTTTGTCAGAGTGGTCAACAGCTTCTACAATTACATCAAATAGTCCATCTTTAACAAATGTAACAGTTGTTGAGAAGTTGTAACGACCAGCTTCGTCTTGCTTCAACTCAATTTCTTTTCCATTTACCTTTAATGATTTTAAACCAGTATCATCCGTTACAAATCCTTTAACAGGAACTTCAAATGAAGAATAAGCTCCCCATGGCTCTGGTGAATTTGGAACATAATTCCCATCCTTATCTTTTGTACCATCACTAATAATGATTAGTGGAAGATCAACATCACCAATTGCAGAAGTATCATAGCCGTAGTTTCCAGCGTAGTCCCAAGCTACTACTTGTATGACTGCTTTTTCTGGTACTCCTTCAAGCGCATAAGAAGTAGTTTTTCCATTAACAGTAGATACACGTTCTCCATTTACAAAAATCCAATATTCTTCCGTACCAGTTCCATTTTCAATTGTTTCCCAAGATACAACTGATTTGTCTGGATCAAAGGTGGAGGTAACCTTAGGTGCAGTAGTGTCAACATAGACAGGGATTTTCTTGGATTGCCACTTAGCACCAGCATAGTCGATGACGGATTTGATTTCGTAGTAATACAAACCATCTTTAACGACTTGGCCCTTTATTTTTCCGTCCCATATACGGTCTCCTTTTAGGGAATATGGGGGAGCCTGTCCACTATCATAGGCATTTTTGTAAACATTTGACTCAGCTTTTACTCTACGGAGTTGATTTCCGTCTTTATCCAAAATATTAAATTGAGCTTCAAGAGCATTTCTTAAGAATGAAGGGATCGGATTAAAGTTATCATTGTATTTATCCCCATTTGGAGAAAGAGCAAAGAAGTTCTTTTCAGGGACCGGTAATAAATCAATTAATTCATTATCTGCCTTTGTTACTGCGTCAACCCCTATATCAAAGTAACGAACCTCTCCAAGGGTTGAAAAGCCATCGACAATTTGCGGTTCATCCCAATTTCCGTAGAAGCCTACATATGGGGCAGTTAAATTAGGATTATTTTTATCTACCGCTTCTAATGTAACAGAGCCTTCAACGAAAATGTTCTTTCTTAAGTCAAATAGAGTCTTATTATCATCTGCATCAAGACCTGGAATTTTTGCGTTTGAGAAATCCACTTTTACGGTAAAGTCCACAGAATTCCCTGCTGGTACTGTTACCGTTTTAGGAGCATCAACTTTTGCACCTTCAAGGTTTCCGGCAATTAGAGCGTTATATTCAGGGTTATCTTTGCCGTAATTTTGGATTGTATCTGTTAGTACATCCGTATTTACATTGTATGCTACAGACTTGTCTGAAATATTCTTCACTGTAAAGGTCATTTCAAATTGCTTCGTTTGGAAGTTCTTTAATTCTACCTTCGCATCGCCTGTTGCTTTATTTACAAAGTATGCAGGTGTTGTCACAGCTGCATAGGTTTGCATCATTCCAGCACCTTGGCGGCGTGGAGAAAACGGCTGGCCATTTAAGTCATCAATCACTTTTGCCGTATTCATCAATAATACTTTTGCAAGATGAGAAAGATCAGCTACAGAAAGATTTTTGAAACGAGCATCTGATTGCAAGTATTGCTGTACGAGGGCTGATCCGCCGGCAACATGTGGTGATGCCATCGAAGTACCGCTCATTACTCCATATTTATTGTTATTAAATGTGGAATAAATATTTCCACCAGGAGCAGTTATTTCAGGCTTCAACTCAAGGCTTGGTGTTGTTCCCCAAGAAGTAAAGCTTGTCATACGGCCCATTTCAGGACTTTCAGATTTTTTCAATTGAGACACATTAATTGTTGTTTGTCCTGCAGCAATCGCCTCATTAAGGGTTTGGCCTTCAGCTTTTGAAATTAACATGAATGGAACATCCCAACCGCCTTGGTTGTCATACGGGAATCCATTTGTAGCATTCCAAACGATAATACCTGCTGCTCCAGCCGCAGCAGCATTTTTTGTTTTGTCAACGAAGGTTAAAGTTCCACGTGGTACCACAACGATTTTTCCTTTTACATCAAGACCATTATAGTCTTCTGGAGCACCGAGTTTATTTCCAAGGCTGACTAGTTGAAGTTTACCACCATTAGCAGTTGCTAGCTCGGTCCAATCGTCGATTCCTTTACCTACTGCCGTGAAGGATGTGTTGCCCTCTATTTGAATCGTATGCTGATACAAGAAAGCTTCATTACCAGAAGCAGCTACGGAAATACCGTCTGGATTTAAACTAGGAGCGCCCACTACTCCGATATCAGGGTTTTGGGCATATGGATTATCCCAGCCATCACCAATATGGTTAGAGTTCCCTGCGGACATCGCACAAACGATTCCGTTTGCAGTGGCTCTTTGAATTGCAAGGTCTTCTGCGTTATCCTTCTGATAGAAAGCAGCAACATCACCAAGACTCATGTTTAGAACGTCTGCACCTAACTTAATAGAATCATCAATTGCCGCAAGATAAACGTCAGACCATGTCGATGGGTAGATTGGGTCATTACTAAATACTTTCATCGCAAGAACTTGTGCTTCAGGTGCGACCCCTTTAATGCCGCCATTCGCTTCGTCCCCGTTTGCTGCAACTGTACCAGCTACGTGCATACCGTGCATGCTAGCGCCAGGTCCTAAGTCAAGAATGATGTCGTTTTGATCATAATAGTTATAACCAAACGGAACTTTATCTGTATAGAATTTTCCTTTTAGGCCCTTGTCAGCAACTGCTTGCGCAACTTCCATTTTTGTTAAACCTTCTTTTGTAGCATCGGTTAATTTAAAGTCACGGTGGGATGGATCTACACCCGTATCGATAACTGCTACCACCATACCTTCGCCTTTAAAACCAGCTTTTGTCCAAGTATCACGCGACTGAACGAACTGATGGCTCGTTTTCATATTTGGTTCTACTTTAGGACGATTATATTCGTTTGCTAAATAAACAGCTTTTACTCCTGCAACGGATTCAATTTTGTCAAGATCACCATAGGCAACCTCACCACTGAAACCGTTGAAGGCTGTTGAATATTTCTGTTTATACTTAATACTTACACCCTTAGCTGCAATTTTATCTTTAACAGACTTTTGCTGACTTTCTGTCTTAGTGGAAAGTGAAGATTTTTTATCTTCTGATAATTCTTTGTATAGTTTCCCCTGATTTGTTGCATATTCAACAGGTGTTTCCCCGTCCACTTCAACAATAACACGAACCTTATCTGTCGCTTTAAGATCTGCTCTTGCACTTGTAGATGTAGTTTTTGTTTTATCTTTAAATGACTCCCTTGTTTGCTGTTGCTTTAACAGTTGAATTTTGGACTCTATATCCCCAGGCTTATAGGCAGCAGAAGTTGGAGTAACAAAACTAAAGTTTCCTAGCACAATAGCTGATGCTAATGCATATGTAACAATTTTGTGCCTCTTATTGCGGTTCTTTTTGCTCATTAAAACGTTTCCCCCCTATTAATATAGTAATAATATCCTGCTATTTTTCTTTTTTGATAATCCTCTTACCTTCTTAGTTAGAATAGTCGGAATATACAAATATAATAATAATCTTTTTCCAAACGAAAGGTCAATAGAATATTCGGAAAACGAAAAAGATATTTTCGCAATTTTCGACAAAATTGCGATAATTCTTAAGGAACTTGCCTTACCATATCGTAATAATTGGCAGTTCAGTGGGTATTTTTTTACAATAATCCATTTTTTAATATTTATTGTCCATTCGTGACGTTTAAGCGCTCTCTTTTTGCTAGCAATTTCAAAAGAAATTTTGCCTTTTTTGACGTAACAATGTATCTGGTTTGAATACTAATTTTGAATTATTCGGAAAAATATAATTAAATATAACTATTTCTAATGCCATGTTTTATTGTTAAAGAATATTAGTTTTATTGTAAAAGAATAATACTCTGGTGTTTCTTGTTAATAACTATTAATGAATTTGGCGGCGCTCTGGCCCTTTTCAAAAAAAAAGAAGAACCAACCCCACATTGTAGAGTTGGTCCTTCCTATTAATTAGCGAATCCAAGCACCATCCGCACCCAGTTTGTAGCCTTGGATTTTGGTGCTGGCGGCCATTTTACCATTTGCGTATAAATAGTACCATTTACCACCTACATATAACCAGCCAGTTTTCATCGCTCCACTAGCATTCATATAATACCACTGGCCATTTACTTTAGCCCAGCCAGTTTTCATCGCACCTGTAGAATCTAAGAAATACCATTTATTTTGACTAGAGATCCAGCCTGTCTTCATCGCGCCGTCAGCAGCTAAGAAGTACCATTTGCCTTGATCCTTGACCCATCCGGTTTGCATGATGCCATTTCCAGCCATGAAGTACCATTTGCCTTGGTCTTTCACCCAACCGGTTTGCATGATGCCGTTTCCAGCCATGAAGTACCATTTGCCTTGGTCTTTAACCCAGCCGGTTTGCATGATGCCGTTTCCAGCCATGAAGTACCATTTGCCTTCAACTTTCACCCAGTTAGTTTTCATCACACCGTTGGCATCAAAGTAATATTTTTTACCTTCGATCGTTACAAAACCAGTTTGCATGTCACCCTTGGTTCCGAAGTAATACTTGTTGCCACCAAGTGTTATCCAGCCCGTTTGCATCACACCGTCGGTTCCGAAGTAATATTTTTTACCTTCGATTGTTACAAAGCCAGTTTGCATGTCACCCTTGGTTCCGAAGTAATACTTGTTGCCACCAAGTGTTATCCAGCCTGATTGCATCACACCATCGGTTCCGAAATAATATTTTTTACCTTCCACTTCAACTAGACCTGATTTCCTCGCTCCAGTTTTTGTATCAAGGTAATAGGTTTTGTCTTCTAAATGAAGCCATCCTGTAGCTTTTTCACCTTTTTCGTTAAAGTAGTACCAAACACCTTCAAGCTCAACCCAGCCAGTTTGTTGTTTTGGTTGTTCCCCTGCAAAAATTCTACCTTCAACAGCAGGTGAAACAGGGCTATTTTTTTTAAAATACTCTGTTAAAATTTCATAGTCAACGAGCAACAGTTCATGAATACGGCCCGCGTCTTTGGCCTTTTTAAACATGGTGAATCCGTCACCACCATCAGCTACGAACGCATTGGTTGCAACTGAATAGGTTTTCTTCTTGTCAACTGGTTCAAAGCCATTAGCGGTTTTGACCTTCACATCCCAAACTCTATTGAATGCAGGTTTTGCCGGATCATATTTGAATTGAATACCGGAAACCTGCATGAACTGACCTGCACCGCTTTCAACTTTGCTGACACTATGCTCAAGTGCCTGCCAAATCTCTTCACCAGTTAGGTCAAGTGTTACGAGCAGGTTAGCAAATGGCATTACCGTATGAATATCGCCTAGCGTTACATCGCCTTGCTTGATAGAAGCGCGAATTCCGCCTCCATTCTGCATCGCAATGGTTGTGTTATTTTTCAAAATTTCATTGGCTTTTTGTGCCATTCCATCGGCAATCAAATTACCAAGGTTTGTTTCTTTGTAACGAACATTATTACGTTCACCATCAAGTAATACGTTTGATGAACCGATGACGGTCTTCTTCAACTCGTCAAGTGGTTTTTTCAATTCATCTACTTTTGCTTGTGCTGCTTCATCAGCCTTATACGTATTTACATCAAGAAGCTTACCCTCTTGAGCTTTTACCACACCGTTTTCATCAAAACTTACATTCAGTACACCAAGGTATTTAAGGTATTCGTTAGCTTGGACAATAACAGTTGGTTCTGCTTTATTAATCAAAACTGGTTTATCTAGTTTTGTATGGGTATGTCCTCCAACAATGACGTCAATGCCATCTACTGCTGATGCCAGCTGCTGGTCGGGGCCATAGCCTAAGTGTGAAAGGACAACAATTTTGTTAATTCCTTGCTCTTCAAGCGCAGCAACGGTTGATTTTGCTTTTTCAACCGCATTTTCAAACACGATATCTTTAGAAGGATTGGCAAGGAAGGTTGTATCTTCAGTCGTTAATCCGAAAATACCCACTTTTTCGCCATCAACTTCTTTGATGATTGCCGGATAAATGCTGCCGCCTTTTGAGTCAGTTTTGATTTCATTTTTGAACAATGGTCCTAATAATGGGTCCTTTGTTACATTGACGTTTGCACTGACAAGCGGGAACTTCATTTCTTTAATAAAGTCTGCAAGAACTTTTGAATCTTTATCAAATTCATGGTTCCCGAATGTCATCGCATCATATCCTAGATCATTCATAAACCCTAAATCTGCTTGTCCAAGGTATTGGTTGAAGTAAAGTGTTCCAGAGAAAACATCCCCTGCATCAACAAGCAAGGCATTAGGCTTCTGCCCTCTTACTTCTTTTACTGCATTCGTAAGCTTCGGATACTGTTCCACATTTGCATGCGTATCATTCACATGCATGATTGATAAGTCAATCGCCTTGTGCTCTGGTGGTATAGGTCCAGATTTTAAGTTGATTTGTGCCAATATGGCATCATGGTCGCTGACACGTCCGTGCATTGGTGTGAATGGTGAGTTCAAGTGAACGATGTCAATTTCAGAACGTTTTACTAAATTGTTAGACACTAGTAAATGATCAAGCACCTGAGAGTTTCCTTGATAGCTATAAGTAAATCTTTCTGGCGCTGGAACTTTTTCAATTAAGTTTGTTAATTCCTGGCCTTTTAAGGCAGTTAACGGATTGGAGAATTCGAAGTCATTCAAGTCACCTAGAACGACAACGTTTGCATCCGCGTTTTTACTTTTTACATCTTTAATAAAATTATTAACAATCCCGGCGATTTGCACGCGCTTTGCTTCACTGCCTAGAACAGGCGGTTGATTTTTTCCAAAAATCGGCTGGTCTCCGCCCTTAGAATTAAAGTGATTAGCAATAACAATGACATCTTCGCCTTTAAACATAAATTCTGCAGCTAATGGCTTACGGCTGGAGGAGAATGCTGAATTGGTTGGATCAATTCTTCCAGGGTTCAATGTTAATGAACCATTTTGATAGCCGACTGATTGTGTGGAACTACCTTTTTGTGCTCCTGCTTTTAACGAAACACGATCAGGATTATAGATGTATCCTACACGGATGTTACCGTTAGGTGCGCCGCCGTCTTGATTATCAACTGGTTCAATATCGGTCCACTCGTAAGTTGGACCGCCCTTAGCTTTAATAGCATCGATAAGAGCTTGATAGTTTTGGTTTGCGGCTGTTCCGCCAGCAGTTTCCCCGTTATTGTCCTGAACCTCTACTAAGCCGATAATATCAGGCTTATTCATGTTATTCACAAAGGAATCAGCGATTTTTGAAGTTTTAGCAGCATCCGCCTTTGTATAGTTTTCCATGTTATAAGAAGCAACTGTTAACTTATCATCATCCTTAACGATATCGGTTACTTCTTGCGTATAGTCGCTTTCTACTAATTGAGGAAGATCTGCCTTATTAGTTAGAAGCTTATAGTTTTGGAACGTATAGGTGATGACACCCGTTACCGTACCGTTATATTTATCCCCTGTTTTAACCTTGTATGTTTCATCCTTTACGGTGAAAAGGAGCGGCAGTCTTTCAGGGTTCATGTTATCTATCGTAATCGGAATACCGCCTGGTGTTGTGTAAACTTTACCTTCTACTTTTTCCGCAATAACTGGTACTTCTCCATATCTTTGCGGAGCAACAGCCATTGGGTTTTCGATGGCAACACGCATGCCTTCGATGCTTTCGTAAAAATCAATTCCATCCTCTTCTGGGTCAAAGGCAGCAAATTTGTCATTATCTACTACTTGAGTTGGCGGGTGAATGTCCTTGCCAATGACAAGGGCCTTCGGTAATTCTTGTCCGCTTGCTATAACTGTAACCTTTCCTGCACTTGCATCAAGTTCAGTTGTTGCAAGGTCAGTTTTCAGCATATCGCTGTATCCTTCAAGCACCCACTCTTTTACAAGTGCATCAACAGCGACAAGATCTCCTACTTTAACGGTGTGATTCTTCTGGTAAACAAGAATACCTTCAGAAGTTTTAGCGCTGCTATCTGGTTTTGGATCCTGCATATAGAAGTTACTTGCATCTTTAACAAAAGTAACAATACCTTGAACACTCTTAACATTCTGACTATTGTACGGTGAAGTGTGGCTTTCCCCTTGGATCGCACTTATTTTGATACCATCTACTGGAGGATCGACTGGTCCACCGCCACCACCTTCGAAACTAATAGCAGTAGGGGTTTTTAATCCTGGTACAGAAAAATATGCGATTAATGTTCCGGTAACAAAAACCTGTTTACCGATGTGAGTTGGGTTGGTCATTAATCCAAACTGTGATTTATAATTGGTAGTTAACTGGACTGGCATAATCTTTGCAGGGTCCTTTTCATCAGGACTATCAGCAATTGCAAAGTTATCATCATTTGAAAAAGGTCCCGTAAAGCTATACGATTTCGTTCCTTTGGTGAACGCAACAATATATCCCTTTACAGTTGCGCTACCTGAGTTATTTGCAATCGCTTGGGCTACGGTTATGTAATTCTCGGCTGCATTAGCATGGTTAATGTAAGGCAACACGTAGCTGGCTAATAATGTAAAAATCGTTACTAAAATAAACATCTGTTTTTTAAAAAACTTCACTCTTTACGCCTCCTTGATTATTCGAATGTTTATACCTTTGGCTGTAGGGTAGTAAACAAACTGAATAGGCATGCCCCCTTCTTGATTTTTTTCGTTTCCAGGGTCATAGTCATGTTTTCAAAAGTACTTCTACGGAGCAGCTTAATTGAAAACTATTAATCTATGATCACCCCAGCATGACATTTGCCATGTACCTACTAGTTTAGTATAAATTCGATAATCATTCTACAATATTTAACATTTTTTACATTACATTTACTTTATATTAAATAAAACTATAAATGGATGATAAATAACTATTTAACCATTATTGAGGTATTTACTATTCGGATTAACATTGTGCCTAAAGCAGTCGACAATAAACGTCATTTCTCGGGAAATACCGCCTTTATTAAGTTGGTCCTACAACCTAAAAAAGAGGCTGCCGTAATCGAACGGTAACCTCTTTAACATCCTATTTTAATTTACTCTGCAGCCTGAATAAGCTCCACTTTTTCCATCTGTCGTTTTAACCGTCTTTGGTGCATTTTTTCGAGCGTAAACAGGATCAAATGGACAACTAATATGGCTAGGGCAAATAGTTCTACTGCGTATTCGACATAATACCATGACAATGTGGCTGTTATATCATAGAGTGCGTGAACGAGCACTGTCACCCATAGATTTCGTGTCCATAACAATATTACTCCAAATAAGAGCCCCATGTTGGCAAAACTGACGATGGAGCCAATTTTGATGGACCATGGTTGTTCCACGTCTAACGTATGATCGATACCGAACAGAATGGAAGTGAGAAACAGTGCCGCCATCAGGAAGATGTCTGTTCGACCGCTCTCCCATCGGCGTCGGAAAATCTTTTTAAAAATTACAAGGAATAGAACGATATAGGCCAGCCGCCAAACCTCTTCTAAACCAGCAAGTGTGTCAGCAAATAAATCGTAGCCAACCAAATCTACTTCTTCAAAAAAGGACCCCATCGGTTCGGCTGAAGGTCCTTCATTTCCGGCATCATACGCCTGAATATCAACATAGTCCTGAACGTATTGATCATAATCATCGCTAAAGTCCTGAAACGTGTAGGTTGAATAAATATTGATCACTGTACTTCCGAGGACAAAGATCAGAAAGGCACCTGTGAATTGAAGCGATAGCTGCCGTTTTGTTTTCGGTTTGTCCTGCGGACTGCCGAGCCGCCGGTAAAGCCTCCAGCCGATAAAAAAGGATGACACCATAAGGGCATCATATAAGGTGATGGCCATGGTGCTATATCGTGCCAAATAGAGAAGAAGCTCCGCCCCAATGGTCACTAGGATGATGGCAAAAAGCAGCTTTTTTGACATCGGTTTGGTTAAATTTGTTGTCATAGCGTCATTCCCTGCCTTTAAGTCTCGTCTACTTACCTAAAAGATTTACCGCTAGTATTCCGAATCCGTTTAATAACAGCAGGAAAAGGAAACAGCAAAGTATCCACTTCCATTTTCTTGGCACGGTTTTGTCTCCTTCGAATTTATTTAGAAACCTCGTGTGAATTAGTATGTAGTCATGTTTATCAAAACAATTATAAGATTATAATAGTAATAATTTAACATATCAGCAGCTAAATAGCACCAAATAAAAATATCAATTAAAAGGATATTAGAAATTCCTTTAGAGCAGCGGTTTTCAGGTCGAAGCGATGATACCGCTTTGGAGATTCTAGTAATGTTCCCGATTGGGATGACATATGAATGTACAAGTAGCTCGAGTTTGAATTCCACCAATAAATTTATCAGATTGGGGTCCGGATAAATGAAGCGTCTATTTTCCATCATTCTTTTGCTCGCCGTTATTTTTGTTTTATCTGCAACAAATCCTGACCGCTCGGAATATATTGAATGGATTAATCACAAGACGATGGATCAATCTTCAAATCTTTTACAAAAAGGCATCCTTTCACTGGCCGGGAAATCTATCTTTGATGCAGGAACAACAAAAAAAGATTACTTTCTTTTCTCCATTTACAAAACGGACTTTTCGGATGTAGGAAGGGGAAAAGTCACGACAATTGGGGTTTTTAATCAATTTATCCCGCTGACAAGCAATGAAAAATGATTAAGAAAAGCGCAAGCGCCCTGGTCAGCGACGTAAGGGCTGGACTGAACCGACTGAGATAAAGGAAACACGGTGAGCGTTAGCGAACCGATGTTGACTTATCGTAGGGAGGTGAGGGAAGCACTCTAGTCGCTAGGGCGCTGGAGCTGGACAATTCTCGAAGTCGAAAATCTTATACTTTCTTATCTTTTGAAAAAGGCCAGTCACACGGACTGGTCTTTTCCTTTTATTCAACTTTTTCAACCTGGAAGACCGGTACACGTACCTGTTCACCGGTGTCAGTGGTTATGTTCGTGTAGCTGTTAAAGGTTCCGATAACGATATAATTCGTATAAATGGTAAAATTAGTCTTCCCCTTTAACAATAAATACGTTTTCTCCCATTGTCCGCTACTATAGTTATAGGATTCTGATAACGTCACCAAGGCCTCGCCATTAACTTTCGAAGCCGCATAGGCTGTGAAACGGACCTTTTTCCCCATGTATTTCGTAATATCGCCAACTTCGATATCGACATAATCTACTTTTATGTTTGTAAATTGATATTTTCCGTCATTGTCCAACTCATAGTAGGCTGGTTGACCCGCACTGGATCCGGTCGGATTATCGACTAATAAAACATTCTTTGCTTCAATGGTTAGATTATCTGCCTCGACATCCAAGATTTCCACCATTGACCCAGAGCGAACTTCATAAGCCACATAATGATGCTTCCGTTCCGATGATTTCGCCTCCATATAGATAACGGGATTGTTGGATTTGCTCAAATTGCTTAGGAAATCTAGCTTATTAATTGCCTGTACCCCCTGCAAACTCCCCTCCGTTACCGACATCGCCTCTTCACCCTTAAGCTTGCCAAAGAAAATTCCGCCATCCTTGGAGACGGCCGCAACGACACTGTCTGCTCCCCATTTGTTCTTAGCGTTCACAACGTTAGCGAATTCTTTTCCAGGATATAATCGCTGCAGCACACGAATCGGTTCATATTGATCCCAGGCCAGATTAGCATTGGCGATAAATTGGTCAGTATTTTCTAATGGTTTAAGTGCTTCATAGATGCTGATGGCATCGGCAAATTTATTGCCAGCTGTGAGATTCTTCGCTTTAGCGAGTAAATCATTCTTCGATTTTTCGATAAATGGAAATACCTTAGCAGAGGCCATATTCGCCGACAGTTTTTTGATACTGTTTGCCTGCTCAGCAAAGGTGGCAAAATCATTTTTGCCCAATGCCGAGGTCAGGACCTTGAGCAAATGCGAATCAAGGGTTTCCTTGAGCCCGCTAGTAGCAATTGAAAACTTTTCTAGCATGCCGAATTGGCGAAGGCCCTCGGTAACTAGATCGACAACTGGAGCATTGGCCGCTGTCATTGTATTGATTTTTCCAGCGTAATACGTTTGGAAACTAGATTGAATTTCTTTTGTTTTAGAAGAAGGGTCACTGCCGTAATATTCGCTAGGAATCTTTTTCATTGTAGTAAAAATCTCTTCTTCATCCGAACTGCTATTTGCTGTATTATTTTGCAATTTCGCTAGATTTGTTTTCTTAATCGTTGAAAAATACGATTCCATATCTTGATCAAGCTTCGTCAACACGACCATCTCTTCATACATACCCTTTTGAATGCTGGTGCCTGACACCCATTTTTTCCGGCTTTTCTGCCAACGCTCGTACATATCAACGAGTTTGTCGACGTCTTTTTTCTCATAATAATCGGCAGCTTTTTCATCTAAATCTTCCATGACTTCACGGATTGGTGACAGAATCGAGAGCTTTAGATTGATGTCTTTATTGTGGTCCGTAACTGAAAAATTCAGCTTGGCATCTCGGAATTTCCTTTCTGCGGCGACTAATTCCCCGGACTGAAATAATTTCATCGCTTCTTTATAGGTGGCGAGTTTTTCATGAGCCAACATGATTTTGCCACCAACAAGCACGAGCAGAACAATCAGAAGAAGCAAGAAAAAATTTCGGGACATATTTACTTTTTTATAAACAGTCAGCTTCAACATGGATTTATGTCCTTTCTACGAAACAAACCGCTTGAAATCGGGATCGTAATGGTACTTCATCGCCACCAACCGTTTTGTCTTTTCCTCAAGACTCCCCCACTCGACATCTGGATTGGCATGGACAATATTGCATAGCCTCAAGAGCCGCTCCTTTGGAAAGTAGTCAAGGAATTCTTCGATAAACCCAGAAAATTCAAGAATATACAGCTTCATTCTTAATGCCGTACCGGCGACAGAAATGAGCGAATCCATCCCGAAATCAATAACAACAGCATCACGATAATGGATAAAGTAAGCAATACACTTTTTCGTGATCAGAGTTCGGTTAATTTTTAACACTTCGAGCGCATATTTCACAAAATCCTTATCATAGGATGAGGGAATAAGTTCTTCCAACTCAAGCTCCATGTCACTCCTCAGGGCAATTTCATTTAAGACCATGACGCGGCGGATTTTCACCTGATCATTATCCATAAAGTCGCCAATCTCACGCAGCTTTTCATAGGCGGGTGCGAGCTGATCCTGTTTGACATCCTCTTTGGCAAGGTCACTGTCAAACTGGATACCTGCCTGAATTTTTTTAAAATCCACTCTAAGCAGTTTTTTTAGCTGAATGAAATATTCACTTTTCATGAAGATGGATGTCAGCAGCACATAACTGATAACAAAAATGACTCCTGCGATTAAGGAATAATACAGTGTTTCAACCGTAGGTGCGGCCACGATACCCATACAGACAATAATTAAAATCCAAATCGATTCCGTTAATAACCGATTTTTAAAAATAGATTTCACAAGACTTTCAATTCCAACAAATTCCGATGCGCATTTCGGACAATTCTCATCGTTAAGGACGGAATAGCGATTACATTTTTTGCACATCTTCAGCTTTTGGAAGCGGTATTGCGTTCGCTTTTTCTTGGAAAACCGGACAGCTTGTTTAGCCAATGGAATCACCTTCATTTAGCATGATGACTAATTCATCATCAATATCTTCGAAGTGGCCACTGCTGCGTTTATTTTTAAATAATTTATAGATTTTCCAGATTAGAATCAAAACTAGTGCACTAGTAAATACAATGCTATACATTCTACTTCCCCTTTTTCGGTTCAAATAATAGCCAAATTATTTCATAGATTTACCATTAAAGATATTATAGTAGTAATATTTTGATATTTCCAGATTATAATTGTTTGGGAATATTATTACAGCAATGGTAAAATGGAATTATAATGCAAAAAAATGTATGTATTACTCGAATAGGAAACCGACAGTGGGGGTTGCACACAGATGTTTAAAAAATGGATTAGTAGTTTTATCGTCATTACTTTCTTATTCTTAAATAGTAGCTCTTATATTGTACGCGCTGCAAGTCCGTTAAATTCCACATCCCGAATTGAAGGAATGCTCGTCGTCGATGTCAGTAACTCAATGAAGAGTAGCGATCCAAACAATATCAGTAATGAAGCTATGAAGATGTTTATTGATATGGCCTCCTTAAAAGGAGATAAAATTGGTGCCATCGCTTACGCCGATGAAGTGATGCGTGAAAAGGCACTTGTTAAAATTCAGTCGGAACAGGATAAACAGGATTTGAAAGAATTCATCGACTCAGTAGGGAAATACTCCTATACCGACTTATCCACCGGAGTTAAGGAAGCCGTCAAGGTGCTCGATTCCAGCCATGAACAAGGTTACTTCCCGTTGATTGTGTTGCTTGCAGATGGAAACAATGAGCTCGATCCAAAGAAAGCCAAAACCGGCAAACAGGCTAACGAGGATCTCACCAAAGCCGTTGCCGATGCACAAGCCAAGGGCTATCCGATTTATACGATTGGCTTGAACGCCGATGGCAAGCTGAACAAAGAAGTTCTTACAAATGTTGCCAAGAGCACCCACGGAAAATTCTTTGAAGCAAGCTCTGCTGATAAGCTGCCGGCGATTCTCAGTGAAATTTTCGCCAACCATTTAAAGTTAAAAATTGTGCCAGTAAACCAAGTTGTTGGAAACGGTCAATACCAGGATATCAAACTAAATGTCCCTAATGATAATGTACTCGAAGCCAATATTTCGCTGATTTCCAGCCAGCCGGTTGAGGTGAAGCTCCTCGATCCTTCCGGCAAAGAACTGGCCATTCCTTCAGACCAGGTCCTGCTGTCCAAATCGAAGACGTACTCGATGGTCAAACTGATGAAACCGGTCCAAGGCGATTGGACGCTGAAGGTCAAAGGGGTTCCAAAGGATAAAATCGATATTAATCTTGTCTTCAACTATGACCTGCAGCTGAAGCTGGGTCCGCTCGCCAAGCAGACCTACAATGCAGGTGAAACAGTCAAAATAGGGGCCTTTTTTGAGGATAACGGTACAGTGATTACCGATACAAACATCTATAAATCAATGAAGGCCACTCTTTTCGTCAAAGACCTCGACAAGGGGAAAACAGAGGAAGTCAGCTTAACTGCCGATGATCAAGGCTTTACAGGTCAGTTTAAGATTGGGAACGCCTCCGGATACGAGGTGGTTGTAAAGGCTGAGGATAATAGCTTTTTCCGTGAGACACAGCCGCAGAAGGTTACAGTAAAAAAGGCGGCAGCGGCACCTGTGACTGCGAAACCAAGTTCTACGGAAACAGAAAAACCCTTCCCATGGCTCTATGTCGGGCTTGGTGTGATTGGGGCCCTCCTTGTAGCAGCCCTTGCCTACCTTCTTTTAACAAAAATGAAAGAGAAGAACCGCGGCTTTAGCGGCCAAATCGTTGTCGAAATTAAGGATGAGGATACAGGAGAGCGCACGAACCCGCAATTCAAAAAATTAAAAGGCTTTAAAGGGAAGATCCGTCTCCATCAACTGCTGTCGCTAGCACCAGAGTTCACTGAAACGGAGCATATCATTTTTAAGCCAGCTTCAGGTGATACCTTGCTGCTCGTCAATAACTCCGAATGCACGATTGAAAAAGGCGGCCGGGCAATCGACGCCAAAAATGGTCGTGAGGTAAAGCGGAACGACCGCTTGCGGATTGTGTTAAAAAAGGTTAATAAAACTATTTACATTGAGTATATCAGTTAACTTGAAAACCATGAGCAACTTGACCAGTCGCTGGAGCTAGAGAGGTGTCAGGCACCACCTATGATACCTGACACCGAAAATAGAATCCTAACCACGCTATTTTTCGTCTATATATTTATTAGTACTAATCAGCTAGGGAGGAATTTTTGCATGAAAGCAAGTGTAAGAGAGCATATTTCGCAATTGGATGTTTCCTTAGGCGGCGGCATAATTTCGGAGAAAATCCGCGTTGATACAATTGACAATCCGATGCTCGTCATCGGCCTCGGCGGCACCGGAATTGATGCCTTATTAAGACTAAAGTACCAAGTAAATCGCCGCTTCAAACTTCCGCAGGATCCGTTATCGAAAAAGAAAAAGGAAAAGCCGAATAATATTGAGTTTTTAGCGTTCGAAACGAATGAATATGACCGCAATAAAAAATACAAAGGCATAGGCCTCGACCCGAACAAAGAATTTGTTCTCCTTTCTAACCCGGAAATCGGCGGTCTTTTGCAAAATCGCAGTACAATTGAGCCGTACATAAAGGAATGGCTGTCCCCTGAGCTATTAATTACCGACGGCATCAGTGGTGCTTCTGGCGTTCGTCAGGCTGGACGCTTGCTTCTGTTTACAAAAATCAATCAAGTCGTGCAAACGATTGAACGAAAAATCGAATCCGTTCTAGAAGGAACGAATAAACGGCTCTATGTCTTCATATTAACAGGACTGTCCGGCGGAACCGGCAGCGGCTGTTATCTCGATATTTCCTATATCACCCGCGGAATCATGGAACGGAAATTTGGGCCAGCCGGTGTCGACAAAGTCAGTATACTTGGCTATCTATTTACGCCAGATGTAAATTTATCAAAACGAGGCCTAAGCTCGCACACTGTTGAATACATTGAGAAAAATGGCTATGCCGCATTAAAAGAGCTTGATTACTGGATGAACTGTGATGAACGCAATGAGCGGTTCAAAATGCGATACGGCAGCCTGTTAGATGTCAATTCACCAATGCCGCCGTTTAATCTCTGTCATTTAATCTCGGGGACAAACCTCGAAGGTAAATGGCTAGAAAACGCTTATGATTACTGCATGAATGTCACCGCTGAGAATATCACCAACTTCATGGCCAATGAAGAAAAGAAATCGGGCGAAGAATTTGCCATCCACGACTATATCAGTAATATCCGCACTAATATTGCGCAAATGCCCAAGCCATACGCCGCCAACTACCAATACAACATTATCGGGGCATCGATGGCGGAGATTCCGCTTGAAGAAATGACCACCTATATCGGCTATAAGCTGTTTGAAAAAATGAACACGATGTTTGATGCGGGTCCCGATCAAACGGAAGTAGAGCAATTTATGGAAAAGCTAAGGATTGATCCCGATTCTGTTCATCAGCGGTTCAATGAACGCGTGCCTGAAGCCTTATCTGGCTTTGAGAATAGCGACCGCTTCTCCTACAACAACGTGATTAAAACTTCTGTTATCAATCTTGATGAAGAATTAGATAGGGAATTTTTGCTTAAAGCAAAGGAACAATACCGTAAATGCAAGAAACAGCTTCCTGGGGAGATTATGGAAGAGTTCCGCCGCCACATGGAGCGGTTGTTCCTGCATCCGAATAAAGGTCCAATCTTTGCATCACGCTTGATACACTCCAATGAAGGTTTTTGCCTACTAAAAACCTTACAAGCTTATATAGAAGGACTCCGTGACCGCTTAGAACTGCTACCAAAAGCGATTTCTACGGAGCAGGAGTATGCTTTGAATCGGCTGGAGGATGCTAGAAGCGCCTTTATTTCTAAAGAAAAGAAAAAGAACGCCTATGTTGAAGCAAAGCTAACTGAGTATTATGCACGAGCTGAAAAAGCGCGCAGCGAAGAAATGATTGAATTTTATGAGGATCTATACCAGCTACTCAACAACCAGAATAACAAGATTTATGAAGTGTATAAGGAAATCTTAGAGACACTGAAGAGTATTTTTGAAAAGAATGCCGATATCCTTGTCGATGGTGAGGAAATCAAGCAGGACAATAACGTCACGTATTATTGGCACTTAGTCAGTGTCCCGGATGTCGCTCGCGAAATCCAGCGGCTATTTGATTCCAAGGACGGCGAAATATTGGTTCAGCAATGGTCGGAAATGCTCCTCGAAAAATCAACCTATTGGGTAAAAGAATCCGATATCGATATCGTTGGCACGGTTTCCGAATTCTTGACCGACCAGTTCGGCGATTTGATTACCAAATCCATGGAGGACTTTTTACGCTTAAAATACGGCGATGACCAACCAATTGACAAGATTATTGAAGATAAGATTGCCGCACGACTAGACCGTGATGCCCTGCCAGTTTTCCATCTGGCCAACAGCAATGGGCAGCTGCACTTCCCGCAATGGGGCTTTGTGTCCGTACCAGTGAAGGCACCCAATATTTTCAATGGTATTAAAAATTTCGAGCGCCATTCATTGAGCCATTCTCGCTTCACGATTAAGGAAAGTGAACTAAAAAACCGCATCTTCTGGTTAAACACCAAGAACGGGATTCCTTTGTTTGCCTATTCACCGCTGTCGATTTACGAAACAGCTTATGAAAAAACAATTTTAGAAAAAGAAGGTGTTGGCCGCCATCTTGTCCAAACGAATCAAGAAAACTGGGCCTACCTTCCTTCACCAATTCCGGAAAAATCTTGGGGAGATACGTACCAAAACGAGCGTGTTAAACAGTATAATGCCGGTGTCCGCTCCCTGTTTGAGCAAGCGAAGGGATTCGGCTGCATTACAGAGAAGAATGCCGATCAAAATACAAGCGCGCGGTTTCAGTGCCATTTTACTAACGAACTGAATATGGGCTTGCTGTTTGCGAAGCATGATGTAGATCCGAAGAAATTAGATAAAGCAAGCCTTGGAAACCTGAAACAAGTGCTCCGGCAGTTAAAAGAGTTGTTTTCTGGAGGCATGGAATCCACTAGTTCCAGTGATATTTTTGGGAGTACTAATGTGGAATTAGCGAAAGAAAACTTTATCCGCTCACCTAAACTGATTGAAAGAGTGAAATTGGAAGTAAGAAAATATAGTTACATTCAAGAAAAGATGGCCGAGATTGAGAAATATATGGAATCACAACAGGAAAAAGAAATTTCCCTAAATCAATTTATTCAGGCCGTTTACACGAAAACGATTCGTAAGCGCGGTGCTCTTTATGTTTATGATAAAGAGCTTGAGGAAGATGCCTGGGAGCCGTTTGTCAACCTGATGAAGACAACGAAATTTGTTGATTTCGAGATCTATCAAACGTTTAAAGAATTGAGCCCGAAACAGATGGATCAGCTTGAAAAGAAATCGGAACGACGTAGCAATGATCTTATCAATCAAGAAAGCGCGGCGGAGCTCATCACTGTTTTACAGGAAATGGCCGCCACCTATCAGAAGGAAAAGGAAGCCCTTGATTACGACTACAAGGATTTGGCTAATGGCGAAGAATTGTACAGCTTCTATAAGGAAATGATGACCAAGGTTAGCGAGATGCTACGGCAGTTAAAATCATAGAAAAAGGTTGAAATGAATACAGAAAATGGATAAGGCCACCTGCAGTAGTTGCTTGTGGCCCACCTCTTATCACACCAGCATGTATTCTAGGGGAAAGTTTTTCAATGGGGGGAAACAGCTTGAGAGAACTTTTACAAAAGTATGCCAACACCTTTTCAAACCAGCTGGAAAAAATGACGCTTGAAGAAAATGAACAACGCAGTGTCAACCATCCGATTATCTTTTTATTTTTGGGTGACCAAGTGAAGGAAGCCCTTCAATCGATCAAATTAATTAATGAAGAAAAATGGCAAAACAGCATGGGGGTCTTATATTTTCACGCCCATCAAACCGGCACCATTACCGGGGAAAACGTATTATCTATCCAGCTTCCGGGCGAAGGACTTGACCGCAAGCTTAAACGGAAAGACATGTACGAAGCCTTTTATCGTGATGAAACCAAACTAATCGAGTTAAATAAGACCTTTCGAAGGCTTTCGTCGAAAATTGCCGAATACGGGAAGGTCTATTCTTCGTTAAAAAAAGTTAATCTTTGTGTGGTGACGGCGGCTAGCGATCCTGCAAATATCCTGATTCAGGAATTTACCTTGTTGTTAAAAAGTATTCTTCTAGAATCGTTTCGCCTAGTCGAAGTCGATTTATATGGATTGCTACAGGCGAAGCAGGACGGGGATCATTTTGCCCTATCCACCTCACTTGGGATTAGTTTTTTTAAAGAACTGGATAGCTATCAAAACGATGAATATACCTTTAAAAAAGACCTTCAGTTAACAGAAGATCATCTCAGGCTGCCTGTTAGCCACCAACCTTCCCCACTCTTTGACCTAGTATATTTATTGAGCGATAAAAATGAAGCTGGCTTGATTTCTAGTGATGCCAACCAGCAAAACTATGAGATTATCAGCAATCTTAATCTGTTAAAAAACCGGAAAATGATAACAGACTACCATGAAAAAATGGACAGCTATAATCATCAAGACTTTAAACGTGGCATTAGAGGAAATTCACCTGAACCCGTTTATGCTTCTGCTGGTTTTGCCAAGGTGAACCGCCCCAATAAAGCGATTTCCCTCTATGCGGCAAGTCATTTTTTCAACGAATTTTTGGCATCGTTAAAAGCTGTCGGAGGGCAGCCCCGTGAAACAGTGCTCAGCTTGTTCGATTTGTCCGAGGACGCTTTTCTAAAATACTTTCATGATTGTCTACCGCCGCTGGAAAACCTTGCAGACATGAATGGCTTAATGTCTGTCGCGAATTCTTATCAAACGGTAAAAAGAATGTCGGTCAGGGAAGCGGAAGAATATTTATATGAAGGAGGTACCAACCGATTCTTCCAGGCAAATTTTGACGATCCTGTCCGTGAGCACATGCAAGGGCTGCACCTGAAAGAACGTATCCTGAGCTGTCTCGATGAACATGTCATCAATAATGAAAAATATGGCTTGTATTGTGCCTATTTATGGACCTCACCTACTTCATCGGAATTTGGGATTAGTGTAATCGAAGAAATTCAGAAAATGCTGCGCCATACAAAAGATGACCTTTTAGAAGCGGAATCAAGACTCGAGTGGCTATACCAGCAAATGGTCGATGGCTGTGATTTCAAAAAAAGCTACCTCCCTTTTTCGGACAAGAAAAACCTAAATAGCTTCCAGCGCTACTTGTTTGACGAGGTTTACGGGAAAAAGTACGAAATCATCAAGCTCGAGGTAAAACATGCGATCTTAAAGCAATATCAAGCGGTGTTAGAAGAAAATCACTTTTATTTCCGCAAAAAAATTGAGCTTATCGATCAGGTTAAATCCAGCCTGAAGCAAGCGGCAGCAGAAAGCCTTTATGACTCTGATGATTATTTAGACAAAAATATTGCCGAATATTATGCGGATATTATTAGCGGGATAACAGCAAAGTTGAAGGAAAAACACGGACCGCATTTCTTTTCTGATGAGCGTTTTTTCGGAAACCTGCTCACCCTGCTTGAAAACGGGACAAACGCCCTTCTGGAACGATTGCTTCTCGTTTGTAATCGAGAGGTATTGACGCAGGAAGAATTCCATCGCAGCTTTGAGGATGAACTGTTAGAAAGAGCCAATGTCATGACGCGCTATGAAAATCGTGACGTTCTCTCCAAAGAGGATCTGTTCAAGCAACTATACACACGCCTGCACGAAAACTCGGCAATTCAGATTGAAGTTTATAACTATACACAGGAACACCGCTTCGAAGAAAAATACTTCTTTGGGGATTTTTACAGCAAATTCATGAATTTCGCCTTAGAAAAAGAACAGGAAAATCGCCACTTTAAAGTCGGTTGTGCCCATGAGAAAAAATCGAGCGGCATCGAAAAACTTGCCCTTATGGGAGGCTTTAAGCTGACAGACTTAATGTACTACCGCAATGGTGAAAAATACTATAAGACCTACATGGAAAATGGTTATGAATTCCACTCGAAATCAGTGAAAACCAACTCTATTTCGTAAGGAGATTTTGCAAATGCCTGTCCGAAAGTTTAGTATTCTCTTTTTTGTTTTTAGTATTATTGCCGGCTTCATCGGGGCTATCATTGGCGAGTGGCTGATCGAGTCCTATTATGGCGTCTGGCCCAATATCCTGTTAATGGGAGTCTATTTTGGTCAGTTAGCCTTTATGGCCGGCCTGTTTTGCTTGCTGGCAGAAATCATTTCACCGACGATTAATGGTCGCAGCTGGCGCTTGGAATACTCGGGGCTTTCTTGGAAGTTTCTTGTCCCATCAACATTTGTGATGCTATTTATTGCCGGTCTTATTTTTCAATTCTTCTATTCTCTTAATATCTCAAGCGTTAAACCGCCAGACGATTTCGTTATGGTTATGGATATTTCGGACAGCATGAATAAATCCGACCCTGGTCGCCAAAGCTTGAAGGCTGCCGGAAAACTCCTTTCCAATATGGAACAAGGCCACCGCGCCTCTATCATCTCCTTTAATGAACAAGCATTTATCACAAAATCAATGTTTAACATTAGTGATAGAAAGGAGCGTGAGGACGCAGTTAATCAAATCAATAGCTTAGAATACAACGGGGGTACCGATATTGCGGGCGCCTTAGACAACGCCATGAAGGTGATTGACAACAATCAACAAGTGGGCCGCAAACCAATGGTGATTCTGTTTTCCGATGGTTACAGCAAGCTAGACCTCGATGCTGTGGTGGAGCCCTATCAAAACAAAGATATTATCATTAATACGATTGGGATGAGCAAAATTGACCAGGACGGCGCCAAGCTACTCAAATTGATTGCAACTCGCACTGGCGGTTCCTTCTATGATGTCAAAAAAGCGACGGAATTAACGAACGTGTTTGAAAGAATTTACTTAGAAAACCAAGACCGTCTGCTTGTGACGGAAAAACACGGATTGTTTAAAAACAGTGTTTATCTTGCCGTGCTTCGCGTTGTCTTGATCACGTTAATTGGCGGCCTGTTCGGTCTAGCCCTAGGTATCGTTTTTGACAACCGGTATTTGGCAAAAAGCTACGCCATCACTGGACTGATTTCAGGGCTATTAGCAGGGCTTCTGCTCGAACTTGGGTTGCAGGGCGGCTTGCTGTCCGGGTTCTCTTACCGCATTGCCGCAGATATTCTGTTAACTGTGTTGACCGGCCTTGGAACAGTGATTATCCCGATACGCGAAAAATTTGCCGGTACATTAGCCCGCCGCTCCAGCGGTTCTGATTTTTCCGTGCGTGATACATCCTTGAAAAGAGATCATTTTAAAAAAGGATTTTGAGGCTCTCAACTTTAAGAAGATGGAGGTGATTGCCGGTGAACTGGGAGACCATTACTTCCCCTGATCATGAAATAAGAGATTTAAGAAAGACGCTGCGCGATTCTGAGGTTCATTTAACTTGGTTTTGGTCAAAGGACATTGACTTTGTCTACATTTATAAGGCTCCGGCCGACCATGTCCAGCCATACAGCGAAATTGCAGAGGATGATTTAAGGCTCTACACCCGCGAGGAATATAAAGCTAATCAAGGTTATGTCGCCAGAATAGACGGAATTAGCCGCTCGCACTACCGCATTTTCCCATGCCAAAAACGGGAAGGAAAGCTAATCATTTTCAGGCAAGAGAACGATAATAATAGTATAGGAATTTCGGGCTCGAAAGGAAAAATATATTTTTCTATCACCTATAAAAATAAACTCTTTCAGCCTCTTAAAAAAGTAAAGATATCGATCATGTCAGAGCTTCCACTTGATAAAGAGGTGTTAGTCTATGTAAAAAAACACGGGTCCGTTCCCAACTCGATCGACGATGGAACGGTATATCCCTTTGTTCGCGACTTTCCCTCTGGGAAATCCGTACAGCCGGAAATTGAAATTGATAAAAATGAGTATATTAGAATTTTTTTTAGCAACGGAAGGAAATCAGCTTATGATTACGAGCTAATTCCTGAATAGGGAGGGCCATTACATGTTCGCACTGCTAAAACGAATATTCGAAAAAAAGCAGCCTGCCAAAGAAAGATTGCCATTTTACGATATTGTCTGCCCATACTGTTTTTCCAAATTTCATCATGAGGAAGTCGTCTTCCGTGCGTCCCATTACCGTGACGATGATGAGGCATTAGCCCTGCAAGAGGATGAATTGTTTAATCATTATCGGGAAAAATTCGGGCTTGCTCCGATTGACGAGCTGGAAGCGATTATTTATCCTTCGATGATTCCTGATGAAAACAAGCTTTATTCTGATCGCATTCTTATGGGCGTTTCTGATAAATACTCAGTCGTAACGAAGAATCGCTTATGTCCCGAATGCCATAATGAACTGCCTGTTACAGCGGGTAAGCATCCAAGTAATATCGTATCGATTGTTGGAGCTACCTCTGTGGGTAAATCCGTTTACATGACCTCATTGATTCATACACTACAGCATGTCACCGCTAACAATTTTCAGGCGGCGTGCATTCCACTTGATAATGAGATAAGCAGGCGATTCCGACAGGAGTATGAAATTCCGCTTTTTGAAAATGGCAGTCTATTAAAATCAACACAGGTATCAAAGCGTCAAGAGCCATTTATCTTTCAATTTGTCTTTAAAGATGAGGATCGCTCTCCACTGACACTCGTATTTTTTGATGTCGCCGGTGAAGGAATGACAAACAAGGACTATATCAAGCTTCATGCAGCCCATATTAAAAATTCTTCAGGAATTCTGTTTTTAATTGACCCAATGCAAATTCGCGCTATCCGTGAAAAACTGATTCATCAACTAGGTGAAAAGCCAGGTGAAATTGCTGCCCAAGGTGATGAACCACGTGAAGTCGTCATCTCCTTGTTTGGTGATTTTATTGCCCATCTAGAAAATAGTAAAACAGATATTCCAACCGCAGTGGTGTTGACGAAAAGCGATTTATTAAATGCCTTAAAACACGATGACGGCGAATATATTCGTTCGAATAGTAATGTATTTCATAATGTCATCCATAGAGGCTACCTCCATTTAGATGAATTCGAAAATATCAACGGGGAAATCAGACGATTCCTTGAAAAAGTAGATATCCCTTTTGTGAACGCACTGGATGTTTATTTTAAAGATATCTCCTATTTTGCGGTGTCCGCGCTAGGGAGTAATCCAGTCGATCAGCAGGTCAGCGGCATCATTAGCCCTGTTCGTGTAGATGAGCCGTTCATTTGGCTGCTTTATAAGCTAGGGTATATCGAAGGGAGAAATGAGCAGTGACCGGAAAATTCGTAGATCAGCAAATGTATACAAGGGAACGGGGCGGAATCTTTCACGAAACCGACGGCTATGACACCATTGCCATTTCCGCTGGCCTCGATAAAGCATTTGTAAAAAAATATTTACATCCATTTTGCAGCTATTCCGCTCCTAAGGTGTTAACGGAACGGGGAGAAATGGAAGCTTCCCTCTTTCCGGAAGCCGTGACCATTTTTCAGCCTGAAAGCGGCGAGCTTGTCATCGGCCAGGCTATATTCGTACCCGCAGATTTTACTGGCACTCGTAGCACCTATTTCATGCATAACTATATTATTCCTTCTGCCATAAAGGATGAGTGGATCAAACAGCCTGCCAAGCTTTTTCAAATCAATGAATTTGCTACCTCCTATGATGTCGGCTTAGGGAAGGTCCTGCCTGAACGGGAGGTTGTCGGCTTCGACGATAGGGATATTCTTAGTGTGAAGGATGAACTTCTTGAGGTGTTAGGGATTGGAGAAGTACAATTCAAACAGCTCTTGCTCGCCGTCATGTCGTCGATTGCTGGAAAGAAAAAGGTCTTCATCTCTCTTAACGTTCCATTGCAAGACTATTCAAAGTATGCGATGCAATTGTTAGAGTTAATTTATCTTTATTTACCTTATGCCCATCGACGGAAATTAGGAGCAATGACTTTTTCTAGTGAACCTGAGGGTAAAAAATACATCCATGTTATGTTTTTTGAGCCAGGAACACTCAACTATGGAGATCGTTCCATGGCAAAACAATTTATTTTCGATTTTGCAGAAGGCAGAGTATCAGGTGTAAATATTAACGGGGAGTGGCACGAGTATTTGGAATTTGCTTTTCACCATTTCTCCAAATCTAAAAATGTAAGTAATTTCTTGGACTTTGCAGAATCAATGTTATCAGGATTAGAGGAAGAACAGCAACTGGAGTTAACCAGTTATCACCAATTAACCGCCATTTATCTAACCTTAAACTATGAGGATATCCCTTATTATAAGAATAATAAAATCGGTTTTTTACAAAGTTTGCATAAATTCTTAGCGGTTAACTCAGAGGAAAAACCAGATTTGGTTGAGCTTTTTTTCCATCTATTAAAAGGGGAAAAAGTAGCTAGTAATAAAAATATGGCTCTAGACTACATCGATGCTGTCGTATCCATAAACACAATCCTTAGATGCGATGAGGCTATCTTCTTTATGATAGAGACTCTTAAGTATTATCAAAATGATCGACTTTTCCATAAGTTATGGAAAGTAATTGAACAGGACAAGCTCAGCCATCAAGAAATTTTGATATATTTTAATAACAATTCAAATTACGGGGGGCTTCTTGAACAATATTTTTTGGAATGGTTTAAACCGTTCGTTAGTGTCGAAGACATCCTTAACGAATTAAAATTACTTGCACACTCACCCTACCTTTTGAGTATTGAAAAATTTAAATCCGTATCAATAAAAAGAATCGCTTCTGCCATCAGCAATGAAAGCAACCCTTTCACATCCTTATTGGCAGTGAAGGATTTTAACCTCGGCCTGCATAGTCCTGAGTTTGACGAATTTAAGAATGACATGCTAAAACACGCATTAGCCTCTCTGTTAAGGACGATCAATGTTATGGATGTCACGCTGTCAGATGTCATCGCATTTGGAGAAATTTCTTCAAATGTTGAAGAATGGGAAGACGCGAAGGGCCAGGAAAATTATTTGGTCATGATTGCTTTATACGAGCTTTTCAGTAATCCCGCGAATGCAAATGCATACGATTTAAAATCTTTAACTGGAGAATCTCGTCAACAACTTAGGAACATCCTTCGAAAACTATTTCGAAGCAATCCTATTTCTATGTATTTTCAGCTCCTTTTCATCGCATTTGGATCGGAATATAAAGGTGTTAATTATCAAGGATTATTGGATTACTTGTCTCGGTTAGGCCATGACAAAACAATGTATTCATTTGTTCTTGAAAACGCACGGTTGATTGACACTGACCGTGCCTACAAAAGAGCATTAAAAAAATACTTTATCAAGCATCCGCAATCGATTTGGAAAAATAAAACACTTCGAAAAGAACTAAAATTAATCAAAAACTACAGCATTAGAAATTTTTTGAAGGAAGTTGAATCAGAGACAACTAGTCCTTTAATCAAATTCCTAAAACGATATGGATTGACATTATCTTTTCTGGTGGTCATCCTGGGATTAGGTACAGGCATATGGTTCGGATTTTTTCATGATGGAAAACCTAAAGTTCAAAAACCTAGTGAAACGGTAACAGCAAACAACCCTGGAAAGAAAACGGCTACCGAAGAAAAGAAAAAAACCACTTCCACAAAGAAGACAGGCCTGGGAGAAAACAAAAAGGACACTTTTACTCATTTAAAATCCTTCAAAGCTTCAACAAGTGGAGCAGATGGTCAGACGTTTAAATTGGATCTAGCTGGGAAACAGGTTAAGAATATCATCGGACAAGCTCACCCAAATGGGAGTAGTACATTGGTTATGACCGATAAATCAGGCACCGAATGGCAGCTCCATTTGGCAACTGAACCAGAGGATACCCCATTTGATGACAATGGAAAATTAAAAAAGGGATATTCATTTTATGGACTTGAACATAATTTCTCAAAGGATGAAATTCCTGAATTAGTTTTAGTTGCTACTAATAAAGCAACCCATTCATATATCTGGATTTTCCCTGTCAATTCTAGTGGTCCTATGAATGAGTTAAAACTTCTCCCCCCGCTTCTATCGGAGAAAGACTTTTCTGATGTACAGTTGGAGGAAAATAAATTAATTTTGTCACAAGGTGACCAAGACCTTACTTTCGAATACTCTAGCGATAAACAAAGTTTTGTAGCACAAAAAAAATAGGTATTTCATCGAGCATTCCGACTGGGATGCTCGATTTTTTTATACTATCGGAATTGTCATCATCAATATCTAGTTTTCTTCTTTTTTTTGATACAAAAAAGAACAGCTGATTCAGCTGTTCTTTTTCGTGCCTGGCAACGTCCTACTCTCACAGGGGCGCCTGCCCCAACTACCATCGGCGCTGAGAAGCTTAACTTCCGTGTTCGGTATGGGAACGGGTGTGACCTTCTCGCCATTGCTGCCAGACTCTAAAAGTTTGAGGTTTCATTCCCTCAAAACTAGATAATGTAGAAGAAGTTGTTGGTAAACACGAGTCAATCAATTAATAAATGGTTAAGTCCTCGAACGATTAGTATCAGTCAGCTCCACACGTCACCGCGCTTCCACCTCTGACCTATCAACCTGATCATCTTTCAGGGTTCTTACTAGCTTGCGCTATGGGAA
>NZ_CALBWS010000044.1 GCF_937468385.1 Neobacillus rhizosphaerae
TTGTATTGTTGTACCTTTCATTTTGGTCAATCTAATGAGGAGCTAAACTAAACGTGGGTCGGAATCATTTTCATTTTAGATGGTGGTGACGAGGAACGAGTCACCATATGAGTTTTCTGTGGAAAAGGGGCGGAGCGCCGCAAAAATGAATCACTTTAACCAGTTAAAGTGAAATACCCCTTTCACTAGACGAAAGATGTGAAGTCTAGCTCTGCTCTCACCGCCTTTATTAGGTGACTACGGCTTGTTCTCTAAATTTATTTCCATGATAGGGTTGGGAGTTGAGGCTCATGATAGTTTTTTATGGTGGAAAATAAATGCTAGTTCCATAGTGTATTAAATGGGTATTATTGTTATAATTTTAATATACCAATAGGAAAATAAGTTTGGGGGTTACAAAAATGAATAGATGTGGCTGGGTCAATCAGGATCCTCTATATATCGATTACCATGATCATGAATGGGGAGTCCCTGTCTATGAGGATCGCTTGCTATTTGAATATTTAAATCTTGAAGGGGCACAGGCAGGCCTAAGCTGGTATACGATTTTAAAGAAGCGGGAGAATTACCGCAAAGCCTTTGATAACTTTGTTGCTGAAAAAATCATCCGGTATGATGAGTGTAAAATAGAAGAATTGTTACATAATGAAGGAATTGTCCGAAATAAACTGAAAATAAATGCGGTCATAACAAATGCAAGGGCCTATTTGCAGGTGATCGAGGAATATGGCTCCTTCCAAACGTATATCTGGTCATTTGTAGGTGGGAAGCCAATTCAAAATCACTTCAAAGAAATGAAAGATGTTCCGGCAACAACCGAAATCAGCGATAAATTAAGTAAAGATTTAAAGAAACGCGGGTTTAAATTTGTCGGCTCAACGATTTGTTACGCGTTTATGCAGGCAGTTGGCATGGTAAATGACCATATCATCACGTGTGACTGCTATCAAAAGGCCGTACACATAAAAAAATAAAGAAAAAAGCGATTATCTCATCTGGGAGACATCGCTTTCTTTCGCTTGGGTAAAGAAAAAGATAAAGACAGCGATGGAAAGTAAAAATAAAAATATACCACCTTTTGATGGTTCAATGGTAGGTAAATCAGTTAAGGCCATAAAAGCACACCCTTCATTTAGTATTGAACCATTAGGAATCAACATTTAAATAATCAGTCACAATCCAGCGGAATTGCGTGAAGACTTTTTCGATATCGGGCAAGGTGTAATCGTGTTTAGGAATACCAAATATGGGTCCTGACATATTGATGGTAAATCGCCCTGGGCCTAAAAAGACACCTGACACATTAATCTGATCGATAATTAATAATACTGCTAAAATAATATCTCCAACGTCAATGACTAAGCTTAATGTTTTATTCCCATATTTCCCTTCCAATCGGGCAATGCCAGTTAATGGCCCGCCCACTGATAACGCAAATCCACCTGGTTCAATAATTAATCGGGAGATGGTAAGTTGCCCCGTTAAAAGTAATCCAGCGGTAATGAGATCGAGATTTCGTTGAATCAATTGAACTGAACGGATTCCTTGGTTGAATTCACAAATATTCTTCAATTTCTTCACATCCCATTGAAACCAAACGCTTCGTATTTTTTTGCTGAGGATATGAATTCTTTGTTAAAAGAGATATCTTTTGTATGTTATGAAATAACGCGATGAATGGTTTTTCAAATTTAAAAGAAATTTGGGCAGATTTGAAAAGCGCAAGCACTCGAGCTTGCCCGTTATCTAGACAGATGATATAAAGCCCAGCATTTTAAAAAAAGCCCACCACGATTGTGATGGACTTCATTGGAAAACGAAAAGGTTTTTACTGTATTGGTTTTTCAATCAGAAAATCAGTGGTAGGAATCGGAATGATTTTTCCGCCAATTTGAACGTGAACGGTATCGTTGAAAATGGCTTTCACAATTCCTTTTAATGAAATGGTTGAATTAACAGCGATTTTTTTTGTTTCAGAATGATTGGCCAAAGTATTCAACACCTTTCTAAGGTTTTACATCCTATTAATAGTGGAGACAATAAAAAAATACTACACATATAATATTCGCAAAAAATATTGTAAATTCCTTTATTGATTATCATCTGTTAAAAAAATTTTGTTCATGTTACCCTCATTCCATTAATCAAGGGGTGAAAAATAGTGAAGTGATGGTAACATGAACTACAGTTCAAGTATTACACGGTTTTGGCTGACTGTCAACCGTAAAGTGAACTATGGTTCATTTTTTTATTATGTGTTATGATAGGAAATGAGGTGATAAAATGTCAGACCGTGAGGATATACTTGTTGGCGATTTTCCATTTGTCCCTAAACAGGAACGTGCCCAACAAAAAAGAAATGCACTGCTCGAAAGCGGGCATATGTTATTTTTTTCTAAGGGATACGAACACACAACGGCAAAGGAAATTGCCGCTCATGCAGGAGTAGCTACGGGAACCTTTTATCGTTATTTTTCAGATAAACGACAACTTTTAATGTCTCTATTAGAGGATAAATTAGACAAGCTTCTGCCCCCTGAACCGAGTTGGCTTTCCTGTGATCCTGAAGCTTTATTAGCGTCACTTTTGGAAGCCCATAATGATCGGCTTAAAGAGGTAGGACTTCGTCGCGTGCTGCCTGAATTATTGCCTAAGGATCCAGAATTGGCAGAAGTATTGAGTGTGGCCAGGAGAAAGATTCATGGAAGAATCCTTTCTGGATTAAAACAAGTAAGTGAATGTGGGTTAACCTGGAAAGATTTAGATATGGATACAGTCACATGGTCGATTATGGTTTTAGCGGAAAATGGGCCTGATAAAGAGAAACAAAGCGGAAAGCAGGCAGATTACCATGAACTTGCTAAAGTGATGTGCCGCATGGTATTTCCGCCAGATATATTGAAAAAATTGCGAACCGAAGAAAAAAGTCCAGCAGAATAACTGGCTAAACTTCGATGGAGAGGACATAACTAATTGAATATTGAGCAAATGATTGATATGAAAGAACTTAAAGCACTGAAATTGGAACTGACGAGATTTATGATGGCCTACAAATTTGCTTTAGACGAAATGAATACGAAAATAAATATTCTAAAAGATGAATTTAATTATATTCATGACTATAATCCAATAGAACATGTAAAGTCGCGGATTAAGTCACCAGAAAGCATTTTTAAGAAGGTATATCGGAAGGGCTATAATTTTTCTTTAGCCTCGATTAAAGAAAATGTAAGGGATATTGCAGGAATTCGGATTACTTGTTCGTTTAAATCTGATATTTACGAATTAAGTAATATGATCGCCGGTCAAAAAGATGTTCGAGTTGTTGATTATAAGGATTACATTAAAAATCCAAAGCCAAATGGTTATCAAAGCCTTCATTTAATTTTAGAAATACCTATATTTATGTCAGACCGTGAGGAATTAACCTATGTTGAGGTTCAAATACGGACGATTGCAATGGATTTTTGGGCCAGTTTAGAACATAAAATATATTATAAATACAACAAGGAAGTGCCGAACCAAATGGTCGCTGAATTAAAAGAGGCCGCTGTAATGGCAGAAGAGTTAGACAGCAAAATGGAACGGCTCCATAAAGAAATTTCAGAAATTAAACAAGCTGAACATGAAAAGGAAGAGGAAATGTCGTTAATGAATGGAAGTTTTAATCTTCCATTTATTGAATACCTGCTGCAAAAAAAATAGCTTTGTTAAGATTTTGATGCTCAAAAAAGCCTCTCACGTTAGGTGGGAGGCTTTCTTTGATAAATTAATAATCAATTAGCAAAGTATGGAAAACTATCGTATTGGTTTTTCTAGCTGGAACTCTGATGTTGGAAGTGTAATAACCTTTCCACCAATTTGTACATGAATGGTATCATTGAAAATTGCTTTTACGATTCCTTTAAGTGAAATCATCGAATTAACCGAGATTTTTGGAGATTCAGCTTGGTTTGCCAAAGTAATCAACACCTTCCAATTGTTATGAAAATATTATAAATGAAATCGAACAAATAAAGCGAGATTAAAGAATCAGAGAAACGGAAAAATGAGAGGTTACCATAAAAAAATATTCAAAAGAGCATCTAAATAAACTCGGTTGTGAATCTACAGCATCTATGGACAATGATTCTGATTACGAAAATGTTATATCAATTTGGATAATTTCCGACCGGCTACCAATCCGAAGGGGTGGACCCCAAAATCCAAACCCTGATGAAACAATGGTATGCAGCTGATTTTTTTGCAAATAACCCCAATCGAGTTCAAATATTCTGCGAGTAATCAAATGATTCGGGGCCATTTGACCTCTGTGTGTATGTCCTGAAAGAAGCAAGTCGACATGATGTTTCTCAGCTAGCTTTATTTCAGCCGGTTGATGATCCATCATGATGAGGGGAAGAGTTGGGTCCATGTCTGCTAGTAAATTCTCGATTGACAGCCTATTGATATCCGTTTTGTCTTTTCGGCCGGCAAGATAAAAAAGATTATCTACCTTTATTACTTGATCAAGTAAAATTGATATACCGATTCGTTCCATTTCCTTTAAAAATCTTGGGATTTCGCCGCCATAATATTCATGGTTTCCCAAGACACCGAAAACGCCTAGTGGAGCTGATAATCTCTGCAAGACATCCCCCATTTTCTTTTGGAGAAAGGGTTCGGGATCGTCGTCGATGATATCACCCGGTAATAATATGATATCTGGTTTCAGTTTGTTTACTTCGCGGACAAGCCGGCGAACATGGGCTAAACCAGAGAGTCTGCCAAAATGCATATCAGAGGCCATGGCGATTTTTAGATGTGAACGGTCATTAATACGTTTTGGGATAACAATGGAAAAAGTCCGAACCACCGGGCTGTAGGCATTATAAGTTCCATAGCTAAAGAGAAGGACAAAGGCTGCAAGAACCGCTCCACCGACCCAAATAATGACCGATGTTGTCGGTAGACCGGCGAAAACTAGAATGAATGCAACAAGATTTGCTAGTGGTAGGAATAAGATTGCGTATTGGAATAACCCAAACCAATACGAGCCGATTATTTTAAATAGAGGGACTCTTTTTAGAAAATGACCAATGATATAGGAATAGGAAATGATGCCAACCAATAAACCGTAAATCCATTTATCCTCCAGACCGAATGCTGTATGAAGCCAAACCCATTCGTTCCAGGCAATATAAAAGCTGAAAACGGAATAGATAATGATAATGAGTATGAAATTTAATAACATTCGTGTTTTCATATAAAACTCCTTCAGTCATAGACTTTTTGGTCTTAGGGGATTACAATTATTTGTAAAATAGGTCAATTTTTTTAGAATACTTGAATTGTAGTTCAAGTATTACATGTTAAAAAAAGACTGTCAACAAATCAAAACGAATACTATGACAGTAGGCCGTTTCTCGATTATATTAATGGATTAGCTTGTCGTATTACTATACCGGGGTATGATATAATAAGAAAAAAAGGAGGGCGTTCGTATGTCTTTTGATCAAGATAACGGGGAAGAACAATTGGATGAATCCTGTTGCGCACATGACGGTAGCCAACGAAAAAGCCATCATTCCGATAAAGTGAAGAATAATCTCGTGACAAGACTTAACCGTATTGAAGGCCAAATTCGTGGTATCAAAGGGCTAATTGAAAAAGATACGTACTGTGATGATGTCATAAACCAGATATCCGCTACTACATCTGCACTAAATAGTGTTGCAAAAATTTTGTTGGAAGGCCATATGAAGAGTTGTGTGGTGGAAAGAATTCAAGAAGGCGATCTTGAGGTTTTAGATGAGATTCTGGTCACAATTCAAAAGTTAATGAAAAAGTAATGCTGGAAAAATCAAGGTAAATAAATGAGAGACCTCACAACACGGTGAGGTCTCGTCATTTTTATTGAGAAAGCGTGTTTGATTTTGAGATATTGTTTACTTCTGGTACGCGCAGGAGGATCAGGCCGCCGATGATGAACAATACGATTAAACTAAATACGCCGCTGTTTGTATTGCCCGTTAACTGGGCGGTTAATCCGACTAAAAACGGTCCTAAGATCGCGGCAAACTTATAAAAAATACTATAGAACCCAAAGAACTCATTGGCACTTTCTTTTGGTACCAGCTTTGCAAAATAGGAACGGCTTAATGCCTGGATTCCACCTTGAGAGGAGGCAACAAGCATTGCCAGAATCCAGAAATCTAAAGTAGTTTTTAAGAAATAGGCGTACGTACAAATCACAATATAGATAAAAATCCCAACCAGAAGCATCGTCTTACCCTTGAATTTATCGGCAAGCCTTCCATATAAAATCGCAAACGGAGCAGCGACAACTTGGGTGGCAAACAAAATAATCAATAGGTTAGTAGAAGTGATGCCTAAATCGGATCCGTATGCTGTCGACATCGTAATGATGGTATTAACCCCGTCAATGTAAAAGAAATAAGCGAGTAAAAATAGAAATAAAGGACGATAAAGCTTTATTTTTTTAAACGTTTCGAATAACTGTTTAAAACCATTTGCAATAGGGTTTGGCACACGTTCCTTATAATAAACCTGCTGCACATTTTTTAACATCGGGATGGTGAATAAGCCCCACCATAAAGCGGTTATCGCAAATGCCGCTTGACTTGCCACAGGCACCGATAAAGGAATAATGTTTTTCTGCGATAAAATGATAAGGGCAATGCTGATAATGAATGGGATCGTGCTTCCAATGTAGCCCATTGCAAATCCTTTTGAAGAAATCTGATTCATCCGTTCTTCTGTCGTCACATCGACAAGGAAGGCATCGTAGAAAATATTGGTTCCGCCAAAACCAATGACGGTGAGCATATAACAGATTAATAAGATCAGCCATTGATTACTAGGCACAACGGCAAGCAGAAGGGTGAAAACAATTCCAAGGGCTAAGAAAAAGGCAAAAAATCGTTTTTTAAACCCTTTGAAATCGGCGATACTCCCCAAAATGGGTGCACAAATCGAAATCAACAGTGTAGCAAAGGAATTGGCATACCCCCAATAAGCCGTGGAGGTAGAAGCCGCCAGTCCAGCCGTTTTGGCCGCTGCTTTAAAGTATAATGGAAAAATGGCGGTAGTTATGAGAATGGAATAGGCAGAGTTTGCCCAATCATAAAACACCCAGCTTTTTTCTTGCTTCGACATTCGACTCATTCAATTTCCTCCTTTTTTTAGTCTTTATAAAGTCAAAATTTCTTCAATCACCCGTCCATCAGTATTTCCTAAATTAACACCAAGAAGCCTAGCGAATGTCGGGCCTTCATCAATGAGCCGAATCCTTGGGAGCGTAATCGGTTTAATCCCTTTCCCAGCCGCCATAAAAGTTGTGCCGTAATTCTCTTTTTCTGGTGAATATCCATGGCAGGCTAATGTATATTTTTTATCTGCCGTAACATCCTCCTGGGTAATGGCTTTGATATACTCCCCTTCAAAATCTTCTAAAAAGTAATAACCTCTTTGGGCCTCAAGCATGAAGGCGCAAGTCCCGTCTGCCCCTTTTTCAGCCGCTTGTTCACCAGTAAGAGCCCTTTCAATTCCCGAATCAGGGTCTTGGAGCAATGAATCCACAAGAAGCTTTACTTCATTAAATGTCGTGGTATCGTGCGTGTCTTTTAGATAAATATATGCGGAGCCATCACAACTTTTACTATAAGCCTTCCAATTAATTAGCTTACCTTTTGCATTGGTTGTGATTAACCTTTGTTTATGTAAAAGTACATTGATATGGAGCGCCTTATTTTCATCGAGGGCACTATGATCGCCTAATACTACTACGGTCGATTTTTCATAGAGTCCGCTTTCCTTTAAGGCATCAATAATTCTGCCCAACCGCTCGTTATGGCGATGAATCGCTGCAATTGCTTCCTTACAAGAAAACCCATGATAATGGCGCTGAGAATCCAAATCGGTAAAATGGACCATCAATAAATTCGGTTTTTTTGTTTTAATTGTATGGACGGTTGATTCTAGGACAAAGTCATCCAATTCCGGCTGATTCAAACCGTGGCGGATATGGCCGTAGCGTTTATTTAGTTCCAATTGAAAACGGGGAGTACCGTTCATTAGTGAAATCAGGATTTGATTTTGCCAAGAACGATTGGCAAAAATCTCGGGCATGTTATAGTCAATCTTTGCTTTTGCCGTCACTGGCCATAATAAAGCAGCAGTCGTCATGTTTGCTTTTTTTGCTTCATCATACAAAGTCGTACCTTTGATAGAATTGCGGTACCAATTCCAGTCCGGAGAAAGTATACCTGGCTGCAAGAGGGTATTATTAATCACACCATGACGTTTCGGATAATTTCCGGTCACGATCGTCGCATGACATGGATAGGTCACAGAAGGGTAAATAGATTCGACATTTTCTACATAAGCCCCATTTGTCAATATGGTCTGAAAGTGTGGTAATTCTTTTAAAATAGGAAAATCTAAAGCAGCTAAACAATCAAAGGAAATAATAACTAAATGATCAGTAAGTCGATTCATAAAAAACCTCCACGTTTATGGTTTCCGGTTAATTTAATTGTACTATAGGAAATGGACCAATTGTTACAGAATGTTTACGAAATTTTCGAAAAATGAAATAAAAATGATGAATTTCAGACTGGAAGTTATATGTAAAAAAGGTTTTTTCAGTATAATGAATATAGATAAATCGAAGCTTGAAAGGGGGATAGGGACCATGCCGAGTTTCAAAAGTTTTTTTTTAGAAAAAGTAATTAAACTAACTGTAAAAAGAGTTGGTGGTAAAAGTTTGCAAAAAAAGGGGATAAAGGAAAGGCGCCAAAAGCTGGATGCTGCCTCTAAAGCATTGAGGATGCCAAAAAACTGTATGGTTGAGCCGCTTGATATGGATGGAATTTACGCAGAGTGGCTTTCCTATAGTGACTCAAAAAATGACAAGGTCATTCTTTATTTGCATGGCGGGGGTTATGGATATTGTTCCGTACAGACACATAGGACGCTTGCGGCTGGAATTGGAAGGGCAGCGGGGGTAAAGGTGCTTTTACCGGAGTACCGGCTTGCACCTGAACATCCATTTCCGTCTGCGATTGAAGATGCGGTCTGTGTTTACCGCTGGCTGCTCGGGCAAGGTTACCAATCCACCAACATTATTTTTGCCGGTGATTCTGCTGGTGGCGGCTTGAGTATCGCAACTTCTTTGGTGCTGAAAAATCAGAATGAACGGCTCCCGGCAGCGCTTGTCTGTCTTTCTCCATGGGTGGATTTAACAAGCAGTGGGGAAAGCTATCAAAAAAACGGAGGGGTAGATCCGTATTTGAACGTGGATGGTGTGAGGAAAACCGCACGGATGTATGCAGGAGAGGCAGCCCTCGATCATCCGTTGATTTCACCAGTTTTTGCCGATTTAACAGGACTTCCGCCACTGTTCATACAAGTTGGCAGTCATGAAATATTGCAAAGTGATGCAGAAATGCTTGCGGCCCAGGCACGTAAAGCAGGGGTTAAGGTCACGATGAAGGTTTGGGATGGAATGTGGCATGTTTGGCAAATGAGCGGTGATTTCATACCAGAATCAAGAAAGGCGATTAATGAGATTGGGGATTTTGCAAAGATGATATTTAGTAGATGAAAATTGGACCATTTTATCTGCTTTAGCTGGAGATGGGCATTGGTGCCTGACACCATAAGTGAATTGTAAAAATTTTGCCAATATTTTTGCGGGTATTGGCTTCAATAAGATTTATAATGGAATTAAATATATTCACAACCAAGCCTATTCAAAAGTAATCGCGGCTGGTTTTTTTGTAAAATTTCGGAGAGGGGTATTTTCATGAAAAGTCTAATTGTTTATTGCTCATCCCACGGGACTACAGAAAAAGTAGTAGGATTATTAAGTGAGAATCTTGAAGGAGAAGTATTATCGGTAGATTTGAAGAAAGAGAAGACCGTATTTGACCTCAAAGATTTTGATACCGTCCTTATCGGCGGTTCCATTCATGCCGGCACCATTCAAAGGAGAATCAAACAGTTTATCAAAAATAACCACGATGAGCTGCTTGAAAAGGATTTAGGGCTTTTCCTATGCTGTATGCGTGAAGGAGATCTGGCGATTGAGCAATTTAATCATGCCTTTCCCCAAGATTTACGGAAAAACTCGGCGGCGCTTGGCTTGTTTGGCGGAGAATTTCTTGTTTCGAAAATGAACTTTTTTGAAAGACAGGTTGTAAAAAAAGTAGATAGTATCATTTCTGATCAATCAAATTTAGATGTGGAAGCGATAAAGGAGTTTGCATCAAGGTTGAATCGTCTGAGGAATTTGGTTTAGGGGGTATTAAGTCCTAAGTTTGTATGTATTTGCTAGCGAAAAAATTCTTGCGCGGCCACCGTGATATTATTTTTTAAATAGGAATGCCTAAATGACGTTTCTGCCTTTGCAGGAGCGTTTTTTCATTGAATGAATAATCGAAAATAATGCATCGGTTGAAATAGCTGGGTATCAGTTAACAAGAAAAGAGCAGGTTATCCATATCCGTAGATTCATACCCACTCTTTTCATTAATTAGAATTATTTATAGAAAACCTTATCGATATTGTATTTCGCATGAAGAGTATTAATAATATAGGTTTCATATATTTCTCTCTCCATCGGGTCTTCCACCACACATACGGCAATCCTATAAACTTCATTGCGAACCGTTTTGATCGGGGAAACAGTATCTTCAAAATGTCTCTTTACCCGTGGTCTTAATTTTCTAGCTTTACCGATAAACAACAATTCATCGTTTGCGTTAAAAAATAAGATAATTCCGCCTTTATCCCTGGGAATTTTATTGTAATCGGTGAATCCATATACACTGCTTAATGGGGATTCCACTTTTTCTCCAACTTGCCTATTTTTTGTAATCACGATATCTGGGTTAGGTATTTCAATTTTTATCATAAAAACAATCGCTCCCTGCTTAAAAATAAACGGTTCACCCGTTTTGCTAACAGTTTATTATAGCATAACCAACCATTCTTGGTTTGACTTTCTTAATTTAACCATATTTCTCAATGGATAATCTTGTTCAGAGAGGACCTACTGATTTAAAATGATAAATATGAAAATAATGGTAGTAAATTAAAGTTGATTTTTGTACACTTAAAGGAGGTATAATAATTTTTAGGAATGACATTTTTCTAAGTGTGGTATTGTTAATTGTAGGTTAAGATTGTTATTAGCTTTCTATTTTATTAGAAGGTTACATAAAAAATAGAATACGAAAGGGTGTTAGTATGGCAATTTCATTGTCTAAAGGTCAGAAGGTTGATTTAACAAAAACAAATCCCGGTTTATCGAAGGTAGTTGTTGGTCTTGGCTGGGACACCAATCGATATGATGGCGGTAATGATTTCGATTTAGATGCAAGTGTGTTCTTATTAGATGCTAACGGCAAATGTGCTTCTGATCGAGATTTTATTTTCTATAATCAGCTAGAAGGTGGAAATGGGTCTGTTGTACATACAGGTGATAACCGCACGGGAGAAGGAGACGGCGATGATGAGCAAGTTAAAGTAAATTTAAGTGCTGTTCCTGCTCAAGTAGAAAAAATCTCGTTTGTTATTACGATTCATGACGCTGAAGCACGCGGCCAGAATTTTGGACAAGTCTCGAATGCCTTCTGCCGTATCGTCAACGAAGAAACGAATCAAGAAATAGTTCGTTATGATTTGGGAGAAGATTTCTCTGTTGAAACAGCGATTGTTGTTGGGGAATTGTACCGTCATAACGGCGAGTGGAAATTCTCAGCAGTCGGCTCTGGCTACCAAGGCGGACTCGGCCGCATCGCAACAGACTTTGGTCTAAACGTAGGCTAAACCTAGGAAAAAAAGGGAAAAGAACAAGGACAAGAAGGATGAGCAGATCCTGCTTGTCCTTTTTTCTTGTTTGATACTCTTATTATTTTTTTTATTATTAAATGAATACAGCGTTTTGTTTAGTATGATGTGTAGAAAGTGCTTCGTTTATCGGGTTATGGTAAAATAAATAACTATTGGGAAAGGAGAGAGATAGTTACATGAGGTTTTTAATAGAAACACAGATTCTTGCCATTTTATTTGCGTTTTTTTGGGTTTTATACCTAAATATAATAGCTTTTTTTGATCAGCCTGGTCGTGCACTTCAATATATTAATTGGTTTGTTTTTGGATTTGCTATTCTCCTAACAATTATTTATTTTCTAATGACCAAATATTTCATCGGGCGAAACTGGATGGCTGTTCTTTTAATTTTGCTTCCATATTTCCTGATTTACCAGCCCTTTTTCGAGCGACTTCAATCAAGCTTAGTGAATGATAATTATAGAATGATGATTAATTTCTTATCTCGGTCAACAGGGACGCTTCATGTTATTACGATGCTTTTTGGGATAATGATGGGGATTATGTTCTCAAAGCCGCAAAGTAAGGGTTAATTTCCTTAAAGGAAAACAGGACAAATACCACGCCAATCAGCAGGTGTTTGTCCTGTTAACTTAATAGGGTGTATAGTCAACGTTTACCGTATAGTGATTGGAACCGTTCCATAATAAAAATTCATCAATCCCCTGGGCATGTAAGGCGCGGATCTGATCTTCGATTTCCTGCTTGCCGTAAACTTTATAATTCCCTTTACCGAGCCATGTAGCGGTGAAATCCTGAAGCCATGGCCTAGATTTTGGTGGTGTGGTCAATTTTTTCAAGCGGCTATTTTCCACCTTTGCATATGCTTCAACCAGTCGAAAAGGCTCCAAATCAGGCTTTGTAATCCCAAAATTACTTGTCCAATGACTTGGATAAATCATCGCAGAAATTACATCGACATGCTGAGAGATTTGTGAAAAGTTCTGGCCAATTCCGCGTGCTTCAGGGATCACTGTTGCATTGCCAAACGTATCGACTGACACCTTAACCCCATATGGCGTTAATTTTTCCTTAGCATATTTAACAAAACCAGTCACCGCGGCAACGCGATGGCTGCCATTGTTTTTACCAGAATAGGTAAGGCTACCTTCAATGGCTTCAAATTTTTCTGGAAATCTGACATAATCGAATTGGATTTCTTTAAAGCCGAGGGTGGCAGCTTCAATTGCCATCCCGATATTATAGTCCCAAACCTCTTTTTGAAAAGGATTCGTAAATGAATCTCCACGTGAACTGCGCCAGATTCCTTGTGAAGTTTTAAAGGACCAGCCTGGGTGAGCATTCGCTAACACATTGTCTTTAAAAACAACAATTCTCGCAATCGGATAAATATGATTTTTCTTTAAAGTCTGAATCAGTTCTTTGGGGTTTGTAATAACAGGACGAATGGCTCTAAAATATGATGATTTTTTTTCAGGATTGAAAGTTAGATTACCGTGGTCATCCTTAATATCAATAACCATCGCATTCAAATCTGTCTCCTTGACGAGGTTCAGTAACTGTTTAAATTGCGGTCCTTGTGTGTTCGAAGCAGTTACATAAATACCCCTAATCGGTTCCTTCCATTCATGAGTACTTGCCCTAATGTTATTGAAGGTAAAAAAGGTGGCAATGACGATTGCTAAAACAAAGACTTTCCGCACTCCCTCACTCCTCGGTATTTTTTTATTATCGTTTACACTTGAAGAAGAAATCATTCGTATCGTGCTATTACTTCGTTTTATGTATAATTGAGGGAGAAGGGGTGACTTCTTTATGGAAGGTAAGTGGCTGATTGCCGATCGGGATTTGAATGAGCGGGAGGGGTTAAAGTGGCTGTTGAAAACCTCTTCGATTCCAGTCACGAACATTTTACTGGCTTCAAACTATCAGGAATTTATTGTTTTGTTTGAAAAAGAAACCCCTGATATTGTTTTAGTAGAGCTTGATATGATAAGTAAAGGAGAATGGTCGACCTTTCGCGAGTTGATGCAAATATACGCCCCCGTTTTACTGTTAACAAGTGCGGAAGCGACCTTTGAAAAGGCAAGACTGGCGATTGACATGCAGGCCCTAGACCTGATGATTAAACCGTTTTCGACAACTAAGGTGAAGTCAGCCTACCAAAAAGCTTCCCGAAAATTAACAATAAAAAATAATGCAGCTGGAAGCCGTCATTCATATTATTATAAAGATATTTCCTACGAAGCTTTATTTCTTTCACAAGCGACGTTCATAGAGAGCTATCAAATTGCAGCCCTTCAGACGGAGAGCAACGCAACAATTGACACATTGCACTCTTTTTTAACTGAATATCCTTTCAAAGATGTACGTGGAATTTTCCCTTTGAGTGATATGATGATCCTTTTATTTAAGGACACATGTCCGAATATAACGGAACAGTGCCAAAAGGCGATGAGAAGGTGGGAGGAGGAATTTTCCGATCCCCTTGCAATCGTTATTCATAAGGGCCATGATCATTCCATGTCATTAAATCAGAAATACCTGCAAATAAGAAAAATGATGGAGTTCACCTATTACAAGGGATATCAGCAGGTAGTGGAGTTTGAATATTCCCCGGATTGGGTTCACACCGACCCTTTCTTGACACCTCCTGAACAACGGGCATGGGTTGAAATGCTTACTACCATTGACTTAGAACAAATAAAAAATTGGCTTTATGATGAATTCCTACAATTAAAAGACCCTTATCCTGATCCTGGCCTAGTAAGGATCAGACTGACGAGTATTTTAGCTCAAGTACGAAGATTTATGAAAACGTATAATTTACATGAAGACCACGATTTGGAGCGGGATTACCGCTATATTTTCAATTCCATATTGTATGATACCGTTCTTTATCGGACTGTTCAGAACCTGATTTTATTTATCCAAAGACTATTTCTTGGTGCTGAAACGAGCATCCAAAACCTAAAGCAAGATCCGATAGAACGAGCAATTGCTTATATGGAGGCTAACTTTTCCAATAGTAACCTTCGACTGGAAGACGTCGCGAAATATGTGGACCGCAATCCTTCCTATTTCAGTCATCTGCTTGCGTCGAGAACGAGTTCAAGCTTTACCGACGTTTTGTCTGGAATAAGGATGAAGGAAGCGAAACGGTTATTACTGGAGACAAGCAAGCAGGTAAAAGAAATTTCAGCTCTGGTCGGTTATCAAAATTCAAATTACTTTAGCAAAATGTTTAAAGAAATCATCGGGTTGTCACCGCGGGAGTTCCGAATGAAAAAAGTGGATATGTTGAACGGTGAGATAGGCTCAGGATGAATCCTGAGTCTATTTTTTCTAAAAATATTACTTGTTTCTAAAAATATTATCATTGACTCTGTCTGTAAAACCCATATTATCTATCTTAAGATAAAAATACTATCTTTTATATAAGTTTTCAGTGGTATTTTTCAGAAGATTTCATTTTTATAATAAAATAAATGATAAAAAGGAGTGGAATCGATGGAAAAGAATACGGTGAAACCGAGAGTCATTAAAAACTATAATGGAACAGAACTACATGCAAAGGGGTGGATTCAAGAGGCAGCGCTTCGCATGCTGATGAACAACCTTGACCAAGAGGTTGCCGAAAGACCGGAGGATTTAGTAGTTTACGGGGGAATTGGTAAAGCTGCTCGTAACTGGGAGTCATATGATGCGATTGTGAAAACGCTGCTTGAATTAGAAAATGATGAAACATTGCTAATTCAATCTGGTAAACCCGTAGCTGTTTGGAAGTCTCATAAAGACGCACCTCGTGTATTACTTGCTAACTCCAACCTCGTTCCAGCCTGGGCGAATTGGGAGCATTTCCATGAGTTAGATAAAAAGGGACTGATGATGTACGGTCAAATGACGGCGGGCAGCTGGATCTATATTGGTAGCCAAGGAATTGTTCAAGGAACGTATGAAACCTTTGCCGAGCTTGCTCGTCAGGAATTTGGCGGAACATTGAAGCACACGATCACATTGACAGCCGGTCTTGGCGGCATGGGTGGTGCACAGCCTTTAGCAGTTACCATGAACGATGGAGTCTGTTTAGCGATAGATGTCGATGAAACGAGAATAGACCGTCGGATTGAAACCTCATACCTTGATGTAAAAACAAACGACTTAGAGGAAGCATTGAAAATGGCTCATAAGGCGAAGGTAGAAGGAAAGGCGTTATCAATCGGCTTATTAGGAAATGCGGCTGAAATTTTACCATTAATGATTGAAAAAGGCTTTAATCCTGATGTACTAACAGATCAAACCTCTGCACACGATCCTTTAAACGGCTATATTCCAGTTGGTTATTCATTACAAGCAGCAGCAGTGTTAAGGAAAGCAGACCCGGTTGGGTTTGTGAAGCTTGCTAAACAAAGTATGGCTATACATGTGCAAGCCATGTTGAAAATGCAAGAAAAAGGTGCCGTAACGTTTGATTACGGTAACAATATCCGTCAGGTTGCAAAGGACGAAGGCGTAGAAAACGCATTTGACTTCCCAGGCTTCGTTCCAGCTTATATCCGTCCGTTGTTCTGTGAAGGAAAAGGACCATTCCGCTGGGCAGCCCTTTCAGGTGACCCTAAAGATATTCACAAAATTGATGAAGCTTTGCTACGCGAGTTCAAAGATGATGAGCATCTTTGCAAATGGGTTAGGATGGCTCAGGAAAAAATCAGCTTCCAAGGACTTCCAGCACGGATTTGCTGGTTAGGTTATGGTGACCGCGCCCGTTTTGGAAAAGTGATTAATGATATGGTTGCCTCCGGTGAGGTTTCTGCACCAATCGTTATTGGCCGTGATCATTTGGACGCTGGTTCTGTTGCCTCGCCAAACCGCGAAACAGAGGCAATGAGAGATGGCAGTGATGCGGTTTCTGACTGGCCGATTTTGAATGCGATGATTAATGCCGTTGGTGGTGCTAGCTGGGTTTCTCTACATCACGGCGGCGGAGTCGGCATGGGTTATTCCCAGCATTCCGGCATGGTTATTGTGGCTGATGGATCAAAAGATGCGGAAGTTCGCCTTGAGCGGGTATTAACAACTGACCCTGGTATGGGTGTGGTTCGTCATGCGGATGCTGGTTATGAGCTAGCGATTAAGACAGCAAAGGAAAAAGGCATAAAAATGCCAATGCTTCAGCAAGACCAAGACTAAGTCTGAAAGGATGAGAGCTGAATGAGTAAGGCAATATTTATCAGGAATGCTTCCCAGCTTGTTACCTTGCAGGGGAGTTCCAATACTCCCCGTGTTAAGGGTGAGATGTCTGAGCTTGGCATCATTGAGGATGGTAGTGTCTGGATAGAAGATGGAGTTATCCAAGCAGTTGGTAAGGATGAAGAACTTTTAGTGAAGTATGAAAGCCGTTTGTCTGAAGTAGAGGTAGTGGATGCCAGGGGTAAGCTTGTCACTCCTGGACTCATAGATCCGCATACCCATCTTGTTTTTGCTGGTAGCAGGGAAAATGAGTTTAATATGCGCCTGCAGGGTGCAACGTACATGGAAATCATGAACGCCGGCGGCGGAATTCATGCGACCACTAGAAGGACTCAGGCAGCGACACATGAAGAACTTTTTCAACAAAGCTTTGAGCGTTTAAATCAGTTCTTGCGTCATGGCGTAACTACTGTTGAAGCTAAAAGCGGCTATGGAATGGAATGGGAAACTGAGCTAAAGCAGCTGGAAGTAGCGAAGCAATTGAATGAAAATCATGTGATTGATGTTGTTCCTACCTTTATGGGGGCACATGCCGTTCCAAAGGAATATAAAGAAAACCCTGATGAATTTATACGGCAGCTGACTGAGGAAATGATTCCGAAGGTGGCAGAACTTGGACTGGCAGAATTTAATGATGTCTTCTGTGAGCATGGCGTTTTTACCCCGGAACAATCTCGGATGATTCTTGAAGCCGGCCGAAAATACGGATTAATTCCAAAAATCCATGCCGATGAAATTGAGCCGTATGAAGGAGCGGAGCTAGCTGCGGAGGTTGGTGCTATTTCAGCAGACCATTTATTAAAGGCATCGGAAAAAGGGATGAAGGCTATGGCGGAGAAGGGTGTCGTCGGAGTATTACTTCCAGGAACAGCTTATTTCTTGATGGCTGAATTTGCTAATGGCCGAAAAATGGTTGATTTGGGAGTGCCTGTTGCGTTATCGACTGACTGTAACCCTGGTTCGTCACCAACTGTATCCCTGCCATTTATTATGAATCTTGCCTGCTTAAGAATGGGGATGACGCCGGCTGAGGTCATTACCGCAACGACCATTAATGCAGCACATGCGATTAACCGCGGCAGTGAGATTGGTAGTTTAGAAGTTGGCAAAAAAGGGGATATTACCATTTTTAATGTTGAGAATTATATGAAGCTACAGTACTCCTATGGTATAAACCATACGGATACCGTGGTGAAAAATGGTCAGGTGGTAGTCAGGGGAGGTCAGTTAAATGAAGAGCTTTCTTTATCCTAAACTTAATCCACCAAGCTTTATATGGGTGAGACCAGAACAGGGAGAAGTTATTTCAAAAGTTCACGAATGGATCGAGCCTTTGTCAAGTGCAGCTGACCCTGTAAATAGGAAGGACACCGATTTTGTTATCGTTGGTGTCCCACTTTCCCGCTCTTCGATTAGCGCGTCAGGTGCCTCTGAATTTCCTGATGCTTTCCGCCGTGCGTGGAAAGGCTTTTCTACCTATAATCTTGATGAAGACGTTGATTTGTCAGGAAGGACGGCGGTTGACGCGGGAGATGTGCCGATGCATGTAACGGATATCCACCGCTGCCATGAGAATATTATCGAAGCGTCGGCAACACTTCATCAGCATTTCTCGACTTCGAAGGTGTGCGCGATTGGCGGAGACCATTCCATTACGGCAATGATGGTTAAAGGGATTTATCAGGCAAGGCCCGACGAAAAAATTGGGATTCTCCAGTTTGATACCCATTTTGATTTACGTGATATGACTGATAATGGTCCTTCCAATGGTACCCCGATGCGGAACTTGATTGAAAGTGGTGTTGTTGAAGGCTCGAATATGTACAACATTGGTTTGCATGGATTTTTTAATACCAAGGATTTAAAGCAGTATGCTGATGAAAAAGGCGTCAATTATATAACATTAGGGCAAGCGAGGAAAAAAGGCATCGAGGAAACAGTCCGTCAAAGTTTAGCAGAGCTGGCGGCAAAAGTTGACACAATTTATTTAACCGTTGATATGGATGTCCTTGATATTGCTTATGCCCCAGGGGTACCGGCCTCAACACCAGGGGGCATGACAACAGCCGAATTGTTAGAAGGGGTACTTGTGGCAGGAAGACATCCAAAAGTCAACAACCTGGACATCGTCTGCCTCGACCCACAAAAAGACACACCAGTCCAGCCAACCGTCAAACTCGGCACACACATCTTTTTAACCTTCTTAACAGGTGTAATGTTGCGATAAAAGGTGGTGTCAGGCACCACAGAAAGACATTTTCGTCTATTTGTCCACCACAGGCGGACACTACGGGAGTTTTTTATTGATTTGAGGCACCCTCGTCATTATGGCGAGGGTGTTTTTTGTTTCCTGCTATTTTTTTTGAATGATTTCAGGAGTTTCCACAAGTATCATTTCCCCCATACAGAATTTTTGATATTTAGCCACTTGCCTATACGTTTTATAGCATCTTTGAATTAAATATAAAAAGTGATTAGACTCCTATCGGTTATTTCGTGACAGGTTTAATGGGATTTTAGTCAGACAAGCATGAAAACATGGAGGAAGACACAAGGATTTTATTTATTGTCTTTGCACAAATAATGGGAAAACGATTTGTTCGCCATTTTTTATAGGATTTAAAGGAGGAGAAATATGGATATTAAACAATTGAATAATTGGCTAAAAGATATCCAAGTAATAAATGTTGATAATTCAGATGTTGATGTTGTAAATAACTCACCATTAATTATGCTTGGAAAAGGTCGTCAGGGTGCGGTCTTTCAAGTTTCTGATGATATTTGTGTAAAGGTGTTCGGAAATGCCGAAGATTGTGACCGTGAACACTTTGCTTTATCCCTTGGACAAGAAACCAACCTCTTTCCGAAAATACATGCGAAAGGGACACTCTTTCTCGCGATGGATATTGTTAAAGGGGTCGATGTTCGTGAATACCTTCAATCGCAGCCTCTAACCCCGGAACTTTCCAGGAAGCTAATCGAAATGCTAATCACATTTAAGAGCATTGGCTTTGAGCGGATTGACCATCATAAACGGCAAATTTATATACAGGAAGATGGGAACTTGAAAGTAATCGATGTGGCAAGGACGGTTTGGCGTGACCGCGTTTATCCTTTTCCCCGAAAATTATTGATCTCCTTAGGGGAGGAAAATAAAGCAATCTTTTTAACACATGTCCAAGAAATGGCACCTGAGTTATATGCTGAATGGCTCCACTACATCCGGATGGAAGAAATATCCCATCAAATTTATCAAATCCTGCTTCCAGAACGACCAGACAAGGATAAGGTGAAAAACCTAAGTGAAAAGTTGTTAACAACGAAGGATGAGGAACAATATGTTGTTCAACTACAGGGGTTAGTACACAAGGTGTTCAAAGAAGAATGGGTCAAAACGATGCTGGCTCGGGGAAAAAATCCTGAAGCAGTTATGAAAAAAATAGATGAATATTGGGATTCGCTTGAACATGAAAAACTTCGCGACCGTGACAGAGACCGTGACAGATATCGAGACATAGATCGAGACCGAGATCGAGACCGAGATCGAGACCGAGATCGAGACCGAGATCGGGACAGAGATCGGGATAGATACCGAGAACGAGATCGGGACCGAGACCAAGACAGGGGTCACAAAGGAGAAAGACGTTTTGTTGGAGAAGGAAGTCCTCGTCACCATGAAAAAAACCGCGATGGGGGAAAACGTTTTGAAGGGGAAAGATACCGTGATCGTCTAGGTGGCATGAAAAAACGCCAACACTATATATAAATAAATAACATGAATCTACTCTAACATGTCTATAGAGAAAAAGAAGGCAGGCTATAATTATCGCCACCCAAAATGAGGAGGACCCATATAATACAAGGAGCTAACAACATGAAAGTACTTGTAATCTGGCGTCTGCTTACTGTTGGCGGAGTAAATGCAGGATGGCGAAATCGAGCTATTTATTTTAAAAAGCATGGAATCGACACAGAATTTCTCTATACCACCGATCACGGCGGCCTCCATATTATGGAGGATGTAGCCAAAGTTTATTTAACAAAGGATAAACAGGAAATTATTAAGATCATTAATGATAATGCCTATGATGCGATCATTGTCGTCGACACGGGTGCTGCCTATAAATGGATTAAAAAAGCGAAATATAAAGGTCCTATTTTAATTGAAGCACGGACGCCAGAGCTGATTAAGCTACAGCCCCATTTAAAAAACTTCAAAGGAATTCTTCCAGAATTAATTATTGTTCCTTCACAATATCAAATGCGATTGGTCTCTATTCTGACAGATGCCATTCCTATCCAGGTCATCTATAATGGTGTAGATACTTCCTTTTTCCGGGCGTTACCTGCGGAGGAAATTGATCTCACTAGTGCGCCCACATTGACTAAGGGTAAAAAAATTATTGGTTGGATTGGCAGATTAGACAAACGTAAGAACTGGCCCATGCTTGTTGAAATTACCAAACAGATTAAAAATGAACGGAATGATATTGAATTTTGGATCATCGGTGGAGCGCAGAGCATCCAGCGTGAAGAGTTTGCAACTGTTTGGAAAGGGGAGGACCTTACCGATATTATCAAATGGTTTCCTGTCATTCCTTATCAACAAATGCCACATGTTTATGCGAAAATACGTCAATCTGGCGGTTGCACCCTTGCTACTACTAAAGCAGAATCGTTCGGGAATACCTTTATTGAATCGATGATATGTGGTGTGCCAGTTGTTGCCTCTAATATCATGCCAATTAATGAAATCGTGGTAAATGGGGAAACAGGACTTCTTTTCCGAGGACAAAATGTCGAGGATGCTGTTAAGCAAATCTATAATATTATCGACCATCCAGAAATACATCAACAAATGTCGCAGGCGGCGATTCAGAAAGTGGAAGAAAAGTTTGCCATTCAAGTGGTTGCGGATCAATATATTGACTTGTTACAAAAAATGGTCCCGACAGTTATTGCTGACCAAGGTGAGGTGAATATTCCATGATCGAGCCAATTGAATACATTAGAAAACTAGAGGGGAAATCGAATGCTCATTTAATCGCTTTTAGTGATGGAAAAGACTATGTGGTGAAATATTTTCAACAAGGTTTTGAAAAATCATTACCGAATGAATGGGTTGGCTATTGCTTGGGAAGATATCTTGGACTCCCAATCCCTTATGCCAAAATAGTAGAAATTCCACAAGGATTTTCTTCTCAATTGCCCGAACTTTTACAAATGAGCCACACACAGTCCCAATTTGCTTCATTGTATGTTCCTAATTGTTTGGATGGTCATCAGGTTTCAAGTGTCCCCAATATTATTAATCATTCATCATTAGCAGGGATTATCTTATTTGATTATTGGTTGTGTAACCAGGACCGCACGCGCAAAAATATTCTATTAAGGGAAGAAATAGAAGATTCTTACCATCTTTGGATTATTGACCAGGCTGAAGTTTTCGGATCTTACAATTGGCAGCAAAGTGATTTGGAAAACTTACCAGTTGAAATGATAAAAAGTGCAACACATCAAATAATGGTGTCCTTTATCGAGGATGAGGAACAGTTTTTTAAGCAACTGAAATTAATTCAAACCATTCCTATTCTATTAATCGAAGAAATTGTTGAATTAATTCCTGATGACTGGAATGTCACAAAGGATGAAAAAAAGGCGATCGTATCCGCGCTAGTGACTCGGCGCAAAAAAATTCTTCCAGATTTGCTGCACAAATTTATAAAAAAGATTTACCGACCACTAAAAGAAACCTCCATTAACTCCCAGACCCGATAGGGAAAGGGAGTTGTTGGTTTATAGGTTTTTGTCATGAACAGAGTTTGTCGATGTGCATAAAATAGATAAAAAAGAGAATGGATGGAGGCAGGCTATGAAAATCCGCAAGGCCATTATTCCAGCCGCTGGCCTCGGAACTCGTTTTTTACCAGCCACAAAAGCACAACCAAAGGAAATGTTACCAATTGTTGATAAACCAACAATCCAATACATTGTGGAAGAAGCGGTCGCATCGGGGATTGAGGAGATTATCTTGATCACAGGCAGGGGAAAAAGGTCAATTGAGAATCACTTTGATAAATCCTATGAGCTGGAAGATACATTATTAAAAAAGAATAAGTTAGATGCATTAAAGGAAGTCCAGTCAATTTCAAGCTTAGTAAATATTTATTATGTCCGGCAAAAGGAGCCAAAAGGGCTCGGACATGCAATTCTTTGTGCTAAAAGTTTTATTGGTAAAGAGCCATTTGCTGTTTTATTAGGCGACGATATCGTCATGTCGGAAATTCCTTGTTTGAAGCAGTTAATTGGTGTTTATGAAAAGAATAAAAGTTCAGTTATCGGTGTTCAGAATGTCCCGGAAGATGATGTTAGTAAATACGGTATAGTTAAGACAAAGGGTTCAATGGGAGGTTCAAATCTTTACAATGTTGATTTTTTAATAGAAAAACCAAAAGTGGAGGACGCTCCTTCCAATTTGGCGATCATGGGCCGTTACGTATTACAACCTGAAATCTTTGAAATATTAGAGAAGCTCCCAATTGGAAAAGGGAATGAACTACAACTTACCGATGCCATTAATGAGCTAAACAAACTGAAGACAGTCTTAGCATACAATTTTCAGGGAAAACGCTACGACATAGGTGACAAAATCGGCTACATTAAAGCAACAATCGACATCGCCCTAACCAGACCCGACACAAAAGAAGAAATACTCGCTCACATAAAAAAAATCAAAAAACGACTTAAATAACGGCTTAAATTTATGGTGTCAGGCACCACAGAAAGACATTTCTGGCTAAATGTCCGCCGTAGGTGGACAAAATGGAATTTAATTCAAATTTTTATGCAAACTTCGTGATTTTACGGGGTTTGTTTCTTTTTTTATGCCAATATAGAATTTTAGCGTCAAGTGTTTATAATGGAATTATTGCTTGGGAAAGCGCAAGAAATGACATTTCTCGAGTTAGTGGCAGATCTCGTTTTTTACTTTGCCTTATGAAATTTAGAAAGGGGAAAAAGTAGTGATGAAAAAGCAGATAATCGTTTATACCACAAACGATTGCATTGAATGCGATTTAGTAAAACAGGTACTTAAACAGGAAGGGATCCCTTTTGAAACAAGGAACGTATCAGAAAACCCTGATTATCAAAAGGAAGTAGAGGAACTTGGTTTTATGGGTGTCCCGGTCTCCGTGTTCGATAATCGAGTGGTGAAGGGATTTACAAATGAGCTTAAAGAGCTAATGGATATAGCCCGATAAGGCATGAGGGAAATTCCACTTGGAGAAAAAAGGTATTCATTGACGATAATTGGAGTATCAAATCAATGTTGATTTGACACTCTTTTTTTTTCAAAATGTAAAGGTCTTGGCAAGGTGTTTCTCGAATTGAAATGTATAGATGAACTTTCAGATTAATAAGTGAGGTGAGATGGATGCAAAGAAAAATGGAGACACCTCAAAAGTTGCTTAATGACAGGGGTGAACTAAACGACAAAGGGTATGCAACAAATCTTTTGCACGAATATTGTCGTGAGGATATCCATGCGCATTCTTATCGAATCAAAGAGTGGGATTATTATTTAGTTGCGAATGATGAGTTTGGTGTCGCCCTAACAGCTGCAGATAATTCGTATATGGGGCTATTAAGTGTTTCCTTTATGGATTTTAAAAATACCAGATATAGAACAACTAGCATTATCAAGCCCTTTACATTTGGTAAGTTGCAGTTACCTTCATCATCAAAAGTGGGTGACGTTGTATACAGAGATAAACGAATCCATATTGAATTTCTTCATAAAGGGACAGCGAGAAGGCTAAAGTGTTCCATGAAAAATTTTGATAAAGGCAAGGATTTTCTTTGTGACATCAAGTTAAGTGACGAACCAAAGGATTCGATGGTGATTGCAACGCCATTCGCGGAAGATCCAAAAGCCTTCTATTATAATCAAAAAATTAACTGTTTGAGGGCTAATGGTGTTGTCACAATTGATGGCCAAGAGTATCATTTCAATCCCGCTACTTCCTTTGGCATCCTGGATTGGGGAAGGGGTGTTTGGACTTACAAGAATACATGGTACTGGGGATCAGCATCAGGTGTCGCGAATGGAAAAGCGTTTGGTTTTAATATCGGGTACGGCTTTGGTGATACATCGGCAGCAAGTGAAAATATGCTCTTTTACGATGGACGTGCACATAAATTAGCAGAAGTGACCTTTCATATTCCGAAGAAAGAGGGTGGTAAATTTGATTATATGACTCAATGGAACTTTTCAGCAAGCGATGGTCGGTTTGAAATGAACTTTAATCCTATTTTGGATCGATCTGATTTTACTTCGATTGGGATAATTGCCAGTGATCAGCACCAAGTATTTGGTAGGTACAGCGGGAAGGCTGTACTTGATAATGGAAGTGTTATTGAAGTAAGAGATTTCTTAGGCTTTGCCGAGCGGGTTTATAATCGCTGGTAAAGATAATTAGGTAAAGAGCTTTCGTCATTTGTTACACCGAATAAATGATTCTAATACTTTATGATTTTGAAAAAAACGGAAAAAGCTAATAAAACAATTTAAAAGGAGCATTAGGATGGGAAACTTTGACCAATTACTAGAGGAGTTTGATTTATTACATAAGAAAAAGGAAATTTCACAAGCAATGAAATCAGCAATTGGAATCAGAGCGATGCAGGAATCAGAGGAAAATATCCCGATTGGCACTTCTAAACTTGGTGGACTGCCAGATTTACCTCCTCATTTTGAATTTCCAAAATACCACCATGGATACCTCTCATTCTTAGGACAAATTAATTTAAGTGAAGCGAAACCCTTTGATGTTGATCACATTTTACCGGATCAGGGTATTCTCTATTTTTTTTATGATATTATCGAACAGCCTTGGGGCTTTGAAAAGGAGGATAATGGAAGTTTTAAAGTTCTTTATTTTAAGGGGGATCTTTCAGAATTAACGAGAACCGATTACCCTGAACCAATTGATGATTATTCACCATTAAAAGCTTTCAAAGTAAAATTTTATCAGCATCAAACTGTTTCCGAAGACCCTGAAGGGCTTGAATTGAATGAAGAAGAGAGCGAAAACTTCTTGGAATTCAGAAGTCAAGCCATGCAGCCTTCCAAGGATGATCACCTATTACCCGCCCATTATATGTTAGGTGAGCCATTAAATATTCAGAATGATGTGTTTGAGGAAATGGTTTATTACAGTAATGAAAATAAATATGGAACAAATGGCTGGCAATCAAATCATCGAGAAATTAGAGCAAGAAGTAAAGAGCTGGTTCTATTATTTCAAATGGATAGTGATGACGATTTAGACGTTATGTGGGGAGATGCTGGAATACTGTATTTCTGCATCCACAAAGACGATTTGAAAAATAAACGGTTTGAAAAGGTTGGATTTATTCTTCAATGCTATTGAGTGCGTTTTCCTTTGATAAGAATTTATTTATAACAATTTTCTTTACAGTATTATTTAATAGAGTTATGATTTACTTAATTTAATACGAATGTATCTACTAGGGGTGCCCTGTAATCAGGCTGAGAGAAAACGATTAAGTTTTTAACCCTTTGGACCTGATCTGGGTAATACCAGCGTAGGAAAGTAGTTGAGTTAAGTGATTTTATTCTTATACTTACTAGCCAGGTCTATTTTTATGGACCTGGCTTTTTTATTTTTAAAAAAAAGGAGTGTTTAACATGGAAAAAAACAGCTTGTGCGAAACATTGCAAAAGGTAAGAGAGGTTAACCCGCTTGTACATAACATAACCAATGTCGTGGTTACTAATTTCACGGCGAATGGGCTCCTTGCCCTTGGCGCTTCACCGGTAATGGCGTATGCAGTGGAAGAAGTAGCTGATATGGCTCAGATTGCTAATTCAGTAGTTTTGAATATTGGTACGTTAAATTCACAAACAGTTGATTCGATGATCCTTGCTGGAAAGGCAGCAAATGAATCGGGTGTTCCTGTGATCTTTGATCCGGTTGGTGCCGGCGCTACTCGTTATCGGACGGAAACCGCGCAAAAAATCATGAATGAGGTAAAGGTGTCCATTATTAGGGGTAACGCCGCAGAAATGGCTAATGTGGTCGGCGAGAAGTGGGAAATTAAAGGCGTCGATGCAGGGGATGCCAAAGGGAATATCACTGAACTTGCGATCACTGCTGCGCAAAAAATGAACTGTGTGGTTGTCATCACTGGAAAAGAGGATGTCGTAACTGACGGAAAAACAACATATGTAGTTACTAATGGACACCCGATTTTGACAAAGGTGACAGGAACGGGTTGCCTATTAACCTCTGTAATTGGAGCTTTTGTGGGAGTGGAAAAGGATTTTTTTAGGGCAACGGTGGCTGCTTTAACTTACTATGGGATTGCAGCGGAAAAGGCTGCTAGAATAGCAGCGGACCTAGGCACGGGTAGTTTCCAAATCGAATTTTTGAACCAATTATCACTCGTTTCTTTTGAAGATATTAATCAATATAGTTCATTTAGGGAATTTTAGGGGGTTACTATGATGGAAAAGGCCTTAACAATCGCAGGGTCTGATAGCGGTGGTGGAGCAGGGATTCAAGCGGACCTGAAGACGTTTCAGGAGCTAGAGGTTTTCGGCATGTCGGCACTCACGGCTGTTACCGCGCAAAATACTTTGGGTGTTCATGCAGTCTATCCGATGACAGCCGAGGCAGTTATTCAACAAATTCAAGCTATCGGGGAGGATATCGGTACAGATGCGGTGAAAACAGGAATGCTTTTTAGTGCAGAAATCATCGAGGTCGTTTCAGCACAACTCAAAAAATATCAATGGAAAAATATCGTCGTCGATCCTGTGATGATTGCGAAGGGTGGGGCTTCATTGCTGCAACAGGAAGCCATTTCTGCGATGAAAAACCATTTATTGCCGCTTGCTGAAGTTGTGACTCCGAACATCCCGGAGGCAGAGGTGTTGACCGGGATGGAAATCCGAACAACTGAAGGGAAAATGGAGGCTGCCAAACGACTATATGAAATAGGGGTGAAAAATGTCGTCATAAAAGGCGGTCATGATAAAGATGAGCTTGAATCATCCAGTGATTTACTGTTTGATGGAAAGGAATTCTTCACTTTTAGCAGCAAGCGAGTTGACACAAAAAATACCCATGGAACCGGATGTACCTTTTCAGCTGTGATTACCGCTGAATTAGCGAAGGGCTCTACTGTACATAATGCCGTAGTTATAGCGAAAAAGTTTATTCAGGCAGCAATTGAGGACCAGATTGAAATTGGTCACGGACATGGTCCTACCAACCATTGGGCATATGGAAAAAGAAAAAATATTTAGGAGTTGGCTTGATCATGATCAACCTTCGAGCGCTACTGAAAGTTTATTTTATTATGGGCAGTAACAACTGCTTGAAAGACCCGAAAGAAGTTTTGAAGGAAGTGATTGCTGGCGGGATAACCCTTTTTCAATATCGTGAGAAGGGTGACGGAGCTTTAGCAGGTGCTGAAAAGTTAAGTCTGGCCAAAGAACTGCAGTGCATATGTAGGGATCATCAAATCCCATTCATTGTCAATGACGATATCGAGCTAGCGCTTGAACTTGATGCAGATGGGGTTCATATCGGGCAAGAGGATGAGCCTGTCAAATCGGTCAGAGAAAAGATTGGCGATAAAATCCTCGGTGTTTCCGTTCATTCAATTGAAGAAGCCGAGGTCGCTCTGAGAGAGGGAGCGGATTATTTTGGGATTGGTCCAGTTTTTCCGACGAAAACAAAGGTGGATGCCAAGCCATCCCGTGGGACAACATTGATCCAAACATTAAGAAAAGAAGGCTTCACCATCCCAATCGTCGGAATCGGCGGAATCACTCACAAAAATGCTAGATCCGTCGTGGAAGCAGGTGCAGATGGTGTTTCGGTGATCACAGCAATTAGCCATGAAGCGTCACCGATGGTAGCAGCGAGGGCATTAAGAGATAGTGTTGAGGAGAAAAAATCAGATGAACAAAACTCATAAATTAACTTTGACGGCGATGCTGATCGCGATTGGAACGATCTCGAGTAACCTGGTATCAATTCCGATGGGATTTACCAAGATATTTCCTGTTCAGCATTTTTTAAACGTTTTATCAGCTGTCCTTTTGGGTCCATTTTACGCTGTTGCTCAGGCCTTATGTGTCTCCTTACTTAGAAATTTGATGGGTACTGGTTCGGTTTTTGCCTTTCCCGGAAGTATGGTTGGGGCATTGCTGGCATCTCTTTTATATTTAAAAACTAGAAAAATCTATTTGGCTTTTATCGGTGAAGTTATTGGAACGGGGATTATTGGTGCGGTTCTTTGTTATCCAATTGCAACTCTTTTACTTGGGAAAGAAGCAACCCTTTTTAGCTTCATTCCTTTATTCATTTTTAGCTCCTTTGCGGGAGCCCTGCTTGGGTTGGTGATTTTAACTATTTTCTTAAGAAAGAAAGTCTTAATAATGGCTGATCAATCTTTAAAAACTAAATAAACATTCACTAGGGGAAGCCTTGAGGCTTGAGATGGAGGGTGCCTCCGAACCCTTTGAACCTGAACAAGTTGATACCTGTTGAGGGAAGTGGGAGGTGTTTTTAGCCCGCTTATTCCATTCCCAGGTGTGCGGGTTTTTATATTCACTTTGGTCTGAGAATATGAATCGCTGATAAATTCTTGGATTCGCTGATAAAATATAATTTCGCTGATATATTGGCTGAAATCGCTGATAAAAAACGATTTTCGCTGATATATTGGTTGAAATCGCTGATAAATGGCAAGTTTCCGCTGATAAATGCTTCTTAGAGAGAATGGAATCAGGTGAAAAGCAGCAACCAGCCTAAAAATGTGCAAAACGGGGGACAAAAATGAAATATTCGCAACAACTTAATGTAAAAGTAAAAGATATATGGGAGAAAATCCATCAGCATCCTTTTGTTGTTGGCTTGGGGAGTGGAGAGCTTCCAGTGGAATCATTCATACGTTACATGAAGCAGGATTATGTATTTTTAATCGACTATTCCAAGCTTTTTGCATTGGGGGTGGTTAAAGCCAGAGACCTCGATACGATGACATTTTTTGCGAAATTATTGCATGATACATTAAACGGAGAAATGGAGCTGCACCGCACTTACGCGGCCAAGTTGGGCATTACCCACCAAGAGCTAGAGGAAACTAAGCCCTCACCCATTAACTTAGCCTACACACGGTATATGCTGAACGTTGCTCAGAATGGATCTTTGGAGGAATTAATCTCATCGCTACTGCCTTGTATGTGGAGTTATTGGGAGATTAGCAAAATGCTAGCAGATTACTATCCGAATTCTAGCAAGCATCCATTATATGGTGAATGGGTAAAAATGTATTCCTCGAATGAATTTGGTTCGTTAGCCATGTGGCTCATTGATTTGCTAGATCGGTTGGTAGAAGGAAAGTCTGAACGAGAGTTAGCTATTTTAACAGACCATTTCTTGACGACGTCCCGGTTTGAATACATGTTCTGGGATATGGTTTACGAAGGAGGAGATTGGCCTGTCTAACTCATCTTTTGTTTCAATCGAAAAACTTACATATGCTTTTGAAAGCAACAGGCCCATTTTTCAAAATTTAACTATGGATGTGAAAGCGGGAGAATTTGTCTCCGTAATTGGTGCAAGCGGATCTGGGAAAAGTACTCTTTTTAAATTGATTACCGGCTTACTAGAGCCTGACCAAGGAGAAATCTGGATTAATGGCGAAAACGTTGGAAACAGGTTAGGGAAGGTAGGCTATATGCCGCAGAAGGATTTACTGTTACCATGGCGAACGGTTTTAGACAATGTATTGCTGCCGCTGGAAGTGTCGAAGGAAAATAGCCAACGGAGAATTCCCGAGATTCGAGAATGGTTAAACCGGTTTGGATTGACGGAATGGGAAACTGCCTATCCGGATGAACTCTCTGGAGGAATGAGACAGCGGGTCGCTTTTTTAAGAACAATCATGACGGGCAGAGACCTATTATTGTTAGACGAGCCGTTTGGAGCACTCGATTCGCTGACAAAACGAAACATGCACAGCTGGTTATTAGGACTGTGGGGGGAATTACAAAAGACGGTAGTGTTCATCACTCATGATTTAGAAGAGGCCATCCTGTTAAGCGACCGAATATATTTGCTTGGACGGGAGACATTGCAAGAAATCAACGTCAAGCTCCCAAGACCAAGAAGTTCAGAATTAATTTATCAATCTGAGTTTATTACGATGAGAAAAGAACTGGAGTGCATGATTCACGATGATAGGTAACTGGAAAAAATGGCTGGGGGAATATGGCCCGTTTTTGCTTGTAACCATCCTAATAGTAAGCGGTTGGGAATGGGTAGTCAGAAGAGGGATGATTCCTGCTTTTATCCTGCCTTCCCCATCAGCGATTTGGATGTCGCTTATAGAAAACCGCGAGCTATTGCTGGAAGACCATTTGCCAGCTACCCTTAAAGAGGTTTTGCTTGGTTTTGGTTTATCGCTTGGAGGCGGCCTTCTTCTTGGCGTAGGGATGCACTTTTCCCGTCCATTAGAAAAAGTATTGTACCCGTTTCTTGTCATTTCGCAAACGATCCCGTTGATTGCGATTTCACCGATCTTTATCATGTGGTTTGGCTATTCGATTTGGAGTAAAGTTGCCGTTACGATTTTAATCGCCATTTTTCCAATTGTTGTTAGTACCTATGATGGACTGAAGGCAGGAGGGATTGAATACAGGGAATTACTGCTGACAATGGGTGCAAATCGTTGGACCATTTTCAAAAAAATTCAGCTACCAATGGCCTTGCCTTCAATCCTGTCAGGTTTGAAGATGTCCGTGGTTTATTGTGTGGTCGGAGCCACTATCGGTGAATGGCTGGGTGCTAGTGTTGGGTTAGGCTATTTTAGCCGGAGAATGTCAGGAAATCTAAAGGCGGACGCCGTGTTTGCCGCAATATTCCTGCTCTCATTGCTAGGAATCGTGTTGTTTTTAATCATAAGTTTCATAGAAAAAATGCTATTAAAAAATCAAATTCGCAACTAGAAGGGAAGGGAAAATCAATGAAAAAAAGCTTTTTAATCATGTTTTGCCTATTATTATTATCTGCTTGTGGGAAAGGTGAGGCCGATAAAAATTCAGCAGGTGGGGAGAAATTAGAGAAAGTAAGCTTAATGCTAGATTGGTATCCAAATGCAGTGCACTCTTTTCTTTTTGTAGCAAAAGAAAAGGGCTATTTTAAAGAACAAGGCCTGGACGTGGATATTCAAATGCCTGCCGATACAAATGATCCACTTAAACTCGTTGCAGCTAATAAAGTCGACATGGCTATCAGCTACCAACCAGAGGTTTTAGTGGCACGTGGAGAGCAAATTCCTGTCCAATCGTTTGCCGCACTCGTACGACATCCACTGAATCAACTAATGGTCGCTGCGAATAGTCCGATTCAATCACCAAAGGATCTGGAAGGAAAAACGATTGGATATCCAACGATTCCATTAGATGAAGCCATCATTCACACGATGATGAAATCGGATGGCGGGGATGCGGAGAAAGTAAAAATGGTCGATATCGGCTGGGATTTAATTCCCGCAATGGCAACGAAAAAGACAGATGCGCTTATCGGCGGATATATCAACCATGAGAAATTACTGCTGGAAAAAGAAGGTCACCCTATACGTACATTAAATCCTGCGGATTATGGTGTTCCTGATTATTATGAATTAGTTTTGGTCGGCAGTGAAAAAGGATTGAAAGAAAAACCAGCCGTTTTCAAAAAATTTATCGCCGCGATGACGCAGGGACAAAAATATGTTGTGGACCATCCTGAAGAGGGGGTATCCCTTTTAATGAAGCATGAGGAAAAATCATCACCACTAGACAAGGATATCGAAACAAAGAGCCTAGAAATCCTTCTGCCGCTCATGGATGCCAAAGAAAAACCATTCGGTTACCAAGACCCAGAAACCTGGAACAAAGCCGCAAAATGGTTAAAAGAAACCAAAATGATAAAACAAAACGTAAAAGCAGCGGATGCATTTAAAAATTTATAAAGTGTTAAAACGGTGAACAGCTTTTTAAGGGTGTCAGGCACCGTTCGTGGACAAATGTACGCCTGTGGTGGACATTGGTGCCGTCCATTAGAATTCACTTATTTGATAAGGTGGTGGATGGCGGATACAAATGGTAAAATAAGGATATAACCAAATATTCAAGGTAAGGGAATGAGAATCTTTAAGACGGTCATTCTGGGATTTTCTGAAAAGGAAATGTATGGTACCTTTGATTTAATTAATATTATCAAGACAAACGAAAATCTAGGGAAGTAAATTAGAATAAGTTGTTAATAATAGTAGCTTATAATTATCCTATTAATGGAAGGTTGTTATGGCTATGATTAAACGGGGTAAGGTTATACTGTTTTTTTCTCTGTTGGCTGTGTTAGGTTTTAGTGTATTTTTCACACCAATTTATCAAGAGAAAGAAGGACAGAATACATCAAAAGAAGAACAGAATAAACCAAAGGGGGAACAGATTGAACCAAAGGGGGAAGAGGTAATGACGCAGAATATTTATATTGACCCAAAGATCAATTTAAAAAGCGAGGAAGAGGTTATTATAATTATTCACTTTAAAACAAAACCTGCAAAAGTGGCTGTTGCCCTAGCAGAAGCAAGCGGAGTACCGTTAACCATAGAAAAGGCGGAACAGGATGTCAAAGACAGTCATGCCCGTTTTCGAAAGGATGTTGAAAAGTATCTCGGGCAGAAGCAAATCCCCTATACCATTGTCCATACCTATTCAGCTGCCCTAAATGGTGTGGCCATGAAATTACCTGCAAATGAGATTAAATCCTTGTTACAATCAGCTGAAATAGAGGCCATTTATGCAAACCGAGAGATTAAGCTAGTCCCGCCGGTTCAACCATCCTAAATAGATTTCTTTGTCAAATAACCAACCTATGTTTAGAGCTTGATGAAAGGAGTATCCTTCGATCAAGCTCTTTTGTATGGAAAAGGGGCGGAGCGCCGCAAAAGCGAATTAGTTTATCCAATTCGAGTGAAATAAATACATTTTTCACTTCGAATTAGGTGAAGTTCTGCTCTGCTCACACCGCCTTTATT
>NZ_CALBWS010000045.1 GCF_937468385.1 Neobacillus rhizosphaerae
ATAATAGCTAGCTCCTTTCGTAATGTAGCTCTGATTTGGTTTGTTTTTTTCCAGTAAACAGTGTAACCAAATTAATCTACGGTGTTACGAGTAAGGAGCTAGTTTCGTTCATGATAACTAATGGGTGCGATTGTTCAACAAGGGCAGTCGCCTTTTTGCTAACGGAGCAAGTTAATGAAAAAATAATAAAATAAGGAGTTGATAAGCCTTGGTAATTTACGCAGAAGCCCTACATACAATTTCCATAGTAATACTTATTATTTGTTCTTCTTTCTACCTTCGGCATTTGGTAAAAACCAAAAAACAAAGGAAACTTTCAGCCTTTGAATTTACAATGTATACAACCATTCAGATGGCATATATCTTCTTTGCGATTAGCTTATTGATTTCTATATTCGTTAAGTGATTGGGAAGGATAAAAAAGATTGTGAAGGATTCTACTTAAACTATCGAGTGCTTTACTGGAACATCGATATTGCCCTTTTCTTCTTCAAGTAACTGGCAGGTGTGCGGCCGAGCCTAGGTCGTATCTTATAACGGGTGGGATTCCCGTCGAGTAAGAATTAGCCATTCGCTCGTAGCGAGTCTTGGAGGGCTAAAGGTAACTTTAGTCTTTAAGCGTAGACAGTTAGGTGGAGCAGCCGTCAAGGCTGAGAATCTTATGGAGTGAAAGTCTCCTGTCATCAATTGACCGATTCGGATGACTAGCATATCCAATGCGTAGGGAGGTAACAAACTACGTTCTGCTTGGAAGTAAAAGTCACGGCGGCCTATTCTACACAGAGAGAATAAGGTCGGAACAGTCTGTGTGGAGAGCAAACACAGAGGCCAGAAGGATTAACGAATACTGCAATCCCGAAATCTACGCCCCTCAAAGAAACTGTTCGAGGGATGTTTTGCTTAGCGTCGACCTTTGTCTAACGGGGGAAGACCGATGTCTTACAGGAAGAAACGGTCAGAAGCACTGTAGGAGCAGCCGGGGTACGGGTGCTGGCATCTGTGGAAAGATTTTCAGAGATAACGACGGGAAGGTCCTACTTCAAATTTGGGAAGGTACTAACCAATGAAGACCTACCATATATAAGGCTGATAGAAAATGGTAGGATGATTTAGGACTGGCGTATGAGGTCGTAGTAGCGATGAGGGAAGGGTAATGCCTTCTTAAGTGTAAGGAAATTGTACTTCCATCAAGGTAACTCCTGTGATGGAGCGAAGGACCTCTGGGCACTTGGACAGTCAGAACTTCAAAGACACTGAGCTTTGTTTACTTGTTCATAGACTAGCATACTAGTAAACCAATAGTTGATGGGGGAATATGTGTACCAACATTTAATCCTGCGGTTATTTGGGAAGGCGAGTATGTGATGAAGTCCAAGGTCAGAACTGGACTCGGGAAATCCGACCGTCCGGGATCGTAGGGGGGCTATAGGAAACGTGATTCAATCGAATGCGCGCGCCTATTTTCTACCCGACGGCGGGCCGAAAGCCAAATGGTTGAAGGGATTGAGCTCCATAATGTTAGTAAATCGAGAGGGCTGATGCTTTACCTGCAGCAGAAAGCTACATTTTATCCTTCGTTTAAGGCAAGATGGATAAAACCTCTCTGGAGTCAGAGACCTTGGCACGTTACACATTGATATGATACGGCAACTTGGGAGACCCTACCGGTCTTTCTTGTTAGAAGAGTATGGTGTACAAGCGATAATAAGTAAGGGAACCAAATGCCGGTGTAGGGAGTCGGATAGCAGCGTAGTACCAATGAAGTTGGGTAATGCCGATGGAGGAAAGGCTAGCTACCAGTTATCACCCTTGCTAGGGACACATTTACTACACACAGAGGTAGGAATAATAAATGGAGACAATAATAGTAAGGATAGCAAAAATTAGCAAAATCTGATCCTAAGAGATTAGCAAGGTTTTGTGAATGGTAACTAGGAGGAGCCGTGTGCGTTAATAGCGCAAGCACGGTTCTGTGAGGGGGAGGAACACAATCTACCGTAAGGTAGAGAGGTTCCTTTCTACTCGACTTGTTGAAGAAGGATATTTTCTGTTTTAAGCGAATTAGAATTTCAAACAAACCTTACACGAATACAGGTATTGAAAATAACAGGAATATAGGAGGTATGAGATATGAAGATCAATAGAATAGATCATGTGAGTATAAACGTAAATGATCTTTCAGAGGCTAAAGCGTTTTTTCTTGATTTAGGACTTGAAGTGCAAGCGGAATGGGAATTGGATGGAGAACAGTTGGACAGAATAGTTGGGCTTAATGATGTTAAAACGGCATGTGTAGGATTGGCGATGCCAGATGGTCAGGCATGGATAGAGCTAGTCAAATTTTATACGCCGTCAGATGAAAAAGATATTCAGCAACCTTTTGCAAATACTCTGGGTATCCGACATATTTGCTTTGCTGTTGAAGATATTGAAGCTATTGTTGCAAAATTGAAAAAGAAAGGCACGGAACTCTTTAGTGAGATACAGCAATATGAAGAAAGTTATAAGTTATGCTACGTTCGTGGTCCAGAGGGAATTATTTTAGAGTTGGCGGAGAAAATCAGATAAATATTGAATGGGACTTTAAATGATTTGACTTCCAACTTTAAAGATTTCTTCTTAAACTATCGGGTGCGATGCTTTAACAAGGCATCGCTTTTCTTGTTCAGCTAACTGGCAGGTTAGTTTAAGTACAAATCCCAATAATCGGTAAAATAAAAAGAAAGATTTTTACCTTAATTTAGGTATAATGAAATATATAAATAAACGGTAAATCGGAGAATTTTTATGAAGTTAATAAATACTTTATTTGAACCTGTTTCTAATCTTTCAAAAAAGCAAAAAATATTGTGGCTGTTTTTCTTTCTTATTTTATTTACTGAAATAATCACTCGTATTTTAAAAATTGATTCAATGCTGGTTCAAAATATTATTGATTCACTAATGGGATTATGTTTAATTGCTTTCGTCTTGGAAATGTTGTTTTTAAAGAAAAAAAGTAATAATAACTAGTTCGAGTTATTTAGCTAACGGTAGCTTTAATTTCACAACAAATGGACTGTTTCGGCAGTCCTTTTTCATTATCGTTATTCAAGTAACTGGCAGGTTAGTACAACAAAGACAAAAATATGAATAAATGTTTTGAGCCGAGCCAAATGTACAGGTGGATAATATTTTTCCTTCATAGATGATGGTTAAAAAATATTCCCCTAATTATTTCATAGTATGCTAATATAGGAATATACGTTCTATTTTGCTGAAAATTAAGAATCGGAGGGGGTAATAATGAATAAAATAAGATATTCAAAGGAATGGAACCTAGAAAATTTGTTCCAAGAAGGAAGTAAATCATCTCAACTTCATAATCATATAAAACAACTAGAGATTAAGGTTCTTGAATTAGAAGATGAATTAAATTCTTTTAATAACCTACTGGAAGTTAATGACTCGCTTAGAGTTGAATCTATAACAAAAAACATAGCAGACATTCGGATTAACCTATCTCAAATCAATTCTTTTATAACCTGTCTTCTTGCACAAAATTCAAAGGAACAAAATGCTATAACTCTACGAGGGAATACATCTTCAATAAATGCTCGCTTTGAGTCAGCATTAAAAAAGTTTCAAAGTCTTATTTTAAACATAAGTCAAGATTTGTGGGAAGACATACTAGAAACTAAGGCATTAAATAACTATAAGTTTATACTTAACGAATGGCGTAAAAAAGCAGAAATGTTACTTTCAGAGGAAGAAGAAAGGTTAGTTTCAGACCTGATGTTTGATGGTTATCATGCTTGGGGGCAGTTTTATAATTCACTTTTAGGTAGTATAAAAGTTAAAATACAAATCGAAGAAGAACACAAAGATTTATCTGTAGGTCAAACCATTAATTTGCGTTCTCACCCGAACGAGGATGTTCGTAAAACAGCTCATAATGCATTAGAAGATATTTGGAAAGAAAAAGAAGAACTATTTGCACAAATATTAAATTCTATTGCAGGTTTTCGATTACAAATGTACAAAAACAGGGGGCTAGATAATGTCTTAATAGAACCTCTAATAGAGAACCGTATGAAAGAAGAAACACTAAATGCAATGTGGAAAGCGGTAGGCAAATTTAAAAAACCATTTATTAATTACCTGAATAAGAAAGCAAAAATGAATGGCGATAAAAAAATGCATTCGTATAACTTTTGGGCACCTATTGGAAAAAGTAATAAAAAGATAGATTATGAAGATGCTGTAAACTTTATATTGGAGCATTTTAGTCATTTTGGAAATGAATTAGAAAATTTTACTCGACTGGCATTTGATAACGGCTGGATAGAGGCTGAAGACCGCCCAAATAAATCGGCTGTTGCATTTTGCGCAGGTTTTCCTCTTTCTGGAGAATCAAGAGTTTTAATTACATACGGAGAGAGAATTACAAGTGTTTTAACCTTAGCACACGAATTAGGTCATGCTTTTCATAATTATGCGATGAAACCCGTTGATGGAATGAATAGGCAATACCCATTAAGTATTGCAGAAACTGCTTCAACATTTTCAGAACAAATCATACTAGATGCAGCTTTAGAGGTAGCTAAATCCCCTGAAGAAAAATTGTTTATACTTGATGAAAAAATAAAACGTAGTGTTATGAATTTTATGAATATTCATTCTAGATTTCTGTTTGAAAAGAAATTTTATGAAGAACGTAAAACGGGGTTTGTTTCTTCAACACGTTTAAATAAACTTATGCAAGAAGCTTTTGATGAGGCTTATGAGGGTTCGTTTGATAATACTTCTTTACACTCCTGGGTTTGGACACCTCATTATTATATTACAAGGTCGCCATTCTATAACTTTCCCTATACTTTCGGGTACCTATTTTCTCTTAGTCTTTATGCAAAATCAAAAGAAAAAGGGAAAGAATTTGAAAAGGATTATATAGAATTGCTTCGTGATTCAGGAAGTATGTCCACAGAAGATTTAGTAATGAAGCATTTAAAAGAGGACATTACTTCAGAAGACTTTTGGGAAAAAGGAATAAAATTATGTGTTAATGATGTTGAAGAATTTATTAACTTAACTTCTTCTTAAGCTAACGGGTGCTTATGTTAAAGATGGGATTGCTGCGGCGATCCCGTTTTCTTATTGTGCTAACTGAGCAGGTTAGTTTAATAAGAAATTATTTCAAATACTGTCTTAAAAAGGTAATATTGAATTAAGCTAAAGTAAACAGCCCCCATTTTTGGGCGGCTTTTTTAATTAGAGCAAATTCGTTACTAAAAATTTTTTTGAAAAATCACAAAATAGAACCTTTTAAAAACAGGAATCGTCTAATTACTAAAAACAACGATTGTGAGGAGAAAAATGATTGATATGGTAGATGACTCTAAATCAGAGTCCCTAAATCACTTAAATAGAGAAGAAAAGCTTAAATGGTTAATGAAGGCTTATGGTAATGATGTTATAAGAATTGCTTATACTTATTTGAAACAAAAACAGTTGGCAGAGGATGTGGCACAAGATGTATTTATAAAGTGCTATGAAAAAATGGATTCCTTTAGAAATGAATCATCGTATAAAACTTGGCTAATAAGAATTACCGTGAATAAATGTAAAGATGTTTTAAAAAGTTGGTCTTTTAAAAATTTATATTTTACTGACTTCTTTAAACCCAAACAGACCTATTCTTCATTGGAGAATCACTTTTTTGGTGGTGATGAAAATGAATTAATTTCAAAACAAGTAATAGAGCTACCAGTGAAATTAAGAGAAGTGATTATCTTATTTTATTATCAGGAGTTTTCAATTGAGGAAATATCTGATCTGCTAAAGATTAATCCTAATACTGTTAAAACTAGATTGCATCGAGGACGCATTAAACTAAAAGAGTCATTTGAAGGAGCGTGGGTAATTAGTGGAAAATAAACTACATAATTTAAAAGAAAAAATGGATCAAACCATTTTTAGAGATGTGTATTTTGATGATAAGCAGTATCATCAAGTCTTAAACACCATTGAACAATCCAAATTTCAAAAGTTAGGGATTCCACTGAAAAATAAGTTTAATGCTTTGCTTAGCATTTCAGTCGTTTCTATAATGTTTTTGGGTATCACATATTTTGTTGGAACGCAGCTGAACTTATTAAATGGACCTGAAACGAAACAAGCTAATGAGCCAAAACAAATTACACAAAATTCTCTTAATAAACCTTCAAATGAGAAAACTGTATATATACCTCCTAAGCAAGAAGAAAATTATGATGAAATGTCTAAAGAAGAGATCCTAACTAAAATGATAAACACAGTAGATTATTTTGAAACAGCTAAAGGAGAATATAAAATTCACTATAGCTTTAGTCCTGGTTATCAGGTGGTTGAATATGCTATTAGCTTAAAGCACGAACCAGGAGGATATGGGAAAACAACACTTGATACAGGCGAAATATCTTCTCAAGAATTTTATAAAGATGGAACACTGTGGTTTCTAAATGAATCATCAAAAACCTATATGGAATCGCAAGTAATGGAAGGGAACCGAAAAAGAGGTACTACTCTAACATTAGATCAAGCATTTTCAATTGCTTCTGATGGAAATCCCCAAACTAATTATAGAGAAAGACCCACATTTAGCACAGCAAATGAAACCTTGTTTCCTTATGAGATTGCCTCCAACTATACACGAGATTTAAGTAAATGGGAAATAGAAAAACAAAATGAAGAATTACTAGGTCATAATACACTTGTGATAAAAGGGACTAAAAATCATAGAGATTTCCAATCATTCCGCTTTTGGGTAGATAAGGATACAGGGATTTTGGTTAAATATGAAACGTATAACTCTACTGGAGACGTTGTTGATTATTTACATCCTACGAAACTTGAGATAAATGTTCCAATTGACAGTGAAAGATTTACACCAAATTTAGAGGGATATAAAAATCGTGATCTTTTATCGCAAGAAGAACCTCATATGAGAACTGGTAATATCGACGACTTAATCCCTGAAGAGTTAAAGGGACAATGGGAAGAAGCAAAGAAAAAACCAAACGAAACAATGGTATTCGAATTTAATGGCAATTGGTATATATATGTCAAAAAAGGATACCTTGTAAACTATATAGAAGCCAATGGCAAAGAAGGGACATTATATCTAGCAAAAACCTCTGCTCAAAAATCGCAGCATAATTTCCACGCCCTAGCAGAGGGATATAAAGTAGAAACTCTTAATATTGTTTATGAATAAACTTAAGAAATGCGGTACCAATTGGGTATCGCTTTTTTTGCTAAAATTATATTCTTATTATTTTTAATGATACCAATTATCGGTGTTTTGACGGTCACTTTTTAGTACGAATAAACAAAATCTCCAAAATGTTTACTCTGTACACAAGATTGTGACAGAATGTACTTAAGCTAACGGGCAGGATAGTTCAACAAGAAAAATTTGTTAAATATTTTCGAAGTGATCCATTTTTATAGAAACCTTTGATAGTATAAAGATGTTAAACAAGGAAATAGAGGAGGTACTTATGAAGAGGTTTCAAGAATCTCCAACATTAAAAGGAAAAAAAGTTACACTAAGAAACATCAATCCAGATATAGATAACCAACAATTTTACAAAATATTTCTTGAACCAGATATGCATTTATGGACAGGAAACAAAATACCAAAGGACGAGTTTGAAACATATCAAATCCTTTGTAAATATCGTGATTTAGATGGGGTCATTGCTTGGTCAATCATTAGTAATGATACACAGGATTTTATCGGTACATATTGGATAGCCCCAAATTATTATGAAGGTAAAAAAATAGTTACAGAAGCTCAACGTATTGGAAAGAACTACTGGAGAAAAGGATATACAAAAGATGCGAGAAAACTGATTTATGATTTCGTGTTTTTTGAGTTAGATATTGAAGAGGTTCACGCAGGAGCGTGGAAAGATAATGTTAATTCTTGCAAATCTATGGAGAATATTGGTTTTAAATTATTTACTTCAGAAAGGAAAGTATTTCAGAAACGTAATGAAGAATTAATAGAAAATCACTACATCTTAACTAAACAAAACTGGATTATGAAGAGAGAAAATATTTAATACATAAAAGTATGTGAAGTATTATACTTAAAGTAACGGGTGCAAGAGCTGAAGATTAGGTTTGCTGTGGCAACCCTTATTTCTTGCTCCATTAACGGGGCACTTTAGTTAAAGATGGAGTTTGGCTGTCTACTGTTGAATAATATCGAAGAAAAAGTTGTAGCTGACGGAGTATGCTTTGCTAACTGGCCTCTCCCTTTAGTTAAAGCGATACGTTGGCCTACTGCACCTGAATTCGAACCAGGCACAGCATTAATTGGGCGAATGATTCGTGGTGGTGTATATAGTCCTGAAATCTTAACCCCTAAAGTTATGGAAGCTTTTACCGCACCTTTTGCTACTCCATCAGGCCCGGAAGAGCTCAAACGCGCTTCTCTCGCACTTGACCATCATCAAACTGAAGATATTGTACCTGATCTTCCGAACTTAAAAGTACCAGTTACTCTCCTATGGGGACAACATGACCCTTATACTACTCCTTATTGGGGTAAAAAACTTCAAGAAGCTATTCCGAATTCGATACTTAAAATTTTACCTGAGTGCAGTCACTATTCCATGCTTGACAATCCTGTTCTGTTTTCACAGGAACTATTGAAACACTTAAATACTCAATAATGAAGTTACCTTTAACCAGCAAACAAGGCTACAATTATATTTTGGAGTATTGTTTTCAACCAATGTAACCCACCTAAATGGCCTAAAATTACAGGAATCTCTGCATATTTCTTTGCAAGGTTCAAGGACCGAAAGTATGTATCCAAATGGGCAAATTCTTTATTTCTTCAACATCAGAAAATGCTGTTTCTAACAGATTCTACAAAGGATGAAAAACAGCAGTCTAAACTAAAAAAAAATTTATATTAAGTACGCCAATGGTTCTGATAATTTATATGGGGTTATTTATTATTTCTTATTGAATTAAGCTTTTGCTTTTTAGCTGCTCTTGTAATCCTTACCTTACTCTTCTTCCAGTAACGGGAAGTTTAGTTCATTTAAAAATTCATTAACAAGTAACGTTTTTTAAAGTATTCTGGAATAGAATTACATTTATGAGATTTTCAGAGAAATTACCTATTTTCTATCATCACTAATTATTCCAGTTGGGTGGTCATAAAATTTGGATATTAGTTTTTGGTTATTAGTAGTGGGATTTATACTACAACTTCTAGGATTTTTGAATTCAATAAGAGTTTTAATTAAATTAAAAGGAAAATTAGTAATAAGAAAACAAGATGATAATGTATTAAATGAAGTAGAAAAACAATTATTAAAACAAAATGTAATTTGGGTATTTTTTATATTAGTAGGAGCGATGTTGAATTTTATTGCTTTCATTCTTTCACATTTTCTTTAGAGGATATTACATAATTACAAATTAAACAAAAGGGTGCGAGAGTTTAAGAATGAAGCTGTCATTGTGATGGTTGTGAGGTGTGTTTAATGGAAAAAGATTTCATTGAAATAGAATCAAAAAGAATCCCATTATCCAATATTAAAAGTTATGAAATTACAACTGAAGAGATTAATCAGCAGTGGACAGAGAAAGTAAAACCCAATTTGCTTGTACGAATAATATTATTTTTTGTTAGCCCTGGAACTAAAACTGAGGGATTTGAAGAGGGATTCTAGGTTTAGCTAGTATGTGAATAATTGAATTGGTGGTAATCAAGATGGAAATTATGATTGAGAAATTACACGCTAAAGATGTTGAGAAGTTATTTGAATTTGAACTTGAAAATAGAGCTTTTTTTGAGGAAATGGTGCCGAGCCGTGGGGATGATTACTATAACTTTGAGACCTTTAAACATAGGAATAAAGCCCTGATGGATGAGCAAGCTCAAGAGTTAATTTACCTTTATTTAATTAAGAATAAAGAAGGCTTTATTCTCGGAAGAATGAACTTAGTAGATATTGAAAAATCACAGGGTTTGGGTCATATAGGTTATAGAGTGGGAAAAGCATACACTGGAAAAGGTATTGCTAATAAACATTGAAACTTTTATTAGAAACTACAAGTAAGCTAGGTATAAAACAGATTTCAGCGAAGACAACAACAAATAATATAGCATCTCAAAAGGTTTTGGAGAAAAACGGATTTAAATACATAGCAACAGGTAATGAAGAATTTATAATGAATGGACAACTTTTGTCTTTTGTTTATTATGTTTGGGAGAAATAACATATAGCTTCTTCAACTCCCATGAAAATAAAAACTGAAAAAGAGCATGAAAAATAGACCCAGAAGAACCAGTTTTTAAAAAAAGGCTGAGCCTCTTGAAAGGTTGGATATAGGGTTGGCTGATAACTCGAATTGTCTTTTCCTTTCTACTCAAAATGATAGCAGGTAAGCCGGTGCAACAACCAGAAAAAGGATTAATCTCCCATGAGTGCTACCCCTATCTTTTAATTGATCCGTAGTAATCGTATCAAGTTGAGCATCTTTAACAAATCGTATGAGTAAGGCTGAGCTAAAGGGCAGTTTAACAGGTATAGTCAATAAGATATAAAGGATTAATGAGTAAATAGTCGAAAGGAAGATGGTTATGGTTTATATCGCTCTTCTTCGGGGGATTAATGTGGGTGGAAAAAATAAAATTGACATGAAGTTGCTTAAACAAATGTTTGAACAAGTCGGGATGAATGATGTGGTGACATACATCAATACAGGTAATATTATTTTTTCATACAAAGGACCATCAAAAACTGAACTATTACGTATTTTGGAAGAAGCGATACATTATGATTTCGGATTACATATTAAAGTAGTAGTTCGTAGTGTCGATGATGTCAGAGGAATCATTAACGCTATTCCTGACACATGGAAAAATGACAAAGACATGAAAAGTGATGTCATGTTTTTATGGGATGAAATTGATGATGAATCTGTACTTATGAATTTGGTCATCAAACCAAATATTGATACGGTGAAATATGTCCCCGGCGCGATTCTATGGTCCGTTGACAAGAAAAATGTAACCAAAAGCGGAATGTCAAAGATCATTGGATCAAAGTTATACAAACAAGTTACGGTAAGAAATGTCAACACCGCTCGTAAGATATATGAACTCATGCAAGCTCAAAACAGTTAGTTCGTCCGATGATAATTGTACAATTGATTTTTATCGTTTTGTGCAAGGAGAACCGGTTCATTCGGAGTGAGGGGAAAATTAAAAGGACCACTATGGTTTAAAAAACGAATTTATTATCAACTGAGATTAGAGTAAGTTTAAGTGGAATGAAAAAATAACCGTACGGTCTCAATTAACAATCAAATCTAAAATTTAAACGAAGGAGACAAGTATGGATATTAGTTTTTCTTAGCAAGTGATGTGTATGTGAAACTATCTACTTAAAGTAACAGGTGCTTTCCTTTGAGATTGGTGCTGTCATTGCGACAGCTTTTTGTTGTTGTTCCACTAACGGTTCAATAAGAATCTCCAGTAAAAGTAACATATAAATCGTCGAAAGACGGTCTTTTTTTATGCGAAAATAAAACTATTAAAATGTATCGATCAAAAATATTTTATAAGTGAATTATAAAGTTGAAACTTTTTTATACCTTCACTCACTCTAATACGCAGAAGGGAGGATAAGTAATGACAGAACTAAAACTTATTAAGAATGCTATAAAGGGAAATAAAAAATGTCTAGAGGAACTACTTGTTTTACATAGTGACCAATTGTTCCGTACAGCTTACCTATATGTTAGAAATCGTGAAGATGCTTTAGATGTTGTTCAAGAGACATCTTACAAAGCCTTTTTATCAATAAGCCAATTAAAAAACGAGGAATTCTTTCTAACTTGGTTAACAAAAATATTAATAAATTGTTGCTATGACATATTGAAAAAGAACAAACGTGAAATCCTAATTGAAAATATGATTGAGCAGGTTTCGGATAAGAAGGAAATGAGAATTGAGAGTTTAGACTTATTGGAGGCAGTTAATCAGCTTAATGAAAAATATAAAACTGTTATCATTCTTTTTTACTTTCAGGACCTCCCGATAAGTGAAGTAGCTAGAGTAATAAACATACCTGAAAATACAGTAAAAACCTATTTAAGTAGAGGGAAAGAACAAATAAAAAAGTTGTTAGGGGGAATGTATAATGGAGAAAAAATCATTTCAAGAAGCGTTTGAGATGATTAACGTCCCAAAGGAGGATGTCATCAATGCAATTAGGAGTGGGATGGACCGTGCTCATTTAAATGAACGCAAAAAGAGTATCAAAAAAATCCTGTGGTCTACAGCTGCTGCTACTATCTTAGTTTCTTCGAGTTTTATTTCTCCTTCACTCTCTAAAGTGATGGCGGAGGTACCACTTCTAGGAAATGTTTATACAACCTTTAACGACGCGATTGGTCGAAGCCTTGAATCAAAAAGTTTAATTACTGAGTTAAACAAGTCCGCAAGTTTTAACGGCATAGACGTGTCTATAACAAACGCATATTATGATGGGGGCGTAGTAGGGGTTACTTTTAATGTTAAGGGGAATATGAAGGTTGAGAAAAATGGTAAACTGGTCGGCTTTTATCAGATATTCGATGGCAAGGATGATATATCTGATAGTAAAGAACTTGTATATATGGAGCCTTCAGAAAATGGATATGTCGGGCATATCCAATTAAGTTATCCACAAACACAATTGCCTTCGAATACTACTTTCCCACTTGAATTCAAGAAAATTGGTGAACAAGAAGGAAGTTGGAAATTCGATGTTCCGATTAAACAATTGCCATATGTAATAAAGAAAGTTGACAAGGAAAGCATACAAGATATTGCAGGTGTTAAAGTCCATTTTGATTCTGTTATTAAAGGTAAAGCTTCGACAGCTATCAACTATACAGCCACTTTTCCTGTTGAGGGGAGAAATGACCAAGTTAGGTTAGAAATTTATGATGATAAAGGTAAAAAAATCAATATTTCAAAGGATGGCATTGACCTAGAAACCTTTAAACAGAATGATAAAATAGTTGTTAAAGGAAGAAGTATTATACCCGAATCATTAGATGGTAAGACTAGTTATATAGAAGTCCATCCGAAAGTTGCTTTAAGTGAGAGAAGTCAATTTGTTGAGTTAAATGAACCTATACCAGTTAACATTAAGGCAAACAGGCAGGATTTGTTTGTACAGATTGATAAAATTTCAGTAAATAATAACAAGAATTTGATTGTTGACTTTCAAGTAAATAAGGGTGTTAAAAAGGATTGGAACTTTGGATTTTTTAAGGATTTTGCTCGCAATGATGTGATTTTAGTTAAAAAGACAGAAAAAGATATATATAAGGAACCCATCAATCATTCATTGGAAACTGTTAATAAAGATGGTTTGCGATTTAGAAGCACTTTTGATATTAGTAAACTTAATGATTTCAGCCTAAATAATTATGTAATAAGGGTTAATATGGGGTCATTAAGTTCGAATATTCCTGTTGAATTAGATGATGTTAGGATTGATTTGAATGAACTGTCAAATTGAAATTTGAAGCAAGCTTACCCGATTAAATAATCCCTTATTAAACAATCGGGGGAAAGAGTTGAAGAAGGGGCTGCTGCGGCAGGCTCGTCCCCTTGCTTTCTGGATAGGTATAGACTTGGGTGAATATGCTCTAAACTAAGATGTCTTTATAAAAATCAGTTTAGGTAATGGGGTTGGGGATGATTTTGGAAGTAATTGGACAGGTAACGAATTTTCCTCATGGACACCTGATGGGTGGAAAAAAGGGCCCGTATTTGTTGATAAATACTTGATGATGAAGCCTATGTATTTGCCATTGAACGTGATGGAGAGAGTTATACCATGTTGGTAACAGGTAATTTTTATTACGGAGGGCAGACAACCTATAAGGCTTCACGAAAGTTTAAGGAAAACCCTTTAACTTGGCATTTCAATCAGACACCAGAAGAATATACAGCACCTTTTTACAACCAGACTAAAATGTTTAACGGCAAAACCTACGATACATGGCCGGAAGGTTCTGCATACCCCGACTACTTCTTTTTCGGAGATCCGCATATTAATTACTATGAGGGTACGGAACTGTATGATGATGTGAAACTATATTTGCCGAAATAAGTAAAAAAATTCACCAGCTGTAATGATTGAGCTGGTGAATTTTTTAAAAAGGCATTTAACCTCCTAAGATCATTTTTGAACTTGTTGGGTTGACACTACAATAGGCGGTGATATAATTTGTTAAAAGAATGTAAGTAGAGTTGGAAGGTAGGCTTATTATAATGAAACCACTTCAGCATGAAAGTGTAATCCCGCTTTATCACCAATTAATGGAAAGGATAAGGGGGTCTATTGAAAAGGGACAGTGGACACCTGGTGATAAAATCCCATCGGAAAATCAATTGGTGGATCAATTCGGTGTGAGCCGAAACACCGCTAAAAAGGCAATTGAGGAGTTAGTTCAGGAAGGGATTCTTTACCGAATTCAAGGAAAAGGAACATTCGTCGCAAAACCAAAATTGCAGCAGTCATTGATGGGGTTTTACAGCTTTAGCAAAGTATTAAAAGAAAAAGGATTAAATCCTAAGGATACCATTCTGAAAATAGAAGAAGTGAAACCCACTGCAAAAATCCGGGAAGCCCTGCAGCTTGGAGATGACGAGAATGTCATTGAAATGAAACGCCTTCGTTGTGCCAACAATGAGCCTTATATTTTGGAATCGTCTTTTATTCCGAAAAACGTGGTTTCGGATACGGAGCAGCTAAAAAAAGTTGGCGAAATATCATTATATGATTTATTGGCCCAAAAATTTAATATCGTTGTAACTAGAGCAAAAGAGGCGTTTGAACCCGTCCTCATTCGTCCTGAAGAAAGTGAGTACCTGCAAACAGAAGAAGGACGTCCAGCGCTGTTACTTGAACGGACAGCCTATGATGTCGGTGGAATGCCTGTTGAATTTTGTATATCCATTGTACGAGGCGATCGCTGCCGTTTTTACACCGAACTAACGTAAAGGTTGAAACACTCATAGTATATCTCTATGAGTTTTTTATAAAAGCAACCTGTACCAACAACCCGTTAATCAGAAAAGGTATAACAAACTCCTGATAAATAATATTAATTTAAGTTGATGGGTTGACAGGTTAATATGAGGAGAGGTATATTTTAATTATTAAAATTTTCAGTTAAGGGTTTGGAGTTTATGTGAAAAAAATTCTATTTGTTAGAAGAATATTTTTTTGAACAACTTTGAACCAACAACCCATTAACTAAGCAATTGCATGGACATATTCTATTAAAGAAAGTAACGCCTCTCTTACACGACATTATAAAAATTTTCAAGATATTTTCAAAATTGGATATAAATTTGTTATCCTATTTATGAAAGTACTTATGACCATAATTAAGAGGTGTTTTATTAGTGGCAAGATTAAAGGATATTGCGGAATATGTAGGCGTTTCCATCTCTACTGTTTCAAGAGTCATTCAAAATGACCAAACACGAAATGTGAACCAGGAAACAAAAGCGAAAATTTGGGAGGCTGTTAAGGAGTTAGGGTATATACCAAATCAGCATGCTCGAAATTTAGTTACCAACAAACAAAAGAAGAGTAACATAAGAACAAAGAAAATTGGCTGGGTAGCCAATCCAACACAAGCGGAAATTAACCCATACTTTGCCAAAATTTATACAGGTATTCGTGATACATTAACAGCTAATGATTACACCCTAATCAGTATTACCAAGGATGAACTTGAAAACGAGGCGCTGCTTCTTAAGACCATTCATGACTTGGGGATTGAAGGACTTCTGCTGATCGACAGGATTGATAACAGTCTGATTGACTACATACAGCAAACAATCCCATTGGTCGGATTGGACTTCTTCTATACAGATAAGAATATGGCTGTTGTCGATTACAATCGAGAGGCAGCTATTAAAATGGTGGTTCAGCATTTAGTCGGCCAAGGACATCAGGAGATCGGGTTTATTGGCGGCGGAGTTAATGAAACCTTTGAAGATTTGCATGCTGAATATCGTTTCAAAGGGTATCAATCTGCTATGGAAGAAGCGGGACTTGCTGTCCGTCCTGATTGTGTAATCAATACTAAGTGGAAAATGGAAAATAGCTACGAGGAAATGAATCAGCTCATTAAAAGGGATTCGACTCATTTGCCAACAGCCATGGTTTGTGCCAGTGATATGATGGCCATCGCTGCCATGAGAGCTGTCCTAGAAAGTAATCTTAGAATCCCAGAGGACATCGCTTTCTTTGGAGTGGATAATATTGAAATGGGGAAATATTCATCACCACAGCTTTCAACGGTAGAAATCCCTAAATATGAAATGGGAAGAATGGCGGCTAAAACCATTATGGAAATGGTAGAAGAGAAAATTAGACTTCCAATCAAGCTTATTTTGCCATTTGAATTAGTCCTTCGTGAATCATCTAACGTAAAACGAACCTAAATGGTTCTTTTTTTAAAAACAGTTGGAAAACGTTTGGATTAATACAGGAAAACGTCATGAGAAAATTAATTGAATGAATGAGAGGAGAGATTTAAATGAAAACCATGACAGCGATTATTATCGGAGCAGGTGACAGAGGGGCAAGGGCTTACGCGCCGTATGCCTTGGCTTTTCCGAATGAGTTAAAGATTGTCGGCGTGGCAGAGCCGGGAATGGAGAGAAGAACGAAACTACAACAAGCGCACGGTATTCCTGATGAAAATTGTTATGATTCATGGGAAGAGGTATTGAATCTCGATCGAAAAATGGCTGACATAGCGATTATCTGTACGCTTGACCGAAATCACATTAAACCAACGATGAGAGCTTTGGAGCTGGGCTATCATGTTCTGTTGGAAAAACCAATGTCTCCGGATCCGCTGGAATGTATTGCGATGGAACAGGCAGCGAAAAAATATAATCGGCAGCTGACCATCTGCCATGTTTTGAGGTATACCGAATTTTGGTCCACGATTAAAAAGGTGATTGCCAAAGGAGAAATTGGCGAAGTTGTATCGCTACAATTAAATGAAAATGTTGAAGTGATGCACATGTCCCACAGCTTCGTCCGCGGCAATTGGAACAATAAGGAGAAGTCAAGTCCGATGATCCTGCAGAAATCCTGTCATGATATGGATATTATTTCGTTTGTTATGGGCAAGAAATGTAAGCGCATTAATTCCTATGGTTCACTGCTGCATTTTAAAGAAGAACATGCCCCGGTTGGTGCGCCGCAGCGCTGTTTAGATGGCTGCCCGGCGGAACTTGAGTGCCCATATCATGCAGGCAGGTATTATCTTGGCGAAGGAAAAGGCTGGGCCAAGAAATTCACCGAAGATTATACGAATGAAGGTATTATCAAAGCCTTGAAGGAAACGCCATATGGAAAATGCGTATACCGCTCAGATAATAATGTTGTTGACCATCAAGTGGTCAACATGGAATTCGAAGACGGAGCAACTGCAACGTTTAGCATGTGCGGTTTCACAAGGGAGCAAACGCGGATCGTGCAAATCATGGGAACAAAAGGAGAAATCCGCGGAAACATGGAGGAAAATAGTATTTCCATCTTTGATTTCCTTACCAAGCACGAAACAGTCATAAAATTTGACAACCCTGTTGGCGGACACGGCGGCGGCGATAACGGAATCATGAGAACATTCCTCAAGGAAATTCAATTTGGAAACAGCGTGGATAGTGTTTCTTCCGCATCTGCTTCCGTAAGAAGCCACCTCATGGCATTTGCCGCTGAAGATTCGAGGTTAAACAAGGGTCAATCTATTAATATCGATGAGTATTATCAGAGTTTGCTAGAAAATATCAAAGCTTAAGAATCGATTGTTCACACTGCGGTTTTCGTGGTGTTGCAATAGAAAGTCATACGTTAAGAACAAAGGTTATGGGGAATAAAACGCAAGGGGAAAACGTTATTATTGGAGGTGGTGAACGTTATCCAACACATTTCAATGGTATGAGTATAATTTTTTTATCAAGAGAAAAACCCTTAAGTTTTAAGAAGTGATTTGGTTAGAAATCTACTAAACTTTATACGAAGGAAGGGCAATATGATGAAAAAATGGTTAATAATGCTTTTAACTGTCGTTCTAGGATTACTAGGGCTAGCAGGCTGTAGTGATAGTAAAGCATCAAGTGATGCAAAAGATGGAAAAGCTGAAATTACCTATGGCTTTTGGGATAAGAAACAAGTCCCTGCTATTGAAGAGATTATCAAATTATTTAACGAGAAATATCCGAACATCAAAGTTAAAACAGAGATTACTCCTTATGGACAATACTTTCAAAAGCTTGAAACGGCTGCAACGGGCGGCGCTTTGCCAGATGTTCTTTGGATGAATGGTGCTCACGTTGTTCAATATGCAGAAGGTAAGGTCATCCTTCCATTAAGCGACATGGCAAAAAAGGATAACTATAGCTTAGACAATTATCCGAAATCATTAATTGACCTTTATACTGTTGATGGAAAAGTGTATGGGATTCCAAAAGACTACGATACAACTGGCTTATGGTATAACAAAAAAATCTTTGACGATGCTGGTGTTTCTTATCCAGATGACACTTGGGACTGGAATAAGTTAAAAGAAGTAGCGAAACAGCTGACAAACAAAGAAAAAGGTATTTGGGGCTATGCTGCTTTGATGGGCAACCAAGGTGGATATTATGATTTCATATGGCAAAATGGCGGCCATATCATTTCCGAGGATGGCAAGTCCGTTGGATTCGATCAGCCAGAAGCAATCGAGGCGCTTAAATACAATATTAGTTTCATTAAAGAAGGTTTGTCACCAACACAGGCGCAAATGACAGAAACAGCGGCATCAGAGTTATTCTCTTCTGGAAAAGTAGCAATGATGTTCGATGGTCCTTGGATGGTTCCAGAATATATGAAAAATCCGGATTTAAATGTTGCTGTTGTTCCAAAAGGGAAAAAACGCGCAGTAGCGATTCACGGGTTATCCAATGTGATTGCAGCCAATACGAAACATAAAGATGCGGCATGGAAGCTTGTTCAGTTCCTTGGCTCTAAAGAAGCAGCAGATATATACGCGAAAACAGGAACGGTTATACCGGCATATAACGGTACACAAGATGCTTGGAAAGACGCGGTTCCAAATTTAAATCTTCAAGCATTCATTGATGGCGCAGAATATTCTGTTCCACTTCCAAGTGTGAAAAACACAGGCGAAATTTGGCAATACGAAACAGATATTCTGAAAAAGGCTTGGAGCGAAGAAGTAAGTGTTGAGGATGCGGTAAAAGAGTTAACGAAAAAAGCAAATGAGGCACTTAAGAAGTAAATAAAAATGAAGAGAAGGATCTGTTTCTTCTCTTCAATTTCCTTAAAGGGAGGGAATGCTGTGAAACAAATTCCTCTACAGGCTGAAGTGAAAGCAACGAAAAAATTAACGGTTTCCAGCTTAACAAAGACAAGGAAACGTTCCGATTACTTTTGGGCATATCTGATGATTGCACCTACTATGTTAGGTTTGTTTATTTTTTACTTGTGGCCCATCATCCAGACCTTTTACTTTAGTTTTACCGAATGGGGCGCATTTGGACAGTATGAGTGGACAGGGTTAGATAATTATAAACGGATGCTTGAAGATACCAATCTTTTACAATCGTTTAAGAATACAGGGATTTATATTATTTTTACTGTCCCAATTGGGATTTTCTTATCTATTCTTGTAGCTGTTCTCCTAAACCAGAAAATAAAAGGGAAATCCGTTTATCGCACATTATATTTTTTACCTGTCATCACTATGCCGGCTGCCATCGCAATGGTTTGGAAATGGCTTTTTAACGCCGATTACGGACTTCTTAATTACCTATTATCGTTAATCGGGATCAAGGGGCCGCATTGGGTAAGTGATCCGAAAATTGCTCTCTATTCGATTATTGTTGTCGCGATTTGGAGTGGAATCGGCTATAACATGGTTATCTTCCTGTCCGGACTGCAGGGGATTCCAAAAATGTATTACGAGGCAGCAGAAATCGATGGCGCCGGTTCCATTAAGGTGTTCTTTAAAATTACGTTACCGCTACTCTCTCCTGTTATTTTCTTTGTGTCGATCATGTCTCTAATCGGGGCGTTCCAAGTGTTTGACTTGATTTTCATGATGATTGGAAAAAGCAGTACGGCGTTAGAAAGTACGCAGTCGATTGTTTATTTATTCTATCAGCATGCCTTTGTATTGAATGATAAGGGATATGCAGCAGCCATCGCTGTGCTCTTGTTAATTGTTATCCTGATTATTACTGCAATTCAAATGGTCTTACAGAAAAAGTGGGTTCATTATGATTAAAGGAAGTGTTACCATTGGAAAGAACGAGACAGCTTGTAACAAGTAAAACATTCCTTATCCATTTCATCCTGATTTTGGGGTCAGTGGCAATGGTATTGCCTTTTTTATGGATGATCCTCACCTCGTTAAAAACCTATACTGAGTCCATTCATGTTCCGCCCGTTATTATTCCAAAGGATCTTCAATGGGGAAACTACAAAGAGGTTTTTGGACTGCTGCCATTTTTTAAATTTATGTTTAATACCTTTATTATTACGGTCGCAAGGACAGCCGGGCAGTTGTTTTTGTGTTCGTTGGCCGCTTATGCCTTCGCTCGGATTGAATTTCCAGGTAGGAATATTCTATTTATGTTAGCGCTATCAGTTTTAATGGTACCAGGGCAAGTGTTTTTACTGCCGCAATATATGATTATGGTGAAACTTGGCTGGCTGAATACATTACAAGCAGTGATAGTCCCAGGTATATTTAGTGCCTTCGGTACTTTCCTGTTAAGACAATTCTTTATGGGGCTTCCAAAGGAATTAGAAGAGGCTGCCCGACTTGACGGCTGTAACCATTTTCAAATTTACTGGAGAATTATGCTGCCGCTAGCAAAGCCCGGTCTGATTGCGCTGGGGATTTTCACCACCCTTTGGAGCTGGAATGAATTGATGTGGCCAATGATTGTGAATAGTTCACCAGAATCTATGACACTTTCTGTCGGATTGTCATCTTTGCAAGGTCAATATTTAACAAACTATCCAATACTTATGGCTGGCTCCTTTTTAGCTATACTGCCAATGCTGATTTTATTTATCATCTTGCAAAAACAATTTATTGAAGGAATTGCAGTAACAGGCGGAAAATAAATGCATGAACCGTATCCCTGCTTTAAAAATTTTTTCTATCTGTTGGGTTGACCCTACAAGTTAGGGTGCTATAATGGAAATACTAAGCAACTATACTCATAGCATCATGTCTATGAGTTTTTCTTCCGAATTACTTGTACCAACAACCCATCGTATGGTAGGAGGACTTGCCCTCATGAGGATAGAAATGAAGAAAAACCGGAGGAATTTGTCTTCATGAATGGTCCATGAGGAACTTGCTGAAGGAAGGTATCCCTATAAAAAACAACACTGTTTGCGAAAAAAGCCTAGACCTAAAATTACATTTTTTCAGTAGAGGTGCAAAAACATGAAAAAGGCAATCGGCATTGATATTGGCGGGACAAAGATTGCAGCAGCAATCATTACGGAATCGGGAGAATTGCTTAAGCGTACGGAAGTAAAAAGTGATCCTTCAGACCGTGAAAAAATGTTTGCTCAAGTAGTAGAAGCGGTTGAGCAAGTTCTTGAAAAGTCATCTTTTTCATGGGCAGAGATCGAAGGTATCGGCGTGGGTGTACCAGGCAAAGTGGATCGTGAGAATGGCATCGCTGTTTTTCAAAATAATTTGCCCTGGGAACAGTTTCCGGTCGTGGCCCGTTTGCAGGAGCAATTTGGCACCGAGCAAATCACGATTGACAATGATGTCTATATGGCGGCCTTTGCAGAATGGAAAGCGGCACAGGGAAAAAGCGATGAGACCTTTGTCTACGTGACGATTAGCACGGGAATCTCCTGCTCCATCATTCATAATGGTTCATTTTTTAGAGGAGCCGGATTTGCCGGAGAGCTGGGCCTAATCCCAGTCCTTTCAAAGGGAGCCAATAAACGTTTGGAAAAAGTGGCTGCCGGTCCGGCCATCCAACAATTTGCCGCCAAGGAATTGCAAGTGGAACATCTGGCAACGAAAGATGTATTTGCAGGCTATACAAATGGGCTCCCAAAATATCAACCTATCATTAATGAAGTGACCGACAATTTAGCGCAAGGAATCTATGCGATTTCCTGCTTATTGGATCCGAACAAATTGGTTTTTGGCGGCAGTGTCATCGTGAACAATCCTTTTCTGCTTGAGTTGATTAAAGAAAAACTAAAAATCTATCAAATCCCAGAACAACAGCATATTTTGGACCAAATGAGCATTAGCACACTGAAGCAAAATAACGGTGTCGTTGGTGCTGGACTTAGGGTATTTGAAAGTATTTAAAAGAGAGGTGCCGGAAGTGTTTACATTAAGTCAAGAAAAATTAGTGCCATTAGGCGCAGCGATTACAACTGCAGAAATTAAACAGCAGCCTGATTTATGGGCTGAAACGTATGCATTGTATAAGGATAAAAGTAGTAATATCGAAGCGTTTTTGCAAAAACTATCTGAAAGACATGATCGAGTTCGAGTCATTTTTACTGGGGCGGGAACTTCTGCCTATGTTGGCGAAACTGTCCTACCATACTTAAAAGAAAAAGTGGATGAACGACAGTGGGACTTATTAAGTATTCCGACAACTACGTTGGTGTCTAACCCTTATCAATTTTTAAAAGCAGATTTCCCGACCTTGTTGGTTTCATTTGCTCGAAGTGGCAATAGCCCGGAAAGTGTTGCAGCTGTTGAATTAGCTGAACAACTTGTTAAGAACTTCTATCAGCTAACGATTACCTGTGCAAAAGATGGTGAGTTAGCGAAAAGAGCAAAAGGTGATGAAAACAATCTGTTGCTGTTGATGCCTGAAGGAGCCAATGATCAAGGATTTGCCATGACCGGAAGCTATTCATGCATGGCGCTAACAGCATTAATCGTTTTTGATCCGCTACTGGTTGAGGAAAAAGGGGCGATTGTCCAAACGATTCAGCGTATGGGTGAAAGTGTCATTAGTAGAGAGGATTATATCCAAAAAATTATTAACACCGATTTTGAGCGGATTATTTATCTTGGCTCAGGTAGTTTAGAGGGCTTGGCGAGAGAAGCGCAATTAAAAGTATTAGAGTTAACCGCAGGTAAAATTGTGACCGCTTTTGATTCATCGCTCGGTTTTAGGCACGGTCCTAAATCATTTGTAAATGAAAAAGCGTTGGTGTTTGTTTTTGTGTCAAATGAGCCTTATACACGCAAATATGATTTAGATATATTAAAAGAATTACAACAAGATGACATTGCAAACAGTATATGTGCAATCTCGGTAGACGGAGAAACGAACTATGATGGCAATACCTTCTTATTCGACAGCGACGCCCATGCTGTACCGGATGCCTACCTGTCCTTACCTTTTATCATGATTGGGCAAACGGTGTCACTGTTAGCTTCCATAAAAGTCGGCAATACGCCGGATACCCCTTCTCCAACAGGCACAGTGAACCGTGTTGTCAAAGGGGTAACAATTCATGAATTCAAATAAGAAAAACGGAAGCGCCTTGACCAGGCGCTAAAGCTAGACAATGCTCAAAGTCAAAATTTTATACTTTCTTTTCTTAAACAGATGGCTAGAGCAGTAACTGAGGTGGAAAAATGTCAAAATTAATTTTTGCAGAAAAGTTTTTTCTTGAAGGTCAGGTTGTAGGACCAGGTTTTCTAGAAATCAAAGACGGGAAATTCGGCATCTACTCTGGAGTAAAGCCCGATCAAACAGCGGAAGTCATTGATTATAGCGGGCAATGGATTGCACCTGGGTTAGTCGACACACATATCCATGGCTATAAAAATCATGATGTCATGGACAATGACTTTGAGGGGTTAAAAGTAATTTCAGAAGGGCTGCTAGCTTGTGGAGTGACGTCGTTCCTACCGACTACTTTAACTTCTTCAATCGAATTATTAAATGACGTTGTTGCCATGATAGGTGCGAATTACTCGAAAGTGAAAGGCGCAAAAATAAGAGGAATCTTTTTAGAGGGACCATTTTTTACCGAAAAATATAAAGGGGCACAAAACACGAAATATTTTTGTGACCCTGCAATTGATACATTAAAAGTTTGGCAGAAACGATCCAATAATTTTATCAAAAAAATTGCAATTGCTCCTGAAAGAAACGGTTCAGACGAATTTATTGAATATGCCGTGAAAGAAGATATTGCCGTTGCATTAGCCCATAGTGATGCGACGTATAAACAAGCAAAACAGGCAGTTGCGAACGGGGCTTCGATTTTTGTCCACACTTACAATGGGATGAGCTCACTGCACCATCGTGAGCCTGGCATGGTCGGGGCGGCCATGAATTTAAAAAATGTATTTGCGGAAATCATTTGTGACGGGCACCATGTTCATCCTGCCGCAGCAAACATTTTAATGAATACCCGTGGTAGAGACACAACCGTGATGGTGACCGATTGTATGATGGCTGGAGGTATGCCGGAGGGACATTATCAGCTCGGAGAATTCCCAGTGGAAGTGAAAGACGGGGCGGCTCGATTGGATAGTGGCAGTTTAGCAGGCAGTATTTTGCAATTAAAGGATGCCGTCAAAAATGCCGTCCAATGGGGTATTGCCACACCCATGGAAGCCATATATATGGCAAGTACGGCACCTGCAAAAAGTGTTCAGATCGATCAGGAATGCGGGAAAATTGCTGAGGGCTACGCTGCTGACTTTATCGTGTTGAATCCTGCCCTGGATTTAATCGCGACTTATATAGATGGTGTCTGTCGTTATCAAGACCAGAAAGAGTGAGTACGATGATTTTAACTGTGACAATGAATCCATCGGTTGATATTTCCTATCCGGTTGACCAATTCAAGTTGGATGATGTCAACCGGGTAGAAACAGTACGTAAAACGGCTGGAGGGAAAGGCTTAAATGTCGCCCGGGTGATCGCACAAATGGAAGAAGAAGTCCTCGCGACAGGCGTACTTGGTGGAACCATTGGCGATTACATCGTTCAGGAATTAAATAAAAGCAACATTCAAAATGACTTCTTAAGAATCGATAAAGAATCAAGAAACTGTATCGCCATTCTCCATGAAGGGATGCAAACGGAGATCTTAGAGGCTGGCCCGACTTTATCAAGCGAAGAAGGGGAAGTTTTTTTAGAAAAATTTGCGAATCTCCTTCCTAAAGTTTCAATTGTGACGATTTCAGGCAGTTTACCGAAAGGGCTGCCCCCAAATTTTTACCAGCAAATGTTAGAAATTAGTCAGGAAAAGGGGATTCCTGTGGTTGTAGATTCGTCAGGAGAACCATTAAGGCAAGTCTTGTTACATAAGGAAAAACCATTTGCCATCAAGCCAAATACAGCGGAAATGTCCCAGCTGCTCGGGTTTAAAGTGGATGCGGAAATAGGCAGTTTGAAACAGGCTGTAAACCATGAGTTATTGAAAGGGATTGAATGGATTGTCGTCTCGATGGGGAGTGATGGTGCCTTTGTAAGGCGTGCTGACGAGTATTACCGGGTCACGATCCCCAAAATCGACTTGGTTAATCCTGTTGGCTCTGGTGATGCTACCGTTGCAGGATTTGCGGTTGCACTGAATCGCCATGAGACAATTGAAAAGGTGCTGAAAACGGCGATGACTACGGGAATACTAAATACGGTGGAAGCCGGAACCGGATATATTAATATCGCTAAATTCAACCAATATTTTGATTCAGTAAAAGTGGAAAAAATAGATTGATAGAGGTCAAATTGCCATGCGTTCAACAGGTTTTGCGGATATCAAGGATTTATAAGGCGAACGTTTGGCACAAGGCGTTCAAGCGAAATACTGTCAAATATTACAGCGTTTTGATGGGTATTCATACTTTTTAATCAAGCGAAAGGAGTCGGCAATTCCCCCATGCGTGACGCAGGGGCTTCCTTGCCGATTTATGGTGACTGACAATGTTAGAACTAACAAAAAGTAAATTAGCAGCTTTAAAACGTCTATCTGATGAAAACGGCGTGATTGGGGCATTAGCGATTGATCAACGGGGCTCATTGAAAAAAATGATTGCAGCGGGAACGGCAAGTAATGTCGGAGACTCGGGCATTATCCACTTTAAAGAATTGGTCTCCAAAGAATTGACACCATATGCGACTTCCATTCTTTTGGACCCTGAATATGGATTACCGGCTGCGAATGTCCGCCATAAAGACGCCGGTTTATTGGTAGCCTATGAAAAAACTGGCTACGATGCAACTACGGTGGGCCGTCTGCCTGATTTATTACCCGAGTGGTCGGTTAAACGTTTGAAGGAAGCCGGTGCAGATGCGGTTAAATTCTTACTGTATTATGATGTCGATGAAGATAAAAAAATTAATGACTATAAACATGTTTACATGGAACGTGTAGGCTCAGAGTGTGTAGCGGAGGACATTCCGTTTTTTTTAGAAATTGTGACGTATGATGCTGAAAATGATGATGTAAAAAGTAAAGCGTACGCTAAAGTGAAGCCTCATAAAGTGATCGGGGCGATGAAGGAGTTCTCCAAGCCGCAATACCATGTTGATGTGTTGAAGGTAGAAGTTCCGGTAGATATGAACTTTGTCGAAGGATACACAGAAGGAGAAATTGTCTACAGCAAAGAAGAGGCTGCTGCCTTTTTCAAAGAACAAAGTGTGGCAACAGAGCTGCCATTTATATTCTTAAGTGCTGGAGTAAGTGCTAAACTATTCCAAGAAACCTTGAAATTCGCCAAAGAATCTGGCTCCACCTTTAACGGCGTGTTATGCGGCCGGGCAACCTGGAAAGACGGTGTCGCCCCTTTTGCTGAAAATGGTGAACAAGCAGGTCGTGACTGGTTACAACATACCGGGAAAAGAAATATCGAAGAACTGAATCTCGTCTTGAAAGAGACAGCCAGCTCGTGGTTTGATAAAGCAAATTAATAGAGAGATAGGTTTCGCCGTTTTGTCGGGGATTCCTTAAATGTTATCAAAATTTGATAGATTTTTTTAAAGCGAACAGTGGCAGGCACTGTTCGTTTTTTTGCGCAATTCACTAGGACATGATAAATCAATTAAAAATGGATTTGGAGATGAATATCAGATGTTTGAGTTTTTATTTCGAGTTGATAATTGGATAGGACCAATCCTGAAGGAAACTGATGAAAGCAAAAACGCTGATTTTTTCTCATTAGATAATATTCCTAAAGGTACAAACGAGTTTTGGGATAATCATCATCAGGAAGGTAATAAAGGATTTAAAAAACTTCGTTGGTCAATTAATTTTTTTTATCGAGAATTATACTATGATTTCTTCCGCGAATACTTTGTGATTAAGTTTCACATTTAATAAGATAATTGCGGTTTACACCTCACAAGTAAATCGTTCTTCTTCAACGAACAGGTTAATTAAAATATGCAAAGTAATTTCATTTTAGAAAAATGAAATACTTAAAAAAAGGTTATTGACAAAAAAATAAATAAGTATTATGATTATCTCAGATTCAAGATAATTTAATTCGAGATTTTGTGGAGGTGAAACAAATGGAGAGGAAATGCTCGAATTTGCCCTTTCTGGTATTAATGCAAACATCTAAAGCCGTTCATGAGCGCATAAAGGAAGAAATGACAAAAAACAAGCTAAGTATAACGGAATTTTCTGTTTTAGAGGTCCTCTACCAAAAAGGGAAACAAACTATTCAACAAATTGGAAATTGCATATTAATCTCAAGTGGTTCGATGACCTATGTTATAGACAAGCTAGAACAAAGAGGTTTATTAAGTCGAAATGCCTGCCCCGATGACCGCCGAGTGATACATGTGATATTAACTGATGATGGAAATGAATTGATGGAGGAAATCATGCCGAAATATCGTGAGTTAGTCGATAATATGTTTGATTCATTAAATTCTGATGAGGCAGAGATTTTGGTGCATCTTTTGAAAAAAGTAAGGAATAAAGTATAAATTTTCATTTTTTTTAAAATAATATCTCGAATTCGAGATAAAAAACATTTAGGAGGATTTTAAGATGATAAATATTGGTCTATTAATAATTCGTTTGGTGATTGGTGTACTATTCGTGGGGCACGGTGCTCAAAAATTGTTTGGATCGTTTGGTGGTTATGGATTAAAAGGTACGGGAGGTTGGTTCGAATCCATTGGTATGAAGCCAGGAGTAACCATGGCTCTTTTCGCAGGATTAGCAGAACTTATTGGTGGAATTTTGTTTACTTTAGGACTTTTAACCCCACTTGCAGGAATTATGATTGCCGGAACCATGGTAATGGCTATCATAAAGGTGCATGGTCCAAACGGATTATGGGCAACATCAAATGGATATGAATATAACCTAACTTTGCTTGCAGTCGCTATTGGTATAGCTTTAATCGGTCCTGGTCAATATGCTCTAGATTCATTTTTATTCTAAAATATCTCGAATTAAAGATTCTTGAATTAAAACAAATTGTTTAAGACATTAAATATTGATGTAGGAACAAAATAAGGTATCAAGTTCCTTTAAAAAAATAGATTTTAGATGAAAAAGGAGTGTTAAAAAATGAGTAAGAAAACAATGGGTATTCACCATATTACAGCAATCGTCGGTCATCCTCAAGAGAACGTAGATTTCTACGCAGGCGTTTTGGGTTTACGTTTAGTCAAGCAAACGGTCAATTTTGACGATCCAGGTACTTATCACCTTTATTTCGGGAATGAAGGTGGAAAACCAGGAACAATCATTACATTCTTTCCATGGGCAGGGGCTCGTCAAGGAATCATTGGTGACGGGCAAGTAGGAGTCACATCATATGTTGTTCCCAAAGGTGCGATGGGATTTTGGGAACAAAGACTAGCAAAGTTCAATGTTCCTTTTACTAAAATGGAACGCTTTGGAGAGCAGTATGTGGAATTTGATGATCCACATGGACTTCACTTGGAAATTGTTGAAAGAGAAGAAGGAGAAACTAATAATTGGAACTTTGGTGAGGTAACACCTGAAGTTGCCATCAAAGGTTTTGGTGGAGCAACTTTATTATCGACACAACCTAACAAAACAGCTGAATTGTTAGAAAATGTTATGGGACTTGAATTAATCGGTAAAGAAGGAGATTTCATCCGTTTCCGTTCTTCAGCCGACATCGGAAATGTAATCGACCTGAAAATAACTCCAATTGGCCGTGGGCAAATGGGTGTGGGGACAGTACACCACATTGCATGGCGGGCTGTTGATTCCTTAGATCAATTGGATTGGCAAAAGTATGTTGCAGCGAATGGATATGGTGTCACTCCTGTAAAGGACCGAAATTATTTTAATGCTATTTACTTTAGAGAACATGGAGAAATTCTATTTGAAATTGCGACCGATCCCCCAGGATTCGCACATGATGAATCACATGAAACCATGGGAGAAAAATTAATGTTGCCTGAACAGTATGAGCCTCATAGAGGACAAATTGAACGAAGTTTGCTACCGTTTGAAGTAAGAGAACTAGACTGATTTTACGAAAAGGAATGATTTCTTTGCTTTCAATTGATCCATCCTCAATGTCTGAAAGAGATAATTATAAATTTCTTATAGGAAGCGTCATACCTAGACCAATTGCTTTCGTTACAACGATTTCAAAAGACGGTGTTTTGAATGGTGCACCATTTAGCTACTTTAATATCGTATCATCCAATCCCCCGATGATTTCATTATCTATTCAACGTGCACAGGGGAGACAGAAGGATACAGCGAGAAACATCATCGAGTCAAAGGAATTTGTGATCCATATCGTTGACCAAGAAAATGTTGAAAAAATAAATAAAACAGCTGCAAACCTCCCTCCTGACCAGAGTGAGATTGAGTTAGCTAGCTTAACTCCAGTAGACAGTGTAAAGATTTCTGTACCAGGTGTAAAGGAAGCGAAAATTCGAATGGAATGTTCATTAGAGCATTCCTTAGAATTGGGAGGTTTGGATACACCGGGGTGTGATTTTATTATCGGCAAAGTTGTTCAATTTCATATTGAAAATGACATTTATGAAAATGGAAGAATAGATCCTTGGGGTTTAGCTGCTGTAAGTCGATTGGCTGGAAATAATTACGCCAAAATCGGTGAGATTTTTGAAATAGAAAGACCTAAATAGTTCCTTTTACAATCCACTTTAGCGAAATGGAGAGGATAAGATTGCAAAAAACAGCAGGTATCCATCATATAACAGCCATGGTTAACGATGCACAAAGGAATATTGACTTTTATGCAGGCGTACTTGGGTTACGACTCGTTAAAAAAACCATAAATTTTGATCGTCCAGAAGTGTACCATCTTTATTTTGGGAATGAAACGGGTCAACCAGGTAGTGTCATTACTTTTTTTCCATGGGCTAAACAGCTAAAAGGTCGAATTGGAACGGGGCAGGTTGGTGTGACCAGTTATATGATACCGAAGGGATCGGTTCAATTTTGGGAAAATCGATTGCGGAAATTTGGAATTGAATTTACTTCATCCAATCGCTTTGGTGAAACCTATTTAAAATTTAACGATCCTGACGGACTCCAACTTGAGTTGACAGAACGAGATGAAGGACCAATGAATACTTGGAACTTTGGCGGAGTACTAGCGGAAAATGCCATTAAGGGGTTTGGCGGTGCTGTTCTGTTTTCTGCACAGCCGCATAAAACTACGGACGTGCTAGAAAATATTTTGGGATTAGAATGCATTGGACAAGAAAAGGAATTTCTTAGATTTAAAACTGGAGAACATCTCGGTAATACCATTGACATTCAGTTAAATCCTTCTGTCCGAGGGCTTATGGGAGCAGGAACGGTTCACCATATAGCGTGGAGAGCAAAGGATGAAGAAGATCATCAAAGGTGGAGATTACTTCTCTTAGAAAAAGGGTATTATCCGACAGAGATTCTTGACCGAAACTACTTCAAAGCTATATATTTTCATGAAGAAGGGGGTATCCTCTTCGAAATAGCGACCGAACCACCAGGTTTTGCAGTAGATGAACCTGTTGATGAACTTGGAAAAAAACTCATACTACCATCTTGGTTAGAGTCAAAAAGAGAAGAATTAGAAGAAACCTTACCGCCTGTGGAGGTTCGTGTTCTGGAGGGAGATAAATAATGAAACATATATTCAATAAAGGGCAAGATCCAACAAAACCAACGTTACTTTTGCTGCATGGTACGGGTGGAAATGAATTAGACCTATTACCTCTTGCAGGTAGAATTGATGATGAGGCTTCTGTATTAAGTGTCCGTGGGAACGTATTAGAAAATGGAATGCCCCGATTCTTCAGAAGATTAGCTGAAGGAGTGTTTGATGAAGAGGACCTTATTTTCCGAACAAAAGAATTAAACGAGTTTCTTGATGAAGCAGCAGAAAAGTATCGTTTTGATCGAGATAATATTATTGCAATTGGTTATTCAAATGGAGCGAATATAGCTGCTAGTCTATTATTTCATTATCAAAATGCTTTAAAAGGTGCCATTCTTCATCATCCCATGGTACCGAGACAAGGAATGGATCTTCCCGACTTATCAGGTAAGTCTGTGTTTATTGCAGCTGGAACGAATGATCCAATCTGTTCACCGCTAGAATCGGCTGAACTACAATCATTATTAGAAAAGGCTAATGCAAATGTAGAACTTCATTGGGAGAATAAAGGTCATCAATTAACCGCATCAGAAGTTGAAGCCGCAGCAAGTTGGTATCGCAAGTTCATAAGCAAATAATAAAAGTCTGCATGGAAGCATTAGTCTGAAGAAGTTGAAGCTTGTGTTCCAACTGTTTCACAAGATGATATAGAGTGGGCAGAAGCCATTATTTTCAGTGTTCCGACCCGATTTGGAAACATGCCTTCTTAGATTATGCAGTTCTTAGATAAAACGGACGGTCTGTGGTTTTACGGGAAGCTAGTGACTAAAGTAGTAAGTGCTATGACTTCTGCTCAAAACCCCCATGGTGGTCGGAGCAACCATTTTATCATTATATACAACGATGCACCATTGGGGAGCTTTTGATGCGCTTCAAGCCTCTTTTACCCGACTGATTAACGATGGTTTCATGAAAATCCTCCCCTATAAAAAGTAATCCTCTAATCGCACATCTCTCCCTTTTTCCGTTTCTGCCTCTGTTTTGGACGGAGAAATAATCTGTTAGCACTTTTTGGTAACATTATGTTTTACATTTTTACCTATCTCCTTGGCTGTGTTCGGACTTATTTTAGGCTAATCTCATTATGAATTTAAAAATTAATTTTGAAATTTTATTATAAATACAATATAAAACAACAAATATTTATTGTATAACGATAAATATTTGTTGACTAAGAAGATGTTTGGGATTACTATATGGTTAGCTAGCTTAGAGGGGGAGTTTTTATGAGAGAGAAAGGATTATCAGCGTGGTTAAAATTAATAATTGTTTTTTGCGGATTTTTTGGTCTGTTGTTTTGTATTTATATTGCTCCTGAAACTGGTAGGGAAATATTACTGGATTCAGGAAAGTTGAAGCCGCTATATAATCCCTTTATTACATTCATTTGGATTACAGGGATTCCATTTTTTACTGCTCTAGTTTTAGGGTGGCAGATATGTTCGGATATTGGCTCTGATCAAGCCTTTACCGTTAAGAATGCAGATAGATTGAAAATAATAAGTGTCTTATCAATGATTGAAGGTTTTTTGTACATTGGTGCATTACTATATCTTTTCGTAGTCGGAAGTTATCATGCTAACATTTTAGTTATTCTTTTGCTGATTCTATTTTTCTCAGTCATTATTTCTGTATTTACTTCCATGCTTTCTCATTTAGTTAGAAATGCTAGTGAAATAAAGCAGGATAATGATCTAACGATTTGAGGTGTTAAAGGATGGCTATTATAGTAAATTTGGATGTAATGCTGGCTAAAAGAAAAATGAGTGTTACAGAATTATCCGAAAAACTAGGGATTACAATGGCAAATGTATCAATATTAAAAAACGGAAAAGCAAAAGCTATTAAATTTTCAACTTTAGAAAAAATCTGCGAAGTTTTAGAATGTCAACCAGGTGATATTCTAGAATATCAAAAAAAATAATTAAGGTTATCTGAATAAAGGAGAGTATATGATGAAAAAGAAATATCTATTAGCTTCTACACCCATATTTTTAGGGGTCATTTGTATGATTAGTTACTTCATGATTGGTTCAAGAGTAGAACCGGATGGTACTTTGGTTGAACCTTTCTTCTTGATTCCATTAAGTTATCTTTTTGTTTTTAGTGGTATTATCGCATTATTGTTTGTGGCTATCATTTCGGTGTTCAAAAAAAGCAAACATATTTGATTAATGAGATAAAAGAAAAGCCAATTTCCTTACAGGAGATTGGCTCAGACTGTCGACAAATCCGAAAATATTCGGGTTTGCCGGCGGTCTTTTTTGTATAATTAAGGTACAGAGATTTTAATGGGGTGGATGAAATGCTAACTAAAAATACACAGATGAATCGTG
>NZ_CALBWS010000046.1 GCF_937468385.1 Neobacillus rhizosphaerae
ATTCGATGTTGACTTATCGTAGGGAAAAGAGCGAAGTCCACTAGCCGCTGGGCGCTGGAGCTGGATTCAGATAACTATTTCAAGTTATCAACACTAAATTATTTTATAATTTCCTATACAATGAAGAAAAGCATTCTACAAAAAATAAATTTTTGCAGAATGCTTTTTTTACTTTTATGTAGTCCTGTTATTTATTCTTCTTGGTTAGCTTTTCCCCTCTTGCTTACTAAAGAAATCACGTACTTCTTCTATTGATAGCCCAAGTTCTTTTGCTTCTAGTATGAGTGCCATCCATTCATGATCGATAACATCCACTTCACTTTCTGTAATAACCATTATTCTCACCCCAAAAATACATTTCGTATTTCAGGTAGCCCGGCCATCCTAACAAGCTCAACACTTGCCTTAGACCCTCGGCTTTGCGTCACTGTTTTTCAACAGGTTTGCCTTTTTCTGATTCTAAACCAACGATTGGATCCACAATGTACCTTTTTATCCACTTCCGACTAGGACTATCTACATAATCTTTAATGATATGTTTATTATATCTAGTCCTTTTTTAACAAAGTGTTATATTTTGTCATTTTTTTCTAATTTTCACACTTCTTTTTCTTGCATTTTACTCTGTTTTTTTACAAAAATCGCCATATTCTTTACTATTACGGATATGCACTGTAGAAAAGGGGGAGGAAATACTAGGAACAACTTCCTCCGCCTTCTTTATTATGGATAGCTAATTCCTTTACTAAAGTAGATTTGAAATGTTTCAAGTAGTTTTTGTTGGTTTAAATCGGGGTTTACTGTTTCGCTCGTCTGGAGTGTAATTAATGAACAGGAAAGGCCAATTTTACAGGAATCTTCCGTGCTGAGGCCGTTTAAATACCCAAATAATATTCCTGCAATCAGGGCATCATCTGCACCCGTTACATCCATTATCGGAACACATGGGGGAACTAATGCCCCTGCATCACCCTGATTAGTAAAATAAATTAATCCTTGCTCCTCCCTGGTAATAACAACCCTTTCAACACCCTTTTTCAAAATTACTTCTGCTGCTCTATAGAAATCTCCTTCTGAATTAATTTCTAATTTTGCAAGAGCCTCAGCTTCTTTATGATTAGCTATCAGCCATGTTACACCTTCAAGTGACGCTGGCAATTTAGCGGTTTTAGGTGCTGACACAGTGGCAACACAAATAGGTACTCCGGTATTTTTACAGCTATTAATTACCTTATTGATCACTTTGGCAGGAAAATTCGTGTCTAGTAATATCATTTTTGCGTTTTGAATATGAGATAGGTTTTTCTCAAAAAAGAATTCGTCAACTTCATCGTAAATAGCCATGTCTGCGAGGGCTACAGCCATTTTTCCATCTATATCAAGCACAGCTGTATAGGTCCCTGTTGATTTCCCGTGAATGAGTTCAGTAAGATTTAAATCTACGAAATTTTTTGTGTTTTGCAGCAGCCATTCTCCTTCAGAGTCGGCTCCAATAATTGCTAATAAAGCGGTTTTAAGTCCAAGACGACCTGAGTTTTCCGCGACATTTCTTGCTACTCCGCCTCTTGATTTCAAGCTTAAGGCAGGATTTGATGTACCATACTCTAAATGTTTTAACGCCTGTATTTTTCGGTCTACATTGGCACCACCGATACAGAGAACCTTCTTCTCTTCTAAAATTATTGCTTCCTGTTTGTTCATATTTCGCGCTCACTCCTCTGAGTCGTATTAAAGTAAGTCAGGATTGCAATAATATCCATGCTTATATAACTATTACGATAAAAATTGTCAAAATCCTCTTAGAGAATATTGTAAGGATTGGAGAGGATTAAACCAAAATCATCTATTTTGATCAAATAGGGCTGCTCGAATCCGCTTTGTATGGAGGATTGTTATTAAATCTGGAAATCTTTTTTATTTATTATAACGAATAAATTTGTCTAATTTGTGACAAATAGCATATAATGTAAACAACATATAAATATACTTAATATTATTAATATTCTAAATAATAATGGTGGTGATGTAGGACAATGACTTTTATTCATGTGTTAAATTATTCAATTCCCATTGCGTTTATGGTCTTTGCCGGTTTTCTCTTAGATCGGATGTGCAAACCAGATAAAGTAGAAAAAAAAGCTGGCGAAAAGTAATCTTTTATAGATTCTCAACTCGCACAGCTTTTTTTGTTATTTTAACTTCTTTTGCACCTTTTGTTCATAGTTTTTAAACATCGCGGAATTCGTTTTTACTCCACGTTTTGACATCAACTGATTAAACCGCAGTAGTTTTTCGTTAAACTGTTTTTGGAGATTTTCCTTTTCACTACTGTCATCACATTTGCTAATTAAATCCCCTATGGACATCATTTCCTGCCTGAGTCGTCCCTCATCCTGAGTGTATCCGGCATTTTTCAATAATTTATAGGCCATTCGCAATTCTTCAGGAATTCCAGACAAATCCTCCAGCTGCAATGGTTGCCCAAAACCTGCAAGATTGTCGAACTCCCCGTCCTTGTAGCCCTTTTTAATACGGTTTTCTGAGACAATATGAAACAAATCCATTTTTACCGCCTCCTATTTACCATAATCACTAACATAATTATAACAAGTCTTTACTAATGATAAAATCAGAATTTGGAAGCAATTGTAATGATTTTTGTGATAATCGGGAATGCTACCTGCATAGAAGAAAGGAGTGTTGAGTATGGCACGTGGAGAAGATTTTAACCATAAAAAGAAAAACCATCCTGGGAATTTCCCTAAAAACAACTTAACAGAAAAACATACAAAAGAAGCGATTGGGGATGAAGAGTTCCTCGTCGTCCGAGAAGCATTTAAAAATAGGGTAGAAGAAGAAGAATAAAAGGCGTGAGATTTTCCACGCCTTTTTTCAATGGTGTTTCTTATTATTGTCCTTTTTCCATACTCAAACTTCTAATGAATGGAGAAAACTCAATTGTTTTTAACCACTCGGCTGCTTTTTCAATATCTGTGGAAAAAACACGATCTTGTTTAATAGAAAGTACTTGTTCGCGTCCTTTTTCATAGAATCCTTTGGTATGAGTTGCCATCTTATCTACCCCGCGAATCTCAACTGCCTGCATCGCACAAATCAACTCAATGGCGAGAACTCGTCTTGCATTCTGGATAATTTGATAGGCATGTCTCGAAGCAATCGTTCCCATGCTGACATGGTCCTCCTGATTAGCCGATGACGGAATCGAATCAACACTTGCTGGATGGGCGAGCGTTTTATTCTCTGAAACCAATGCAGCTGCTGCATATTGCATAATCATGGCTCCCGACTGCAGGCCTGGTTCAGGGCTTAAAAATGGTGGTAAGTCATTTAATTGAGGATTGACTAATCGTTCAATCCGTCTTTCCGAGATATTCGCCAACTCCGCCACTGCAATTTTCATAAAGTCCATCGCGAAAGCAATTGGTTGTCCATGGAAGTTCCCGCCAGAGATTACTTTTTCACCATCTTCAAAAATTAAGGGATTATCTGTTGCTGCATTCATTTCTATCTCTAATTTTTCTTTCACATAATCCAGCGCCTGCCAAGAAGCACCATGAACCTGAGGGATACAGCGGAGTGAATAAGCATCCTGAACCCTTAGTTCCCCTTGCTGGGTTGTAAGCAAGCTGTCGCTTAAATACTGACGAATTCGTGCCGCAGTATCAATTTGTTGTTGATAGCCCCTGGCAATATGCACTTCTTCTGCAAAGGCATCAATGATTCCATTTAATCCTTCAATAGTCATCGAAGCGATGAGCTCACTTTCATGGGCCAGTTGTTCTGCTTCAAGATATCCAACAACACCCATTGCCGTCATCGCCTGTGTACCATTAATAAGGGCAAGTCCTTCCTTCGCTTCCAAGGTTACTGGTAAAATTCCTTCTTTCTGAAGCGCATCAAGAGATTCCATGCGTGTTCCTTTGTAAAATACCTCGCCTTCACCGATTAAAACCAAAGCTAGGTGGGATAGCGGCGCCAAGTCACCACTTGCACCAAGAGAACCTTGCTGCGGAATGACAGGGATAATGTCTTTATTTACTAAATCAATTAACTTTTCAATGACAAGCGGTCTTATTCCTGAGTAGCCCTTTAAAAGTGCGTTCGCCCTTAGTAGAACCATAGCTTTAGCCACAACCTCTGGAAACGGTTCTCCCACCCCACATGCATGGGAGCGAATTAAGTTTAGCTGCAAGTCTTGAACATGATCCTTATCAATCAGAACATCACTGAATTTTCCAAAGCCCGTTGTAATTCCATAAACTACTTTTGATTCTGAAACGATTCTCTCCACTGCTTCGCGGCTCTTCAAGACAGCCTCCATACTCTTTTCAGAAGCGTTGACCTTTTGGTTACGATACAAAATATCTTTCATTTGCTCTAAAGTTAAACTTCCACCCGTCAGCGTGATCATATTTATCCCTCTCCTCTACCACTTTATCACAATAAAGTAAGAGGCTGGATTCCTTATCCGATTAGATTTGGAGTCCAGCCTCTTTTATAAAAACTACGGAATATTGAACTGTCTTTGGGAGATGCCTCATAAGTTATCATTCCATTCAACTATTCTATAAACTTTCATCTTGATAATTATTGTATGGGAAGAAAACCTTTGCTGTCAATTAAATTTTCTGAATTTTACCACGATAATACTTTAGCAGGATAATAAATAAAAGGATAATGGTTCTTCCCAATTATGACAATTAGTTTTTCTTCGTCCACCTCTTCCCCCAGCGGCTAGTGTACTTCGCGCTTCTCCCAACGATAACGAGAAAAAAGGGGCTATTCATCAAGATTGAATATCTTGATGAATAGCCCCTTAAGTATGTTGTTAATCAAACTTCAACCCTTTTAATGCATCTGCAAACGCATTATTCACAGGTTCCTCATCTTTATTCTGGTTTTTCAAATACTTTTGTACAGTACGTTTATCCACTTTACCACCAGATTCTTTATTGCGGCGTGCTTGGAAAGCAGATAATTTTTCACGATATCCACATTTACATGTGAAGATTTGGCCATCACCTTCACCACGTAGCTCAAGTTTTTTATGGCATTGTGGGCAGCGGGCATTTGTGACGCGTGCGACATTTTTACGATGTCCACATTCACGATCTTGGCACACGAGCATTTTACCTTTTTTTCCGTTCACTTCAAGCATTGGTTTTCCACAGTCTGGACAAGTTTTTGTGGAAATATTGTCGTGCTTATATTTTTTACCACTTGCTTTAATTTCAGCAACGATTTCTTTTGTGTATTTTTTCATTTCACTGATAAACACTTCTTTTTTCAACTTGCCATGTGCAATTTGATCAAGCTTTTGTTCCCACTCAGCTGTCAAAGTAGGAGATTTTAGCTCTTCAGGAACTAAATCCAACAATTGACTTCCTTTAGAAGTAAGATGAATGTCTTTGCCGAGCTTTTCGATTAAGAATGTATTGAATAGCTTTTCAATTATATCAGCACGTGTAGCAACAGTACCTAGTCCACCAGTCGATTTTAACGTGTCTGCAAGCTGCTTATTTTGTGTGTCCATATACTTCGTTGGGTTTTCCATTGCCGTAAGTAATGTCGCCTCATTAAAGCGTGCAGGTGGAGTTGTTTGACCTGATGTTTGTGCGATTAGTTTCACGTTTAAGGTATCGCCTTTTTCGATGCGAGGTAAAATCTGTTCTTTCAGATCGTCAGTTGCATCGTCATCTTCAAAGCGATTTTCATATACTTCTTTCCAACCAACCGATAAAATGGTTTTTCCTCTAGCAACGAAGTTCTCATCACCGATTTTCGCACGAAGCGTTAATTGCTCGTACTCGAATGCTGGGAATAATACCGCTAAAAATCGTTTTACTACTAAATCATATATCTTGCGCTCTTTATCGGTGAAGGCTGAGAAGTTTACATAGCTTTCTGTTGGAATAATGGCATGGTGATCTGATACTTTACTGTCATCAACAAATGCTTTAGAAATTTTTATCGGCTTGTTTAAGACCTTATTAGCTAACGAACGATATTCCCCCACTCCACATGCTTTCAAGCGTTCTGGCAGCGTTCCGACAATGTCTGAAGAGATGAAACGTGAATCAGTACGAGGATACGTTAGAACTTTATGTTGCTCATACAGCTTTTGCATAATGTTTAACGTTTCCTTTGCTGAGTAACCAAAGATTTTATTCGCATCGCGTTGTAGTTCTGTTAAGTCATAAAGACCTGGTGAAAAAGACTTCTTAGGCTTTTTCTCAATTTCCGTTACAATGGCATTTTGTTTGCCTAGCTTTTTCACAATCGTATCGATTTTCTCTTTATCAAAGCTACGACCGTTACCTTTCGCATCTTGCCAAGTCAACTTTAGTTTGTCTGTTGTTTGGGCTTCGATGCCATAATATGTTTGTGCTTTAAAGTTTTTGATTTCGTTCTCACGTGCTGCAATCATTGCAACAGTAGGTGTTTGTACACGACCACAGTTTAGTTGGGCATTGAACCTGGTTGTTAATGCACGTGTTGCATTTAGACCGATATACCAGTCAGCTTCTGAACGTGCGACAGCTGAAGCATATAAATTGTCATAAGATTTGCCAGACTTCAAGTTTGCAAAGCCGTCTTTAATCGCTTTATCAGTAACAGATGAGATCCATAGACGTTTAATAGGTTTACTGACTTTTACCTTATCAATAATCCAACGTGCGACTAATTCCCCCTCTCTCCCTGCGTCTGTAGCCACGATTATTTCCTTGACATCATTTCTAGTCAGTTGACTTTTAACAGCATTAAATTGTTTTCCAGTCTGCTTAATGACTGTCAATTTTAATCGCTCAGGTAGCATAGGTAGATCTTCTAAATTCCATGTTTTATATTTCACATCGTAACTTTCTGGGTCAGCAAGTGTGACTAGATGTCCTAGTGCCCACGTAACGATATATTTATCGCCTTCAAGATATCCATTTCCTTTTTTATTACAATTCAGCACACGTGCAATATCACGTGCGACAGAAGGTTTTTCAGCAATTACAACACTTTTTGCCATATGTTAAACATCCTTTCAAATTTCCATAAGTTAAATATAGCATACCTACCTAATGGATTCAGTTATTAAGAGCCTTTCTCCTGCTTCTTTATCTAATGTAACGAACCATATGCTTGGTAGTACTTCAATTATTCTCCATAACTAGGTTGGAAGTTGAGAATCCTAATTATAATTATTGTAATTTTCTCATTAAAGATAGTATGATGTAATGGTTAATGAGGGAGAAACGGAGTTATGACATGAGGATTAGAGACTGGGATTCAAATTTAAAGGTTCGCTTGTTTGGGGAAGCAATGATGAACATTACGTATTGGATGTTTTTTCCCTTCCTGGCGATTTATTTTGCAGATGAATTTGGTAAAAATAAAGCAGGATTATTATTAGTTTTTTCACAGTTATTTTCAGTATTTGCGAATTTGATGGGCGGATATTGTGCCGATCGTTTCGGCCGAAAACGGATGATGGTTCTTTCCTCATTTGGTCAGGGGCTTTCCTTCTTAGCCTTTGCCATCGCCAGCTCACCGTGGTTTCAGTCTCCATGGGTAGGGTTTGTATCCTTTACGTTTGCCGGTGTTTTCGGTTCGTTTTACTGGCCTGCGAGCCAGGCAATGGTGGCTGATGTGGTGAAGGAAAAGGATCGAAACAGCGTGTTTGCGATTTTTTATACGTCCATCAATATTGCTGTGGTGATTGGACCCATTTTAGGAGCCATTTTTTATGTTCACTATCGCTTTCAGCTCCTGCTTATAGCCGCAGTGGTTTGTATGTTATTAGGACTGATTCTAGCAAAATGGACACGAGAAACGGCTCCTATTCATCAAAATACATCTCATTCCCGTAACGGTAAATGGTATTACTTTTTACAAAATCAACTGAAGGATTATGCGCTCATTGTGAAGGATAAAACCTTCCTATTATTTATTCTTGCCGGCGTTTTAGCTGGGCAGACATTTATGCAATTGGATTTATTATTTCCTGTTTACATTAAGGAAGTGGTTAAGCAACAAAACCTTTTTACCATTGGAAGTTGGTCATTTGCCGTTAAAGGTGAGCAAGCATTTGGGATTGTCCTTGCTGAAAATGGCTTCCTTGTTGCCCTAATGACTGTTGTTGTAACGAAGTGGATGGGAAAATATTATGAGAGAAACGTATTTGTTCTCTCCTCGGTCGTCTATGCTATTTCGATTATCCTTTTTAGTCAAACCCAGTGGATTTGGGGATTCATGTTTGCAATGGTTGTTTTTACGTTTGCAGAATTAATGGGTGCTGGGCTACAGCAAAGCTTTGTGTCCAAACTCGCACCTGAACACATGAGGGGACAATATTTTGCTGCCGCTAGCTTGCGCTTTACAATCGCTCGGACCATCGCACCACTTTCCATCCCTATGACAAATTGGATTGGCTATGGATGGACATTTTTTGCCCTCTCCATTCTCGCCCTTGTCAGTGCGGGATTATATTGGATGATGTTTCATACATTTGAAAAACAAAAAATAGTTGTTTAGGTTAGAAAAGCGCAAGGGCGCTTGCGCTGGACAATTTTCAAAGTTCAATATATAAATTCTAATACTATGAAAAAAGCACCCGTTTGGTGCTTTTTTCTTTAATTAATTTTAAAAAATATTTTCAAAAAATTTAAATAATTCAATAAATAATTGTACTAAATTGTTCACATTTAGGTCTTTAAGTATTATAATTAGTGTGTAAAGGTTTAATAATCTAAAGGCGGTGGAATCAATGGAATTATCGCAATTCATGGCTCCAACTTCATTGTCAGGAATGATTACATTTCTCGTTATCTTTTCCGCAGGTGTTTATTTTAATATAAAAGTATATGGTAGCAAGTTGCAGTAGAGATAAACTATCTTTACTGTTTTTTTGTGGACTTTTTTAAGCATACTATCCATCAGTAGCTTGCAGTTTCTTTTTCCGTTTAAAAACGATACAATATATAGGAAGATTCTGAAAAAAGGAGATATACATATGAATGAATTTCAAAAAAACATCGAGAAATATGCTGAACTCGCCGTCAAGGTCGGTGTCAATGTTCAGAAGGGTCAAACATTAGTGGTTAACGCAACTATAGATGCAGCTGAATTTGTTCGTTTAATTGTCAAAAAAGCATATGAAACTGGTGCACAAAATGTCATCGTCAACTGGAACGATGATACCGTCAACAGAACAAAGTACGATTTAGCACCCGATGAGGCTTTTCAAGAATATCCAATTTGGCGTGCTAAAGAAACAGAAGACCTTGCAGAAAAAGGAGCTGCCTTTATGTCAGTTGTATCGTCTAGCCCTGATTTATTAAAAGGTGTGGATCCTGAACGGATTTCCAACTTCAATAAGGCAGCTGGAAAAGCATTAGCAAAATATCGGAAAGCAATACAATCGGATAAAGTAAGCTGGACTGTGATTGCAGCCGCAGCACCAGCCTGGGCTAGTAAAGTATTTCCTGACGAGCCGGTAGAAAACCAAGTAAACAAACTTTGGGAAGCGATTTTTAAAGCGACGCGTGTAGATGTTGAAAATCCCGTGGAAGCTTGGAAAAACCATGATGAAACCCTTCATGAGAAGGTCCGTTATTTAAATGAAAAGAGCTACCAGAAACTTCATTATACAGCTCCTGGTACTGACTTAACGATTGAGCTTCCGGAAAAACATCTTTGGGTGGGTGCTGGCAGTACCAATGAACAAGGCATTGAGTTTATGGCCAACATGCCGACTGAGGAAGTTTTCACCGTGCCATTAAGAACGGGTGTCAATGGAACAGTTGCCAGCACGAAGCCATTAAGCTACGGCGGCAATATCATCGACCGCTTTTCAATTACCTTTGAAAATGGAAAAATTGTTGGGGTAAAAGCAGAGGAAGGCGAAGATATATTGAAGCGTCTTGTCGAAACAGATGAGGGCTCTCATTATCTTGGTGAAGTCGCACTTGTTCCTTTTGACTCACCTATTTCACAGTCTAATATTCTTTTCTTTAACACTTTGTTTGATGAAAATGCCTCCAATCATTTAGCCATCGGAAGTGCTTATGCTTTCTGTATTGAAGGCGGCAAGAAAATGTCCTCTGATGAACTAAAGGAAAAAGGATTGAATGAAAGTATTACCCACGTTGATTTCATGATTGGTTCCGCCGAAATGAACATCGATGGAATTACCGCTGATGGAAAAAGTGAACCTGTATTTAGAGCAGGGAATTGGGCTTTTTAAGATAACTCAACAGAAGAGCAGGTGCAGCCGCCTGCTCTTCTGTTGTGGTGTAATATTTGCAAAAAATATATGGAAAATTTATTTTGTTGCGTAGTAAAAAATAGAAACGATACAATGTATTATTAAGATAGTGGATTGGAGGTAATTATTCATGTGGAATGAATTTAAACAATTTGCCATGAAAGGCAATGTTATTGATTTAGCAGTTGGGGTCATTATTGGCGGGGCATTTGGAAAAATTGTTTCTTCGCTTGTCGCCGATGTAATTATGCCGTTGGTTGGATTGGTAATCGGGGTAGCAGATTTTAGTGATCTTGCCTATGGAGATTTAAAATATGGCCAGTTTATTCAAACTGTTGTCGATTTCTTTATTATCTCTTTTTCCATTTTCCTCTTTGTGAAGTTTCTTAATCGTTTTAAAAAGAAACAGGAACCAGCACCAGTGGTTGCGAAAGTGGATCGTAGTGAAGAGCTTTTAGCTGAAATACGGGATTTATTAAAAGAAGATAAAGATATTTTAAGAAAAAATGAAACATCTTGACCACTTCTTCGTATATCTTTAATAAGAAAATATTTTTGAGGTGAATAAATTGTATACACAAACATCTACTGAATTTTTACCATCAGTCCTACGGACGTTTGCTCTTTCCTTGGCGATTGCCTTCCTAGGCACAATGGCTGGAGTCTTTGTACCACAAGGTTTATTTATGCCATTAGCAATTCTCGAATTTGTTATGATTATGTCTGCTTTCCTTTTTAGACGGAAAAAAGCTATTTCTTATTCATTTCTTTATATTTTTACCTTTATCTCTGGAATTACCATGTTCCCAATCGTAAATCACTATTTAACTACTGTAGGTGGAAATGTAGTTGTCATGGCATTTGCCAGTACCACAGTTGTCTTTACAGGCGTAGCTATTTACGCAACAAAATCAAAAAGGAACTTCTCCTTTTTAGGTGGATTCCTGCTTGCGGCGTTACTTGCATTAGTGGCGATTTCAATATTTAATATTTTCTCCCCATTAGGCTCAACAGCCATGCTTGCTTATTCCTTTATCGGTGTCTTGGTTTTTAGTGGTTATGTTCTCTTTGATTTTAACCGAATGAAACACCACGGTGTAAGAGCAGAAGAAGTTCCATTGATGGCATTAAACTTATATTTAGATTTCATAAACCTATTCATTAGTATCCTTCGTATTTTAGGGATTCTTTCAAGTAAAGACTAATAATAAAGGGAGCTTGGATTTCCAAGCTCCTTTTTTTCAACTGTTATGAATTAAGGTTAACCCGCGTTGAATCATTTGTTTAACAGAAGGTTCCCAGTCAGTGTTCTGCAGCCTCTCTACGAGAAGAGCGAGATTAGGACTATTTTCATCATGCATCTGATAAAGCTCTATTATTTCCAGCCGTAATAACCATTCACTAGGATATTGGTCTTCTAAAACGGCTAAAACATCATTAACTTGGAATAAACTATGTTCATTCCATTCAGAGCCCTCGCGCAAGTTGCGTATTTCTTCGTAAAGATTCTCTAATTCATTCCAACTCTGCTGTACTGATATATTCTCTACTTCATCGGTTGGCTCGAACTCAAAATAGGCATCTGGATCTGCAGCACCAGCATATACAGAAGTAATGCCTGCACCAACTGCCATATCATACGTCCCCCAAGACGGATCAAAAAGGACCTGATCTCTGTATGTCACTAGGCAGTCCTTAAACGAGATGATGATTGGCTTTTCCTCAGACAGCATAACGCTAGTAACGATTCCCTTAACCTTAACCCCACTTTGGAAGTTTAAATGGACAAGCTTTCCTTCGATAATCCCTAAATCTCGTAATTGATCTTTTGAGCAATCTTCTAGAATAATATTACCTTCTAATCCCCCTATTGGCGTTCCAAATCCCTTACGATGGGTTTCTCTACCGTGCCCCGGCAATTGCTTATTTTCGATTGCTAATGCCGTCGGACCTTTTGTACGGAAATAAATAGCTTCCCCGTTTCCATCCTTTACAATTGCAGCTAATGTGCCGGTTACTTGCAAATTAGAAGAAAATACCATAGTTGCTAGACTATCAGAATGTAGTGCTTTATCAAGACTTTCCGTTCCGCCTTTTCGAAACGCCATGGTAGAGGCAAATTGATCGATGGCCGCTACTAATTCCTCAAAGTTTTTACAAACAAATAATTGCGGCTGTGGCTTGGTAATATCATATGGTGTCATCACGCACTCTTCAACGGAAAAAGGAATTTTCTTGACATCATCCGCTAAGCAGCTTTGGCTTTCTCCTACCGACGAAAGTAAACCGGCCCCATAAATTTTCGGACTTTCCAGCTCGCCAATTAACCCATATTCCACTGTCCACCAAAATAGCCGTGACACTTGATCGGCTTCTGATAAACCTTTAACCTTCTTTCGCGCTTCAGCCACTTGCCTTTCTGCCTCTTTCACCTGCACTTGAGTCGAATGTGGATCCTCAGCAACAATCGTTAAATGGCGGACCGCTTTAAATACGTCCAACTTTTCCTTACTAGAAATCGCCTTGGCACCCATTTCGCCAATTTTCCTAACAAATTCACGGTACGATTCATCTAATAATATTGGAGCGTGTCCTGCTGCCTCATGGATCATATCAGGTGCAGGTGTATAGGCAATATTTTGGATTTTCCTTATTTCCGTTGCTATCGGTAAAATGCGATTAGCTAAAAAACCATAAAAGGCAGAGCCCGGGATTAACCCATCAATGGTCACAGCCCCCCAGCCGACTTTTGCTAAACTCGTATTCATGTCATCTACTTTCGGAATTGATTCGGTTTTAATTCCTGAATCTACTAAACCATTGACGTAAGCAGGATGGGCAATCTTTTTCAAGAAATAATGATTTTGCTTCATGACGAACCGCCAAACGGCATGGTCGATTGGCGTATAGTGATGGTAATATTGCTTCGAAATAAATGGCTGTAAATGTGCCATGGCCCTTTTTGTTACTTTTCCAGTCATCTGAATCTTCCCCTTTTCAAAAAATATTGAAGATGGAGCATCAAGCTAGTGACAGCATTTTCGGACGCAGCCGATCCTTTGCCCGTTTCATTCTTGTTTTTACCGTCGACATTGGCAGATCGCTTTGTTTCGCGATTTCAACTAGAGTTAAATCCTGATAGTAATAAAGATAAATAGGATAGCGATATATTTCGGGTAATAGGTTAACCTTTTCAGCCATTTGTTCCGCAGAAAATTTATGTAGGACTTCCTCTTCAGGAATGGAAGAGGGTTCAAACGATACTGAATACGAATAAACCCCTTCTTTCCAAAAATGCTTTGACTTATTTTCTTTCCGCCAATAATCTCGGCATTTATTAACGGCAACCGTATAAAGCCAGCTTTTGTATTTACTTTGCTCCTTTATTGAAGGATATGCTAAATAGGCAGATAGTAAAACTTCCTGATAAAGATCCTCCGCAAGTTCTTTGTGTTTGACTAACGAAAAAATATATTTAAAAATGGAAGTTCCATATTCATTCACTAATTCTTCAAATGATTGAGTAAATCCTTCACGCATTTTAATTATCCTTCCCTTCTGTAAAAATAATCTTCATATTAATAGACGGAAAGGACTTGCTCATCCCCTACACTCTCCAAGCATTTTTTTATTCCTGATCACTCCGTTGCTTTTTGAATCATGCCTTTCATAAAAAGGGAAACACCAATCTTCTTACAAATCGTTAAATAATGCATAAGCGCTAATAAAACCGAGCCAGTATTCATCCCAATAATAATGCCATTCATTCTCCAGTCCGGTGAGGAACCAAGCCAGAGGATGAGCGAAAAAGAGATGATAGTCGACCAAATGATATGAATAAATGCCTCCTTTATCAAGTCAAGGCCGATCAAAAAAGCCTGCATCGGCATGATAAAAAAGTGAAATAAGAAAAATGGCCATAGTAATTGGAGGAAAACAGCCGATGTTCCGGTTTTAAAAAATAACGACGTTAGTTCAGGTGCAAAGAAGTAGAAAAGGGTGACGGCTGCGATGCCATATACAAGGGTTAGCCTCATTACCTGCTGAAGCATTTTTTGCAAGGTTGGATAATCCTTTTGAGAATAGGTTTTCGACACGGCTGGAATGAGGACAATCATTAACGAGTGGGCAATAAATGCCGGGAAGAAGCCAATTGATATAGCTACTCCCATCAGCATCCCAAATTGCTCGGTTGCAAGTACACCGGTCATTCCAGAGTGTACCAAAGCCGCCTTAATAATGAAGGGCTGAATCGCACCCGTGAACGCTGAAAACAAGCGCAAACCTGTTGTTGGAATGGATACCGCCATTAAATTCTTCCGAACGACCTTCCGATTCATATTGGAAAATGGCTGCCGCTTTAACTGTTGAAATTGAATGATAAACATGTAGATTAAATAAAGGAACACGACAATTTCACTGCCAATCAATGTGCCAATGGCGATTAACAATGCTTCCTCTGCATCGAAGGCAAAGAAGCGAAACAAGACAAACAAGCCCCCAAGCTGAATAACTTTCCTTAAAAAGTTGGATACCGCAATTTTCCCCATCTGCTGCTTCCCCATGAAATACCCTCTGGCAACAGAAGTAAACGAAATGACGGGAATAAGAATCATGACGAACCATCTAACATAGGGATGATACGTATTGAAAACCGGAATAAACGGAATTATCAAGGTGGCTAATAAAAATAGGCCGCACGTAAAAATAATCGTAATCGAAATCGCATGATAGAGAATATTCCGGTGATAACGTTCCTCTCTTTCGGCAATGAATTTAGAAATCGACACTTGCAGCTCAAAGCTCGATAACAAGACAATCAAAAATATCGTTGGCAAAATGGACATATATAGCCCTAAACCGTGGGATCCCAACTCCCTTGCTAGGATCATATTCACCAGGATTTCAATACCTTCCCCTAAAAAAGCAGACGCCGCTAAAAAGAACATCCCTCTGTAGTAAATAGCCACTTTCTAATTCCCTCTTTCCTCTCTCACTTTTATTAATCTATGAGACAAGTACCGTGAATAGTAGGGAAAATTTTCATCCAACGAAAAAAAGGGCTGCATTAGCCCTTTTCCACCTTTGTCGTGCTGATCTGTTTTCCATCGTGTTTTTTTACTAAGAAGGTCATGAAACCAATCACCGCTAGTAATAGTAATTGGGCAAGCGAGGTTTCCCAAGTTGGATATAGCCCGAGCCAGTCAATAAATGGAAAAGCATCAACCGTAGAGGTCGAAATCATTTTTGAAATCTGCAAGGCATGTATACTGATGCCAAGAATCTTAAATGACAAAAAGTAAATTAATATCGTCGCAGCTTTAAAAAATAAGCGAATCGGTATTTTTACACTGTAATGAATGATGACAAAACCAACGATGACTAAAATGATAATCGCTAATATAATACCAAGAACCAGCTGCATTAAACTAATATAGGGGGTAATACCAGCATAGAAGATAATCGTTTCCGCCCCTTCACGGAAGACAGAAAGAAAACTTATCAAGCTAAAGGAGAAGAGGCTTCCTTTGGCAATTGCCTGTTGCATTTGCTGATTAATGTATTTATTCCACTGAACGATACTTGACTTATTATGAAGCCACGCCCCTATTGTCAGCATCATCACTACCGCGATAACACCGACTAATCCCTCGATATATTCTCTGCTTGAAGCTGCCACGATTTGTGAAAATACAATGTTAATGATAATAGCAAGAATGGCACTGGCGATGATTCCTGCGACTACCCCAAACCAAATCCACTTTTGTCTTGACGATTGGCCCATTTTTTTCAAAAAGGCAATTAATGTCACGACAATTAATAAACCTTCTAATCCTTCCCGTAATAAAATAAGCGCTGCATCCCATAAAGAATAATTGGTTTTACTCATTAATGGAGCGAGCCTTGAGCTTATTTCATTAACAATGGCGCTAGCTTTCTCGGCCTTCACATTTTTTGAATTTAAGAGACTAATAGCGGTTGGAATCTTTGTTTCAATTTCACTATAAAGCTTGCTATCCCTGGTTTGAACATCCCCTTCTACCATTGGCCATATTGTTAGGATTTCATTTAATTGATCACTCGCACTTTTGTAATCCTTTTGTGAAATTTGCTTTTCTGCTTTGCTTAACAATGTGGATAGGTTGGTTAGCGAATAGTCCCCTTTGAGATGTTTCGAACCATTTCCAGCCAAATAGTTTTCTACCTCAACTGTCAATTGGTCTATGTTTTGCTTGGCCTTTTCCAAATCTGCCGGTTCCTGTGTAATAGCAATGCGAATCAGTGCCATGTATTTTTCAATGTTTCCATATGAAGCAATACTTTCATCATGGACTATTTTTTCCGAAGCAGTCCATTGATTCAGCAATTTTTGATATTGAGCCTTTAAACCCGCATCATTTTCTTTATTAAGCGATTCCTTAAAATGGTTGATTGATGGAATTAGTTGCTTTACTTGCTCCTTGCCTTTTGCTTTATCTGCGGGGTTTTGTTCTTTGTCATACAGCACAACTGCACTTGAAAGGGAGGAAAGACTTTTTGATAGTGCCTCTTTTTCTATATTATCTTTGGCTAATAATCTTTGAACCTCTTTTAGTTGCTTGTCAACCTTAGTTGCCTGTTTACTATCAGCTTTCTTTATTGACTTCCATTCGTTTGCAAACTGTTCCATGTTTTTCGCTACAATGGTCTGTTCCCCATCCTTTGCTTTCATTAAACTATCGCCAATAAGGACGAAAAGCTCATCATGATTTTCTGCTGCAGCTACTGGCTGAACTGTTTGTAACAAAACGAAAAACGTGATCATTAAAATAAATGGCTTCCCAATCTTAATCATTCGTTGCATTTGTCTCTCTCCTCTATGAAAGGAAAAACACTAGTTAAAAAGTGTCTCTCCTATAAAACCGCCCTGTTTTGTTCCTGGTAAACATGCAAACATCGCACTGCCGCGATGTGAAGTATACTCATTCAGCTTATCCATTTCCGAAAGTCTCTTTTGAATCGGAATAAATTGCTTACTTGGCGTCCGCTGGAAACATAAGAAGAGTAACCCCGCATCAAAGCTCCCTGTTTTCGGATCCATTCCATTGGAGTAAGAAAAGGCCCTGCGGAGAATTTGCTCAGAACCATTGCCATGCGATAATCGTGTATGAGAATCACCAGGGATTGAATAGCTGCCATTTGCATGTTTATGTTTCAAATCAAGTTTTTCAAATTCATCTTTTTGTCCAAGTGCTGCCCCGCTGTCACGATATCGGCCAAAGGTAGCTTCCTGTTCCTTTAAATTAGTACGATCCCAGACTTCGATAAACATTTGGATTCTTCGTACCACTAAATAACTTCCACCTGCCAGCCAGTTTGGGCCATCACCAGGCTGAACCCAGACCTGCTCATTTACCTGGTTTTCGTTTTTTACATCAGGATTTACCGTTCCATCCTTAAAGCCAAACAAGTTTCTTGGCGTACCTTCTTTTGCATCAGCATGCTTTGTCCGCTGAAACCCTGGTTGTGCCCATTTCAAAATAGCCTTGCCCCTTGCGATTCGAATCAGGTTTCTTACTGCATGAAAAGCCACCTGTAAATCATCTGCACAAGCTTGAATACACAGGTCTCCTCCCGACCATTCCTCTTCCAAGGCATCAAGCGGAAATTTAGGAAGATCGGCTAATTCTTTCGGCTGTTTTTGTTTTAAACCAAAACGGTCTTGATTGTCCTTAACAAAAAGACTTGGTCCAACACCAAAGGTAATCGTTAAATTGGAAGCTGAAAGGCCAGCAGCTTCCCCCGTATCCTTTGGTGGAAGAAATTCATTACTGGAAAGCTCTCCAACAGGCTTACCCTCTGACATCAAGGCTGCCGCCAATGTCCACTCTTTAAATAGCTTCACTAAGTCTTCTTTTTTGGAAGTTGTCACATCTAATGCGATGAAGTAAACATTATTTTGCGTTTTTGTAGTAATTCCGGCTTGATGTTTTCCGTAATACGAAACAACCTCCTTGGCCCCTGTGCTGGATGCCTTACTTTCCGTTATAGACATCAAGCCACCTAAACCTGAAGCACCAATAAGCACTCCTATGCCGCCAACTCCGGCTGTTTTTAACATATCCCTTCGTGAAATCGTTCCTTGAGAATCTGAGTTGCTTTCATTCTTCGCCATCTTAGGACGCCTCCGTTACAATTCCTATTTGAGAAAGCGGTTCAGCTAGTGCATCAATAGCTTGGCTTAACTCTTTAACTTCTTCTTTTGACAAATCAGTATAAGATTTATAGCCGTCCTCTTTTTTATGCTTGTTTAACAAGCTATAAACTTCATCAAAGCGGGCTCCAATTTCCTTGGAAAGCTCCGCATCTTTTTCCTTTAATGCTGGGTTTAATAGCTGATAAATCTTTTCTGCTCCCTGGACATTCGCGACAAAATCATATAAATCGGTATGGGAATAACGATCCTCTTCCCCAGTCACTTTTGAAGTGGATACTTCATTTAAGAGGTCGACTGCTCCCGTAATTAACATATCCGGGGTGACTTCAACGGTATCTACCTTAGCCCGAAGGAGATTCACATCCTTCATCAGCTGCTCCGCATACTGTTCATATCCCTTTGTTGTGGTTTCGTCCCATAATCCTTTTTCAATTCGGTGATAGCCGCCCCATTCTACTTCCGGAACATCCCCTTCACGTGCATCAATCTTAGGGTCAAGGTCTCCAAATACTTCGGCAATTGGCTCTGCTCGTTCATAGTGCATTCTTGCTGGTGCATATAGTGCTTTAGCTTTATCGATATCACCGTTTTTAACGGCTGTCGTAAATACTTCCGTTGCTTTTACAAATTCCTCAATTTCTCCGATTGCATACTTACGGTATTCATCCGTTACCCCTTTTAGAGCATCGGCTGCAACATTCTTTGTTGCTTTTTCTTTTTCTGTTGTGGAAGTTGTATCCGTATTGGCACATCCAAATAGTAGGCTACTAGATAATAATAAAATTCCAGATAGTTTTATTAATTTCATATTTATGTATACCTCCGAATAATAATGATAATCATTTTCATTTATATCATACCAATAATTGAGAAGTATTTTCAATTGTATTTTTGATTTTTTTTATAAAAAAATAAAAAAGGCTATCCAAAATACTTTTTGGACAGCCTTTTCTGAGGTTCATTTTATTAACGAATGCTTAAAAGCATAAATGACCGCTTGGGTTCGGTCTTGGACGCTAAGCTTGCTTAAAATATTACTAACATGGGTTTTGACGGTCTTCAGTGCGATAAATAAATCATCAGCTATATCCTGATTGGTTTTGCCCTCCGCCATTAGCAGTAATATTTCCAGTTCTCGGCTCGTAAGGTCTTCATGTGGCAGATGTGTGTGTTTTTGACGCATTTTTACCATCATTTTTCCGGTTACTTCAGGTTCAAGAACAGATTGGCCATGGTATGTAGCTCGGACGGCATTGGCGATCTCACCAGCCTTCGAGGTCTTCAGCATATAGCTGGTTGCCCCGGCTTCAAGTGCAGGATACACTTTTTCATCATCCAAGAAGCTTGTTACAATAATCACCTTTGCTTCAGGCCACGCGTCGATTATTTGTTTTGTCGCTTCAATCCCGTCCATCTCTTTCATTACCAAGTCCATTAAAATGATATCTGGGCGGAGTTCAAGTGCAAGTTCCACACCTTTTTTTCCATTATCCGCTTCCCCAACAACCTCAATATCCGGCTGCGCCGATAAATAGGAAGAAACCCCAATTCTCACCATTTCATGGTCATCAACAAATACTACCCTAATCATTGGCACCATCTCCATTAATCATTACCGGAACTTTCACTTCTAGCCTTGTTCCTTTATTTTTCACACTAATTACCTTTAACGTGCCGCCCACTTCAACAGCTCGCTCATGCATATTTTGCATACCGTAAGAACCAGCCTTCATTTCGTTTACTTCAAAGCCAACTCCATCATCGACAATTCTTAAAATGACAAGGTCATCTCGTTTGACCATCAAAACCTCTAGCTTATTTGCCTTTGAATGTCTTAAAGTGTTCGATACAGATTCTTGCAGAATCCGGAATAGATGATCCTCTATCCCTTTATCTAACGGAAATGCTTCCACTTTCCAGTTTATATCCATTGTTACCTTTTGAGATAATTCGATTAATAGCTCCTCGATTCCTTCTTGGAGGGTTTTATTCTTTAAGGCAACAGGTCGCAAGTGTAAAAGAAGTGCACGCATTTCAAGCTGTGATTGGTGAATCATCTCTTCAACCAGCTTCAATTGCTTTGCCTCCCTGTCATTTTCGGTCTGTTCCTTTGTTTCATTGATGGCTGACATCATCATTGATGCCGCAAATAATTGCTGACTGACAGAATCATGCAATTCACGGGCGAGACGGTTCCGTTCCTGTTCAATAATCTCCTGAATTCTCGCTTCCTGGTCTTCAACTTTTTCGGTTGCTAATCGTTGTGAAAGCTTTACCTGCTCCGACATCTGTTTCCCAATTTTCTCAATCCGCTCGGCAATGGTTTGCATTTCTGTAATCGCTGGCTTCCCTTTCACTTCTGTTTGTCTGCCTTCCTCTAATTGGTGCAGAGAGTGCTCAATCGCTAGGAACTGTTTTCGCCAGAAAAGACCTGAAACCCCTCCAAGTAAAATCCCTATCGCAATGCTAAAGACAGGAACAAAAATGACAATCGGAATATCCATGAAATGGCGATTCCATAACTCCGACCATGTTATCGGGAAGACAAAAATAAAAACGGCCCCAACAATGATTGCGATGAGAAAGGAAAAGGTGAGACTCCAGACAATTTGTCGCTGGGTTGTGCTCATATCCGGCTCACCTCTAAATTCCCCACGGCGAGCGATGTAAAGATTTTTACTTTGTGCTCGGACTTTTCATAGCCTGGTGTTTTTAGGTGAAAAACTTGATTGAATATTTTCGAATTATGATTACCGAATACCGTTGTCGAACCTACCACACATGAATGGTGGATACTAACATCAATTTCATATGGCACAAGAATTTGAATATTACCAATGATATTGCGAATAAATATCACTGTTTCCCCTTCTGGCAGCATCGTGTAACTAAGATCGATAGTGGTATCGCCAATTCCAGTCTGAATGTTTACATCATTCCACTCATAAACACCAAAAGGAGTTTTTTGCTGTCCTAGGAAAATATTTTCAAACAGTGGCTTCGTTTGAACCATTGTCTCTTCTTGCTGGATTGGTCCAGGTTTATTGATATTTGGTGTAATTTTACTCGGATTCTTTTTAGAATTTAAAAACTGGATAAAAAAGTGCAGTAAAATGGCTAACAATAAAAACTTAAATGTCATCATATTTAAAATGCTAATAATAAAAAAGATGATTCCCCCGAAGAAAAGGATTTTCCCCATCTTTTTTCCAGACATTTTACGACCAAGATAAATCATCCCGCCAGAAATAAAAAGAGAGAATATAAGCCCAGGGTTGAAAAAGAAAATCTCCAATAGTAGGATAACTAGACCGATAAAGACCAGCCATCCTATATAATCAGTTTTGGTATTTTTAAACATTGGCCCACCCTCCCTTTTTATGTAATTTGGAATATTTTGCATGAATACTATTGGATAGGTAAAAGGCGCAGAAACACTACGCCTTCTTTAGAATACCATGTTTTGAATTTAAATGGACTTGCTTTCTTCCAATTTCATGTCTTTTTCTAATTGCGCTACCCGAGCATCGATGGTACTTCGGTAGAAAGAACTGTTCATTTGGTGCTCTAAGCGGTCAAGATAGTTTTCAATGTCTTTAAACTTTGAGTAAGATTTATCTGAGTAAGTATTGGAATCGAGCACCTGGTTGATGCGAACGTTGGCGCGTGTTACATTTTCGCGCCCCATTAGTTCCATCCGGCGAAGCTGCATGTCTTTAAGCTTGTGCTTCATTTCTTCATATTTTCTTTCTAATTCACTTAGCTGCTCTTTTACTTGTTCAAGTGAAGCACTTAGGCGCTGTGCACGGTCCGCATATTGTTGATACTCAGCTGACGCAAATTGGTTTAGCTCAGTTTCTCCTGCTTTCGTAGCAATTTCCGCCTGGTATTTCCTTTTGTCAGCTAATTCGCTGGCTTGGTGGTATTCTCTAGTAAATTCATCCTTCAACGTATATTGACGCTCTAACAGCTTTCTAACCTTTTCTGTTTCCTGTTCACACTGGCGAAGGTATTGGTTCAGTAGGGCAATTGGATTTTGTTTTTCTTTTTGATCAAGAGCCTCGTGTAAATCGGCCGTAATCGTGTTTTTGATTCTTGTAAATAAGTTTGTCATCGTTATTCTCTCCTTTAAACTTAATTATTTTTTAATTCATTCCATTGTTTTTCAAAATTGACGAATGGATCAGTTTCTTCTTTGATTTTCGTGTGCTTATTCTGGTTCCATTTTTTATATACAAGGAAAAGCACATATGCTGCTGCGACACCAATAATGGCTGGTGCATTGTGGATAGAGGCCATAAGGACGATGAACCCGATGATACCAAGACCAATTTTTCCTCCAGTTGTTTCAGCCTTTATAAACTGTTTGAATATGAAGTACAGGAGCACCAAGCTAACGAGTAAGCCCACCATCGGACCGATTGTTGAAAGCAAGATAACTGCTGCAATCCCGCCTGCTAACAGTAAACCAAATTTTTTCATTTTGTTTTCACTCCCTTTCTTTTCTTAATTTCATCTTACCTTTTTCCCTTGCTTTTCATAATTGCGCTTGAGCTTGATTTTCATATCGGTCTGGGGACGTAGAAAGGGTCAGTCCCTTAAGCAAATAGCTCGGAAACTGACCCTTTTATGCCTTATTTAGATATAAACATCTGTACCCAGTAATATCTTTGTGAGCCGCCCTGAGCGTAGCCAACCCCAATATAGGTGGATTGCGCACTTAAAATGTTAGCACGATGTCCAGAGCTATTCATCCAAGCTTGGACGACTGATGCTGGTGTGGTTTGCCCCGCGGCAATATTTTCAGCTGCTGAACGATAACTAACCCCAAAGTTTTTCATCATATCAAATGGACTTCCGTAAGTTGGACTCGTATGACTAAAATAGTTTTTGTCGCGCATATCCATAGCCTTATAGCGGGCCACCCTTGAAAGTTCCCAATCTGCAGTCAATGGTTTCAGACCATTTTTCGCCCGTTCTTGATTGGTTAACTGGATCACTTGACTTTCAATGGATTTAACCCCGCCTAGGTCAGGAATGGTTACTTTTTGACCTGGATAGATCAAATTAGGATTTTTAAATTGCGTGTTTGCTTGAATTATCTCCGAAATTCCCACCTGATACCTAACGGCAATTTTCCAAAGCGAGTCCCCTGGCTGAACGGTGTATATTTGCTGAGCAAAAGAAACACTTGGTATGCAAAAAAGAAATAGTAAAGACAGAAAACAAATCCAAAAAGATTTTTTCATTTTTTCGCCTCCTCCGAATATATATTTTTGATTTCTAGCTCAAAATATACAGGGAACTGAAAAAATTAATTTTAGCTGTCCATTAGCAGAGATTTCGGAGGAGCAAAATGTGAGAGATATTTCATGGATGACCTATATCATGTTAATTTTAGCTAGCTACCGTTTAACCCATTTAATCGTTTTTGATAAAATAACCGAATTTATCCGCAAGCCGTTTGTGAAAAAAGTGAAGGTTGAAACAGATGCTGGCACTGAAACAAAGGAAGTCCCGACATCAATGTTTGGTTATTTATTGAAATGCTATTGGTGTGCCGGCGTTTGGAGCGCTATTTTACTGGGCGGAGCATACTTACTTTTCCCGAAGGTTACTTTCGTATTTATTTTGATTTTCTCGATTGCCGGCGGTCAGTCCATTATTGAAACCTTTGTTGGCGTCAATATTAAAAAAGTTGATTACTTCTCAAACCTAAAGAAAAAGGAGTAAGACAAAAGCTGAGAATCAACGGAAAAATTCATCCCCCGTAAGCATATATATTAGAAAAGCTCAAGCTCATGAGCTTTTTTAAAAAAGGGGGATTTTGGAATGGCGGCTGTATGGTGGGTTACAACCATTGGTTTTATTCTCTGCCTTGGTTTCGTAGGTGGCACAATCTTTCATTTTTTAAGAGGGACCCTTAATTCAGAAGATGCTGTTCGAATTGACAAAATAAACGGTGATAAGGAAGAATAATGGACACCAATTCATTTTTTTTGAACCCCGAATTAATCTGGGTTCTTTCTTTTTTTACCTTTATCACATTAATTTCTCACTTTGGGAAAAAATAAACATGAGTTCATTTCATAGCTGGAGGAATACATATGAGTTCATCTGAAAAAATCCCACAATTCCCGAAAACGTATTGGCGTGAAATCGAATTACCATCCTTCGATAAATTAAACGAAGATTTATCTGTCGATGTCGCTATCGTAGGCGCGGGCATTACCGGAATTACCGCTGCTTATTTGCTTTCAAAAGAGGGGCTAAAAGTTGCCCTGCTTGATGCTGGCAGCGTGTTAAATGGTACCACCGGTCATACAACGGCAAAAGTAACCGCACAGCATGGCCTAGTTTATGATGAATTTATTAACCATTTTGGCGAAGAAAAGGCTCGCCTTTATTTCGAGTCACATATGAATGCCATCCAATTCGTCGAGAATAAGGTGAAGGAAAATGGGATTGATTGTGATTTCAGTAAAGAAGATGCCTATATGTATGCAACGACTGAAGAATATACTGAAAAGCTAAAAACAGAATGGGAAGCCTATAAAACACTAGGAATCGATGGTGCCTTAAAGGATACAATCCCATTTAATATTCCAGTAAAAGCAGCTTTAATGATGCAAAATCAAGCCCAATTTCATCCATTAAAATTTTTAAAATCACTTTTGGACGAGGCTGTGAAGGCCGGATGCTCTGTATTTGAAAATACTACTGCTACAGACATCGAGGATGATGATACCCAGCCAAAAGTAGTAACCAAGGCCGGCCAAAGAGTCAGCTGCAATCACGTGATCATAGCCACACATTTTCCATTTTACGATTGGCCGGGGCTTTATTTTTCGAGGATGTATGCGGACAGGTCTTACGCGATTGGGATTAAAACGGATAAGGACTATCCGGGCGGGATGTATATCAGTGTCGACACCCCAACCCGCTCAATTCGCTATACACCAATTAACGGCGAAAAGTTAATAATCATTGGCGGAGAAAATCACAAAACAGGACAAGGGATAGATACGATTAAACATTTTGAAGCACTCGAGGCATTTGCTGAAGATGTATTCGGAATAAAGGCATACGATTATCGATGGTCTGCACAGGATTTAGTTACCCTTGATAAGGTTCCATTTATTGGTCCTATCACATCAGAGCGGGACCATATATTGGTAGCAACTGGCTATAAAAAGTGGGGCATGACCACTGGAATCCTCGCCGGCCACTTATTGACCGATTACGTTCTCGACCGAGATAATCCCTACAAGCAGCTATATTCCCCATCCCGCTTCCAGGCTGACCCGGATTTAAAAAGTGTCATCACAACTAATGCCGATGTTGCCAAGCATCTGATTAAAGGCAAGCTTGAGTATACGGACAAGGCCCCCGATGATTTGCAAAAGGGTGAAGGCTCCGTTGTTATGTTTAACGGAAAGAGAGCCGGTGCCTACAAGGATGAGAATGGAAAGCTGTATGTTGTTGATACCACTTGTACCCATCTTGGCTGTGAATGTGAATGGAATCGAGCTGAAAAAACATGGGATTGCCCATGCCACGGTTCACGGTATGCCTATTCCGGTGATGTCATTGAAGGTCCTGCGAAAAAAGCGCTGGAATTACTTGCAGAGGAGTAGGATTTTAGTCTGTTCAACAGCTATCAACAAATTTTTTTATCGATATCAACCAATTCGCTTCCATTGAGTCATTTTTTTGAAAAGGTAACGCCTCCTAACTCAGTAGGAGGCGTTACTTTTTATTTACTGTTTGGACGGTTTCGTTTTAAATCTTGCCCAGTTGTAAATTCCACCAGTTCCGAACTTGTTTTCATAGGCTTTTTCGTATTGTTGTTTCGCTGGGCATTGGCATTGCCTAGTTTCGTTTTTCCCACAGCTACCATCTCCTTTTTGAGAAATTCAATGATAGTATGGGTGAAAACAAGTAAACCTATTCTAGGACAGGTGCCTTACGATAGCCTGTTATTTGCTCAAAAGCATAGGCCACTTGAATTAAGAGCGGTTCACTAAAAGCAGTTCCTGCAAAAGTAATTCCAACTGGCTCACCCTCCGCCGTGTAACCCGCAGGGACAGCAATCGATGGATAACCAGCCTTAGCGCTGATATGTGAACCTTCATCGCTTGGAAAAACGATAACATCCAGGTCATATTTTTCTAAGGCAAAGTCAATACCTTGCTGTTTGGCATGATATAGGTCAAATTCCAGTGCTTCGACATATACAGCATCTGTTAAGGATCCGCTCGTTTTTTCTGATTCCTGCAGCACCTCCTGCCCGTACTTCAACATTTTTTCTTCATTTTGCTTATTAAACTCGATTAGGTCAGCTAATGTTCTTACCGCAATGGAAGGGTGTAATTGACTTAAATATGCATTTAAGTCAGGTTTAAATTCATACGTTAAAACATCATATTTCCACGCTGCTTTGGCCGAGGGAATTTCAACATTTTCAATGGCATCAGCTCCTGACGTTTTCAATACTTCCAATGCTGCAGCCACAACTTTTTGCTTTTCCTTACTTAAACGTTCAATAAATCCTTCCAATGCAAAACCAATTCTTTTTCCTTTCAGACCATCTTTCAAAAGGAACTCCGTAAAGTCAAATCCATTGAACGGGTTGGTTTTGGTGATGGGGTCGTGATCATCTTTTCCACATAAAGCATTCAAAAGAATGGCAGCGTCTTCAACCGTTCTAGCCATTGGACCAGCCGTATCCTGAGTATGAGCGATGGGAATAATCCCTTTTCGGCTAATTAAGCCCACAGTAGGCTTGATGCCAACTAACGAATTTTGGCACGCAGGATTTAAAATGGAACCCGATGTTTCCGTTCCGACTGCAGCCGCGGAAAAATTAGCAGCAATCGCAGCGCCAGAGCCTGAGCTTGAGCCACCAACATCATATTTGCCTGGCCCATAGGGATTAAGAACCTGGCCGCCGCGTGAGCTATAGCCGCTTTTCATTCCAATAGCCATGAAATTCGCCCACTCTGTCATATTGGTTTTTCCAAGAATGACTGCGCCGGCTTTACGTAATTGCTCTGCCACAAAGGAATCTTGTAACGCAATTGAATCCTTTAGTGCAAGTGAACCGGCACTTGTATGCATTTTGTCGTGAGTATCAATATTATCTTTTATTAAAATGGGAATTCCGTGCAACTGGCTCCGTGGTCCTGATTCTTTCCGTTCAGCATCAAGTGCTTCAGCTATTTGCAAGGCGTCAGGATTGACTTCAAGAATGGAATGGAGTCGAATATCAAAAACCGAAAGTCTATGTAAATACATGAGGACCAGTTCTTTAGCTGTGAGTTCGCCACTCTCCATTTTTTCTTGAATCTGGCTGATGGTAATTTCCTCAAGCCACTCATCATGCAAATTTTTCAATTTAGGATTTTTCATCATTCTTACCCCCGTTTCTCCTATACAATTCAAGAAAAAAGTAGAAATTCCTTTTAAAAAAAGCATCTTAAGTTACACACCTTAACCGAGCATAGAATTGAATGGAATGTAAAAAGTACACCCAGATAATAATGGTGGTGTGTGCAGAGCTGAACTCCACCTAATTCAATGTGGTAAATGTTTGTTTTTCACTCCTAAAGGATATACTGATTTTTTTTGCGACACTCCGCACCGTTTTCCATGCAAAAAGACAGTGGGATATCCGCCACTGTCTTACTTTATCGTTTTAACTTTTGACTTCTTTGTTCCTCAGCAATAATGTTACCTTGATAAAAAACTCTTTTATGAAGCGGAAGATTTAATTCTCGGCAATAGCGCTTCAATTCTCTTTCTTCCCTTTCGGTCACAAGTGAGATGACGGTTCCATTCGCTCCCATTCGCCCTGTTCTACCAGACCTGTGTACATATTGAGAAATATCCTTTGGAAAGTCAATCTGAACAACATGGGTAACCCCTTGAATATCAAGGCCTCTAGCCGCAACATCTGTAGCAATCAGCATTTTCATTTTTCCATCACGGAAAGCTTTTAATGCTGCTTGTCGCTCTAACTTCTTCATGTCACTATGGAGGATACCTGTTGAAAGTTCTTTAAAATGAAACTTTTCTTTAAACACTTCGATTTCACCAATGTCATTGATAAACGCAAGCGATTTACTATCATCTAAACGAGTAATTTTTTCTAATAGCTTAATCTTATCTCTTTGTTCACAAAGAAAATAAATATGCTCTACTTCTCCGGAAGAGGCCGCCTCATCCTTTTCAATTCGAATGACCTCCGGAGTCTTTGTAATCCCCATCGCCTGCTGCTCTATTCCAGGTTTCATCGTTGCCGAGAATAACACGACTTGACGGTCACTCATCGTTGATTTAACAATGCTTTGAACAGTGTTAAGATGCTCAGAGATAAGGAGCTGATCTCCTTCGTCTAAAACAATCATTTTCACTTCATGCATTTTTACCTTTTTTTGCTTAATCAACTCAAGCAACCGTCCTGGTGTAGCAAAAATCACCTGAGGGCGCTTTTTCAATTTTTCCAGCTGCCGTTTTACGTTGGCGCCACCAATTATGGAGGTGCCTCTTATGGCGCTTCCTTCCGACCATTTCTGAAATTCTTGATAGACCTGCATGATTAGCTCCTGTGAAGAAGCGAGCACCACTGCTTGTAAGGCTGGAAGTTTGTCATCGATTTTATTTAATAATGGAAGTAAATAAGCGAGTGTCTTACCGGTACCTGTCGGTGATTCAGCAATCACATCTTTTCCATCTAGAATTATTGGAACAGCTGCTTCTTGAATAGAAGTAGGATGTTGAAACCCTGATTTTTCCCACGCTTCCTGCAAATTAGGCTTTAAATTAGTTAACATTTTGTACTCCTTTAATTCAATATCTTTTTCTTATTATTTGTTTTTCGATATCTTATTGATACTATCGTATTAACCTTAGGGTGTCTAGTTAGGAATAGGAATCATGATGAAGTTTTGAAGTAGAGGACAATCCAGACCATATGGTACACTAGGACGGAGAAATATAGGACACAGGTAGAAATCAACAACGCTCTACTCCACCCTTTTAATGGCCGAAGGAAAAACAAACCGAGCAGCATGAGTGGCAAACAAATTTTAATCATATAGAAATAGAACCAGCTTTGATCAATCACTAATTTCATTGCTGGGTTTCCTTCCTCTACAACACCCGAAGCAATCCCTAGATGGGTCAGGATGGCATCCAACACACCTGCCATAACCAGGAATAAACAGAGTCTCATGGTTTCTCCTCGTTTCATATTATCAGTACATTCAATATTTCTTATTTCCTGCATACAATTACGTACTTTATTAAGAACGTCATTAAAAATAAAAGGCCGCTTATAGCAGCCACATATTTCCAATATTAACATTATACATTAAAACGCACGAAAATCATCTTAATAATGAACGATTTTTCTAATAAAATTGCTCGTTATTAGTAGCACATGTTAATCAAATGTTCGGAACGTTAATTTATACAGGTTCCGCTTTATTACCTCAGATTGAATCATTTTTTCATTAAAGCTAATTTGAATTTTTCCGCTTCCGGACAATATCTTCACTTTTTCCACACCACAATATTTTTGCATGCCGCGTTTAATTTTTCCTATACATCCGGAGCAGGCCACCTCATTTAATGCTAATTCAATCATTTTCATCAAATAAAACTCCCTTCTAAAGTTCAAAACGATTTTTCCATAAAGGATTGACCGAATTTCATACATTGTTCTTTTTCCGCTGCAGTTGGAGCAAGATCAATTTTTAAACCATCCAGAACGACTTCTGCACCTAACTCAGCTAATTTTTCTGTTAAAATATCAACAGCTCTGCCGCGATGTTCATAGGATGAGTCACATGAGCCAAAGACTGCAGCCCTTTTTCCAGTTAAATTTAATCGGTCCATTTCATCGTAGAAATCGAGATATTCATCCGGTAAGTCCCCATCGCCCCAAGTATAAGCTCCCAATAGAATACCGTCATAGTCTTGAAGATCTACTACATCTACCTCGAGAATATCCTTTACCACGACAGAACCACCGGCCGCTTGTATGCCGGCACCAACTAGGTTAGCTATCTCTTCCGTATTCCCTGTCATGCTCGCGTATACAATTAAACAAGCAGCATTCATCAGCAACTCACCTCTTGTTTTTCTTTCATCATAATGGGAATCGTTCTCATTAACCTTGATCTGCATCAAGAAAACAAAGAATTGATTAAAATCACTACATAGCGTCCATAAAGCAGATAATATTAAGCTTATAGACTGACAAATAGGGAGTGGGTTAAGAATGGGCTGTGAACATTGTTGTTCTCACCAATCTTCATGCATCACATCTGTTCCGGTATTTAAAGGGTTGAATGAGGCGGACCTACAATTGTTGCAAAAAGTAACAAGGAGCAACCAATTTTTAAAAGGGGAATATATTTTTCGGGTCGGAGAGCAGTCTGAAAAACTATTTGTGGTTAATGAGGGCCTAATTAAATTGACTATAATGTCTTTAGAAGGCAAAGAACAAATTGTCCGTTTGTTGTTTCCAGGGGATTTCTTTGGGTTATTTTCAATCTTGAAAAATGAAAAACACTATATAAATGCGGAAGCTATCGGGATTCCAACGGTGATTTGCTCTATCGATAAAAAGGATTTTCTGCAAACGATGGAGAATAATGCGGGGTTGGCTTACCGCTTTTTACTAGCCGTTAATGACCGTTTGTATGAAGCGGATGAGTCAGTGGGATTTTTGAGTCTGATGGAAGTAGAACAGCGGCTGGCAAGGGCACTTATTCTTTTTCATGAGAAAATGAATGCAGGCAACGAGGCCTTTACCTTGCCAATAACGAAAAAGGATTTAGCTAGCTATATCGGTACAACCCCAGAATCAGTCAGCAGGAAGCTGTTAGAATTTATGTCCCAAAAGTGGATTGTTATGGACGGCCGCAGAAAAATTCAGATTCTGGAATTGGACCAACTTAAACAAATGGCAGAATTGGATTAAAGCTCGTCTAATTTGACGGCCATAAGCCGGAAATGCATTGGATCCAGTTCGTTGACGATTACATTCAATCCCAACGATTGTAAATTGGCTATAAGCGGCTCTCCACGATGGGGCAAATGGATTTCAAAAATGGTGCCTACTGGTGCGGCATTGATAAAATCTAAAATTTCCCGTCGTGGGTGTTCCCCCTTAGCCACTCGTTCGCGGATATCCATCACGGCTTTTTTATCAACGATCTCAAACATAATTTCTGCTCTCCTTTGTTAAGAATTTATGCTTCATTCTATCACCTTTCTCTCCGAAAGAAATTGATTTATATCAACTTGGCTTTAGATTTCCAGCCACTAAAAAAGAGCTCTAATCACTGTGGTTCCTGCTTTCCCTCTAAAAATCAGGGTGGCTTTTGCAAAATTGTAATTTCGAAAGCTTTGTGAACATTGGCGGCGAATCGATATATGCAGGAGCAAATGGTGATAAAATGAACAACTATAAGATAACAATGTAACGGAGTTGAAAATGATGTTTAAAAAGATGTCGCTGATTGCTTCTCTGTTGTTTTTTCTATTAGGGACGAATGTTTTTGCCCAATCACATATAGAGGATTCTTCTAAAAAAGAAGGTTCAGTACTTCCACAAACGCATCCACAAATTTCATCATCCTTAGTGATAACAGCTTCAAAGAATGAAGCACCACCAAAAGGTTCAGCAACGGATCAGTCCGATAAAGGTAGAAACCCTTCATCTTCACATACAAAAAAGGCTAATACAGTAAATCCTTCATTTAAAGACTACGTTGTACCGGTTACTGTAGGTCTAATAATCATCGTCGGCTTCGGAAGCTACTGGTTAATTTTTAGAAGGAAACAAGTCTAAAAGAGACTTCGCTAAACCTCTATCTCATCCAAACATCTAGTTCACCCAATTTACTTTTTTACTATTTATATGAAAAATAGGGTTTTTGAAAATATCTTTTCTGGATGAGGATAATAGGTATTTAGAATGAAAATAGCACATTCATAAGAATGTACTATTCAGACTGTCGACAAATTCGAAGAATTTCGGGTTTAGCGACAGTTTTTTTTTGTTTTGCTGCATTAAACTTGTCAGTTGATTTCCGTTCCAGGCGCTTCGCTTTCCGCGGGCGGTTCGGTGAGCCTCCTCGGCGCTTCCAGCGCCTGCGGGGTCTCCCCTGTCCCGTACTCCCGCAGGAGTCTTCGCGCCTTCCACTCCAATCAACAGAGCGTTTTTCAATAAAGACCTTCAACTCAACTAATAAATAATAAAAAATAAGTGGTGAAATCAATGTTTAATCCAAAAGAGTCTAGCCAAAGTGAATATGAATTGGTGTCTATTGATGAATTAGTTCCAGACGACCGCCTTCTTCGCATGATTGACAAATATATAGATTTTACATTTCTTCTAGAAAAAGTTCGTCCTTTTTATAGCGAGGATAATGGTCGCCCATCTCATCCCCTTATTCTTTTTAAAATGATGTTTATAGGGTATCTTTTTGGCATTCGTTCTGAAAGACAATTAGAAAAAGAAATTAAAATGAACATTGCCTACCGCTAGAAAAAGTGTGTTGCAATTCTTTAGGTTGATTTGCCACCCTGTTGATTGGAGCGGAGGGCACTCGACTCCTGCGGGATAGAGAGGTCACGGGAGACCCCGCAGGCTCCAAAAGAGCCGAGGAGAAGGA
>NZ_CALBWS010000047.1 GCF_937468385.1 Neobacillus rhizosphaerae
CTATTGGTTACCACGCTCTCCCTTTTTTCACCGTTTCGGTCGTCAATAACCCCTATTGGCTACCGCTCTCTCGCTTTTTTTACCGTTTCGGTCGCCAATGACCTCTATTAGCTACCGCTCTCTCGCTTTTTTTACCGTTTCGGTCGCCAATGACCTCTATTGGCTACCACGCTCTCCCTTTTTTCACCGTTTCGGTAGCCAATGACCTCTATTGGCTACCAGCCTCTCCCTTTTTTCACCGTTTCGGTAGCCAATGACCTCTATTGGCGAAAATCCCCTCTTCTTTTGTTTGGTATAAAGCAAAAAGAACACCATCATCCTTTGGCTTTCACCTTTGCCACTATCCAACAGTACTAGAAGCGTGCAAACCGAGATGAACAACAACTTGGTGGTCTTGACCGTCATCAACAAGCTGCAGGTAAGACTGATTCACGAATTCCTTGCCGTCAACCACCCATTTTATTGGAACCCCGTGTTCTTGTTTGCAAAAGATCTCAAACGAATAGGTTGTCTTTCCATAACGGTAGTCAACTGTGAACGATTTCCATTCAGAAGGAACACAAGGTTGAATATATATCTTGTTTTCTTGAAGCTTGAGTCCCAATACATACTCCAATCCTGCCTGGTACATCCAGCCCGAGGCTCCCGTATACCAAGACCATCCGCCTCTACCTTGATGCGGATTTGCCGTGTACACATCCGCTGACATCACATATGGCTCATTTTCATATATTTGCACGTCGCGAAAGCTTTGGGTGTGTGTGATTGGATTGAGCATTGAAAAAAGCTCAAATGCTTTATCATTCCGCTCTAACATGGCCCAAGCGACAATTCCCCAAATGACACCATGTGTATACTGTCCGCCATTCTCGCGAATTCCCGGAGGATAGCCCTGAATGTAACCTGGACTAGGTTTAGTCACATCAAATGGTTTTGTCAATAACCGGGCAAGCTTCAAATCGCGATCGACTAGTTCACGGTCAAACGAAGCCATTGCCCGCAACTGTCGATCGGCAGAAGTTCCTTGCGAGATGGTAGCCCATGATTGAGCGATAGCATCGATCCGACACTCCTTGTTCCTACTCGACCCAATCCATGTCCCCGTATCGGTAAATGCTCGGCGAAACCAAGCACCGTCCCATGCATGATGGTTTAGGTGTTCCACCAATTCATGCGATACTTTTTCAAACTGTGCAATGGAATCGGGAGGAATGACACCATTGTGAAATCTCGAAAACCGTTTAAGAATATCAAGTAAGAACCACCCTAGCCAGACGCTCTCGCCACGCCCTTTAGCACCGATTCGACTCATGCCATCATTCCAGTCGCCAATTCCCATCAACGGGATTCCATGTTCACCAAACTTCAAAGCATGGTGAAGGGCCCGCAGGCAATGCTCTAAAACTGAACCCCATTCGTCAGATACAACAGTATCTTCGTACCGCTCCAATTCACCTTCTTGCAGGACTTCGCTAGAAAGAAAGGGAATTTTCTCGTTGAGGACATCATCATCACCCGTCTGTTCTATATAACGAGATACAGTGTAAGGAAGCCACAATAAATCATCTGAAAATTTTGTTCTTATTCCTTTATGCGTTTCTTCATGCCACCAATGTTGGACATCCCCCTCCTGATATTGATGGGCAGCATTAATGAGTATCTGCTTTCTTGTAATGGAAGGGTCTGCATGTAAGAACGCTAGCGAATCCTGGAGCTGGTCGCGGAAACCAAATGCCCCTCCAGCTTGATAAAAGGCAGTGCGGGCCCACAATCGACAAGAAAGTGTTTGATATAATAGCCAACCGTTCATCATGATATCCATTGCCCGATCTGGTGTCTTTACCTGCACCTGTCCAAGTAGGCGTTCCCAATAACGCGTCACACTCGAAAACGCATCCTCGTAGGCAGATGGTTGACCATACTTTCTAATCAGCGAATGTACTTCTTCTTTTGAAGACGCACAGCCAAGCAGGATGGTAACGGTTACCTCTTCTTCTGGAGGTAGTTCGACCACAGTCTGAATCGCTCCACAAGTATTCGAAAATGTCCCTGTCCGCTTCGACAATTTTTCTGCTAAAAGTGCTGAAGGGCATTCCAATGTCCCACCATGACCAATAAATTCTTGCCGGTCACATGTCCAAGAAAACGTCTGTTCCGATGTTTTCTTCTTATGATCAGGCATTGAAAAGTGTAAAAAGCTGATTGCTTTACGAAAGGTCTCTTGGTACGTATTACGGGCGAGTATAGCTTTATCATCCTGATCCCACTCAGAAACAATGTACGGAGCCTGTGCTTCTCTCAACACCCCAATAACCCACTCAACGTAATAGGTAATGGAAATTCGCTTTAATGCTTTGCTTTTATTGTGAAGACGAAGCTGGATTAGTTTTAGTGGATCATTCAGTGGAACAGTCGTCTCCATCGAATGCACGATATCTCCGTCTAGAAGTTCAAACCGGCTAAATCCCTTCCCATGAGTAACCTTGTAAGTACGCCCATTACCTGCTGGTTTTGCCGTGGCTGACCAGATTTGATTCGTATCGAGGTCGCTTAAATAAAGGCACTCGCCAGGTTGGTCAAGGACAGGATCATTCGTCCAAGGTGTCAGTTTACACTCTCGAGAGTTACGCCACCAACTATACCCAGTGCCAAAATCCGTGAGTAAGCATCCGAAGTGTGGATTTGCTAGAACATTACTCCATGGCTTCGGCAGGTAATTCCCTTCTTGAACATGTAGTTGATATTCCCGACCATTTTCAACGAAACCGCCCCAACCATTGAAAAATTCTCGCTCTGCCGAAATACGAACTGGTTCATCATTACGCTGAAAGGTTTGCTTTGACACAGGCTGTTCTTGTAAAGGTCTTACCTCTCCATCATCCAATCGCAATTGGGCAGGCAAACTAGGACCTCCAGCCCGAAGTAAAACACGCGCCACTGCATAGAGGAGATTGCGTTCATTCTCTTGGAGCTGAGACTCCTTTAAACCTACAATTCGCTTCATTTCTCCAATTCCCCGCGATGCTAACTGATCACGTAAACGATTCATCAGCTGGTCCTGATAGCCACCAACTGTCACATCCAGTACCACAAGATCGATTTCCAGTCCTTGGGTACATAAATATTGATGTTGGCGTGCTAAAAGAATAACGAACGGTAAATCGGCTAAGTTGCTGACAGTCACCATTACGATTGGCACATCTCCACTAATTCCATGTGACCATAAGGCAGACTGACCTAATGTATTTTGGGCGATTGCCTCCCGACGCACATCCGAGAGCGGTGGAGTATAAAGGAGCCGCCCCGCCAATAGGTGTGCCTCAGTTGCCTGTTTTGCCGTTAAATGCAGGTGCCTGAGGTCGATTTGCGAACGTACCCAGGCTAAATGAAACGTATTCGCTACTTGCTGCGGTTCCCGTAATTGATTCATCGTATCCAGCACTTTTTCCCGACTTTCTGCGATACCCGTCACAAAATATACCGTGGCTGATTCCCTTGGTCCCAATTGAAGGCGGCGTCTCATCACAAACGCTGGATCCGCTACCGAACCAGTTGATCCATGTAGCCGTGAATACATCGCCTTTGGAGCTTTAAGTGAATAACCACGTCCTATAAATTTTGCTCGATCTGTCTCAAATTCGTAATCTCCTGCTTCGGTACCATCCACATAAACAGTGTGAACACACCATGTCTCGGACTCATCATCTTCTCGCGCACGTCTCTTTGCCAATAAGCATTCTGACTGGTCATCGTGGCTTGTCTCGATAAATAACTTGCTGAATGCTGGGTGAGCACGGTCTGCCGATGGGCTTGCAAGCGCTATTTCTAGAAATGAGGTTACTTCTAGTATTCGCTCCTCGTCGCTGTTATTGACTAATTGAAGCCGCCGAACCTCTGCGTCACTATCTGGAGATATAGTTAATTCAAGTTTAGCTGAGATGTCACGATAATTCCCTTCAAAGGTCGTTTTATCGAGACGGAACACCGTTTTTGTGTCTTCATCTCCCTGACAAGGAAATCTTGTAATGCTCCAAAGATCTTCAGAAAGGACATCCTGAATGTAAATAATTGGGCCTGACGTATCCATAACTGGATCTTCTTGCCATCTTGTGACAGCAAGTCCATTCCATGTAAGCATCCCTGTTCCATCACTCGTGTTTATACTGGTCAGGCGATGATTTGACACTATGTTTACTTCTGGAACAATGGTCGGTTTCGTATAGGTCCGCTCCATATTGTCCAACTGAGCATCAAAATCAGTGAAATTCGAATGGAACCCGATTGGCTCTTCAATTAACGCCGCCTTACTAGGGATGCGCTCTTGTAAAAGCAAGTCTGCTGAACATACCCGTGCATCCTCATGAAAGCGTTTGACCATGATTTCATCCGCCAATAAATTGATAAGGGTTAGCATGCTCATACCTTGATGGTGAGCCATGTAACTCTGAACAACTTGATATCGCCTGCCTTTTGGTAGTCTTACTGTTGTAAAATCAACCGCTTCATAAAAACCAAATTCGCCTTTCGCATCATAGTCTTCAAACTTTTTCAAGGCGGTGAGACCAGCTTGACCAGCATAAGGTAGTGCCATGATTGTCGCATACGGGGCAATGACTAAATTCTGCTCCAAACCACGATCAAGTCCCAGTCCTGGAACACCAAAAGCCCGATATTGGTAGTTCAATTGATAATCGAACGCATAATAGCCGCTTTCTGAAATCCCAAATGGGACCTGATATTTATCCGTATATTCCTGCTGCCGATGAACAACACCCTGATAAGTAGAATCCCAGATTGTGTTCCGGTAGGTCCGCATAATCAGACTTGGCATCAAATACTCAAACATCGTGCCCGACCAAGATAACAATGTCTTGCATTTTCTTGAAATGGTCATCGTCCGGCCTAAAGTAAACCAATGAGAAACCGGAATTTGCCCCAAGGCGATAGCGACAAAACTCGCTTGTCGTGCTTCTGAAGCCAGCAAATCATAAAGAGTGGTATCTTTTTGGTTTGAGTCAACATGATAACCAAGACAGAATAAGCGCTCATCTGGGTTATACAGCGACTGAAAATCAGTTTGTTCAATAAGTTGGTCGATATCTTCTGTCAAGTGGTCAATATCGGACTTATAAGCCTCCTCGCGCTGTCCCCATTCAAGCAGGCCTTGTCGTACAACCATAAGGTAGGCAACAAAGTTTCCGGAATCAACCGTGGAAACGTATTTAGGAAAAAGAGGATCCGATGAACGTGTATCATACCAGTTCAATAAATGCCCATTCCATTTTTCCATCCGTTCAAGTGTCACCATTGTTGATTTGATCCGTTTAATCATTGTAGCTGTATCGATGAAATCCAGATCTCGAGCAGCAACGACACTTGCTAAATAAAGTCCAATATTGGTCGGTGATGTACGATGGGCAATAATCTCCTTTGGATGATACTGGACATTGTCGGGCGGCAGCCACGATTCTTCTTCCGTCACATAGCGTGCATAAAAGGACCAGATTTTAAAGGCCAATTCTTTCAGTTCTGAACGTGCTTCCTTCACCCAAGTGCGATTATCAACTATTTTTGGCCGGTTCAATTGCTGGATGACCGGCCGGGCAATTAGCCAAATGCAAAGCGCCACAACACCTATCATACGGTCAAAAAAGCCATCTGAAAGCCATGCAAGGACTGCAAACAAGGAAATAATCAGATAACCTAGTGGTGCAAACATCAGAACTGGCCCTTTTTTGGAATGGTGATCCGCCTGGGCAAAGGTAATCCACTCTAGTAAATTGCGTCGACTAACGAATAAGCGGTAAAGCGTTCGTAGAATAGCGTCTAAAGAAAGCACAGCAGAAAAAGGAAGGATCATTAGCTGGATACCACTTTGGATAAAACTCACGCCAAGGGTACGGCTTAAGTGCCGGCCAAGGAGCGATGATAAGACAGCACGTAGAAATGGAAGGAAAATCGTTAATACCACAATGGTTTCCCACACCCAGCTCCGGCTGGGAAGCGTGTATAGTCCTAGAATGGCAACGATTAACAGGGCTGGTGCCAGCAGGCTGCGCCGTAAATTATCAATGATTTGCCAACGGGTCAGCCCATCCAAATCCACCCTTCTTTTCTCACCATAACGATCTTGGCATTGCACACCCAACCATTTAATCAGCTGCCAATCCCCGCGAATCCAGCGGTGAGAACGATTTTGGTAAGAATAAAATGTACTTGGATGTGACTCCACCACTTCAATGTCAGAAGTCAAGCCAGTGCGCAGGAGGCCCCCTTCAAGTAAATCATGACTAAGAACATGCTGATCTGGTATTCGGTTCACCAGAATCTTTCGAAATACGTCCACGTCAAAGATGCCTTTACCGACAAAGATACCCTGCCCAAATAAATCCTGATAGGCATTCGAGACCGCAAAAGCATAAGGATCAATCCCCGGTTCTCCAGCCCATAAGGCCGCAAAACGTGAATTTTGTGTTGACTCAAAACTCACGCCAATTCTAGGCTGAAGGATACCAAACCCTTCCACCACTCGTGTCCCTGCCTTATTAAGACGCGGTCGGTTGTATGGAAAATGAATCGTACCAGCCAGGCGGCTAACGACGCCAATAGGAAGCTGTGTATCATGATCGCTTGTAAAAACATATCGAATGTTCTTCAGCACGTCTGTTTGCCCATATATCGTGGAATAACTAGTTTGCTCACTCCCAGAAAGAAGCTCGACGAATTCAACAAGTTTGCCACGTTTGCGTTCCCAGCCCATATAAATTTGGTCAACTTTATTGTAAAGACGAGATCTGTGAAATAAGAAAAATTTATCGGTCCCGAACTTCTTATTTAAAGCATCTATTTGTTCGATTGCATGTGCGATTATTCTTTCATCGGATGACAATGATTCGGTCGATGCATCCAAAAAGTCTGCCAGTATCCCAAAATGGATGTTCTGTTGACGATTTGCATGATAGTGAACTAAAAGCCTTTTGACCACATCATCCACTTCTTCAACACTCGACCAAATAATCGGCATAACGACCATCGTTCGAGCCTCTTCGGGTAGCCTTTCTGAAAAATCAAAACGAAGTAACGGGGTAGGTCGGCAGCATTTACAGATAACTTCATGAACAATGGTGATAACCCATTCACTGACAGGAAACATTAGGGCTGCAACAATAGCAAGCCAAGAAATAGGACGAACGGCCAATCCAGATGTTACCCATCCCCCAGCCAACAGCAACAACGCAACAAACAATAAAATAAGGCTAGATAAATAAACAAGCGACGGCTGGCGTCGAATGGCAAGCTGTGGCAGAACGCGCGGACGAGCTATCTTGCTGAGTTCTGTACGTAAGTCCTTGATGCCGTGAGGATCGAGCAAATAATAGGCAAGATAGGACTTTCGAGATAATACCTCTACTTGATCTAAGTCTCCATGTTGCGGCTTAGCTAGGCGTATCGCAGTTTGGGCAACTAACGTTTCTGGGACCTTCAGTTGCTGTGCAATGGTGGTAACACGCCCCCTAAGTAAGTCACTGCTTGCCAAATCTAGCCGTTTATACTCACGATCAGTTTGGAGGATTTTTTCCAAATAAGAAATTCTTGTGAACGTCAACCGCCATGGGAGACGCTCTAAAATGTGCAGACTTTGGACTAAGTTGCCACAGGTCACTTGTAGTTCTGCTTGAAGTTGATGTTCTAGCGAAACCATTTGCTCCAGACTCGATTCATTATTCTCTACATGTGCTCGAAGCCAGTCGTGAACAATCTGAATATTGGGCTCCCATTCAGTTAAATGTTTGACGAAATGGACGATCTCGATGGGTCCCAATGCTTTTTTACGCGTTTCTTGTTCCAATAAAGTACGTATTTTAGTGTCAGACAAATTCTTTGCCTCTATCTGATCTAACAAGGAAGTAATCGAATGGCATACCTCATGTCGATGGCGAATCTCACGCATCAATACCGCCAACCGTTGAATGAGGATCACTCTTATTGCACTAGGTAACGCCCAACATTCCACATCCTTAAGGACAGAAACTTCCTGATACGAGGAAAGATAACATTCGAACGAGTTTGTGTCATAGCGTCCATCCACATGCTCAAGATAATCGTTGCACATGGCGTATATTCGCGGCATACCGGTAAATCGTAATTTGGGCAATTGTCTAAGTGTAGCTCGGGGAAGTTCGCGAAGAACCACTTTTGCTTGTGTTTCGATAAAGTTTATGTGATCAAGTAGCCAATCTTCCGCCGGTTGTTTACACCCTACTATGGTGTTGCCTAATTGCTCGGCGAATTCGTGCAGGCTAGACACATCCGATCGAAATGCAGGCCAATATCGTGCAGTCAGCTTGTTGGTTGTATTCAATTCATTTGTTAGGGCGAACTCATGTGCCCTAGCTCTTAGTTGGTCATTGTTTAAAATCATCATGTCCCCCTCTTAAGTACCCTTAAGAAAATATCCCCTAGGAGGCTCGTTTTCATACCTATTGTTTTTTTAAAAAACAATAAAAAAGACAGATTCTGGAGTGAACCTGCCTTTCATTTCTTTCTTTAAACTTGCATTATATCGTGGTGGAATTTTAGGCTCTTCTTTCCTAGATTGTTGCTTTTATTGAAATCTAAGGATGATCTGACAATTACTCTTCGATTCGCTGATATATTATAAAAAGTCGCTGATAAAAACAACAAACTCGCTGATAAATCCTAAATGTCGCTGATAAAAACAACAAACTCGCTGATATATCCTAAATGTCGCTGATAATCTAAATATCGAAAGATCTTTTAGAGAAAAATTGGAGGAATTTGCTTTTAAAATCATGAAACGAATAAATATTTTCATCCGAATCAAAGGAATTAGGCCGATTTAGTAAGAAAAGCAACAGTATTTGGCGAAAACAGCCAAATTTTATAAGCACTTGTGATTTTTCATAATATGATGGGATTTAATACAATCTTTGAATTAATTTTCTTTAATCGAACTTTTAACAGTTTAGAATAAACTTTGGTGAACCATATCATAAGTAAATGAGGTTTTTGCGAAAAAAGTAACAGCACCCTCTAATTTGATGGAAAGGTGCTGTTTTGTTATTATATAAGAATTTATAAGTTTGGGCTTTGAGAAATGTCTAGCTCCAGCGCCCTAGCGGCTAGTGTCCTTCGCTCTCCGCCCTACGATAAGTCAACATCGGTCGCTACGCTCACCGTGTTTCCTTTATCTCAGTTGGAGCGCTCCAGGCCATACGCCGCTGACCAGGGCGCTTGCGCTTTTCTTATTTGAATGCCTAGATGAACATTTGTTGCATGAATGGTTTTTTTTGCTCTTGCGATGAATTTATTTTTTTTTGCTCAATCAGTATTTTCTTATCCAAATGACGAAAAAGAATGACCAAATACAAAAAATGGCTGAATTCCTCCACTTGCGCTTTTGCTTACTTTAATATTCTCTTTTAATTACAAAATACGAGCCCCGAATTGTTCCAGCTAGTTTAGACTTCTGCCTAGCAAACTTAAACTTCTCTTCTAACTCCTTTGGTACCTCCATCCCCTCAGAAAGCTTAAAACCAACAGCCCGTTTCTTATGGTCATCAACCGTATACATGACGTTAACCACAAGACCATCCTCATAAATGACGTAGGCAAATTTGATATTTTCCACTTGAAAACGCGACGTTTCTAAAGGTTTGGCCGCAAACTCAATATCACGTTCTTCTTTCAAAATTCGGTTCACATAATCAAAGGTCTCCTGGCTTTCGCTAGCTGGTACAACCGTAAATTCATGCTTGTATTTGTTCATAAAGTAACGGGCTTCATTAGCTCGTAAACCAGCAAGCGCTTCTACTACAGGTGAAGACTCTAAACCAACCGTAGACACATTTTTAAAATCAACGATATAGGACAATTCCATCCCTCCTTTTATCTCTTTATTTCCTAACAACAGGAATCCACATTTCACCAAATACTAAGCCGTTTCGCTGCCCCATCTCAACCGTTGCATTTGGCCCACCAACATAGGCAAAATTCTTTGCTTCTGGCAAGACTTGACCAAAGGCAATGCCAGCAAGCTTATTACTCAACTCATCAGCCGTCTTCCCTTCCCCTTTAACAACTAGGTATTCCCCCTTCGGAAATTGGATAACTCTGGATTCTTCTGGTACCGATGCCTCTGTCATGACGCCAGCATAATGCATCATCTTGTTATTCACCGCTTCGTTCACGGCAAAAATGTAGTCATTTGTGGCTATGGCTTTTAAAATGTCAAGCATTCCATCTTGTTTGACGGCCCACCAAAAGTCTGCCTTTTCCTTGTTTATGCCAGCAAAGTCTGTGTAATCGCTCTTAAGCTCAGTTCCAATACCTAAAACGGTAAAGCTCTCTTTTTCTTCTAGGGTATAATCTGCCATATTCAAACACTTCCTCTTTTTTAAATTAATCAAATGATTTGTCTTTTCACTTGATGAGTTTATAATAGCCTTAAATCATGTCAAAAAATGATACTGTTTAGGAGGTCCCGATGAATAAAGTTGAACGGATTAATATCATCATGCGGTATATCAACAACCGCGCCCACTTTACAATTTCTGAAATCATGCGAGAATTTAACATCTCTCGTTCGACAGCTATTAGAGATATCAGAGAAATTGAAGCCATGGGGATGCCACTTGTCGCTGAAGTTGGAAGGGATGGGGGTTATTTTGTCATGAACAACTCTGTCCTGCCCACTGTTCGCTTTACCGATAATGAGATTAAAGCTCTTTTTATTGCCTTTATGGCCACAAGAAATCAACAACTCCCTTATCTAAAGAGTCGTCAGTCTTTAGCTGAAAAATTACTAGGCCTCATCTCAGAAAACCAGCAAGATGACCTTGTTCTTTTAAATCAAATCTTGCTTTTTGAAGGGACCAACCCCAATAATCCCGACCTACTTGATCTGTCAGACCTACCCCATCCTATGTTAGAAAAACTCATCCAAATCCTTCTTTTGGATAGCTATTTATTGATTACCATCAAAGAAGAGAAGGTAATAAAGTCTTATTCAATTTATCTCTTGCACCTTTATCATGAAAAAGGCCTTTGGCTGATTGAAGGCTTTGACTTAAAGGATGAAAAGAGGCAGATTTTCCCTGTCGACAATCTCACCAATGTCAAACCATACCCTACCAAAAAAAGAATAAGTAAGAAAAAGATTTTAGAAAAACTAAGTAAGCAGGAAGAAGTAATTAACCTTGTCCTTGAACTTGGTCCAAAGGCGATTGCCCAGTTCAAAAAATACCATCCTTTAAAAGTTTCAATTTCCTATACGAATCCTTACCAAACCACAGCCATTCTAAAGACTTTTATCAATGTTAATAATCCCGAAGAATTGACCGAAATAACAAATTGGCTACTTTTCCTAGGTGGGGATATCAAGGTCAGGGAAGTGCCAGGAGAAGTCTTAGAAGGTTTACAAGAGAGATTATGCTTATTCTGCCCATAAGCAGTGCTAGTTAAAACCCAATAAATAAATGAGGTTTTTATTCAAGGCTGTCCGTGAAATGGGAAGATTATTTCCACTTTTTATTTGAGATTTTTATAATAAAAAAGTCCTTTTAATACATTACTTATATTTCAGCTTTCGCACCTGTAAAATAAGTGGTAATCGGTAGTTGTATTGAGTTCAGAGTCTATTCCTTCTGTTGCTTTGGATACCAATTACATTGAAATTGTAGTCTCGTGAATGGATGAAAATTGTTCTTGACTTTACGAAATAGATTCAGATATAACTAAAGAAAAAATAGTTAAAAAAACGAGAGGCGATAAATAGGAGATCTGAAAATGAAACCAAACCGAATGGAAGCGTTTAGCGATGGAGTTCTGGCGATTATCATTACGATCATGGTGCTAGAATTCAAAGTACCGGAAGGCCACGACTGGCATTCATTAATTGCACTTGGTCCGAAGATTCTCAGTTACATCTTCAGTTTCGTGTATGTCGGCATCTACTGGAACAACCATCATCATCTGCTACACATGATTCGAACAATGAATGGACGGCTGATGTGGCTCAACTTAATATTACTCTTCTGGTTATCCTTTGTTCCGTTCACGACCGCTTGGATGGGGGAAAGCCATTTTGCACCTGCGCCAATCGCGTTGTACGGCATCATTCTTCTGCTCTCTGCGACCTCTTACTGGCTGCTCCAGCTTGCGATCATTAGCCAACATTCCAGCGATTCCGCTTTTGTTACATCGATGGGCAATGACTTGAAGGTGAAAATATCTCCTTTCCTCTACTTGCTCGCCATATTGACCGCATATGTAAGTCCTTGGTTATCCGGTTTCTTTTACGTACTCGTTGCCGTAATCTGGGTCGTGCCGGAAAAGCGAATCGAGCATATCCTTAGAAACCAATAAGTAAGGTTCCTCTATTTTCGCGTTGTGGCGGGAGAAGAATAATCTTTTATGCGGAGCCATAGTCCTGAACAACTTTGGCATAAGCTTGATAATTCCCGCCGCGCCTTATGAACTCCTACTAATTAACGGCAGTAGGAACTTAAGTTGAATAGTACGAGGAAGTGCCTCCTGCAACAACTTCAGCTAGAAGTGGAGATTTGGATCAAGTTTAAAAGGTCATATACCATCCTATTAATTCCATCTTCGCGCTTTCCGTAATCCATGCATAACCTTGTACATGCTTATTCCCCCAATGAAGTCATTTCCTTGAATCTACCATAGTAAAGCCAATCATTAAAGCAATTAATAAATCCGTTACCAATTGTGTAAAACCTCCTCATTTAGATTAATCACTGTGAACAGTACCATAAGTAAATGATGAGTTAAAAATTCCAAAGCAAACCGGGAATTGTAATTTTATCTTTTAATTACTTTAAAAGATTATTAGAACAATATAAACCATAAATTGAAGTACCCTATTTAATTGTAGGGTATTTTGTATTTTAAAAATGCCCTAAGCATTTTAATATGGTTAGACGTTTTGGGTTGAACAGTAGAATATCCTATCAACCGATAAAACTGTTTTGAAACAAAGGAGTTGGTGATTGTGTCCTTTGAAATTATGAGAAATAAATAAGGAATCATTCCCTACTTTACGATTAAACTTTAGACCTAAATTTTAGGAAAAACAAGGGTTAACACCACCTTCTTATTGGAAATAGAAAAATATTAAAAATGTGACATTTTTTTGAAAATGTCTATATGGTAAGGACGATTCTGGTAAGATACTATCTGTAAGAGGGGGGATTACCTTGGCTTATTGGAAAAAGAAACAAGCTGTCGAGCCTGGACAAAATCCAGATTTAGGAGATCCAGAGACCACTAGTAGAGAAGAGAAAAAAGCAAAAAATCGGATTAAACGTTGGAGGCTACTTGTCCTTTCTTTAACGACATTTATTGCCGTGATTTGTTTTTTATATGGAGCGATTAGCTTTACCTCAACAACGTCCTTTTGTTCTTCTTGTCATGAAATGTCACCTGAACACGTTACCTTTCAGGCAAGTGCTCATAATCAAATCCAATGTATTCAATGCCATAATAAACCTGGAACAAGCAATTTGGTTGAAAATAAAGTAGAAATACTAAAAGAAGTGTATAACCACGTTGTTGGACCACCGGACCCGATTGTACCGAAGGTGGCAGTATCAAACGAGAACTGCGAACAGTGTCACTCGAGAAATCGCTTAGTCACCGCAACAGGAGATCTAAAAGTCAATCATAAAGGTCATATTAAAAAGGGAATTCCTTGTATCACCTGTCATAGCGGAATTGTCCATGCTAAGGTGGTCGAAAGGGGAATTAATGATTCCACTACATACTTTGCTTGGACAAAGAAAAACTCCAAAAAGCTGATGGATGAAAAATACGTAAAGCCAAACATGGGTACCTGTATTGATTGTCACAATCAAGTTAACCAGGGCAAAAAGCCATGGAAGGATATCACCTACAGTTTGCCGAAAATAAACCTTGGTAAGGAACAGAAAGAGAAGGTTGAAGAGGTCTTTAAGGAGACACCTGAAATGAAAGCAGGCGTATTTGCAAGGGAACTACCTGAAAATACTCAAAAGATCATTCTTGAAGCGATTGGCAAAGAGCAAACCGATGTCAAAATTTCAATGGAATGTTTCACTTGCCATCAAAAAATCAAGAAACCAAAAAATCATGAATATAATGGCTGGAGCAAACTACATGGGGAAACAGCTCGAAAAGACCTTAGTCGATGTCTAAACTGTCATCAAAACTCATTATGGATTAAAAACCAGGAAAAACAGGATATAAGAACGTTGTTAAATAAAAACCAAAAAGAGGTTACCCATAAAAAAGACTTACACACTTTGATTAGTGAATCTCGCAGTAATAGTTTCTGTAGCACCTGTCATGCGTATAGTCCAGCTAGTCACAAAGACCGCTACACATGGTTAACGGACACTCACAGATATAATTCTGCATCAAGTAAAGAAAGAGAAAAGTGTTTTGTCTGTCACGACAATAAAAAGCCAGAAGAAAACGGTAAAAACAACAATGCACCATCAGATGTTTATTGCGAATTCTGCCATAAAGGTGAGTTTCCAGGTGAACCATTTTAGTGCAAACATTCCAGATTTTATTGAGGATAACTTATAAAGAAATACGGGGTATCTTCAACTTCTACATAAACAAAAGAAACAAGGTAGAGACTTTATTCTCTACCTTGTTTCTTTATGAATGGCATGCTGCATCAATGTTTCAACTAGAAAGTGCATAAGATATGCTATATATAAAATAGGCTTATAAAAAACGAGGGAGGCCGTTCATATTAGACGGTCTCTCCATACTTTTCATTAAACTTGTACTTCACTCATTAAAGCATGAGTATTACCTTCCGTGTCTTTAAAAAACGTCATCCATGTTTCCGTTTCTCCCATTTTCGCTACGATATGTGGTTCATCGATAAAAGTAACCTCCTTACCTATTAAATTCTCATAAGTTTCTTTAATATTTTCAACTTGAAAATAAATGACTGAACTAGAATGAGCATATTCCTCTTTTTCAGGGAGGCTTAGGAGCAGACGTAGACCGTTACATTCAAAGAAGGCCATACTATCTGAATAAATAAAAGGGAAAGACCCAGTTTATCTTTATAAAAATGGATTGCTTTATCTAACTCTTTAACTGGTACCCCAATTTGTCCCACTTTTTGAATCATATTAGTATCCAAAAAACATTTCTCCCTTCAAATATCATTTCATCTTATTTAATACATTTTAAAATGAAGTTGCAGGTACGCTTAAAAGTCCCCTTAATAAGTTCAATTTTTACCAGACAGGTCTTAACCTCGATGATAATTTACCTGTATTTTCTTCGAAAACTAATTTTGATAAATCTTCTTTGAGCATTTGCATTCGTTCAGTACCTATGTTTTTACTCCAGCCTCCTTCAATCTCAGTTAGTATCTTCTCTTTTGCTTTTACTACTAACCAACCTCGTTCGGTCAAAACAATAATTTTTCCCCTTTTATCAGTAGGATGAGTTTGGCGCACAACATAACCACTTTTCTCAAGATAATCTACCATTTTACTTACAGCCTGCTTTGTAATTCCTAAATACTCAGCTAGTTCTATACCTGTTGCTCCGTTAGGTGTGATACATTTAAACATAAAACCATGTGCAGGTCTAATATCTCCAAACCCTAATTCCCTCAATCTGTCATGTAGTTCATCAATCAATGCACTAAAGGATAATGACAAAAGTGATGTAAGATCCAATTCATTAAATACTTGGTGATTCATACATAAACCTCCTTAAATAAAGTCAACTAAGTTGACTTTATTTGAATTCCATTGTACTATGCACTTTGTAGTCAATCAAGTTGACTATTTTACTTTTGTTATATAATGGGGTTCGCTAAAAAAATCAATTCTATATGGAGGTTCTATATGACTCACATGGTTAAAATTAGAGCAAGTGTATTTATTCCAGTGTCTTGGACTGAACCTAAGATGGACACCAAAACAGGAAATATAATCCAATTCGAAGGTGATTCACGTGAATTTACACCATATGCTGTAAACACTATGCGTTCCAGAGTTGAACAAGAAGTAGTTGTAGATTTTGATAAAAAAGAAATTTTCTCATACGCGAATACTGGAATAACAACAGAAAGAGTCACAAATCCAGATGGTTCCGTTAATAAAAGAACTGGAAAAGCAAGTACAGAAGGTATTTCGTGCACTAATATTGTATGGAGTTCTGATGACGTCAAGTTTCAAATGAGTGCAAGTGCTAGCAACCCATTAAATGTATATGCGCCCCCTGTTGACTACCTATTAACTGTACAGGTTAAAAAAGAAGGTAGTATCGATATTCAAGGAGAACATGATGGATTCCCTTGTTTTGAATTTTATAAGCAAGTAAATTTTGGTCCGTTTGAACAAATTTATACGCATGATTTTAGAGAAACTGGTGATACTCCGGAAGCTCTAGCTGGAGAAATGGAGTATAGTTTTAAAAAGATATTGTAAAGTTAATGTGTTACTAATTTAACATCTAGCTGACGAAATAACCTCTAGCATTTTTTCTAATTTGCTAACGGTATACTAAATAACTAAAATGGAATGCCTTTTTAGTGAGTAAATAGATAACAACTAAGAGTGAGTAACAGGAGGAAACGAGAATGACAACAGTTTTATTCGTAAAAGCAAACAATCGTCCAGCCAATCAAGCGGTTAGTGTGAAATTATATGAGGCTTTTTTAGCGAGCTACGAAGAATCACATCCAAATGATACAGTAGTAGAGCTTGATTTATACAATGAAGAATTACCATATGTAGGAGTAGATATGATTAACGGTACATTTAAGGCTAGCAGAGGACTTGATTTAACAGCAGTAGAAGAAAAAACAGTAGCTGTTGCTGATAAATATTTAGATCAATTCCTTGCAGCTGATAAAGTTGTATTTGCTTTCCCGTTATGGAATTTAACAATCCCAGCTGTACTACACACATATATTGATTACTTAAACCGCGCGGGCAAAACATTTAAATATACGCCAGAAGGTCCAGTAGGTCTTATTGGAAATAAGAAAATTGCATTATTAAACGCAAGTGGCGGTGTATATTCTAAAGGACCAGCAGCTGAAATAGAAATGGCTGTTAAATATGTAGCAAGTATGTTGAGCTTCTTCGGGGTAAAAGATTTAGAGAAAGTAGTGATTGAAGGTCACAACCAATTCCCTGATAAAGCAGAAGAAATTATTGCCGCAGGGCTTGAAAAAGCTGTTAAAGTAGCAAGTACGTTCTAATTTACAAAACACTTGTCACTCAATAAGGCAGTACCAACACTTTTATAGTGCCGGTACTGCTTTTTTATTCGCTTATCTTGCTACATTTGGGCAGTAAGCACCAATTGACGTGAGCTTTTCATTCTCAACTTATAAATTGAATTACACAACTTCAGTTTTTTCAAATCCTGAATTCTCTACTAAGAGACATTAAAGATTAAAACCTGGACTACCTAGAACAATAATTTAAGGGGGAAGGCAAAACCCCTTCCCCCTGTTCTTTATTAACTATTTTATTGCTTTTAAATGCTGAATGTGTATTCCTATATGTCCTATACCAAGTATGATAGAAGATGCAATTAGCCAAACAACTTTACCATAAATGCCTAATAATAAAAAAGCCGTGACAGGTAGACTCGCAAGAGGTACGGGAATCCCATAAAAACTACGATAAAAATTTTCTTCTGTATATTCATTAGTAAAATATCTAACCCAACAAATCTCATAAAGAATCATAAGTAAAAATGATGCTAGTAGCCAAAAACTCCATGCTGAAAAGGAAGCAATGTTAAAATCACTAAAAATCAATACGCTACACGAACAACATATTTGTCCAACACGTTCAAACAATAATAATATTTTGTTTTCTTGGGTATAGTCATAATCTATTGGCTGATTCTTACTCCAAATGATATTTGGAATAAATAACATCAATAAATATATCAGACCTATATATGAAAATCCTAAATGACCTAACATATAATACCTCCTGAAAAAACCACTATTTTTCTATCGGAAAAAAATTATTATTTCTTTGCTAATTTGTATATAATCTTTTCTTCGCAGTTTCTAACTAATGTGCATCTCTAGTATATTCATATAGGTAAATTATACCATTTAAAATGATTTATTTTACTATTCTTTTATTAAATATTCTTGTTATATTATTCTGCTTACATTAGTAAAAAAGCGTTCCTGCATATTGCAGAAACGCCCACTTTAGTTTAGGAATTTTTCAATTAAAATGGATATTTTTCACTATTAAGTTCTTTCATAACTAATGACTTCATCAAATTTCCACTCTCCGTCTTCTTTGATTAGTTTAAAGGTTTGAACCTCTGTAAATGCAGGATAATGAATTGAGGCAGGAATATGAATCTTTGCAGATACGATGGTACCTTTTTCGGTTCCCTCACTTTATCCATATGTGCTACCCTTTTTATTCTCCGTTTCTAGTATTGACCAAAAATTAGAAAAAGAGCACAAAGCTATGCTCTTTTTGATGTTTAGGTTTATTCCTTAATTCATGAATGGTCAGCAACTTTAAAATTAAAAATATTTCTTACTTCTTCTTCATTAGCTAACTCCCTTTTTGGAAGAATAAAGGCGCTAACTGAACTGTTATAAAGGTAGAAACATTGGTTCCTTCCTAACAATAAATCCTATTTTATCTTCATTAAATAGAATACTTTTTGTTCAATCACGGGGAAACTTCTCTACCACTAACAAAAACGAGTTGATATCAAATCCTTTCTGCGATAAACACTTAACACCATTCCGATTAGAAAGGAATTTAGTAAAACTGGCATCAACCCATAGCTAATAAATGGCAATGATATTGAAGTAAGTGGAAAAACCCCTAGTGCCATTCCGATGTTACTAGCCAGCTGAACACCATAAAGTGCTGTAGCACCAATCAGAAGAAGTTTAGCGAAACAATCATGGATCTTATTAGAGATGACAATAAATCTCACCATAATAAGTGAGAGTATGATGACCAGTGCTATTGCAAATAACCAGCCGTACATATAGGTTAAACTTACAAAAACAAAATCAGTATGTGCTGAAGGAATAAATTCCTTGTTCACCGGGTTACCAAACCAGCCAGCCTTTCCCATTAATTCCTTCACACGTAGTATAAGGTAACCTACTCCACTCGAATATTTTTCAGGGTTTAAGTAGACAAGAATTCTTTCTATTTGGAAAGTCTTCAGGAATTGAATCCCAATTACCATAAATAAACCAAACGTGATCCCCATAATTGCCAGTATTGTTTTACGGCTAAATCTACTCCACCAAAGCATCACAATTACCATGCAAGTATACATAAAGGTGTTGGCAATACTCGGAACACTGAAGAATAAGAGAAATGGAATGAAAAACAAAATAATAACTTGCCAAATTTTAAACCGCTCGTTACTAAAAAATGAAGCCCAACTTAGGAAAAAGAATGGTAAAGCCATTGAGCTTTCTAATGTAATAATGGACGGGATTCTAAGCAGCGGTACCCCATTAATCATCGTATTAGAAAAAAACCTGATGGCGAGTAAAAAGATAATCCCTAAGGAAAAAAACAACCATCCCCACGTTTTCCATTTTCGAAAATCGATTAACATTATTCCTACAGCTACAGTAGCACCAAGTAAAACTGTAACGCCCTTTACAATAGAAAAATGCCTAGTATCCTCCATGTACCCAAGCGAAACCAACGGTAAAAATCCAAGTCCTAATGTGGTAACCAATAGGATTATCATGAACCAATCAACCTTTGGCTTATGAAGCTTGTTCATCTGTTTGCCCAATTTGCTCGGGCTGCCCATTTGCTCAATAGCCTTTTCCTCGGCCTCTGCTTCCGGTAATCCCTTATCCATCCATAATTTCTTGGCTTCTTGTAAATGATAACCTAATTCATCAGCAACATATTTCTTGGCTTCCTTTGATTTTATTTGTTCTGTGACCTCATGTAAAAATAGATACTTTTTATTTGCCACGTTGGTCTCACCCCTCAAGCAATTCTTTAAAAGCAAATCGTTTTTTTGATTGTCGTTTTGCTGCTTTTTGCAAGATTTTTTTGCCTTTATCAGTAAGCCGATAAGATTTTACTTCCGATTCGTTCCAGGTTGCTTGGATACATTGGTTCTGTTCCAATCGATGGAGAAGAATATATAGAAATCCTTCGTTATCCTCGAATTTTTGAATTCCCCGCCCTCGTAAAAGTTTTGCTAATTCGAAGCCGGTTTTCTCATGGACAAGAAGTTGCAAGACAGCTAGTAAGATATCCTCTTCATTCTCGTACTGTTTATTGATTTTTTCACGAATGTCTTCTCTCTGCTGCTCGGTAAAATTCAACTGAGAAAAAGTAGTTCGATCCATCGATTTTTTAAAATTCTTTAAACGATCCTCCATGAATTATGCCTCCAATCGTTCTTTTAGCAGTTCTTTTGCGCGTTTCAATCTGGTTTTAACCGTGTTATCACCTGTATCAGTAAGTACTGCGATTTCCTTAACAGGCAATTCCTCATAATAAAACAGATAAATCACTTCACGATATTTAATCGGCAGCTTCATTATCGCAGCTATCAACTCATCATCCTCTTCTTTTTGAATCACTACCTGCTCAACCAATTCCTTCTTCGTTTTGCTGTTTGCTGGTTCTTCGTCCGTCATGATAACTTTCCTGTTATACCAGCTTTTCAGGTAGTCCTTGCAATGATTGATGGCAATTCTCCATAACCACGTCCTCAGCTTCGATTTTCCGCTGTATGTATGTAGAGATTTGTAACATTTAATAAAAATATCCTGGGTCAGGTCCTCAGCAAGCCCCTGATTTTTCACATAAGAATAAACAAGCTGCAAGATCTCCTGCCCGTATCTAGTCATAATTTCATCGATAAGAACTTCCTTATCTTCAGTTTCTATCACATCTGCTGTTAATTCTTCCACGTTTCTCCCCCTCCTTACTATCTTTTAGACGACGCATCCTCAATGCAGGTTTTTAAAAGTGTACCAATTTATAAAAAATGTTTTATCGAAGGAAATAACCAACTCAATAATATACAATTATATATGCTCATTCTGTCTTTCTAAAGGGATTGTATATTATGTATGAAATAACAAAAGAGCTTAGATTTTCTAAGCTCTCTAAATGTTGATTAATTATAATAATCAAAATCACCACTCTCAGAAATGCACGAAAGCTGCCATTTTAGTGGCAGCTTTCAATATTCCGTAACAAATCTACATATATTCAATTCCATTAATCTAGAAAAAAGTTCCCCATAATAAATAGACATTCAAGACAATAATAATGGATGTAACAAACCATGCTAACCATTTCACCCAAGCTTTATTTACGAATTCACCCATTTTTCTTTTATCACTAGTAAACATGACCAGTGGAACAACAGCGAACGAGAGTTGCAGTGATAATATTACTTGACTAAGAATGAGTAATTGTCCGGTCCCTTTTTCACCAAATATAAAGGTTACGACAACTGCTGGTATAATCGCAATCGACCTTGTGATCAATCGGCGTATCCACGGCTTTAGACGAATATTTAAAAAGCCCTCCATGACAATTTGACCCGCAAGTGTTCCAGTTAAAGTAGAATTCTGACCAGAAGCCAATAATGCAACACCGAAAAGAATGGATGCAATACCTGAACCAAGTAATGGATCTAGTAAGTGATAAGCATCCTGAATTTCCGCAACGTCTTGATGACCGGAAGTATGGAAAGCAGCTGCGGATAAGATTAGGATTGCACCATTCACAAACAAAGCAAGCATTAACGCAACGGTTGAATCGATCGTGGCGAACTTTATGGCAGACCTTTTTCCCTCTTTCGTGTCATCGTACTTCCTGGTTTGAACAATGGACGAGTGGAGATAAAGATTATGTGGCATAACCGTTGCACCCAATATCCCCAAAGCAATATAGAGCATTTTAGGATTGGAAATAATCTCACTGCTCGGTAAAAATCCAGTTAGAATTCCCCCAATTTCAGGCTTTGACAAGGCCATTTCAATTCCAAAACAGACAGCAATGGTTACAATTAGAGCAATAACAACTGATTCTATATAGCGGAAGCCCTTATTTTGAAGGAGTAACACTAGTAAAACATCCAAGGCTGTAATGCATACTCCATATACAAGAGGGATGTTAAATAATAAATTTAAAGCTATTGCAGAACCAATCACTTCTGCCAAATCACAAGCTATAATCGCTAACTCACATAAAATCCACAATACAAAAGAGACAGGCTTACTATAGTGATCCCTGCATGCTTGTGCCAAATCCCTTCCAGAAACAATTCCTAGTTTAGCGGCTAAGGCTTGTAACAATATCGCCATCAAGTTGGATATTAAAATAACGGAAAGAAGCGTATACCCATAGGCTGATCCCCCTGCAATTGAGGTTGCCCAATTTCCGGGATCCATATAACCAACTGCTACTAAATAACCTGGTCCAATAAAACCTAACAATTTTCTGAAAAAGCTTCCTGTTTTCTTAATAGGAACCGACTTATAAACTTCCTGAAGACTAGGATTATCGTTTTGCCTTTTCCAGGATTTACTTGCATCCACTAAATCCACATCAGCTTTTTCAACCACTGCCTCTTTTGAACTCACTTTTGATCTCTCCTCCTTCATAACTAATCCTTGTAAATTTTGACTACGTACATAAAAATTGCCTAAAGTAAACTTTTTGATAAAAAAATATAGGCTATTGCTTTTCTTATTAAGAGGTCCTTATGACATTCCTGTTTAGTTCGGAGAATCCTTGGATTGAAATTGGTTTAAAATAGTCTCAAATTCTTGTTCATTCATTATTCCTAATAATTTACATACGTAAGAGCTTAAAAGGATTTTATTTTTTTTCCGTTTTGATTTAAACACTCAAATCATCTCGCTTTATTTTCATTATATTAAAATGCTTCCAAAATATTTCCTCTAACCAACAAAAATTCATAAATAAAAATTTATTTCCCACACACAAAATTTCATCCACCATTATGTTCTTATAATCAGCAACAATTTCAGGAAAAATCATTGTTATTACCAGTTTTAAATTTTTTCTTTCCCCCTTTTGTTCACATAGTTGAATTTAAATTGTCAATTTTCAATAAATTCAGTATACTATTGATAATAAGATTTTACCTCACGCAACTTTTTAAGTCCAGTAAAAAAAATAAGGTTTAGGTAAATTTTTTTAGATAAATAAAAGGTTGTTGATAACTATATGCTTTCATCTGTAATGAAACAGTATTAAAAACATATGTATTTACTTGCAGATCTCACTGACCAAGTTGTTCCATCACAACTAGCAAATGTTCTCGGTGTTAATCCGTCAACTGTTTCCAGGATGGTAAGGAAACTGTCCAATCAGGGATGGGTGAAATTTGAGCATTACGGGAGAGTATATCTTACCCATGAGGGAAAACAATTAGGGAAGACCCTTGTCAAACATAACGAGGTGTTAGAACAGATAAAAACCCCATTAAAAAGTCTCTGTTTAAAGCCATCCTAGTTTCCTCCAATTTCATTTTTATATTGTTAATATATACTTTCATACAGATTAGTATGAAGACATACCGGATAATGGGAAGACTGCTTGGTTCGTTCGCATATCATACTCTTCTATTAGACAGTTTCTCCGTGGCACATGTGGATTTTGTACTTTTGGGCTTCTTCCAATTCCAACCACTCGTACAAAGGTAGATTTAATTTTATTTTAAAAAGAGGCACCGTGTAGCATCATTAGTGTCTTAAATGGTCTTATTATCTTATTTGTTAATTTTCTTAATTAAAAGGTTTCAATTGAATTAACATTTTTTACCTTAAAAGGAATAGTAAACGAAGAGTCATGGCTATTGAATCCTCAGATATGTATAATTTAAATAGCTATAGTATAAAAAAAGTTATATGGTGAGGCTTATCAAATAAGATAAGTAAGTAAGATAGAAATTAGTTTAATAAATATCGTAAGAGGCGAAATTGCATGAGAAACAAACCATCTCTCAAGGTGAAATCTAAGATTTGGATTGAGCTTATGGATGAAGTAGTTTGTGGACAGGGACGGGTTCGACTATTTGAAGAAATTGAAAAAACAGGATCAACGAGTCAAGCTGCTGCATTACTAGGCATGTCTTTCCGTGATGCTTGGGGGAAAGTAACCGCTACGGAAGATAGATTGAAGCTTCAACTAGTTGAGCGACAACAAGGGAATAGGCGAAAAGGAACCACCCTAACTCCCGCCGGAAAAGAAATTCTAAATCGGTATACTAGTTTCCAAAGAGAAGCACATGAAAAAGTGGATGAACTATTTGAAAAACACCTTGAAGAGCTGTTAAACCATCTTAAACAGCACATAATAATACTTAGAACCATTAGATTGAAAAGATATTAATTGTGAACATTTTTGGAATTTTATTCCACTATAATAATAGTGTTAATATCATTAACTCAGGAATAATAACCATTTACTCAATCAGCCATTTATAGATTTCCAACGTCGTTTTCTCAATATTACTTTGACCGTTTAGGTAAAACAGAGGTGTTTCTGTTTTGCTCAATTCCTTCATAATTTTTTTATAAAACGCATGGGCAAATACAGTTGTATTGATAAAGACTGCATCAACTCGGTGTATCCTCGTAATATCCCTATTCATTTCGTTCACGTCAACAAATTCCACGGTTGGAAGAAGCTCTTTTAATTTTTGTTGCCAATTCAGATATCCTCCAAAAATTACGATTCGCTTAGACTGAATAAACTCTGTCATGGTTTTCAAAGAGGGAACCCTGTCGAAATTATTATCCGCCTGTTCCTCCCAGTAGACAAAGTTTCGGAGTGCATGTACTTCATGGGTATAATCTTCCATATTCTCAATTTGATTTTCTAGTTGACGTATTCTGGCTTGTGCCTCACGAAGTTCCTGTGTCAATCCTTCAATATCTTTTTGCTGTCTTTTATTAGTAAGCTGCCATTGCTGCTGCCTTCGTAATAGGTCAACTTCCCCCTCTATTATTCGGGTTTCTTTGGATTTCATTTCTAGATAATAATCCTGTTTCGATTGATCCAAATACAATAGTTTCGTTTCTCGATAATGAGAACTAAGGCATTTTAGATACAAGCAAGTCATAAAAAACAAATCTTGTTCATCTTTAGTAATGTGATTATATTTTTTGGCATACAAGAGTTCCAAAAAAACCATGTCCAGATCCCTTTTTGTGAATGGCATTTGTTCGGTTGCATCCAACTCTTGAATTTTAAGGGTTTTAAGCCAGCCACCTAAAGCCCCGATATATTTCGCAGGAGATTCTTGAAATACCTGTTGTTGAGCCTTCTCCGCATCACAATAGGGGTTAGATTCATAGATTTTTTTTAAACTAATGCCGATAAGGTATTCTAGAAATGAACCTAACGAATCAAAACAGAGGTTTTTGGGAATGTTGTATTCCTCATAAAGATCATCAATCTCTTCCTTATGTTTCTCTACCATCTGATTCGAGAAGTTTATCTCTTCCAATTTAATCTCATTCATGACCGAATGTAATACTTCCTGAAATGATAGCCAGGTAACATTCTTTGTATTAAAAGGTTTGTTTTCTCGAACACATAGATACCAAAGGACAATATTTTGATAAAATAGTTCTATTTCCTTTACCGTCTTACTCTTTTGCCTTGTTGCAAAGGCTCGAATAAAATGTTCAAAATCTATTTGTGCATGTTGATGCAAATATTGATAAACAAATTTGTACCCTTTTTTAATCAGTTGATCAAGCTGGGCAAATTGGTGATTTTGATAACACCATTCTACCATCCCTGCCACTTGTCTGATTTTCTCTTCACTTTTTGTAGTGTACATTGAAAATAGGGGATTTCCCTTCAATCCACTTCTTTGAAACGCTTCATAATATTCCCACTCTTTTTTTTTGTAGCAGTTTTCTATTAAGGGATGTAAATAAGAATTTCCACCTAATGCAATGCTTAAAAATTGGTGTAATATATTTTGCTCATGGGGTAGAATGTCTTTTTGATACGACATGAGTCTTCTCACCTCGTTTATTTTTGGATAAAATCAATGAAATATTTACTTATAGCCTTCGGCTGCTCTACTGCTTTCTGCTACCTTTGATGTGTACGGTCATATTCTTTTTGAAGAGATCAACTTCTGACTGCTCAATCCTCATCCTGTTACCCACTTTAAATGTTCGTAATTCACCTCTCTTTATCAACTCATAAACAGTATGCTTGGAATTTTAAAGATCCTTGCTATTTCATCTGGAGTATAGGTTAGATCTTTCAATAATAGCCCTCCTTGATAATCCCCTTTTAATAGTATAATAGGTGGTTTTATTAGGATTACTATGCTTTTTGTCACAGCACGTTAAGTTTTGTTGAGGTTTTGTCGTCTCGACGCTAGGCGCTCCTCGAAATTTTGTAGGCGTTTATGATAAGCAGCCTCAGCTAAACACTCTGGGTATATTTTTAGCTTTGTGGTAAGTATTGCTTCACGAGGTATTGGTTGATTACTGTACTGGGAAGGGAAGAGAAGGGAGAATCAACATAATTGGATACCTGCTTTATCTTTAGGATTTCTGTTTCCCAAGAAGCCCAAGTAAGATCTTTTGGTGCATTTTTGTCATTCTTATAAATTTCAGAAATTGCTTTATCTACTGGCTCTCTATTGCTACTTATGAGTGCCGCTTTAACCGTTTCGCATAATTCTGTATCAGCTTCATTTATGGTTTTTGCGTAAAATACTTTATTACCGCTAAATAAAAATAGTAATACCATTAACAGCAACACTTTTTTTTCAAACTAATCACCTCTTTTTAAGTGTTCCCAAAGAGGTTGCTTTATGACTAACCTGCTTTTTAAAGCCTGGTATACAAGGGCTCGTAATTATAAAATTGATTCATATGTCGGAATTTACCAAATCCTTATTTTACATAATTATTAAGTAATATGTCTATTTTAAAAAAGATGCATCCTATTTATAGATTATTACTTTAAATATGGGAAAGAAGGAATTTTTTATGGGTAAAACAAAAAAATTAACACTATTTGGGTTAATTGGTATTACAATGGCTTTTTTTGGAACGGTACGAAGTGTGCCGACTCTTGCGATTACTGGTTGGACCCAAATCTTCTATATGGTGATCGCTGCATTTGCATTTGCACTACCTATTGCGCTAATGTCAGCTGAGCTTTCAACGGCTTACCCTGAGGAAGGTGGGCCTCAAGTTTGGGTGAAAAATGGTTTAAGTGAGAAATGGGGATTTGTTACCTCATGGTTATTATGGGTTCAAATGTTTTTCGGGATGGTAATGGTTGCGTCAACTGTTGGTATTCTACTTGGTTACGTTATTAATAAACCAGATTTATCTTCAAACAATTACTTTATTTTTGCCGTAATCTTAATTTCATACTGGGGTGTGACTTTATTAAACCTTAAGTTTGATATGGTAAAAGTTGCGGGTAACTGGGGCGCCGTTATAGGTGTATACATTCCGTTTGTCATTCTTGTTGTTCTAGGTGTGATTTATCTGATTAAAAACGGGATTCAATCTAATAGTTATTTAGGGGGCTTTAAGACAAGTGACCTTGTTCCTAATTTTAAGGACTTAGGAAGTTTAACTTATTTATCAGGAATTATCTTTATTTTTGCAGGAGTAGAAATTTCTTCTGTACATGCGAATAATATTGATAATCCAAAACGTAACTATCCAATTGCTGTTATTACTTCTGTTATTTTATTAGCAATTTTTAATATCATTGCTGGTTTAACTGTTTCAAATGCGGTTCCAAAAGGTAAATTGGAACTTGCCAATATTACACAGCCATATATGATATTCTGTAAAAATTTAGGGATTCCATCTATCGTTGTTAACATCATTTCTTTAATGATTTTAATAGGTGTTCTAGTGCAGCTGAGTGCTTGGGTACTTGGACCAAGTAAATCTATGATTAAAGTGGCAGATGAAGGGAATTTACCGAAGTTCTTCCAAAAGAGAACAGAGAAAGATATTCCAATCACTTTTGTAATGATTCAAGCAATTGTCATTTCGTTAGTATCGATCTTATATATAGTCGTTCCAGATGTTAACAGTGCCTTCTTAATTATAACAATTACAACAACGATTTTGTATTGTGTTGTGTATATTTTAATCGCTATTTCAGCCATTCGTTTACGCTATAAGATGCCAGACTTTGATAGACCATTCAGATTAGGAAGTAAAGGGAATGGATTAATGTGGACGGTCTCTATTCTTTCACTGATCAGTATTGTTTTTACGATTATTGTAAGTATTATCCCGCCATCTATTTTAAAGCCAAGTCAATATACTGGATATGTAATTTATCAAGTTGTCGCTACAATAGTAATGATTGCTATAGCACTTATCATCTACAAATTTAAAAAGCCAGAGTGGAAGAAAGATAATAACTCACCGGATGATATAAAGCGATCAAGTTAAAGACCACATGAAAATTTGCTGCACTGTTTTTGATGACAAATAATAATTTATGTTTGAATTTTTACCTAAAAATAATAACGTATTTTGTATCGAAGTTGCTTAGGGAAATATTTGAGATAATTTGGAGGAAATGAAAAATGAACTATGAAATGCCGGATATTAATTTAAAAGCACTATTCTTAGGTGATAAAGGTGAAAATGCAGATTTATTTAAAGAGCTGTTAATCAAAATGGTAGATGAACATGTAGGTTGGCGTCAAAATTACCAACCGCAAGATCTACCAGTTATTACTCCGCAGGATAAAAGTTCACAAAGTTTTGAAGAAACTGCAGATCATATCCGCAGTGTAATGGATTTATTATCTTCAAACCTTCGTACCAATTCATTACCATGGCATTCGGCAGGACGGTTTTGGGGACATATGAATTCCGAAACATTAATGCCAGCTATTATTGGGTATACAGCTGCAATGTTATGGAATGGGAATAACGTGGCATATGAATCTTCCCCTGCCACTTCTCAAATGGAAGAAGAAGTAGGACATGAATTTGCTGCTCTTATGAGCTATAAAAAAGGTGAGAGCTGGGGGCATATTTGTGCTGATGGTTCGATTGCTAATCTAGAAGGCCTTTGGTATGCAAGAAACATGAAATCTCTTCCTTTAGCGGTTAAAGAAGTAGCTCCTCAATTAGTTGAAGATAAATCAGATTGGGAATTATTAAACATGACTACAGAAGAGATATTAGATATTATAGAAAAAATTCCTGAAAAAATTGATGACATAAAAGCAAATTCTGCGCGTAGTGGTGAACATCTACAAGAGCTGGGTAAATGGTTGATTCCACAAACAAAACACTATTCTTGGCTAAAATCAGCGGATATTATTGGTATAGGCCTTGATAATGTGGAAGCAATTAATGTTGATCATAACTATCGAATGGACATTGGCAAACTTGAAGAGAAAATCCGAGAATTGGTTGCAGAAAAAATACCTATTCTGGGTGTGGTAGGCGTTATCGGTACAACAGAAGAAGGACAAGTAGATCGTATTGATAAAATTGTTGAGTTGCGTGAAAAATTAGCTAAAGAGGGTATTTATTTTTACATTCATATAGATGCTGCTTATGGTGGGTATGCCCGATCTATATTCCTAGATGAAAACAACGAATTTATTGATTATGAAAAAATTGATGAAGTGTATGAAAAATATAGTATTTTCAATGAGAAAAATGAATGGCTGACAGAAGATATTTACAATTCTTTCAAAGCAATTATGCACGCTGAAACGGTTACGATTGATCCACATAAAATGGGATATATACCATACTCTGCTGGTGGGATTGTTGTAAAAGATATTAGAATGCGTGACGTAATTTCTTACTTCGCAACATATGTGTTTGAAAAAGGAGCCGATATTCCTGCATTACTTGGTGCATATATGCTTGAAGGTTCTAAAGCAGGGGCAACTGCTGCCTCAGTTTGGACAGCCCATAAAGTATTACCATTAAACGTGACTGGTTATGGCAAATTACTTGGTGCAAGTATTGAAGGAGCTTACCGTTTTTATCATTTTTTACAGGATAAACAATTTAAAGTTGGAGATAAAACCATTCATGTTTATCCATTAACAAAACCTGACTTTAATATGGTTGACTATGTGTTTAATGAAGAAGGAAACACAGATTTAGCAAAAATGAACAAATTAAATCATGATTTCTTTGGTGAAGCTTCTTATGTTAAAGGGAATATATATCACAATGAATTTATCACTTCTCATACAGATTTTGCCGTCCCTGACTATGGAAACAGCCCACTTCCATATGTGAAAAGTCTTGGATTTAGCGAAGAGGAATGGGAAAAGGAAAGAAAAGTAACAATACTACGAGCTTGTGCATTATCTCCGTACGCTCATGATAAAGTTGTATTCGATGAATACGCTAGTAAGATTGAAAGCGCAATTCAAGAAAAACTTGAAACTATTTACAATGTGAAAAATGAAAGTGATGATGAGACAACTGTTTAAGATGCAGAATACGATAAAGGTCCTTATGTTTTTTTAGACATAGGGACTTTTTTTTTAGACAAACTAAAAAAGTAAAATCTTAAAATTGAAAGGGGTTAGAAAAGCATGAACATCATTGACGAATTAGAATGGCGTAATGCGATCAACCAACAAACAGATGCAGATGGGCTACGTGAATTAGTAGAAGAGAAAAAAATTTCATTGTACTGTGGGGTAGATCCAACGGGTGATAGTATGCATATTGGACACTTAATCCCATTTATGATGATGAAACGTTTTCAATTAGAAGGGCATCATCCAGTCATTTTAATTGGAGGAGCTACTGGAACAATCGGTGATCCTAGTGGACGTCAAACAGAACGCCAATTACAGACATTAGAACAAGTGCAATCTAATGTTGAAGCATTGACGGAACAAATGAAAAAGTTATTTGGCTTTGGTGGTGATGGAAATGTAAAAATGGTAAATAACTATGACTGGACACATCAGATAAACATTATTGAATTTTTACGTGTTTACGGTAAGAATTTTAGTGTGAATACGATGTTAGCAAAAGACATTGTAGCAAGTCGATTAGAGGGCGGAATTTCATTTACCGAATTTTCTTATCAAATTCTTCAAGCCATGGACTTTCATCATTTATACAAAAACGAAGGAGTGCAACTACAAATTGGTGGTAGTGACCAATGGGGCAATATAACAAGTGGGTTAGATTTAATACGTAAATTAGAAGGGCCAGAGGTAAAAGCGTTTGGATTAACAATACCCTTACTGTTAAAAGCAGACGGCACAAAGTTTGGTAAAACAGCAGGAGGAGCGATTTGGTTAGATCCAGAAAAAACCACTCCATTTGAATTTTATCAATTTTGGATAAATACTGATGATCGTGATGTGATTAAATACTTAAAATTCTTTACATTTTTAACAAAAGATAAGATCGATGAATTGGAGATAAAAGTTAAGACAGAACCTCATAAGCGCGATGCACAAAAAGCTTTAGCGGAAGAAATGACAAAATTTGTTCATAGTGAAAAAGCATATAGTCAAGCGGTGAAAATTACAGAAGCATTATTTAGTGGAGATATTAAATACTTAACGGCTGATGAAATTGAGCAAGGATTTAAAGATATGCCTACTTTTTATGCTTCAAAAGATACAAAAAACATTGTAGAGTGGTTAGTTGATTTAGGAATTGAACCTTCAAAACGTCAAGCAAGAGAAGATATAAACAATGGAGCTATTTTTATGAATGGTGAACGAATAAATGATGTGAACGCAGATGTTACAGTGGAAAACTCATTTGATGAAAGATTTATTATTATTCGTAAAGGGAAAAAGAATTACAGTTTAATAAAACTGAAAGAAGAATAGGGTAGTTTAATGCAGAGGATTAAATATGCTTATGTCATGGAAACTCTTTTGTATGAAAATAACTTGGTAAAAATGCCATACGAAAGCAGGCCCTCCATCTATTAATTTTTTTTTGAAGAGCTAATTTATAATGTTTTATATATTATTATTTAGGCAGATTGTTG
>NZ_CALBWS010000048.1 GCF_937468385.1 Neobacillus rhizosphaerae
GTATATAATGTATATATTGTATATATACGATATATGAATTGAAGGTGACTAATTGGATATCATTATTTCGAATTCCGTGAAAGATCCCATTTACCAGCAAATTATTAAGCAAATTAAGAACCATGTTTTAACAGGAGAGCTATCAGAAGGTGATTCACTCCCCTCAATTCGCCAATTAGCAAAAGATTTGCAAGTTAGCGTTATTACGACAAAGCGAGCCTATGAAGAATTAGAGAGTGATGGGTTTATCGTCTCAATAGTTGGTAAGGGATCATTTATAGCTAGTCAAAATCAAGAGTTGTTAAAAGAACGGCGGTTGAAAATAATCGAGGAAAAATTAATCGAAATCATTGAAGAAAGTAAGCTCGTTCATCTTTCAAAAGAGGAACTAATGGAAATGATTTTAATTTTGTATGGAGATGATTTGAAATGACTAATGTAGTTGAATTTAATAATGTGACAAAATCGTTTAAGAATTTTTCATTGGATGATGTTTCATTTTCGATAAAAAAAGGATATGTCACTGGATTTATTGGGGCCAATGGAGCTGGTAAAAGTACAACGATAAAATTATTAATGAATTTATTAAGAAAAGATAGCGGCAACATTACAATTTTTGGTCTTGACCAAGACAAACATAATCAAGCAATTAAAGAACGAATTGGTTTTGTGTATGATGAAAATTGCTTTTACGATACTTTATCCATTAGGGAACTTCGAAAAATAATAGCTCCCATGTATCAAAAATGGAATGATAACCTTTTTTATAAGTACTTAGATCAATTTAGTTTACCTGAGAAACAGCCAATTAAAGGCTTTTCAAAGGGAATGAAAATGAAAATGGCGATTCTTTTCGCGATCAGCCATGACCCGGAATTCATCATTATGGATGAACCTACATCTGGGCTTGATCCTGTTTTTAGAAGAGAAGTATTAGAACTCTTGCATGAAATCATGTTAGATGAACAAAAAACGATTTTCTTTTCCACCCATATTACAACTGATCTAGATAGAATTGCTGATTATATTACCTACATTCATAAAGGAAAAATACTATTTTCAAAGGAAAGAGAGGAACTGCTAACGGAATATGGAATTGTCAAAGGAAGCAATGACTTATTAGATCGAGATACAGAAAAAGAATTTGTTAGTATTCGGAAGACGAATGTTGGTTTTGAAGCATTAACAAGTTGTGTGAAGAAAACAAAGGATATTTTTGGTGATGAGGTTTTAATTGAAAAGCCCAGCCTTGAAGACATCATGTATTATACAAATAAGGGGGATTTGACATGTACTCTTTAATCTTGAAAGATTTTCTCATGTTAAAAAGGATGCTATTACTTATTACCGGATTAATTGCCTTATTTTATATCCTAGAGAATCCGCCCATTTTTGCAATTTCATTTGCAGGATTTTTATTTGTTTCTAGTGCGGGCAGCTTCGAAGATCGTAGTAATTCGCATATCATGCTAAACAGTTTGCCTATTAATCGGAAAAGTATCATCTCCTCAAAATATATTGGTGCTATTATTTTTGGGATATTTGCTATTTGTTTATCGACTTTGTTTCAAGTTGTCTTTTATTTTGTTTTTGATGCTTATGACCAGCCTTTTCCTGAGGTCAATCAGTTATTAATTGGTATGCTGTGCATCCTTTTATTTACATCTATTTATTTTCCTATTTTATATAAATTTGGAGAGAAATATACTAGAATCATAACTATGATTATAGCAGTTGGTATTATAGTCCTGGGTCAAATTATGATGTATTTATTAAAAGATAAAATAAGTTCAATTCAATTATTTTTGAGTCAATTTACAGCCACCCAATTACTATTAACTGGAAGTGTAATTACAGGTTTATTATTTTTATTATCATGGCTATGCACAATAAAAATATATGAAGCGAAGGATTTTTAGGGAAAATCATAGAGGCTATCGTTTTGTAATGGAATATTAAATGGGTCATGAAATAGCGAGGATGGAGGACTTGATCTGGTTCCTTGTCCGCTTATTGATGAAATACAAAAAGCAGACTAAAAGGGACGTTTTCTGCCTTATGGAAGCATCCCTATAATACTTAATCCTCTCAGGGTTGAATAGGGATTTTTAGTACAAAGGTTGTCCCTTTTCCTTTTTGACTATCGATTTCAATGGTTCCTTTTACTTTATTGATTGTGCTGTACACCATGAGCATACCGAGGCCTGTTCCTTTTTCCTTGGTAGAATAATATGGCTTACCTAAACGTGAAATTTGATCGCGGGTCATTCCAATGCCCGTATCTTGAATTTTGATGATAATATTTTGCTCTTTTTCGGAAATGGAAATAAATAAGGTGCCGCCGCCGGTGTCTTTCATCGCTTCTATTCCATTTTTATATAAATTAATTAAACATTGCTGGATTTGGTTCTGATCATATCTTGTATATAGCGTGTTATTAAAATGAAATTGAACATCCACTTGGTGCATGATTGCATAAGGGATAATCAGGTTTTTGGCATATTCTGTTTCTGTTAAGAAGTTGGAATAGACCATATTTTCGGATTGGGGCTTTGCAAACGAAAGATAATCACTCACAATTTTCTCTGCTCTGAGAACCTCGAGTAAAGATAACTCAATATATCTTCTTTCCTCCTGTGTGATGGTTTTTGATGCTTTTAATAACTGTAAAAAACCGCTAGTAACTGTAAGCGGATTTCTTATTTCATGGGAAACGCTCGCTGATAGCTCACTTACAACATTTAATCTCTCCGAGTGTATAAACTGTTCACGATTTTTCATATTGGAGATAATTTTCTCAATTAAAACCATAATAACCAGAATTGCCCCAACATTTGCCGTTAATGTAGAAAAAGTAATATTCCAGAAATCACTATTCAGTACTTCAAAAACTGTACTTAGAGTGGCCAGGTAAAAAACAAATGTAAGAAAACATACAGTTCCCGCAGATATTATTCGATTTTTTGAATTCATCTGTACAAATTTACGATTTATTAACGGTACAACCATAAAAATAAGGGTTGAAAAAAGAAAGGAATTAAGTGTTCCATCTCCCCCAATGTAGGTTCGATAGAGATTTAACACAATATAAAGCGGAAAAACATATTTGTAACCCCCATAGAGAGCAACAATGATAAATGGGATGTATCGTAAATCAATAATAATTCCAATTGATAATTTAATAGGCATAGTGATACAAAGAATCATCGTCACAGCCGATAGGAAAATAAGAATAATTTTATTATATGAATGTGGTTTATGTTCAAAAAAAATTAGAAAGATTAAAACCGGGAGTAATAAAAATAAAAAATTTAATAATAATGTTTCAAACAATGAGAGGCTTCCTTTCTGATGATATTTATAAGCTTATATATTGATCGTAATACCTCCTCAATATTACCAGATTTTTAAAATTACGTTAAGTGGTGAAAAATACCCCTTTTAACCGCAGAAATAATTAGTGAGGTTAACCGTACCATAAGTAATTGAGGTTTTTGAAAAGAAAAGGGACGGTTCTTGTACTTCCTTGGCAGGAAGCGCAAGAACCGTCCTTTTTAATAAATAACAACCGGATCGTAGGTACTGAGAGTATCATACACGGTTTTCATTATACTAGGGGGCGTGTTGACACAGCCGCCTGAACCTGCCGTTAGATAGGCATTATTTGCCCAGTTTGTCCGCCAACTGGCATCGTGGAATCCTTGTCCGCTGTTTGTAAACGGTGCCCAGTAATTTACCTTAATGGCATAATCGGCTTTACCTACTGCACTGCCCTTAAGTGTGTACTGTGGTCGTTTATAGAGGATATACCACACTCCTCTTGAAGTATCTTCACCGGTGCTGTGTTTGCCGGTCACCACATTGGTTGTGACGACTAATTGTCCATTTTTATAAATCCAGATACGTTGCTCCGCAATAGACACTTCAGCATACGTGTCGCCAATGCCATTATTCGTTGTAGTTTCATAGCCAATGCCTTCATTGCTCCAGCCTTTTCCGTAAATATTAGAAGCAGAAATCGATTTCTCTCCTTTTTCAAAAGCTTCCTGGATACTCGATGTTTCTTTCTCAGCATTTATTGCCCAGCCATAGCCTTGTCCTTTAACTTGAATGACCGAACCTGAATGGGTCTTAAATGTGAAATTTTTATTTAATGTTGATTGAGAACTATTAATTTCATCAATCTTGTTCTTAATGTCACTCACGGTGATTGTAACCTTCATATCTTTTGAAACAGAGGCATTTTTAATTAATTCACTGGCTTTTAAAGTATGCACTTTGTCTTGTACCTTATAATCAACAGTTCGTAGAAGGAGATCCTGCAGTGTTTTCTCCTCTTCTTTTATAATCGGACTGTCCTCTTTGATTGGCTGTATGAATACGGGTTTTAGATGAATATCACTAGTATATTTCTGTTTATCATAATCCTTTAATAGACCGTCGATATCATACTGTTCTCCATTAATACTAGTAGAGATGACAATTTTACCCTGTTCCAATTTCGCCTCCGCATCTTGGGGTGCTTTTAAGCTCTTATTCATTGATAGGAGCTTTTCTTCTACTTGCTTTTTCATCGTTTGGCTTCGAAACTGATCCGCATTTTTTGGTATCAACGAATAATTTTTTTCCTTTGAGGAAGGAAAAAACGTCCACTGGCTTTTCAATAATTTCTTAACCTCAGGAAGATCTTTATCCGTAAATACCATCTGCGTATCTTTTTCATCTAAAATTTGTTGTTTTTCGACATAGACTCTATTTTTTAATTCAGATGTTTTTAATTTATTTATCACCTGATCAGCAGTCAATCCACCGACTTTTTTGTCATTAATCGTAATTTGCGAATTGAACCGGGTTGCCTGTAAATAGCTAATTCCCCCTAATAGGAGTGCTATAAAAATGATAATTCCAATTGCAATAAAATTACGGTTTGCACGCCGTTTGAATCGGTTACCCCGTTCTGTATCAATTTCTTCCACTGTTTCATTTGCCGTACTCATAATAAACATTCCCTCCGCTACCTGGTAACCCAGCTATCAACTTCCTCCACCTTTAAACTTGTGGATTTTCACTAATGACTTTTGATTGGTTTACCTTACTATTAAGTTATTACTATTATACTACTACATTTCATGGTGTGGAAAATGTCACATTTTGACTAAGAGTAAAATTTTAAAAAATACCCCTAAATTAAAATTTTTTAATGCAAAGGCTGTTGCTCAACCTATGTAAAAGATCATCCTCATTTGTTATAAATAATCTATAATAAGTCATCGCTAAGAACCATTATTTTTTTCAACCAATATATTAAAGTAGGTTTAATGAAGTTTTCTATTTTTTAGTCAAAGACTTACAAAAGAAAAAGGTGCAGTCTCGAGAAACCTCGAGAATTGCACCTTCCCCCTTTTTAAGCTATTTTTTGTCCTATTTTTTCCTCAAGTTTATTACCTTTACTCTCCCATTTTGTTATTACAAGGGCTGCCAGTGAGTTTCCGACAATATTGACAGCTGTCCGTGCCATATCAAGGATCCGGTCAATTCCTGCAATAAAGGCAAGTCCTTCAACAGGTATCCCCACACTTCCAAGTGTCGCAAGAAGAACAACAAACGAAACACCCGGAACTCCGGCAATTCCTTTGGACGTAAGCATTAATACGAGAACCAATGTGATTTGCTGACCGATACTCATATGAATTCCATACATTTGGGCGATAAACATGGCAGCAATCGCTTGATAAAGAGTCGATCCATCAAGGTTAAAGGAATAACCAGTTGGAATCACAAAGGAGGTGATGGCCTTTGGACAGCCTAACTTCTCCATTTTTTCCATGATTTTCGGAAGCACGGTTTCGGAGCTGGCTGTGGAAAAGCCTAATAATAATTCGTCTTTTAAATAAGCTAAGAGTTTAAAAATATTATATCCGGCTATTTTTGCCGTCAATCCCAACACGACCAGAATAAAGAAGATCATCGCCCCATATACAACCAGAACTAGTTTTCCTAGCGGAATTAAAGAAGATAAACCGAATGTGGATACAGTAACGCCAATTAAGGCAAATACCCCAAGTGGTGCAACCTTCATAATTTGGTTCGTTACATAAAACATGGCTTCAGCTGTTCCCTTGAAGAACTGGATAATCGGTGTTCCTTTTTCACCTATTGCAGCTACCCCTAACCCAAACATAACCGAGAAGAATATGATAGCGAGCATATCCCCATTCGCTAAGGATTGAATGATATTAGTAGGAACGATATTTACAAACGTGTCGACCATCGAATGCGTCTCCGTTGTTTTCGCAGTAGTTACATACGCATTAATATCGGATTTGATAAGTTGTGAGCGATCCACACCTGTTCCTGGATGGAAAAGATTTGCGGCCAAAAGCCCGACCATGATGGCAATCGTCGTAATTATTTCAAAGTAAAGAATGGTTTTCCCGCCAAGTTTCCCTAATGACTTCATATCCCCAACACCAGCAACGCCAACAATCAGACTGGAGATAACAATTGGAATCACAATCATTTTGATTAGGCGAATGAATATATTTCCAATTGGTTGCAGGTACTCAACAACATGAGGATTTCCGTAAAAAATCCCGCCGACCGCAATACCTAGAACCAAACCTATGAAAATTTGCCATGCTAACCCGATTCTTTTCATCTTAATTCACTCCCCCTATTAAATCCCTAAGAAGTTATTCTAATATATATTTATCTATATTAACAATATATAATATAGATAAAAATTATCTCAATTTGAGATAGGAAGGTCACATTATGGAACTAAGACAGTTAAGATACTTTATTGAGGTTGCGAGGGTCGAGCATTTTTCTATGGCTGCAGAAACCTTGCATGTTGCCCAGTCTGCTTTAAGCCGCCAGATCGGACTTTTAGAAAAAGAATTAGGAGTAGAGTTGTTTGAAAGAGAAGGGCGGAATGTAAAATTAACTTTGATCGGAAAATTGTTCGCTGACCAGGCCATGATTGCTTTAAAGGCGGTTGACAATGCCACACAGATAGTTGATGAATATTTAGATCCAGAACACGGGACGATCCGAATAGGGTTTCCCTCGAGTATAGCGAGCAGAACCCTGCCAACCTTCATTTCAGCTTTTAAAAAAGAGCATCCCGAGGTAAGGTTTCATTTGCGGCAAGGATCCTATGAATTTCTCACAGAGGGAATTAAGAGTCGGGAGATTGATTTAGCGTTTATCGGTCCTGTTCCGGTTAGTGATCCAGATTTACATGGCGATATCCTTTTTTCAGAACATTTTGTTGCTCTCTTACCTGAAACTCACTCTCTTGCAGCAGAAGGCAGTTTATCATTATACCAATTAGAGAAGGATTCCTTTGTATTATTTCCAGAAGGCTTTGTTCTTCGGAAAATAGTAGTAGATGCCTGCCACCAGGCTGGCTTCCGGCCATTCATTCCTTTTGAAGGCGAAGATTTTGATACGATAAAAGGATTAGTTTCAGCGGGGATAGGTGTCACTCTTCTCCCCGAGACAACACTTTTTGAGAATATGCCTAGTGGAACAGTAAAATTAAAAATCAACGATCCAGAAGTGAAAAGAACAGTAGGAGTCATTATCCCAAAAAATCGCCAGCTTTCTCCTTCAGAAGAGCTGTTTTATGAATTTGTGCTGTATTACTTTAGAAATATTAATTTGTGGACATAGGTGCCTGTCCTAAAAGTGGAAAAATAACGGAGAGCAAGCACTTTTTTGAAATACTGCAGATTTTCATGGAAATACCAATATTATTTTCAATATATGGAAATTCCATTAACTAAGATGACTATTTCAATTTTAATGAGTATGGTAAATATATACGTGGAAATATGCGTTTGACAAAGCTGCTCAACGCCTTTTGTCTTTGTCTAAAATAGATGATGTAAATAATTGAAGTGAATGAATGTAAATGAAAACTCGCCGCCGCCATGGATGTAAAAAAGGCCCAGTCTTTACGTTAGTAAAATGAGGACTAGGGCCGTTTCTTATATATTCACTGTATCTGAACTATTTATTCCTCTTCCGTATATGCTTCCACAGTCGTCTCTCTGCACTCCCAGCATTCCGTTCGATTCCTCTCCATAATTGATAATTCCTTTCCACAAGAAATGCAATTATCCATAGTTAAAGATTCCCCTTTCAAGTGAAAATGTTTTATAAATATATGTGTATAGCTATTTAATTATGCTACTTTTATATTTCTTTCTAAGTTTGTTAAAAAAAATTCATTTCACGGTGAATCATCGTTGCTTAACAACTGAAACTAAGAATGCATTAGAAGGTGCTATTCAATAAAATGAAGAGCTAATGGGTTCAAATAATAATCAGCTTAATGAGATTATCCAAATATACACCCCCCAGTTGTTCCATTAAAAAAATTAGTCACCTATGATCAATGGAATCATTATCGAACAGATCGTAACTATGAGTTGTATTTACACTCTTATCTAGTCATTAAATTCTTAATCCAGGAGTATGGTATAGATATAATATACCAAATTCTACTAGAAACGAAGTCAAAAGGCGGGTTCGAAGCAGGAATGAAAAGTGCTACAGGTATAAATATAAAAACATTAGAAACCTATGTGAAAAACTTTAAATAATTTCAAGTTGGAAGAGAAATGAACTTGATAAAAGAAGGATCCATTGTAATGAAAAAGATAAAATAGCGATGAGATCAGAAAGGGGATTAAGAATGATTCATACAAGGTTAGTTTCAATATTACGAGAACTGATGGCAGCCAGAAATCCACTAACAAGTGAATATTTAGCCAATAACATTCAGGTTACGTCACGTACAATTAGAACAGACATGAAAGACTTAGAATTTATACTATCTAAGAGCGGTGCAGCAATCAAGTCTGTAAGAGGAAAAGGATATGAACTTATAATTCAAGAAGATCAACTTTTCCGATCGTTTTTACAGAAAATATTTCAGAATAAACCTAGAGAATCAGGATTTATACCTACTTTACCAGAGGAACGTGTTCAATATGTAATAAGAAGACTACTTCTGACTAATCAGTTTGTGAAACTTGAAGAGCTTGCAGAGGAAATGTACATTAGTAAATCGACGATTCAAAATGATTTAAAGGATGTCAAAAAAATTTTACAACAATATGATATTTTCCTAGAAAAACGTCCGAATTACGGTTTGAAATTAATTGGGGATGAACTTAAATTAAGGTTTTGTATGTCAGAATATTTATTCAATAGAAGACAAACTGAACTTGATATGATCAATGAACGAATTTTGATTCTTCCTCCTGAAGAAATGTCTGCCATTCGAAGGATTATTTTAGACCAAATTAAAGAATATCAGATTAATCTTTCGGATATAAGTTTAAGTAATTTAATTATTCATATTGCAATAGCCTGTGTCCGTATACGTCATGGGAATTATGTATCTTTGTATCCTGAAGAGTTAAAGGATATTCTTAAGCAAAAAGAATATATCGTAGCATCTAATATTGTAAGTCGGATTGAAAAAGCATTAGGCGTCCTGTTTCCAAAAACAGAGATTGCTTATATTACCATCCACTTATTAGGGAATAAAATTGCAGTGCAACCCAATATTAGTGAAAAAGAAATACAATCATTTGTTGATGTTGAAGACTATGAACTTATAGTAAAAATACTAGATTCCATAGAGAATAAATTGAAACTTGGTATAAAGCATGATAAGGAGCTAATTGTAGGAATCGCTTTACACATAAAACCTGCCATTAATCGTTATCGATATGGAATGAACCTGCGCAATCCTTTGCTAGAGGCGATTAAAGCAAGCTATCCAATTGCATTTGAAGCCGGAATTATCGCTGGTAGGGTAATTAAGCAAGAAGTAGGAATAGACATAAACGAAAATGAAATAGGCTATTTGGCCATCCATATCGGTGCAGCTTTAGAAAGAATTAAGATGAACAAACAAGTAAAGAGATGTATCATCGTGTGTGCATCTGGGATTGGCAGTGCAACACTACTTAAATATAAATTAAAAGCCGAATTTGGATCGAAGCTTGAAATCGCTGGAACTACAGAATATTATAAACTTCATGAAATCCCGTTACATACCATCGATTTTATTATTAGTACGATCCCCATTTCTGAGTCCCTTCCAATCCCTATTATTGAAGTGAATACCATCTTTGGCGGGAATGATTTTGAGAAAATAGCTAACGCATTGATAGCTGATAAAGAACAAACATTGGAATACACAAAAAAAGAATTAGTCTTTCTTCAACAAAGACTGGAAACAAAAGAAGAGGTTATAAGCTTTTTGTCAGAAAGGCTGCAATCGTTAGGATTAGTAGATGAAACATTTAGAGAGGCTGTATTAGAGAGAGAAGCTGTTGCCCCAACTAGCTTTGGGAACCTTGTTGCTATTCCCCATCCAATTATACCGAAAACAAATTCCACATTCTGGGCTGTTTGTACATTACAAAAACCGATTGACTGGGGCGGCAAAAAAGTCCGCTTTGTTTGTATGTTATGTGTAGAAAAAGACAGCACAACTGATTTGAAGAAAATGTATGATTTATTGCTTAAAGTAGTAGATAATGAAAAGCTGGTTCAGCAATTAGTAAAATGTGAGACGTTCAATGAGTTATTACACATATTCCTAAAAGAAAAAATGCAATAATTCATTTTGAAATTTATTGCCTTTTTTCTTTTTTTGATAAAAATCTAAAAAAATATTTTCTGAATATACACACAATTATTTCCTTTGATCAACGGAAAATAATTGTGTGTTAATGTAAGCGCTATCAATATAGAATTAATCTACATCATAGTTCAACTTAAAATATTGATAAAAGGGGGACAGGAAGTGAATATTTTACTATGCTGTGCAGCAGGGATGTCTACAAGTTTATTAGTCACAAAAATGGAAAAAAGCGCAAGGGAACAGGGCCTAGAAGCTAAAATTTGGGCGGTATCAGGTGATGCAGTAAGGAATCATATTGATCAGGCAGATGTGTTGCTTGTCGGTCCACAGGTACGATATATGCTACCACAATTAAAAAAATTAGGAGAAGAAAAAGGAATCCCTGTTGATGTCATTAACTCAGTTCATTATGGTACATGCAATGGATCAGAGGTTTTGAAGTTTGCCAAACAGTTAGTCACTAAATAGGAGAGTGATTGGGATGAGCAACTTAAACAATATTTTAGAAAACAAGATTATGCCTGTTGCTGGACGTATAGCAGGACAACGCCATTTACAGGCATTGCGTGATGGACTTATTTTAACGATGCCATTAATCATTGTTGGTTCGCTATTTTTAATATTAGGATTCCTTCCAATACCAGGCTATGAAGATTTCATGGCAAGAACCTTTGGGGAGGCTTGGCTGACAAAATTATTGTATCCAGTTGGTGCAACATTCGATATTATGGCACTTATCGCAGCCTTCGGGATTGCCTATCGACTTGCTGAAAAATATAAGGTGGATGCCTTGTCGGCTGGTGCCATTTCTGTTGCTGCTTTCCTCTTGGCTACCCCTTATCATGTGTCGTTTTTACCTGAAGGTGCCACAAATCCGGTTCTAGTTGGCGGAGCTATACCTTCCGCATTAATGGGAAGTAAAGGATTATTTGTTGCGATGATTATTGCCATGATATCTACTGAAATTTATCGATTTTTTATTCAAAAGAATATTATTATTAAAATGCCAGATGGAGTTCCACCAGCAGTAAGTAAGTCATTCATTGCCTTAATACCTGGTTTTGTTGTCATAGCTTTTATTTGGATACTTCGTTTAATTGTCGAACAAACAAGTTTTGAAAGCCTTCACAATATTGTAGGGGAAATTTTAGGGAAACCACTTGGTGTATTGGGTGGAAGCCTTATTGGAAGTTTGGTCGCCGTTTTCCTTATTCAACTACTTTGGTCGTGCGGATTGCATGGTGCTTCCATTGTTGGTGGGGTCATGGGACCAATTTGGCTGGCATCAATGGATGCGAACCGGATTGCTTTTCAGGGTGGTCAAACAGATTTGCCAAACATATTCACGCAACAGTTTTTTGATATCTTTATTTATATTGGTGGTAGTGGTGCTACTTTAGCATTAGTAGTCGCGATGCTCTTACGTTCTCGTAGTCAACAAATGAAACAGTTAGGCCGCTTAGCGATTGGACCTGGAATTTTCAATATTAATGAACCGATTACATTTGGGATGCCAATCGTTATGAATCCTCTTTTGATTCTGCCATTTATTTTAACACCACTTGCAACTGTCATTATAACCTATCTTGCCATGAAAACAGGTTTAGTAGTGAAGCCTTCCGGGATTGCAGTACCATGGACGATGCCGCCAATTATCGGAGGATATTTAGCAGCAGGTAATAAAATCTCAGGAGCCGTTCTCCAAATAGTAAACTTTGTTGTCGCATTTGCGATTTACTATCCATTCTTTAGAATATGGGATAAACAAAAATTTGCAGAAGAAAAAGGTGAAACAAAAGCAACTCAGATGGGGAGTAACGGTATAAAAGCATAGGAGGGCAATCATGACGAAACTAGTAATCAATGCAGATGACTTTGGGTACTCCAAAGGGGTAAATCTAGGAATCATCGAAGCATTTAACTTTGGCGTGGTTACCTCGACAACGATGATGACAAATATGCCAGGAGCTGAGCATGCTGCCGCTCTTGCAAAGGATAACCCAGGATTAGGAGTTGGGATCCATCTTGTAGTAGATTGTGGCTCACCAGTAAATGATGATGTTCCATCCCTTATAGATGAAACAGGAAGTTTTCACAATGTCGAGGGTCTTGTCCAATTTGCCGAGGTTGCAGACATTGAAAAAGAATTCACTAGCCAGATTGAAAAATTCCTTTCTTTCGGGTTAAACCCCACTCATATCGATAGTCACCATCATGTTCATGGTCATGAAAGAATATATCCAATTATGGAAAAAATAGCGCAAAATTATCAACTGCCAATTCGTAAAGTATCAGATGATCCGAAGCATACAAGTAATAGTAGATTACAAACTGTACAATGCTTTTTACATGAGTTTTACGGGAATGAACTGACAAGCAGAAGTCTCATTCATTTACTCGATAAAGTTCTGTCATATGAAACGGCAGAATTAATGTGCCATCCCGCCTTTATCGATGAGCCATTATTGACAGGAAGTTCATATGCTCTTCAGCGTGTAAGAGAGCTTGCTATTTTAACAGACAAAGAAGTTCGAGATGCAATCGTGGACAGAAAAATAAAACTGGTTACTTACAAGGAAGCGACCAAACAGTCTAATGCATTTTAACGTGAGTTGACAATTAAGTTGAATAGTTATTTTAAAAAATTAGTTGGCTTTGCTCACGTCGAATGCGTTTAGGGTAGGAGAGGAACAACATGGAAAATCAGGAACAAATTATTTTTCAGATTATCCTTCATGGTGGGAATGGAAGAAGTTTAGCAATGGAAGCAATCGCTGCTGCCAAACAAGGTGATTTTTCTGAAGCAAGAGAAAAATTACAAGAATGTGCAGATGCGTTAAATGAAGCACATCACATTCAAACTTCTCATATTCAAGCTGAAATTGGAGGAGAAAAAACGGAAGTTTCATTATTAATGGTTCATGCACAAGATCATTTAATGAATGCAATGACAATGAAAGATTTAGCAACTGAATTTGTTGATCTATATGAAAAAATGAAGTGAAAAAAACCCAAGTAATTGGAGGTTTGAAAAAATGGTTAAAAGGCTTAAAGTAGCTACGATAGGTGGAGGATCAAGCTATACTCCGGAACTCGTTGAGGGATTTATTAAAAGATATGATGAGTTTCCTATCAGTGAACTATGGTTAGTTGACATTGAGGCAGGGAAAGAAAAGTTAGAAATTGTAGGTGAACTTGCAAAACGAATGGTGCAAAAAGCAGGACTGTCTATTGAGATTCATTTAACAATTGATCGAAGAGCAGCATTAAAGCATGCAGATTTCGTGACCACGCAATTCCGTGTAGGGTTGCTTGAGGCCCGTGCAAAAGACGAAAGAATTCCATTAAAATACGGTGTTCTGGGGCAAGAAACAAATGGTGCTGGGGGATTATTTAAAGGATTACGGACTATTCCGGTGATATTGGAAATTTGCCGTGATATGGAAGAATTATGCCCGCAAGCATGGTTAATCAACTTCACAAATCCAGCTGGGATGGTGACTGAAGCAGTTCTTCGTTACACGAATATTAAAAAAGTTGTAGGGCTTTGTAACGTTCCAATCGGCATGGAAATGGGAATTGCTAAGTTGCTGGATGTAGACCCTTCTCGGGTTCGGATTGACTTTGCAGGTCTGAACCATATGGTATATGGACTAGACGTTTATGTTGATGGTGAAAGTGTGAAAGATCAAGTGATTGAGTTTTTGACTGATCCTAACAACAGTAGTTTTGTTAAAAACATTCAAGGAATAGGTTGGGAACCAGAGTTTATAAAGGCTTTAAATGTTCTCCCTTGCCCTTATCATATGTACTATTATAAAACAAAAGAAATGGTTGGAAAGGAAATGGAAAGTTCAAAAAAAGAAGGCACACGAGCAGAAGTAGTTCAAAAATTAGAAAAAGAATTATTTGAACTGTATAAAGATGAAAATCTTGATATTAAGCCTCCTCAATTAGAAAAGCGCGGCGGAGCTTACTACTCTGATGCAGCAGTAAGGTTAATCACTTCGATTTACAATGACAAAGGTGATATTCAACCTGTTAACACAATGAACCGTGGTGCTATTGCAAGTATACCTTACGAATCAGCAGTGGAAGTTAGCTGTATCATTACGAAGGAAGGCCCAAAGCCGATTGTAGTGGGGGATTTACCAGTTCCTGTACGCGGGCTTGTTCAACAAATTAAATCATTTGAAAGAGTAGCAGCTGAAGCAGCTGTAACTGGAAATTATAATACGGCACTGTTGGCTTTAACAATCAATCCGCTTACACCATCAGATCAGATTGCCAAAGAAATTGTTGATGAAATGCTAGAAGCCCATCATGAGTACTTACCACAGTTTTTTAAAGAGGCTAAAGTTTAACGGAGAAATTGAATGACTTCTAAAATGGTTCTGGTGTTAATATCCACCAGAACCATTTTGTTATACCTATTCAATTATGCTACTTTATAGTCAAAAAAATATCCGGCGAAAGGCCGGATAAAAAAATATATATAAAAAGGGGGGGGTTGAAAGGGTATGAAAAGATCATGTCCGTTTCATATATTCATCATAAACACTTGAAATGAACAAACTATGAATAAACCATTAAAAGTCTTGAAATTTATAATAATATGTTATAAATAGGAAAAAGCTTGGATCAATACATCCAAGCTTTTTTCATGTAGGAAATTTTTATTTCAACGTTGTAGTTAAAATATATATTAGTTTATCTACGTCCAGCTCTAGAACCTAGCCCCTTGAGGTCAAAAGCCTTCGGCACTAAAAGTCAAGATTCGGACTTTAAATGCCGAAAAACATTTGCTTGTTTATAGGACACTGACAAAATAGTCCTCATTAAGGAAGCCGATTTCCAATCGACTAAGTCTCCCTATATCCGGGGTGACCAAGGAGCTTGTACTTTTCTTAGCCGAAAGGAAAGTATAACTTTCCATAGTAGAAGAACATAACTTAAAAACAAAGATCCTATAGAACCAAGTAATTCATCGGCCTATAGGATCTTTGTTTTTCGATAAAATTAGTTTGAATTTGATTTAATGTTTGTTCATTAACATTAATTCGTTTCAGCAATAGTATTTTCTAAGCAACTTATTTACTGTAAACTGACAATTTTTAGGTTCTGTTCTTGCAAGTGCTCAATTATTTTGGGTAAAGCATCAATAACAGCTTGAGATTCATGCAAAAGGATTATTGAACCGGAAGCCTCTGTGTTATGAATATCATTATATATTTTATCTGTATCACGAGTTTTCCAATCTTTCGGATCCATGTTCCAAAGTATCATTTTATCATGGTAATTATGGATTATATTTTTTGTCTGATTATTTAACGCTCCATAAGGTGGTCTGAAGAGGACTACCTTTTCATTCGTAATATCCTCTATTGCTTTAGTAGCTTGTATGATTTCATCTTCTTGTTTTTCAAAGGATAGGTCCGACATTTTTAGATGGTTCATAGAATGGCTACCAATCGAATATTTATTTGATTGAACATATCGAACAGAGTAGGGATGTTTTTTTACATTAACTCCAATAAAGAAAAAAGTACCGCCAACCTTGTATTTCTTTAATATATCAACGATCGCTTCTGTATATTTAGAAGGGCCATCATCGAATGTAAGGGACACGTAGCCTTCTGGAATACTGTATGTTATCAGGTCATCTAGTTCTATATAAGGAAGACTAGATTGAGTTGATTTATCTTTTTCAAATTTATTAACTGGTGTAAAAATGTTTTTTTTATTTTCTAAATTGACTTCGGTAGTTTCAATTTCTCCAATTGGCATAGTTGCTTTATTAATTGAAGTCTTATTTAAATACGAGTTATTTGAATATCCAAACAGTAAGTAAAATATAACACTAATCATGGAAATAATTACCCATTTAAATGAAAGCTTGTATCCTTTTGAAATCACTAATTTATTTTGCTCATTTGTTTGTTCAATTTTTTTTTCATCAATTGCTGATAGATTTGTAGATAAAAATGAGAATTTCTTTATATCGTTAATACTTTGTGTGTTTTTAATAGAATCTAAATCGTTTTTGTAATCCGATGAACAAGTAAAATAAATTCGATCACTTTTATCGCGATATGTTCTTGTAATAAAACTTATATAATGCTTTTTGATTGTGTCCAATGTAGTATGTAAAGATAATCTATATTTGTGATTTTCATCAAATTGAGATATTGTCATTAAATTTTCAGCAGTTTCACTGTCAACATTCCAAAACAGTTCAGCTTCTTGTTCAAAGGATAACTTTATGCGTAAATATGATTTTTCGTTACTCTTTTCAATAGCTACTAGTTCAAGTACTTTACCGTGGTAGACTGCCATGGTTGTCTCCTTCTCTATTTGTCTATTCTGATTGTGATAGATTAGAAGCAGTTGCCTTTGTTGAGAAAGAGAAGGACATTCTCTCGGTAAAATCATTAATGGTTTGCATTAATTCAGCCTTATCATCAACAAGTTTTTGATATTGTTCGGCATATTTTTGATTTTCTATTTCTAGGTTTCTAACTTTATCTTCAAGTTCGTTGACTTTTAACATACTTTGATATTGAGCATTCGTAGATTCTTCAATGAGTTTGTTGTATTTAGCCGTTTCTGTTTCAAGTTGATTTGAGATCTTTTCATATTCCATGTTTGATGTAAGTTGATATTCCTTATAATCTTCAAGAAGCTGATCATACCTCATTTGTTTGTTTGTCAGGTTATTTTCTAATTCACGAATTTCCTTATTTTTTTCTTGTAAAAGTTGGTCTCGCTTAATTAGATCATGCTTAAAACGATTGATCGCTTCATTTGCTGTAAATAGTTGATCCTCAAGCCCTCTATATTTATAAGATAGCAATTGCCGTTCCTTAAGTATGTTTTCTATAGAAACTAGTACATCCAATGCTATTTTATCCTGGTTATCTTTTGAAAATAAGTTTTTATTGCTATCTGTAACAGATTGCTGAGACTCTTTCATAGTATTAGAAGGCTCTCCTACAATAATATCAGCTATGACTTCTTGCTGTTCTGCACTTTTTTTCTCCAATTGGTTTTGATTAGACAGAACGCCTTTAAACCAACCCATTCCTTTTTTTTCTGTTTCGCTGGCCAAAATATCAGCTCCTATTTATATTTATAAGATTAAAGATCTTTTCCTATTAAAATTTTTAAACAAACAAAAATATAAAAATATTATAAACATCCTAATTTTATTGTATATTTATGTCGATAAATGTCAACTATTGGGTATATAGTTTTAATGAAAGTTGCTATTAATATAGAGTTAAAGGTAAAATATTTATTTACTCTGTTAGGAGTTAGTTTAATAAAACAATTGAACATTTTTGGGTAAGTCATCTAAAAGGAATTTTTCTTATATATCTAACTATAAATGATACATTAGATCTAGTTTTCTTAGACAAAGATATTAAAAGACAAATTATACCTATAAATAAATTGAAACAAAAAGTATAATCACCTCACTTAGAGACATTACGGGGAACCGTATCATAAGTAAATGAGATTTATTATAGTGTCAAGTGAAACAGTCTAGCCAATTTGGTTGGGCTGTTTTCTTATTAAATGAGAAAGCCTTTATAAAAAGAGTATATATAACGAAGTCACTCTTAGAAATTGAAAGTAATTTTTTTACTGAGGTAGAATAATGAACAGAAGAAAACGATTAAATAAAGGATAATAAGTTAAGTAGAATTTAAGTGGTAAAATTCACTAGATATTTAAAGTGTAATCTTTCAAAAAAAATATAGTGTAAATAGGGAAAAAAGGCATTTGAAGCTTTTATAATATAACTGAGAGTTAAGTAAATACTTTGTGGGGTTGCGTTGAAAAAAGGACCACTAATTACTGGATTGAGCCATGAAATTGTTTCTTCAAAACGGTATAAGTGAATATATAACAAGAAATTTAGAAATCTTCCTCTACATTTAGTATGAGTTTGTCGATTCGAAAAAAACACAACAAATTCATTTGAAGTTGTGCTAACATGGCAATACTAGATATAGAGAATGGAGAGGGTATCCGATGAAAATAAATCAATTAATTGCCAACAATATTAACCGTTTAGATGCCGTCTTGCCGGAAGATCAATCGTTAGGAATTGCTGGTTTATCCGGATCTGGTAAAACCACATTTTGTCAAACCATTGGTGAAGAATCCAAGAAGCGTCTCGTTTCCTTATTGCCTAAGGCTGAATATCAGTATTTGTTTCCCAATATAATGGAAACTAATTTTAGTGCCATCAAGATGGAAGACATGCCTTTAGTTCTTTTTCTAGGGAGATCGTCGATTTCTTCCAATCCGCGTTCAACGATTGGCACCCATACCGGCGTTTTTACAGAGTTACGTGTGCAACTTGCAGAAAACTTTCATCTTTCGCCAGAAGTTTTTTCATTTAATAATGAATTAGGCTGGTGCCCTGTATGTAAAGGGCGCGGTACTACCAAAAATGTCGAATGTAAAAAGTGTGAGGGCAGACGTTATAATCCGGAAGTTGAGCAAAAAAGAATAGAATTATGGAATCAACCACATAGTATTTCCGATATCAACAATTTAAGCGTTGAATCGATTTATTCCCTTGCAGAGGAATTATATATTAGTGAAACGAAACAACTTATTCTTAAAAATATTATCAATATGAATATTGGTTACTTAACATTGAATCGGATCATGGGGACATTGTCTGGAGGAGAATTAACACGGCTTTACTTGGCAGAATTCATGGCAGCCAGTGAAAATACCGTGATTATTATTGATGAAATCTCCGTTGGTATGGACCATCAAACCCTATTGAAAATATTAGAACAAGTTAAACAATTAGGCTATAAGAATCAAATTTGGCTTATTGATCATTCTGACACGGTGCTAGATACAGCTGATGAGCAATTGTTTTTTGGGCCTGGCAGTGGTAAATACGGCGGAAAAATTGTCGAAGAATCACCTCGTCCAAAACCTGTTTTTGGGGAACGAAATCAGGCAATGCCAACAGAATACTATCAATTTCATGATCTTTACTGTCGTAATATTCAAATGGCTGAAATTCAGATTCCCAAAAATAGACTTGTAACCTTTACGGGTGAGTCTGGATGTGGCAAATCGACCCTTGTAAATGAGTGTATCTCCAAGGATTTTCTGAAGAGATATCCAAAAGATAAACTGGTCATGGTAGGGCAGGACCGAAACCAATCGATTACCAGCCGGTCAACCGTTGCGACGTTTCTTGATATCAAAAAGAAACTCACCAAATACAGTGACGAAATTGATGATATTTTTCAGCGCTCAATTGAAGACATTATTGAGGACCTTCCAAATGAAGACATCGCTCATAAACGCTTGAGTTTACTGATCAAACTGGGACTCGGTTATTTAACGTTGGAAAGAAAAACACAAACCTTGTCGACAGGTGAATTTCAATGTGTTCATTTAGTTTCTGAGCTGTTTTCAAACTCAAGAAACCCCCATACGCTGTTTATTTTTGACGAGCCTTCAAAAGGTTTATCACAAAATATTTTAAACCAATTCATTGATAGTGTCAGGGGAATACTAAAGGATGAATCTGTCTCAATCATGATGATTGAACATAATGCCTATATGCTAGAAAACTCTGATTTTATCGTTGATTTTGGTAAAAGACAGCTTGCTCCTGTCGAGCACCTTGATGTTGTCAGTCATGATGATTATTATCGTCAACAAAACAGTACAGATAAGGTTGCTCCATTGCAAATTTCTTCAACTATCAATCAACAAAATGGAATTAACTATTTAAAAGAAAATCAGATTGCCTATTTTAAAAATGCAGAAAACGTCTATAAGGGCGGCATCTTAAAAAGCTTATCATCAATGGCCCGTTTGATTTATGGTGAATACGAATCTGACACCATCGCACCCGTCATCGCCATTGATCTGGAACGTCACTTGTATAGTCAATATAGTTTTCTCTATGAAATGGGTGGATTGATCAACCATATTATTGCGGCGCATCCAACCAATAAAGATACAAGAAGCTTCGATTTCTATTCTCAAGACAATCATTGTCCCTATTGTTCTGGTCGTCGAGTAATTGAAAAATTTGATATTGATGTTGTCATTCAAGACAAAGCCGCACCATTCTGGGATGGCTTATTACATCCAGACGTAATGGAAGTATTAAAATATTATCAATATCCGAAATTGCAATTCATTTTTGATGAGATTAAGAATGAACTTGGTCAAGATATTAGTAAAAGCTATAATGAGATGACAGAAGCAGAAAAGCATACCTTTTTATACGGGTATTGGGAAAAGTCATTCTATGATAAAGCAGGCAAGACACGGAGGACATGGGATGGCTTTAATAAGATCATTGGGATGTATATAGTCATTTCGAAATCGATTATTAAAGAGCATATAAAAGCATCAAAAGAGATGATTGGCTGTCCGATTTGTCAAGGAACCGTGCTAAACCACCATAAAAAACTAACATTTGGTGACACGGATATTCGAGAGATTATTCAACAGCCACTTGATCAAGTGGTGAAAACAGTTGGGAAGTTACCGGAACTGGAAAAATTGAAAGCTATTGTTGGCAGCGATATGGCTTTGACGGAAGATGTCTCACTAATGCCTAGGGAAACACAAGTCGCGCTGAAAATGTTTGAATTGGAACTAGCAAGCTTTACGGGCTATGAAATGGTATTACAAAATGTCTTACCATTCTGGGACACAATCAAAGACAGTATCGAATCCATTAGCAACAATAATCAAGTGACCATCTGTGATTTTCCTAATATCAATGAAACAAGAGAAACGATCATAGATAAGTATTTTACAAATGGAAAATACAAAAAACTAACATATGTTTATGAAGCATTTGGTTACAAAAAATTAGTTACCCAAATTAATAAGATTAAAGCAAGTCATCCATGTCCATTCTGTAAAGGGAAGAAAGTCATTTCAGAAGATAATCTCCATGATGGCGTGTTTAAATTATCGGTACCATGTGTTAGTTGTTATGCAAGTGGCATCAATGAGGAAGGGCGTAAGGAAATCGTCGAGGGCATAGACGTGCAAACATGGCTAACTGGCAAAGTAAGTGATGTTGTTACTGAAAGCTTAAATCTTCAGCCTGTTGCAGATCTTCTAATTTTCAAGCGTATTCGTGAGTTGAATAAACAAGAAATGATGGCGATTTACCAATTCCTTGAGCAAAACAATTAAATTAGATTTATTAAAACAAGTGATATTTAAGTAAAGAGCTAGCTGTCAGTCAGTGAAGAAAACTCATTTGCAATAATAAATTGCAAATGAGTATTTATGCTATTCTGAAGAGGAGCTTGTTGGTTTAAAAGAATATTAAAAGTGTCAATCTAGATAGACAAAAGAATGGAGAAAATCTACTTATTATCTAAGCAGTATTGAAAAATAATAAGATAGCAGGCATACTTGAGTGTCAGGCATCAATCCAAATTGGATAGAGCCTGACACTACTTTCGTTTGGGTTCCTTATATGTTTGTAAGGCAACTAAGAAAAATAAAGAGTACGTCAAAAGATTATAATGGAATTTCTAGTGGGGATTGTCGATATAAGAAGACTATGACAATATAGGAGGATATAAAGAAATCCTTATTAAATTTCCAGTTTGCTATCGATATTCTTACGAAGATGTAAAAAGGAAATTGTAAATAAATTCTTATATTTTGTAATTTACAGGAACGAATGGAGGAAATAATGTTATGTCAAATTTGCCAAATTGTCCAAAATGTAATTCAGAATACACCTATGAGGATGGACGACTTTTTGTTTGCCCAGAATGTGCTCATGAGTGGACTTTAGAATTAGAAAATGAAAATAATGAAGAACAACAGATAATTAAAGATGCAAATGGAAATGTTTTAACCGATGGTGATTCTGTAACAGTAATCAAGGACCTGAAAGTAAAAGGAAGTTCATCAGTCTTAAAAGTAGGTACGAAAGTAAAAAATATTCGTTTAGTTGATGGGGATCATAATATTGATTGCAAAATTGACGGTTTTGGCGGTATGAAATTAAAATCTGAATTTGTTAAAAAGGTATAAATTCAGTAATAATCAACAGAACTGAAAGCTACTGAAAAATCTAACTTTTAGTCAAGGGATTGACGTTTATTTATTATTGGGTATCCTTTATTCAAGAATAATTTAATATATCAAGTTAATCTTATCCAGAGAGGTGGAGGGACATGGCCCTGTGAAACCTCGGCAGCGGGTTCTAATGAATACCGTGCCAATTCCATCAGGTGTAATTCCTGACAGATAGGAAGAGCTGAATCGATATGTCATCCTCTTCTGCCTGCAGAAGGGGATTTTTTACTTTTTAGTTACTAAAAATTTGAGCCCCTCGTAAGCTTTAACGAGAGGCTCCTTAACGTACATAAAGTCAATGCACATGTAGTACCTATAATAATTTTCTTATTTACTTTTTATCCTTATCAATCATTTTTAAGTATCTGTATACACTAGGTTCAGATATATTCAATAACTCAGCGACTTGGGACACGGCACCTTTTAATTGGAATATTCCTTTTTTATGTAACTGTTTTATGATATCAATTTTTTGCTCCTGCTTTAGGACAATATTCGGATTTAAAAGAGATGGGTCGACGATTGAGTTTACAACCTCTTCAATAGAGTCTGAAAAATATTCAATAATTTCATTATCATAGTGTTCTTCGATTGTTTCTTTTTCCGAAAAAGCCATTTCTTCTACTTTTGGGCTAATCATGTTTAGTTGAGTCTGGAGTAAATCTAGAATATCATTGGCAATTTTCTTATGTTCACTAGAATCAAAATTTATGCAAAGCATTCCAATTAATTCATTATTTTCATCTTTGAGAAAATAAGTAGAACCTCGAACTTCTGCACCTAATTTTGTAAATCCTTTGTAGTTTGTTACATAGTCATTATCTTGATACTTTTTGTCTTTCATCATTTTAAGAGCAAGTCCTGTTAATGGTGCATTGACTGTTCGACCGCTAATATGATTATTTGTGATGGCTCCAACATAAGAATTGCCTTTCTCAATAATGTGTAAAATCACTTCATAGTTTTCTCCAAGGACTATACCCAAAAATTCTACCAATTTTTTGTAGTGATCAATAACTTCCTTTTTCTTAACTTTCTTATTCATATTATTACTCCCCATAAACAATAATAGACTATAAAATTCCCCATAAAAAATCTTTATGGAAACAGGTAAAAAGATAAAATCTATTCATCTTAAAGTGTAACAACATTTGAATAAATTTTCCAGATGAATAAAGCTGTTCAACAAAATAATACCAAGGATACATATATGGATAATAGTATGATTTTGGGATTGTGGCCATGCATTTCTACAAAAAATTTGAAAACTCTTATAAGATATCCTTATGATTAAAAATTTTCTCAACATTATAAAAAAATATTGCAATTAGATTATCACGATAATATAATATTATCATAATAATAAAAAATTATTAAGAGGTGTTTTGAATGAAAAAATATCCTGAGGCTATTGGCCCTTATTCAGCGTATCGTAAAGCAGGTAATTTGATTTATACGTCTGGGCAGCTTCCAATCGACCCAGAAACAAATGAATTTCCAAGCGATAAAATTGAAGATCAAACCAGACAGTCTCTATTAAATGTAAAAGCAATCCTCGAAGAAAATGGCGGCTCGATGGATAATATCATAAAAACGACTGTCTTTTTAAATGATATGAATGATTTCGGTGCCATGAATGAAGTATATAAAGAATTTTTTGTTTCTCCTTACCCAGCAAGAACGGCAGTTGCTGTTGAGAAACTGCCAAAAAATGCTTTAGTTGAGATTGAGGTTATTGCAGCACTTGAAAAATAAAAAAGGAGATAGAGAAAGATGGAGTTAGATACAAAATTAATTCACGGTGGTCCATTAATAGATAAATATACCGGCAGTTCATCCGTCCCTATTTATCAAGCTTCCACATTTCACCAATCCCAATTCGCTGAATCACAAGAGTTTACCTACACTCGATTTGGCAATCCTACCAGAAAGGCACTTGAGGAAACCATTGCTAGTTTGGAATTTGCTAAATATGGATATGCCTTTTCTTCTGGTATGGCAGCGATTTCTGCGGTACTGCTAAATTTTTCTCATGGTGATCACGTAGTCCTTCCTAAGGATATATACGGGGGAGCCTATCAACTAGTGACAGAAATGTTTCCAAAGTATGGAATTGAATACACCTTCGTTGATGAAACAAATCTTTCTTCCTGGGAAAAAGCAATTAAAAAAAATACAAGAGGGATTTATATCGAAACACCCTCTAATCCTCTGTTAACCATTACAGATATTAAAGGTGTTGTAATGATGGCGAAACAGCGGAATATTCTTACTATTATTGATAATACATTTATGTCGCCAATCTATCAAAATCCAATAAAACTTGGTGTTGATATTGTGATTCATAGTGCGACGAAATTTATTAATGGTCATAGTGACGTTACGGCAGGATTAGTAGTCACAAATGATGAGGAAATAGCCGAAACAATTTACAAAACGCAAAAAATGTTTGGAAGTATGCTAGACCCTTATGATTGTTGGTTGGTTTTAAGAGGAATAAAGACAATGAAAGTCCGAATGGAAAAGGAGGTAGAGAACGCAGACTTTATTGCAAAGGAACTTCAAAAGCATAGCAAAGTGAAAGCAGTCTATTACCCAGGCCTTGCTAATCATAAAGGGAAAGAGCTTCATTTTTCTCAGTCAAGCAGTGGTGGAGCAGTATTGACATTTGATCTAGGCAGCTATGAAAACGCGAAAACCTTATTTGAAAATGTAACGCTTCCCATAGTCGCTGTTAGTTTAGGCGGAGTAGAATCTATTCTTTCTTACCCGTACACTATGTCTCATGCTTGTGTCCCTGAAAAGGAAAGACTTGAATTAGGAGTGACAAATGGATTAATTCGGCTAAGCTGTGGAATTGAAGATAAACATGACCTTCTAAATGATTTATTAAGGGCATTAGATCATGTAATATCGGAGAATCGTCCGCAGAAAAAAATCATTTAAGGATGGAAGGTCTATATGGATAAACTAATGATCGCCAACTTACCAACCAACATTGAAAAAGTGGATTTTTTCAGGCAAGAATTGCATAAATCAGTTTTCATAAAACGGGATGATCAAACTGGAATGGCAACATCAGGAAACAAGATTAGAAAGCTTGAATATTTGATAAAAGATGCTCAAAACAAAAATTGCGATTATTTAATCACAAATGGTGGGGTTCAATCAAACCATGCCAGAGCAACCGCTGTTATTGCCGCAAAATATAAAATGAACTCCTTATTAATTCTAAAAGAAAGCGGAAAACTTAAGACGGAAGGAAATCTATTTTTTGATAAATTAGTAGGCGCAAAAATTAAGATGTTAAGTGAACAGCAGTATCAAAATCTACCTTCCATCATCGAAGAATTAAAGGAAGAATTGACAGAATCAGGTCATAACCCATATGTGATCCCGATGGGGGGGTCAGATGGCCTGGGTGCTTTAGGGTATGTGGATGCCTACTACGAAATATTGAGGCAAGAGGAGCAATTGGGAATCGAGTTTGATACGATTGTGGTTACGGACGGCTCAGGTGGAACATACGCCGGTTTGTTATATGGAAATAAAGAAGCTAATAAAAATAAAACTATTATTGGTATGAGTGTATTAAATCAGAGGGAACAAGCAGTTCGTGATATAGTACATGTTTTAGAAGATATGAATCAATATAGAGACAATGATCTCAGATTTTCGGATAAGGAAATTAACATAATTGATCGCTATATAGGTTTAGGCTACGGTAAGAGCCAATTGGATGAACTGAAATTCATGGAGAAATTTGCACGAGAAGAAGGAATCATTCTTGACCCGGTATATACCGGGAAGTCGATGTATGGTTTGTATCACGAACTTAAAAATGGAAACCTTCAGGAAAGCCAAAATATATTGTTTATTCATACGGGTGGCATGTTTGGCTGGACGGATGAAAAGATTAATATGTTATATGGTTCCATATAAGATGGTCTGTCCAGGATATGTCATAAGATGTGTCCGGCAGACCAAAAAAGGTGACTCGTAAAAGTAAGGTTAGTTTTTGTTTTAAAATGTAAGCGCATACTTGACTACTGCTGAATTTTTTACAGATACAGGAGTTAGAGTCAATGCCGGTAGTGCATATGGAAAAGATAGTGGTAGTTTGGTAAGAGTAAATATTGCTTGTACGAGATCTTTACTAGAACGCGCAATGAAACAGATTAAGGTAAATTATGATAAATGTGGTTTTAAAAACTAATAAATTGTGAGGTTTTGTATATGGGGAACAAACCTGAAAGTCAAGGAAATGCAACTGTTTCATGGGATGATAAATCGTATAAATTTCCGGTGTCATTTAAATATGCAGTGATTTCTGTCTTAGTATTTTTCGGATTGCTGCTTACGGGAACACTTGGTTTTGGTGCATCCCTGGAATTAATGTTCTTGTTGTTATGGATTGTCGTGGCCTTGCTTGTCATGAAACTAGGATACAAATATAATGAAGTCCAAAATATGGCTTGGGAAATGGGAAAGCAGTCTTTTGAACCGAATACAATTATTTTAGTAGTTGGCGTCATGATTTCTACCTGGATGGCTTCTGGTACAATTCCTTATATTATGTATTGGGGGTTAGAAATAATTTCACCGCAATTCTTTTTAATCACGGCTTTGCTCCTTACATCAGCAACTTCTCTTGCAACTGGAACCTCGTGGGGAACCTTGGGTACGGCTGGGTTGGCATTAATGACAGTTGGTAATGCACTTGGCATTCCCCAAGCAATGACAGCAGGTGCCATTATTTGCGGTTCCTTCTTCGGAGATAAGTTGTCACCGCTGTCTGACAGTACAATTTTAGCGGCAACCGTTGCTGGTTCTAAAGTAATGTCGCACGTTAAACATATGTTATGGTCAACTGTCCCAGCGTATATTCTTACAGCTATAATATTTATCTTTTTAGGTTTAAAGTATGGAAAAGAAGGATCTGATTTGCAGCAGATTGATGAAATAACAGGTGTAATTGCAAAGAATTTTAATTTATCCTGGATTTCATTGCTTCCTCTCCTTATTGTACTGGTGATGCTTGTGAAAGGTATCCCTTCTATTGTTTCGCTGTTAATGGGTGTGTTTAGTGGCCTAGCAGTTGCTGTTTTTACTCAGGGATTTAATTTAACTAAAATGTTTGATATCATGACCAATGGATTTGTTTTTAAAAGCAGCAGTGAGTTAGTTGACCCTATCCTGAGCAGAGGTGGACTATACAGCTTAATGAGCTCATTCCTTGTTGTCCTTTTAGCTATGTGTGTAACGGGCATGTTAGAACAATCAGGCATTCTGAGTGCTTTAGTAGAGCCATTAGTTAAACGAACCCACGGCTCTACATTTAAAATAACACTAGCGACAATGATCATCGCATTAATCACAAATATGATTGGCTCATCGATGTTATTAACTGCGATTGTAGCGGGTTCACTTATGAGAAATGTCTTTAAAAATAATAATTTGGCGCCAGAAAATCTTTCGCGTAATATCGAGGATGTTGGGACAATGGGTGCACCGGTTATCCCTTGGAACTCCAACGCCATCTATTGCTCGCAGATGTTGGGAGTATCGCCATATGCCTATTTCCCATATGTCTTCCTGGCCTTCTTTGTACCATTATTTGATTTAATTTATGGTGCCACTGGATTGGCAATCAAAAAGTTAAAGCCAGAGAATCTTGAGGATGTTGAACCGGCAACTAAAGCGATCTAAACAACGGAAGGTAAAAAGATAAGCTTGGAGTATTTTTTAGATAATAAATCAATTTTTTCAGCCATCGAAGTTGATTCGATGGCCTTTTACATCCTTGGTAACGTTGTCCAGATACTCAAATGATTGTATCTAGCCTTTTGGGATTTAGCGCGCAAATGGATGACACTTCCATTATTCTTCAGTATAATTCAACTAAAATAGGCTACTAGGACGGTGAGTATAAGGTGAAGAAAATAACAGTTGAAAACTTAGTTCGGAAGTTTTCATTGAAAGTATTGGCCAGTGAAAGTCAACTGCAGAAAATGATTACACACTCACGGGTGCATCGTCCGGGCTTGGAATTTGTTGGCCATTTTGATTTTTTTCCGACAGAACGAGTTCAAATTTTAGGAAAAAAGGAAATTACCTATTTACATAAATTGAGCCACGAAGAACGTAAATTTCGAATCGGAAATATTGTCCAATACCATCCGCCATGTTTTATTGTTACGGCGGGAGAAGAAGGCCTTACCTATTTAAAACATCATTGTAATGAACAGGGGATTCCCCTGCTACTAACCAATCAGCCTGAGACCACTTCAGAATTTATAACAAAACTGGATACGTATTTGGTGAAGGAATTAGCACCAGAAATGACGGTGCATGGAGTTTGTGTAAATGTATCTGGCATTGGGATCTTACTTCGCGGTAATTCAGGGGTAGGGAAAAGTGAGACGGCGCACACGTTAATACGCCGGGGACACCGGCTGGTAGCGGATGATATCGTTGTCCTAAAGAGGCTGAGCCCACAAACGATTCTGGGTACTCATGATGAGAAAACCAAGGAATTTTTGGCTCTTCGCAGTATTGGGTTATTGAATGTAGTTCGCTTATACGGCCGTAGGGCTTTTCAAGATGAATCACGTATTGCTCTAGATATTCATTTGACGAAATGGCAGAAAGATGATTTGAATAATGAATTGGATCAGGAACCTCAATATATAGAATATATGGGTGTGAAGGTTCCATCTATTGAAGTCCAGCTCCAGCCTGGACGCGATGTCGCGGGGTTAATCGAAGCGGCAGCTAACAACTGGTATTTAAGGCAGCAAGGATACAGCGCAGCAGAAGAGTTTATGAGCAGGATTGATGCGGATATTTCGGGTTCTGGTAACTATAACGATTAAAATAAAGTTAGCTAGAAATCTTACCTAAAATGAAAGGCGAACAGTGGCTGTCATTGTTCGCCTTTTAAGTTAGAATCAATACATTTGCTCGATATGGGGCACCGGGAAATTGAATTTATTGATAACTGATTGGATGCCGATAAGATAACGATGGACACAAAAGTCTTTTACACTTCAATATAGATTTTTGTACAAAGTTATAATGACACAAAACTCCTAAATATTAAGGACTTTTGTGTCATTATATTTTCTAGATTCTTAATGCAAGTTACTTAGTTGGCTTATATTGGCTTTTTCATCTCAAAATTGGCTTAGCGTATATTTTTCGCGGTTTTCTGCCAGGACCCCATCGCCATCAAGCTAACAATAACGAGTTACCCCAAAACGATAAAAACGAGTAAGATGCATAAAATTTTCGTTTTGGGGGTATTATGATTTCTTACCTTGATGGGCATGTGGCGGTACCCC
>NZ_CALBWS010000049.1 GCF_937468385.1 Neobacillus rhizosphaerae
AGTCTGGCAGCAATGGCGAGAAGGTCACACCCGTTCCCATACCGAACACGGAAGTTAAGCTTCTCAGCGCCGATGGTAGTTGGGGCAGGCGCCCCTGTGAGAGTAGGACGTTGCCAGGCATTAAATATGGAGGATTAGCTCAGCTGGGAGAGCATCTGCCTTACAAGCAGAGGGTCGGCGGTTCGATCCCGTCATCCTCCACCATATTTTAATATTTTTCTACATGCCGGGGTAGCTCAATTGGTAGAGCAACTGACTTGTAATCAGTAGGTTGGGGGTTCAAGTCCTCTCGCCGGCACCATTTTTTCGAGCCATTAGCTCAGTTGGTAGAGCACGATCGAATAAGCTTCCTCGAAACAGCATCAGGGCACACGCCGAGCTGCTGCTTGAATAAGCTTACTGAGGTGTGGGCATCCGGCAGAAATCGAAGTTTAGGAAACAATTCTTTTACGAGCCATTAGCTCAGTTGGTAGAGCATCTGACTTTTAATCAGAGGGTCGAAGGTTCGAGTCCTTCATGGCTCACCATTTAAAATTAATATGCGGGTGTGGCGGAATTGGCAGACGCACCAGACTTAGGATCTGGCGCCGCAAGGCGTGGGGGTTCGACTCCCTTCACCCGCACCATTAAGTTTAAATATGCGGAAGTAGTTCAGTGGTAGAACACCACCTTGCCAAGGTGGGGGTCGCGGGTTCGAATCCCGTCTTCCGCTCCATAGTGCCGGGGTGGCGGAACTGGCAGACGCACAGGACTTAAAATCCTGCGGTAGGTGACTACCGTACCGGTTCGATTCCGGTCCTCGGCACCATTTACTTTAATATGCGCCCGTAGCTCAATTGGATAGAGCGTCTGACTACGGATCAGAAGGTTGTGGATTCGACTTCTTCCGGGCGCGCCATTTTTAACCGGGAAGTAGCTCAGCTTGGTAGAGCACTTGGTTTGGGACCAAGGGGTCGCAGGTTCGAATCCTGTCTTCCCGACCATTTACTTCACTTTGATTTGGGGCCTTAGCTCAGCTGGGAGAGCGCCTGCTTTGCACGCAGGAGGTCAGCGGTTCGATCCCGCTAGGCTCCACCATAATTTTATTATATATTTGGCGGTGTAGCTCAGCTGGCTAGAGCGTTCGGTTCATACCCGAAAGGTCGGGGGTTCGACTCCCTTCGCCGCTACCAAATATTCTAAAAAAGAACTTAAACTTGCTTGGACCTTTAGCTCAGCTGGTTAGAGCAGACGGCTCATAACCGTCCGGTCGTAGGTTCGAGTCCTACAAGGTCCACCAGTAACATTTTATAATTTGGAGGAATACCCAAGTTTGGCTGAAGGGATCGGTCTTGAAAACCGACAGGCGGGTTAAACCGCGCGGGGGTTCGAATCCCTCTTCCTCCTCCATATTATCTTTAAAGATTTACCTATTTTTATCGTCGCGGGGTGGAGCAACGAGCGGTGCTTCAATGAATAATCTGCGAGTTGTATCAATCGAGCTGCTACTTGAGTAAGCTTACTGAGATTGATACAGTTCATGCAACTAAAGGCATGAACAAAATTTTATAATTATTATTGTCGCGGGGTGGAGCAGTCTGGTAGCTCGTCGGGCTCATAACCCGAAGGTCGCAGGTTCAAATCCTGTCCCCGCAATATGGTCCGGTAGTTCAGTTGGTTAGAATGCCTGCCTGTCACGCAGGAGGTCGCGGGTTCGAGTCCCGTCCGGACCGCCATATGTTGGCTCAGTAGCTCAGTCGGTAGAGCAAAGGACTGAAAATCCTTGTGTCGGCGGTTCGATTCCGTCCTGAGCCACCATTTTTATTTGAATAAATTTTTATTATGGCGATTGTGGCGAAGTGGTTAACGCACCTGATTGTGGTTCAGGCATTCGTGGGTTCGATTCCCATCAGTCGCCCCATATAAATTTATTTTATGCGGGTGTAGTTTACTGGTAAAACCTCAGCCTTCCAAGCTGATGTAGTGGGTTCGATTCCCATCACCCGCTCCATTTAGGGGCCTATAGCTCAGCTGGTTAGAGCGCACGCCTGATAAGCGTGAGGTCGATGGTTCGAGTCCATTTAGGCCCACCATATTTTATTCCGCAGTAGCTCAGTGGTAGAGCTATCGGCTGTTAACCGATCGGTCGTAGGTTCGAGTCCTACCTGCGGAGCCATTGTTATGGGGAAGTACTCAAGAGGCTGAAGAGGCGCCCCTGCTAAGGGTGTAGGTCGGGTGACCGGCGCGAGGGTTCAAATCCCTCCTTCTCCGCCATAATTTTAACGGCCCCTTGGTCAAGCGGTTAAGACACCGCCCTTTCACGGCGGTAACACGGGTTCGAATCCCGTAGGGGTCATACAAAAAAACTGATGATAACTAGTCATCAGTTTTTTTGTGTTCTTTTTTAAAGTCTCTTATTTCATAGATTGTTGCTTTTATTGAAATTAAGAATGATCTGACCTTACCCTTCGAGTCGCTGATAAAAGTAACAAAGTCGCTGATAAAACCATAAAAGTGCTGATAAAAGTAACTAAAACGCTGATAAACCATTTAAATTCGCTGATAAGCTGAATATCGCAAGACCTTTTAGAGAAAAATTGGATGAACTAGCATGTAAAATCATAAAGCAAATCAATATTTTCATCCTAATCAACGGAATTAAGTGATTTTAATAAGAAAAGCAACAGTTTTAGCGAAAACAGCCTTTTAAAAATGTCTTGGTTATGTTTGATGGTGATATTTTAAGTAACCTAACGCCAGAAAAGGCGGTGGAACTGGGAATCCGGTCACCTCTCAGATATTTATATGACCTAGATGGTCATAATGATTGGAAATCGACCCAAATCCTAAATAAATAATTATATCAATATAATATATATTCATCTTCCTCTGTTATAGAAATATTGTTACCGCTTACAATTCCCCTTTACATGCAGATTTCAGATTATTCATTTATTAAAAAACCAATAATTTTTTTCCGTGAATTTTTATTAAAATTAATAAAAAACTTTATAGGTTTCTGTAGATTAATGTAAGATATTTTGTCGTTTTGTGCTGGAAAGTGATGAAGAATCCCTGTTTATATCCAGATACATCAGTTGTTGTCAGAAAAGATAAAAAAGTTTTTCGAGGAATATCATACATTTGCACTTATAATTGGTCTTTGTAATACATATTTTCATTGAGGATGAGGAGAGCCATGAAAGTGAACACGTTATTTCCGACTGATTATCAGCTGCACCTATTTCATGAGGGAAACTTTTTTCACAGTCATCAGCTTTTTGGCGCTCATATCTTTAAGAATTCCGACAAAGTTTATACACGATTTTGCGTATGGGCCCCTAATGCCAGCAAGGTAAGGCTAACAGGAGATTTTAATAACTGGAATGGTGAAGGATATGAACTGCAGAAGGTTAATGATGAAGGAGTTTGGATTATTGTTGTAAATCAAGAACTGGAAGGAAGCCTTTATAAGTATGAAATTATCTCACAAACTGGAGAAAGGCTTCTTAAAGCAGATCCATTTGCCTTTTATTCAGAATTACGGCCAAATACTGCTTCGATTATTTATTCGTTCGCCAAATATGAGTGGCAGGACGAACATTGGATGAATCGAAAAGGGAAAAAGAACTTCCTATCAGAACCTGCAGTTATTTATGAAGTGCATCTGGGTTCCTGGAAAAAGAAAGCAAATGGTGATTTTCTTAGCTATAAAGAACTGGCCTCGGAGCTTATTCCGTATATAATGCAGCATGGCTTTACCCATATAGAATTATTGCCGCTTGTCGAGCACCCGCTCGACGATTCGTGGGGATACCAAGGTACAGGTTATTATTCAATAACATCAAGGTACGGAACACCAGATGAGCTTAGATATTTTGTTGATCAGTGTCATCAGCATGGGATAGGTATCATACTTGATTGGGTTCCAGGGCATTTTTGCAAGGATGCACATGGATTATACCGGTTTGATGGAACACATATTTATTCTTATCGTCATGAGGGTGACAGAGAGAATGTCGTATGGGGCACTGCTAACTTCGACCTTGGAAAGGGAGAGGTGCAAAGCTTTCTAATCTCAAACGCCCTCTTTTGGATGGATTATTACCATATTGATGGCTTTCGGGTAGATGCCGTTGCCAATATTATTTATTGGCCGAATTCTCCAGAAAACAAGCGTGAAAATCAATTTGGAATTAACTTTTTGAAAAAGTTAAACAAGGAAGTCCACGAAAATGATCCACACTTCTTAATGATTGGCGAGGATTCAACCGATTTTCCTCAGGTAACAACACCCGTCCGTTACGGGGGTCTTGGATTTGACTATAAATGGAATATGGGTTGGATGAATGACATGCTTGAATACATGGAAGCCCCACCTTATTCGCGTTCAAAGGTCCATTCAAAAGTTACTTTTTCACTTTTATATGCTTTTTTAGAAAACTTTATGCTTCCATTTTCGCATGATGAAGTAGTCCATGGGAAAAAGTCGCTGCTAGATAAAATGCCGGGAGAGTATTGGGAAAAATTTGCCCAGCTAAGGCTTTTACTAGGCTATATCTTTGCTCATCCAGGAAAGAAACTATTGTTTATGGGCTTTGAATTTGGTCAGTTTTCCGAATGGAAGGATAAAGAACAGTTGGATTGGAATTTAATGGAATATGACATGCATCAAAATTTAAATTCATATGTAATAGTATTAACAAAGCTTTATAAACGTTCGAAAGCACTTTATGAATTGGATCATTTGCAGGATGGTTTTGAATGGATTGATGTGAACAACCGCGATCAATCGATATTCTCCTTTATTCGAAAAGGGAAAAGACAAGAGGATTATTTAATCATTGTTTGCAATTTTACTGGTATTAGTTACCCAAGATATAAGATTGGTGTCCCTAATCTCGGTGAATACCGAGAAATACTTAATAGTGATCAGGACGAATACGGTGGGACTGGATTGATAAATAAAAAGACTATTATCGCATTAGAAGAACCATTCCATAGCCAGCCATTTTCAATAGATTTAATGATTCCCCCGTTTGGCTTTCAAATCATACGACCGGTTAAAAAGCGAAAGGAGAGAAAAGGAAATGGTAAAGAAAAAGTGCGTAGCTTGTGTTTTAGCAGGGGGGAAAGGAAGCAGACTTAATTCGCTGACAAAGGATCTCGCGAAGCCTGCAGTCCCGTTCGGGGGGAAATACCGAATTATTGATTTTACGTTGAGCAATTGCGCTAATTCGGGCATTGATACGGTAGGAGTTCTTACCCAATACCAACCGCTGTTATTAAACTCATATATTGGAATTGGCAGTGCCTGGGATCTCGACCGCAAGGATGGAGGGGTTACTGTTTTACCCCCTTATAGTGAGTCGTCTGAAGTTAAGTGGTATACAGGGACGGCTAGCGCTATTTATCAAAACCTAAATTATCTTAAACAATACCAGCCTGAATATGTATTGATCTTGTCTGGCGACCATATCTACAAAATGAATTACGAGAGTATGCTCGAATTTCATATTGAAAAAAGAGCAGATGTCACGATTTCCTTAATCGAGGTTCCTTGGGATGAAGCGAGCCGGTTTGGCATCATGAATACGAAAGATGATATGAGAATTGTAGAATTTGAAGAGAAGCCTAGCAATCCGAAAAATAATCTTGCATCGATGGGCATTTATATTTTTAGCTGGAATATACTTAAGGAATATTTAGAAATGGACGACCGAAATCCTGATTCAAGTCATGATTTTGGGAAAGATGTCATTCCTATGTTGCTTGAGGAAAAAAAGAAGTTGTTTGCTTATCCGTTTAAAGGGTATTGGAAGGATGTAGGGACGGTTCAAAGTCTATGGGAAGCGAACATGGATTTATTAAAAGAGGAATGCGATTTAGATTTGTTTAATCAGGACTGGAGAATTTACTCAGTCAACCCGAATCAGCCACCACAATATATTTCTTCTGATGCAATTGTAAAGGAGTCACTGATAAATGAGGGATGTACCATCGAAGGGCATATCGATAAATCTGTATTATTTCAAGGCGTAACGGTTGGTAAAGGAACCATCATCAAAGAGTCTGTTATCATGCCTGATGCTATCATAGGCAATAATTGTTTGATTGAAAGGGCGATTGTGCCATTTGATATAAAGATACCGGACGGGACTGTGATCCGTTCTTTTGATGATGAAATTATTCTCGTTACAGAGGAAATGCTAGGTGGACTATATTCTGCTTATTAAATATTAGATCAGGAGCCTCAAGAGGGTAACGCTCCAAGCTATTTTAGTAGAAAAATAGGAGGGGACTTAGGAGTGAAAAGAAAGCTTTTAGGCGTCATAGATGCCACAACCTATCACGATGATTTGGAAGATTTATTAACACATCGTTCACTAGCTGCACTGCCTTTTGCAGGCCGGTACCGGATTATTGATTTTGTCTTGTCAAACATGGTGAATTCAGGGATTCGCAGTGTAGCGATTTTTCCAAAAATGCAGTATCGTTCGTTAATGGATCATCTTGGGTCAGGAAAAAATTGGGATTTAAACCGCAAGCGCGATGGTCTATTCTTTTTTCCATCACCAATAGTAGATAGCGATGGCAATAGAATTGGTTCATTTGAACATTTTGCTGGTAATATAGACTTTTTTTACCGCAGTACCCAGGAGTATTCAATCATTTCAAATTGTTATACGATTTTTAATATGGACTTCAGACCTATTCTAGATTGGCATCGTCAGTCTGGGTGTGATATCACCGAAATCCACCATCAGGATGGCGGCTCAATGGAAATGTACTTAATTAAAACTTCCCTACTAATAAAATTGATCGAAACAAGAAATGAAACAGGGTATACATGTATGAAGGATATCGTGAACAACCTTCACCATTTTTACAACATTTGCCACTATGAATATAACGGTTATGCCGTAATGATAGATTCAATCGAAAACTACTTTTCTACTAGTATGAATTTGCTGCAATCCGATATTTGGAAGCAATTATTTATTAAAGAACAGCCGATCATTACAAAGGTAAAGGATGAGCCACCAACCAAATATATAAAAGGCTCATATGTAAAAAATGCGATGATTGCGAATGGCTGCTTAATTGGCGGGACGGTAGAAAATAGCATCGTTTCCCGTGGCGTAAAGATTGGAAAAGGAGCCGTTATTAAAAACTGTATTATTATGCAAAAGTGTCATATTGAAGATAATTGTTATTTAGATTCAGTTATTTTAGATAAAGATGTAAAAGTGGACGCAGGAACCCATTTAACCGGAACAACTCGTTCACCTTATGTGATTCGTAAGGGGACAAAGCAAGGAGCGTTGATGAACTCGTGAAAGTATTATTTGCCGTTTCAGAATCGGGGCCATTTGCAAAATCGGGCGGACTTGCCGATGTTGCCGGTTCCCTTCCAAAAGAATTAACAAGCTTAGGAACAGATGTAAGGGTTATTCTCCCTAAATACGGAACCATTTCTGATAATTATAAGAAAGAAATGAAAAAGCTCAGAGAATTTTCCGTTCCGGTTGGTTGGAGAAATCAATACTGTGGGATTGAGGAAATTACACATCAGGGAGTAACTTTTTATTTTGTCGACAATGAATACTACTTTAAACGAGACCATTTATACGGCTATTTTGATGACGGAGAAAGATTTGCTTATTTTAATCGAGCCGTCTTAGAAGCAGTGGCACAGCTTGGCTTTTTTCCGGATGTGCTGCACTGCCATGACTGGCATACAGCGATGATCCCTTATCTGTTAAGAACGGAATATTATAAGAAAAAAGGCTACGGTCAAATGCGAACGGTGTTTACCATTCATAACCTTCAATTCCAAGGTATTTTCCCACAAGAGGTAATAGGAGATTTATTAGGGATGGATGATCAATCCTTTCCATCGGATCATTTGGAATTTTTCGGGAATGTAAATTTTATGAAGGGAGCGCTTGTTGCAGCCGATAAAATTACGACTGTGAGCCCGACCTATCGAGAAGAAATTCAAACTGTGGTCTATGGAGAAAAACTAGATGGTCTCTTAAGAGAAAGAAATGAGGACATTGTTGGAATAGTAAATGGAATAGATGTGGACTTCTATAATCCAGCTGATGATCCATTGATCTTTCAACCCTATACTGCTGATAATCCGGAAAATAAGGCTATTAATAAACGAGAAATTCAAAAACGATTTTCCTTGCCGCAAAGTTCGAGTACTCCTTTATTGGTGATGATTTCGAGGCTGACAAAGCAAAAAGGACTCGATCTAGTGAAATGTGTCCTCCGTGAAATTTTGCAAGAGGATTTACAGGTAATCATACTTGGGACTGGCGATTTTGAATATGAAGAACACTTAAGGCAGGCTGCACGCATCTACCCAGAGAAATTAAAGGTTCATACCGGTTTTAATGAGGACCTTGCCCATAAGCTTTATGCAGCAGCAGATATGTTTTTAATGCCGTCCCTGTTTGAGCCATGTGGTCTTTCACAGTTGATTGCTATGAAATACGGGGCAATTCCGATCGTTCGTGAGACGGGCGGCTTAAAAGATACAGTAAAGGCCTGGAACGAATTTACTGGTGAAGGAAATGGCTTTTCCTTTCGAAACTTTAATGCTCATGAAATGCTCGCTACCATTCAAAGAGCAATAAGGTTTTATCATGAACCCGATACGTGGGAAACGATTATAAAACAAGCAATGGACATGGATTATAGCTGGGTTCAGTCAGCATTTAGCTATAACCGCTTATATGCAGAACTCATCTCAAGGAGTGAAACCCATGTTTTCTAGTACAGCTGAATTTAAGGGGAACTTTCTAAAAAGACTTGAGATGCTATCCGGAAAGAGTGTTTCGGAAAGTGCACCAAAAGATTATTATCAAACCTTGGGTCAGATGATTCGTGAATTTGTGAGCCATGATTGGATTACAACAAATGAAAAGTATTTGGCATCAAAGGGAAAGCAAGTGTATTACTTGTCGATTGAATATTTATTAGGGAAACTATTAAGGCAAAATTTAATCAATCTGGGGGTTGAAGAAACCGTTCAGAAAGGCCTTAAGGAACTTGGGATTGATTTGTATGAGCTGGAGGAATTAGAAGCAGATGCAGGCTTAGGAAATGGCGGACTAGGAAGATTAGCCGCCTGTTTTTTAGATTCCCTTGCCACGTTAAATCTCCCTGGCCATGGCCACGGCATTCGTTATAAACATGGCTTATTTGAACAAAAGATTGTTGATGGTTATCAAGTGGAACTGCCAGAGCAATGGCTGCGGAGTGGCAACGTTTGGGAAATTCGGAAAGCAGATTGTGCGGTGAAAATTCCGTTTTGGGGTAAGGTGGAAGTAAAGCAGGAAGACGGCCGTCTCGTCTTTCATCATCTGAACGCCGAAACCGTTACCGCTGTACCTCACGACATGCCAGTACTCGGGTTTCATTCAAAAACGGTTAATACGTTAAGGCTTTGGAATGCAGAGCCTTCCCAATTTCCGGTTCATGAGGATATCTTAAAATATAAGCGCGAAACAGAATCGATTTCTGAGTTTTTATATCCGGATGATACCCATGATGAGGGGAAGATATTAAGGCTAAAGCAACAATACTTTTTAGTGTCGGCAAGTATTCAATCGGTTTTAAAAAACTACCGCAAACAGCACATAAGCCTGAATCAGCTTCATGAACATATTTGTATTCACATTAATGATACCCACCCTGTCCTGGCGATTCCAGAGTTAATGAGGATCCTTATCGATGAGGAGAGATTTGAATGGGAACAGGCATGGCAGATTACGAAACAAACTATTTCCTATACCAATCATACAACCTTATCAGAGGCATTAGAGAAATGGCCGATTCGCATTTTTCGTCCGTTACTTCCAAGAATATATATGATTGTTGAAGAAATTAATGAGCGGTTTTGCCACGAGCTATGGGAAGAGACTCCAGGTAATTGGGAGCGGATTGCCAAGCTCGCTATCCTTGCCGATGATTACGTGAAAATGGCACATTTGGCCGTCGTCGGAAGCTTTAGCGTGAATGGTGTCGCCAAGCTGCATACGGAAATTCTAAAGAAACGGGAGATGAAGCAATTCTATCAGCTGTTTCCCGAGAAATTTAACAATAAAACTAATGGCATCGCCCACCGTCGCTGGCTATATAAAGCAAATCCAGCATTGTCTTCCCTTATCACGGAAACGATTGGACCTGACTGGACACATTCGGCAGATAACTTGAAGCAGCTCCTGAATTATCAAGATAATCCGGCGTTTTTGGAACAGTTACTAAAAATTAAACAGGAAAATAAGCAAACCCTAGCTAAGATTATTTTCGATAAGACGGGGGTTACTGTAGATACTAGAGCTATTTTTGATGTACAGGTCAAACGGCTTCATGCCTATAAACGCCAGTTACTAAATATATTACATATTATCCACCTGTATAATCGGATAAGAGAGGATTCAAGTTTTTCACTAGTTCCAAGGGTGTTTATATTTGGAGCTAAAGCGTCTCCTGGTTATTATTATGCCAAAAAAATTATCAAATTAATAAACACGGCTGCTGAAAAAATAAATAATGACCCATTAGTCAGCGATAAACTAAAAGTGATATTCCTTGAGAACTATCGAGTCTCGATTGCCGAAAAAATCTTCCCTGCAGCAGATGTAAGTGAACAGATATCCACGGCTAGTAAAGAAGCTTCTGGAACGGGGAACATGAAATTTATGATTAACGGTGCCCTTACAGTAGGAACATTAGATGGTGCGAATATTGAAATTCATGAATTGGTCGGGGATGAAAATATTTTTACCTTTGGGTTAACGGCAGAGGAAGTTCTTCACTATTATCAACTGGGAGGATATCACTCGGTTGAATACTATCATCATGATTTTCGTATTCGTCAGGCTGTTGATCAGCTTGTAAATGGTTTCTTTCCTGGGGTAAATAATGAATTCGAACCGATTTTTGATTCACTTTTGGAGGAGAATGATCAATATTTTGTCCTGAAGGATTTTGCCTCATATGCAGACATTCAGGGCAAAATAGGTGAAACGTTTAAGGATTCATTACAGTGGCAAAAAATGTGCTTAAACAATATTGCCCATGCAGGATATTTTTCCAGTGACCGCACGATTAAGGAATATGCGGATAATATTTGGGGGATTAAACCTTAATAAGAAAAGGCTCCTGCCACTAAAATGGCAGAAGCCTTTTTGCTTAGACAAAATGTCCAATGAAAATTCCAATTGCAAGGAGAAACCCAAAAATCGTATTGGTTTGCGCAGTTGCCTTCATTGCGGGTGCCATTTGAATGGGCAAAGTGTGTTCAATAAATCCTTTTGTTGCTTTAATGGCTTTTGGTGCACTTAGGATTACAATGGCTGTCCAAACCGGGGCCACATCGCTGATAATGAGGACTAATACCCATAAATAAGAGAAAGTAAACATCCCAGCTAGTAAATGAATTGCTCTCTTTTTTCCTAACAGTATTGCAACCGTTTTCCGACCATTTTCTTTATCTCCATCAAGGTCGCGGATGTTATTGGATAACATAATCATGCCAACCAAAATCATACTAGGAACCGAAACAAGGATACTTGTACGATCAACTGTCCCGGTTTGAATGAAAAAGGAAATTAAGATAATCAGCATTCCCATAAAGAAGCCGGAAAAAATTTCACCCAATGGTGTATAGGCAATCGGAAAAGGACCGCCTGTATAAAAATATCCAACACCCATACAAATAAGACCAACAACTGCTAGCCACCAGCTGCTATACATACAAATATAAACCCCTAATAATAAGGCAATACCATAAAAGCCAAAAGCTAAATTAAGGACGGTCTTAGGCTTAATTCCGTCACGGACAATTGTCCCGCCAATCCCTACGGAGTGTTCAGTGTCAAGGCCTCGTTTGAAATCGAAGTATTCGTTAAACATGTTGGTCGCCGCTTGAATTAATAAACTAGCTATTAGCATAGCGAAAAATAGCCCGATATGAATTTTTCCGTTCCGAAGGGCTAATGCCGTTCCAAGTAAAACCGGTACAAATGCAGCAGTCAGTGTGTGAGGACGGGTCATTTGCCACCAAACTTGAAAGCCGCGGTTTGATTCAACAGCAGGTTTCGAACTGTGCTGTAAATTTGGCTGCATATTGTTCTCTCCCTTTTTTAAAATTTTTCTCTATATAAAGGTTACATTTATAAGATTATGGCTTTTATACCCAACCATAAGTGTATGGAATTCCCGTATTAGTGTCAATTGATTTTTGCTTTCAATATTAGAAGATAATACCTACTTAATTGTTAGGAAATGGTTAACGGGAAAATGAAAATAGGGAAAAAGCCATTTTCATCCTAATTGTAACAATTTTGATATATAATATGGAATGAATCAGGGATTGGTAGTGACAAGTATTATAGACTTCATTACAATGGGAATAGTATGGTTAGAAAAGTGGAAGCGCCCGTTTAGCGGAGTACAGAGTACATTAGTCGCTTTGCTCTGGAGCTAGACAGTATTAAGCTTAAAATGAATGGATAACAGTCATTTCGGCTGTTTTGGAGGGATTTGTTTGGTTACCATTCAAGAAATTGAAATAAAGGAAAGGGGTCTTTTGGCTGTTAGTCGTGCGAAAGAACTTGGCCTGCCTATTTTAGTAAGTGAAGTTCATAAAATGGACCCGGTTAATCCTTTAGCATTTTTTAATGCAGGAAAAGAACTCTATTGTGGGGAACGTTTTTTTTGGAAAGACCCAACAGACGAAATTGTGCTTGTTGGACTGGGAATTTCTAAACAAATTCAGTCGGATCAGGCTACTGACCGCTTTTTTCATGTTGAAAAAGAGTGGGAGGACTTTTTAAAGAATAGTCTCATTTTTAATACTTATACGGATATCGCTGTTGGCCCTGTGATGTTCGGAGGATTTTCCTTTGATCCATTAAAAGAAAAAACAGAGCTCTGGTCCAAATATGCCGATTCTTTATTCCATATACCTAAATATTTATTAAGCATTATTAAAGGGCAGACCTATTTAACAACAAATACCGTCTGTACCCCTCATGATGATTTGTCTTTATTTAGTAAGATCATCGAAGAAAGAAATCTGATTTTGCATTCTTTAAAAAGTTTTCATCAGAACAATACGGCATCGCTTTTAGAAACCATCGAGATTTCTCCTGATCAATGGAAGGAATCAGTTGATGAAGTTGTGAAGGAATTAACAAATGGTCCATTAAAGAAGGTAGTTCTCGCTCGTGAGCTTAGACTCATTTTCGACAATCAGGTTGGGGCTGAGAATGTACTTAATCGTTTATACAATCAACAACATGAAAGCTTCATTTTTGCCTTTGAATCAAATGGGGATTGTTTTATTGGAGCGTCGCCTGAAAGACTTGTGAAAAAGAGTGGAAACGAAATCTTTTCAACCTGCCTTGCCGGTTCAATTTCTCGAGGAGAGACTGAACAGCAAGACAGACTCTTAGGCGAGAAATTATTAAATGACCAGAAGAATCTTATTGAACATAGGTATGTTGTGGAAATGATTAAGGAAGCACTAGAAGAATCATGCGAAGAAATTATCCTTCCCGATAAACCACAGCTTATGAAGATACGGGATATTCAGCATCTGTATACTCCAGTCATCGGTAAATGCTACAAAGATACTTCTCTGCTGCAACTAGTTGAAAGACTACATCCGACACCGGCACTAGGTGGGCTGCCTAAGAATGCAGCCGTGGAAAAAATCAGACAGGTAGAAGCGCTTGACCGCGGTTTTTATGCTGCCCCATTAGGCTGGGCGGATTATCAGCGTAATGGTGAATTTGCTGTTTCGATTCGTTCAGGGCTCTTGCAGGGAGAGGAAGCATCTCTGTTTGCCGGCTGTGGTGTCGTTGCCGATTCGGAAGCAGAAAGTGAATATTTAGAGACAAGTTTGAAGTTTACACCAATGCTTCGAGCTCTTGGGGGAAAATAACATGAATCATCAGGAATCATTAACAGCCTATATTGCAGCCTTTGTGGCAGAACTATTTTCTTCAGGGATTACCGATGTTGTCGTAAGCCCAGGTTCGAGATCTACTCCGATGGCAATGGTGATGGCCGAACACCCTCAGTTAAATGTCCATATTCATGTAGATGAACGTTCTGCTGCCTTTTTTGCCTTAGGAATGGCTAAGGCCTCAAACAGGCCAGTTGCCATCCTTTGTACCTCAGGTTCGGCTGCAGCGAACTATTTTCCGGCGATTGTCGAGGCACATTATTCTCGGGTCCCGCTGGTGGTATTAACCGCAGACCGACCACATGAACTAAGGGAAGTGGGTGCACCTCAGGCGATTGATCAAATCCATTTATATGGGAAGCATGTGAAGTGGTTTGCAGAAATGGCTTTACCCGAGGAAAATATGGAAATAATTCGTTATGCTCGGACAGTATGCGCACGGGCAGCAGCGATTGCGACACAGGCCCCTTCAGGACCAGTCCATTTGAATTTCCCCTTTCGGGAACCGCTGATTCCGAAACTGGATGATGCGCTTTTCCAGCTGGCGGAAAGGCAAAAAGGATATGTAAAGGTCCAAAACGGGGATTTAACCATTGATAATGAACATTTTCAAGAAATGGCTGAAATCGTAAAGGGGAAAGAAAGAGGGATAATTGTTTGTGGAAACATGGCTGACAATCAATTTGCTGAGGCTGTCACTCAGCTTTCACAGACATTAAACTTTCCGATTTTGGCTGATCCGTTATCACAACTGAGAAGCGGCAAACACAGTCTGGAAAATGTGATAGAAACCTATGATACCTTCTTAAGGAATGAAGACGCCAAAACCTATCTGAAGCCAGATGTCGTTTTACGATTCGGAGCTATGCCCATCTCAAAAGCGTTATCGATTTTCTTAAAAGAAAATCACACTGCTGAGCAAATTGTGATAGATGGCGGCGGAGGCTGGCGTGATCCGGCAGCATTATCAACGAACATGCTATTCTGTAACGAAACGATTTTTTGTGAAAAGCTGTTAACCTTTCTAGATGCCAAATCTCCATCAGGATTTTTGCAGGATTGGAAAAAGGTTAATAGGCTTACAAAAGAAAATATGGCTCTTGTTAAGGACTTAACTGCATTAAGTGAAGGTAAACTATTTTACCAATTAACTGATATGCTGCCTGAAGGAGCTACCTTATTTGTTGGAAATAGTATGCCGATTCGCGACTTAGATAGCTTTTTTCTTAACAATGATAAATCTATTAAGGTAATGGCTAACAGGGGGGCCAATGGTATTGATGGGACGGTTTCAACAGCGATAGGAGCTGCATTATACTCGAAATCCTTGTATCTTGTCCTTGGCGACCTAACCTTCTTCCATGATTTAAACGGACTCATTGCAGCTAAGCTGTATAATATTGATATCAATATCATTCTTGTAAACAATAATGGCGGTGGAATTTTTTCTTTTCTGCCACAATCTGAGCACCCTAAAAACTTTGAACTTTTGTTTGGTACGCCTTTAGACATTGAATTTGAACACGCCGTTCGGATGTTTAACGGAAAATTCACAAAAATAAAGGATTGGGACCACTTAGACAAGGAAATGAAGAACACGATTGATAATAAAGGAATCAATGTTTTTGAAGTTGTGACAGAAAGAGACAGTAATCGAGACCAACACCGCGAATTTTGGCAGTCAGTTTCCCAGGAAATATCAATTTTTGTCAAAGAGGCACAGTAATGAATGTGTTGATTGACGGGATTCACTATCATGTAGAAGTTAGCGGTGAAGGTTTTCCGCTATTACTGTTGCATGGATTTACCGGGGATTCGTCGACGTGGACATCGTTTTGTCATGACTGGGGGCAACACTCGAAATTAATTGTCCCAGACATCATTGGACATGGTATGACGGAATCCTCCGAAGAAATTCAACGTTATCAAATAGAATCTGCTGCCCATGATTTAAAAGGTATTCTAGATGAATTGGGCGTGAAACAAATAGATTTGCTTGGTTACTCCATGGGAGGCAGGCTTGCGCTAACCTTTGCCGTCTTGTTTCCAGACAGGGTCCGAAAACTTGTCTTAGAAAGTACTTCACCTGGTCTTTCAACGGTGGAAGAGAGAGAGTTCCGCCGCATGAAGGATGCAGAACTGGCAAGGTTAATTAAGGAACAAGGAATCAAGTCGTTTGTTGATTACTGGGAGGAGATTCCGCTGTTCTCAACCATGAGACGTCTTCCTTCAGTAACAAAGGAGAAAATCAGAGCTCAGCGTTTAAGCAATTCACCGGAGGGTCTCGCCAATAGTTTGCTTGGTATGGGAACGGGTTCACAATCATCCTGGTGGGGCCTCCCCATTAGGCAACTGGAATGTGAGATATTATTGCTGACAGGTGGCGAAGATGTTAAGTTCTGTCGGATTGCTGAAGGAATGATGAAGGATATAAAAAACGGTACTTGGATTATCTTTGAAAACAGTGGCCATGCAATTCATGTGGAAGAACCTGAAAAGTTTGGTACAATAGTAAGTGACTTTTTGAATACATAAATAAAGGAGGATTTCATTTTGACAGTAGAATGGGTTGCAGCAGGAAAATATGAAGAAATATTATATGAAACATATAACGGAATCGCCAAAATCACAATTAATCGCCCTCATGTACATAATGCCTTTACACCGAGAACCGTTAGTGAATTGATTAACGCTTTTGCTTGTGCACGTGATGATGCCAGTGTGGGTGTTATTGTATTAACAGGTGCCGGAGATAAAGCATTTTGTTCAGGTGGAGACCAAAAAGTAAGAGGACATGGCGGTTATGTTGGGGAGGACCAAATTCCTCGTTTAAATGTTCTTGATCTTCAACGCTTAATTCGCGTTATTCCTAAGCCGGTTATTGCGATGGTTAAGGGTTATGCAATTGGAGGCGGCCACGTTCTTCATATCGTGTGTGATTTAACGATTGCTGCTGATAATGCCGTTTTTGGACAAACAGGTCCGAATGTGGGAAGCTTTGATGCCGGGTATGGCTCAGGCTACCTAGCAAGGATTGTTGGTCATAAAAAGGCACGTGAAATTTGGTTCTTATGCCGCCAATACAATGCACAGGAAGCACTTGATATGGGCTTAATTAACACGGTTGTTCCTCTTGAGCAAGTAGAAGAGGAAACGATAAAATGGTGTGAAGAAATCCTTGAGAAAAGTCCAACTGCGCTTCGTTTCTTGAAAGCAGCGATGAATGCTGATACAGATGGCTTAGCTGGGCTGCAACAATTTGCCGGCGATGCAACATTACTTTACTATACAACAGATGAAGCCAAAGAAGGCCGTGATTCCTTTAAGGAAAAACGCAAGCCAGATTTCGGTCAATTCCCGCGTTTCCCTTGATTTTAAGCTTCTACAACAGCTTGATGGTATCCATCAGGCTGTTTTTATATAAAAGAGAAGGTGCCAAAATGCAAAACGAAACAATGCCGAATTTTTTAAAGAATAGAGCTTTTCTTACCCCTGAAAGAAAAGCGGTATATTTTCAGGAACAGACATTAACATGGATTGAGCTTTATCATCGTTCACTTGAAGTAGGAGGTCAACTACAGGCCCTTGGAGTCCAAAAAGACCAATATGTGGGGGTATTACTGAAAAATCATCTTGATACAGTGGTGATATTATTTGCTCTCCAGCTATTAGGGGTTAAGGCCGTGATGTTAAATAATCGTTTAACCTCTGCCGAACTAGTTTGGCAATTAAATGATTCAAAAGCATCATTTCTTATTCTTGAAGATTCTTTTGCAGAAATTGACCTTAAAATCAACCAACAAATTGCCAGTATGAAAACGATTACGAAAGAACGTCTTTTTCGAATAGAACCAGTTGTTCCGGATATTGAAGAGGAAATCAGTCTTTCAGACATTTGTACGATCATGTATACCTCTGGAACAACAGGGAACCCAAAAGGTGTCATACAAACATTTGGAAACCATTGGTGGAGCTCTGTTGGATCGGCATTAAATTTGGGTTTTATGGAGAGCGATTGTTGGTTATGTGCTGTTCCACTTTTCCACATTAGCGGTTTCTCCATTCTAATGCGCAGTGTCATCTATGGCATGCCGATTGTCCTTCATGAAAACTTTAATGTGGAACGTACAATAGAAGATATTCATGAAAAAAAGGTTACCATAATGTCAGTGGTTGGAACAATGTTAACACGAATTGTTGAACAACTTGAGGCCAGACGGTTACCGGACCATTTTCGCTGTATGCTGCTAGGTGGAGGCCCTGCGCCGCTACCATTACTACAAGCATGTGTGGCAAAGGAAATTCCTGTATTTCAAACGTACGGGATGACAGAATCATCTTCACAAATTGTGACACTTTCACCGGAATACAGCCTAACAAAGCTTGGTTCAGCCGGCAAGCCTTTGTTCCCGGCGCAGCTTAAGATTGTCAAGGATAATGGCAGTTCTGCCGAAGCTGGTGAAGCCGGTGAAATTGCTGTAAAAGGAGCGAATGTTACACCAGGCTATTTATATCGCCCGGAAGTGATGAAAGAAAAATACAGTGATGGCTGGTTTTATACGGGAGATATCGGCTATCTGGATGAAGAAGGCTTTTTGTATGTCATTGATCGACGTTCTGATTTAATTATTTCAGGGGGAGAAAATATCTATCCTGCTGAAATCGAAGCGGTTTTATTAGCCCATCCTGCTGTTGCGGATGCAGGTGTAACCAGCATCGATGATGTGAAATGGGGCCAAGTGCCGATGGCCTTTATTGTGAAAAGACAAGGCATGGATGTTACGGCGGACGAACTTCAACCATTTTGCCTTGATAGGCTTGCCAAATATAAAGTGCCGAAAACCTTTTATTTTCTTGAAAAACTGCCAAGAAATGCGGCTAAAAAACTGTTGCGAAGAAAATTGCGAGAGTGGGTGTCCAAAAATGAGGATAGCATTAGTTGAACTTTATGTGATTCAAATGCCCTTAAAGTCTCCATTTCTAACGCATCTAGGGGCAGTAAAAGACCGTGAGGGAATTATCGTAAAGGTAACTAATACAGATGGACTTTCTGGGTATGGTGAGGGTGTAGCCTTTTCAACGCCGTGGTATACGGAAGAAACGGTTGCAACCAGTTTACATATGTTAACTGACTTTTTAATTCCACTTCTGAAGAAACATCCAATTGAGCACCCTGAGGAAGCTTCACACCTTTTCAGTTCGATTAGAAGAAACAATATGGCGAAGGCAGCCTTAGAAACGGCCTTATGGGATTTATATTCCAAAGGCGATTCAAAGTCACTTGCCAAAACACTTGGCGGTACACGAGCTACCATTGCTTCAGGTGTGGTGGTAGCTACCGATTCAACAGCAAAAGCTTTGCAGCAAATTGAGCAATATCTTGAAGCAGGCTATCAGCGTATCAAAGTTAAAATTCATCCAAATCAGGATTATTCTTTTCTGGCAGAAATTCGTCAGCATTATCCTGACTTGCCGATCATAGCTGATGCCAATTCGGCTTATTCATTAAACGACATAGACCGTTTAAAAGCTTTAGATGACTTTAATCTATTGATGATTGAGCAGCCACTGGCACATGATGATATTATCGAGCATGCCTTACTTCAAAAAGAAATTCGGACAGCTATTTGTTTGGATGAAAGCATCGTCACCTTTGCTGATGCCAGAAAGGCGATTGAGCAGGGAAGCTGCAAGGTCATCAATATTAAAGTGGGCAGAGTCGGAGGTCTCTACGAAGCTAAACGCATTCATGATTATTGCTTTGAAAGGGGTATTCCAGTCTGGTGTGGAGGAATGATAGAATTTGGAATTTCTCGTGCCCATAATATTGCACTGGCATCACTGCCTGGGTTTTCCATTCCCGGAGATATTTCTTCTTCAAACCGGTTTTGGGAAGAAGATATTATTTTACCAGAAGTGATAGTTGAAAATGGGATTATTACTGTACCGTCAAGTCCAGGAATTGGCTTTAGTATAAACGAAAATAGGCTGAGAGAAAGGCTTTTATCAAAAAGTATCTTTGCTTTTTAATAAAAAAATAAACCAGGCGAATAATATTAATGGGTTTACTTCAGAGGTGCAAACATTAAAATCACAAGGGGAAACACATGACATTTCACATAAGGAATCTCGTGTGTTTTTTTTTATTATAGCTAGTTTAAGAAGTAAAAGGAAACTTCTATAGCTATATAGAATAAATTTACATAGGCATTAATTGGGGACGAGGGTGGTCTAATTTGAAAAAGGAAATTCCTAAAAGAATACATATTATTGGTTCCGTTGGAAGTGGAAAGACAACGTTAGCAAAAGAGTTATCCTCAAAGTTAAATGTCCCTTTTTATGAATTAGATAATGTTGTTTGGAAAAGGCTTCAATCTGGGGATATAAGAAGAACCGATGAAGAAAGAGAAGATTATTTGAATTCTATTATTCATTCTAAAACTTGGATTATAGAGGGAGTTCATAATGAGGATTGGGTTGCTAATAGTTTTCAAAATGCAGAATTGATTATTTTCTTAGATACAAAATATTCAATAAGAACCTATCGAATAATAAAGAGGTTTGTGTTACAACAACTTGGAGTAGAAAAGTCACATTACAAACCCACAACAGAAATATTCTTTAGAATGTTTAAATGGAATAGACATTTTGAAGAAGTGGGTAAGCCTAATTTCTTTAACAAATTCGGGGTATATAATGACAAGTTATTAGTTGTAACTAATAAAGAAAGTATTGAGAATTACTTTAACTAATGGGTGCGCGCGACAAGTTCTGCGATAAGCGCTTTATGCGTGAAATGCAGGAAGTTTTACTAATAAACTTTAACTTTATAACGGAGAATGGGAATGACAGAACGATGTTTCTGGAAACCATTCCGTCAATACTCCTGCATGCGTCATAACTGACAGGTTTTGGGGTATGAAGCCTTCTTGTTGTACTAACGTAAGCAGTTTAGTTCAATTTGAAATCACAAAAAAATAAAAATGGCACTGAAATTAGTGCCATTTTTATCTTATTGTGCAATCAGCAGCTCTTATACTTGAAACTTTTTGGGGAATTGTTTCACGATTGCAGCAGTTATTGTGTCCGCCATTTGTAAAGCTTCCGCCTCAATTTTATCAAACACAGCAATACTAGCTTTAAAATCTTTTTGGAGGATAAATACTGCTTCACTTGTAGTAAGTGCCAGATGCTCGAAAAACATTTCTTTGAATTCATTTTCTGATATAAAAGGATTTATTGTACTTAGGAAATCGGCAATTTCTTCTCCATTTGCGTACCATCTTCTCTCTGCATCGGCTACAGCTTTTTGATTGCCTGCTTTTGCAGCTTTGACAAGTTCCACAGCAATTACCAGGTGCTCCCTTATTAAGTTACTGAACCTTGCAGCTATTTTATTTCCATAAAAAGGCTTTAGTAAATTCCCCATATCTGTAGCGTTCCGGAGAAGACGTGCGGTAACAAAGTCTACATCAGGTAAATTAAAAGCCAGGCTTATGATCGTCATTCTTGTCCAATATACGTGTTGTTCCCAAACTAAACGCATGGAACTCTTTAAACGAACTTCCTGTTCACTAATACAAGAAGAGTTGAACCAAGGATTCATGGATTCACCCCCTTACTTACTATAATCATATTCAGTATATTCCGATTCTAAAAAGCGGCTTGTACTTTAGCAAATCTTGATTTTAAATAATAATTTAGTAAGAACAATTAAAAGGAGTATTGAGCTGAATGCCATCACATGATTTTTATTTAGTACCAAAGGTTGCAGTACCAAAAACTAGTATAGTTGGTTTTATGGATTCAATTAAAGAACTTGCAATCGGACATATAGAAGTTGACGATGCCCTTATTTTATATATGAGTGATACGCTTAATTGGGTCCCTACTAAGAATCCCCCTTTTATCAATCGACCAATTGAAATGGGGCTTGATTATTACGGAATGACTAAAATTGATGAAAACTCAGTGGACACATTGAAAAATATTCTTAATGGATGGAGAGTTATATTTGCAATTGCTCCGAAGAATATAACGTTGACAGGTATGTATATTGAAGGTGATGAGGAAGAAGAGAGTGAATATGAAAAAAATATCTTCGACCAAGTTGAAATTCTTAAACAACTGGACGCATTGATCGCCCTAGTTGTCGAAGTCGAAAAACATGGTCATACAATTTATCATATGGGGATTTAAAAATAACTACTTTTTATTCAACTAATAGGATGCTTGAGCTCAAGATGGATCGCTGCGGCGGTCTATTTTCTTATTCGACTAACGATGAAGTTGAAGAAAATTCAAAAGTACCTAGAATTTCTTGGTATATTTGTTATAATTTATTTGAAAGAAAAAGTAATATTTGGGGTAGTGGAAAGGAGATAAAGTTTGATGATTAAGAGGAAATTTTTAGTCCTTTTATTTTTAATAGCTAACCTTTTAGTTTTACTTTCACCATTTTTCAGCAAAAGTTCCGTAAGCAACTATGATGATCTTAAAAATGCTGCATTTGGTTTTCCGTTCCCTTTTGTTAATCAAGACCTATCCAGCTATGACCCACCATTCCCTTATGTTATGTCTATTTCTTCTTCCTGGGAAAATCCTATGTCAATAAATCTGTTATCTTTAATTGCCTCTTTGTTTGTTGTAAATGTGCCAATTTATTTTATTTACTATGTATTTGGTTTACTCAGGAAGTAATTTTTCATAATTATTTCAAAACTCAGATCCGAAGTGTCTTATTCGACTAACGGTTAGTTTAAGAAAAATTCATACAATGTAAGAGACTGGAATGTAATAAATGGTATGATTTAGGAAAAATGGTAAAGGGATTTTTTATGATTGGTGTTATGGGTTTTGGGTCTTTGCTAATTATAATTGGAATGCCTTTGGCAGTGGTTTTTCTTTTAGTATGGACTTATAAGATAAAAAGAAATAGTGACATCCAAATTGTTGTGCTAACCGGTGCAAGAGTTGACGATCCAGTTGCCCTTTTGGCGGCTTTTCTTATTCGACTAACGGGAGGTTAATGGAATAAGATATATTTATAGTTATCCTCAGAACTAAACAAGAAATAAGAAGGACATTTCAAAAGGAGATGATAGTCCTGTTATTAGCAAAATCAATAGAACTTTTTGAGAATCTTTGCCAGTATGAATGTGACTATCACTTTTACGATTTGCACAATGACTACGATTGTGAAAGTGTAACATTAAAAGATGATGTTTTATTCATTAACTTTAAACAAGAAGCAAATGGGAACAGTCTTAGCTTAATATTTTCTGATGTTGAATTAAAACAATTTGAGTTTTTCAATGTAAATAATTCAAAAACCCTAACAATTGATAATGTGTATCGTGGAAGAGTGGAAATTGATGGTGAGTTAGAAGAATGTTTAGGAGAAAAAGGCTACTTTTACTTAGAGTTTTATGAGGGACAAAGGTTAGAATTTTGGGCAAAAAGTGTAGGAATTGAAGAAAAGAAATAACGGTAATAAAAAGTAAAATATCGCCAGAAACTTAAAAAGATCGATAGCTTTTACACAATAATTGTTAGAATATAAATGAATATACTTAAACTCGGGGTGATTTACATTAAGATCAGGCTGCCATTTTTGGTGGCTTTTTTTGTTATTGAAGAAGCAGTTTTGTTGTAGAAGGATTTTTAAGTATGTTCGCGAATAATATCTCAAAAGGGGAAATATGGGGTGGTATTTTGAAAAAATTAATTGGGATTGTAGTAATATTAGGAGTTATTTTTATATTGTTACATTCAACACCGAAAATGGCATTAAGGTTTCATATATTATTAATGGTTTATCCAAAAGAAGCTCTAATAACAGACATAAGTGATAATAAAATCGATAATAGAATCGATAAGAAAAAATTGGCTACGTTAAATGCAAAAACATACACTTTAACAAAACCACCATTTGAAAAAGATACTGAAACAGAGTTAGACACTTTCCTTGTGCGGAAGATTGGATTTTTATATTTTGCAGAATATTATTCACTTTTATAAACATCCTTTTTAAACTAATGGGGAGCAAGAGTTAAAGATGGGGACGCTACCGCGAATCCCTTTTTTTGTTGTACTAACTGGGCAGTTTTGTTCAAGAAGGATTGTCCATATGAACTGCCGAATAGAATTAGTTATTAGAATGAGAAGTAGGAGGTTCTGATGCTTAAAAAGACTGGCGATGAATTTATGGATCTATTGGAGATAGAATTATTAGATGCAGGAGTACCAATCAAAAATGGATTAGATGGCACACCTATGAATCCAACGAGTGTTCTAGTTAACTATGAAGTTTCGGTAAAACCATTTGTGAATATCATATTAAAATATGCTCCTAAATTAGAAATGAGTAAGAAGACTTGGATAGCACGATGTTTATCGGAGAAAGGAAATAAACAGGCTGTGCCTTTTCTTTTGTCAATCTTTAATGATTACTATGGGGAAAAAATAGATTTATGGGGAGTCGGAAATGCCTTGTACGTTATAGACGACAAATCATCATACCCAACAATAATAGAAATTTGTAAAAACCCTAAGTTTGGCTCAGCCAGACAAATGTTAATGGGTACATTGGCAAAAGCGAAAAGCCCAGAGGCTTATAAGGTATTAATTGATTGTCTTGATGATAAAACAGTACGTGGGCATGCCATTGAAGGGTTAGGGAGATTCGGAAGTGTTGATGCAATACCAGTTTTAGAAAATTTAAATGTTGAAAAAGGGCTTTATGAATTTAAAGCGAGGGAAGCAGCCCTTAAAAGGTTAACAAAAAAGCTTGAAAATACTACTTCTTGAATGGGTGCTTTACCCCAATTAATAGTAAAGCCCTTTTCTTATTCAACTAAAGGGCAGGTTTGTTGAAGAAGACTCCGAGCTACAATGTTATTAAGCGCACTGATATTAATTTAATGGAAAGTGCACTAGGTGGTTTCACTTGGGTTTCGTTTGGGATAGAAATCCGTACTGGATATCAACTAAATTAACATTCCTTTCAATTGATATATATTCGTATGTTGCTAAATATTTTTCATTAATTTTTATAAGATTCCAGGTTGTCTTGGAATCGATATTTATTTTAAATTTTTTCTTTACCGAATCAAAAGGATTTACTACAACAACCCAATAATTTCTACCATCATTACCTTTATCAAGGATTGTTATATATGAAGTCGTGTTAATTATGTTTGCCTTATATATAATCACTAAAGCTAAAATAATTACTATTAAAATTGAAGAATAAATCTTAGTTTTTTTCAAGTAGGTCTTCCTCCTAATTTAATACAATATTATAGGGGTATATTACCATAAAATATTAATATATAGAGATATAAAAGAAAAAAGGAATTATTATTCGAAATGTTATTTGGTGCTTTCCTTGGAATTTAGGTAAAGATACTTGAAGCTATTACACTTAGATATAAAAGAATGAAGATTAAGTAGGATTCTTTATTATTACGAGTGATAAAAACTAGCAAAGCTTCTTCAAGTAACGGGAGCATAGTTGAAGAAGGTGAAATAGTATCCTTCATAGAGCCCTATTGAATATAGGATTCCCTCGTTTGTAGAGTTGGCGGATTGGCTTACTTTTTGTTGTTTAGAAGGAAAAATGTCTTATCTTGTTGAACTAATGAATGAATATTTAAAATAACAAATGTGCAGGAGTGGAAAGAAGATGAGTAACACGATGAAGTCTTTTATAGTGTTAAGTGTTTTTTTAAACCTGGTAACAATCTTTAAAATTATCGATATTTCGGAAAGAGATAAACGATCATACGAATGGATAACCAAGCGGGTGGAAGAAGCCAATCAGCAATTAGAGCGTAATGATCCAGTGGTAGTTACCAATCGATTAAGTTCAAATCTTATAGTAGAAAATTTTAAATATACTCAGGATGGTAAACTTTATCGATATAGCGGAACGGTCACCAATACACATAATAAAGTTCTTTTCGGTATATTAAAAGGAAATATTTATGAAGATAGTGGAAAAAGTATAAGCTTTGCTGTAGCCTTACCAGATAATGGACTTTTACCTGGACAAAAATTTGAATTTAAAGGTATGTTTGAGTACGATGGGCTTTTATCAAAGGGTGGAATATCTCCTATTTACGTGTCAGAATAAATTTTTCGAGTGGGCGAGTTCGCCGACTTGTTGAATAAGTAACTTAGATTGGGGTCAATATGCTTTTAATGTTTGTGAAGAGAACCCTTCAATTCTTTTATGAATTAAAAAGGGCGGTGCTTTTACCAAGAAACGGTTTTTTGGCTCGAATTGCAAAGCAGTTTGTGAAGTATTGTTCTTAAAGTAACAGGTGCTTATGTTGAAGATGGGACTGCTGCGGCGATCCCTTTTTTCTTATTGCACTAACGGTCAGGTTAGTTTAATAAGAGCTTGAAAGCTCATATTAATATAAGGTATTTTAGGGAAAATAAACAGATTAAATGGAAAAAAGTTGATTTAAATCATATTCATATTGTGGGTTAAAAGGTATATGAGCTGCTTTCGAGGGGATGAACCGGGGCATCAGCTTACTTTATGGTAAGGTCTAGCTATTTTTTTTGAACTCTTCCTAATTTAATTATAGCATTTAAAAAATGGTTAATATAGACTTTTTATTCTCATTTACTACTGCTAAAATCAATAGAACATTAATGGCTAGGAGAGATGTAGAATGAGTTCTTTGGTTCTCGGTTTTCAGGAGATAGAAAAAACGCAGCTTTTGCTCGTTGGCGGAAAAGGGTTAAATTTAGGGGAATTATCAAAAATTCAAGGAATACTAGTACCAGAAGGATTTTGTGTTACAACAGTGGGATATCAAAAAGCCATCGAACAAAACGAAACGTATCATTCTTTGTTGGATCGACTAACAATGCTAAAAGTAGAAGATCGAGATCAAATTGGTGAAATCAGCAGGAAGATTCGACAAATCATTATGGAAGTAAAAATTCCTTCCGATGTTGTGAAAGCAGTTACTCACTATCTCTCCCAGTTTGGCGAGGAACATGCTTATGCAGTACGTTCTAGTGCGACTGCTGAAGATTTACCACATGCCTCCTTTGCTGGTCAACAGGACACCTATTTAAATATCATCGGAAAAGATGCAATATTCCGACACATCAGTAAATGTTGGGCTTCCCTATTTACTGATCGCGCAGTAATTTACCGAATCCAAAACGGATTTGATCACAGCCAAGTTAACCTATCCGTTATCATTCAACGGATGATTTTCCCACAGGCTTCAGGAATTTTATTTACTGCTGATCCGATTACTTCCAATCGAAAGCTACTAACGATCGATGCTAGCTTTGGACTAGGAGAGGCCCTTGTCTCCGGCTTGGTATCTGCGGATTGCTATAAGGTGCAAGAAGATAAAATCGTCGATAAGAGGATAGCAACCAAAAAATTGGCTATCTATGGACGAAAAGAAGGCGGAACAGAGACACAGCAGATCGATCCTGATCAGCAAAAGACACAAACACTTACTGAACAACAAATTTTACAACTAGCACGCATAGGAAGACAGATCGAATTTTATTTTGGTTGCCCACAAGATATCGAATGGTGTTTGGTTGATGATACAATTTATATTGTCCAGAGTCGGCCAATCACTACTTTATACCAGATCCCTGAAACGAATGATCAAGAAAATCACGTCTATGTATCTGTCGGTCATCAACAAATGATGACAGACCCCTTGAAACCATTGGGAATGTCTTTATTCCAGTTAACATCTTTTGGACCCAGGTTTAAAGCTGGTGGAAGGTTGTTTGTTGATGTCACACATAGGCTGGCTTCACCTGACAGCAGAAAAATGTTATTAGATGCCATGGGACAACACGATCCGCTCATGAAAGACGCACTCATTACCATAATAGAGCGAGGAGATTTCATAAAATCTTTACCAAATGATAAGCAAGAACAGAGTTCCGATAAAAGCAATAAAAGTGTGTCGTCTGCGGATTCTCAAGCACAAATCGAAAACAACCCGACAATCGTTTCTGATTTGATTAAGAGTAGTCAAACATCGATAGAAGAGTTAAAACAAAACATCCAAACGAAATCAGGATCAGATTTATTTGATTTTATTCTAGAAGATATCCAGCAGTTAAAGAAGATTTTATTTGACCCACAAAGTTCAGCTGTATTTATGGCTGCTATAAATGCTTCATCATGGATCAATGAAAAAATGAACGAGTGGTTAGGTGAAAAAAACGTAGCAGACATGCTTTCTCAATCTGTACCAAACAATATTACTTCGGAAATGGGTCTGGCGCTATTGGATGTCGCAGATGTGATTCGTCCTTATCCAGAAGTAATTGATTATTTACAACACATAAAAGATGATAACTTTTTGGATGAACTGGTTAAGTTTGATGGTGGACAGGAAACCCATGACGCTATCTATGCTTATCTTAACAAATACGGAATGAGATGTGTCGGAGAAATCGATATTACTAAAACTCGTTGGAGCGAAAAACCAACTACACTTATCCCCATGATTCTCAATAACATCAAAAACTTTGAGCCTAATGCTGGCAATCGGAAGTTTGAGCAAGGGCGACAGGAAGCTTTGAAAAAAGAACAAGAGTTAGTAGATCGATTGAAGCAATTACCGGATGGTGAACAAAAAGCCAAAGAGACAAAACGAATGATCAGCCTAATTCGGAATTTCATCGGTTATCGTGAATATCCAAAATACGGCATGATTAGTCGCTACTTCGTTTATAAGCAGGCTTTACTTAAAGAAGCCGAACAGCTCGTGCAAGCCAACGTTATTCATGAAAAAGAAGATATATACTATCTCACTTTTGAAGAACTTCGCGAAGTCGTACGCACAAATAAACTGGATTACCAGATCATCAGCAAACGAAAAGATGAGTACAAATTATATGAAAAACTAACTCCCCCACGTGTTATCACGTCTGATGGTGAAATCATTGCAGGTGAGTACAAACGAGAAAATCTCCCAGCCGAAGCTTTTGTAGGTCTACCTGTTTCTTCTGGAGTTATAGAGGGAAGAGCACGTGTCATCTTAAACATGGAAGATGCTGATCTAGAAGATGGAGATATATTAGTCACCTCCTTTACTGACCCTAGCTGGACACCATTGTTTGTATCCATAAAAGGTCTAGTCACCGAAGTTGGTGGACTGATGACCCATGGAGCAGTTATCGCGCGTGAATATGGCTTACCAGCAGTTGTCGGAGTGGAAAATGCCACCAAGCTGATAAAAGATGGGCAACGAATTCGCGTGCATGGAACAGAAGGGTATATCAAAATATTATAATTGCTGAATACATCCAGATTTAATCATTTAATCATTAGCACCGCTCCAGTGGTTACCAGAGGGGTGTCTTACAATCTTTCCATTGGGACAAAAAGTTGAAGCCAACTTTATCGGTTGTGCATACTTACAAATTGATAGTTACCGATCCAACTCCACTCAATAAATCAATATGGCCGACTTTCCAAATGTGGAGATCGGCTTTTTTTATATAAATTTGTGAATGCTTTCACTTAAACTAGGGTGCAAGAGTTAAATAGTGGGGGTGCTGGCGATACCTTTTTTGTTGTACTAACGAAGCAGTTGAATAAGAAGGATAAGTTTTTCTTAATGGAGAATATATATTTAGCCTTACTTCTTAGATGAACTGCCCCGTAAATGTTAGACACCAATCTGACGTTTACGGGGGTTTTTTTATGGCCAAATTTACAGCAGAAGATAGAATACAGATTGTTTTACGGTATGTAAATGGGAACGAAGCTAT
>NZ_CALBWS010000050.1 GCF_937468385.1 Neobacillus rhizosphaerae
ATCAACAATCTGCCTAAATAATAATATATAAAACATTATAAATTAGCTCTTCAAAAAAAAATTAATAGATGGAGGGCCTGCTTTCGTATGGCATTTTTACCAAGTTATTTTCATACAAAAAAGAGGCTTGTTTCCAGCCTCTTCTAAATATCAACATATTTTAATATTTCGATCATTGAATGCTTGGCATCCTCATAGCCCTGAAAATACAGCTCCGCTAGCCTGTCTGGATTTCTTTCCATTCTTCCAACCTTTAATGGCGTGGTAGGACGGATAATTAGTACATTTCCATCTCGCTCTTCCTTTTCAAGATATGATACAGTTTCATTGTAAATTCGATAGCGACTCCTTAAAGCCTTTTGCAAGCCTGTATATTCAGGATATTTCCGATCAACAAGGAAGTGAAATTTCGAAGGTTTTTTTAAATAACCTTGATTCCTTGTTAAAATGACAATGTTTTTAGCAAAGCCATCATGCTGTGCTTTTTTAATAGGAATTGGATCACTAATGCCACCATCAAGTAGAATTCTATCTTTAAAAGATATTTCGGGTGCAATAAACGGCAGCGAACTAGAGGCTCGCAACACTGTTAAAAGGTCTTTATCATATTCCTTCTTATTGTAATATACGGGCTCTCCGGTTAAACAATCTGTAGTTCCTACGACAAATTCAGAAGTGTTATTATAAAATGTATCATAATCATAGGGAACATGTTTATTAGGTATTTCATCAAAAATAAAATCCATTCCAAAAAATTGCCTGCTTTTAAAATAATTTTTCCAAGATATATATCTTGGATCAGCAGCATAATCAATCGTGACGGTTTTATTTCTCCCTTTTTGCTTCGACAAATAGGAGGCAGCATTGCAGGCACCGGCAGAAACACCAATAACATATGGAAAAAACAGCTGATTCTCTAAAAAGTATTCAAGGATTCCCGCAGTATAAACACCGCGCATCCCTCCACCTTCTAACACCAAACCGACTTGATTTGACACGCTTCCTCGTCCTTTCTAGCTAAGTTTTGCAAAATGGAATAATAGATATTATAGATTATTACTAAAATTTTGCAAAACGAAAAGACTCTATTATTGCGCAAGCTCTTTTTTTCTAAAGATAAATACACTTAAAGATAGCAAAACATTTATAAATACTGCAGCGATTAAACTGGCCGGCAGTGTATCTTCTGGAATCCCATTATCTAAAAGTACTTCATTTGCATAATTAGTTAACTGAGCCGGGCTCCATTCTAGCCAATTGGAAAGTGTGCTGCTCACGAGACTAAGAACAATGACAACGACAAGTGAAAGAAACCCGGCCATTCCAGAATTCACAAACGATGAACTAAAAAAGATGGTAACTGTTAGAATAACAGTAAGCCAAAGGGCATAAAAGAAAAAAGACTGTAAAAATTGGATGAATGGAATCCAATCAAATAATAAACCGGTATAATACCAGGTTGACAAATAGCCGATAAAAAAGGAAAACCACATTAATAAAACACTACCGGCCCATTTTGCTGACACAAATGATTGAAAGGAAACAGGTTTTACCAATATCATGGCAGCAACACCGCTTTTTCTTTCTCCGGAAATTATACCCATGGTTGTAAGAACAATAATTAGTACGCCAAGCGTAGTATATTGACCTAAACCAGTTATTAACACTTCAGCTGCTGTAGGGGTAGGTAGTTTTATTACTGCTCCCTCAGGCAGCCCGCCAACAGCATCAAGGATTTGCGGCAAATAATAGCTGGATAATGGTTCCTTTACCCCTAATAATATAAAGGTAATTGGTACCCAAATCCATTTGAAGTTTCTCCACATCTCTAAAATCTCTTTTTGTAGCAATGTCATCCATTGGCTCATTTCCCCACCACCTTCATAAACACGTCTTCAAGGGTCATGCTACTAACCTCAAATTTTTCAAGCGGCCAGTTTTGTTCGGCAATCGCTTGCAAAAAAGCACGTCTTGCAAGCGATACATCCTTCACAAAAACACTTACCTTATTTCCTTCGATCCTCACGGACTGTGTTAATTCGTGATTTGAAAGAAAATTTGCATATTTTTCTGCTTTTCCTCTAAAAAATAGGTCGATTTTAGCCTGTTGATGCCGTTCTCGGAGATCTGTCATCGTTCCTGATTCGACAATTTTTCCATTATGTAGAAACAGAATTTCGTCACAAACTTCTTCTGCGTCACTTAAAATATGTGTCGAGAATAAAATGGTAGTTTCCTTCCTTAACTCTTCGAGGAGATCCAACACCTCTCTTCTGCCGATTGGATCCAATGCAGATACAGGTTCATCCAGCATAATTAACTTTGGGCGGTGAATTAACGCTTGAGCAATTCCTAATCTTTGTTTCATCCCGCCGGAATATTTAGCTGTTTTTCGGTTTTTTGCATCGATAATTCCAACTAGTTCCAAAAGCTCTAATGAACGTTCCTTTGCTTCTTTTCCAGTTAATCCGGCAAGTTTGCCAACATAGGACAAAAATTCAAGTCCTGACATCCAATCATAAAATACAGGAAACTGCGGAAGATATCCAATAAAGTCACGGATATCCTCACCTTTCTTAGCTTCGGTAAAGGTAATGTCTCCCTCAGTTGGCTTCATCAAGCCCGAGAGAATCCTAAGTATTGTCGTTTTTCCCGCTCCGTTTGGGCCTAATAAAGCGATACATTTTTCCTTTTCTAAAGTAAAATCAAGACCCTTTATCACTTCTGTACCCTGAAAACTCTTTTTTAATCCGGAAATTTTAATTAAGGACATCAGTTACTTTTCCTCCCAATGACAAAATAAAGAATTGGACCAATAATATTTATAAATAAAATAATGATAACCCATAACCACTTCGGCCCATTAGTTTTCTCAATTCTTACGAGGTCAAAGATAGCAACGATTAATAAAATAAGCTGAATAATGAGTATTGGTGCAATAATAGGTAAATAATTTGCTAATGTATCCATGGTCTTTCCCCCTTGATTTGTTTACTTATTTCAATCATATGACGTTTAACCCAGATAAACGTTCAATAACCCGGCAAAAAATTTTGCCGGGTTTTTTTTGCAAGTTTATTATTTTATCAATCTAAAGATCAATGGGAATCTATATTCATTTCCTTCATAGGCCTTGACGGCAGCAATTATTGTAAACACAAATAGCATAACCACTAAAACGGCCATTGCCACAAATCCAATTAGGATAATGTATAAGATTCCACTAATAATAAAGTAGACCGTATAAGAAATCAATAAGTTAAAATATTCCTTACCGTGATAATCAATGAAGGCAGATTCATCCTTCTTTAATAACCAAATAATTAATGGAGCCACAACTGGGAAGAATAGGCTTAACACATAAATACCAGCCGCCAATAACCTTTCATCACTTTGTTTCATTTTTTATTCCCCCTTTAGAAAAATATATTTTTTCCATTCTTTATTATTTACGCTTTACATATATAAAAGTTTCAGACCTTTCAAAAGATTCCACATTTTTTATTAAAAAGGTCTCGATTTTCCACTTTTCCTTTAACACACAAGTTGTTAAAATAGATAAAATACTATTAATAACTTGAAGAAAGGTTTTATAATGACAAAAATACTTTTCAAAAACGCTCACGTTTATCCAATTACCTCCAAACCGATTAAAAACGGTGATGTTCTAATTGAAGAAGGAAAAATAAAAAAGATAGGGAAAAATATCAAGACCGATTTAAATGTAAAAATCATCGATTGCGGCGGTTTATACCTTTTTCCCGGCTTTATTGATGTTCATACCCATTTAGGTCTGTATGATGAAGGCACTGGATGGGCTGGAAATGATGCGAATGAAACAGCTGAAGCACTTACGCCCCACATTCGGGCAATTGATGGCGTTTATCCACTTGACCCGGCCTTCACCGATGCTGTTAAAAGTGGCATAACAACGGTTCACATTATGCCCGGGAGCGCAAATGTGATTGGCGGAACCACTTCTGTCATCAAAACCACAGGTAAAAATATCAAGAAGATGATAGTCCAAGAGGTGGCAGGATTAAAAATAGCATTGGGAGAAAATCCAAAAAGAATTCATAGCAATGGCAATAGCGACTCCATTACAAGGATGGGGATCATGGGAATGCTTAGGGAAGCATTCTATCAAGCTATTCATGCTGATAACCCTGACGAGATTAGAATTGCCCCGATTGTGATGGCACTAAAAAGGGAGATTCCCGTTCGGATCCATGCCCATCGTGCTGATGATATCATTACTGCCCTCCGTTTAGCTGAGGAATTTAATCTTGATTTACGAGTTGAACATTGTACAGAAGGACATCTTATTGCCAATGAATTAGCTGGAATAGGACTAAAGGTTTCTGTTGGTCCCACTCTAACGAGAAGATCAAAAGTTGAATTAAAAAATAAAACATGGAAAACCTATCAGGAGCTAACAAATCATGGTGTCGAAGTGTCGATTACAACCGATCATCCGTACACACCTATTCAGTATTTAAATATTTGTGCTGGGATTGCCATGAGAGAAGGCCTGTCTGAACAAATGGCGCTTGAAGGAATTACCATTCTACCTGCTAGAAATTTAAAAATCGACCAAAAGGTAGGGAGTATTGAAGCGGGAAAGGATGCTGATTTAGTACTTTGGAGCCATCATCCTTTCCATTACTTAGCAAAGCCACAATGGACAATGATTGGTGGCGAAATGGTCTATATAGAAATGTAGAAATTTGCTGAAAAATGGTTAAAAATTTAACGAAAAATCAACAAAAAATCTATTTATTTTTTTCATATTTTCTTGTATTATACTTTAAGTAAAATCATTTTAGACCTGATAATCTTGGGGGTTTATGACTATATTCTGTTAACAAAAAAAATGAAATAGGGAAGGCAAATGGTGCGCCACCGATTTAACCGGTTCTAGTGGGTTCGATTCCCACCCCGAAATTTTTTAGAAACCTAATAAAAAATTTCGAGGGTGGACCGCTTCTTTGAACTTGGGATCGGAATGCCCTAATGGAGGGATATTCATGCTAAAAAAACGTGATCTTCATGACAGCCACACATTGTACGAACTAATGACGCACCCTGATGTCTTCCCTTTTGTACGAAATAAAGCTGACTCTTATGAAGAATTCTTATTTATTACAAAACAAACAATTGAAGCTGAGGAGCGCGGTGAATTAATATCACGGACTATTCTGGATGAATGGGGTACGCCAATCGGCACCATTAATTTGTTTGATATTGAAGATAGTGCAGGATTTTTGGGAACATGGCTAGGAAAAGAGTATCATGGCAAAGGGTATAACAGCCCAGCTAAAGAAGCCTTTTTTCAGGAACTTTTTTACGAAATTGGAATCGAAACTGTTTTTATGCGGATTCGAAAAGTAAATATTCGGTCAATAAAAGCTGCGGAAAAACTTCCATATGTTGTTAAAGCAAATGATACCAGAACGTCTATCTATGAACAGTTAAATGCAAATGGCGAGGTGTATGATTTATACGAAATTCCAAAGGATCTATACTCTTTCTATCTGCTTCGGAATGGCTCCCTGCAAACAGATACTTCTCATTTATTAGAGGCGTAAAAAAGCAAGCAATCGGTCCCCGATTGCTTTTTTATTTAGATGGAAAGACTTTCATATTAATCCGTTACATTTTGTTCAATAGTTTCATTTACTTCACTAAGTCCCATTTGGAGCAAAAATTCTTCTAATTCCTCATTGGTTAATGTTTCAAAGCGGCCATCATGAAAAAAAACTTGGGTTTGATTTGGATTAATCCTGCTGATATTAAAACTCATTTTCTTTGCTCCTTTCATAGATAATTAATTCCTATTATCCACAAAAGAAGCGGTTTTCATACAAAATGTAAATGGCCTTCCAGGCCTAAGATTTTAATGCTTTCCCCAATACATCTATCCCACCAGTAACAGGGATGATACTCCCGGTAATGAAATCTGATTTTTCATCAGTAAGAAAGGAGATTACCCTACTTATGTCTTCCCCAGTACCAGGCCTTCTAATTGGGACATTTCCATTTACGGCCTCTACAGAATCTTCTATATTACTTTCCTTCCACTCATTTATTATATCCCCTGGACTGACCATATTTGCGGTGATCCCATGTTCCGCTTCTTCTAGAGCTATTGTCCTAGTTAATGAGGCTAATCCTGTCTTTGCTGCTGCAAAAACGGAACGATATATCCAGCCTGGGGAGGTTTCAACCCTATCAAATCCAATAGTAATAATTCTTCCCCATTTTTGTTTGCGCATTAATGGAATAATGTGCTTTGATAAATAAAAAACGGCACTTAAATTTCCTTGGATTAAATAATTCCACTCTTCGAAAGAGTAATCTGTCAGTTTTTTTCTTTCATGGATGTATGGACCCGCATTATGGACTAAAATATCCACCGTTGAAAAGACAGAAAGGGTTTCATTTACCATTCGAAGACAATCGTCTTGATTAGCTACATCCCCTTGAACGATGATTGTTTTTGTACCATAACAATCATGTAAGTGCTTTGCTAAGAAAACCGCTTCTGCTTCACTATTTCGATAGTTGATCACCAGCTGATATCCTTTTTCAGCAAGCTTTATTGCTGTTTGTTTACCAATACCAGAAGCTCCTCCTGTAATCAAAGCTGTCTTCTTTTTCACAATCATTACCTCTCTATATTTAGAATTCCTCTTTATACTATATGTTAAAAAGTTTTTAATATATATGCAAATATTTAATTTCATTCATTGGGCAAGCAGATTAAATCCAATCTTCATAAGATTTAATAACGGATAGGCTGCAATTAGCATAGTATGGAATATTAAAGTGTTCAGTCTAAGTCATGACTACTTTTACCAATTTCAAACATATTTTTTTTTTTTTGAAAGGATGAAAAGGAATGTTCCCTTGGAATATGTTTCCGTTTAATAAAGAAATGAAGGAAACAATGACTAATATGAAGCCCGAGGAGATCAATAATTATGTTCAAGATATCATCGGAAAAATCATGCCTGGAAACATGCAGGGAATGATGAACCCACAGGAAATGTTCAACGGGTTTCAAACTTCAGCCCCTCAACAACGATCTGCCTCGGGGGTGTTAAACTCGTCTGCCTATGAGACACATGACTATGTTTTCGTAAGAATACCGCTAAAAAATGACGAATGGATTAAAAAACTTCGCTTATATCATACTTCAAATCAGCTGATTATAGAGCACATCCCAGAGGACGAGGATACAAATACCATCACCCTTCCAGCAATTGTAAAGAGAAAAGGGGCTATCGCAAACTATAAGGAAGGCATTCTTGAAGTGAAAATTCCTAAAAATGTTGATATGCAGTATTCACAAATTGACGTAACGGAAATTTTGTAAGTGTCTTTTATGTATGGAAAAGGGGCGGAGCAACGCAAAATATATCATTCTACCCAATTTGAGAGAAAAATATTTATTTTTTCTTTGAAAAGGTGAAGCTCAACTTTGCTCACACCGCCTTTATTCTGTTGGTGTACAACTCATAAATCATTTCATCTCTATGCATAGAATTGAGAGTTGAAACTCATGGTAGTTTTTTTGCATGTTTTTTCTAATAAAAAATAAGATGAATTAACAGGTAAAAAGAATGGAGTGAAATGATGGAGATTGATAAATTAAAAAAATGGGCGGATAATGCTCAAAAATTTCAATCGGAAGAATTTTGGAATAATATATTTGATACTCAAAATAAAAATTCTACCTCTGGAAGCCCAGGAACTATGGTCACTGAGCTTTTTCCGAAATGTGATTTATATGAAACGGACACGGAACTTGTTGTCGAGGCCGAAATTCCAGGGCTCTTGAAGGAAAATCTGCATATTTGCATTCACCATCAGCTGCTGTCCATCACTGGCGAATTTAAAACCCTAAAGCAAAATCGGAAATACTTTATAAAAGAGCGGCCAAATCGAAAGTTTAAAAAAGAAATATCACTCCCCTATCCTGTAATTATTCAGCAAGTGAAATCAGAAATTCGCTACGGGATTTTATCTATTAAGATGCCAATTAACAAAGAAGACATCGAAAATATTCCAATCAATTTTAATCAGTCTTAACCTAAATAAGAGCAAAAAATATGTCATGAATGAAAAGACAGCCACATTAGGCTGTCTTTTCATAATAGTTGATTAATTATTTTCACTCTCATGGTTATCATCATGATCATTTTTGATCGTCCATGTTCATATTATCCATCGAGTCTTTGGCTTTCGGGTCTTCTGGTTCACTTGGAGTCCCTACAACGAATTCCTTTTTAGGCATATTATGCATATCTCTAGCTGTAACATGCGAGATGAAATAATAAGTTCCTTCTTGCGGGAAAGACTTTTCAAGCCTGTATATACCGTTCTTAGCATTTTTTATTTCTATTTTCTCATGCTTTTCATCCTTGGCGCGCCAAATTTCAAATATGACCTCATCCGCATCGTTGACTTCTTTATTTCCTTGAGTCACCTTCGCTTCAAATGTAATCGGCTGATTTACTTTTCCAGTCTCTGGTTTAACTGATAATTTTACTTCTAACATACCAGGTAACTCAACTGTTTTATCTTTTTGTTTACTACATGAAACCAACATACTAAATAATAGAAAGGTAATAAAAATAACTAAAAGCTTCTTCACTGATATTCTCCCCTAACTAATTTTCCCCATTATTTCTACATGCAATGTTATTAAAGCTGACTTCATTTCTGCCTTTAGCGGAGACTCGGTAACTCTTTTAATCGCAGAATAGAATTTTTCATAGGACGTTTTCCTAACTCTTGGATGTGAGTTCTCGTCTAAAAGCTCCCTCTTTATCGCATTGGTTAAAATCTCTTCACAGCTATTCTCCCCTGTTTCTAATAGACGATTGTTCCAAATTGATCGGTAAGCAGCTAGTAAATCTGCAAAAGTTTCATTTTCTTTTAACAAACCAGTCCCCCCTTTTTCCTTCATTTGCATTGTTACATATTTGTCACCATTATTGCAAAAAATAGATTTTACTAATACTAAGAAAGGTGAAATCTATGTCTACTCCATACAGATGTCCTAATTGTAAAACAAATCGTAGTCGCTTTAATTTCATTCAACAGGTTGCCCATTCAGTGAAACTGGATCCTCATTCCGGAACAGTCGTGCGGGAGTATGAAGAAGGCGCTTTAGAACCCTTCCACCTTCCATATAATGGACCAGAATACAGGATTCAATGCGGGGCTTGTGGTTTAATCGAAGATGAACGAACCTTTATAAAATTTGGTGAACACCCCCTTTAAGTCCTTCTCGTTAAACAAAGACACCTTTTTCAAAGGCTAGTCCTTTTATAAAGGTGTTTTTGTTTGCGATCTATGGAAGATCATTTTCTTCTAAAAATTGCTGTGAGTCGACCTTCCAACCATCAATGAGAGAAAATCGCACCAAATGAATATCACCTCTAAATGTTTGCCTGCCTTTATTTTTTATGTACCATTCAATTTCAATCGGAACATTCAAATTAATTTCTTCAGTTAAATCTTCTGGTGGTAAAAGTTCCATTCGGGAAATTCTTATATTTTCAACTTTCGCTAAAATGGGTTTCCACTTTATTGTTTGTAAAGAAGCCTGTGAAGTAATCCATCCATCCTGCTGTTTAAAGCCAGCTACATAGGCATTAATTACTTCGTAAGGATTTGCTTTTCCTAGATATTCATTTAAATTCCCCGATGCCTTAAGGACCATAAGCATATGGGATAAGTCCATAGTGTTTGTCCTATGGGTAGTACTGCCATAAAAATGAATACAAAAATGTCCGGGAAAGTTATTTTCTAGGGCACCTGCTCCATGCGGCATACCGTGCATTGATGCGGCAATCCATTGGTCTTTATGAATAACAATAATAGCTCGTCGCTTCCAGCTCCATTTACCACCATATATTTTTTTCATTACTTTCGTATCTTTCGTGGTCAATGGTTGTACGTCGGCATGATGACTTCCAGCACGTCTTTGCACTTTGAATTTTTTTCCCGTTTCTACATCCAAAACAGTGAATTTCGTATACTTAGGTAATATATGATTTACGTCTTTCCAGTCCAGCATCTCAATTTTATAACTAATATCTGATGCGGCATGAATCCCTTGACCATAAAGGAGGATATGAATAATCACAAAAATACACACAACCTTCTTCAGTTTAAACCCTCCTTTTAATGGTTTTTAGTTACATTAAAAGAGTTACCTGAAGAAGTGGTTATCATTCATTTAAGATTGATTTTTAACATGTTTTTTCTAAACCGGCCAATTGTACTTGAATCTCATTCCATTGGATGTTTTCGCCGATAAAGACGAGATTTAATGGCAAATTCATATCTTCCTTCATGTAAAGAGGCATCCCATATGAAAATTGAAATAAAAATGGATGAGCAGATTGCTCAAACTTTATATAACCCTTTATCCGGTATATCGTATCAGGCAATTCTTTTAAGAATTCCTCAAACCTAGAATGATTTATAGCTGTCTTAAATTGGTATACAAATGTTGATAAATGTAAATCAATTCGTTGGGATTCTTTTGTAAAAGAAACAGATAGCTTTCTAAGTTGGTCAATCGATACTTGAGAATAATTCGTTAGCAAACACCTTGCTGTTTGATTGATTGCCTGGATTTCAAATGAAATAGCCGCTTGTTCCTTTTCTTGTAAATCATCCATTTTGTTAATAATGATAAAATCTGCATGTCTAACTTGTTCATGGATTAGCTGCTGAAGTTGCGGGCTTAATAATTTTCTATCTTTCCATCTCGTTCCATCAACAAGTGTAATAATACCTTTAATCATCAATTTATCTGCAAACAAAGGAGATAGGATCGCATCCAAGACTTCAACAGGATGGGCAGCACCAGTCGTTTCAATATAAATGACATCCGGTCTTTCTTCTACTAATAAACCTTGAAGCTGGGCTTCAAGCTTGTCTTGAATAGAGCAGCAAATACAACCGCCTAATAACTCTTTTAGTGACACATCGTCATCTACAGCATTAGAGTCAATCGATACTTTTCCTAATTCATTCATCATTACAGCGACTTTTCTAGATGATTTCTGTTCATCCTCTAGTAACCGTTTAAGTAATGTTGTTTTTCCACTGCCTAAAAATCCTGATAAAATATAGATTTCAGCTTTTTTCATCTTCATTTCCCTTCACTCTTTTCATCGCCCTTGATTATATGTGTAATGGTCAAAAGAAATGAACCCGACTCAGTTGAATCGGGTCCCCCTTTTTTATTTCATTCTTCCCTTTAAAACCTCTATTGCTTTTAGCATTTGCGTATCATTTGTTTTAATTTTTTCTCTTAAAAGATCCATTAGCTTTAAAGTAGATTCACCTTTTAAAACTCCATTTGCAGGGAGTTTTTGTGCTTTTTGAAAGGCAACCACAGCTGCTGAAGTTTTTTCATCGAAGAATCCATCTTCTCTACCAGGGTCATAGCCAATAGCCTTCAACATCTTTTGGGCTGTCTGCACATCCGTAGATGAAGTTGACAAGGCAAGCTCCTTATCTGGGTTGATAATTGGCAATGTTGCATAATCAGGTAGAGCAACCTCTACATCTGGCATAATTCCTTTTTTGTGAATCCAAGTTCCATTCGGTGTCAACCATTTGGCAATTGTATATTTCAGGTTAGAGCCGTCTTTGAAATCAGCGGCAGTCTGAACCGTCCCTTTTCCAAATGATTTCTCACCAACTAGCGGTACACCAGCTGATTCTTTTACAGCAGCGGAAAGAATTTCTGAAGCACTTGCTGAGCCTTTATCAATCAATACCACAAGAGGAAGGTTTGGATTACCCTCATTTTGCGAAGGGATTTCTTTAATTTTTCCGTTCCGGTCTTCTTCTTTGACAATTAATTTTCCTTTAGGAACAAACATACTGGAAATACTGATTGCCTGGTCTAATAATCCCCCTGGATTTTGACGAAGGTCTAATACAAGGCCTTTCATTCCCTTTTTTTGTAAATCATTCAAGGTATCAACTAATTCTTTTGATGTATTAGTTGAAAAGCTTGTAATTTGAACTTTGGCAATTGAATCATCAACCATTTCTCCATAAACTGTTTCAATCGGAATCTCATCACGAATAATCGGAACGGTCATCGGGGCTTCGATACCAGGACGTTGAACCATTAATTCTACCTTTGTCCCCTTTTTCCCCCTGATTAAGGTCACTGCCTGGGTTGAATTCATTCCCTGTAGGCTTTTTCCATCTACTGAGGTAATCATGTCATTTGGTTTTAAACCGGCTTTTTCAGCTGGCGAACCTTTTATCGGAGAGACAATGACAATATGCCCATCCTTTTCTTGAATTTCGGCACCAATTCCTTCAAACGAAGAAGAAATACTACCATGAAAGCTTTTTGCTTCCTCATTACTCATATAATCGGAGTAAGGGTCATCCAGAGATTCCACCATTCCATTTATCGCACCATTTATGAGCTTTTTTTGATTTAAATTCTTGTAATACCCATTTTCCAATGTATCATATGCTTCATAGAGCTTATTGAATTCTGTCCTCTGTGGAGCAACCGTTACTACCTTTTCCTTTCCAAATGCAAGGGCGAAGGTCGTAATCCCTGCAGATAGAAAAACGATGAAAAATAACAACATAATAAAGTGAAACTTTTTCAATCGAATATAGCCTGACTTATTTTCTGTTGCTTGCTCTTGTTCCATTTTTTCTTCTAGAGCCTTCTCTTGTTCAACATTCTTTTCTTCCAAAGCCTTCACCACTTTCATTGACCATAAAAATAAGAAATATACTAGCACTAAATTAACAGCAAATGCTAAATGGTTTTTCAAATTTTCACGAAGCTAGTTTCAGATACTAAAAGGTAAACCCTTAGTGATTAGAATAACATCTTTTTTATAAAAAAACACAAGAAAAGTTAATGAAATTAATATTAAATAAAATACCCCTTCCTTTAAGGTTGGGGCGTAAAGTCTTTATTCCTTGATTGCTGCCTCTAATGCCACTTCAATCATATCATTGAATGTCACTTGTCTTTCTTCAGCTGTTGTTTCTTCACCTGTTAAGATGTGGTCACTAACGGTAAGTACAGAAAGTGCTTTCCGGTCAAATTTTGCGGCTAACGTATAAAGAGCAGTCGTCTCCATTTCGATAGCAAGAATTTGATATTTTGCCCATTTTTCAAGCTCGGCATTATCATTATAAAACGAATCTGCCGTGAAAATATTTCCTACCTTCAAATTAAGTCCTTTGGCTACTCCAGCATCATACGCCTTCCTTAGCAAATCAAAGTTGGCGGCTGGTGCAAAATCAACATGGCCAAAGGTAAGTCGATTCATATTTGAGTCTGTCGAACTAGTCATAGCTAAAATAACATCGCGGACTTTTACATCCTTTTGAATCGCACCACACGTACCAACTCTGATTAGATTTTGCACATTATAGCTATTCATTAATTCATTTACATAAATCGAGATGGACGGTACACCCATTCCGGTTCCTTGAACAGAAATTCTTTTTCCTTTATAGGTTCCGGTGAAGCCAAACATATTTCGAACCTCGTTATAACATTTTGCATCCTCTAAAAACGTTTCAGCGATATATTTTGCACGAAGCGGATCTCCTGGAAGTAATACCGTCTCCGCAATTTCGTTTTCTTTAGCTCCAATATGTACACTCATAAAAAAACCTCCTTACAATTGTCGGTACTATTTCATTCTGTACCATAGACACTATAACATAAACACTATTTAAGGAAAACCTCTCAGAAAAATAGACATGAATTTTTAAAATTGTGGGAAGCTATTGGTAAGTATTTAAGGAGGGATTAACCTGGGAAAAAAACATCGAAGTCGAGTAAACGGACAAAAAAAAAATAATCACATTCCTGCTGAGGCAATTGTAGCAGAACACGAAGCACATGCAAAAGAGCATAAAGCAGCTGGAAGAAAGAGATGATCAAAAAAAGCACAAGTCTCCTTAGTGTATGGACTGAGGCACTTCGACTGAAATAAAATAAACCTAAGGAATTTTTCCTTAGGTTTACCGTTTGATTAGTTTAGCAAAGCAAGATTCGATTAATGGGAAACCAGCCGCCGGGTTTCAGTTGAAAATAGTATTGACCGCCGCGACCTTCATCAATTAGGATGATATCTCCTGTTGAGAGGAACCTCCCGTTATAATTTGCAGGAATTCTGTCGGTAACATTAAAGCGGCTAAATGTTTCCTGCAAACATTGTTCACGATTATTCGCTGGAATAGTTGTTCGATAAACCTCTTTATGCCCTTTATGTTCGCGGTACTTTGGAGTTTGAAAGATCGTAACATCATACGGTATGCTGGCTCTTTTAATTAATACCTTGATCATCATACACCTCCAATTATTAGAATTATTTATCTATTCTAATAATTAGCGATGATCATTGTCGAATCCTCCATAGAAATCTCACTATTTTTGTCGAATAGTAATTTTTTTTAAAAACAAGACTGTTTCTTGTGAGAATTTTTCATATACAGCGCTTGCACAAACAAAAAGAGAGCAGGGAATGCTCGTCTCTTGTCATCATCTATCGTAAAAAGAAGAGACTTCTTGCCTCACTTTGATTAAATAGATTCTTATTCATCTTGTACTTCTTCGTCAATAATACTTTTTTCAATTAAGTATTCGAAGGTAATGTCTGCGATTTCTTCTAACTCTTCTTCGCTAGGAACGTATCCCCTTTTCACAAGCTCATGAAAGAAAAATTCGGCAATCTCTTCAGTATCGATAAATACTTCAACTTCTCTCATTAGCATCGCCCCCTTTTTAGTGAATGTATGATGTTTATAGCTTTTTCATGCTATTTAGTTTAAATAGCAATATACATTGATTAATGCTACGGATATTTTCTATTGAACAAATATTTTTAAGGAACGTACATGTCTTTTTCAGATTGGACAAGCATAGGATGATTGTAAAGAACTATATGAGGTGATTGAATGTCAATTTTACAATTGAAGCTTGAGGCATGGTTAGAAGATGTAAATCAGGAGGATGGCGTCACCCTCCGCCTATTTGAGAAGATTTTGGACATGATGTTTTTTCTCATTAAATGGGCCGGTTTACCGTTTGTTATTTATTTATTTTTAATTATCACGAAGTGGTAATTAAACATGGCTTTTGCCATCATTACTTCCAAGACTTTCTAATTTTCTGAGAATCACCCTCATAACCTGATAGTACTCCTGATCTTGAAACATTTCATATAAAATCCGGTAATCATTAAATATATCCAATAAATTGTCAATTAATTCCTTTTTCTCTTTTTTTCGTTCAATTTCTTCAATTTCCGCTTTTCTTACCATACCCTGTAATTTTGGATTCTTTTCTATTTTTTCCTGTTTATTCACTAAGTATAAGAGACCAAGCTTTTGGATAAATGTATCAGCATTCTCAGCATCTGCTACAAGTGTCAGCTCCTCTTCGCCCGCTTCGAGCCATTCCCCATCACTAACCCTGGATAACTCATAAATGACATCTTCCCAGGCATCTTCTTTGTAGCGCCATATTTCTGTTCGAAAGCCAACCACTTTAAATAAATCGGCACCATAACCACTAACTTGAACTAAATCTCCGAAGAAAAACTTATATTCGATATCAATTTGTTCCTGTTCCATTACCAAGCCATCATATTCAGAAAGCAATTGCAAGGCTGATTCAATGAATAGCCCATCACTCTTATTTACTTCATACACATACTTCCCATCTAGCCATTTAACATCTGTTATCCTGCCGACAGTACCGTAAATTGTAATCACGACCGTGTCACCGATCTTATATTTCGGTTTTTTCCTGTTCGCCATGTCCTCCCATCCCCTTTAAATGAGTAGTCGTGAATTTTAATTACAATAGTATATGCACGGAAAGGATAAAAGCGCATGTCAATTGTAAAATGAAAAAATCGCCTCGAATTAAGAGGCGACAGCAATTTCTTCTTGATTTAGCTTTCTGTACTAATATATTGGTGCCAAACTTCATCAAAAACCGACATCGATTCCAAATAAGGTCCATTGAGTTCTAAATAAGAACTAAGCTCATGGTAATCATCTGCTGTTTTCGGGAAGGTATGATCCAAGTAAGCATCGTTTGCAAATTGACTAATCTCATCCATTGGGGCTGGATGTCTATATTTCATTAAAAAATGATAAAAGGATTTCCTCATATAAAATCGCCCATTTCATCCAGAATCACTCTATTCGTTTTGCTAAGAAATACTATAACGAATACTTCCGGAATCGTCCAGTACATACATTAAGAAAACTCGCCGACTGGAGAGCCATTAGGCGAAGACAGAGGCGTATTTGCTCTGATGCCTGATAAGAAAGTTAACCTTCCCTATCGGCTGAAAAATCAAAATAATTCTTCTTCAATAACCTCGGAATCCCCATTAATTCTTCAAAGAAAATCACTTTTCCCACCCGTTTGCAATCAATTAAAAACAAATGGTTCTCTATTTCCTTTACAATTGCTTCACTTTGATAAATCATTTCACAGTCTCTACAGCTATAGGTAGGAGTTGCGGTAATTTCAATTGCCCTCGAGCCATCGGGTAATTCCCAGAAAACGGAGTCAGTAATTAGCTCTACATTTCTGCTGTTGCACCATTCACATGCAATTCCCATGAAAGCCTTCCTCCTATTCCTTAATTGGCTCAGCTGTATTATCTGCAATTGCCATTTCTTTACTTCCCTTTTCTTTCTCGATCAATGCCTGAAATTTTTTATCTTTTAATTCATCTCGTCTTCCGCGTTTATCTTTTAACGATGTATGGGCAGGATCGCTGTTGTAATCAATACGGCGATTTAGCCTTGTTAGCCCATCGGGAACCAGGTTAAAATGTTGATCATTCATAATTCCGGCAATTCCGGCAAGCGATCGCTTTTCTTCCATGTCAGGATAAATTTCGTGAAAATAGCCTTCTGCCCTGCCAGGAACATAATTTTCAGGCTCAGGATAGGACGTAATCACCCCTTCAAAGTTACGGAGGACAACCTTTTCTGGGCTTTGTGAAATTAAATAATTCGGTTGTAGAGCAATTTTCCCACCACCACCAGGGGCATCGACAACAAAGGTTGGAACAGCGTACCCACTTGTATGACCACGGAGACCCTCGATAATTTCAAGTCCTTTAGAAACAGGTGCGCGGAAATGACCGATTCCTTCTGAAAGATCACATTGATAAATATAGTAGGGGCGTACTCGAATTTTCACGAGATCATGCATCAGTCTTTTCATGATTGGAACACTGTCATTAATTCCAGCAAGGATAACTGACTGGTTACCAACTGGAACGCCTGCATTGGCAAGCAATTCACAAGCACGTTTTGAGTCCTCAGTAATTTCGATGGAGGTATTAAAATGAGTATTCAACCACACAGGATGATACTTTTTCAATATATTGCAGAGGTTTTCCGTGATTCTCTGTGGAAAAACAACAGGTGCTCTTGTACCAATCCGTATTATTTCTACATGATCAATTTCACGTAAATTTTTGAGGATGTATTCCAGAATATTATCATTAATTAAGAGACCATCTCCTCCGGATATTAAGACATCCCGCACCTGCGGTGTTTGCCTGATATAGGAAATGGCAGCATCAAGTTGCTTCTTCGGAACCCCCATCCCAATCTGTCCTGAAAACCGTCTTCTTGTACAATAGCGGCAATACATCGAACATTGATTAGTTACCAAAAAGAGGACCCGGTCAGGATAACGATGTGTTAAACCTGGAACTGGCGAATCTTCATCTTCATAAAGGGGATCTTCTAGATCATACTTTGTTTTATATATTTCCTTTGAAATGGGTACGGATTGCATTCTAATCGGGCAGCGTGGGTCATCGGGATTCATCAAGGATGCATAGTAGGGCGTAATATTTAAGGGGATTGTTCTCGTCGAAATTCTTACTCCCTCTTCTTCATCTGGAGTTAAATGAATTACTTTTTTCAAGTCATCCAAAGTTCGAATTGTATTCGTCAATTGCCATAGCCAATCGTTCCACTGCTCTTCTGTTACATCCTTCCAAAGCTCAATATCCTTCCAATGCCTTTTTGGTTTATATAAAAACTGTTTCATATCATTTCCCCCTATTCTCGCTATATTAAAAAATATGCAAGAATTGTGCCAACTAACCAAAATAGCTACAGTACTTCATTTGAGTGGATATCCCTATTTTTCAAATCAAAATCCATAAAAAAAGCGCCGAAAACTCGGCAGCTTAATCCAGTGTTTTTTTCAGCTTATATTGCAAGGTTTGCCTCGGAATCTCTAAAAGCTTCGCAGCTTTGTTTATATTCCCCTTACTTAAGTCAAGGGCATTCATGATTAACCTTTTCTCTACATCCTCTAAATTTTTTCGTAAAGATAAACTCTCAATTGGATGAACTCTTTTTCCTTGTGAAGATGACGAAAGCTGTCTCAACATGATCGGCAACTCTTCAAGAGTAAGCCACTCTTCCTCGCAGACATTCATCATATACTCAATCGTATGTTTTAATTCACGCACATTCCCAGGCCATTGATAATCCATAAAAAATAATTCAAGCTTTTTTTCCACACCTTTAATACTTTTTTTTAGTTTTCTATTAAATTCATAAATAAAGTAATCCGTTAAGTACAATATATCCTCTATCCTTTCTCTTAAGGGAAAGAGGGAAAAGGTAAACACATTTAATCGATAAAAGAGGTCATTGCGAAGCTTTTGGTCTTGAAGGGCCATGGTAGGGTGCACATTCATTGCAGCAATCACACGCACATCAACGGAAATATTTTGTGAACCTCCCACCCTTCGAACCATTCCATCCTCTAACACGCGGAGCAGCTTTGCTTGGAGTTCAATCGGCATTGTATGTAGTTCATCAAGGAATAGGGTACCACCGTCAGCAAGCTCGAATAACCCTTTACGATCAACTGCACCGGTATAGCTTCCTTTCGCCGTGCCAAAGAGTATACTTTCCAGTAGGGTTTCGGGTATGGCTGCACAATTTTGGGCAATAAAGGCTCCGTCCGAACGAAGGGATTCATGATGAATGCCTTGAACAAATAATTCTTTCCCTGTTCCAGATTCGCCGTAAACAAGAATCGGAGAATCGGATTTTGCCAATTTCCTTGCTTCATTCTTCATGCTAATAAAGGCTGGATTAACTGTCTTTAAATCACTTAATGTATAGCTTACCTGTTTCAATACTTTTTTCTTACTGCTTTTATTAACCCCTTTTTGTAAATCTAATAATCTTTCTGATAGGAGCTTCATGCGCGAATAATCCTTCGCGATTTCGACAGCTCCAATAATTTCTTCGCCCAAAAAGATAGGCAGTGTCGTATTGATTGTATCAATTCTAGTCCCATGCAAATTCAGATAAACCTGTGTTTGATTGTATATCGGCTTCCCTGTCCTAATCACCATTAAAAGCGTACTAGACTCTTCTGACAGGGAGGGAAATGCGTCAATTAAATGCTTTCCCTGTACTTCCCTTACGTCCATACCATCATGCTTGGCAGCGACCTCATTGTAAAAAATTGTTTTTCCCTCCGTATTAACAACATGGATCCCTTCATCAATACTCTTAAGTATGGCTGTAAGAACTTCTTGCGTTAAAGCCGTTAATTGAACCATTTCATTCACCTGCCCTTCTTAACCGTTTTAGTAGTGCCGAAATATTGGCATTTTGAGCCGAATTTTTAGCAGTTTGCCAGATTCTTTACCCACATATTCATATTTTCTAGCTTGTCATAAATATAGCAATTATTCATTAGCCTGCCCCGGTATGAATATCCTAACTGAAATAACACCGCATTCATTCCGAAGGATAACGACCTTGCAATCGAGTAGGCACAAAAGATGCCATTTCGCTTCAATTCACTTTCTAACTCTTGAAGAATAACCTTCATCAGTCCATATTTTCGGTGTTCAGTTAGTGTAGCACAATCCGTTAACTCTGCATTTTTATAAAAAGCATTGATTTCGGCGGAAGCTGCACTGACTATTTTGCCTTGGTGAAAAAAGACATAATAAATGGTCCCCTCCTGCATCGTCTTTTTTACGTATTCTGGGTCATGCAATGGGGTTGGATAAATTTGAAATACATGACGGTATAGAGCGGAAAGCTCAACTGCACAACTTTCATCAGCCTTTCTTAATTGGTATTCCTTTGGGGGGAGGATTTTTTCAATTGAATTATCCAATTGATAAATGCTATGGATCATTCCATCCTCGGTAATCCAATGGTCATTTTTTTTTCGCTCGGGTGAGTAGAATTTTGAAAAAAAGTGAGCATCTGAGCCAAGAAAATAGCGATCGACCACCGCCTCTGGCTGGAGGCCTTGTTCGAAAAAAAGAAGGAAGTCTTCATTACGACCTTTAATGATTAATTTTTCTGCCTTATGTTGCACAACGAGCTCCTCTGCCTTTTCGAGCAGTAATTTCGTATTTCCGCGATAATCATCAACACGAATTCTTTTATTAAATGGATCTAGATAAACTTCGAGGAAACAACTACTTTCCTCAAGAAAAATGGTAGAAGCGGTTTGGTTCATCACTTACCCTCCTTCAAAACCTAAATAACTGATATCTAAAAAATGTCTGGCCTAGGTGTAAGCCAGACATTTCCCACCATTTTAGAACTGATTAACTAAGCTTGTTCATTTCCTCGATGGCCTATTTAATTCCTTCCCAGACATTCTATTATTCTTTCCATATATCGCTATTATATCAATCTTTTAATGATATTTGGAAAATATTGCTTATTTATTTTCATTAGAAGCTTCAGCTGTCCCGCACCAACTCAAAAGTGTGAGGGCAATAATCTCGCTAACAGCAAACATATCTTCAAGGACAATGTGTTCATTCGCATCGTGAGCAGTTTCTGTAATACCTGGTCCGAAAACAACTGTGGGAGTGTTCCCGACACTGGAAAGGATGCCACCGTCTGTACCCCACGGACTTGCTTCAATGGTAGGATTATCCCCTTTTACTTCTATGAAACTCCTGGTAAGTTCATTGATTAAAGGATGATCACTGTCAAGACTGCCAGGAATCCATCGGCCCCCAAACCACTCAATTTGAACGGGGTTTTTAATAAACCACTCATCTTGCTCATTCATTTCCTGCAAACATTCCTCCATTACCGTTTGCGCTGATTGAATGGTTTCTTCCGGGGATACCCCCATCCTACCCTCTAGGATAGCGGTGTCAGGCACCGAAGAAGGCCATTCACCACTTGAAATCTTCCCGATATTAATTGGAATTGGAATGGGTATTTTTTCGAAGAGAGGGTCAGAAACCATAGCATTTCTATCTTTTTCTAATTGTTGTAACCTTTGAATAACCAAAACTGCCTTTTCAATTGCACTTACCCCTTCGTACCGTGTTCCACCATGTGCGGCCCTCCCTTTTACGGTGATTCGAAACCACATTGATCCCTGCTGTTTTGGAAATATTTTCATATTAGTTGGTTCAGGAATAATCGCCCCATCGGCTTGATACCCTCGTAATACCGCTGCAAGAGTACCTGCTCCGCCGCTTTCCTCTTCAATCACACTTTGAAAAATAACGTCCCCTTTAAGTTTTATTCCGTTTGCAATTAAAGATTCAATCGCCATTAATAGAGCAACATTCCCCCCCTTCATATCTGTTGCTCCTCTTCCATAAAGCCTGCCACACTCAATCTCCCCACTAAATGGGTCATGTTTCCAGTTCATCTCATCTCCAACCGGAACTACATCAATATGACCATTTAAAATAATGGATTTTCCGCCGCCTAATCCTTTTAACACTGCGACTAAGTTAGGATTTCCATCGAAGCTTTTACGGTCGCAGCAAAAGGCAGGGTGGTTTTTCAGTTTGTTGCCGCCTATTTCCCAAATATCGAGTATTAAACCCAGCTGACGGCATTTTTCGATAATGATCGCTTGAGTGCTACTTTCATTTCCCCTCGTGCTATTTTCCCGTACGAGTATTTGTAAAAGTCTAGCGCCTCTAGCACGATTTTCCTTTAGCCACTGCTTAATACGGATTTCATTTTTCACCAAATGTTTCACTCCTTTCAGCCATGGTCCCTGTTTAGTAAGATAGTTTGCGGACATTTTCACAAATCTTAAATTCACATCCAGTTTTATTCATGACATAATCTAAACTATAAGGAGCAAACAGCTCAGTCAAAAGCAACCCTTCCTCAGTTACCTTGAAAACAGCTAAATCCGTGATAATAAGGTCAACACAAGCAGCTGATGTTAATGGTAGCGAGCAGTTGCTGACGATTTTCGGCTTTCCCTGTTTATCACAATGGCTCATGACAACAATCACTTTTTTCGCCTTTTGAGCAAGCTCCATCGCTCCTCCCATTCCGGGGACTTTTTTTCCTGGTACAATCCAGTTAGCAAGGTCGCCATATTGACTGACTTGTAGCGAACCTAAAATGGTAATATCCACTCTTCCTCTGCGAATCATTCCAAAGGCAATCGCACTATCGCAATATGAACCTCCACTGTTCAGCGTGATTGGAAATCCTCCCGCATTGCATAAATTTTCGTCTTCTTCACCTTTGATGGGAGAGGGTCCCATTCCGGTAATACCGTTTTCTGCATGAAACATAACCTTAGTCCCTTTTGATAAATGGTTGGGTACGAGCGAGGGAATACCGATACCAAGATTGACAACCATTCCATTGGTAATTTCCTCCGCAGCCCTTTTGGCCATTTGGTTTCGACTATCTATTCCCATGCCCATTTCCAATTCACCCCCTTCGATGGAATCAGATAATCAACGAATACTCCCGGAGTAATGATTTCTTCCGGGTTAAGACTTCCGATTGGAACGATTTCTTCCACCTCTGCAATCGTTATATTTCCTGCCATCGCAACGAGCGGATTGGTATTACGGGCACTTTTGTCGTAGATTAAGTTTCCAAACTCATCTGCCTTTTTCGCATAAACAATCGCCACCTCTGCCGTTAATGCGCTCTCAATCAGATAGTCTTTTCCATCAAGATTAAACCGGGGTTTATCTTTTGAGACCATCTCATTATCCATCCCGATATCAGATAAAACAGCAGCTAAACCAACACCACCCGCCCTGATTCTTTCGGCTAAGATACCCTGCGGCGAAAATTCCACTTCAAGCTTTCCGTCATGCATCAGCTGACCAGCAAGCGGGTTTGAGCCAATATGCGAGGCAATCACTTTAACAGCTCTTTCGTGGCTTACTAATTTTCCGATGCCAATGTGTGGAAAACCTGTATCATTACCAATCAACGTCAGCTCCCGAATACCTTTTTCAAGAATTCCATCAATGATTGTCGGTGGGGATCCAACCCCGCCAAACCCCCCAAACATCAATGTCATTCCATCATGAAATAATTCTAAGACACTCGCTATGGTTGTAATTTTCCCAAATGGATTTTCCATCTATTTATCCCCAGCCATCCCTGCGTTTATTTGGTTTGAAAAGACTTCAAATGTTTCTGTTAATAAATGCACCAATAGATCAATTTCTCTTTCGGTAATCGTTAACGGAGGAGAAATAATGATTGAATCACCATTTATCCCATCAATTCCCGCACCCGCCGGGTAAACCAGGAGCCCTTTTTCCTTAGCTAAAGCCACCATTTTTTGTGTAATCAAAGCGTTACGAGGAAATGGGAATTTAGTGCTTTGGTCTTCGACAAATTCTATTCCAAGTAACAAGCCTTTGCCGCGGACATCTCCAATAAAAGAAAATTGATCCTGTAATTTTTCAAGCTGGTATTTCAAGTAATTGCCTCTGCCTTCTACTTTGTTGATTATCTTGTTTTTTTCTAAGTATTCCAGCACCGCTAAGGAAACGGCACAAGATTGGGGGTTGGCGCTTAATGTATGACCGCTCATAACTGACTTTGAGCCAGATAATATTGGCTCCATAACCTTTTCACTCGCGACAGCTGCGGCAATGGGTGCATAACCTGCACCCATGCCTTTTCCTAACGCTACAATATCAGGAATAACACCCCAGTGCTCACTTGCAAGCATCGTTCCAGTCCGTCCGTAACCCGTCATCACTTCGTCAGCAATAAAAAGGATGTCATGGTCTTCACAGATTTTTTTAATGGTTTTAAAATAATCCTTTGGCGGTGCAATCGCTCCTCCTGCTGCTCCAATCACTGGTTCAGCCATGAAGGCTGCGATTTGATCAGCACCAATCCGCTTAATGGCTGTTTCTAACTCATGGGCACAAAGATAGCCGCAAGAGGGAGCTTCAAGGTTATAGGGGCAACGGTAACAATACGGAGGGTTAATGACCGGAAAATCCTCCAACAGCGGAACAAATCGGGCTCTTCTGCCGGTATGCCCTGATAAGGACAGCGCTCCTAATGTTATGCCATGATAACTTACCCATCTCGATAACACCTTTATCTTCGTTTTAATTCCTTTTTCCTGCCAATATTGAATTGCCATTTTCATCGCCGTTTCTGTCGCTTCTGATCCGCTGTTAACAAAAAAACTCCAATTAAGATCCCCCGGTGTCCATTCGGCAATTTTTTTGGCCAGCATCTCAGCTACATCACTCGTAAATTGTGAGCGATACACAAACGATACTTTTTTCGCCTGTTCCTGCATCGCCTCAATAATCTCGGTTACCCCATGACCAATATTGGCAGTAACCGCACCGGAAGCCGCGTCTAAATATTTTTTTCCTTCCTTATCAAATAAAAAGATCCCTTTGCCATACTCGATGACAGGGTATGTTTCATCAAGAACTGGTTTTATTAAAAATGATTTCTCCACTGGTGACACCACTTTTCTAATTAAATTTAGTCAAGCCATATTAAAAGTGTATGATTCATATTTTGTTTCTTTCATCTTATTTATAGCTCATCAGCCTCATTAAATTTAATAGGCAATAGCTTGATGCTAAAGATAACAAGTAGGAATAAAACCTTTCTTTTTCAATCTGCTGCAATTATTATCGAATACTCTTAGAATACTTAAGGAATGAAATCTATGAATACATTAAAAAAATTCAATTGAAGCCGAAAGATATTTACAATTATCCAGTAAATTATTTTTTACCTTTCGACTTTCATAATCTCTAGTTACATACAACTAAATTCCTTTATGTATTTTTTTGCAACATTCTGAAAAACCTCTATTTAAAGTTTATTTTATCAAATGAATAGGCAATTTGTAAAAAAAAACCTGTAAAAAATATTCTCTCTCATTCCTGCCCGAAATAAAAAAGGCTGACGTTCGGAACGTATCCTTGCGTCAGCCTATTTCTTTTTATCAAAAGTTCCAGCTTGCACCGATAATGATTAGCAAAATAAATAAGACGACGATTAATGCAAAGCCCCCAAAGCCAAAGCCCACTCCACATCCTGCAGCAGCAGGGTAACCGCAACACCCATCAAATCCACCATATCCACCATATCCACCATATCCATACATACACATTCACTCCTCGAGTATTTGTTTCTTTCCAATGTTACTTTATGAACTAGATACTTGACCTGTATGTGCATTCGCCTATATTATGAGAGACAATGATAAATTTGTAGGTGATATGATGAAAACGATTTTGAAAAACTTTATTAATGGGATATTGACAATTGTGCCGATTATTCTTGTAATTTATGTTATTTATAAAACCTTCATGTTTTTAGACGGATTGTTAGGTAATACGCTAAAGCCCTATTTCAGGGGAGATTACATCCCGGGCATAGGCTTGCTTACAACGATAATTGTGATTACCCTTTTAGGTTGGTTGTCTACAAAGTATTTCACTGGAAAAATTATCAAATTAATTGATCGTTTTTTCGAGAAAATTCCAGTTGTCAAAACCATCTATTCTGTTATAAAGGATACGGTTCAATCCTTCCTTGGCGATAAGAAATCTTTTTCCAAAGTTGCATTAGTTGTTATCCCGGGAACAGAAATGAGAAGTCTCGGTTTTATCACTTCGGAGCAATTAGAGGATTTTTATAGCCCATTAAAGGAACATGTAGCTGTCTATATCCCACAAACATTCCAAGTTGCTGGATTTACCTTTTTAATCCCCAAGGACCAAGTGGAAATAATCAATGTCAAACCAGAGGATGCAATGAAATTTGTCCTTTCTGGTGGGATGACATCAACTGCTAAACAAAAGGAAAAGAATGTATAACAAAAAGCCGCACAATGGATGCTTCTCAGGCTGTCGAAAAACCTTCGACAGCCTTTATTTTTTTATGTTACTTTAACATTTCACTACGTTATTTTGTTATAATATTTTTCATGCAACATGTCTGTTGATTTGCGCTACAGGCGCTTCGCTTTCCGCGGGCGTGCCGGGGAGCCTCCTCGGCGCTAATGCGCGCCTGTGGGGTCTCCCCTGCCCGTACTCCCGCAGGAGTCTTCGCGCCTTCCGCTCCAATCAACAGGTGCAAATTCAATAATGTCCTCACACAACCAAAAAAATAAAAAAATAAGTGGTGAAATCTATGTTTAAACCAAGAGAATTTTCCCAAAGTGAATATGAATTTGTGTCTATTGATGAATTAGTTCCTGATGTTCACCTCCTTCGTTTGATTGATAAATATATTGATTTTTCGTTTCTTCTTGGAAAAGTTCGCCCTTAATATAGTGAAGATAACGGCCGCCCATCTGATCCCCTAATTTTGTTTAAAATGATCTTTATTGGTTATCTTTACGGTATAGGTAAGGTAAGGTAAAATCGCTTATCTAAATCGGGAAATTGGTTTATAAATTTAGAAAGGAAAAAATTGAGCGAAGCTTCGCATACTCAAAAGAGCTGCATGGGCTTCGCTACTGCCGGTTACGGGGATTATAGAATGCAAGTGAACAGGTTCTCCTTACAGCAGCCTGCCAAAATATAAAAAAGATTGCGACACACTTAGCCAGGTTAGAAAAGTGTGTGGCAATTCTTTAGGTTGATTTGCCACCCTGTTGATTGGAGCGGAGGGCACTCGACTCCTGCGGGATAGAGAGGTCACGGGAGACCCCGCAGGCTCTCCAAAGAGCCGAGGAGGC
>NZ_CALBWS010000051.1 GCF_937468385.1 Neobacillus rhizosphaerae
TGTTTTTTTAATTGTTCCTTTAGGTACGAGGCCTCCAAGCGAAATGGGAATGAAGCGCGGAAGAAAAAAATACGCCACTACTTGGCAGAAAAAAGTCTATTTTATTGACAGAAGTCCATTACCCGTCCGTTTTTCCGATTTACCCGTCACTTTCCGCTTTTTACCCGTCAATGCGCTTCCAGACCACCCTCCCAAGCAGGCAAAAAGCCAGGCGACTAGCCTGGCTCAGGTAACTATCTCTTATCAAAGTTAAGGTGTTGCTTATTTTTGGCTTGGATCTTCGACATCCGACTCCACAAAAAGTTTCAGTGCAGTCAGCTTATTCTGCCAATATAATTCAAAAAATTGGAGCCAATCTTTTAATTCATTTAGTGGTTCAGGCTCAAGCTTGTACCTTGTTTCCCTGCCGACTTTTCGCTCTTTAACTAATCCGGCATCTGCTAAAATGCGTAAATGCTTGGATACAGCAGTACGGCTCGTGGGGAAGTGGCTACTAATAGCGGTAACAGGCATCTCGTCATGGCTAAGAAGTTTCAACAGCTTTCGCCTTGTCGGATCGGCGATAGCTTGAAAGACATCATGCTTTGCTGAAGAAGCAACCATTTAAGCCTCAACATAGCCTTGCAATTTTTTCACAAGACCTGCCCATCCCTGATTCATGTTGTCACGAATTGGGGTATGTGGAGCACCAAACTCTGTAACTTTATTTGCATCCCAACCGCCATGAATAAGGGTAAATTCTGTTTTTCCATCCAGTTCATTTAATTCAAATGAAAGTGTCCAATCTTTTCCCCAATTAAATGAAAGGCTATTAGGAGGATCGATATGTGTAACTTTACATGGAGACATCCCAAATTGGCCCGCATTTATATGAAATTCATGACCTTCTACTGGTTTAAAATCATTTGGCATAAACCAGGCAGCTATTCCTTCTGCTGTAGCAACCGCGTCCCATACTTTAGCAATAGGCGCATTGTAAACAACCGTGTACTTTATATCCTTTAATGTTGCTTGTGTCTCATTTCCCATTGAAATGCCTCCTAAAATCGTCAAAAATTTTTTCTAATACGAAACCATTTGGTTTCACATTAAAAATAATATAACACCATTTGGTTTCACGTCAAGTATTTCTTTTTAAAAATAAAACGGTGCTTTACATTTTGTAAAGTCACCGTAAACTACCATTTTCATTCAAAATTTATATGCTGTGATAATACATTTAGAGAACCGGCCTAACAAAATAGAAGCGGTTTGAGCAGAGCTTCACTTCATTCGTCGACTAAAATGTTTATTTTTCGCCAGTTTAAATATAATAATTCGTTTTTGGGCGCTCCTCCTATATCAAATCTATTGACTGCTTCCTTGATCGCTATATAACAGTGCTTGGGCAATTCCAATAAAGTACTCTGATTCCCGAATAATATGGTTCAAAACTACTTTGGCCGTAGGATTACTACTTACAGCTACACTATGTGTTTTAATTTGTTCACAAAGCTGAATAAACGCTTCACTCTGCTCCAGGCAATACGAAACAAGCTGAAGCACTTGTTGATGTAATTGGTCTGATACTTGAGAACCAGAGCGGATGACAGATTCAATGAAACGGACAACCTGCTGATGCGTTTCTCCAAGAGCTTGTTCCCACTTTTTCAAGGCATCGACAAATTCGGGCTCCAGTCCCGTGACCAGCTCTCTAATAACCACCGTATGTTCTTCTTCCTGATGCTTCCAGAATTCCGCTTCATCTAAAATTCTTAACGGCATCTGCTGACCATAATAAAATTGCATAGACATCCCCCCATCATCTTTTCATTTCAATGTATGGGATGAGCTTTAGAAATATGCTTTTATCTATTAACTTCCCGCACCACCATTGGTAGCAGCGTTACTTCTTCTTCGTTTCTCTATGGTGTTTATACCCATGACAACAGCAATTAGCTCCTCAGAAGAAACTTTCTCATTATTTTTACTTAATGGTATGCTTTAAATAAAACGGAAAAAAATGGTACAATTACATAAATCAGAAAAATGAAGAGGTAGTTTTTATGTTTAACAGTCAATATATAAGAAGTGTCCAATTTAAAAGAGCTGAAGTCCCTTCTTTTAAAAAATATCCCTTTAACCTGCCCAGTTTGAAGACGTTAGACGAACTATCTTTTCATCCTAATGTAACGTTTCTCATCGGTGAAAATGGGATGGGTAAATCCACCTTGCTTGAAGCGATTGCGGTTTCATTAGGGTTTAACCCAGAAGGCGGATCAATTAATTTCAATTTTTCTACCTTTGATTCACATTCAGCACTTACCGATTACCTTAAATTAATCAAAGGAATAGAAAAACCGAAAGATGGATTTTTTCTGCGGGCGGAAAGCTTTTATAATGTCGCGTCTAACATTGAGGAAATGGATCGTGAAGTTAGGGGCCGTCGAGTAATTGATTCATTTGGCGGAGTTTCCCTTCATGAGCAGTCACATGGTGAGGCCTTCTTTGCCACATTTCTTCATCGGTTTGGGGGAAATGGTATATACATTTTAGATGAACCTGAAGCCGCCCTCTCGCCACTTAGGCAGATGTCGATGTTGACGAGGATTCATGACCTAGTGAACGAGAATTCCCAATTCGTTATCGCTACCCATTCGCCCATTATTATGGCCTATCCAGATGCGAAAATCTTTGAATTTACGGAAGAAGGAATAAAAGAAAGCACACTTGAAGAAACGAACCATTATTGGATTATGAAACAATTTTTTGATGATAAAGATAGAATTCTGCATCATTTGTTAAATGGATAATGATATCGACATAAAGAAAACTCGCCGACTGGCGAGCCTTTAGGCGAAGACAGAGGCGTAGTTGCCCTTATGCGACATAGGAAAGAAACTAACCAATTTGGTCTTTTGAAAATTTATACTTTCCTATTAGCCAAAAAGAGCGCAAGTCCTGCGCCCTTTTATTGAACAATATTTTTTCCATAAAAGATTTCATCCATCTCAAGCTTTAATCTCTCTGTGATCTCAATATGTTCTTCCGGAGTTAACTTATCTTTTGTATAGCCAAATAAATAGTTATTTAGATCAAATTCCCGAAGCTTGCATTTTGTGTGGAAAATATGTTCCTGATAGACATTGACGTCAATCATATCGAATAATTCACCGACATCTTCAGGGATGTAATTCTGAATCGAGTTTATTTCGTGATCAATAAATAGCTTGTGCCCCGTTTTATCCCTTGTAAAACCGCGAACGCGGTAATCAATCGTCATCACATCGGTCTCAAACGAGCGGATTAAATAATGAAGCGCCTTAAGCGGCGAAATTTCTCCGCAGGTTGAGACATCAATATCTGCTCTAAAAGTACTGATTCCTTCATCCGGATGAAATTCCGGGTATGTATGAACGGTAATATGACTCTTATCCAACTGCATTACTACCGATTCGGGAAGCGGTCCTGGGGATTCTTCAAATGATTCTGATGGAGCATTGGCAACTGGTCCTTCAGATACTAACAACGTCACGCTCGCCCCCGCCGGCTCAAAATCCTGACTAGCAACATTTAAAACATGAGCACCAATGATATCTGATACATGCCTTAAAATTTTTTGCAGTCTATCAGCACTATATTGTTCATCAATATATTTCAAATAGGCTTCTCGCTCTCCCCTCGTTCTCGTAAAACATATATCATACATATTAAAACTTAACGATTTCGTCAGGTTATTAAAGCCATGTAATTCAATTGCCTCCTCGTGAGTAAGTTTCATGATAATTCCCCTTTCATTTCATCCATTTTTTTAGTTTTATAGTACCCATTGTTATGCCAGGTTACTTATTATTTCAAAAAGAATACCGTGTTTTGAAATAATATCCAAAATTGCCGTTTATTCAGAACGGAGCATAGGATTAAAACTTATATCCTTTGTTTTTTATTTTTCATTATATTTCGCACTTTCTTGAGGAAAATAATTGAAGGTCTTCTAAATGAGGTGAAAGGATGAAAAAACAGTTTTGTCTATTAGTTGTTTTTCTATTATTGCTGCCAAACATAGCAAATGCAGAACCCGTAACTGAAGGTGTAAAGGTTGCATTTGTTAGGGATGGTTTCCTATGGACAAAAATTAATAATAAGGAAGAAAAAATCACGACAGAAAAGTCCACCTATACTAATCCTCCCCAATGGTCACACGATGGGAAATGGATAGCTTATCAGGTTGAAGCTAAAAAGAAACTAAGTCCATATATAGAGTCTCAGACTGAAATATGGGTATATAATCTGGAAACGAAAAAGCACAAGAGAATTACAATAGATGGAACTAATCCCAAGTGGTCACCGGTCGAGAATATCCTTGCTTTTAAAAGTGGCGGTGTCCTAAATGTCTCAAACCTTGAACACTTTTATAATATTGCCTTAGGTGTAGGAGATTATAGCTGGTACCCGGATGGCCGTTCCTTCATTACGGCCTCAGGTGCTTCCCTAAGACCCGATGGATGGACGAATCCAGTTCTTTTTAAAATCGGATTGGAAAAGGATTTAGCTAAAATCACCAGTCTGACCAAAAATGTGAAGCAGCTTTATACCATTCCTAGTGAATTGAAGAAAGGGAACATCAGCCTGCTGGCGATCGATGCATCTAATTTTCAATTTTCTCCTGACGGAAAGTGGATTTCTTTTGTGGTTAGTCCAACGGCTTCGTGGTCAATGGATAGCAATATGGTCTGTGTGATTTCTTCTGATGGGCAAAACTTCGAAGCGTTAGACGAAATTATTGGTAAGTTCTCACCAAAATGGGCGTTTCAGGAAAATCGTATTGGATATATTGCCGGCGGCGGCAGAATTGTCTTTGGTTTTAAAAATAAAGATTTGAAAGTTACCGAGATGCCTGCCTTTAAATCAATCAGTCTTACACCACCAAAGTTTGCTGAATTAGGCTTTGCTTGGAAGAATGATCATTCACTTGTTGTTTCTAGGGTCAAAGAAAGCGAATGGTCGAATAACGAGAAGCAGCGGCCTGATCCTTCATTATTTTTGATAAAAATTGGCGATCATGCACAAATGCAAATTACCCACCCGCCAAAGGACTATGGTGATTATGACCCAATTTATCTTCCCTCAGCCAATAAATTAACGTGGCTGCGGAAAAAGGACTTGGCTGAAACGCAAAGGGATTTGTGGATTGCCGGTCAAAAAGGGGAAAATCCCAAGGTTTGGATAAAAAACGTTGGTGGTTATGATTTTTTTGAAATCGTGAAGAGGCCATCAGAGTCCCTTAGCTTCACTATTGTTTAACTATCAAACTCTAACTAGTTTAATGCACCTTAGTATTTTTTTATATAAATTATAATTATTATAATTTAATATTTACTTTAATTTAATATATGTTATAATTAACTCAGATGAGAAATTTGGAGGAATGTTAAATGACAATTGAACAAGTTATCAATCAACAAATCGCTAACTGGAACATATTATACACAAAATTGCATCGTTTTCACTGGTATGTAAAAGGTCCGCAATTCTTTACCCTTCATGCAAAATTTGAAGAGTTATATGAGGATGCAGCAACTTCTATGGATGAATTAGCAGAACAACTTCTAGCCAGCGCTGGAAACCCAATTTCCACCCTAAAGGAATACCTTCAATTTGCAACAATAGAAGAAACAACTGAAGCTTTATCAGCTGAGGAAATGGTTCAGGTCATCGTAAACGACTATTCTTTAATTATCGATGAATTAAAAGCTGGCATGGAAGTGGCTGAACAAAACCATGACGAGGTTACTAGTGATATGTTTCTTGCCCTAATTGGCAAGCTTAATAAACATAACTGGATGCTAAAATCCTTCTTGCAAGCATAATAAAAATACTAATTCTAAACAGACAAAGCCCACTGCTTTTGTCTGTTTTTTTTAACTAAAAAAATACAAAAGAATAGCAGCAGATTTGTTAATATTAAAGCAAGATAAGATTACAAAGAATTTAAGGAGGGAATGAATCTGAAGAAGTTACCAAAAGCATTATTAATGATTGTTTTCTCTTTTTCCACCATATTAACTGCCTGTGTGTCGCAAACACCACACCAAAACAATAACGTAAAGCCAAAGCAAACTGCATTAGCTCCTAAGGAAGTAAACACCTCCTCTTCTATACTACTTAATGAAATAATGGCTTGGGCTAAGAAAGGAACGGTTAAAGATTGTCCATTTAATGCGTTAGGTAGCACTATAGAAAAGGCGAAATCAGAATGGGGAGAACCTGACAAGGTCGACCTGGCAGGTTATGGCTCCTATGCTACCTATAATAAAAAGAATATCGTTCTAGGCTATAACAAGGCGGGCGAGATTTTCGACGTCCGTTCCTATTCTAAAGACCTTAAAGAAATATCTGACAAAATGTTGGTAAAATCATTCGGACAGCCGTCGGAAGTAAAGGACAATAATAATGAACATATTTATGTTTATGAATTAGGCCCGGAGCTTCAGTTTAAAATCATCATTCCAAAAAGCAGCAATGTCATTGACCATATTTCTGTTTTTAACACAAAAAGAGCAGAGGCTAACAATGATTATATTCTCGATATTAAAGGAAAATCTAATCAACTAACTGAGCAAGCTTGGACATCGATGCAAAAATGGCGGAAGGATATCGTTCTTTTTTCTAAAAGTCAGGAAAATGTATATATTAATGGCCCTGATAAAAGGAAGGTTGCCTTAACATTCGATGATGGTCCAGATGAGATCATCACCCCAGCAATCATTGATATTTTAGCTAACCATCATGTGAAGGGGAATTTCTTCTTTTTAGGAAGCAGAGTAAAGGAACACCCTAATGTGGTTAAGGAGGCATTTGATCAAGGAAACTTAGTCTTGAGCCATAGCTACAACCATGTGGAATTAACGAAATTAGGAAATGCAGCTATTCGAGAAGAAATTGATAGGGCCGGAAAAGCCATAAAGTCAGTTATCGGAAAAGAGCCTGCCATCCTTCGGACACCATATGGAGATACAAACGTACAAGTGGCGGAGATTTCTAAGCAAGAAGGATATTCCATTGTCCTATGGTCGATTGATACACTGGATTGGTCCCAAAAGGATTCAAAAAATATTATTAGCAATGTAATCGCCAATGTTCGAAACGGTGATATTATCTTAATGCACTCCGATTCCGATAAGAGTGAGACCAAAAAAGCATTACCGCTGTTAATCGAAGAATTGCAAAAAAGAAACTTTGAAATTGTCGACTTGCAGGATTTGTTGAATATAAAAGCTTATCAATAACCTATTGTAAGAAAAGCGCAAGCGTCCTGTTAATGGAGAACATTTTCATTTGAGAGGTTTTCCCCTTGATCAACAAATCCTAACGATAGATAGAAGTTGCGTGCTGCTAGATTTTCAGGAACATAGGATAAGCTAATTTCAATACAATCATCCTTTTTATTATTTTGCTGTTTTAATTCAAATTTTTAAAAATTTAGGCCTTTACCTTAGGAAATGTAGATTCGTTGATAGGAAGACTATTTCAAGGAGCCGAGCAGGAAAAGTGCTTGAAAACAATGAAAAAGAAGCCATTCTTAGCTGCTTTTTCACAAAAATTCTCTATTTCACTTGATAATCTCTCAATAACTGAACTTCTTCGTCCGTTAATTCTCGGTATTCACCAAGTTCCAGTGTCTCATCCAACGGTAAAGGCCCCATTGAAATCCTTTTTAAGTAAACAACCCTTTTTCCAACGGCTTCGAACATTCTTTTCACTTGATGAAATTTCCCTTCGGTAATGGTCAGTTTAATATCGGAACGAATTCCTGATTTTAAAATTATTAATTCACCTGGCTTTGTTTCGTAACCGTCATCAAGGATTACACCGCTAGCAAATGCACCAACATCTGCTTCTGTCACTTCCCCATCTATCACAGCAAAATACGTCTTCGGCACATGCTTTTTAGGAGAAAGCAAGCGATGAGCCAATTGGCCGTCATTGGTGATGAGCAGCAATCCTTCTGTATCCTTGTCCAACCGTCCGACAGGAAATGGCTCGTACACTTGGTCCTCCATCTCCAATAAATCGATGACGGTCTCACAGGCGTTATCTTCTGTTGCCGACAATACCCCTTGCGGCTTATTCATCATCAGATAGATAAATTCTTTGTATTCAATCACTTCACCGTTCAAAGTAACAGTTTGAATGTTCGTATCCACCTGCTGCTTAGCATCCTTCACAACGAGATCATCTACTTTAACAGCACCGGCTTTTAGCAATTGTTTGACTTCCTTACGGCTGCCGTAGCCGAGATTAGCTAGCATTTTATCAATTCTCAATAGTAATCCCCCTCAGTTTAAGAAGATTTTTAAGTGTGCAACCGCAATTTTTGCTTAAGGCGAACAACCCGATCGCCAAATAATCGGTCAATTAAACCTGATTTCAATCCTAGGTAAAAATAGATAACGGCACCTACTCCAGCACTTAATAGGATTAAAATAACAGATTGAGGCTTCGATGCTGGTGAAAGAAATAGCAACAATAATTTATAAACAATCTCTGTCCCTGCCCACATCAGACCAGCAAAGATTACAATTAATAAGCTTCGTCTCCAAACAAGACGGAATTGGTAACGGGAGAAGGTTTTAATTACAATCAAATTAATGATAATAGCTGCCATGTAGCCAAGTGCTGTCGCTAATACTGCCCCTCTTGTTTCGAACATTTTTATAAGTGGGATATTTAGGGCAAGTTTTATTAATAAACCAACTAGTAAGCTTAAGATGGTAAAACGCTGTTCGTTGATTCCCTGTAGAATTGCAGCTGTAACCGCGTAAAGAGAAAATAAAATGGCAACCGGTGCATAGGCACCTAATACCTGTGTTCCAAGTACATCATGCTCATAGAACGCCGTATAAACAGGTTCGGCCAATAAAGACAACCCGATCGCTGCTGGTAAAGTTAGATACAATAGGACCTGAAATGTCTGGTTTAATTGCCGGTTCATGCTTTTGCGATCATTCTCAACAAATGCCTTGGTAATACTTGGCACTAGAGTTAAAGAGAACGCCGTTGCGAGTGAAACCGGAATAATGACGATTTTATGTGACTCGAAATTCAATATCCCAAAAGCGACTTCTGCCACCTTCTCTTTCATACCCATTTCCATCAAAGCTCTGGTAAGGGTAAATTGGTCAATAAATTGAAATAATGGATTGGCTATCCCAACAAAAACGAATGGTGCTGCGTAAATAAAAATTTCTTTATAGATTTCCTTTAGCGAGATATCGATTGTTCCTTTATCGTGTTTCAAAAGTTCATCAAGATAAGGTTTTCTTTTATACCAATACCAAAATAAAACGAACAAGCCGCCGATGGCACCAATAAAGGCAGCAAACGTAGCGACACTAACCGCTGAAACAATCGTTCCATTTAAAAATTTCAAAACAACATAGGCACCGCTAAGAGTGAAAACAATGCGAACAATTTGTTCCACGACCTGTGAAACAGCAGAGGGACCCATTGATTGATGCCCTTGAAAATAACCCCTGATTAGGCTCATAAATGGAACAATTATCAGTGCAAAACTAACAGCCCTGATTACAGTGGTAACACTAGCCATGTCTTTTTTACTGGGATTACTCATTTCTGCCAACAGTGGTGCCGCTAAATACATGACTAGGAATGCGACAATCCCCGTAAATAGCATGACCACTATTCCCGATTTAAATAGTTTTCGACCAACAGCATATTCCTCAAGGGCATTATATTTTGAAATAAATTTTGAAACAGCAAGCGGTACACCTGCCGTAGCAATACTAATAAAAATCGTATAGGGGACGTACGAGTAGGAATAAAGCTGCGTCCCGTGTTTCCCTACAATTTGATAAAACGGTATAACATAAATTAAGCCGATAACCTTTGATAATATGGTTCCAAAAGTTAAAATAAACGTACCTCTCAAAAGCTTTGATTGCATAAAATCCCTTCCTATTTAGAAAAGCGCAGGCGCCTTACCAAGTAAATTCGACTTTTTTTTCACACTATTGTAGTTTACAACTCTTTTCCCTATGATGCTACTAACAACCATGCAAATTTATTAAAAATTGTTGACTATTCATTTTGTTTTCAGTTAATGGTGAAATGGTTATAATGAAGTAATTGGTTTTAATACCATTAGGTTACCCATAAAAACGAATGAACATAAAGTTGGTGGAAATATGGAATATGATGTAATCGTCATTGGCGGCGGCCCATCAGGGTTAATGGCAGCCATTGCCGCAGGAGAAAAAGGGGCTAGAGTCCTGTTAATTGATAAAGGAGACAAGCTTGGCAGAAAACTTGCCATTTCTGGTGGTGGCCGCTGCAACGTTACCAACCGGCTACCTATTGAGGAAATTATCAAACATTTGCCAGGTAACGGAAAATTTTTATATAGTGCTTTTTCAATCTTCAGTAATGAAGATATTATTAAGTTTTTCGAAAAGTTGGGTATTGCTTTAAAAGAAGAAGACCATGGACGTATGTTTCCCGTTTCTAATAAAGCTCAGTCCGTTGTCGATGCTCTTTTAGAGCAATTAGAGAAGCTCCATGTAAGAATCTTCAAAAATAGTCCTGTTGCTGATGTCATTTATGAAAATGGGAATGTTTCTGCCGTGGTTTTAAAAGATGGCCAAAAAATATCAGCTAAATCCATCGTTATTGCTGTCGGAGGCAAATCAGTTCCCCATACAGGCTCGACTGGAGATGGCTATGCTTGGGCGAAAAAAGCCGGACATACGGTTACCGAATTGTTTCCAACTGAAGTTCCTGTCACGTCTAGTGAACCATTTATTAAAAATAAAATCCTGCAAGGCCTATCATTACGCGATATTGATTTAAGCGTGTTGAATCCAAAAGGAAAGCCGATTATTTCACATCGAATGGATATGTTGTTTACTCATTTTGGCATTAGCGGCCCAGCGGTACTGCGCTGTAGTCAATTTGTTGTGAAAGCAATGAAGAAGTGGAATATAAAAGAAGTAACGATGAGCCTTGATTCTTTACCAGATAAAAAGGAAGAAGAAGTTTTTCAAGACATCATCAAGCTCGTAAAAAGCGAGCCTAAGAAAAGTATCAAAAATACGTTAAAAGGCTTAGTGCCAGAACGTTACCTGCTATTTCTATTAGAACATAATGGGATTGATCCTTCTGAACAGGGCAGCACGATTTCTAATGAAAAAATTCGTAGTTTTTCCAAAAGCTGCAAGCAATTTCCGATTATAGTGAATGGGACACTTCCTCTCGAAAAAGCATTCGTGACTGGCGGCGGAGTCTCAGTAAAAGAAATCGAACCGCAAACAATGGGTTCAAAATTAATGAATGGTTTATACTTTTGCGGTGAAATCCTTGATGTTCATGGATATACCGGGGGATATAATATCACCTCCGCGCTTGTGACCGGGAGATTAGCTGGAACAAATGCCTCCCTAGCTACAAAAAATCGGGCCTGATCGTCAGGCCCGATAGATAATCATTGCCGAAAAGCAATAAATCTGTTCTTCCTCTTCTTCCTCTGTCATCGCTGCCACATTATATTTAATATCTAGCAGACTCTTTTCCTCAATCCCTTTTAAAAAGCGATTCATTTCCCGTTCCAAATCCTTCTCATGCTCGCGATCGAACAACTTTACCTGGATCATTGAACTCTCCCTCTCTTTTTTATTATCATTATTCACCACTTTTCTGAATTTTAAAAATAAACTCTATTAAAAAGTTCCGTATCCCCTTGAAAATATGCAGGAAAAAACCGATTCCTAATTGGAATCGGCTATTCTGTGTATTCTGTCTCTCCAGTCCAATTCATCATACCGCCAATCATATTGCGGACTTTATATCCCTGCTCTTGAAGGTAATAACATACATTTTCACTGCGGTGACTGGAGCGGCAGATAAAAATATATTCTTTATCCTTGTCAAAATAATCGAGGTTAGCAGGAATATCCCCCATGCGAATATGCTTTGCCCCCGGTATCATACCATATGCTACCTCTTCATCTTCCCTAACATCAACAAGCTCAAGTTTTTCCCCTACCTTGAGCTTTTCTTGTAACTCTTCTGGTGTAATAATTTGAATTTCTTCCATCCCAATCATCCCTTTAGAAAAACATCCCCCAGTTGAGGAGGATGTTCTATTTTATTAGTTTGCTACGATGTTAACAAGTTTTCCCGGAACCGTAATAACTTTTCGAATCGTTTTTCCTTCGATATGTTCCTTCACACAATCATCGTCCATTGCGATTCCTTCTAATGCTTCTTTACTCGCATCAGTTGGCACCATAAGCTTCGTCTTAACCTTACCGTTAACTTGGATAACAATTTCAACTTCCTCATCCACTAGCTTTGCTTCATCATATGCAGGCCATGCTTCGTAAGAGATGGTTCCGCTATGTCCTAGTTTTTCCCAAAGTTCCTCTGCAAAATGTGGACAAATAGGTGCAATCAATTTTACAAATCCTTCCACGTAAACTTTTGGAAGCACTGTTGCTTTATAGGCTTCATTAATGAATACCATCATTTGTGAAATTGCGGTATTAAATCTTAAGCCCTCGTAATCCTCGGTTACCTTTTTCACGGTTTGATGATAAACCTTCTCCAAGTTAGATGCTTCATTATTTGGCTGGATTTTTGGACTTAATGAACCATCCTCTTCGATCAATAAACGCCAGATTCGATCTAGAAAGCGACGGGAACCGTCCAAACCGTTTGTCGACCAAGCAATCGAGGCATCAAGTGGACCCATAAACATTTCATATAAGCGAAGCGTATCAGCCCCATGGCTGTCAATGATATCATCTGGGTTCACAACATTCCCTTTCGACTTACTCATCTTTTCATTGCCTTCACCTAAAATCATTCCTTGGTTAAATAGCTTTTGGAATGGTTCTTTTGTTGAAACAACACCGATATCATATAAGAATTTATGCCAGAAGCGAGCATATAGCAAGTGAAGCACCGCATGCTCAGCACCGCCAATGTAAATATCAACTGGTAGCCAGTGATTTAATTTTTCCTGTGAAGCAAGGGCTTCAGAATTTTTGGGATCAATATAACGTAAATAGTACCAACAGCTGCCCGCCCACTGCGGCATCGTATTGGTTTCGCGGCGGCCTTTTTTACCCGTTTCCGGATCCACGACATTTACCCAATCCGCAATATTAGCAAGCGGTGATTCACCCGTTCCAGACGGTTTGATATCTTTTGTTTTTGGTAATGTCAATGGCAGCTGATCTTCAGGAACCGCAGTCATCGTGCCATCTTCCCAATGGATGATTGGAATCGGTTCGCCCCAATAACGCTGGCGGCTGAATAACCAATCGCGTAATCGGAAAGTTACTTTCTTTGTTCCGATCCCTTGTTCTTCCAACCAAGCAATCATTTTCTGGATTGCCTCTTCTTTATTAAGACCATCTAAGAAAGCTGAATTGATGTGTTCGCCATCGCCAGTATATGCTTCTTTTTCAACATCTCCGCCGGCAACAACAGGCTTAATTGATAAACCAAATTCTTTGGCAAATTCATAGTCACGTTCATCGTGAGCAGGAACCGCCATGATCGCACCCGTTCCGTAGCTTACCAATACATAGTCGGCAATCCAGATCGGCATTTTTTCGCCATTTGCAGGATTGATGGCATACGTACCAGTAAATACGCCTGTTTTCTCTTTTGCTAAGTCTGTGCGCTCTAGATCACTCTTTGTTTTTACTTTATCCAGGTAAGCATCAACTGCTGCACGTTGGTCAGCTGTGGTAATTTTGTCAACAAAATCATGCTCAGGCGCAAGTACCGCATAGGTTGAACCGAATAATGTATCTGGGCGTGTAGTGAAAACAGTGAATGTTTCAGCGTGTCCATCGATTTGGAAGGTTACTTCGGCACCTTCAGAGCGGCCAATCCAATTACGTTGCATTTCCTTCAAGCTCTCTGGCCAATCAAGCTCTTCTAAATCTTCAAGTAAACGGTCACCATAAGCCGTGATTTTTAACATCCATTGCTTCATTGGACGACGCTCTACTGGATGACCTCCACGTTCACTCTTGCCGTCAATGACTTCTTCGTTAGCCAATACGGTTCCTAAAGCTGGGCACCAGTTCACGGCTACTTCATCAATATAGGCAAGACCTTTTTCAAAAAGCTTTAAGAATATCCACTGGGTCCATTTATAATATTCAGGATCTGTTGTGTTGACTTCTCGGTCCCAATCATAGGAGAAGCCAAGTGCTTTAATTTGTCTTCGGAAAGTATCAATATTTTTCGCTGTAAATTCTGCTGGATCGTTTCCGGTATCTAATGCGTATTGTTCTGCCGGTAAACCAAAAGCATCCCAGCCCATCGGGTGAAGCACGTTATATCCCTGCATCCTCTTTAAGCGTGAAAGAATATCAGTTGCTGTATAGCCTTCTGGGTGCCCAACATGGAGACCAGCCCCGGACGGATATGGAAACATATCTAACGCGTAGAATTTTCGTTTATCATATTCTTCACTTGTTTTGAATGTTTTTTCTGTTTCCCATTTTTTTTGCCATTTTTTTTCGATATGCTGATGTTCGAAACTCATATTGGTTTCCTCCTAATTAGAAAAGCGGAAGCGCCTTGTTCAGCCCCGACAAGCATAAGACAAGCGCTGGCAGAAGGCGCTTTTTGCCTTCAGAAGCGATTGGCTTATGACCTCGAGGGGCTAGGCGCTGGAGCTAGACAGCGCTCGCAGTTCTAAAGCTTTTCTTATTTATTTTAAAATAAAAAATCCCCTCATCCCAAAAAGGGACGAGAGGATTGTATGTATCTTCCCGCGGTACCACCCACATTAGTGCATGCATGCACTCGCTTCATTCATCCTTAACGCGGAAAACGGCAAACATTACTTTTTGTTCATGTCTGCAACTCAAAGGCGAGTTCATGATATACCCGGTTGACTTCCACCAGCCGTCAACTCTCTACGCTCGGGTATGAACCACTACTACTCCTGATCACTGTTTTTCAATATAAAGTATTACGGTTATTGTATTAAATTTTTCACCACTATGCAAGCAAACAATTGCCTAAATTCAGGATGGACGAAATACTGCTTTTTTAAACAACAAAAAGAAAAGAGCAAGCGCGCTTGCGCTGAACCCTTCTCAAAGTCCAATATTATAAATTCTTATATTAGAAACAAAAGACAAAGGAGTATCCCCCTTAGTCCACTCCACACGGACAAATACTATATTTGTCCACGGCAGGTGCCTGACACCATTTTAGCTTTTAAACCACGATCATATAATATTGTGGTTACTATTGCAATCAGAAACAGACCAATTAATACAGTGAATAACGCGGACATACTATATAAATCTACCAGCATTCCACCAAGTAAAGGGCCAATCATTCTACCACCTGTGGCGGTGCTGTTGACGATTCCTTGATAAAATCCTTCGCGGCCCTTTGGTGCTAAATCAAATGCAACAGTAGGAACCGCCGGCCAGATGAACATTTCACCAATAGTTAAGATGATCATAGCAATTAATAAGCCTGAAAAAGCACTAGCTTTTCCGGCAACCAAAAATGAAATAATAAAAATACCGATTCCAATCAGTATTTGCAGCTTAAGTGAAGCTGACAGTTTCATTAGCAAACCATTGAGAAGCGGCTGCCCGAGGACGATGATGGCACCATTTACCGTCCACAATAAGCTGTATTGAGTTAGTGAAATATTGATTTCTTGTGTATAAGAAGCAATGGTTGTTGTCCATTGACTATAAGCAACCCAACATAGTAAATAGCCAGAACAAATAATCAATAAAGCCTGCAAATTCACCTTATTATTGACAACTTTCATTGTTTTTTCATTCTGCTCATGCTTTACGGTCACTACCGAGATACCCTTATATCCAAATACAGCAATTAGTAAGAAGATTACATACATGATGGTGTTGGCAAGAAAGATTAGTTGAAACGAGTAATCTGCAACGATCCCGCCAAGAGACGCGCCTATTGCAACCCCAAGGTTTTGCGCCACATAAAGGGCGTTAAAGGATTTTCGTCCACCTTCTTTCCACACCGAACCCGCCATTGCATACATCGATGGAAAAATAATTCCTGTGCCAAAACCAACAATGGTTAGAAAAACTACATATTCTGGCCAGTCATGCCAAATAGATAATCCGACAAGAGCGAAAAGGGAAATACAAATTCCCAGTATGATAGATTTATAGCCACCGATTTTATCAAATAAATGGCCGCCATAGAGATTCCCGATTACATTTGCACCTGAGTTAAGCATTAGGACAATCCCAGCAACGGACAAGGACCTTCCTAAATGATCGTGAATATAGATTGTGTTTAAAGGCCATAAAAAAGAAGAGCCAATTACATTCACTGCCATCCCGATGATTAAAAGCCATAAGGCACGCGGCATGAAAAACGCTCCTTTATTGTAAGTTATTTCGAGTCACTAGGTAATTTTAGCCGTTTTTATGTTAGTGTGCAATCCTTTTGTATTTCCATGTATCATTGGGAAATGATTCTGCGGATTTGAGTGAAGATTCCGCCGATTCTCCATTTAATTCCGCCGATTTCGTGATTAATTCCGCCAAACTCACCTCATTATTCCACGAAGCCGGCTAATGGATTTCGCAAATTGACACCTTTCCATAAATTTGTCACAATAAAAGCAAGAAAACACTGTTCTCCTCAGAGAATCAGTGTTTTCTAAACGGTATTTTGTGGCTCTTTCCTTACTGTTCCTATTCCTTCTTAGCGGGACGAATAAGAATTTATTGGGAAGGGCTTATTTTTTTGGTACTGCCGGGACAACTGGTGCTTGGCCAGGGAAATAGCTATTTATAGCAGATTCTTTTTTCTTCCCGTCTACTTTTTCTTCTAAAACAGCTTTTTTCGCTTTATCAATTTCCTTGTCAAGCTCATCCATATTGACGCCTTTTTTCACAAGCTCTTCTGTTGCAACGCGGATGGCTTTGCTTGACTCCTCAATTGACATCCTTAGTGAATCCATTGATCCTTGTGGATTATGGAAGCCTGAAGAGTTTTCAGCTGCAATAATATCCCATAACCATTGCCCTTTTCGCACAGATTCCTGTGCTTGTTTGATTTTTTCTGGGCTCACACCAGAAGTAATCATTTTGTTCACATAATAATGGGCTGAAGTGGAAATATCTTGCGCATCATGTAATCCCTTAACAGTTGAATCTTGAATTTCATATACACGGTCTTTAAGTTTGTCTAAATCGCGATCCCCGTGACATTGTCCACAAGATGTTTGCATCGTTTTAAGTGGTGAAGTCCACCAGTGGGACGTAATCTTTCTTTTTCCATCGACACGTTCATATGGCATATGGCAATCTGCACAAGATACATTTGCTTTACCATGTGTGCCTGATGAATGGGTTTCAAATTCAGGGTGCTGTGCCTTTAACATTGGTGCTCCGGAAATATTACTAATCCAGTCTTTTTCAAAACCATTCTCTTTTGCAATGGTGTTGTAGTATTCATACATTTCTGCTGGCTTAAAGCCCTTAGTCCATGGGTAGGTTACTTCACTATTTTTAGCAGCAAAGTAGTATTCATCATGGCACTGGCCGCAAACATAGGTGCGCATTTCGTTTTTCGTAGGGTTTGAAACATCAACACCCTTTGCTTTTAACGCTTTATAAAAACTAGGGCGTGTTACACGTAGATCCATTGTTTTCGGATCATGGCAGTCGGAGCAGCCGATTGGCGAGTGGCCCATTGCTTCGCCCTTTGGCCAGATTTCCTTGTTAAAATTGGCGCCCCAATAGCTGTCTCCCATTTCTTCGATCATTTTTGGCACAGCTGTTGATTTACATGTGTAACAAGAACCAACAGACTTATCGGTAATCCGAGGAGGATTATGAATATCTTCTAATGCATAAGTATGACCACGATCTTCAGTATAGTATGTTGCAAAGCCATAGCCATTGAAGAGGATTGGCAGTAACGGCTCTTTATCGGCATCGAATTTGCTTCGTTTCACCGAACCATTGTATTTTGTCTCTTCCATTTTATTATTTTTCTTGTAGCTATTATATTGAAGCGGAAAAATATCCTTAAACGCTTCATTGCTTATTTCATCTGCTGCGAGGCCTGTTGTCTTCTTGCCTGCTGCCGAAGCTGTTTTGTCACCGGAATCATTGCCGCAACCAGTGATCATCAACACTAAAGCTAGCAGGAGAAGATATGCCCCATATCGGAACCTTCCCATTCTTAAAATCCTCCCTTATTTTCTAATAACTCTCCTGATTTAGGTGGCTTATTATAGTGATCGTCTTTAAAGCCTTTCCCATGTGGTACAGTTTTGTGGCAAGATACACAACTATCCTTTGCATCATGCGACACATTGCTTAGCGTACTCTTGTGGCAGGAGATACAATTATCATTCATGATACTTTTCGTTCGGTCTGTCGCCTGGATTACATCTGGAATATCTTTTGTTCCAAATGTGTTGAAATAAATATGCGTCATCCCTGCTCGGCCTTTAAAAAATAACTTACCTGCTTCACTCTTGTGTGGTAAATGACAATCATTACACTGCAAATCGGAATGAGTAGAATCCTCAAATGACGCATAAACGGATTTCATCGTATGACAGTTTTGACAGAAACCAGGTGAATCCAGATAGGCCATTGTTTTGACTGTTGAAAAGGATAAAAACACCCCGATAAGTAATGCTAAGACAATTAAAAACTTTTTGTCCATCTTCAAAATCTTTTTGAACATTTCTTCACCTCCCATATTTTATCTCTCTATATATATATTAAAGTACCTTTAAGGCACCTTAATCCAAATGGATCACGCTCTTGAGAGCGCTTTTTCTTTACTGCTTTTTCTTTCGATTTCGGATCAGAATGCTCAATGCACCTATAGATAGGACACTAATCCCACTAAAGGCCCCGACAGCTAGACTATTGGATGTCTTATTCCCTTTTTGGGTCACTTCGGATGAATGTTTTTCACTCATGAGTTCTGTGGTTGGTTTTTTCTCAAGGCGATCATAGTTAATGGTGAAGTTTTTTTCTTCACCAGCTTTTACTCCTTGGTAAAGGTAGGAGAAGGTGTCATTAGCCCCGCCATGGCTCTGTTTTTCTTCTGGAGACGGCGAGAGCTTCATTTTTTTTGCCTTAGTCGGTTGTGTAAAGGTAATATTGACGAGTCCAATATCAGCAAAGCTTTTAAACTGATACGTTAATGATTTCTTTTCCTTGTTAACCTTTAGGCTGTCTGTATAATATTCGATAACAAATTTATATCGTTCCTTCGGGGCAATCTCTTCGCTTGTAGTCCAGGAAATCGTTCCTTTTTCATGGTCGATAACATATTCGATTTCATAGGCCTTCTTTAAATCACTTGAGTAATCGCTAACAAAGCCAATACGAAAGTTCTTCTCTTTCATTGGTAGTGGAATTTCAATTTGTCCTTTTTGTGGCTGATCGGAGTCATTTACCATCGATCCTTGATAACCAATCAATAGCGGTGGATGCGCCTTATTTTGATCGTTGGGATGATAGGCAAACTCTGGCATAACTTGAATTGTTAGCTCTTCCATGCTTAAAATTGATTGATTTTCAGCAAAGCTAATCGAAGGACACATAAAGGCTAGGATGAAGCTAACGATTAATAGGTACTTTTTCATTTCCAAACTTCCTTTCAAAAACTAGCTAAGCAAATTTGTGGATAAAATGTGAACATGTTCACATAAGTTTCAAAAAAAGTGCTAGGTGGACTAGTACTCCTAACAAAAAGTGGAGGTTCTGGAAAGGAGTTTACTAATCCATACCTTATTTAAACCATGAATAATAACCCCATTCTGTGACCTACATCACATCCTAAATTGGAGTTGTTTCCAAACTGTGAACGAGGATATTATTCTATTCTCAAGTTGTTTTTATTAAAAAATTGGTATTGAAAGCGTTCTTAGTTGTTTTTCCACGTTTAGGAGACCATTTTTTGCATAATAAAAAAAGTGTAAAAAAAAAGAAAAAAAAGATCCCTCAACAAAATTGTTAAGGAATCCTTTCGAATTTTAAGATGACTATCACTTTTCTTGATGCATTTTAGATTTTACTGGCTGGCCGCCTGATTTTTCATATTTTATTTTTGCTTGTTTCACCAAATCAAAATCCTGGCCTAGTTCGAAATCTTGATTATTGACTCCATTTCGAGTTTTTTGTTCTGGATTTTGTTGTTTTGATCGTTTTTTCAAAAAGCTTCTCCTCCTCTTAATGCCCTTTTAAAATCATCGAGTTCTGCAGCTGTTGAAGCTGAAGTCTCATTCTATGGAGTTGTTCACGCTGTTGTGAATTGGCGAAATTAGCCATTTTTGCTATATCACCATAAGTTTCTTCGAGCGCTTGTAATGCTTGTGTATAATTATCATCGTTATATTGTTCTTGGAGGCTGCTTTGTTTGTATTGTTCCTCGGCATATCGAATAGCATCCTCACACTGTTGCATCAGATTATCCATTGATTCACGAGTAGCCATTTAAGAACCCCCTTCAGTTCACCCAACCACTTTAAAAATCTTCGTGAAGCACACCGCTTCATTTCTTATTGTGTTCTCGATTCATTTTCCTATTACACAAACAGTGGGATAAATTATGGCAATAAACAATTACATTTTGATAAGGCTTTTGCTTCATGTTAAAATTGACCTTATGTAAATTTTATTTTTTTAAAAAAGGAGGTTTTCTGACATGCTTCAGACAAAACCTTTTCCATATGCTTTGGATGATAAACGGTATCATACCTGGAATTACCACCTCCGCGGGCAATTTGGCCATAAGGTGTTTAAAGTAGCACTTGATGGAGGATTTGACTGTCCGAACCGTGATGGTACGGTCGCGCATGGCGGCTGTACTTTTTGCAGTGCTGCCGGCTCAGGTGATTTCGCCGGTAACCGTGTCGAAACATTGGAAACCCAATTCAATGAAATAAAAGAAAAAATGCACACAAAGTGGAAAGATGGCAAATATATGGCCTATTTTCAAGCGTTCACCAATACCCATGCACCCGTGGATGTTCTACGTGAAAAATTTGAGACTGTCCTAAAGCAGAAAGGTGTGGTAGGCCTTTCGATTGCAACCCGTCCAGATTGCCTGCCTGATGATGTCGTCGAGTATTTAGCTGAATTAAATGAACGAACCTATTTATGGGTTGAGCTCGGGCTTCAGACTGTCCACGAACGGACCGCATTACTTATCAATCGTGCCCATGATTTTCAATGTTATAAAGACGGAGTTAATAAACTAAGAAAGCATGGAATTCGGGTTTGTTCCCATATTATTAATGGACTGCCGCTTGAATCGTATGACATGATGATGGAAACGGCCCGTGAAGTCGCTAAATTAGACGTCCAAGGAATTAAAATTCACTTGCTTCACCTGCTAAAAGGCACGCCAATGGTTAAGCAATATGAAAAAGGTATGCTCGAATTTCTTTCACAACAGGACTATGTGAACTTAGTATGCGACCAATTAGAAAGTTTACCACCGGAAATGATTGTACACCGCATTACGGGTGATGGACCGATTGACTTGATGGTTGGACCAATGTGGAGTGTAAATAAGTGGGAAGTATTAAATGCCATTGATGCCGAATTGAAGAAAAGAGGCAGCTGGCAAGGTAAATTTTATCAAGAGAGTGCACGGACTTTGAACCGATGAAAATGGAACGTATTCTTCCGTTTGCGAAAAATTTACTCAAAAAAGCGGTTCAATCCGGTGATGTTGTCGTAGATGCAACTCTTGGCAATGGACATGATACCGTTTTTTTAGCGGGGCTTGTAGGTGAAAGCGGGAAAGTTTATGGCTTTGATGTGCAAGAAGAAGCGATTATGGCAAGCAAAGAGCGGTTGACACAGCACGGTCTGTCAGATCGGGTAACCATTTTCCACAAAGGACATGAATCCCTCTATCAAATGGTTCCACCTATTCATCATGGTCGGATAACAGGGGCAATTTTTAACTTGGGATACTTGCCTGGCAGTGATAAAACCATTGTTACTAGGCCAAAGACAACCATTTCTGCTATCGAGCAATTATTGGAAATTATGGCTCCCGAGGGTATCATTGTCCTTGTGATTTATCAAGGTCATGAAGAAGGGGCAGTTGAACGGGATTCATTGCTCAACTATTGCCAACATATTGACCAAAAAACAACGCATGTGCTGCAGTATCAATTTATTAATCAGCAAAATTATCCTCCTTTTATTATTGCGATTGAAAAACGCTAAAAACCAGGCATCGTGATATTATCCCCTTTAAGTAGACAGTGTAAAAAACCCATGTGTATAGCGTGGGTGATACACTAATACTTGGAGGGGATTTTTCTATGGCTAAAAAAGGACAACAATTTCAAAGGTATAC
>NZ_CALBWS010000052.1 GCF_937468385.1 Neobacillus rhizosphaerae
ATAATAGCTAGCTCCTTTCGTAATGTAGCTCTGATTTGGTTTGTTTTTTTCCAGTAAACAGTGTAACCAAATTAATCTACGGTGTTACGAGTAAGGAGCTAGTTTCGTTCATGATAACTAAAGGGTGCGTTAATTCCAAAAGGATAATAAGAGGTGATTTTTAATTGTTAAAAATTTCGAGAATTATTTTAGCAGTAATAGTTACTTTAATCGCAGGCTATGGATTGTTTACTGGGGATTTTGAGTTTCAAACATATATGATGTTTTTCTTGGGATTAATGATGTTAGTAATGGGAATAGATGAATTCCAAAAAGGACGAAAAAGTTATGGTTTGATTAGTATAGTGGTTTTTTTGTTATTATTATTTGTATCAGTTAAAGGATTTTTCCTGAACTAACGGTGCGTTGATCCAAGAAGGATTAACGTACTTTTTGTTGAATTTATTGCACTAACGTGGCAGGTTAAGAAGGACAAAGGGATATATTTTATACATTTTAATGTTAGGCTACTCTGCTGGGTGGCTTTTTTATTATTAAAATAAAAAATGAAACCAAAGCTTAACACAGTCGTCTTAGCAGTAAGTGAGAAATGGGGTGGTATAAGGTTGAGAAAAGTGATTGGAAAGGAAAATTTATATCCAGAAAATAAAGATATGTGGTTTGAAAAGATAATGGATGAATATGGTGATAGGTTAACTAAACTTTCCTATAACTTTACAAAGGATTGGAATCTTGCAGAGGATATCGTACAGGATGTATTCATTACTTGTTATAAAGAATATGAAAACATTGGATAAAATTGTATCTTTTAAAGCTTGGATATTTAGGATCACGATAAACAAGTGTAAAGATTTATTAAAGAGTTCAATTTTTAAAAGGGTTGTTACGAACTCAAACTTACTTACACATACAAAATCGTCAGAATTATCACCAGAGATGGCCATAATGAAGAGTGGGGAAGAAGTATTTTTATCTACTTGTGTTTTAGAACTACCAATTAAATATCGTGAGGTTATTACGCTATATTATTATGACGAATTATCAATTGAAGAAATTAGTGAGATCTTGAAAATAAATAGAAATACGATAAAAACTAGACTAAATAGGGCAAGGAAGAAATTAAAAGCATTACTGGAAAGGTGGCGATAAAATGGAGAAAGAACTTAGAAACTTGCGGAAAGCAATGAATTCTTCCACTCACAAAGGGGTACGCTTTACAGAAATACAGAAAGAAAAAATTAGGGCCTCACTCCACCAGGAAAAAATAAAGGTGAATAGAAAACCAAAATTATCTATTTACATCATCGCCACTCTGGCAGCATCCTTGTTTTTCCTACTCTTTTATACAGATATAGCAGCCAACTTAACTTCTAAAGACGGTGTAAAGCAAGGAGCCAAACAGAAAGTAGAAAGTGAATGGAAGGTTCGAAATGATTACTCAAGAAATGGTAAGGTGCTGTTCAATGTCTTCCCAGATCCTTATTTGACGGCCGGTAAACCCTTTGGCTATATGTTTAGTTTTAAGGAACCTTTTGATACCTATAAGGGAAAAGAAATAGAAATATACGCAACCCATAGAAAGACAGGTGAGCGTATAAAGGTATTACCTTCAGAAAAAATTACCGAGCCTTCCTCTGGATATTCAAGTTTAAGCAGGTTTACAACAAGATTAATCATACCAGAAGGTGGACTTTGGAAATATGAAGTCTTCTTTGATAAAAAATTTTATGGTGATGTAGTATTACCAGTTGGGGAAGGAACTTTATTACCGATAAATATTCCTAAATTTGTTCAAACAAGCGAATTTGAAAAGATTAACTGGAACCGAAAAGCCGTGGATCTAGGTAACAATATCTTAGGGAATGAACATAAATCAGGTGTTATTGGTGCCGATATGCCAAGCATAAACATCAACCAAAAGTGGATGTGGCATCTTTGGGGGATTGAAAATCCAAAAGAAACAGTACTTACGGTTGTTGGTTTTCATAAAGAAACTGGAACAGTCCATCAAATCCTTACAACAGGTTGGTCTATAGGTCTTGGAGGAGAGACTAATGGAGCAGATGCAACCACACCTTCAAGCGTGAACATTCCAATGGCGGGAGGATGGGCGATATTACTTTATGTTGATGGGAAGTTATTCGATGTATTAGTCTATAACATAAATTCATAGATCATTAATTAAATAGGCAAAAAAGGAGGTTAAAAATATTGATAACCTCCTTTTTTTAGAAAATCCTTATAGTTTGTGAAGAATTGTACTTAAACTATCGGGTGCTTATGTTAATGATGGGATGGCTGCGGCGATCCCGTTTTCTTATTGTGCTAACTGGGCAGGTTAGCAGTTGAATAAGAAATAACGCTTAATGCGTATTTGACGCAAAAGACGAAAAAAAGAAGCGCGGGGTAGACGCTTCCAAAAGGAGATGGATCTTAGATAAGGAAAAGCCTATTAAGAGAGAAAAATTTAGCTAAGATTTACTAATTTATTAGTTCAACTGGTTTAGCCTTTTATTTCCTATCGTTCCTCCGTAGACCTAATAGGCCTGCTAAACCAATTAAACCAATCCAACCCCAATCCATGTCGTTATCGTCATTGTCATTATTATCAATGTCATTACCGTTTTGAGCTACATGGAAGACCTTATTACTGGCGAAGTCTGTTACGGGGTTATTTTGGGCATAACCGGTTGATATTCCATACAACATTGCAGAAAACAACAGAGCAAAGGATGAATATAGAATTTTTTTAAACACAGTTTTTCCTCCAATCATTGGGATTAACTTTAAAGTTTGTAATTTCGAGAAAAATTATTCAAGTCAATAACGTTTATAAAAGAAAAAATTATTATAACAAAATTGCAATAACTAATGATATTTATGAAAAACAAAGTCCATAAGGCTTGGGAGAAATGGACTTTGTTTTAAAAGAGTTAATTATTTTCTGGTACTTGTAAGTGCAGTGGTGGTGGGATCAACCAACCCTTTTCCTTATTAAGTTTTAAAAATTTTGCACCTAAAAGAGCTTTGGCAGTATGGAATTGCCCAAACATTAAAGCAACATCTTCACGAATACATTGCCCAATTATTTGACTGCAAGTTACTAAACCAGCAGCTATATCTTTAGAAATGGCAGCGCTAATTTCTGGGTCTGTAAATCTTGCACCTACAGGGATACTTTCTAAATCTGCTGTTGGTCGGTCTGGAGGTGAAGGTGGAAGTCCAACACCATTTGCTTTTAGTAGCTCTTCAGTTTGGCTAATTTCTTGTTTTAAACCTTGTAAAGCTTCTTCAATAAGTTTCTTTAGGTCGTCGTCGCCAGTGTGATTAGCAAAGGCTTGGTACCCAGCATAAAGTCCCTTTTCTACTGTTAAGTAGGTCCATGTTCCAAAAACTTCACCGTAATGCATAGGTTCATTTTGAGGATTACCGTTTAAAATGCCCATAACTACACTCCTTATGTTGATCATAATTTTCTCCTTGGGGTTAATGGTAGGCTTTTAACCACAATAGTTAAATTTTGCTTACGGAGTGGAGAATATACACAGAAAGATAAAATTAACAAAACTATTAAGCATTAGGTTACTTCGATTAGACACAAAAGACGAAAAAAAATGAAGCGACGATTAGACGCTTCAAAAGTGGAGGGAATTATGGTGAATTAAACCATTATTCAATTTTTATTTTATGAAAAGTTTTAGTATCGGATTGGACAAATTTTGGTTAATTGAAGATATGTTCGAATAAGACACAAAAAAACAAAAAAAGCGTTGGTTAGACGCTTTAAAAACTGGGGAAAGCAACTGTGGTTAATTTTATTTTATAAAAGATTTAAGTATTGGATTGGGCAAATGTTGAATTTCTTAGAAATTGTTCAAACAAGACTTAGTACGCAATACGAGTATATTGTGCACTTCTTTTTCAAACGGGAGTTAGTTGAAGAATCGTCTTTAGCTCTTATACAACAATCGGGCCATTTTTGGAATAACCCTTTATAAGATAATTGGATATATTTTATGTTAGAGAAGTTTGTGAAGAATTGTAATGTTTTGTTAGCTGATGGACATGAGGATGGAACCCTATAGAGCTCTACCAACAATATGTGGAAAACACCCTTGCTAAGATAATTTTTGAATCACAAGTATCAGTTCTTGGCTTTTTTCTTACATTATCCAACTCGACATTGGGAATATTGACTATTAAAGGAGATGATTCATTTGGAAAATAATAATAACAGTAATAACAGCGGTTCGGTAGGACCGTCTAATCCAAGTCATGGTGAGGACAGACCACCCATAGAGCCGACGCCGACACCGACACCGACACCGACACCAACGCCAACAGGACCGGGACCTACAGGGCCACAGGGATGACTGTGCCTAATGGGCTTAAAGATGACGTCCATGCTGGGTATATAACAAACAAGGATGGGATCCAGATGCCCATCCCTTGTGATCTGTTTGAGAATGCTGACAAAGTAGAGGTTACACGGATGCAACTTTCTTACTGGATGGATTTCATCCTTTATTAGTTGTTAAAGTTGCTAATACACACAATGTGTTATACACCGAAGACAATGTCCTTACTGTTTTAGAGTGGGAATGGTCTGAATGGGCGAACCCTTTAAATGATGTAGGTTGGGTATGCTGGTTTACAAAACTTCACTATCATCCCGAACATGCCAATTCATTAAACAGCCTTTTTATTGAAAAATATATAACCAATAACCCTTTTTCATATCTTCCGAATCATTAAAGGGTTTTTGTGTTTATAAAGTATGGAAAATCTTACATAAGATTAACAAGGCACCATTGTACAGCAGGAGTTGATTAGACGTTTAGAATGGACGTTAGAAAAGGATATTTTTGATTTCATCAAATAATTCAACAAAGGGCACTTTTCTTGAATAAGAAGACGTCTTTTTGTAACGCCCCAACACATTTAAGAGATTAGATCTTGTTAAGATAAAGAAAAGATTGTGAAGATTTCTACTTAAACTAAAGGGTGCGATTCTTTAATAACGAAGGATCGTTTTTTCTTACTCAAGTAACGGGCAGGTTTGTTTGATAAAAAGTGGTAAAATTTTCATAAATATACCTAGAAATTCTATGCATGTTTATGATACTATTAGATGTAGGAGGTTACGATAATTCTTCTAAAACCTACGAAATGTATAAAGAGTTACTGGAGTAAATAAAGTCTTTGATTTTAAGAGTGAGAAGGGGTTTGTATGAAAAAAGTAATGATTATTTGTATTTGCGTTGTTTTTATATTTTTTGCGGGGTACCTATCCATTAAATTATATACATACAATAAGTTGAATAATGTAAGAGAAAATATAATCAAAAAGAATCCCGAAATTAGCGAAGTGAAGTCGGTAAATAGTATTGGACAATGGGGAGAATGGTTTTCTGAATACACCTTGGTGGTCGAAATTGATGGGAAACAGTATCGTATATGGACTATGGGAGACGGTAAGGTTACGGATAAAAGATTGCTAGAGTAACTCAACTAACTGGCAGTTTAGTTCAAGAAGACAAATAAATTTCATACCTAATAATGGAAATAATTGTTATAATATAGTATAAGGAATCGACAGGATGGTATTAATTTGCATTTATTAGCGACAACTCATCTCAGTATTAATACAGGTGATCTATTATTGCAGAAATTGGTCTTCAGATAGCATTTGATATAAAAGAATTGAGAGGAGGAAATGATAATGGAAAATTCCTCAAAGGAGACTTTTGAAGAAAAAGATGTTCATCAAACTATAGAACCTCAACAATTAATAAACTCAATGGATTTAAACAGGACACCTTTTAATGATGCGATAAAGCATGGCGACATGGTAAAAGGCTTTCAATCCCCAAAAAAATTAGAGCAAATTCCGAAATGGTATCAGAAGCCATTTAAAATTATTTCAACCTTGTTCGTAATCGGTCTTATCTTAATGATGTTGTTTCAACTTATAAACACCTTACTTTAATTATTAATAATAAAGATACTGGGGGTTTTCAATAACTTGTTCTTAACCTATCGTAGTGCGTTTCTGCAATAAGCAGGAACGCTTTATTGTTGTGTAGTAAGTGCGGTTGGTGGAAGCTAGTCGGCTTTATCACAAACCCACAGACTTTCAGAATGGCTGGTGGTGGTGGTTTGAAAGTCTCTTCTCTTCTCTCCTCAACCTCACTTTCACTTTAATCTAAGACGTGCTTAGGATTGAATCTGACGGTATTATGATGTGTAAACAACCCTTTCACTCCTCGGTTTATTCAAAACAAAGGTAAATTAGAAACGCAGTTGCTTGAATATGGTAAAATTGTTATATAGAGGTGATTCTATACAAGAATTTAGCCTTTGATTTGTAAAAGGAGGAGAAATTCAATGAGCCAAAGCGAACAAGATAAAAACCAAAAACAAAATAGGGTTCAAGGCCTTCGTTACTTGAAGAAGAAAAAAACGCGACCTTCGTTATTGAAGTATCGCACCCGTTGGAACAAGGAAAAATTAAATTTTATCATCTCTGTGCCACTTATCGTCGCCCATAATCCTATCAATGATGTGATTATCCGCCCAAACATATCAATTATCTTAAGTGTTATAGGAAAAGGGTTTTACAGTTGCTGTAGTAAACGACTTTTTTATAATGTAGCAAGTTTGTTTTATTACAATTATTACATTGAGTAAACAACTTTTATTAAGTATCAATTATCTTAAGTGTTATAGGAAAAGGGTTTTACAGTTGCTGTAGTAAACGACTTTTTTTGCAAATAACACTAATTGTGGCTTTGAAATATAGTCGCGATGTTTATAAAAAAAATATGTGATGTTTTGAATAAAGTCGCGACGTTTTACCCTTTTAGATATGATAATCTAAAGGGGTGTATTTATGTCAAAAAGAAAAAGAATAACCCTAAAATTAAGAAGTGGATTTAAGATGGCCGTGGCTCAGGTATTGGTTCAGAATTTAAACCATGGCTAAAGATTTAAGATATATCTTCAGTAGTTCGCTTGACCAGTTTAAAAGGAATAAAAACAAGCAGGCAGAGAGATTTCATGATGACATCGCTTTGGTGTGTATTTTTTATGATTTAAGCTTAACTACTATTTAATACAGAGGAATTAGGCAGTTTATGGAAAAAGGGAATGTTTGTCTGATAATAAAGTTGTTAATTTTATAATAAAGCAGTTAAAAATTTAGCCATAAACACTGGACAAGCAGAATAGTTCGATAATTCTTAACAATTTACATAGGGTATTTATCATACCTTATAGAAGTATTAATTATGAACTATTCACGTGGAAGGTGGCTGTAGATAATGAGCAATGTGTTTAACTCTACTGGTTACGAGATATACGATACATACATTGTGAGAGGAGAAAACTGCTACTTATTTGATGAAATGGGTAACAAGATCATTGATTTCGAAGCAGGAGTGTGGAGTACCGTTCTTGGACATAGTCATCCACATATTAACCGTGTTATCTATGAGCTGTTACAGAATATTATGCATCTTGGGTATCGTTATAAGAGCAGAGTAGTCGAAGAGGCGGCAGAAAAAATACTCAATATTACATCACTTCCTAACGGAAAATGTATTTTCCTTAGCTCAGGGAGTGAAGCAGTCGAATTAGTTGTCCAAATGGCTAAAAGGATCATGGTAAAGCCTTTATTACTTACTATGACAGGATCTTATTTAAGTGCATTTGGGTCTGCTAGCAAGAAAGAAGACAATGAGTGGTTTTCTTTTGACTGGAGTATATGTAAGGGATGCGCTTGTGCTGAAATATGTAATGCTGATTGCGAAATAATAAAAACAATCCCATTTGATCTTATCGGAGGGCTAGTATTTGAGCCAGGTAATACATCTGGAATGGTCAAATTACCTCCAAAGGGACTAATAAAAAATATAGTTAAAAGGATAAAGGAACAAGAAGGAATAATTATTGCCAATGAAGTGACCACTGGCATTGGTCGAACTGGACGTTGGTTTGGTTACGAACATTATGATATAGTTCCGGATATGGTGGCCATTGGCAAAGGTATAGGTAATGGTTATCCGGTTAGTGTAGCTGTATTTTCCAGTAATATCGCTAAGAGAATACATGAGGCAGGATTTATCTATGCACAATCACATCAAAATGATGCCTTGGGTAGTGCTGTTGCCCTTGAAGTGATTCAAGTGCTAGAAAAGGAAGGATTAATAAATAAAAGTGTGATAGTGGGGGAACAATTCAAACATAAATTGATTGAAATATCCAATGTCAGCCAATTGATTAAAGAAGTTAGAGGTATTGGAATGATGCTTGTTGCAGAATGTTCTGATTCGCTAGGTACAGAACAATTAACTGAAATTCATCGAGATTTATTTCAATCTGGTTTTTTGGTTGGTTCCAGTTGGAGGGCTAAGCTTCTTCGTTTTTATCCGGCATTGACTATAAGAGAAAATGATATTAATGAAATGTTGACCTGTCTAACTGACTTACTAGTAAAAGAGGAAAGCCGCTTAAGCTCAAACGGGAAAAGATAGTTAAATGTACATTTAAACATCAATAATATAGAAAAATAAAATGATTAAACTTTTTTATAAAAACTAAATTGTAATCGTAAAAATAAGAGTCCATTTTGATCAAACTTTTTTCAAAATGTACTTTTTTTGTTTACGGTAAAATACGGATTCACACGATATTATTGATCAAACTTTATTTCAAAGCTACATCTGAAACTAGAGAGGAACAGCTTTGCAGCAGGTTTTTTGCAACACATTGCATTTGCCTTACCGAACGAAGAAATTGCTCTTATTCTTAAGGAACGTCTAGGGAGCTATGGGGTCCTTACAACCGATATTGCAAGTATTGGGCCTATTCACAACCTATTGTTTTATGACATTCATGGTTTGTTATTGGAGGCGACATGGCCATCATAGAAAAATCTTAAACCCAATGATTTGTTAGATATTAAAATGAAGCAACTTTATTGGTATTTAACAATGAATAAGATAAGTACAGTTCCAAGTTATTAAAGGGGTATCGTCAGGAAAATGCGGATTTACAACGTTAAGGAAATTTCAATACTAAATAGGGATTTAGTTACCATTTCTATTTATAAGAACTTCAGGGATGCTTTGTAATTTTTTTACTTCTATAAAACATTTTTAAGTTATATACAAAAACCATGCTTTGACATCGTCTAAAGCATGTTTTTTGTATATAATATAAAACTGCTAAGGTGATTTTTTCAGCTCATCTATTTATTGAATTCATTAACTGGAAAAAGTATTCAGAGTTATGAGTCTTATTTAGGTTATACCATGCGTGTAATGTATCGGGTGCAAATACATCTAATTTTTTCAGTACTTCCATCGTAAATTCCAGAGGCGCTACCCCTGATGCAGTAACCAAATTCTCACCAGATACCGCAGGTCTCATCTCATAAAATTTTTCTCCTTTATAATTAGGACAGACCATTTTAATATACTCTAAGTCATTGCTTGTGTGTTTTCTAGAATCTAAGTATCCCATATTCGCAAGAGCCTCGGTTGCACCACAAATTGCAGCAACAATAGTACCAAGCTTTAAAGCTTCGCTAATTTTTTTTAAGATAGGTTGATGAATATCTTCTCTCCAAGTAGTCCCTCCAGGTAAGATTAAAAGATCCTTACTTTCAAGCGTACATTCATCAGGGGAAATATCTGGTTGTATGCTCAGTCCTCCCATCGTAGTAATCATTTCTTTATTTGCTCCTACTGTAACTACTTTTAAAGGTGCTAAATCTTTTTTGAAATATCTTCCTGATTTTAGTTCAGCAATTAAATATCCATATTCCCAGTCTGACATTGTATTAAATACATAAAGATAAACTTTTTTTGGTTGCATCCAATAACGCTCCAATCACAATTGATATAGCCTATTATAATATAACTTCCCTGACAGCTATCGTCAGGGAAGTTATCATACTTGATGAAATTTTATTAATTCCGACAGAACTTCAATAAGTCTTTGCTTAAGACTTACTGGCCCAATAATTTGAATAGATTTACCGTACGGTAAAAGTAAATGAGGTACATATGTATGTATCATATCGTTTTCAAGAAGAAATATTGCTTGGGTTGAAGTCTGTTCTTGTAAATAATGTCCAAAAAACCAATGTTGGCAAATATCATCCAACACCCTTGTATTTCCACTAATAACTAAAGGGATAACCCCTTCCTTACCTTCTATAGTTGGAAGAAGATTATCCATAAAAAAGTCATGTGCTGAAAAATTTTCTGGTCGGTTAAACTTATTTTCAGTTAGCATTAAGTTTTCAATTCGATCTACTCTAAAGCTACGGATATCATTCCTAAGATGACAAAATCCAATCACATACCAATTATTATTCCAATAAATAATTCTGTACGGATCAACCAATCTATATGTTGATTGTTCTTCTCCAATTTTAAGGTATAGAATTTTTACAGAGTATCCGTCAGTTACGGCCTGCTCCACTTCCTTCAAGAGAGGCTCTATAGAGAGGGAACTTAATCGACTTATTACTTCAAGACTAGTTAAACGCTGGTTTATCTTTGTTTCCTGTTCTGGATTTGAATATTTGCTTAGCTTGGAAATAGCTCTATTTAGTGCTTCACCTCCATAATATCCGGCTTCTTCTGCAAAAACAGCAGCATGAAATAGTGAGGTTTGCTCCTCAAAATCAAAAAAAAGAGGAGCTTTAATAAAATTGTTCAATAAAGTGTATCCACCATTATGGCCTGTTTCTGAAATTATAGGTACACCACTTGTTGAAAGTGTATCAATATAACGATACACAGTCCTTATATTTATTTCTAACCTTTCTGAAATTTGTTTTGCAGTAATTTTTTCACTTGAATTAAGCATCCATAGAATTGCTAGTATATTGTCAATTTTAGGCATATAAATCCACCTTTATATGAAGTTTATTATTTATCATATTAGTTTATTTTCCTTAATTAGTAGTAAGCAAATTTTACTGTAGGTATCATTTTGAATTTAACTTATTTCCTTGAATTAAATTATTATGTCTTGTTAGTATAAGTACAATTCTTCACAATCTATTCTTTTAATTGGAAAAGAAAGGACTAATTGTTCCCTTCTGATAACTTCCTATATAATGATGCTCTAGACACATTTGTAATTTCACAAATTTGATTTACAGTCATATTTCCTTCTTTATAAAGTTTTACTGCATAGTTCATTCCTGCATGATTTTTATGGTACTTTTTTAACCGACCTTTAAACTTACCTTCTTTCTTTGCTAGTTCAATACCTTCACGTTGTCGCATACGAATAAGATCTCGTTCTAATTGGTTAACACCAGCCATTATCGTAATTAAGAATTGGCTGTATGGATTATCTTCTGATAAATTTAACCAGGTATCCTTTAATGATTTTAAACTGGCCTTTTTTCCTCTTATGTAATCGATTAACTCAAATAAATCCCGAGTACTGCGAGTGATTCGAGTTAAGTCTGTAACATAAATAATATCACCTTCCCGTAAATCCTCTAACATTTTTTGGAGTTGTTCGCGATCCTTTGTTGCTCCAGAAACTTTTTCTTCAAAAATAATATCCATTCCGATCTCGTTCAATTGTTGAAATTGCCTTGAAGGGTTTTGGCTAGTCGAACTGACACGTATATAACCTATATTTCGCAAAATATCACCTCATTTCTACTGCATTTTATTGGAGACATAAAATCTTGAACGCATTAGGCAGTCTTGGTTTTGACCAATTGCATGGAATTGTTGAAAGTGACGAAACCTTCTTTCGTGAATCTATGAAAGGCCATGAAGTTACTCATAGAAAAGCCAAGAAACGTGGAGAAAAGGATGAAAAAAGGGGGATTTCTAACCTTAAAATCGCTGTTGTCGTGGCACAAGACCGAAACGGTAATGTAATTGCACGTAAAGCAGGAACTGGACGTGTTAAGGCTGAAGAAATTGATACTGTAATTGGTGAGTATATCCACCCTTCTGCTCTGTTATGTACCGATACAGCCACTAACTATAAGAAATTTGCTAAAATCAAAGGATTACAGCACGAAACTGTTAATGAACGTCAAAAACAACGTGTTAAAAAAGGGATTTATCATATCCAACATGTTAATAATTTTCATAACCGTTTAAAAACTTGGATGGAACGTTTCCAAGGAGTTGCAACAAAATACTTGGACAACTACCTCTACTGGTTTCGCTGGCTTGAACTCGGAAAGAATGTAGCATTTGAAAATCGAGTGGAGCAAATGTTTATTTCAGTGTGCCAAAAATCGAATTACACAACTGTTGAAATGCTAAGAAGTTCATAAAAAAACAAGACTTTAGCAAAGCCTTGTTCTAAACTATCAATCCCATATTTTAGGACGGTCTATCCCCATTGTTCTCATATAATCTAACAATTGACCTGTGTGAACAGACTCGTGGTAAGCGATACGCAATAACATATCTCCAAGTGTTCTAACATAACCAACATCAGAGCGGTCAATTTTTATATTCTCTAAATCGTTTATGCTAATCGACTTAATATATTTTAAAAATTCTTCACGATAGGGTTGTGCAAATGTAAGTTCATCATCTACCGTTGTAAATTCTTTTGATTCAAAAGGATTAGATAAATCAGTTAACGCTTTGCTTCCTCCGCCTATAAGTATTTGATAATAAAGAAACTCGCCTTCTAATAAATGTCTAATCATCTCGGCACAAGTAAAAGCATCTTCGTCTGGCTTCCAATTCAACATTTGTTGGGGTATAGCTTTCCAAGCTTTTACACTTCTGCGTCTGACTTCTTCAAAGTTTAATATTATTAAATCGTGTACATTCATCTAATTGTCCTCCAGTTCAAATATTGTAACTTATTAAATAGAATTCGACATTTATCTACTAATCACTCTTAATGAAAAGCAACAATCTATACGAAAACAGCCTTTTTATTAATATTTGCGCTGGTTATTTCCAAGAGGATTTCTCCTTTTGAGAGCATCCTAAGGTAACGAAAATGAATATAAAACATAATAGATAAATAGTTTTTTTAAACATCTAAATTCTCCTTATAAATCGTAACTGACAGTCACTCAATTAAATTTAACTAACCAATTTTCACTCCCATAATGCAATTGACTACTAGTCAGACCAATGCTTAAATAAAAAAAGGAGGTAGTGCATTCAATGGTCAGAGTAACGAAAAATGCAACGGAACGCCGAAACGAAATATTAGATACAGCAGAATCTCTTTTTAGCCAAAAAGGTTATGAGAAAACCTCAACGACTGATATTACTAAAACGCTGAGAGTAGCTCAGGGAACACTTTACTACTACTTCAAATCGAAAGAAGACTTAGCAAATGCATTAATTGATCGACAGATGCAAGGTATCAAAAAGCAGTTTATGGATGTAATTTATGACGAAACACTTTCTGCATTTGAAAAAATTGCTTGGGTTTTTGTGTTTGAGCTTGATTATCCGACAGGGCATAATGAAATCTTTAAGTATTTACAACACGATAATAATGCAATTCTTCGGCAAATATTACATGTACAAATGATTTGTCAAAGCACACCAATATTAACGGATTTAATTATTCAAGGTAATAAGGAAGGCATTTTCCATGTTGATAAACCGACACTTGTAGCAGAATTTTTTATTTCGACAATTCATCAATGGGCTGATTCATCATTATTCAAATGGAGTAAAGCAGAACGCATTGCAAGAATTGTAGCAATTCAATCTTTATTTGAACATTTATTTGGCGTTCCTAGTGGAAAATTTGATTTATCACTATTAAGAAAAACAGTAAAAGCTAAATTTAATTATTGAGTAACAACCATCTAATTGATATTGATTATCAGTTTGATGGTTCAATTATATATTTTGACTGACAACCTGTCAATGTTTTATCAATACATTCTCCTATTTGTAAAATTTTTCTTAACAAAATGTGAATTGTTATCTTATTTATTGTTTAGTAAAAATAATTTATATATATTGAAAATGCAGGAAGGGATATTAATTTTCCCTCACCTCAAACGCTGGCCGGCGATTATTATGTTTCTAGTACAATTATTAGGAGATGAGAAATAATGAAATGGTGGAAAACCCCTCAAGCAGCAGTTCTTTGGACTGTTTTGAGATTATGGTTTGGATTTACATGGTTAACAGCAGGATGGGATAAGATAGTTCGTGAAGGTGGATTCGATGCTTCCGGATTTCTAAATGCAGCTCTCACAAAAACAGAAGGTGCACATCCTCAAGTATTAGGGTGGTATGGAACATTTTTGGAGAAATTTGCTCTTCCAAACATTGAACTTTTCAATGTTTTAGTCGTTTGGGGTGAATTTCTAGTCGGTCTTGGACTTATCATTGGATTTTTAACTAGACCTGCTTTATATGCAGCAGCACTAATGAATTTAAGTTTTCTTTTAACTGGTGAAACAGGTGTAAACCCAGTTTATTATACAATTGCTATTTTACTACTAGTTGTTGGAAGTGGTACTTATTATTGGGGAGTCGATCGTTTTGCTCTCCCAGTAATTAAAAAGAAATTTTTTAAGAAAAAAGAACAAGCGACAGTTAATGCATCATAAATAGTTTGCTTATTAAAGGCTCAAATCCACTTATAGGGGATTGGGCCTTTTTTTTGTGGAATAATTAAATAAATTATTAAACAAAAATTCTTTTATTTGGAATTAAAATAGCTAAGATATTTAAAATCAATATTTTAGGCTCTTGTAGAGATAGAAAAGGATGTGGTACTAACTTTAAAAGAGTTAGTACCTTATCTTTATAAGTACTCTCTATAGAATCTTGTCTTTAATTCTGTTGAAGAGAGCGTGTTTGAAGATCAACAGAAGAAAATAATCAAACTTTTTTATAAAAATTGAACAATACTTCACAAGTAAAGAATCCATTTTGATCAATCTTTTTTTAAAAACGTATTCTTTTATTTATCGTAAAATGTGGGCTTGGTAGGTGCTTTTAATCAAACTTTCTTCCAAACCTACATTACCCCTTTGGATATAATTGTCTAAAGGGGTGTTTTTATGTCAAAAAGAAAGAGAACATCTAAAATTGAAAAGTGGATAAAAGAAGGCCGTGGCTTAGGCATTGGTTCAGAATATAAACCATGGCTAAAGATTCAAGATGTATCTTCACTAGGTCGCTCAACCCGTTTAAAAGGAATAAAAACAAATAGGCAGCATGAGTTTTTATCAGATTTAGAACGAAACTACTTTTACATAACTGAATATTCAGATTCGATAGTTGATATTCGAGAGCAATTTCCTTTACTACCATTGGAAGAAACAATTGTCATTGCAGATGAGTTAGGTATTAAACATCCTATGGATCCTAAAACGGGTGAACCGATTGTGATGACAACGGATTTTTTATTAACGATTAATAATGGACAAGGCGTATTTGAAGTAGCTCATACAATTAAAATGAAGGATGAATTATTAAAAGAGCGTATACTTGAAAAGTTTGAGATTGAACGTGAGTATTGGCAACGAAAAGAAATTGATTCAACAGTTTGTTATGGCTTTAAAATAAAGTAAGTTTGATGATTTGTAATAAAGACTGATAGTTTATAATAAAGTTTGATTAAAAATCCTGTGTTGATATGCAGGATTTTTTCTTGTTCCACAATTGGGCCATATAATTGAACAACATAAGTTCCTATTTTGCATTTTAACTTAAACAATAAAGTACAAATTAGTAATAGTTATTAAAAATAACGGTTGCCGTCACAATTTTTATAAAAACCAAACTAAAATCTACTAATAAAGAATTCATTTTTGATCATTCTTTTTTTCAAAATGGATTCTTTTTATTTAGCGAAAAATATGGGTTTATAGGGTATTTTTTAATCAAACTTTATTACAAAACTACACTTGCCACTTAGTACCTAGACCAAACCAAATATAAAAAAGCTTGTTGAGAAAAAATGGTACTTCCTCAACAAGCTAGGTACCTGCGAAGGTACACCTTAATTTATTCTCCACCAGACTAATTTTCAATAGATTTATGGAACTTTCTAACTATTTTTTAATTATAATCAAACCGTTTACAGCCTCCCTTCGTTTCCTTTAATAGTACCGGTAAAAATCATGTATGAAATGGAGGAAGAATCATGAAGAGGACCGTGTTCCTATCAGCTCTGCTGCTCTTTGTAATTACGGCTGCCGGATTGTCAGCCTATGCAAAAATGGACCGTAATCCGGCGTCCCAGGCGACACCAAATTCCAGCCAAAAAGATCATGTCATCCGGGTGTACGGACCGGGCGGACCACTTGGACCAATTAAGGAAGCTACTGAACATTTTTCAGCTGAAACGGGAATTAAGGTGGAAGTAACAGCCGGACCAGAGGGTAATTGGATCGGCCAGGCAAAGCAAGATGCAGATATTATTTTCGGTGGCTCCGAGTATATGCTGCAGGACTTCATCTTTAATCACCCCGAACTGATCGACACTAAATCACGTATGGAGCTTTACCCGCGTGCTGCAGGAATATTGGTGAGGAAAGGAAATCCTAAGAAGATTGAAAGCCTGGAGGATTTAACGAAAAAGGGAGTAAAAATAATCGATGTAAATGGGGCTGGCCAGCTTGGCCTGTGGGAAGACCTGGCAGGCAGAAAAGGGCTGATAGAAGGCATTTCCCAAAATATTACCCTTTCTGTAAAGTCGAGTGCCGAAGCCATTGAACGATGGAAATCGAATCCCAGCCTTGACGCCTGGATTACCTATGAATCGTGGCATTATAGGCTCCAGGATGTGACCGATCTGGTCGAACTGCCTGAAGAAGAAAAGCTCTATCGTGGAACGCCAATCGCCCTGACGAAAATCACCGATCAGAAAAAAGAGGTACAGCAATTTGTTGATTATTTAAGAACAGAAGAATCTCACCAAATCTTTCAAAAATGGGGCTGGAAGTAAGGACGAGCCTTAAATCTAAAAAACTTGGAGGAACATACATGAAAAAAGGAATTTTTACCCTCGCGATACTTTCTATTATTTTTGCTTTGGCTGCCTGCGGAAAAAGCACTGAGAAAACAACAAAGACGGATCAACCTATTCAAGCTCAAACGGAACAAACTAAATCGGAACAAGCCCCGGCTGACAGCCTCCAGCTTTTGGAGAATGAGAAAGCTGGAGAGTACCTGGCGGATTCACAGGGGAGGACCCTGTATTACTTTAAAAAGGACGAAGCAGGAAAAAGCACATGCAGCGGAGACTGCTTGGCAAACTGGCCAGCATTTACCCAGAAGGATTTCGCCGTCCCGGAAGGTTTTGATAAAAAGGATTTCGATACGATTACGAGAGAAGACAACGGGGAGAAGCAGGTCACGTACAAAGGCTTTCCTCTCTATTATTTTGCAAAAGACCAGCAAGAAGGGGATGTAAACGGACAAGGAGTAAAAGATGTATGGTTTGTCGTAAACAGCCAAACAGAATTTGAATAAACCTACTCAGGGAACGATCAGTTACGGTCGTTCCCATCCTTACTTTTTAAAATAGTATAATGGCAATATATTTTTATCCAATAGCAGGGAGTGTCACATGAAAGAAAAATACGATACGGAATTAATGAGATTGGTAAACGAAAAACACGGTCACGCATTAGAGGAGCTTTATAATAGATATATAAAGCTTATTTACAGCTTTGTTATGAAGTTTTGCAATGGGAATGAGGAAAAGACGAAAGAGATTATTCAGTTGGTCTTTTTGAGGCTATGGACAACAAACAGCCATTACGATCCCTCTCAAGGCAGCTTTGTAAATTGGCTCCTCACGATTACCCGCAATATTTGCATTGACTACCTCCGAAAAGAGAAGAGGAAGACGCAGCACCATCAAGAGGAACATGAAGAGATCGCTGACCCTGCCAATGTAATCGAGCAACGAGTAAATACGAATGATATTACGAAAGCGAAAAACAAATTGCCGACGGCGCAAAGAAAATTAATCGATTTGCTTTATTGGAAAGGTTATTCTCTTTCAGAGATTGCCAAACTGGAACAAGAGCCGCTCGGCACGATTAAGAGCAGGCTTCATCAGGCTCTTAAAGGATTGAGGAAGCATCTGGAACTGGAGGATATAAAATGAGAAGGGATTGTGATCATTTAATTCCATATATAGCAAATGAGCTCAAGGAGTGCGAACGCATGGCCTTTGTTGAACATTTAAAAAATTGTACGGAGTGTAAGAAAGAATATCAGGAATTGTCCCAGGCCTGGCATGCTTTACCGTTTGATTATACCGAAATCGAGGTGCCTGAATCGCTAAAAGGCGAGGTGCTGGGGTTTGTTTTTGATCACAAAGGGAAAAGCGGTACGGAAACATTCATGGCTAAGATGAGCAAGCTAGCCATAATGCTCAAAAGCCAGTTCACTCCAGTTTCAATCAGTATTGTAGCCGTTTTGTTGCTCGCGATTATTGGCCTTGGAATAGCAAATGTACAGGAAAAAAATCACCATGCCGAAAATATACCCATTGAAATTTTAACGGCCATTCCCTTAAAAGCAGCTAATCAAAGCCACCCGGGAACAAACGGCATGGCCTATATTGTCCAACAGGAATCAGAGAAAAATTTGGTGGTGCAGGTTCACGAATTGCCCGGCGTCGAAGGTTCACAGGTTTACCAGGTTTGGCTGCTGAAAAACGGCACGAGGGAAAATGGCGGCATATTTAAGCCGGACGAAAACGGATCCGGAATATTGACCTACCAGCTCGCAGAAGGGCAGACTTTTGATCAAATCGGCATCACCGTCGAACCGGACGCCGACAGCATCCAGCCAAGGGGAGAAAAAATAGCCGGGTCATAGATAGTAACAGAAAGGGACAGATACATTTTAAATATCTGGCTAAACTTATATTACGAACAGGTGCTAATGTTCAAGAAACTTACCCAAAAATGATCAAACTTTTTTATAAAAATTCCATCTGTATTCTAAACTGTAGAATCCATTTTGATCGATCTTTTTTCAAAATGGATTCTTTGAATTTGCCGCAAAAATGAAGGTTCATGCGTTATTTTTGATCAAACTTTATTCTAAAGCTACACTAATTGTTCACCGACATTAATGTTGGTAACTGAACATTATATGATTTATCGCCCAGAAAGAATCAAGTGTTAGGATTTATCGATCCATCGCTTGGTTCTTTTTTGCTACTATAAAAAAGTATAAAATATAAATAAATCTTATAGGAGTGACTGGGTTGGATTACCGTAAAGCTCACAATCAGTGATATTGACATCTTAATGAAGTTGAGAAATAACAATTGGTAGATGAAGGGTTAGGGATAGAACCCAATATTGTGTAAATGTTTACGAATAATAAAGTTGTTTAAAAAATAATAAAGCCGTTTAAAAGATAATAAAGTTCTTTAATATGAAGCCGATACTTGAATATAGTGTCGGCTTTTTTAAACATTGATTATAATAATTGTATAGAAAATTCGGCAATCGAATCTTCAATAAACGGGCAATTTTATTCAAGATGAATCAGAATAAAACACATAATATTCTTTTAAAGAGTTTTTGCTATGAAAGAAGTGTCAAAAACATTAATTCAAGACTAGGAGAGGGAAATGATAGCTAACTTAAATGACTACTTAAAAGATTTAATGGTGTATATTCCTGAAGGAGAAACTCGCCTACGAGATTTTCGAAACGAGCAAAAATGGATTAGTTCAAACTATAAATTTGGAATGCCGGGTATTAGAAAAAATTTAAAGGAAGTTATTTGGAATGTTGAGATAGAGCCATTTTATCTTGCCAAATATACGGTGACAGAAGAATTCTATGAGATTATTATGGGAAAGAAATCTGTAACAACGACTGAGGCTCGAAAACCAGTTGTTAATGTTTCATGGATAGATGCAGTGAATTTTTGTAATTTACTGTCTGATGCGCTGGGCTATGACAAGTTTTATGATTTTGATAATGAAAGTAAAGAAGTTGTTTGCAATTATGGTACTAATGGTTTTCGTTTACCGACAGATGCTGAATGGCAATATGCATGTAAGGCAAAATCAAGAGGATATCGGTATGGTGAAATTGATGAAATTGCTTGGTATAAAGATAATTCTAACGAACAAGTACACGAAGTTGGTGAGAAAATGCCTAATGAATGGGACTTGTATGACATGGTTGGGAATGTTTGGGAGTGGTGTTGGGACTTATACGATGAAGAGACCTTTGGTACTTACAGAATAATTCGCGGAGGAAGTTGGGCGGAAGAAGAACGTGGATGTGGAGCTACTTGTCGCCGTAAGAGTATGCCTGATTTTTATATAGATGATATCGGATTTAGAATTGCTAGATCAATCATTTGATTTCTGAATTAATATATAAAATTAAAATTAAGGACTCCATTTCGAGGCTCATTAGTTTAAAGAAAGGGCGTATTTTAAAAATATTGGACATCGAATTAAACAACTTTATTATTCAATTAATATAATAACAATTGTAAATAAAACTAAAAATTAAACAACTTTAACAACCTTCCATTTATAAGATGAATGGAAGGTTGTTCGTTTTAGCATATTAAAATTAAACGAATTTATTATTTCTACACCTAAATGTAGATGTCCAGTAACTTTAAAGTTGGTAACTAGTATTCATAATGTTAATTTATAAAAAACGAAAAAGATTATACAATGTAAGAAAATTCTAATGACAAACTCATTAATTTCGCTCCTAACTTTTGTTAGGAGTATTTTTTATATTTGTTGAACTAATTTCTAATTAAAAAAAACACTTTGTGGCTTTGAAATAAAGTTTGATAATTTATAACAAAGTACGATAATTTTAAAAAAAGATTGATCATTTATAATAAAGTTTGATAAAAACCCTGTATGAATAGGGTTTTTCTTTTGATA
>NZ_CALBWS010000053.1 GCF_937468385.1 Neobacillus rhizosphaerae
TTTATCACTACAATTACAAACGTATTCAAAAGAAACTAAAACAACGCGCGCCGATTGAATATCGACACGCGTTGGCAGCTTAGCTTTTTTATGTTGTCTACTTGACAGGGGTAAGACCATCGAGCCTGGTTTTTTTACAATTTTGTTTATCCGTTGAAATTGTGTCGATATCATCCGAAATCCGAAATTATGTCAATAAAAATTCTCAAATATTTTTCGAGCCGATTTATTACTTTATCATAAGCCTAGTCACAAATGCGGGTACTAATTTTTGAACTGAACGGTAGGCAAGTCCATTGAAATAAAAGAAATAACTGATCCAGCCACCCGTTTTCATGATTCCCTTTGCCAGTTTTCGGACATTTTTCTGTTTTCGAACCTTCGCATCCGATAAATAAATTCCTAGTAAGCCACGATTAATGAGCTGATGGAATTTTTTATGCGGAAGGTAGTCAGTATGCTTGTCTGCTTCCACAACAAAATGTTTTAGCCGGTGAAAAAGTGTTTCTTGACTATCATAGTAGGAACAAAAGTTTAAGTCTCCTCCGGCAATATCTTCCTCTTGGTCAATAAAGTAATCTAAGAGAATATGTAGCCCCTGAATATAAGGAAAGTATCCCTTTCGAATATTTTCCGCATCGCTCGCCCGAAAATCTTCACGCATGGCATACGAGATTAAACAAAAAATGCCCAATGTCGAACCCGAGCAGGCCGAGAACTCATACCATTCCATCTCAGGCAGTCGATTTTGGTAACCATGAAACCATTTTTCAAGACGTGGTACCCGCTCCTCCTGTACCACATGCTTGTGGATTTGCAAATCACAATAATACTGACAGAGCTCCTGAAGATACTCTTTGATAACATCGTAATGTTCTATCTCCTTAAGAACAGAACGACATGTCTCTGATAACTCATACAAATAATCCCCGTCATCCTGATCCTCACGAAGCTGGTAATAGTTTTTCTTATCAGCTTTAAGTAAAAGAGCATCTGCCATCGACATATGGAGGGTAGCAAAGTCTTCAGGATCAAGTGAAGTACTACGGTCACAAAGATTATCTAAATAATCACTAATCGTTTGATAGGCGACGATAAACTTGACTGCTTTTTTATAATGATCTCCAGCTGTGAGAGCAAGGATTGCTCCACCTTCACAGTGAAACGTTTTATGCTCAATACTGGCAAGAGCTTGATTTCTTAACTCTGGATTCGGAATTTTTTCAGCACGGCTTTTCCAATAAGCCAATTCTTGATGGACTGCTGGAAGTATTTTGCGATATACCCTGGACATGAGGGTGATTGGCATCATGGAAAACGACATCCTTTCTAAACGATATATCCAATTGCTTTTAACTGACTTAAAACAAAATCTTTTGCGTATTCAAAGACTTCTTCCCGCTCTGGTTCATTAAAAATTTCATGGTAGCATTTTGGCCATTCCTTGAATCTCTTTTCAGATAATGGGACGTTATTGAACCATTCCTTAACGGTAATTTTATTGACAATTTTGTCATCCCCGCCCTGCATGACAAGCATGGGGATATCCTGTGTTTTGTCGATATTGATAAACGACTGCTTTATCGCAGTGGCAAGTTCGCGATACCACCTAATAGATACTTTTGTTACATAAAGAGTATCATTGGAGTCTGCTTCCCTAACATCTTCATTTCTAGTCGCCATTTGAACGGTTAAACCGGAATTCATCCGTAACGATGGAAATATCACATTCAAGCCATACGATAGAGCATCTAAAAATTTGGAAGGGGAATGGACCAGTCCTAAGCATGGCGAAGAAAGGATCACCCCTGCAACATTTAACCGCTCTTCTTGAAGTAAGCGAATCGCGATTAACCCACCCATACTATGCCCAAGTAAAAACACGGGTAACTCATAACGATAGGCAGCTTGGATCCAATCCTTTACCTCAAATATATATTCATCGAAGGAATCAATATGGCCACGGCGGGCTCTAGTTGTCATACCTTGCCCAGGAAGATCAGCCATTATGACATGAAAGCCAGATAAACGCCACATTTCAATCAGCCAGCCGTATCTAAGGTGATGTTCCATTGCCCCATGAACCATCACGATGACCGCCTTTGCTTCCCCTTCAGCTTCCCACTTCCACATTCTTATTTCCCCCTAGAAAAGTTATAAGCATTTCTTAAAACCCATTCAATTTTTATCAAAAAAATAATAAAAGGTAAATTTTTTGATTAATACTTCAAGCATTCGATAAAATAGAATCATCATTCAAAAAGGAGCGAAACAGATGATCTACCCTTATAAAGATAAATACCCGTTAATTGCTGAGACAGCATTTATTGCCGATTATGTCACGATTACTGGTGATGTTGAAATTGGCGAACACTCTAGTGTCTGGTTTAACTCGAGTATAAGAGGCGATGTCGCACCAACGATAATTGGCAATAAAGTCAATATCCAAGATAATTCTATCTTACACCAAAGTCCTAATAACCCGCTAATTTTAGAGGATGAAGTAACCGTAGGCCATCAGGTAATTCTCCACAGTTGCATCATTAGGAAAAGAGCGTTAATCGGAATGGGTTCCATTATCCTCGATAATGCGGAAATCGGTGAAGGTGCTTTTATTGGAGCTGGCAGCCTGGTATCACAAGGTAAGAAAATCCCCCCTAATACCTTAGCATTCGGCAGACCTGCAAAAGTTATTAGAGAATTGACAGCGGAAGATAGAAAAGATATGGAACGCATTTATACAGAATATGCGGAGAAAGCACAATATTATAAGTCGCTACAATCTTAATTTTATTCAATCGAAGGACAATAATAGTTATTGGCTCATTTTCTTGATTGATTGGCTCATTTTTGGGTTTTATGGCTGATTTTTTTGAACAATTGGCTCATTTTCCTCTATTTATGGCTTTTTTGCAATTAATTGTAAATCATATCAAGAGAAAAGCACCCATCACAACAAATGGGTGCTTTCAAATTAATGCTTCATTGTTTGTAATTCTTTTTGCAAGACAAAATCACGTTGAAATGAATAGACATCTTCTACATACACCTGATGCCATACCATAAACATCAACACCGTCCAAATTTTCCGGCTGTTGTCGGCTTTCCCTTGGCAATGGTCCTCAAGCAAGCCTAAAACGTATGGTTTATTGATTAAATGATCCGTGTTACTTTCACGGATTATTTTTTTCGCCCATTCGTTCATTTCATTTTTTAACCAATGGCGAATTGGCACTGGGAAACCAAGCTTTTTACGGTCAAGCACATGTGCCGGCACAACACCTTCAGCCGCTTTTCGTAAAATATACTTGGTTGTTCCATTAGCTGTTTTCAGGCTTGTTGGTATTTTAGATGCTACTTCAAACACGGCCTTATCAAGGAACGGAACCCTCAGCTCGAGTGAATGAGCCATCGTCATTTTATCTGCTTTCAGCAGAATATCGCCGCGCATCCACGTATGAATATCAATATATTGCATCCGGTCTACTGGATCATAACCTCTTGATTCCTCATAAAGCGGCTTCGTAATGTCTAAATAGTTCAATCCATCTCGATATACGCTCAAAAGATCACGTTTTTCTTCTTCCCTGAACATCTTCGCATTCCCGATATAACGCTCCTCCATCGGTGTAACGCCACGTTCGATAAAACTTTTTCCCTTTGTTCCTTCAGGCATCATGTTTGCAATCCCTTTTAAAAGTACTTTTCCTACTCTCGGGATTTTATTGAACACCTCTAAATCTTGGGGCTCACGGTAAATATTGTAACCGCCAAATAATTCATCAGCACCTTCACCAGATAGAACCACAGTTACATGTTTTCGGGCTTCACGCGCGACAAAGTAAAGTGGGACACAGGCCGGATCTGCCAGCGGATCATCCATATGCCACATGATTTTCGGAATTTCATCCATATACTCCTGTGGTGAAATCACATAGCTGATGTTTTCCACACCCAGCTTTTCTGCCGTCTCTTTCGCCACATCAATTTCACTGAAGCCATTATGTTCAAATCCCACAGAGAAGGTTTTAATGGCAGGATGATATTCTTTAGCAATGGATGCAATGATGGAAGAATCGATTCCACCAGATAAGAAGGAACCAACTGGTACGTCACTGCGCATATGCATTTTGACAGAGTCGAATAGTACATCTTTAATTTCTTTGATAAAATCGGATTCTGATTTTTGGACTGGCTTAAATTGCGCCTTCCAATATCGTTTGATTTCCAGTGGTGAGCCAATTTTTTTCGTGAAATAATGGCCTGGCTCTAATTTTTTTATTCCCTCAGATAAAGTGTTTGGTTCAGGAACAAATTGATAGGTTAAATAGTGCTGAAGCGAATCATAGTCTAAAACATCATTTTCGAGGGCAAGCAAGATACTTTTCTTCTCAGATGCAAACAAAGTTCTTTCTCCATCCTGCATATAGAAGAAAGGCTTGATTCCGAAAGGATCACGCGCACCATAAAGGGTTTGCTCCTGCTTATCCCAAATAATAAAAGCAAACATCCCACGCAATTTTTCCACCGCTTTTTCCTTCAAGTGGCTATAAAGTGCGATGATAACTTCAGTATCAGAACTTGTCGAAAACGTTAAGCCTTCCTTTAACAGTTCATCACGCAATTCAACATAGTTATAGACTTCACCGTTAAAAATAATCCAATATCGCTCATTTTCATACGTAAGCGGCTGGTGTCCACTTTCAATGTCAATAATACTTAAACGGCGGAAACCAAATTGAATATGGTCATCATAAAAGAAACCATCATCATCAGGACCGCGGTGGGTAATGATATCGTTCATATTTTTAAATTGTTGTCTTTGTTCATCACTATAGTTTTGTGTTTTGTCGTGTACACAACCGATAAAACCACACATTATGTACCTCACCTACTCCATTTCAAAATAAAACATTCTCAAAAAACATCTCTCTAATACTACCACTATTTTTGCAAAAATGGCACTGTGAACATTTAGAAATTTGGTGTACCTTCATTTTTTACTTCTATTGACCTACTTAAACATTTTATTCATTGGTACCAATATACTGAACAAGAAAATAGATAAAGTAAACTCGCCGATCTGCAAGCCGTTAGGCGACGACAGAGGCGTAGTTGCACTTATGCCTGAAAGGAAAGTATTTCTTTCCTTTCGGCTGAAAAATAGAAAAGAGAGTTACATATGAAATGCAACTCCCCTTTCTATTTGTCTAGCTCCAGCGCCTAGGGGCTCAGGGAGACTAATCTCTGACTTCTCTTTGCTTGCCAGTCGATCAATTCTCCCTATCTCGCCACTGGTCAAGGCGCTTCCGCTTTTCTTGTTTATAGATTTGCTTGCTGGCGTAAAGAATCAGCTTTATCTGTAAGCTCCCATGGAAGCTCTACATCTGTACGGCCAAAGTGACCGTAAGCTGCTGTTTGTTGGTAAATTGGACGGCGTAGGTCCAGCATGTTAATGATTCCGGCTGGGCGAAGGTCGAAGTTTTTACTTACTAAGTCAACTAAAACCTCTTCACTTACCTTTCCAGTTCCAAACGTATCAACAGAGATGGAAACCGGTCTTGCTACACCAATTGCATAAGCAAGTTGAACTTCAACTTTTTCAGCAAGGCCCGCAGCAACGATGTTTTTAGCTACATAACGAGCCGCATAGGCTGCAGAACGGTCAACCTTTGTAGGATCCTTACCAGAGAAGGCACCACCGCCATGACGAGCATATCCGCCATACGTATCAACAATGATCTTACGACCGGTTAAGCCTGCATCCCCTTGTGGTCCGCCGATAACGAAACGGCCTGTTGGGTTAATGAAATATTTCGTGTTTTCATCAATTAGTTCTTGAGGAACAACTGGATTGATAACATATTCTTTCAGGTTACGTTGAATTTGCTCTAACGTTACCTCCGGATTATGCTGAGTTGAGATAACAATTGTATCAATGCGGACGGGCTTGTCATTTTCATCATACTCAACCGTAACTTGAGTTTTTCCGTCTGGACGAAGGTATTCAAGAACCTTATCCTTACGCACCTCTGTTAATCGACGAGCAAGCTTGTGTGCTAGTGAAATCGGAAGAGGCATAAGCTCTTTTGTTTCATTACAAGCAAAACCAAACATTAAACCTTGGTCTCCTGCCCCAATTGCTTCGATTTCTTCATCAGACATTAAGCCTTCACGTGCTTCAAGTGCTTGGTCAACACCCATGGCAATGTCAGGACTCTGTTCACCAATCGAGGTTAAAACAGCACAAGTCTCGGAGTCAAAGCCGTATTTAGCACGATCGTAACCGATCCCTTTAATTGTTTCACGAACAATCTTCGGAATATCCACGTAAGTAGAGGTTGTGATTTCGCCAGCAACTAGAACTAATCCGGTCGTTACTGAAGTTTCAGCAGCTACACGAGCATTAGCATCCTTCGCTAAAATAGCATCTAAAATGGAATCAGAAATTTGGTCACATATCTTGTCAGGATGACCTTCCGTTACTGATTCAGAAGTGAACAAACGACGTTTTGTTGACATCTGAAATCCTCCTATAATATGAGATAATCGAGGTTTTATGAAGGTTACAGGAATACTTCTTGAACCTCGTGATTGATACGGTACTCATTCCCTTAGTATGAAATAAACAAAGGATTTTTATTAGAAACTCTTTTCATAAAAGGACTTATACAAAACAAAAAACCTTACCACTATGAGGAAAGGTTGTTCCGGGCCTTTCACTCTTATCGTTCAAGACATGAGCCTTGCGTCAGATTAGCACCTTCGCACTTGAAAAGGAACTGTTATGCAGTCATCCTTTTCGTATAGCAGGTTGCTGGGTTTCATTGGGCCTGTCCCTCCACCAGCTCGGGATAAGAGAGTATCCGTTCAAATCAGAATATTACTCTACAATGGCGAACATTGTCAATGAATTTTTAAAGAAATATCCAACAACTTCATAAATGAACTGTTCTAGAGATTGCCTTCATTTTTTCATTTATATTCAAAAATCAACTATTTGTCATTACCGTTTTAAATTTTTTCGAATAATGTATAAAACACTACTCAATTTCATTAAATAGTATAGACTATTAGAATTAATGTGTTATACTATTTACTAATATTAATATATAAAAACCATAATAAAGGAAGGTTTCTTTAAATGAATTCTGTTCATATTCCAAATGAATTAAGTCACTTGTTAAACGAAAGCAATAGCCATGTCCAATTATCAGTTCCTCAAATAGTTGAAAAAATCTTAAGCCGTAACGAAGGAACCTTAACCTCAACTGGAGCAGTTCGTGTCTCAACCGGTAAATATACAGGACGATCACCAAAAGATAAATTTATTGTAATGGAAGAGTCCACGAAGGATAAAATTGCTTGGGGTTCGTTAAATCAACCTATTTCTGAGGAAGTCTTTACTAATTTGTATCATAAAGTTCTAGATCATTTAAAACAACTTAATGAAATTTTTGTGTTTAACGGCTTTGCCGGTGCTGATAAAAAATCCCGTTTGCCTATCCAAGTTATCAATGAATTGGCTTGGCATAATTTATTTGCCCAGCAATTATTTATTCGCCCAACTGCAGACGAACAGCTAGACCATGAGCATGGATTCACTGTTATTTCTGCCCCCAATTTCAAGGCAGATCCAGCTATTGATGGAACAAACTCAGAAACTTTTATTATTATCTCTTTTGAACGCCGAATCGTTTTAATCGGCGGAACCGAGTACGCAGGTGAAATGAAAAAATCGATTTTTTCTGTGATGAATTATTTGCTGCCTGAAAACAATATTTTTTCGATGCACTGTTCAGCAAATGTAGGGGTAGAAGGTGATGTCGCTCTCTTCTTCGGTTTATCCGGCACAGGAAAAACAACTTTATCCGCTGATCCGAAGCGTCGTTTAATTGGTGATGATGAACATGGCTGGTCTTCTAATGGTGTTTTTAATATTGAGGGCGGCTGTTATGCCAAATGCATCAATCTTTCCCGCGAAAAAGAACCGCAAATTTTTGATGCCATTCGTTTTGGTACAGTCCTTGAAAATGTGGTCATGAATCATGAAACGAGAATTCCTGATTATGATGATGGAACGTTGACAGAAAACACAAGGGCAGCCTATCCAATCCAAGCGATTGATAATATTGTGCAGCCTAGCATTGCCGGTCATCCCAACACAATTGTCTTCTTAACAGCTGACGCGTTCGGAGTATTGCCACCAATTGCAAAATTAACGAAGGAACAAGCGATGTATCACTTCTTAAGTGGCTATACCTCCAAGCTTGCCGGAACTGAGCGTGGTGTAACATCTCCAGAGGCAACCTTCTCCACCTGCTTTGGTGCACCATTCCTGCCGCTACCTGCGACCCGTTACGCAGAAATGCTTGGTGAAAAAATTCTTGAGCACAATGTAAATGTCTTTCTTGTGAATACCGGCTGGACTGGTGGAGAATATGGTGTCGGCAACCGGATGAAGCTTATGTTCACAAGAGCCATGGTTCAGGCAGCCCTTGAAGGTGAACTAAACCATGTTGAAACGGTCAAAGACGAAATCTTTGGCTTAAATATTCCGCTTCATATTGCCGGTGTTCCTGACGAAGTTCTTCAGCCGAATAAAACCTGGGCAGACCCAGAGGGGTATGAAAAGAAAGCAAAGGAACTGGCAGCAAAGTTCCGCGAAAACTTTAAGAAATTTACCTCTGTTGCTACTAAAATTGAAGAACAAGGCGGACCGATTGCTTAAAATAAATAAACTAAAAAAGCGATTCTTCATTTGAAGAATCGTTTTTTTAGTTTATTTATCAGTGGGTTTTCCTATTCTTACAAAATTCGAAGACCCCAACGCACCAAAACTATATTTTCCGCTTTTTTTAATTTGGAAATCTCCTTTGTAAATAGAAGTCTTTCTTCCATCTTCAGAAGTGGAATCTGTTTGATGTTTAAAAGTAAACTTGGAGATGTCAGTTGGGTCCTCTTCATTTATGATCTCTAATTCGATTTCTTCAGGCAGGTTTTCCCCGTCAACCTCAATGTAAGCGTCCTGATAAAAACCGACATACAAATCTTCTTGGGAAATCAATAAGGTAGCGCTAGGACCCAGTAAGACATAATGGTCCTTTACATAAATAGTAAATTCGCCAAATTTCTTCTCTACCCCTGAGGTATTGCCGACAATGAATGTGAGGTTCCATTTTCCACGTTTGTCAAAGATACCTAAATCAACCGAAGCATGAGCGTCTGAACCATACATTCCACCAGATAATTGTCCGCCTCCAAAGGTAGTTGATATTCCTGTATCCACGTGTGTTGCTTCAACATTTAGATATTGATACGATTTAAGTTCCTTTCCCCATAAAAAAACCATTGTATTACGCGATGAGCGGATATCACCCCATACTGCCCATTCCTTTGGCGCCAGCAGGCTAACCTTGTTCGGAATACCAAAATTACTGTCTGCATAATGTGGGGTGCCATCTTTATCTACTAAGGCAAAATAATTGCCTTCCTGTGCCTGTTTAATAACAGTCCCAGCTCTTGGGGTCTTTTCCTCCGATTTATTTGTTAGATAAAGGATAGGAGTGATGAGAATTAAGATAAACACAGCAGCTAAAGCGGCGAGTCTTTGAACGGGAAATTGTCTTTTTGGCTTTAGCGTTCCGGTCTCACTAATTGTTTTCAAAATTTCTGTTCTTTGGATCGTTGTTAGTTCATGCCTTGGAAAATCCGCTAACACTTCAAGCAGTTCTTTATCCGATAAATGACTCAAAATACTCACCCTCCTTTAAGCTCACATTAAGTTTCTTCACGGCCCGAAAAAAGGTAACATTCACTTTATTTTCCGACCAGCCGAGTACCTGACCTGCCTCACGTGATGACATTTCAGCAATGCCTTTTAGTAAGACTACATCACGATAACTGGGCTTCAACCCATTAATCGCTTCATACAAATGGGCATATTCCATTTTTTGACTATTTTTCCTCCTGTATCTTGTTCATGAAGCTGTGGAGATTCATAATCAAGAATCTGTTTAAGCCGATTCCAAACGGATTTTTTACGGTAATAATCAATCGCTGTATTTCTGGCTATCGAAATAAGCCATGTTTTCGGACTTGAATCGTTCTTAAAGCGGCTAAAGGCACGAAATGCCCGCAAAAAGGTTTCTTGAACCAAATCTTCTACATCCGAAGAACCGGTATAATAAACAAGATAATTAGTAACATCTTTTTCATATTGGATAAACCATTTCTCTATTTGATGGTCCCTTTCCAACCAAATACCCCCTTTCCCAATCTCTTTTTACTTTTGACTCTAGAAATAAGACGGCTTTGTCGATCCTTTCTTACACTTTTTTTACACTTTTCTGCAAAAGAAAAAGCAGGTGAAATCTTCCCTGCTTAATTCGTTGAATTCAATGAAATTAGTTGATATGTTATCGTCGTTCTGTTATTTTGCCATTCTACTTTTTTAATTAAAGCCGTTCCGCTTGAATCTCCATCCATTGTTTTTCTGACATCAATTGGAATCTCAATTGGATATAGCCGGAGCCCTTCTTTTTCTAAAACAAATAGGTTTTTTTCGACTCTCTTCTCTCTTCCTTTTGTCACAATCATCGTATTTAACTCAAGGGGCATACCCATAAAAATCCGCTCCTCTGTTTGTATTAACTATATATTACCATTATTTGCATTGGTTTTTCATCCAATTTGATAAATCCCGAACAACTTTTCTATTTACTACAGGTGGGAAATAGTGTGTAAACTCATCAAAATACCAACATTCGACTTGTTTGTCTAATGACCTAAGTCTTCTTTCTAGTCGGTAGGCGTGTTCTACGGAAACATTATCGTCCATAACTCCATGAATAATCAAAACTGGAGCAGCTAGTTTTTCTAACTCATAAAGGGGTGTCCTCACTTGATACTGCTCTGGATACTTCTCCGGAGTGCCGCCAATGACCCTCTTCATCATTCTTCGTAAATCTTTTCTCTCCATATAAGTTAAGGTCATATCACTAACCCCACCCCAAGTCACAACAGATGCTGCTTCCGGAAAGTGAATCCCTGTCAGCAGCGCCATCACGCCGCCGCGTGAAAAACCAAAGATATGGATATCTCGAACTCTTGGCAATGACTTTAACAGCAAAAAGGCTGAAAACGCATCTTCCCTATCATCCCCTGCAAAATCCTCATTGCCCTCCCCGCCTTGATTTCCACGATAATAGGGAGCAAAAACAATAAACCCCTCGGCCGCAAACTGAGCAATCCTTGAAGGTCTAACTTTTCCAACATTTTTGATCCCGCCTCTTAAATAAAGAAATCCATCACAAACACCCTTGTTTTTTGGTTCAGCAAGCATTCCTTTTACTCTCAACCCATTTGAGAGGTAGGTAATTACCTTCAATTCTACCTTTGGATTAGGTGAGGGAAAGCGATTAAACGCAACAATTTTTCCATTATAGTCATTCATTTTTATCTATCCTTATAAAAAATTTTGGAACTAGGCATTCACACATTTTATTCGCCTTCATACGATATCTTAGGTAAAAACAGCCCAGAATATAATTGATTTAAGGAGGTCCATCGTTTTATGAAAAAATGGGTAAAAATCAGTTTCTCCTCAGTTCTCATAGCTTTTCTTATGTTAACCTTAGCTGCTTGCAATACCAATGATGATACCAAAACAAAGAAACTGGAAAAAGTCCGGATTGCAGAAGTAACTCGCTCGATTTTCTATGCCCCCCAATATGTCGCCTTAGCAAAAGGATTTTTCAAGGCCGAAGGTTTAGACATTACGCTAACGACAACTCCTGGGGGCGACAAAACGATGACTGCCCTAATCTCAGGGGGAGCCGACGTTGCCCTTGTAGGTTCTGAAACATCGATTTATGTATACGCACAAGGGGCTAATGATCCAGTCATCAATTTTGCACAATTAACTCAAACTGACGGCACATTCCTTGTTTCCAGAGAAAAAATTGACAATTTTTCTTGGGATTTATTAAAGGGAACCACCTTCCTCGGCCAACGTAAGGGCGGCATGCCGCAGATGGTCGGTGAATTTGTGCTAAAGAAGCATGGAATAGATCCACACAAAGATTTAACGTTAATCCAAAATATCGACTTCGCGAACATTGCTAATGCCTTTGCCTCTGGTTCAGGTGAATTCGTTCAATTATTTGAGCCAACTGCTAGCATTATTGAAAAAGAAGGAAAAGGCCATATTGTTGCATCATTTGGTAAAGAATCCGGCCATGTCCCCTATACAACCTTTATGGCAAAAGAAAGCTATATGAAAAAAAATAAAGCCACGTTTGAAAAATTCACAAAAGCCATTTACAAAGCGCAGCAATGGGTGAAAACACATAGCGCCGAGGAAATTGCCAAGGCAGTGGAACCGTATTTTCCGGATACAGATCGCGGTATTATGAAAACCGTTGTCGAGCGCTATAAGAATCAAGGCTCGTTCGCAACAGATCCTATCCTGGACGAAGAAGAATGGAATAATCTTCAGAACATCATGAGAGAAGCCGGCGAGCTTCCAAAAGAAGTCGATCATAAAACGCTAGTCAATACAGAGATTGCCGAAAAGATTATCAAGAAATAATAGGAAAGGGAGGCCGTTCATATGAGCTTTTTACATGTTCAAGGAATTCATCACACCTATTTTTCTAAAGCCTCTGCTACCACGGCCCTCTCCGATATTTCCCTTACGGTTGAAGAAGGAGAATTTGTCTCCATTCTCGGCCCAAGTGGATGTGGAAAGACAACCCTGCTCTCCATTATATCCAGTCTGATAAAACCGTCTGAAGGAACTGTCTTGTTAGAGAATAAACCTATTTCAACTTCCAAAAATGAAATTGGCTATATGCTACAGCAGGATTATTTGTTTCCATGGAAAACGATCGAAGAGAATATTTTACTAGGTCTTAAGTTATCAAAGCAGATAAATGATAAAACCAAATCAAATGCACTCGGGTTATTAAAACAGATTGGTTTAACCGGAGTAGAAAAACAGCTGCCAAAGCAATTATCAGGAGGAATGAGGCAGCGGGTTGCCCTCGTTAGGACGCTCGCAACCGAACCAAAACTGCTGATGCTGGATGAACCTTTTTCCTCTCTCGATTATCAAACAAAGCTAAAGCTTGAGGATTTAGTGTCACAAATATTAGCTGAATTTGGCAAAACGGCGATTCTCGTTACCCATGATATCGGGGAAGCCATTGCCATGAGTGATCGAGTCTTTTTATTCTCGTCGCACCCTGGAAGGCTCCATAAAACATTTCATATGCCAGCGGAGTTACGCCGATTAACCCCTTTTGAAACGAGAAATCATGAACTTTTCCCAAGTATCTTTCAAATGATTTGGAAGGAGTTGGAGTCCCTTGAGCAAGGAAATGAATAAGGTGGATCTCCTTCATAAAAACTACCTTCAATCCCTAAAAGTTGAAAAAAGATGGGTCCGGTTATATCAGGCTATCATTTTCCTGCTCTTTTTTTCGAGCTGGGAGGTTTCGAGTCAAAAACAGTGGATTGACCCGCTCATTTTCAGTTCCCCTACGAAAATTTGGAACTTATTTTTAAACAAACTCCAGGATGGCTCGTTAATAACGAATTTAAGTGTAACTTTAACGGAAACTGTTCTTGGCTTTATTTTGGGTACCTTACTTGGCACAATATTAGCTGCCATTCTGTGGTGGTCGCCAATGATTTCAAAAATTCTAGATCCCTACCTTGTCATCTTAAACGCGATGCCCAAAGTAGCTTTGGGGCCGATTTTGATTGTCGCTTTAAGTCCCGGATATCCCTCCATTATTGCAATGGGAGCGATTATCTCGATAATCATTACGACCATTGTTGTTTATACCTCATTTAAAGAGGTCGACCCCAATTATTTAAAGGTGCTGCAAACCTTCGGAGCCACGCGCTTTCAATGCTTTAAGGAAGCCATTATGCCGGCGAGCTTCCCAACCATTATTTCGACTTTGAAGGTCAATGTCGGTCTATCATGGGTCGGTGTTATCGTTGGAGAATTCCTTGTATCATCTAAAGGACTCGGATATATGATTATTTACGGCTTTCAGGTCTTTAATTTTACACTTGTTTTTCTATCGCTTTTGGTTATCGCAGTATTCGCCACAATTATGTACCAGCTCGTGGAATTATTAGAGAAAAAACTAATCAAAGAATAGTGGTTCCCCAAGGGCTTTCCGCTATTCTTTTTCACTTTGCTTTAGATTGATATAGTTAACACATTCTCCCACAACCTGATCTTTCATAATAAAGCTATATTCTTCACCAAATCGCAGCTGTAATAAATCACCGTTAACAATCACGGGACCATTTGTTTCATAGTAACTGCTTGTTTCAGCTACCCTTTTTACCTTTCCCCAAAAAACAGTCTTCACAAAGGGGTCCATTTCATCATAAACCATGTACTGAGCCAAATAGTTCAAATCTGCAAGAATAGCCCCGGTCTCCTCATAGGTCTCACGTCGTGCTGCTTCCTCAAGGGTTTCGCCGGATTCTCTTTTGCCACCGGGAAATTCAATCCCCCTTTGTTTATGCTTGGTTAAAAGCCAGCCATCCTCAAATTGGCAAATGACCAGAACATGTTTCGATTCTACTTGAAACCTATTCTGGGAAAAGGTGAGTTCAACCTTGTTTCCGTTATCATCTAAAAACCGTATCATGTTAAAACCTACCTCAAATTTTGATGCTTTTATTATAAATGGAAACTTGCCGATTGGCGAGGCCGTTAGGACGAAGACAGAGGCATAGTTGAATTTATACTTTACTATTAGCTAAACGAAAAAAAGGGAAAACCCCCAGTGATTTGGATTTTCCTTTATGAGGCTATTCTTCTTTCTGCAAAATATTCATGCTATCAATATGACTTTTGGCTTCTTCATCCCCCAGCTTGTGCAACATCCCATATACCTGCTGAATGGTACTGTCGTAAGCATCGTTTTCACGGTCATAATGATATTGAACATAGGGAACATGGGCTCTGAAAAAATTTTTCCATTCAGTGGAATAATTTTGGTTAAACAACTCACGGAGCTCGGTGATTTCTTGATTTGATGCATGTATTTTATAGCTCCAAGTCGAATCAGTGGCACTTTGGGAGATTTCCCCAGCCCCGACATCTATAAAATAAGTTTTCTTTTGCTCGTCCATTTTGTCATCCCCTTTTGCTCTTTATTAATCCACAAATAGATAAAATTTATTCTTTTTCAAAATTCGACTCATTTTTTTGAAATGAATACGTTATAATAAACATACAATCAAGAAAACAGATTTTTCAGTTAATTCAAAATAAGAAAAGGAGGGATGATTTTATCTTTTTATGGGTATGGAATATGTATAAGATTAATAAGGAGGTGTTGCAATTGAAATTAGTCGATGAATTATTTGAGATGTACCGAAACAAGCTAACTGGCGATGAAGAAGATATTGACATGCTGGCGTTTGCCTTTTTAGAGGAGATGTCACATGAGGACCTGCTTGCCTTAATCCAAGAAATGGATAAACAAGAACTTTATAATTTAATGGGTATTTATTTAATCGAAAGCTTAAAAGGGAAATTTGCCCAAGAAGAATACGGACAACATCGCACAAATACTTACTACCCTAGAAATATTCATTGATTTTACATAACACCGTTCAATTGGGAGGCTGAATAGCTTCCTTTTTTGTGCATTGAGGTCATTCATTAAAGATATTCATGTTACAATGTAGTTGTAAAAGGGGGGCGTGACATGAATACCGTACTAGTGATTAGTATTATTATTGTATTTATCGTTTTACTATTAGCTGTTATTACTACTTCAAAAGCATACTCTTTTAAACATACAGTGGATTCTTTTGAAGAAACTCCTATTATTGACGAGGAGAATAAACAGCAAGTTCCTAATCAGGAGGAAAACAAGGTATAAAAAAATTCCTATTCGTTTGAATAGGAATTTTTCATTTAATTAGGCAAAAACCTGTTTTAAGTCTTCTTTGCTTTGCTCTAGCCAGAACCGCATTAAACGTTTGGCTTCTTCTAAATCATGCAGCTTCGCTTGCCCGCATTGTCGCTCATTAGCAGCAGGAATATCCACGATTTCAACCGCATCCTTCATGGTATCCTCAAGTAGATCAATGATTTCCTCCACTGTTGGTTCACCGCTAACAACTAGGTAATAACCGGTTTGGCAGCCCATTGGAGAAATATCAATAATATCAAAGTGGTCATATTTTTCGGAATGCTTTCTAATATTAAAGGCAAGTAAATGCTCTAACGTATGAATCGCATCTGGTTTCATCGCTTGTTTATTAGGTTGGCAAAAACGGATATCATATTTATTAACTACTCCGTCACTTCCGACCTTATGGACACCGCAATGTCTTACATAAGGGGCTTTAACGGCATTATGATCTAAATCAAAGCTTTCAACTGAAGGCATAAATATCACTCCTTTATTCATCTATTACCTATCTTACTATAAAATCCGAGTTTTTTCATCTACTTACATAGATTTAACAATTTAGACGTATATTTAAATATATGTTATGTTGTAAGTAATCATAAAAAGGAGATAAAAATCCATGTTGAAAAAAATCTTTCTTTCCATTATTCGTTTTTATCAGGTCGTTATCTCACCATTAAAACCACCAACATGTCGATTTTATCCTACTTGTTCACACTATGGCTTAGAAGCAGTTCAACGGTTTGGTGCATTAAAAGGTGGCTGGCTTACCATTAAACGGATATTAAAATGTCATCCCTTTCATCCGGGAGGGTTGGATCCTGTTCCTGAAAAAAAACAGGACTAATTATCATAACCATCTACAACTAAATCAAGCTTTCCAGTCTTGGGGTCAATTACGAGTCCATGGACAGGAATACCCTCGGGCATTAACGGATGATGTTTAATAATGTCGACACTGTGCTCCACACTCTCAGTCACATTATCAAACCCATGAAGCCACTGGTGAATATCAATGCCAGAATAGATAAGCGTATCAATGGTTTCTTGTGTTATTCCTCGCTCTTTCATATTCTCAATCACTGGCTCGGCTTTTAAGCCGCTCATTCCACAATCATAATGTGCAATAACCAATACCTCCTGAGCCTGTAATTCATATACCGCAATCAGAATGCTTCTCATTACACTTCCAAAGGGGTGAGAGACAAGGCCGCCAGCATCTTTAATTAGCTTTGCATCCCCATTTCCCATGTTTAGGGCTTTCGGCAATAATTCCAACAATCGTGTATCCATACAGGTGAGTATGACCATTCGTTTATTAGGGAACTTGGTTGTTTCATATTTCTCGTATTCGTGATTTTTTACAAAATTTTCATTATGCTCAAGAATCTCGTTCAATATTGTTGATTTGTTCATATAAATCCCACCTTTCTTTTTTAGCATACATAAAAGACAATGCTAATAACAAATTTTATACTTGCATTTAAGCTGTTTTTTTTGTAAGATACATATGGAAATCGGAATCGTTCCGTATTATACGTTTATTTCTTTTCTGAATACTAAAAATTTTTCAATTTTAAATCGTAATTAATCCGATTTAATAACTTTAAGGAGCCCTTATGAAAAAAATTATTCTTATCCTTTCGATTCTGTTACCATTAAGTCTTATTTTGTCTGCTTGCGCTAATGGAAAAGACCAGGTACAAAAAAAGAAGGACCAGTTAAGCATCTATACCACTGTATTCCCACTTCAATATTTTACTGAACGGATTGGCGGTAAATATGTAGATGTTAAAACAATCTATCCTCCTGGGGCGGATGAACACACCTTTGAACCATCCCAAAAAGATATGATGAATTTGGCGGATTCAGACTTATTTTTCTACATTGGATTAGGTCTTGAAGGATTTGTGGAAAAAGCAAAAGGAACATTAAAAAACGAGAATGTTACCTTAGTGCCCACTGCCGATAAGCTGAATTTACCAAAAAATAATCATTCAACAGAAGAAGAGGCAGGGCATGATGACCATGACCATGGTGATATCAATCCGCATGTATGGGTCGATCCCCTTTATGCAAAGGAAATGGCTGCCGTTATTCGTGATTCTTTAGCAAAAAAAATGCCACAAAACAAGGACGTTTTCAATACAAATTATCAAAAACTGGCTTCTGAGTTAGATGACCTCAATACTCAATTTGAGCAGACGATTACCAATGCCAAGCATAAAAAAATCATTGTCACACACGCTGCGTTTGGGTATTGGGAAAATCGTTATGGGATTGAACAAATCAGTATTTCAGGACTTTCGACTTCGAATGAACCAACACAAAAAGAACTAGAAAAAATTATTTCTATCGCTGACCATGATGGCTTACACTATATTCTTTTCGAACAAAACGTCCAATCAAAGCTAGGCAAGGTCGTTCAAAGTGAAATAGGTGCTCGAGCATTACCAATTCACAATCTCGCTATTTTATCAAAAGAGAACATAAAAAACAAAGAAACGTATTTTTCATTAATGAATAAAAATCTTGAAACATTAAAAACAGCTTTAAATCATTAACCTTGATAAATCTGGTTTTATTGCCATTCATTCACTTTTATTCCCTATCACTTACAGGATTGCTGGCACTTAAATCAGCAAATGCTATGACTGTATTACCGAAACTCTAAGGAGTGATACCAAATGGCAAAAGATGTTTTGTGTGAAGTGAATAACTGCTCGTTTTGGGCTAATGGCAATAAATGTAGTGCCGATAAAATTTATGTTGTCAGCCATACCGGTCAAACGGCTGATTCCACTAAAGAGACCGATTGTAAAACTTTTGAACCAAGTGAGCTTTAGTAATATAAAATGAACTAGGCAATATTATTCTAACGGGTTCACTTGTGAGGCGCCAAACAGTAAACCGCAAGTAAAATCTCAACACTAATCACAAAATATTCACCTAGGGATCCGCAGTATATTTCACATAAAGAATGGCTCGGAGCTTTTCGCCAAGCCATTCTTCATTTTATTCATCGTTTTTTTGCTAAAGCACCCGTTCCTTTGAGTACACAACTTCACAATCTTTTTTAGTGGATAAGAAAAATGCGACCTTCTTCATGAAGAATCGCACCTGATTGTGGATATAAGTACTTTATCTCACTATTGTAAAATTTTCATCATCATCAACAATAGGTACATCAATCATGGTTACTTTTTTTACAGATGCCCGTTTCAATGACTGCATACAATTGACCAAAAAATAAATTTTCGATTCTTCCCCTTGTAATTCTGCTTCCACACTTCCATCTTCTAAATTTTCCACCCATCCCTTTAATTTCATTCTTTCAGCAATACAATATATTTCCAAGCGAAATCCTACCTTTTGTACTCTTCCAGAAAAAGTAACTCTTTTTCTGATAAAACTGCCTGTATTAAATTTAGGAAACTTTATACGATTCGCATGACTAATTACATATCCGTCTCTTAATTTCTTAAAAACGCTCATTTAATACAACGTCCTCCTTCTAGTTTATGACTCAATCGTCTCCGAACCAAAATAAAACAAAAGCCTTACTCCCTCTATGATCTGACCCAATAAAGTTAGACAAATATTTTAGGCTACTTTGAGGACCTGAGTTCGGTATTCTTCTGGGCTTAGGTCTTTTAATTTTGCCTTTATTCGTTTGTTATTGTAATAGTGAATATAGTCTTCTAATTCTTTTTCAAAATGCTCAATGCTATCAAACTCCTGTAGATAAAGGAGTTCTGA
>NZ_CALBWS010000054.1 GCF_937468385.1 Neobacillus rhizosphaerae
TTCCCATACCGAACACGGAAGTTAAGCTTCTCAGCGCCGATGGTAGTTGGGGCAGGCGCCCCTGTGAGAGTAGGACGTTGCCAGGCATGTGTAAAGGACAATCCGAGAGGATTGTCCTTTTGGTTATTTCATTAAGTATTGATATATTAAAAAGGGACCTTTTTTCATGGTAATAGCAAGGAAAGTGTCGATAAATGGGTAATCCCGATTTGGCATCATTTTCGTTAATTCGCTCCACCATTCCGTTTCATACCGGGCAATCATACTAAGGTTATATAACAATAGATAGTGAATAAGCAGCTCGGGAAGGGTGAATAGATTACTTTTATGAAGTGGAATGGCATGGAATTTGTCCTCATAATTAAATTTCAATGGTGAAACATCTAAATGAATCTTATCGTTTAACTTAAAGGAAAGCCCTTCGTTAGTAAATTCGATTCCATTTTTAAACTTTGTGGGAAAATATTCTTTAAAGCGGTTTTCTGTCATATGGTAGTGATCTAAAATTGCCTCTGGGATTTCAAATTGTTCATTAAGCAAATGAATCTTTGCAAAGGTCCTCTTTCCGTTAAGTAAAAAGAATAAATCATCCAACTCGGGTATAAGCTGTAGTAATTCCTCCATAATGACTTTCTCCCCTTCCAATTGTTTCATGTGGAATAATTTTTCCGACATGAAGGGGAAAAGTCCGTTTTTTTGAATTTTAACTTCATCTTGAAAAAAGAGATAGTTTTGTTTTTTTTTCTTTCGGGTTGAAACCCCATGTGCCAAAACGGCTGTTGTTTCAGGATAGGCTGGATCTGTGGTTAAGATACACGCCTTTATTAAATGGACAAGACCATAAAAAAGCAGAATTGGTTTTAATATAAGCGGGGCCTTCTCTGCCTGCTCATAATAAATTTGGCCATGTTCTAGATAATAAAGAAAGGTATAACAATTTTCGTAGCTTTTTTGTTCTGGATTTTCAACGCTGCCCTTTTGATAACACCTTTTTAAATGAATCTGGGAGTATTCTGCAGAGAAAAAACAGGAGAAGTTTTTCCAATCCGAATATGGAATGCTCAAGATTATATCACCTTTTTCAGAAAAATCAGACTAATAGTTATTCCTTGACAGTAGTTTGCCCAATTGATAACCTACAAATAAATTTTTAATCCTGGAGGCCAAAAAAATGTGGGAAAGTAAATTTTTAAAAGAAGGTTTAACGTTTGATGATGTATTATTAATTCCTGGTAAGTCTGAGGTATTGCCAAGAGATGTGAGTCTACAGGTGGAATTATCTTCCAGTGTAAAGTTGAATATTCCTATTATTAGTGCTGGAATGGACACAGTAACAGAATCAGAAATGGCGATTGCTATTGCCCGCCAAGGTGGTCTAGGAATTATTCATAAGAACATGACCATCGAACAGCAGGCCGAGCAGGTTGAAAAGGTTAAGAGGTCGGAAAGTGGGGTAATAACGGATCCATTTTTTCTGACTCCGGAACACCAAGTATATGATGCCGAACATTTAATGGGGAAATATCGAATTTCTGGGGTACCGATTGTGAATAATTTGGACGAACAAAGGCTTGTTGGTATTATCACTAATCGGGACCTTCGCTTTATCCAAGATTATTCCTTTAAAATATCCGACGTGATGACAAAGGAAAAACTAGTAACTGCTCCAGTCGGAACAACGTTGAAGGAAGCGGAAAAAATTCTGCAGCGCTACAAAATTGAAAAGCTTCCGCTTGTGGATGAAGAGGGTGTACTAAAAGGGTTAATTACGATTAAGGATATTGAAAAGGTTATTGAATTCCCGAATTCAGCGAAGGATGGCCAAGGGAGATTATTAGCTGGTGCAGCAGTAGGTGTTACTAGTGACACGATGAACCGTGTGGATATGCTTGTAAAGGCAAATGTAGATGTTATTGTCGTCGATACAGCCCATGGCCATAATAAAGGTGTCCTCGATACTGTAAAGGAGATAAGAAGGGCATATCCTGACTTGACTATTGTTGCTGGAAATGTGGCAACGGCTGAGGCAACGAAAGCCTTAATTGAAGCAGGAGCTGATGTCGTTAAAGTAGGGATTGGACCAGGATCTATTTGTACAACGAGGGTCGTGGCCGGTGTTGGTGTCCCACAAATTACTGCCGTCTATGATTGTGCAACGGAAGCCCAAAAGCACGGCAAGACGATTATTGCCGACGGTGGGATAAAATACTCCGGGGATATCGTTAAAGCACTGGCAGCAGGCGGTCACGCCGTTATGCTGGGGAGTCTTTTAGCAGGAGTTTCCGAAAGTCCTGGTGAGACTGAGATTTTCCAAGGTCGTCGTTTTAAGGTATATCGTGGCATGGGATCGGTTGCCGCCATGGAAAAAGGCTCAAAGGACCGCTATTTCCAGGAAGACAATAAAAAGTTTGTACCTGAAGGAATTGAAGGACGAATCCCTTACAAAGGTCCGTTAGCAGAAACGATCTATCAATTAATTGGCGGCCTCCGATCAGGGATGGGCTATTGCGGAACTAAGGATCTTTATGAATTAAGAACAAAAGCACAATTTATAAAAATGACTGGTGCTGGACTAAGAGAAAGCCACCCGCATGATGTGCAAATCACTAAAGAGGCACCAAATTATTCTCTTTAATAACCTTGAAACAGAGAGGATCCGTCTTCTCTGTTTTTGCTTGGAAAAGGGGCGGAGCACGCAAGAACGGCACTAATCCCCCCTTTTAATTAAGTTAGGCTGGGGTCTTTGAAGGAATTGTTGTTCCATCGTAGATGGTGGCATGTAACGCCATTACGTTATTAGTGAAAAAGTCCTAAATGATCTTTGTTAAGAGACCGATATTGGAAATAAGATGGGGCAATGCTCTGTCTATGATTTGCCAGTAAGTTATGTTAAAATAACCAAGGTGTATAAATTCGTTGGAGGGCGTTATAGTGAAGAAATATTCTTATCAGAAATGTACGGCCATTGTATTGGCATTTATCATGTTTTTCAGCCTTTTTGCTGGAGTAAATCAAGCGAAGGCAGAAGCGGGATTAAATGTGAATGCAGATGGAGCAATCTTAGTTGACGGAGAAACAGGTAAGGTTTTATATGAGAAGAATGCTGACAGTCCACTAGGAATTGCCAGTATGACTAAAATGATGTCTGAATATCTTTTGCTGGATGCTGTGAAACATGGAAAAGTAAAATGGAATCAGGAATATTCCGTCAGTGAACTTGTTTATAAGATCTCACAGCCCACTTCTTTATCTAATGTGCCTTTACGCCGTGATGGTAAATATAATGTCCGAGAATTGTATGAAGCAATGGCCATTTATTCTGCAAATGGCGCAACGATTGCTCTAGCTGAAGTAATTGCTGGTTCAGAAACGAACTTTGTTAAAATGATGAATGAAAAGGCTAAAAAATTAGGATTAAAGAATACTAAATTTGTTAACTCAACGGGTTTAAATAATAAAGATTATCATGGTGAGCAGCCACAAGGAACAGGAGCTGACGAAGAAAATGTTATGTCACCTCGAGATGTTGCGACGTTAGCCTTTCACCTCATAAATGAATATCCGGATGTTTTAAAAACTGCCAGTACTCCAATGAAAGTATTTCGTGAGGGTACAACAGATAGAATAGTAATGAAGAACTGGAACTGGATGCTGCCATCATTGGTTTATGGATACAAAGGCATGGATGGGCTAAAGACAGGTACAACAGATTTTGCAGGTTATTGCTTTACAGGTACAGCCACCCGTGATGGAAAGCGATTTATCACTGTTGTCCAAAATGCTAAGGATTCAAGCGGTAAAAACGATGGCTATAAAGCCCGTTTTGGTGAAACAAAGAAAATGTTAGATTATGCGTTTAGCAATTATACAAAGGAAGAACTTGTTGCTAAACATTATCAGGTAAAGGGACATAAAACCATCCCAGTAATCAAGGGGAAAGAAGACAAAGTCAAAATTTATACGAAATCAGCCATAAACATGGTGATTCCGAACAACGAAAAAGATAATTATAAACCAGTGCTAGTATTGGATAAAAAGAAAGTTAATAAAAACGGCGAAGTCACTGCACCAATTAAAAAGGGTGAAAAACTTGGCTACTTAACAATTGAACCTAAAAATGGTGATAAGGTTAGTTTCCTAACAGAAGAAGGGCAGAAAAAGGTACAAGTCGATATCATTGCTGTTCAAGATGTAGAAAAAGCAAATTGGTTTGTATTAATGATGCGGAGCATCGGCAATTTCTTCGGTGATGTAGGGCATGGGATTTCTTCAACTGTAAAGGGCTGGTTTTAAAAAAACACGCCTCTGGAAAATTTTGGGTTTCAAAAGGAAGGATTCTTGTCTTGACAGGGATCCTTTTTTGTTGCTTTAATGTCTTTATGGAATTAAAATTATTCCGACTGATTTAATACAGATTTAGGATAGTATAAGACGATTTTTCTTAATATTAAAAAGATTATAAGGAGGATTATAACAAATGATAACAGGTACGGATCTCGTTAAACGCGGTATGGCTGAAATGCAAAAGGGCGGCGTCATCATGGATGTTGTCAACGCCGAGCAGGCAAAAATTGCTGAAGAAGCGGGAGCGGTAGCTGTAATGGCTTTAGAACGTGTTCCTTCTGATATCCGCGCTGCTGGTGGAGTGGCAAGAATGGCAGACCCTAGGATTGTAGAAGAAGTCCTTAAAGCTGTTACAATCCCTGTAATGGCTAAAGCTAGAATCGGACATATTGTGGAGGCACGAGTACTTGAAGCAATGGGTGTCGATTATATTGATGAGAGTGAAGTATTAACACCTGCTGATGAAGAGTTTCATTTAAATAAAAAGGACTATACCGTTCCGTTTGTTTGTGGCTGTCGTGACCTTGGTGAGGCTGCTCGCCGGATTGGTGAAGGAGCATCCATGCTTCGTACAAAGGGTGAGCCGGGAACAGGAAATATTGTAGAGGCCGTCCGCCATATCCGTAAGGTGAATGCACAGGTGCGTAAAGTAGTCGGCATGCATGAGGATGAGTTAATGACGGAAGCAAAGCTTTTGGGTGCACCATATGAATTGCTTCTGGAAATCAAGCGTCTTGGCCGTCTGCCGGTTGTGAATTTTGCTGCTGGCGGTGTAGCAACGCCTGCTGATGCAGCACTAATGATGCAATTAGGTGCTGATGGAGTATTTGTTGGTTCCGGGATTTTTAAATCAGAAAATCCTGCTAAATTTGCTCGAGCAATTGTGGAGGCAACAACGCATTTCCAAGATTATAAATTGATTGCTGAGCTTTCGAAGGATCTTGGAACACCAATGAAAGGGATTGAAATTTCATCGCTGGCACCTGAAGCACGCATGCAAGAACGAGGTTGGTAATTAGAAAAGCTAAAGCGCAGGAGCTAGACAAAAAGGAGTATTTTTATGGTTAAGATAGGAGTACTTGCTTTGCAAGGTGCAGTCCGTGAACACATGAAGTCATTAGAGGCATGTGATGTCGAAGCGATTGCTGTGAAACGAAAAGAAGAATTACAAGATTTAGATGGCCTTATTCTTCCTGGTGGGGAAAGTACGGCAATGCGGCGTTTAATTGATAAATATGATTTTATGGATGCCCTTAAGGAATTTGCCCATGCGGGGAAACCGATGTTTGGGACATGTGCCGGCTTGATTCTTTTAGCGAAGGACCTTGTTGGTTACAGTGAGCCGCATATTGGTGTGATGGACATTAAGGTTGAACGCAATTCCTTTGGCCGCCAGGTCGATAGTTTTGAGGCCAATCTGGCGATTAAAGATGTCACAGCCAGCTTCCCGGCAGTGTTTATCCGGGCGCCGCACATCGTTGAGGCGGGAGAGAATGTTGAAATCCTGGCTAAACATAATGACCGCATTGTCGCCGCACGGGAAGGTCAATTTCTCGGCTGTTCCTTTCATCCTGAACTAACGGAAGATCATCGCCTTACCGCCTACTTCACCCAGATGGTAAAGGAAGCAAAAGCCAAACATTTTGTATAGTATGGTTGCATTTTGATCATAATTATAGTAAATTAAAAGGCAAATCAATAATGAAAAAGCAATGAGAGGAACTAGTAACAAGATACTCATTCTTGAAGAGAGCCGGTGGCTGGTGTGAATCGGTGAATGAAGCTTGTGAATCCCTCCTCGAGCAAGGTGCGGAACACCTCGGTCAGAGGTCAGTAAGTACTTTCGGTTAGTAACCGTTACATTTTTTTCGAGGTGGACAGTGGATGCTGTCAACCAGGGTGGTATCGCGAGTAACTCTCGTCCCTGTTTTAGGGGCGGGAGTTTTTTGTTTGTCTAGCTCCAGCACCCGTTTACGGTGCTAGAGCTAGACAGTAATTTAAGTTCAATGCAATTTTAATAATAAGAAAAGGAGTGCCGTCATTATGTTAGATATTAAAGTTTTAAGAGCAAATTTTTTAGAGGTGAAGGAAAAGCTACAGCATCGCGGGGAAGACTTAACAGATCTCGGCCGATTTGAAGAACTGGATCAGAAACGACGCGAATTAATTGTCGAATCTGAAAAACTTAAAAGCAAGCGAAATGAGGTTTCACAGCAGGTAGCGGCTTTAAAGCGTGAACAGCAGGATGCCGACCATTTAATTAAAGAAATGCGTGAGGTTGGTGACCAAATTAAAACGCTTGATGAGGAGTTAAGGGTTGTTGAAGAGACTTTGGACCTCTTACTATTGAGCATTCCTAATATTCCGCATGAAAGTGTGCCAGTTGGTGAGACAGAAGATGATAATGTGGAAATTAGAAAGTGGGGCCAAGTACGCGATTTCGATTTTGAAGCAAAACCACATTGGGATATTGCCGACCACCTAGGAATGCTAGACTTTGAACGAGCTGGTAAAGTGACCGGAAGCCGTTTTGTATTTTATAAGGGACTAGGTGCCCGGTTAGAGCGTGCGTTAATAGGTTTCATGCTTGATCTTCACGTCGATGAGCATGGCTACACAGAAATATTACCGCCATACATGGTGAACCGAACGAGTATGACGGGGACAGGGCAGTTGCCAAAGTTTGAAGAGGATGCCTTTTTAATCGAAAGTGAAGATTATTTTCTCATTCCAACTGCAGAGGTGCCTGTTACCAATTATCATAGGGATGAAATTTTAAGTGCTGAGGATCTTCCAATTCGCTTTGCCGCTTACAGTGCTTGCTTCCGTTCTGAAGCGGGCTCTGCCGGACGTGATACAAGAGGATTAATCCGCCAACACCAGTTCAATAAGGTGGAGCTTGTAAAGTTTGTAAAGCCCGAGGATTCTTATGACGAACTTGAGAAGTTGACTAATGATGCAGAACGTGTACTACAATTGCTTGAACTACCATACCGTGTCTTGAGCATGTGTACTGGTGACCTTGGCTTTACGGCCGCGAAAAAGTATGATATTGAGGTTTGGATCCCAAGCTATGGAATGTACCGTGAGATTTCTTCTTGCAGTAATTTTGAAGCGTTCCAAGCGCGTCGTGCCAATATTCGTTTCCGCCGTGATTCCAAGGCCAAGCCAGAGCATGTTCATACATTAAATGGTTCTGGTCTTGCGATTGGCCGCACGGTGGCTGCAATTTTAGAAAATTACCAGCAGGAGGACGGCAGTGTCGTCATTCCTACTGTATTACGCCCATATATGGGAAATCGTGAAGTCATCAAGCCATAACTATATGTAAAAATTCCGGCCGGATGGTTTCCGACCGGAATTTTTTATAATAGTGTTGACAATGTTTTTAAAATATGTTAAATTATTTTTTGTCGATATGGAGGAATACCCAAGTCTGGCTGAAGGGATCGGTCTTGAAAACCGACAGGCGGGTTAAACCGCGCGGGGGTTCGAATCCCTCTTCCTCCTCCATTAATATATACAATCGCGCATAAAATACTGGAGATAAAAATTCGTTACATTCATTGTAACGGATTTTTTTTGTAATATAAGAATTTTTATCCACCGCGCCGCCCCTATTCTATTAAAAAGAAAAGCACAAATTGGATTAACCAATATGTGCTTTTTCAATATTTAATATTTCATTTAATTTTTCTTCTACGTCACGGCAAACCTTTTGAGCATCGGCATTGCTTTTGACAACATCCGTATTATCCATATCAATCACTAACACTTCACTTGCCGCATATTGGTTCATTACCCATTCATCATAGCCCTTCCAAACTTCGAAGTAGTACTCCTTTAGTTCAGGGTTGATTTCAAAACTTCTACCGCGTGCCATAATCCGGTCGATTACCGTATCAAACGATCCCTTTAAGTAAACCATTAAATCTGGAGCCTTTTTGGGAAGCTCATTCAACTCTTCCATCATATTTTCAACAAGATCTTCGTAAATTTTAAATTCCAGTTCGGATATGCGGCCTAAACTTTTATTCACATAAGCAAAATACCAATCTTCATAAATGGAACGATCTTGAATGGTGTAAAGGGGCTCCTGCCAATTAATGCAATCCTTTACTGTTTTAAAGCGTTTATTTAAGAAAAATAATTGAAGAAGAAAAGGAATTCTTCGTGCATCTAATTCTTCTGGTGTCAGTTCATAATAAAGCGGAAGAATCGGATTATCATCCACCGCTTCGTAAAACACTTTACTTTCGATTCCCTTATTTTTAAAGTGTGCATTTAAGGTATCTGCTACACTTGTTTTCCCTAGACCAATCATACCACCAATAACGATACTCACTAACATCCCCCTGTTCTATATGTTTGTCCAGCTGTTTTTCTTAACGATAATGATAGTTTCTCGAAAATATAGTTTAAATCTTGTTCACTTTTTACAAAATCCAAATCATCGCCGCTAAAGCGGAGAACTGGGATTTCTGGATGTTCTTTTTCAAAAATCGTCATGGTTTGTTCATAATCCATTGAAAGCTGTTCTAGATATAGCGGGCTGATATTCTTTTCCACTTCGCGCCCTCTTAATTTGATCCGTTTCAATAATGTATCTAAACTTGCATTTAAATAAATAATGACATTCGGCTTGGGCATATCTTCAGTAAGAATTTGATAGATCTTGTAATACTTTTTGTACTCATCAAGATTTAAGGATCGCTGAGCAAAAATCAAGTTTTTAAAAATATGGTAGTCCGCAACAACAGATTGACTTTGACTTAAATAATGGGCATTGATATCCCCTAATTGCTTAAAGCGATTGCAGAGAAAAAACATCTCCGTTTGGAAACTCCATTCCTCGATATTTTCATAAAATTTCCCCAAGAATGGATTTTCATCAACAATTTCTTTTAATAAAGCAAAATTAAATTGCTTTGAAATGGCTTTTGCGAGAGATGTTTTTCCTACACCAATCGGTCCTTCAACGGTAATAAAGGGTGTATCCCCCATTGCAAATCCTCCTTCTCCAACTGCCTGCACTTTCTATGTTTAACCAGGATGAACTGGATAATTTAACATTTTCTAAATGACACAATGAATATTTTATCATAATCTCTTACAGGAAGGGATATGGAATATTTAGAAGATGTGAGTTTTATGTCAAATATAAGAAAAAACTGCCGTTATTAGGCAGTTTTTGTCATAATAAATTTTTCAGGTTGGTCTTTTTGTAACATTAAAATTATCAACGATTAGCAGCCAGTTTTGCGGGAAGGCTAAGCCAAGTTTCCAATAGCTCATTCCTCTAATATTTAACTCTTTGATTAAATCAAACTTCGCCTGGATGGAGCGGGCATCTTCAAACCAAACCTCATGCTGCTTGCCGTCAGCAGCTGTATAGTTGAAAAATGGCGCTTGTGCTTTTGTGTTATATTGAATCGGAACATGATGGGCTGCGGCAAGTTGTATCGCCTGCTGTGGACTGACCGCCTTCGCCACTGAACCCTGAACGAATGGCAGCGTCCAATCATAGCCATATAGATTTTGTCCCATAAGAATTTTATTTGAGGGCATTTCGGTGATGGCGTATTCCAAAACTTTCCTCACTTGCTCGATGGGTGAAACGGCCATGGCAGGGCCGCCGCTATACCCCCATTCGTACGTCATTATCACGACAAAGTCTGAGATTTCCCCGTGCGCTTTATAATCATGACCTTCATACCATTTTCCTTTTTGTGTTGCACTCGTTTTGGGGGCAAGGGCCGTCGACATTAGCCAGCCTTCGCTTTTAAAACGCTGCTTCGCCTTTCGTAAAAAGCGATTGTAGGCTTCACGGTCTACGGGGCGTAAATACTCAAAGTCAAAGTGAATATCGCGGAATTCGTACTTTTTCGCAGTTGCTACGATATTATTGAGGAATTTATCTTGAATCGCTATATCAGTTAATAAAGTTCGTCCGAGTTCATCGTTAAATTGGTCATTTTCCTGGTTGTTAATCACCATCATCAAGACATTTCGATTGGTTTTCGCAATCGTTGGGAAGTTATTCAGTAATGGTTCCTTCAATGTGCCATCACGGCGGGCCTGGAAGCTAAAGGGAGCTAAATATGTCAGATACGGTGAGGCCTCGCGGGCACTGTTTTCTAATACAGGGGCTACCGTTGTACCACGTGGCTCAACATATGCATTAAATTCGGCATTTCTTTTTGGGGCTTGGGGGATATAGAGCCGGAATCCGACAGTTAGTGGACGATTGGCTGGAATTCGATTAACTTTGGCAAGCTCTTGATAGGGGACACCAACTTTTTGGGCTATTGAATATAAGGAATCTCCAGGTTTAACGAAATAAAAATGGCCGACAATCGGTATCACAATGGATTGTCCGATGACAAGATTGTTTGGATTCGGCAATTCATTTGCCTCAACAATATCATTTACCGTTGTATGATAATTTCGAGCAATCGTCGTTAATGATTCGTTTTCTTTGACAACATGAATTTGCATGCTATTCCCTCCCACAAACATACGCTACCGCTATTTTATGAGGGCAGGGATGGATAAATGATATAATGTTGGTAAATTTCTTGATTGCTGGGCTCGATGTTAGCCTTTAAAACATTTTTAATCATCGTTAAGGCATTCAGATTATCATGATCATTAACAGAGGCAATACAATCTTTTGGAAACTACAGTTGATAATCACGTGCAATTTGCCGTGCCTTTTTGGCTAGAATGAAAAGAAACTAAAGTAAACCAAAATAAATGAACAATGCCATTTTTTGAAAAGGCGGTGGTTTTAACATGACACTTGAATATAACCAAGACGAATATTTTATGAAAGAAGCAATAGAGGAAGCGAAAAAAGCAGAAGAGCTGGATGAGGTGCCGATTGGGGCCGTGATAGTCAGCCAAGGGAAAGTCCTTGCAAGGGCTCATAATTTAAGGGAAAGCGAGCAAAATGCAGTAGCGCATGCTGAACTTTTAGCTATTGATCAAGCCTGCCGCAAAGTAGGCTCATGGCGTCTTGAGAACACCACATTGTATGTCACCCTCGAGCCATGTCCGATGTGTTCAGGGGCCATTATTTTATCAAGAGTCAAAAGAGTTGTTTATGGTGCTACCGACCCAAAAGGTGGCTGTGCCGGGACATTAATGAATCTCTTACAGGACGAGCGCTTTAATCATCAAAGTTTAGTAACCAAGGGAGTATTAGAAACAGAGTGCGGTCAGCTGCTCTCAGATTTTTTTCGAAAAATAAGAGACCGGAAAAAACTTGAGAGACAAGTAAAAAGAGAAAATGAAGTTAAATGAACTTACAAAAATTTACAGTGTATTATGATTGCTTTTTTCCGAGAATGTTTGTATACTAAAAAGGTGTCAGATTGAGACGCATTAAACTTTGGTATCAACTTTGCCGTGCTAGGTGGGGAGGTAGCGGTGCCCTGTACTCGCAATCCGCTCTAGCGAGACTGAATCCCTTCCTGAGGCTGATGTCCTGTAGGGTCTGCCTTAAGTAAGTGGTGTTGACGCCCGGGTCCTGCGCAATGGGAATCCATGAACCATGTCAGGTCCGGAAGGAAGCAGCATTAAGTGGACGCTTCCATGTGCCGCAGGGGTGCCTGGGCCGAGCTAACTGCTTAAGTAACGCTTATGGGCGTCAGTCGAAGGAAGGTGCACGGCAGTTATTACATATGCTTTTAAAATTAACTCATCTCGTTCTTGGGATGAGTTTTTTTGCGAACTCCGATATATACTTTGAAAAAAGCAAAATAGATACGTTATAATGAGAAAAGCGGAAGCGCCTGTTTAGCGGCGTATGGACTGGAGCTCTTCGACTGAGATAAAGGAAACACGGAGAGCGTGAGCGATCCGATGTTGACTTATCGTAGGGAGAAGAGTGAAGTACACTAGCCGCTAGGCGCTGGAGCTAGACAGTTATCGAAGTAAAAATGATACTTTCTTATTCTTTTGAGAAAAGCGGAAGCGCCTGAGCTGGACAATAGGTAGAATAAAAATTTGAAGGGGGCGGTGTCACGTGGCTTATCAAGCTTTATATCGTGTTTGGCGACCGCAGACATTTATTGATGTCGTAGGGCAAGAACATGTAACGAAGACATTGCAAAACGCCCTGCTTCAACAAAAAATATCGCATGCCTATCTTTTTTCCGGGCCACGAGGAACAGGGAAAACAAGTGCGGCGAAAATTTTAGCAAAAGCGATTAATTGTGAGCGTGCACCTGTTTCGGAACCATGTAATGAATGTGCAGCCTGCCGCGGGATTACAAATGGAACAATTTCAGATGTATTAGAATTTGACGCGGCGTCCAACTCTCGAGTCGAAGAAATGAGAGATGTTTTGGACAAGGTAAAATTCGCACCGACGGCAGTCAACTACAAGGTCTATATCATTGATGAAGTGCATATGCTATCCATTAGTGCGTTTAATGCGCTCCTAAAAACTTTGGAAGAACCACCGAAGCATGTCATCTTTATCTTAGCAACAACAGAACCTCATAAAATACCGTTAACGATTATCTCAAGATGTCAGCGTTTTGATTTCAGACGCATTACAGCAGGGTCAATCGTGAATCGGATGAAGTTAATTGTTCAAGAAACAGGCGTTGATTGTGATGAGCAAGCGTTGCAAATGATTGCTAGAGCGGCTGAAGGCGGTATGCGCGATGCGTTAAGTTTATTAGATCAAGCTATTTCATACAGCCAAGACCGGGTGACGGTTGAAGATGCGCTTACGGTAACGGGCTCAGTATCACAAGGGTTTTTGAATAAATTAGCTGCTGCGTTCCAAACAAAAGATGTGGCAAGTGGTTTAGAAGCACTCGATGAGCTATTGTATCATGGGAAGGATCCAGCGCGCTTTATTGAGGATTTCATTTTATTTTACCGAGATATGCTGCTCTTTAAGACAGCACCTAATCTTGAAGAATCGCTTGAAAGAGTGCTGCTTGATGATGATTTTCGGACAATGGCGGATACAATTCCTATTGAACAAATTTATCAGCTAATCGATCTTTTAAATAAAACACAGCAGGAAATGCGATGGACGAATCATCCAAGGATTTTTCTTGAGGTAGCGATTGTGAAACTGTGTCAAATAGAAGTTAAACAGGTGGCACAAACACAATCGGGAGATATCGAGCAATTACTATCAAGAATTGAGCACCTTGAAAATGAGCTGCAATATTTAAAGGCAAATGGAGTGGCACAATCTCAGCAAGAAGCCGCGCCGCAGCCGCAAAAATCTGCACATAGGTCATCAAGAAAAGGATTTCAACCTGCTGTAGGAAAAATTAACGAAGTGTTAAAACATGCCAAAAAAAGTGATTTGAATGTCCTTAAAGCTAATTGGGGCGAAATGCGGGCTAACTTAATAAAGTCACATGCGGCCTTATTAAATGATGCAGAGCCAGTTGCAGCTTCGGACAATGCCTTTATATTAAAATTTAAACATGAAATGCTCTGCCAAATGGCTATGGACAAGAGTGATTTTCTTGAAGGGGTTTCTACAGCATTATATAAATTAACCAACAAAAGGCTGTTGATGTTAGGTGTTCCAGAAGAGCAGTGGTTAACCATTCGGGAAAGTTTCTTAAACAGCCAGCATGGTGAAGAAGGAATTGACAGCGGTCCTAATAAGGAAGAAGAGCTTCATATTTCTGAGGCAAAGAAATTATTTGGTGCTGAATTTGTTGAAATTATTGACTAATTAATTGGAGGTAGGTAGTAATGATGCGTGGTGGAATGGGAAATATGCAAAATATGATGAAGCAAATGCAAAAAATGCAAAAGAAAATGGCGGAAGCCCAAGAGGAGCTAGGTGAGCAAAAGATTGAAGGAACAGCTGGCGGCGGAATGGTAACAGTCGTGGTAACAGGCCATAAAGAAGTGGTGGATGTCATCATTAAGCCTGAAGCAGTCGATCCGGACGATGTCGAAATGCTTCAAGATTTAGTGCTTGCGGCAACGAATGATGCCCTTAAAAAAGTAGAAGAACTAACAAATAACACAATGGGGCAATTTACAAAAGGGATGAATTTACCGTTTTAATAAGAAAAGCGGAAGCGCCTGTTTAGCGGTGCTGGAGCTGGATTAATAATATGTCTAGCAGGGGTGCTTAGGTACTTCGAGGTGGTTCATCTCTTGGTGTCAGGCACCCTATCTGTTATTAGAGAGGAAAAATAGAGATGCATTATCCAGAACCGATTTCGAAGTTGATTGACAGCTTTATGAAGCTGCCAGGTATCGGCCCAAAAACAGCCGCGCGCCTGGCTTTTTATGTTTTAAGTATGAAAGAAGATACCGTGCTTGATTTTGCAAAGGCGCTTGTGAATGCAAAGCGTAATTTAACCTATTGTTCTGTTTGCGGTCATATAACTGATCAAGATCCGTGCTATATTTGTGAGGATCAGCGCCGGGATAAGAGCATAATATGTGTTGTGCAGGATCCAAAGGATGTAATCGCGATGGAAAAGATGAAGGAATTCAACGGATTGTACCACGTATTACACGGGGCAATCTCTCCTATGGACGGCATAGGTCCTGAAGATATTAATATCCCGGATTTGCTAAAACGGCTCCAAGACGAAACTGTTCAGGAAGTGATTCTTGCGACAAATCCTAATATTGAAGGTGAAGCAACGGCGATGTATATCTCCCGCTTGATAAAGCCATCAGGAATTAAAACAACAAGAATTGCCCACGGTCTTCCGGTGGGTGGGGACCTTGAATATGCAGACGAGGTTACCCTATCCAAAGCCATAGAGGGCCGGAGGGAACTATAAGACTAAAAGCGGCAGCGCCCTGGCGCTAAGCTGAACATTAGGACCGGAGGATTTGATTATGTTTTTTCGGCGAAAAGGGCGGCTTAGACAAGAATTTGATGAGAAGCTCTTAGCCCAATTGGCTCATTTTAAACATCACTGGCAGCAGGAAAAGCAGCTTCTGGAAAAAAGCTTCGACCCTTCCGAAGAAGTCATTTGCCAAACAAAAATAGCGGAAGCAAAATATATCTTTCTATTAAGAGAAGCAAAACAGCGAAATGTAACCTCATTATGGCACTAAACATGCTGAGTGACTCAAGTTCTAAGGAGCTTGAGCTTTTTTTATAATATAAGAATTTATAACATTGGACTTCGAGAAATGTCCAGCTCCAGGCGCCTTGCGCTTTTCTTATTGAATAGGAAATTATAAAATTATTTGTTGTGGATAGTTTGAAATGGTTATTTGAATCCAGCTCCAGCGCCCAGTGTACTTCGCGCTCCTCCCTACGATAAGTCAACATCGAATCGCTAACGCTCTTCGTGTTTCCTTTAGCTAATCAGAATTTATTTCCTAAATTCTGAACGCATAAATTCAACTACACCTCTGTCTTCGCCTAACGGCTTGTCAGTCGGCGAGTTTACATTTATCTCAGTCAAAGCGCTCCAGTCCATACGCCGCTAAACGGGCGCTTGCGCCTTTTGTTCTTTCATAGGTCTAATCTTAACAACTTGTACATAGGTTGTAAGTAAAGGGATTTATGAAAGGGGATTGCTTTTTTGGAACCAATTATCGTCATATCCATTCTAGGGGGGCTCGCTCTTTTATTATTATTCTCTGGAACCCCTTTTAAGCCTGTTCGGTTTGCTGGCCAAGCGGTAATAAAACTATTAATCGGAGCGCTATTTTTATTTTTCTTGAATGTAGCGGGTAATCGATATGGAATTCATATACCTATTAATTTTGCGACATCAGCTGTATCAGGTTTTTTGGGAATTCCAGGCTTATTTGCTTTAGTAGCTATTCAACAATGGGTAATCTAGATCGATAGGCCGCTGGTAAACAGCGGTTTTTCTTTGTAAAGAAAAAGGGCGGAGCGATGCAAAAACGAATCAAATTATCCAATGTGAGCGAAATAAAAACATTCTTCTCTACCAATTAGATGGAGCTAAGCTTTACTCACACCGCAATTATCATGTTGGTGTACAGCACATAATCAACCATTTCTTTGATTGGGCTGGGAGTTGAAACATATGAAATTTTTTAAAAAAAGTTTTTTTAAAAAAGTATTGACCTATTATTTAGTATGCTGTAATATATTAAAAGTCGTCACTAAGTCGACAAGCCATTATTTAAAAAAAGTCATTGACTTTTAGTAGATAACTTGGTATGATTATAAAGTCGCTTTTGAGCGATAGAGAAAAATTGATCTTTGAAAACTAAACAAACAAAAACGTCAACAAACAAAAAATTATTAGTTTCAATTGAAACTAAGCCAACGTAACTTTTATGAGCTAATCAACTTTCTTGGAGAGTTTGATCCTG
>NZ_CALBWS010000055.1 GCF_937468385.1 Neobacillus rhizosphaerae
TAGCTTCGTTCCCATTTACATACCGTAAAACAATCTGTATTCTATCTTCTGCTGTAAATTTGGCCATAAAAAAACCCCCGTAAACGTCAGATTGGTGTCTAACATTTACGGGGCAGTTCACGATTACAACACCGAGAAATTAGGCTTTAGTTAATTTATTAACTGCTATTCTAGTTATCCGTAGATCCTTTGCTTAGATTTACGTGTCTAAGCATGGTCACAATGATTACTGCTACAACAAGCAGTAGGACTGCACTTACTCCTGCAACAGTGTTCATACCAATTGTGAAGGCTTCCCGTGCTATGGTTAGCAGTGAATGGCCTAATGAATTTGGAATATCTTGTGCAACTTTTATTGCTCCTGCGATGTTGTCCCGTGCTATTAGTGATGCTCTATTCGGTAGTTCTTGTGGAATTAAGTCGGCCATCCGATTTCTATATACAGCAGTACTAATACTACCTAAAACAGCGAGTCCCAATGCGAAACCAAATTCGGCGCTAGTCTGCGACAGCCCACCAGCTGATCCTGCCCTCTCAGGTGGCGCTGATCCAATAATCATATTAGGAGATAATGTCATCAATGGACCTGAGCCAAAACTGGTGAGAGCATAACCGGCTACTAATAAAGTCAATCCAGTATTCATTTCCACCTGAGAAAGCAATAAGAGACCTGTTACAGAAGCCGCAAGTCCTCCCCCAATCAGATAGGCAGGACGAATTTTTTGTGCAATTATTGGGGATACAAGAAAACTAATCATTTGTGCGCTCACTGCAGGAAGCATCCATAAAGCTGTTTGTAAGGGGGGAAGCCCTTTAACTAACTGAAGGTACTGCGTGACAAGCAGCATGATGATACCCATGAGCATGGTCCCCGCCAGTTGTCCTCCTACCGCTGTGCTTAAGGTTCGGTCTGAAAACAGTCTTAGATCGAGCAATGGGTTTGTTAACATACGTTGTCGCTTTACAAAAACGACACTGATCCCCAATCCTGCCAGGATTAACAAGAAGTTCAACAGATTCCACCCATAATTAGCTATTTCCTTGAAACCATAAATTAATGGTAAAATAGAAGCCAAAGATAGGAAAACGCTAAATAAGTCGAGCCGACCGGCATTTGTATTACGGTATTCAGGTAGAAGTAATGGACCTAGCAAAACTAACACGATCATGGCAGGTACACCAAGCAAAAATACCGACCCCCACCAATAATTCGCCAGTAGAATGCCGCCAATCAACGGACCTATTGCGGCCCCTCCCATGAATCCGGCCATCCAAATACTAATAGCAATTCCACGTTGTTTAGAATCGGAGAACATGGTGCTAATCAGAGCTAACGTGGAAGGAGCAATGGTTGCCCCAGCAATTCCGAGCAAAGCTCTAGACATAATTAACATCACAGGATTTATAGAAAAAGCTGACAGAACGGATGCGAAACCGAACGCCGATGCCCCAATCAATAGCAACTTGCGCCTGCCGATGCGGTCTCCAAGTGTGCCCATTGTAATTAGGAATCCAGCAAGCATGAATCCATATATATCCATGATCCATATTTGTTCAACACTGCTAGCCTTTAAGTCTATACTTAGGTATGGTAGCGCTAGAACAAGTACAAATAAATCGATGGACACAAGCAAACTGGCAAAGACCAAGACAGCAAGACCAAGCCAATCCTTAGCGTCTGCCTTCTTTTGAATCACTGTCATTGATTTTGCTCCGTCATAGATTCGTGTTTCAACACTTCACACAACTTATCCAACATGATCTTCGTACCATGTTCTCGGGCTTCTGGCGAATCATGACCATCGAAGAAAGCGCCCTGTTCAGTAAATATCAACCGAGTCTCCGATTCCTCTTGTTTAAATTCAACAGTGGTCACCGATACAGAAATACGTGTTTCACCCATATCCATGGTATAAGTATAGACAATGCGCTGATTCGGTACAATTTCCTCATATCGTGCGTTAAATCTGTAAACAGGTCCCCCTGGTGGCCCACCTGAGTTACTCTCCCGTCCTCCTACACGAAAGTCAAATTCTTCGGCCTTCTGAAACCATTGGGACTTTATAGTTGGGTCGGACCATGCCGTAAAAACACGATCACGATTGGTATTATAAACTCTTTCCACAACAAAGGTATCATGCGTAGCAAATCGATTATTCATTATTTGTTCCTCCTTTTTCTGAATCATTCGGATATCTGACAAGAAAATTGCCGAGTCGGTCTAAATGGCTCTCTATGCTCTTTTGTCTTCCAATAAAATAGGATTGATGACTTTTTTTCATCAAACTAAGCAACTTTGTAAAATCTTCAACCGTTACAGGTTTGTTTATTTGCATAAGACTTGAAATATTTTGTAGTTCTTTTAATAATTTTTGCTGCTTACTGATATTTTCCTTCAGACGACTTATTTGAAGAGATATTACTTCTGCTGGATTATAATCATCCTTGTCTAGAACAGATTTGACTTCCTCTAGTGATAGTCCTAATTCCTTTAAGGCAAGAATTTGCTGTAATCGTAAAAGATCTGACTCATTAAATAGTCGATACCCTCCTTTTGAATAGTCTGATGGAGAAAACAAACCAATTTGGTCATAATAACGCAAAGTCCGAATTGTTAATCCTGTCAACTTAGCAAGTTCTCCAACTTTCAAGTTATTCTTCTTGGAAATAATCATCCCCTCGTTTCGCGCGCATCTATTACCGGTATTTCCATAATAAACCATTACGTTACGTAATGGTCAAGTCGAATTAATTATTATTTCATAATTTTTTCTTTTTGGAATAAGGATGGTTAACAATTATCCTCTGATAGCCTTCGATATAATGATGCTCTAGATACATAAGTAAATAAATACTTTATCAAGACCCTATACATGTATCCTTATCTAGCTAACAATAAAAAAGTAATGTGTCACATGTTAAAGAATGATTTAGAACAAGCCGTTTTCGTTACAACCAATTACCTAATTCTCATTGTAAATTAAGTATTTTGCGTTCATAAAATTGCTTATTGTGGTCTATAGCAGCTTCGCTGGTATTAGTCCAACTTTTTGACTAAATCACACGCGCAACGCTATTAAATCTTTAGCTTGGTACTTACTCGTTCTTTTAACAAAGGTTGCTTTAAAATAAAGTTTGATCAAAAATACCTCACAAACCCTTATATTATGATAAATAAAAAGAACCCATTTTGAAAAAAGATTTTTATCCAAAATGGATTCTTATCCAGCAGATTTAAGTTTCAATTTTTTAAAAAAGTTTTATTATTTTCTACCTGTGTTACTCAATAATCGCGCCCGATTGTTGAAGATCGTTTCAAGTTCTTATTGAAGAAATGCATATGATAGTAAAAAAGCGTCCCTGCTAATTACAGAAAAACCACCCGTTAGCCACCCATGCAGCGGAAAAATCGTCGCTGCAACACAAAGAATGAAAATGGAAGGAAGTGTAAATATTGATATTGACCTAATCCAGTCAACCCTAATACATAGGCATATTAATTAACGCTCTCTTCTTTTTTTAAACGATTGAGCAGGGTCTTCTTTAGTGTTGTCATTTCCTATTCTTGAAGAGATTTATTTTCATGGTAGACATCCATGCCGCGCTGCGGCACCATCAAATAAATGAAAATTGTTATTTTCAGAATAGTTTAAGTGAATGTATTCACAATTTATTAACGGTCTCTTGACATTAGCAAGATATAACAATAAAGTACCTTAATCCTACCTAGATCATGGCACCTGTCTAGTCGCTGTATAATTGGACTAATGTAGACTAAAATCAGGATGCTAACTACCTTTATTTATTGTTTAAATGAAGCTGATAAGCTCTATATGAACGTAAAATAGAAACAATTAACGTGAAAAGAAGAATTGCGAAGAAAAAAATTAACATCAATTTTCCTTCAAGAAATACACAAAGTAACATTAGTAAACCCCCGAAATAAAGAGGAAAAGAAACCGGACGTAGCACTATATTCCATAATTTATTGGTTTCGGTAATTAAGTTTGGGGAACCTTCAAGTATGTTTAGTTGGAATCTTGGAAGTGTGTTAGCAGTGGTGATCAGAACAATTCCTATAGATATAGGAATTAACTGTAATAAGTCGAAATCTGTCCCAGTAGAAACAAGAAGTAATCCAATATGCAGAGAAAAAAGGATAACGGTCAAAGATAAAATAATACTATCAATGCCATTTTTTAATCTAGCATAGTTGTGATGTTTAATTAATTTCGGTAGTGTAAGTAGCTGAATGTAAATTAATATCATTGTTAAAGGAATGCTAAATAGGATTACTTCACCTGACCCATACTTTATTTCATCCATTTTTACATTTGAAACAAATAAATATAGACTCAGACCGCAACTTATAACCGTTAAGAAACCAATACCGAGTTTTTTCAGCATTATTTTTCCCCCTTTGAATTGAATTGAATGATCCACTTCATTACTTCCTGAAACACTGTAGAATTTAATGAATAATAAACATACTGACCTTTTTTGAATGCATACACCAAATTAGCATTTTTTAATACAGATAAATGTTGTGAAATCCCTGGCTTACTAATATCAAAATGTTTAGCAATGTCTCCAGCCGTCATATCTCCAAAACGTAAAAGGTCTAGAATTTTTCTTCTGTTTTCATCAGATAATGCTTTAAACAACTCGTTAATCGACAATAAATTTTCCTCCCTTCATTTAAGTAATTACTTAATTACTTAAATTATATACCTTTGGAACAAAATGTCAACTAACCAGAGGAAATTAACACATTATTTTCCTCGCCTAATTCATTCAATTACCCCTATCCAGTTTATGATAATTCATCAAAAGTATTAAAAGGTACCAAAATAATGGCTATTGACCCTACAATATGTGAAACTACCAGCATAGGTGCCTACAGTACAAATGTTACCAACTTCAGTATGATTCAATTATTTGTTGTTTAAAATGTGAGATATCCCCATGGAGACAAATGATTTGTTTATCTTCCTCGATCTCTACCTTACACAAACATGCTGGATGAATGTAAGGAGGATTCCATAAATCTGATAAAGCACTCCCTTCAAAATAAGCCATTAATATTTTTACAACAACGGTATGTGTTACAATTAATATGTTCGTTCCAATATGATTTCTGACAATATTTTTGAGCTCTGGTAGTACTCTGTTCTGAACTTCAGCAAAAGATTCACCAGAATTTAGTTTAAATAGATGTGGAGTTTTCCAGAAAGATTCGAATCGTTCTGGATCTTTCTTCTCAATTTCCTCTTGAATCTGACCTTCCCATTCTCCCAAATTTATTTCTTTTAGCTGGTCCAATCTCATGAAGGAATGCGCCCGTTACTTCAATAAAGAAATTGGACATTCTATTTTAAGCTTTAGTTTGCAACATCATATTTAATAACGATATTCCTACCATCAAAATATACGAGGTCTCCTGTTTCATAGTGCCATACAGCTTGTAAAGATGTAGGATACTTTATTCCGTTCAATTCTTTATAACCACCACAAATTGCTGACCATTTTACTTTTTGAATGTTACCATTTGTATCGGTATTTTCTCTATCGTCTGTAGTAAACATTATCATTGCTCCATTATCATCAAATGTAAAAATTCCACTTGCTGATATTCCGTAATATGTAATAGTTGCTCTTGCGTGGGTTTCATCAATTTCTTCCCAACTAACATAGTCTTGTAACGCAAGGTTAGGCATTAAGAGACTTTCACTAAGGATGGTAACAAGACTTGATTTATCCATTCCTTCACCCTTTTGGTTAAATAAAGTAAAAGCCTTAGCAATAACGCCCTTCATAGAACCAATGCCATTTTGGTATGTGTCCATTCCCTCAAAAGGGACACCATACATACTTGTATCAATGAAGGCAATTCTTGCCGGCTCATCCACAAAGTTGTATTGGATGTATTTAATCTTAAGCTTTGGTTTATCCGGGTATAACACAAAATCAACATCATTATAGTAGGCTTTCATATTGGACATTTTTGGCGTGCCAATATATCCGCAATATTGAAAATGTTTTTGAACTGGTGATGGTAGTTTCGAAATATCCTCAATAGTAAAAAGTCCATTTTGTGGCTGCATTTCTGATATTTGATTACTTGTTATTTCTTTGAATTCCGATTTAGTAGGCGAATAAGAAAGATTAAACCATAACATAACACATAAAACTATTAAAACAATTACGCCTAAAAGCCAAACCATTATCTTTTTACCTCTTTTCATATTATAGGAACTCCTTTATATAAAACAAAATGGCAAAGCAATAAGTTATATAAGATATACTTTCTTAAACTTCGAGGTTTCCATTATTCTACTACCTCAATTTCGTGGTAAATTACTTATTTTTATCTCTAAATGTGTTGATTAGAAATTTACTATCCTTCTTACGCTTGTTGAATTACTTCGGGTATATTAACAAGTTTCGACACTCTTTCAAATATTCCTATTTATTTCACAAAATCGTCTATATTTCTAATAAATACAACTAATTTTCTTAGGAAATGATTCTCCACAATCTGGCCCAATACACGAAAAAGACGCGTTTCTAAATAAACGCGACCGATTCTTGAATATCATTTTTGTTATAATGAATATAAAAACGGATTCAGTCCGCAAACTGAGTTAAGAAATGAAATAAATTCAGATAGTACAAAAAATCCGGCAGGCGCCGGCTTTTTTGCATCATGACGATATCAGCTCTTTTGAGCATTCATTGCTTCCCATTCTTCTTTGCTAGGACCATATACGCCAGGAACTGTCAATTCAGCTTGTCTCATAAGGACAGTCAATTGTCCGCGATGATGAGCCTGATGTTGAATTAGCAGACGGAAAACAGCCTGAACTGGCATGTCCATTCCAAATAAATTCACCATTTTGTTCATTTTTTCATCTGAAACCTGTTCAGAAAATGCTTGTGTTAACCGCTGACTTACTATTTTGTATGTCTCGCTGATTTCAGCAGCTGATTTCGGTGCCTCTTTTTGAAGATCAGGAATCTCAAATTTTAATCCAACCTGTGAAGGAAAGTAGTAAGCTGCTCCAGTAATATGCCAAGCTAGGCTTCCAATGCTGTTTAATCCTGGAGAAACCTCCTGATTCAACGATTCATCCGTCAGCACATCCAACACTTTTTGGGTAGAAGCTGCTTCTTGTTTCCATTCGTTTAAGAAATCATTTACTGATGTAAACATTCCATTCCCTCCTTAAATTAGCAAATCCTTTATTTTTTTAACAAGCCTTTCAAATTCATTGTATCATGTTCAGCTAACCATCCGCTTCTCTCAAAGGCATATTAATTTAAATTATCTGTTTTATTTGTTATTCGGCAGTTTCATCAAGATCTTGCGCATAAGCCAAAATTCCACGTTTAAAATAATTTACTAATTTTTATCACTGCCTCTTTGGTACTATCACTAATAAATACACAGGCTTTATTGGCTAAATTATTTTCTTGGATATCTTTTATTTTAGCGTTTGTTTGGACTATACTTATTAAATTGTATAACAATAAAAATCCCCAAAACAAAAGTAAATTGAATAGTTTTATTCCGTACGAATTTCGAGAAATGGATGAAGGGCAACAATGGGTAACTTTTAAGGCTTGTCGAAATGTCAATATTTATTACAGTCTTGCAATCCCCGTTGTTACCATCATTTGCTTTGTGTTTTCCCAAAATATATTCGTCCCGATATTGTGTATAGGAGCGTTAGGCGTAGGACAATACATCGTTTATTGGATGACAACTTTTCGTCTCTTAAATCGGACCTAACAGAAGAGATAGGAAATTCCAACTTATTCAAAATTTATTAAATTAGATTTATGGAACTATTGTAGATCAAGTTTATTGTTAATCCACTACCGAGTGGATTGTTGAACAAGTGGCTAATATTCAATTCAAGTTAAAAACCTCGTCATTTTTCGACGAGGTTTTTAATTTTTATAGGGCAATTTTTTTTTTGCCAAATTGTACGTCATTTTAGCTTATAATTTTCAAAATGCACCTTACAACGGAACTCTTTATAAAAATACAGCATGCTTCTAATATAGTTCTGTTATTCAAATTCCCAAACTATGATTTTCCTTTCTTACTATAAATTCCAAAAGCAATAACTCCAAATAAATAGCCTATTCCAGTTCCTAAACTAACTGTAAATACTAGAAAGCTTGGTTTGAAAAACATGCCAAAAATTACACCGATAGCACAACCAAAAATCATTCCCATTGGTATTAAACTATCTATTAAATCTTTAGCGTCTCTTGACTTTTTAATACCTAAACACACTCCTTTACAACAATCTGGCCCGATCCATAAAGAAGGACGCTTTCTTGCTAAAGAAATGCGCCCGTTTGTGAAATATAATAATAACGCAAAGGGTCCTATCATTATTTGTCTATTGTTCCGTTCAATTAAGATCAAAGTTAAAATATTCAGTCCTATTCATCAGAAAATCTCAGTCTTATTCTTCATTTTTAATAGTTATTAACGGTTCTTCCTCATTGACTATTTCATAGAAATCACTGTTATATTTATTTTTTATCCATACATATTTTTGTTCAAAAAAGCTTATACCGAATATATCACTGGGGTAAGGTCTAATATCATATATCTTAGTTCCAGTAGTTGGGTTATTTACTTTTTTTTATTTCATTTGAGAAAAATCATATAAGATTTTATCTATTAACTGTTTATCCGTTATGGAAATGTCTGTGTCTGTATTATCTAAATATTTTTCAATTACAGTTCTATCTATTTTAGATATTTCTTCTTTCGGAACAAGCTCTAGGAAGGATGAATATTTTGCTTTATTTAGAAAAAAAGTAATTCCTAAAACAATTATTATTAATGCAGTAACCAAATAAATATATCATTATTTCAAATATTTCCCTCCCGTACCGGAATCCGTATTTTTTTATAAAGTTTCCTTCTTTTCAAATATCTGAATAATTTCTTTACTTTCCTAACAAGCTTTATTATATTTTAACATTAATATCCAATTTTGATATTAGTTTGTTATTAAAGAATATGGCCCTTAAATGAAAAATGAGCGCTTATCCTTGTTCAAGGATAGCGCCCGATTGTTGAATATAGAAAATAGCAAAAGGCTGACGATGATGCTCAGCCTTTTGCTAGAAAAATAATAAGTAATAGCTCATAAAACAAAAAGGATTAGATTATACTTACAGCCTTTAGCCCTATAACGGGGAATATCCGAGCCTACTAAAAGCTAATGCCATTTGATAGTATCCCCTACTATTAGGATGAACTCCTCCTGATGATAATAAAACTTTTTCATTCCCCTTAAATACACTATAGATATCAGCTACTTTAACATTCAATTCCCGACCAAAACTGTTAATCAATGAATTAAACGCTCTAATCGCCTCATCTGCTATAGGAATTTCGATAAATGGATTGTATAAATTCATTAAGCGTAAAATATATTTATCTTGTTTGTCTAGGTGGTGAATTTTTTCTAATATTTTTGAGATGTTATTCCCTGATTGTTTAATAGCATGAGATATACTTTCTTCGTTTTTATTTATTAAAAATCCTTTAGCAGCGTTTATTAAATCATCCCCTCCAGCTGTTATCGTGATGATATTTGCACAATTTACAGCTTCCGTAACAATCGGGGCATTGAGCATAGTTAAAACATCCTCTGTCGTTGCTCCTGACCTTGCATATTTTTGATAAGAAATACGCTTTTTTAAAATTTGCTGGCTTTGACATCTGTAATATTCAACAAACCCAGGGTCCAAAAACGGAATACCGATACCCACAGTAAGGGAATCGCCTATCGCAAGATACCGTAAATGATTGAAATCCATATTTCACCTCAACTAATTAGTTATATTCTTAAACTATTCAGTAAAAGATGAATGGAGAAGCATTAAAAAAGAACAGGCAAACGATGCCTAGACAAAGATAGCAATTGTCGTCACAAAGAATCAATAAAAAAAATTATATAATTACTTCTGTGCAGAGATAATAAAGTTGTTTAATTTAAACCCGTGAAATGTAGTAACCACCTACTAGATTAATTTGTAGGTGGTTTTAAAGATGTTTAAAAATAAATCTTATTTGTTGTAATCTTTAATTTGAAGAAATAATAAAGTAGATTAATTTTCGGAGAGCGAATCGTTCAGAATATGCCCCTTATTTTTAAATTTCATCCTTTAAATTCTCTAACTCACATTCAGAAATCACTTGAATCCCATTCCTTTTCAATAAAGCTGTCGTTACTCCAACTCCAGCTACTTTTTCACCAACAAATTCTCCATTATAAATTTCTTTACTTCCACAAGAGGGGCTATATTCTTTTAAGACCACATGAGTGACTTTCATTTCTTGTGCTATCTCTAATGTCTTTACAGCACCGTTTATATACAATTCCGTCACATCATTCCCTGAACGTTCTATAACTTTAGCTTTTCCAGTTAAAACATCATAACCATTCCCACCTAAGATTTCAGCAGGCTCTCTTGGTGTGTTAAAACCACCTAGTAGTTCAGGACAAACAGCTATTGCTTTCTTTTCAGCAATTAATTTTTGAATTGTATTATCTAAACAAGCTGTACCATTATATCTTACTGGATTTCCAGCTAAACAAGAACTGACTAAAATCATGTTGCTCACCTCTCGAGATCAGTTTCATTGATTAAAATAACTGCCTATTATTAACTAAACAAATATCGAAATATTCTTCCTTTTATTATACAAGGAAATTAAAAAAAGATGGTATGAAAATTCAATTTCGTACCATCTTTTAAACAACTTTATTTGTTTTTAAACGACTTTATTGTAATTTAACAACTTTATTTTCACTTAATAACTTCTTAACTAATTTAAGCTGAAATATACACAGCTTAATCAATTAACTTGTATATTTCAGCTTTTTTTGACATCGTAAAAAACCTCACTTACTTATGATAAGGTTCCCCATGACGGATTGAAATGAGGTTATGTCTAATCGTTTTATGTTTGAGATATCCTAGGAAATCGGGCGAGTGTCGGAAAGCCTTTGTTAGTGGTTGTTCGGATCATCCAATTGCTAGATGTATCTACTGCTACTTTTAGATTTTTAATAGGTTGATCAGGTGTAAAGTGACAGACTACTGTTTTCACATTCTTCGGAGTGATTAGCTCAACAAGTTCCTGTAAATCTACTTTCCTTGGTGAAAGTATGTCATATAGATGCAGCTGATCTCCATCTATTTTAAAAATAGTATAAACATCATCCTGCGGTCGATGGACTAAGTCCCTAAAACCTAATGTATAGTAGAACATCAGAACATGCTCATCGCCTCGCGCGGATAAAATATTTGAATGAGGTTGAGATTGTTTTTTAATTTCTAGCATCATATTTGGTGGAACAATGCATTTTTCTAACGGTTCATCGATAAGCTGGTATCCTTTTAGATCAATAACATATTGGTTCTCATCATTGGGCGTAAAACCACATTTTTGATAGAGAGGTACTGCCTCAGCATCAGCTGCTAAAAAATATAAATCATATAGATGGTCATAATCTGCAAGTACTTTACTTAACAGCTGGTATGCTAATCCTTGTCTTCTATATTCAGGATCAGTCATTACCGTTCCAATCTGGATAGCCTTCTGTATTTTCCCATCAATGATCAGTTCCATTGTATTGAGCGAAACATTAGAAATCACTTCATTATTATTAACATAGCTGTAGCATATATAGTTTTCATTCCAAGAGCCCTGTTGATACCACTCTTCAAAATCAATACCAAAGGTCTTTTTAGCTAGATTGTTAAATGATAACCGATAGTTATTGTTGTTTTTGTAGACTTTAATAAATTTATATGTTTTCATTTTTCACCTGAAACCCTTATATTTTATTTGGCTTAATTAAAGCTAACTACAATATATTTTTGTTTGCCTTCAACTAAGTAACCTGTATCCAAAAGCACATCATCCAATTGGATTAATTTTCTCTTATAGGCAAGTGAAACAGATACTATTGGTCCTCCAATGATTCTTTTATATCAAGTATACCATTTAACAATAAATAAATAGATTGAGTCTTGTGTAAATATAAAAACTCAAATATATTCACCTCCAATTATTTGAACTTATAATTATGGAACTTTAATTGTACAACTGCATAGCTGATTAGTTAAATAATTATTATAGAGTGTTAAGTGGGAGATAGCGTGTATAAAGAGTTAATTGAACATTGGATTGATTATTGTAATGCTGAGAATTTTATAGGAATTGGTTCAACAAGAAAGGTATATTGAATTTTGATTATGTAATAAAATTACATATAACTCCTATTGGGTATAAGTAATCTTTAAAGGAATTAGAAATATATAAATTTATGATAGACGAATTAAATTCCTTCTTAACTATTTCATTTAACTCAAAAATCCTCATTCCTTTATATGGCCCAATACACGAAAAAGACGCGTTCTTATATAAACGCGCCCTTTTCTTGAATAAACAAGAAGCTCATAATAGCTGGTATTGTTCAATTAATAATCCTCAACCGTTAGTATCAAGGATTGTTCCTTATATAGTGAGCCTTAACATTTTGTTAGTTCAAACGATGGACAATTTCATATTGATTTCCACAGGGGTCTTCAAAATAAAAAGCATAATAAGTAGCGCTAATTGGAAATATTTTAGGCCCACTGGTAATCTTACCACCAATTTCTTTAACAAGTTGGGCAAACCTGTCAACTTCCCAGCGGTCTTTCGCCCAAAATCCAATGAGATTTCCATTAGGTTTGTGTGAAGAGTCTTCAGTAATAGCGAAATAAGCTACACTCGGTAGATTTCCTTCTGTAGCAAACACATTCCAATTTTTACTATGAAACGTTTGAGTAAATCCAAGCTCAGGAAGAAACTTCTCATAGAAAGGCAAGGCTCTCTCCAGATTAGTTACTCTAAGGTCGATGTGACTAAATGGATTCATCACCTATATCCTCCTTTAATATTCAATTCTATTAAAACTGTATTCTAAACGGAATTTTGCGACCTTTCCCTTATTCCCTCTAGAACTGTTTCCCAATATACTTTCATTTCTTCTCTAACATTCTTGTCCGAAAGATTCTATTGATGAAAACTTATCGTTGTTTTATTACTTACTTTCGATATAATACGGACTTGAACTGTAGACGGTCTTTCCCAGTCTTCTTTTTGCCAAGTTAGGCGAATCTTTTGTAACGGCTTAACTACCCGGATTTCACCTGACCCTGTTTTCGTAATGTATTTCTGACCTGGATGAAGAATAATGCTAGTACTTTCCCCCAACCATAAATTAAACCCTTCTTCAGAAGTAATAAGCTCCCAAGCTTTCTCCTGCGAGATAGGGAAAGTCCTTCTAACCCCTACTTGAAATCCAACGCTTTTCGTTTGTCCAATAATTCTCTGGTTATCCATTTCTTCACCTCTCAATCTTTAACGATTATTGTTACTGATTGTTATTTCGATTTACTGTCTAATAATTACTTCTCTTAATCCGCAATATGGCCCTATAAATAAAAAAGACGCGTTCCTAAATAAACGCGCCCGATTGCGGAAGAACAAGAAAATGATTATGATTGCTGCTAAAAGCTTGTTGAACTAACGCACCCCGTTTGTTTAAGTACAATTATTCACAAACTCAAAATTGCTGCTACATAATCGACATTTTAATACCACCTTAATTATTGGGGAAAATACCTTTGAGGTGATTAGAGTGATTAAAAAGGTTTTAATAAGTTTTTGTATTTTTATACTATATACAACCCATGCTATGGCTCAAACTAATCATCAAATACAAATTATCGATATAAAAAAAGGTAAAGTTATAAAAAATGTTCAAAAAAACCCCGATTTACAACAAGAAGTAGAGAAATTTCTTGAAGGAATAACAGGGGTTTACGTGAAATTGAACCCATATCCTAATAATGGGTTTGTGATAAAAATCCCTTTAGAACCTAATGTTACGGTTGAAAATCAATGGTTCAATGACCTTTTAGATGAAGTAATGATTATTTTTCCTGTTCAAGAAAATCCATATTTATTGGTTTTTGACAATGAGAACCAACCATATTTCTTTAAATTTCAAGGCAATACAAGCAAATTCTTGGGATTATTGAATTTTAAGCCATAAACCTCAGAAATGAGGTTTATTTTATGCATCTTATTAAACTGAATCGTTAGAGAGCAATAAGAAAAAGGCTGCCGTAGGCAACCTTACCTTTTTTCGATCAAGCACCCGTTAATAAGATTTTCTTTAAGTGTTAATTATAAGAGAAACCTGGAATGGAGGATTTTTATGAGAAAAAGCATTTTCATATTTATTGCCTGCTTAACCCTTTTCTCTTATTCACCTGTTAAAGCTGAAACCGTAACTAAAAATGATGTACAGTTGCGTGATGACTTGATTTTCATTATGCTGTATCCCTCAATTCAACAGGAATTGAAGAAGCAATATGGTGAAATTAAACAAAATAATTGTGGTAAAATAACCCAAATTAAGAAGTTGCCAATAGGCACTTTCTTATTTAATGTCACCGTGCAGGTGACAACATTTGAAGGTGCTCACGGTCCTCCCAATGATTTAGTGACGATCACTTTTAGTAATGAAAAATCCATAGAGTGGCAAGCTATTGATTTCAAAAGAAGAGTGTTAAAGCCAAATGAAATAACTAAATGCTGGCATCCTTTGTAAAAAGGGTGCTTTTTTCTTCGGATATTCTTCAACTCCCTGCCATTTAACTCAATAAGAAAAAACGCTGCCGAAACAACGTTTTGTTCAACTCTTGCTATCCGTTAGCCACCCATGAATCGAAAAATCATCGCTTCACCACAGAGAATGAAAGTAGGTTTTTTGTGGTTATACTGATAATGCGACATGAGGTTTAATTATAGGCTCAGCTTTTTTAAAAATTATTATTGCTGGGTCTACTTTAGCATTGTCTTTTTTTGATTTTCATTGTTTTGTACTTCCATAGTAGTTTAAATGCATTTATTCACAAACTTAAGTATTTCTATTAAAAAAGGAACTGTTACACACAGTTCCCTCGGTTTTATCCTCCAATGACCAGTTAAACCCAGTCTGCACTTTCATCAACAAGTCTTTGTAAGTCATTCATAAAAACACTTGCATGATAACCATCACAAACAGCATGATGAATTTGTAAAGAGACAGGTAGGAATAATTCATCATTTACTTTTGAATATTTCCCTCCAGTTATTATTGGTAAGAGAAAATCTCCACTATTATTAATATTTAAATTAAATGCTGTAAAAGAACTCCAAGGAATCATAGATATCGGAATATTATTATCTGGTATAGGTGTTTTTGGAAATAAACTACCCGTACCAGTGTAATTTTCTACATCCTTTTCATATTGAGAATGAAACTCAGAAAAATTAGCTAAATTTGGTGACCAGATGCCAGAAAATGTGTGCGTCTTCTTATCAAAAATGGTATAGGAAGGGCAAATCTCTGTCCAATAACCTAAATTACCTTCTGAGTTAAAACTAGTTCTAAATTCTCTGTGAGAATTAACTATTTTTGTAACCATAAAAATAAACGCAGGATATAACTTATAATTCTTTTTCTTTAAGTTCTTAATAAGAATAGTAATATTAATTTCATTCGTTATACTGAATGTTGTTTGTTGCTGTAAATAGTGTTCAAAGTATTCTTTTCGATACCAATTGTCACGATTAATAAAATTGAATTTCATATTCAACGCCTCCTAATATACTTAATTTTATATTAGGAGGCTTTTTCCACTGCTTTTTTCATGATAGTCATCCTTTTTATATACAATTTCATGCAACTATATTATCAAGTATCTCTAACTAGAGTCAACAAACATTCTTCCACTATCCTGCCCGTTTGTTGAAAAAGAAATGGGATTGCCGTAGCAACCTCACTGTTCAACTCAAGCACCCGTTAGTTCCATAAGAAAATGAACAAAAAGGGGTAGAAGCAGATATTGTATCTGTTTTTCTACCCTTTTATTTTTCAAACTAATTAGAGTTTACTTGGCTATTAATAAAATTGTTTGAT
>NZ_CALBWS010000056.1 GCF_937468385.1 Neobacillus rhizosphaerae
AAATATAATATTGTTCGTACAAATGATTTCATAACTACACACCTCGCAAGAAAGTATTTTTAATTGATTTTTTATATACAAAGAATTACTATGTAACTAAAGGTGATATACTTCCATATTTTTCATTAAATTGCCCTCCCCTCATAGTAGAATTACATCAACTATCTAGCTCTATAGTCCAATAGACACATGCCAAACAATTGACTACTACATTTTTTGGTAATTGTATCATATAAGTACATAGAATATCTATGTATATTTTTAAAACTTTTTTATGATTCTAGTTCAACTAAACTGTCCTTAGCTCAATAAAAAAAGCCACCAAAAATGGCAGCTCAAATCCTTATCTATTTAAACCTTCCCATCAATATGGTATTATGGTATTTTTTGTCAGATAGAATTTTGTCTTTTTTTAAAATACCTTCCACTTCAAAACCATATTTTTTATAAAGCATTATAGCTTTATCATTGGTTTCAAGAACATTCAAAGTTATTTTCTTAATTCCATTTGAGTCTGCCCAATGAACAGATTCTTTTAAAAGGTTATTTCCTATCCCATATCCCCAATAATCTTTTAATACACGGACTTCAAATTCTTAGTAAAAAGTTATTTCTAATTATTGGAGAAACGCACTCCGTTAGGGTTGAATAAGCACCTTCTCTACTTAATTAGTTTTAATCCTTGTATTACGAATTAGGGTTTATAAATTTCTTTTAACTGTCCTTTTGGGGCGTGTTTCTCTTATTCATTAACTTTATCACATGCTCCTTGGGGCTCCAGCAATTAAATTTATAGTTCGTTTTTGTTTCATAACCTAACCGGCTGCAATAATATTTCATTCCTTCTGCTTTTTTCTCTGCTTTTAAATGCCGGCATGTTGCACAGCAATGGAAATCTTTCATAAACACATACACCTTTTTCTTAACCCCTTTGTTTCACAATATGGGGCAAATGCGATACTAAAGCGTCAATTTACTTCTTCAACGGTTGTACATCAAGAAAAACGGCGACCCTCATTTTGAAGAATCGCACCCGTTCAATAAGAATACCCTCTACAATCATCAATTAAACTGCTAACTTTAGTTGAACAACTAAAAATTTTCTTCATTTTCTAGTGAAATAAGGTCCGAGATAGCCAGTTTCATGTGTTTTAACATATGTCCAGTTAAAACCTTTATCCACAACATAAATATCTAATTCGTTTGTTAGGTCATTAGCAATTAACTTAGAGGCATTTTCAAGAATTAACGCATAATCAGAATTTTGATAAAAAATATAACAACTGTTCTTTTGTTCATTATTAAATGCTTTTTCAGCTTGTTCTTCTTTTAAACAATCTTTTTTATCATAACTAAATATATGCCATAAATAGCCATGGAATCCTCCATTATCATATAGATAAATCGATTTCTTTTCTTTTTCGCTAATCATATTAGCGAAAATATTTTCCCATTGCTTCCGTAAATATGCTCCCCACTTTGGTATTTCCGTAATCTTTACTTTTTTACTTTTAAGTATTTCTACTAGTCCTTCCATTTTCCCCTCCCGATACTAAGAAAGCATATAGTTTTTACGCTTACCTGCTTATGCAAGCAAAATAAGAAAAGGAATTGCTTCAGCAACTCCCTAATTTTCATAAAAGCACCCTTTTGTTGAAAAAGACTCTTATACAGATTCGTTCATCATCTTCATATAGTATTTCGGGGATTCAGTAAATCCTTGTCGAGTATAGAACCTATGTGCATCTACTCTTCTTGAATGGCAATGAACTTCAATTCTGTCACAATTTCTTTTTTTAGCTAAATCAGTACAATATTCTTCAATCTTACGCCCAATTCCCTTACTTCTAATGGTTGTATTAACTGCAAAATAACTTATCCTTGCGAAATCTCCTTTTACCGCTAATTGAGGTATAAAATGTAATGAAATAAAAGCAATTACTTTTTCATCCTCTTCATAAATCAATAATTCCTCATCTGGGTGAATTAGAAGTTTTTCTATTTTTTCTTTAACGAAAGTCTCAGTATCTGGATAACCCAACTGGTTTAACAGTTCAGATAGTGCTTTCCAATCCTCAACTTTTGCTTTTCTAATCCCCATTTCTTCCACTCCCCAATACAATCAATTTATACCACGAATCCCTTTATTGAAAAAACTCCTGAAGCAACTTATCCTCGTCCAAAAATCTCAGTGCCTTCTTCCGATAAACCTCATCATGCAAATAAGTATATCGATTCGGTTTTATCGTTGGCGCGATTTCAATGGCTTGGCGGTATTCTTCTTTATTTAAGCCAAGCCCTTTCACATAATCGAAAAAACCGGTCCTTGTGAAAACCTTCATCATTCGTTCAGCTCGGTGCTCTTGCACATTAGCCATTATATAGGTAGCGATTCCAACTTGAATTCCATGCATTTGCGGCTGCAGCGCAATTTTATCGAGTGCATGGGAAATCAAATGCTCCGATCCGCTGATTGGCGAACTGTTTCCGCTAATGACCGTCGAGATGCCGCCAAGTGTAAGTGAACTGATCAGTTCTTTTAATAAAATTGGATCTCTTATGTCGGTCATTGGTGTCCGAATAAAGCTATTGACTACTTTTTTGCTCAGCATATAAGCAAAATGGTTTACCCGGGCAGCACCATGTTTCTCCTCGAACTCCCAATCATAAAGAGCTGTTATGTTGGAGAGCAAATCACCAATCCCTGCCAAGATAAAGCGGTTAGGAACATGCTGAATAATCTCAAGGTCGGCAATAATTCCATATGGGACCCTTGCTGGAACCGTCGTTTTCTTTTTATTGACCACCAAGGAACAATTGCTGCTAGCAAAGCCATCATTGGACGCTGACGTTGGGATGCTCAAAAATGGGCTCCGCCGTGAAAAGGCTATGTATTTTCCATAATCAATTACCGTCCCGCCTCCCATGGCAATGACCACATCATAGCGCTCCATCTCAAAAGCTTTTTTGATTAGATCCTGGATATCTAAATCAGACGGCATGAGCAGTGCTGTTATCTTCACTTCCGAGATGGAGTCAAGAATATCCTGCTGGTAAGTTTGATAGGTAAAGTCATCGAACAAGAACACGGCATTGACAAAGCCATGCTGTTTCAAAATCCGCTCAAGGCTAAAAACAGTTCCTTTGCCAATTTCCAAAATCGCGGGAATCGGAACACTCGTAACAGGTGTTAACACTTAAGACATCACCCCTTTTTCAACCAAATAATCTTCCACTTCTTTAAAGGTATTGACGGGGACAAAAGGTACCTTCTTTTCACGGAGTATATCCTGTAATCCATTTTTAGCAAAAGTAACATCGGCATGCTGGGCGGGGTGGGAATCAGGCTCACTATCACCGATAAAATAAACCGTTTCATACTCTTCCTTTAATTTCTGAATCACCTTGGATTTATCGATGCCATAACGCTCGGAATAATGCCATTGCTTTTTGTCGATGTTCATATGTACGTTTTTCTCACGGTAATGCCCTTCATTGGAAAAAACCTTTACATTCTCAACATGATATTTTTTTAATATATGATAAATATAATAGTCAGTACCAGCACTCAATATATAAAAATCAGCACCGCTTTCTTGAACCTTTTTAATAAAATTTGGTACATATTCATCGATGGGGATGGATAGTGTATCCTCAATAATTCTATCTTCCTCCTGATTGATGGATTTGAAAACCGTAGCTAGGAAATCAATATCCTTGATTCCTCCAGCTTTCCACTTTTTAAAAAGTTCCCGGCCTTGCGGAAAGTATTTGTCCATCATTACGATATAGAAGTCCTGTTTAGAAATCGTACCATCAAAATCAGAAACGAACGCCCATTTTTTCACTTAGTCACCCTCCATGATCATTGTCATACTTTCGTATAATACCCAAAATATCACATAACGCTAATACTTCAAAGAAATAAATGGAGGAATTCCCTTTGACTATTAAAACTTAAAAATTTTTGCCAAAGCTTTCATGGACTCTGGGCTGCAAACATTTGCAAAATGGTTCTTGAGTTTTGCTTTTGCCACTTCGATGTCAATTGTTTCCTGATGTACCTTATGATTTTCCGTCCAAAACTTCATCGTTTCAAAGGATGTACTGCTCCAGCCATTCTTCTCACCGATAACATTTGTCTTTTCCTTTGTACCGGAGACAACAATATCCATAGACCCCTGCAGCTCTAACAAGGCATTATCAAATAGCTTTTTCTTTTCTTTTTCTTTCATACCTGCTTTGACTCTGAGCAATCTCGTATCGATGCCTTCTTCCCCACTAATCAGCGAATACAGCTCCAACGCCTCTCTTGAAACCAGGCCAGATTCATAGCGTTTTTTCACTGAATCCTGGAAACCTACTATGGCTCTTACGTAAGGAAGGAGTTCCAATGAGATTAATATAGATTTTTTCTTGATGAATTTACCGTAGGCAGCCACACCATCTGCCGGGAAGTTCGCACGCCACATCCATGGATCAAATTCCGAATCCGAATGCCAATGTTCTTTCAAAGTAATACTATCTAGCGACGGATAACCAGGTATTAATTGTGCCAGAGGCAGTAAACCAACTTCTTTAATCACTTCAATTGCTTCTTCATATGTACTTATCTGATAATCTTTCAAAATAATCACTCTCCAGAATTTTCTCTCTTCATACTTTTAGCACATTTCTAATCACTTGATACTGTAAATGTTTTATGTAAAAGCAAGGTAACCAAATATTTCATTTTGGTGCCATCGTGGCCTCATTTGGTTTTCTGTAACCAATTTTCACCTTTTTCTCCATTAGTTTATCTAAATCGACAAAATTTCCCAAGTCACTAATGGTCCTCGATAATCTTCATATTTACCTAATATGTATATATTTCTTTTACTATACTCTAATTCCTTTAAAAGCCATCCTTTATTTTGACAAAATTAGACTCAATCCCTATGATAAACAATCGATTAATTGCTATATCTCTTATTTTGTAAAACCAACCTTTACCTTTTTCACGTTAAGGTATGTTATCATTCTACGTAATACCGAAAAGGGAAGGATGAAGAAGATGTCATTAGAAAGTGTAAAACACCATTTTCAACAATGGAATCGGGTAGCAGATATGATGGAATTTGAAACCTCGAGTGCTACCGTCGAACTTGCAGCCGAAGCAATCGGTGTCATCCCTGCCCGTATTGCGAAAACACTATCATTCAGGAGTGACCAGGAAAAAGCCATCTTGATTGTTGCTGCTGGAGATGTAAAAATCGATAACAAGAAATTTCGTCAAACCTTTGGCTTCAAAGCCAGGATGCTTACGCCTGATGAGGTACTCGAGCAAACCGGACACGCTATAGGCGGAGTTTGCCCGTTTGGCTTGAAAAATGAACTCGATGTGTTCCTCGATGTCTCAATGAAACGCTTTGAGACTCTATTCCCGGCATGTGGCAGCGCAAACTCTGCCATTGAATTGACAACAGATGAAATTTTCCTATATTCATATGCTAGGGAATGGGTAGATGTGTGCAAGGGCTGGGAAGAAGCTGAGCCTAGAGAAAGTGTAGTTTTAAATAACGAGGTATAGTACATATAAAGAATGAGTGGTCATTTTTTATGAAAGTAGTACAAATTAATTTAGAGGAGCCCTTTCACAGTTTGAATGGATTGCAGCTGCTATAATCAATCTAATTAAACACCGTTAAGCTGTGTCCTGAGCAATGTCTTTTTATTTGTCCGTGACATTGCTTTTGTTTCTATTGTTAAAGCATTGATTCTCTCCCTTTTCAAATATATTTTTTTATATCAACTTATTCGAAAATTATGTTAAATTAAAGAAAACAATTTTGAAATGCAGGTGAGCAATGATGTTAGAAAAACTCCAGGTTAAGATGACTTCTTTCGAACAGGATAGAACTATTAGAGTATATCTGCCTGAATGCTACAACCAAAGTAATAATCGTTATCCCGTATTATATATGCACGATGGACAAAATGTTTTTCGGGATGAAGATGCCGTTAGGGGCGTATCTCTCGGTCTAGAAAACTACTTAAATGAAAATGGTGCGGAGATTATAGTCGTTGCGATTGACTTAAATCCAGCGGGTGAAGAGCGGATCAACGAATATTGTCCATGGATTAATGGCGAACTAAGTGAAAAAATATTAGGCTATGCTAGCCCATCTGGTGGCAGGGGTGGAGAATATCTAGACTTCATCGTCAATGAACTAAAACCTTTGATAGACAACAAGTACAGAACGATCGAGAACCATACTTCGATGGCAGGAATTTCTTTGGGGGGGCTTATCTCCACCTATGCTGCCTGCCGTTACCCACATATTTTTAAAAGAATTGCCGCTATATCGCCTGGGTATTACCGGAATCAAGAGGAAATTGAAAACCTATTAACAAACTCCGACTTATCGGCCATCGAGAAATTTTACATAGACTTCGGAACAAAAGAAGTTGGAGAGGATGAAGAAAGTAATCAAATGTTTCTCGCTCTTACTAACGGAGTGTATGAGATTTTAAAGAGCAGGATAACAGACCTGAACTATCAAATTATCGAGGATGCTGAACATAGTTATCTTTTCTTTAGAAAAAGAATGCCGGAAATGCTGTCTTTCTTATTTTCGGATATGGAGAAAGGCTTGTAAGAAGGTATTTCATTCCCCAAAAGTAAAATGGATCTGCAACATATCTCTACTAATTTTTTTGAAGTTAAACACAAAACACCGCTCGAAAAAGTCGAGCGGTGTTTTGTGTTTAACATTTTAGCCTAATTAATCCTCCAATTTAGCTGTATATTTTTTATACCAGTCAAGACCTGTTGACCAATCTTGGACGGGGTTGTATTGTCTAATCTATTTTCCTTTTGACACCACTAAAGCTGATGGTAAACAAACCAAATAACGAGAGCAATAAGTGGGAAAGCAAAACTTATTTTGATGCTTGTCCAGTAAATATGATTGAGCTTATTATGTTTCTCTGTGTAATCCGCATATGCCACTTTAACCATTTCATAAACTTCTGTTTCAGTTTCATCAACACTTTTCTCTTCACTTTCATTTATAAACTGCTCAAGTTTTGGAAAAAGCACTTTGTTTATCTTTCGAGAATTCGAAAATCGCCAAATTCCTAGATAGAGCCCAAATCCCAAATTCCATGCGAAGAAAAAACTGATTAAAGCACCAACTAAATCTGAGTCCAGTTTCCTTCCGAAATCGTTAACTGCACCGTAAATTGTCATGAAGATGAAAGCAGTTAAAATTAAAACTATAACCGCAGTTATTGGCTTAATTCGATAGAGTTTTTTTATCTCTTCCAAAATTTCGTGTTTGCTTTTCGTCATTTCATGCCTTCGCCTCCTCTATTGTAATATCGTCCCCGTTACTTTAAGTGCAGTGCTTCACAATCTACTTTATCAATTGAACACTTAAAGGGCGATCCCTTGTTATAGCATCGTTGAATTTCTCCACTAAAATTAATCAAAATAAACCACTTTTGAAAACCATTCCCAATACGCATTCCCTTGTGCAATAATCATTCTTTCTAACCAGGTTTTTAAATCACAATAAAAACTTATGGTTTCAATACCACTCAAAAGGACATTTACTTCATTAGTTTGATTAAATTTAGAAACGTCAAGTAATAACGTACCTCTATCTACTAAATAGCCAATTGGGTAGCAATTTTTCAGAAAATAATCAACATCACTATAATCTTTCATTGAATTGTATTCACAAATCATTTCCTCGATTGAATAAAGACAAAAGGAGTATCCATATTCGTTGGTAAAGAACTCTGCACCATTATGTAATAATAAAAAATCTTTATATTCAGTAGGTAAAGTCAAATGATTTTTTGTTATAAATTGTTCTAATTCGTGATACGTGATGGGTTTGTTAAATGTAAAACCAACTTTAGGATAAATTCCAGATGTACTATGGACAGTTAATAAATTATTTTCATCCAATCTTGTTTTTAATGCTTCCAAAATATTTACTATTGAAGAATCATTCATACTCATCACCCTTAAGCAAAAATTGAATAATAAATAATATTCGTGGGGTGATTGGAAATACCTTTTTTTCACTAAACTCCGTTACTTGAATTAGAAAAAGGCTGTTCCCTTATACTATTACTAAATTCTATATCGAAAACATTTTTTCCTTCTTCAACTCCTGTCCCGTTAGCAAAAAAAAAAAAGAGCTGCCGCAGCAACCCTTTGTTAAACATAAGCCCCGTTACTTTAAGTACAGATCTTTATAAACTCACAAATCGTTTAATTAGAAAATGGTATTATCTCTTTTTGAAGGAATGCGGGTTTGTTTATTAAACTATTTAGTTATGTGAGTTATTTTTCCCTATTCTTTTTGCCAAGTATTTAGTTATTCCATTAAAGTGTTGTCTACTATCAGGGGTACATTTTCAATTAACTTATGTAGTTGAGTAGCATCATTCATATAGATTTCTCTCAATTATTTAAGATTTTTTAAAAACCCCATTTAGATATATATCCGATAATTGTTCAGCCAGAAATATTGAGCTTTCCTTTCCATTTAATACGTATCGTAAAGATAAGCTCTCAATCGTTGCTAAAGTGGACTCGGCTAATATCCCGATACTTATATCCTTCCTGAGATATTTATTTTCCTGCCCCGAAGTCATAGTTTGGATTAAAGAATTCAGTATATCTTTTCTTATTTCTTCAATATAAGGATTCATATAATAAACGGCTCTTGTATAATCGGGATTATATGCCATAAATTTGAATATTTCTTCCCACCTTCTTCGGACTGTAATTTGAACATTCGGGTCATTTTTTCCAATTATAAATTGCTGAATTAACTTGTTCTTCCAGTTCTCAAGAATCTCCATGTAAAGAGCTTCCTTATTCTTAAAGTAAATATAGAAAGTTCTTTGTGAAAAGCCAGCATTGGCTACAATATCTGAAATTTTTGCTTGATGAAAACCAACTCGTGCAAATTCACTAATGGCTGAATTCATAATGCTTTCTCTGCTTTTTTTAGCCTGGTTAGGATCCCGAGCCACTTAATAATCACCTATCTCCTGTGTAGAGTATTAATTAATTTATAATTTAGTAACTTTTCAGTTACTTATAATACACTATGTATTACTAAGTTTTTCAATACCCTTAAATATTATTCTTATGTTCACTGCAATGTCAATGAAAAAAAGGGGGTGGCAACCCACCCCCTTGTACGTAAAACTAATTTAATTAAGCTGCATTCCTTTGAGAACGAATAGATGAATCCGTTTTTCTAAAAAGCAACATATATCTTTCCCGGTAATTCAATACCAAAAGCAAATGAATCAAGAACATACTTACTCCTAAACCGGTTAATGATGGATTTAGCACCAAAATAAAGAAAAGAATATTTATGGTAATTGGTGCTAATATAGCTAACGCCAAAGGTCCTAGAAGATCAGAGAATAATAAAATACCTCCAACTAACTCCGTAATTTTTACAAAGGTCATGAGACCTGAATCTACCTCTGCGTTTATTAATTGCTGTGCCATGCCTGTCATCTCAGGCAATTGCATAAAACCAAAAAAATACCCGAGTGCGGAATAAACATAGAAAATAGCGAATAGATAACGAAAAACCAAAGACATCTTTTTCAAAAATAAATCCTCCTTTTTTTATAAAACTTCTTTTCTAAGAAAAAATACAATAAAGATTTCCTGAAGACAGCACTTTGAAGTGGTCATACTAACTAACTCGTTAGTTAGTAACTCTCAAGTTACTAATATTGTACTAAATAAAAAAAAAAATTCAATAGGAGGTAACATGTTAGTCTTGTCCAATATGTGAACAACTCTTGAAAATGCATGGAGTTGAGATTTAAGGATTTAAGGAGCTACATTTATTTTCAATCCAGCGTTCATCAATCTCAGTTTGTTTCTTCTCTTTTGCTTTCATTACTAACCAACCTCGTTTAGTCAAAACAATAATCTTTCCCCTTTTATCAGTGGGATGAGTTTGACGCATTACATAACCTCTATTTTCAAGATAATCCACCATTTTCTTTCAGCCTACTTTGTAATTTCTAAATACTCAGCTAGTTCTATTCCGATTGCTCCATTAGGAGTGATACATTTAAACATAAATCCATGTGCAGACCTAATATCTCCAAACCCTAATTCACTCAATCTGTCATGAAGTTCATCAATCAATGTACTGGATAATGATAAAAGTGATGTAAGATCCAATTCACTAAATACTTGATGTTTATATAAAACCTCCTTAAATAAAATCAATCATATTGACTTTATTTGAATTCCATTGTACTATTCGTAATATAGTCAACCAAGTTGACTATATTGTTTTTATTATAAAAGAAATGTGAATCGCTAAAAATATCAATAAACTTTGGACGTTCTATATGATTAACAAGGTTAAAATTAGAGCGAGTGTATTTATCCCAATGTCTTGGACTGAATCTAGGAAGGATATTCAAACGGGAAAAGTAATCCAATTTGAAGGTGACTCACGTGAATTTACACCATATGCTGTAAACACTATGCATTCCAGAGTTGAACAAGAAGTAGTTGTAGATTTTTATAAAAAAATGAAATTTTCTCATATGCGAACACTGGTATAACAACAGAAAGAGTCACAAATTCAGATGGCTCCGTTAATAAGAGAACAGGAAAAGCAAGTACAGAAGGTATTTTATGTTCTAATATTGTATGGGGTTCTGATGACGTCAAGTTTCAAATGAGTGCAAGTGCTAGCAACCCATTGAATGTATATATGGCAGTACCATCACTTTTATAGCGGTGGTACTGCTTTTCTATTCGCTTATCTCGCTACTTATGGCGGTAAGAAACTTGCTCTAAAACAATGCATTGCATTTCAAGAGGAAAATTTTTTCTAGGAGATCGTAAATGAAAACAATATATAATGACTTATCATCTATAATAAAAGCAGATAGCATAAAAACAAACGAGCCTCTAAGTAACTATACATTTACAAAAACTGGTGGAAATAGTGATTTTGTCATAACACCAAAAACGTATCAAGAAGTACAAAACGTTTATAAATATTCTTTAGAACATAATATTCCCATAACAATTTTAGGGAATGGCTCTAATCTAATTGTTAAAGACGGCGGGATCCGCGGATTAGTATTAATTCTAACTGAGATGAATAATATTTATCTATTGGATAAAAAAATTAAAGCTCAAAGTGGTGCATCTATTATTGATGTTTCCGGCTTTGCGCTTAAAAGTAGCTTAACTGGATTAGAATTTGCTTGTGGAATACCAGGTTCTATTGGTGGTGCTCTTTATATGAACGCAGGAGCCTATGGAGGAGTAGTATCCGATGTGCTACAAGAAGCTCTTGTTCTGGATACAAATGGCGACTTTTTAACTCTGTCAAAAGATGAAATGGAATTAGATTATAGAAAAAGCAGCATTGCACAAAACGGTTACTTAGTTCTAGAGGCTACTTTTGGTTTAACTCCGGGAAATTTTAATGAAATTAAAAAAAAAATGGACGAACTTACTTTCCAGAGAGAATCAAAACAACCCCTAGAATATCCATCTTGCGGAAGTGTTTTCAAACGTCCACCAGGATATTTTGCTGGGAAGTTGATTCAAGATAGTGGACTACAAGGAAAACAAATAGGAGGAGCACAGGTTTCAACAAAACACGCTGGTTTTATTGTCAATGTTGGTTCAGCTTCGGCTAGCGATTATCTTGAATTAATATCACACATTCAAAATACTGTTAAAACAAAATTTGGTGTAGATCTAGAACCAGAAGTTATAATAATAGGAGAAGATTAAAGAGTCGATCACTTCAGTTTAAAGTTGTATTATAGCAAAATGTGATATTTAAAAAAGGGAATATACCATATTCAGCTCGTTATGAAGCATTTGACCAGGAATATAACAATGAACTAAGGATACTCAAAGTCAATGTGGATGAACATCCCAATACCGTTAGCCTCTTTGGAATTATGAGTGTCCCAACGACTATTCTGTTTAAAAATGGGGAGCCAATTGACAAGATTATTGGAGTAGTGAATATAGAAGAAATAAAACAATTTATATCCAATTACAAATAATTAATACAATTGCTAAATGATAGTATAAGACCTGGTGAGGAAATTAGCTCACCAGGTTTTTACGTTACAGTTCATGTTTGGCTACTTTTGTAATGTTCTTTAATGTAAATATTAAAAAACAACAAAGCATCTAATATCATCTTAAATCTTTACCCATAATCACATATAGGCAGGTCCTGAATAAATTACGTAGGCTTAGAATCGTCAGTATTACCTAGTAATAATATTAATCCTGAATAAATTGTATCTATTCGCGAAGACAATGGATATACTAATTTTTAGACTCCCCTATCAAATTTCAAAAATACTTAAAACTACAATTGACTTGTTATAATCAAGTATTTATAGTGAGTATGTTTCTATCAAGTTTTTTTATAGCTGTTAAAGTAATAACTTCTAAAAAAGCTGTAGAAAAAGAGGACATGAAGGAAGAGTTTTAAAATGACTTTGAATCGTGATTATTACAACTAGAAGGAGCAATTTAGATGCAACAGAAAATACCGTTTTCAACCTATGTAGTCATCGGAACAATGCTTTTCGGAATGTACTTTGGTGCGGGAAATTTGATTTTTCCTATCCAATTAGGACAACTTGCTGGTACAAACTTTTGGCCAGCATTAATTGGCTTCTTAGTAACAGCCATCGGCTTACCTTTTTTAGGAATATTAGCGATCGGTCTTTCCGGAAGTAACGGACTTCGTGATTTAGCCAATAGAGTACATCCGCTTTTTGGTTTGGTCTTTGCCATGGCTCTTTACTTAACAATTGGACCATTTTTCGCCATTCCACGTACAGCCACGGTACCCTTTGTAGTCGGTTTTGAACCGTACATTAATCCAGGATCCTCTAGCTTATGGCTCGGGCTCTTTAGCTTCGTATTCTTTGCCATTGTTTACTATTTCTCCCTTCATCCTGCAAAAGTTATGGACTATATTGGAAAATATTTAACACCGGCATTTCTAGTCTTTCTATTTGTTTTAATTGTAACTGCCATAGTCAAGCCAATGGGTAATTTCGGGGAACCTTCAGGGGACTATATTGAGTTGCCTTTCATAACAGGTTTTAAAGAGGGCTATAATACAATGGATGCCCTAGCATCACTCGCATTTGGTATTGTTGTCATCAATGCCATTAAGAGACAAGGCATTACTAACACAAAGGATATAGCTAAAGCAACATGGAAATCAGGTATTTTCGCGATGGCTTTAATGATGCTGATTTACGGACTTATTACGTATATGGGGTCATCGAGCGTATTAGCTATAGGAACATTTGATAATGGTGGCCAGATTTTTGCAGCAGTTGCTCAGCACTATTTTGGATCATTTGGCACGATTTTACTAGCAATTATTATTGTACTTGCTTGTCTAAAAACAAGCATTGGACTTATTACTTCTTGTAGTGAATTTTTCCATAATGTATTTCCTAAAGTTAGTTATAGATGGTTTTTACTAATACTATGTGTCGTTTCGTTTATAATCGCAAACTTCGGCTTAAACAATATTATTCAATTCGCGGTGCCGGTGTTAATGTTCCTATATCCGCTAGCAATTGTTCTTATCCTATTGACCCTTTGCTCGCCATTATTTAGTAATAAACATAGCGTTTATGCAGCTTCCATGTTGCTATCATTCTTTGTAAGTTTCTTCGACGGCTACAGCGCATTAGTCGCTAACTTACCAAATGCAACCGTCCCATTATTCGATTCTATTAAAGCATTCTACATGGATTACCTGCCACTTTACGACATTGGTCTTGGCTGGATTATACCCGCTTTAATTGGAGCAATCATCGGCTTTTTTTGGCCAAAACGTGATATGAAGAAGTATTAGGAGAAAATACCAAAAAGAACTGTAGAGTTTTTCCTACAGTTCTTTTTTTATAAAATACTGTTTTTTGTAGTCCTAAGAAATGTTATCTAATTAGTTAGTTTTAACATCCCTTCAACCATACTCTCTTATTGACTTCTCCCCATGGATAAATCCAGGGGATTCTTTTTTAAACCTTCATCAAAGCCGCCTATTAGCCGGGGCTTCCAGGTCTTACTGCTTCTCCAGTTCATTACGACATGTAGTGAAAAACACATACCGCAGCCCAATCATAGGCACTACGCCACTGCCCTTTTAGCCCCATTGTGCGGGACAA
>NZ_CALBWS010000057.1 GCF_937468385.1 Neobacillus rhizosphaerae
TGATCTCAAACTAAGAAAAAAGAAGCCGAAATACGCTTCTCTTCTTAGAGTTGGTCAAAAACTAAACAAAAAACAAATTGTGTGGGGAGCCTTGACAGTTTCGTTCATATCAGTTTAAGTGAGAATTTTCACAATTTAACTTTATAAGAAAATGTAAAACAACTATGAAATTATTTAAAATTAATAAAGCAAGCTCCCTAATGGGTACTTGCACTTTTGTACTATAAACATATGAGTATCCATACCCACAAAGCGCTGATCTCTCCCTGATTTAGTGTTGATATTACTACTTATATAAGGAGGAATTTTGATAAACTGCATATGGTTGACAAGAGTTAGATGGTGGGAGGTAATAATTATGTCCCACAGCATCCTCATAAAATATTATTTGATCAGATAGAACTCTAAATATTTTTTTATATAAGTTGGAAACAGCTTCATCACTTAGGTAAGTTTCTAATAATTCACTTTCGCCATTAATAGCTTCCCCTCTTGCTTTTATAACATCTCTTGTAATCTCAGCTGCGTGGTCGTAAATTGTCTTGTACATAGTAAACACCTCCACAACTCAATGGATGACCAAATCACCTCTTATCTACCTGTTTTTTGGGTAGTAGGAATACCCGGGAAAATTCACAACAGACCATTTCTCCATCCGCAGAGAATCGATCAATTCTGTTCCAGCATTTAAGTTGCTCTTAACTAATTCTTTAGGAGTCAATGCCATCCATTGATTTAGTGACACGTCTTCAAAGCGGTTGCTTTTGAACATTTCTAAAAACCATAATGTTTCGGTACCGGTGTTTTGAATATAGTGTCCTGTAGCAAAGGGGACATATCCGACATCACCAGCTCTATAATCAAATGTTCGAGCTGCACCATTTCCAGTAAATACAGTCATTCTCCCTTGTCCGGTAAGGTAATACTGCCACTCGTCATTATTTGGATGCCAATGAAGTTCTCTCATTGCACCCGGTTCAATCTCAACGAGTGCCGCTGCGATTGTTTTTGAAATTGGAAAGTTGTTAGAGTCCACAATTCGTACACTACCACCAGGAGTTTTAATTGGGATTTGTTTCACCAGTTCGTGCTTGAAGGTTAAAGAAACTTCTCCGAAGGGTGACTGTACTTCTTGACTTTCAAGTAAACCTGGAACCTCCCCCTGATAGATATATACCTGTTCAGAAGGAATGGAGTTAAAAGCACTCTCTGGTACACCAAAATTGGCCGACAGAACATCTTTTGGAGTATGTGCAAACCAATCGGAGATAGATAAGGTGGAAAGATCGGAAAAGTTTCCGTCATCAAAGACGAGCAGAAATTCACAATGTTCCAACCCTTGAATCGAATGTGGGATACCAGGGGGGAAGTACCAAATATCTCCCGGTCCGATGTCGGCAATAAAATTTCGTCCTTGTTGATCAACCGAAGTTATGCGTGCCCTTCCTAACAGCATATAAGACCATTCTGCTTGTTTATGCCAGTGGAGTTCACGAACACCGCCGGCCGTTAAACTCATATTTACTCCTGCAAGGGTGGTTGCTACAGGAAGCTCCCTCACCGTGATTTCACGGGACCATCCCCCGTGATCTAATTTCATAGAAGTATCTGAAAATGAGAATTTTAAATTAGGGAGCAAGCCTGCATCTGTAATCGGTGGGACGAGCATATCCGGATTTTGAAGATCCCGCATAATATTACGTGGTCCGGAGTCAATCCCTCCAGCTCCGTCACTTCTGATTGCTGAGGAACATTCCCACCCACTTGATTTAAGGTTCGTTTTTCCATCGCTACGCTCCTCTTTTTGGGCATTATTAATCGAAAGATCTTTTTCATAGTGTATGTTTTGGGCTTCAAACGGTTACTGTGCTTATCGAAAACAAAAGCGGAGATGAATGCTCCCTTTTGTAATAAAATCGATAAAACAATCCACTTCTAAAGTTGCATTTATTGTTTCTGAGAAAAAATTTCTTCTTCCACTAATCTGCTTCGTTACTTGAAGAAGAAAAAAACGCGACCTTCGTTATTGAAGTATCGCACCCGTTGGAACAAGGAAAAATTAAATTTTATCATCTCTGTGCCACTTATCGTCGCCCATAATCCTATCAATGATGTGATTATCCGCCCAAACTGCCGCTACTTCTAATCCTTCACATTCCGATTTAGTTGCACTTCGAATTTCCCCTTTATGGTAAATGGAATATTCACCTGAAATACTATCAATGTTACAAGCAGGAGGTGGATATGCTTCATCATCACTTTTAAAAGGGCGATTTTCTACAACTGTCCAATCTCCTGATTTTAGAACATATTCATATACACCAACAATAAATTGGTACTCCTCATCCTTTGGAATGTCTTCAATACTTTCTCCGATATATTTATAAATTCCTATGCCAGCATCTTTAAATATTCTACCGAAAGCATATTTGCCATTAGGCAAAGGTATAGCATATACATCCCCAATTTTGATTCGTTTACGTTTCTTTCCTGTCATTAAAATCACCACATTCTTAGAACATATTGATAATAAGTTCTACGTTTCGGCTCGACTCTCCTTCTTCCGCTAACCTGCCCGTTACTTTAAGTACATAATTTCACAATCTCCTTTAAAATTTAGCATAGAGATCTTATTTTCTTTAAAGGTGTTGCTCAACAATCTGGCCCAATTCATTAAGAAGAGCGCATTTCTTACTCCGGAAATGCGCCCGTTTGCTTAATGTGAATATAACTCAACTATTTCATTCTATTAATCCTCGTTTACGGTTGTTTTTTTTTTATAACGTGATGGATTTGCAAAGAAAATTAACCCAATGGCTACAAAGAAACCTGTATTAAAGATAAAACCCTTAAAACCACTATACAAAACGGAGAGGTCTCTTCCGTTAAGGAAATGAATGATTCCTAAAATGATAACTAATATCCAGCCTGTAATTTCAAGGATTATTCTAACTTTCATTTTTTAATCACCTTCCTTAATGCCACAAAATGGCCCGTTTGCTTAATTGTATCACTTCACAATTCCAATAGGGTAGGGTTTATTGAGATGGACATAAAATCGCGCAAAACTAGGACTTTTAAAGTCTCATATGACTTGTCTCAAAATCCTTACCGTTGTAAATCCGCATTTTCCTGACTGTACCCCTTATATTAGTTTTACAATATATACGGCTCTTTTATGAAATTACTGATATGCAACAATCTGGCCAGATTGTTGCATATCATAACTGACGATTTAGTTTTAAATAACTTGATAATTTTTTAAAAAACTTTATTATCACGAAACAATTATCACTTTTTTATGGAGATTCTATAACCCCCATTAAAATAGAAAGCCTGGTTAGTAAATTTACTAACCAGGCTTTTGGGTCACGATTGAGTTGTATGGGTCACGACTAAGTTGTTTAGGTCTCAATCGAGTTGTATGGGTCACGACTAAGTTGTCTGTGAACAATTAGGATCAATTATAAATCCCTATTATTCAACCGTCACCGATTTTGCGAGATTTCTCGGTTTGTCGACGTCGCAATCACGGTGTAGGGCTGCGTAGTAAGCAAGTATTTGTAATGGTATGACAGAGATAAGCGGTGTTAATAATTCATTTACTTCTGGAATGACGAAGCTGTCTTCGTCATGATTTAAGCCCTTCATCGAAATGATACAAGGGTTTGCTCCGCGAGCAACCACTTCCTTTACATTTCCTCGAATGCTTAGATTGACACTTTCTTGTGTTGCAAGAGCGATAACAGGTGTACCTTCTTCAATTAAAGCGATTGTACCATGCTTTAATTCGCCGCCGGCAAAGCCTTCCGCTTGAATATAAGAAATTTCTTTCAGCTTCAAGGCACCTTCTAAGCCCACATAAAAGTCAATTCCACGGCCGATAAAGAAGCAGTTGCGTGTTACGGATAAAAACTCTCTAGCAATCTGTTCAATTAACTCCTTTGAATCGCAGAGAACTTCCATTGCATTTGCGACAATACCGAGCTCTTTCACAAGATCAAAGCCAACTTTTAAGCCGCGGCTCCTCGCCGTTACTTCTGCCAAGATAGAAAGAACAGCTATCTGTGCTGTGTAAGCCTTTGTAGAGGCAACAGCAATTTCCGGGCCAGCGTGTAATAAAAGCGTAAAATCAGCCTCACGAGAAAGCGTTGAACCAGGAACATTGGTAATCGTTAACGTAGGGTAACCCATTTCTTTCACATTCACAAGCACAGCACGGCTATCTGCTGTTTCCCCGCTTTGTGAAATGAAGATAAACAACGGTTTTTCAGAAAGAAGTGGCATGTTATAGCCAAATTCACTTGAGATATGAACCTCGACCGGAATTTTCGCCATTTTTTCAATAAACTGCTTGCCAACAAGACCGGCATGATAAGATGTACCCGCAGCAATAATATATAGGCGATCTGCTTCATTTAAAGCATCGATGATTTCTCGGTCAATTGTTAACTCACCATGCTCATTCTGATACGTTTGAATAATCTTACGCATCACAAGTGGCTGCTCATCGATTTCTTTCAGCATGTAATGTGGGTAGGTTCCCTTTTCGATATCGCTGGCATCTAGTTCTGCTTTATATGGTGAACGGTTAATGACTTCGCCGTTAAGATTTTGAATCGTTACTTCATCCTTTGTGACAATGACGATTTCTTTGTCCATTAATTCTACATATTGGTCCGTTACTTGCAGCATCGCCATCGCGTCGCTTGCTACTACATTAAAACCATCACCTAAGCCAACAAGCAATGGGCTTTTATTTTTTGCCACATAGATGGTTTCATTGTCCCTAGCATCTAAAAGTGCAAGAGCATAGGATCCATGTATAAGGGTAAGTGTTTTACGGAAAGCTTCTACTACCTCTAAGCCATCCTGAACAAATAACTCAATCATCTGAACAATGACTTCCGTATCCGTTTCACTTACGAATGATACATCTGTTAAATATTCACGCTTTAACAGATCATAGTTCTCGATGACACCGTTATGAACCAGTGTAAAACGGCCGGATGCACTTTGATGGGGATGGGAATTCACTTGGCTTGGAACACCGTGTGTTGCCCAACGTGTATGACCAATTCCGATATTCGCCATTACATCCAGATCAACGATAGCACGCAAATCAGCAATGCGGCCTTTTTCTTTAAATACATGAACGCCGTTCTCATTTTTAACAGCAATTCCAGCTGAGTCATAGCCTCTATATTCAAGCTTTTCTAAACCTTTTAATAAAATTTCTTTCGAGTCAATATTTCCAATATATCCAACAATTCCACACATTTTTTTGTTTCCTCCCTGATACAGGGGGCAAGGTGCTTTGAGGGCGTACTTGCCCCCTTATCTCTGTTTTGGTAAGGTATCTGTCTATACCTTTTTATACATTCATTTAGTTTGCGCATTTTCCTCTCTTTGTGCACTGAGTTGCCAAAGTGTTTTAAAGAAGAAATTTTCGGTTGTGCGTCTCCAACCGGGAGGTATCCGCCGAACATTCGATAAACCTCCTCCTCGTCAACTAATCAAACCGTCTCGATTAGTCCAGGCGCTTTTTTAAGACTTTATTTACTCACCTAACCCACCTTTCTGTAAAAAATGGATAAACCTGCTTTAAAGAAGCAAAGCAAATTAATAGTACATGATTTGTCAGTCGTCCGTCAACTAAAAACTAAAAGGTTAAACCTTTATTCAAAAACCATTCATAATAAAATATGCATAAGGGCTATTTCACGTTCCCTTATGCATATGAATTAACTTATTCCTTTAATTCCATTTCTTCTTTTACTACCGCGACGATTCGGTTTACGTAGTCTTCACAAAGTTCCTCTGTCGACGCCTCTGCCATGACGCGGACAAGCGGTTCTGTACCCGACGGGCGGACAAGAATTCTTCCGTTTCCAGCCATTTCTGCTTCTACATGCTCAATAACCTCTTTTACTTTTGCATTATCGGTTACATGATGCTTATCCGTTACTCTTACATTGACTAGCTTTTGCGGGTATTTCTTCATTTCACCAGCCAACTCCGATAATGGCTTTTGAGTAGCCTTCATTATGTTGACTAATTGCAACCCAGATAATAGGCCATCACCTGTGGTGTTATACTCTAAGAAAATGATATGGCCTGATTGTTCTCCGCCAAGGTTAAACCCATTCTTCTTCATTTCTTCCACCACATAGCGATCACCAACTGCGGTTGGTACACTGTGGATTCCATGATTTTCAAGAGCTTTATAAAAACCCAGATTGCTCATTACTGTTGATACAATCGTTCCGTGCTTTAAGCGCCCTTGTTCTTTCATATACTTGCCGCAAATATACATAATCTGGTCACCGTCAATGATATTTCCCTTTTCGTCAATCGCAATTAAACGATCGCCATCACCGTCAAAGGAAAGACCGATATCGGCTCCTTTTTCTTTCACTAAACTTACAAGTGCTTCAGGGTGCGTCGACCCAACACCCGCGTTGATATTTAACCCATTTGGTGAAGCACCCATCGTTGACAGGTCCGCATCCAAATCAGCAAATAAGTGTGTCGCCAGCGAAGAAGTGGCCCCGTGTGCACAATCCAAAGCAATATGAATTCCAGAGAAATCTTCCTCAACGGTATTTTTCAAGTATTGCAGATACTTTTGTCCGCCTTCGAAATAATCCATCACCTGCCCAAGTTCAGCGCCCGTAGGACGAGGCAGTTGATCTTGCGGCAAATCAATGAGCTCCTCAATTTCTAATTCCTGTTCATCCGAAAGCTTGAATCCGTCAGGTCCAAAAAATTTAATTCCGTTGTCGGCGACTGGATTATGTGAAGCGGAAATCATCACGCCTGCCTGCGCTCCTAATGCTTTTGTTAAATAAGCGACGCCAGGAGTTGATATGACTCCGAGACGCATTACTTCTGCACCAATGGATAGCAAACCTGCCACAAGGGCCCCTTCCAGCATATGTCCAGATATACGTGTATCACGGCCAATAAGTACTTTCGGACGATCCTTATCTTTTGTTAACACATATCCACCAAAGCGACCTAATTTAAAAGCCATTTCAGGCGTTAATTCACTATTTGCTACTCCACGTACTCCATCGGTACCGAAATATTTTCCCATTGTAAAAATCTCTCCTTCAACATATATTGCTGGATCTTATACATTTGCTTTTGAAATCGTTATTTTTGCTTTTGATTTATCAGATTTCCACTTCACATTAAGGGGACCTTCCACATGAATATTTACTTCATGATTCCCCTCCGCAAGGCTGGACAAATCAATATACGCAGAAAAGTCATCTGGTTTCAAAGTGTTTAATGCTCCGCTTGGACCATTAATCAATAAATTTATCACCTGATTTGCAGGATCATTTATCTCCGCTTGATAATTATCGGATAATCCTTGGATTTTTAACGGGATCCCCGATATGGTTTTCTCATCTTGCTTATTCACCACCACGGTTACTTTTACTGTTTGCGGGGTAACCTTGGTAATTCCATTGGAGACAATGATAGGTAAAGTGAGTGTTGTATTCTCGGTAATTTTACTGATATCCACTTCGACTCGAACATTTTCAGCCGTCTTAAGAACCTCTTCCTGTCCCATAATAATAGCTTCATTTGTATCAAGTTCTATCGATTGAATGGTAATTCCTTCTGGTGCTATTCCTTTTTTAACAATGTTAATTGGAACCGTTTTTGTGTTACTTTTTATTGGAATCGTGACCTTAACTGTCTCAGGTTTCACTTCGACATTTAACTTATTTAAATCCTTGTCTAGAACTTGGACGCGAGCTTCTTTCGTCACTGATTCTTTCAGTTTATTTTTTTCCTCAATAGTGGCCTTTACATAGGAAATTCGGTCAATATCACTCTTGGCACCGGTAATTTTCACTTTATTTGGTTCAACAACTGGTTGCCCAGCAGAATAGCCCTCTTCAATTTGGTTCGAGTTAAATTCTGCTTCCACTTTAAATTCCTTCGTGATTTTTTCCTGAACCGTTACGGTCACACTGGCAGGATTGAGTGTTGCCTTTAATTTATCTGATAAATTTCTTACTTTTAGTTTCACCTTCTGTTTGCCAATCTTCGCGTTAGTTAAATCCACATAAACCTCGAAGTTCTGTGAGGCCTTGGCAGACTGAACATGGGTGATTGGCCCTTTTAAGGTAATATCAATTGTATTAGGAATCCCAGATACAACTAAATTATCGGTATCATAATAAACATTAACATGAATATCTGATATAGTTGCTGTCGATTGTTCTCCCGGCACATTGACATCTGTTATCTTTTTCCCTGTATGTACCGAAAAATATAAAAGAACAGCTAATACCAAGGCAAGGCTTTTAATAAACCAAGGATTATCCATCCATTTATCCATTATTCTTTCCCCTCCAGTTCCAACGAGCTGAAGAAGCCTGTTTCGGTTTGTTATGCACTAACAATTCACTCGTTAGTAATTCTTTTAATTCATCGAGTTTTAAATCGCGATGAAGCTCGCCATTCTTGGTGAGTGAGATATTACCTGTCTCTTCTGATACGACGACGGTTACACTATCCGTAACCTCACTTATTCCTAAGGCTGCCCGATGCCTCGTACCCAATTCCTTAGATATAAATGGGCTTTCCGATAAAGGAAGATAGCACGCAGCAGCCGCAACACTATTTTTTTGAATAATGACAGCACCATCATGGAGCGGTGTGTTCGGAATAAAAATATTAATTAACAGTTCTGAAGAAAGGGATGAGTTTAACGGGATGCCGGTTTCTATGTAATCACTCATGCCCGTTTCTCTTTCAATCGATATTAATGCACCGATTCGACGTTTTGCCATATAATCTGTGGCCTTTATAATCGCTTCCAAAGCTTTTTCCTGATCATCATCATCGGGATTATTGCTTCTCGAGAAGAACCGTCCCCTTCCTAACTGCTCAAGGGCACGCCGGAGCTCAGGCTGAAAAATGATAATAATCGCAAGAAACCCGTATGTTATCACTTGGTCCATCATCCAGCTCAATGTTTGTAAGCCAAAAAAATCACTGACAACCCTGACAAGAAGAATGACCAAAATACCTTTTAATAACTGAACGGCCTTCGTTCCCTTTATAACGTTAATCAGCTTGTAAATGACATACCATACAAGGACAATATCAACAATACTAGCTAAACTCTTCCAAACAGTGAAATCAGTAAACGGCATTGTTCTTCCTCCGTAACTTTCTTAAAACGTAGATTGAATACAACCATTTTATTATAACATAAATGTACCTTGTACTTATTATATGTACCTTCTTAACAAAACAAATCACTCCAAGGAGTGATTTGTTTTTTATTCGGTTTTAGGGTGATCGAAAATATCAACCACTTCCTGAGCCGTCTTTTTCATATGATACCAAATCCAATCGAATACCTCATTTACTTCTTCTATTTGACCAGTAACATGCCCCGCAGACGCTAAATACTTCTCGCCATTGATGACCGTTACGTCACCCTGAATTTCACCTTCGATCTTCAATTTCCCATTCCGAACGATGACATTGCCCTTAACGGTTTCCCCTTTAGGAACAATGACTGTATTATTTTTTACAACTAAGTTTTTTTGCTTTGAAACAGAAAACTCCCGGTCCTGATTCCAGGTAGAAAATACACTTCCCATCATTAATATGAAAAATAAGGAAGCAGCAGCCAGCAACGGATGGGTTTTTACCCAGCGTTGCATCCAGACCTTCTTCTTCTCCTTTGGCAGCCGTGACAAAACATTAGCCGTAAAATCTGCGGGTGCCTGCACATGAGACGTACTCTTTACAAAAGCTATCGTCTTTTTAAGTTCGTTAAAAATGAGTGCACATTCATTACAGCTTTGAAGGTGCTCTCTTAATATTTGTTCCTTATCTTGGTCGATGTCCTCGTCTAAATATTCATGCATTAGTTCGATAATCTGTTCTGGACACATATTATTTTCACCTCTTATCACACATATCGTAATTGTTGTCTTAAAGCTTCCCGGCCACGATGAATTCTTGTTTTGACTGTCCCAAGGGGCAGGTCAAGAATTTCACTAATTTCATTTAAGGACAACTCTTCAATATATTTTAATACGATTGCTGATCGATATTTTTCAGGCAGTTTTAAGATTTCCTTCTGAACGGCTTCCTGCAATTCTAAGCTTTCTAGCTCCTTTTCCGGAAGTGGGGTGTCAGAAGGAATTTGTGAATACATATTTAATCCCTCTGTTCCTGCAACGTCTGCATCTAAATAATAATCCGGCTTCTTTTTTCTCATCCTGTCGATACAAAGATTGGTTGCAATCCGAAAAAGCCATGTGGAAAATTTCAAATTTTGGTTAAACGATTTGATATTCACAAAAGCCCGTATAAATGCTTCCTGTGCCATATCCTCTGCTTCATGCCGGTTTCCAAGCATTCTGAAACAGAGCTGATAGACACTATTTTTATATATTTCAACGATTTCACCATAGGCATCTTGATCGCCTTTAATGACTTGTTTTATTCTTTTTTTTACAATTGCTTCCATTAACTTTCCTCAGCTCCAATGCTGCTATACGATACTACGAATCGCTAGCGAAAAAGTTTCGTTAAAAACGAAAAAACTTCTCAATATCTATAATATTAACAAAAATTTACTAAAGTGGTGAAAAAATTGTTTAAGATTTTTCTTCAAGAGCTAAAGAAATAAACAACTAGAAGGAGTTCGTGGATAAATAGGGGTTCAACTAGCTGATTTCATAGAGGATATTAAACATTATCTCAATAGAATGGTCCGATTATCATCGATAAATTCCCTAACAAACCAACAAGTGCTAGAGTAGAGTATGAAGCTGGACAGTTAACTTAATTAGTATTCTTTCATAATGTTAGAAAAATAAAGCAGCTGCCTTAACAGCTGCTTTTTGGATTATAATAATTTTTCGCCGAATAACGACCCCATTAAGCCTACAGCAACAGAAGCTGTTTTATTCTTTTCATCTAAGATAGGATTTACTTCTACGAATTCAGCGGATGTAATGATGTTTGCTTCTTCTAGCATTTCCATAGCCAGATGGCTTTCGCGGTAGCTTATACCACCAATAACAGGTGTTCCAACGCCTGGTGCGTCATTTGGATCTAGACCATCCAAATCAAGTGATAGATGGACTCCATCCGTTCTTTCCTTAAGATACGCTATCGTTTCCTCCATCACTTTTGCCATGCCTAAACGGTCAATTTCATGCATCGTATATACTTTTATTCCTTTTTCTTTTATTAAAACTCTCTCACCTTCATCAAGCGACCTTACCCCAATGATAACTACATTCTCTGGCTTTATCTTTGGGAAATACCCCCCGATTTCAGTTAACAAAGGGTGCCCTAATCCAATACTGACGGCTAAAGGCATACCATGAATATTTCCTGAAGGGCTTGTCTCGGCTGTATTTAAATCACCATGAGCATCGTACCAAATAACACCAAGGTCCTTATAGTGTTTAGCAACACCAGCTAATGTGCCAATGGCGATGCTATGGTCCCCTCCGAGTACAAGCGGGAATGAGCCTGATTGAATGGCTTCGTCAACTTTTTCAGCTAGCAAAGTACTTTTTTCAGCTATTAAATCCAAATTTCTTAAATTTGATACCTTATCAACTACAACTTCTGGCCTGCCAATTGGTATATCACCTAGATCGTGGATTTCATCGAATAGAGGCTTTAATCGTTCATTAATCCCAGCATAACGAATTGCACTAGGCCCCATATCGACCCCGCGCCGCATTTGACCTAAATCCATTGGCATTCCAATAATCGAAAGATTCTTCATCATAGTGAATTCCTCCCTAGCCCTTAATATCTACTATTTTAACCGCTTTCATTAGAATGACTCAACTCGACAAGGTTGTGTATATATATGCGTTAATCATTACTGAAGGCTCTTTTCTAAGAGATTGTTGCTTTTATTGAATTAAGATCATTTGACGACCGAAAACGAGAAAAAAGAGCAGGGATGGTAGCCAATAAGTGGTATTGACGACCGAAAACAGAAAAAAAAGGCAGGTATGGTAGCCAATAAGAAGTATTGACGACCGAAAAAGGAAAATAAGAGCAGGTATGGTAGCCAATAAGGGGTATTGACGACCGAAAACGGAAAATAAGAGCAGGTGTGGTAGCCAATAAGGGGTATTGACGACCGAAAAAAGAAAATAAGTGCAGGGATGGTAGCCAATGGTGGTTACTGACGAACAGAAAAGAGACTATAGATTGTGGTCTATGTGAGCAGAATCATTGATGGTCAAATTGAACCATTCAATCTGCTTGGGATATCTATTTTTTTGAATTAAAGGTTACTGGTAACTGAAAAAGCAACAATGTTTGCGAAAACAGCCTTACTGAAAAGATAAAACTTGGCCTTAAATCAGTTTTTGATTTAAGGCCAAGTTTTATCTTTTCATGAATAAAGACCCAAGAAGGAATTACCTCTTGGGTCTAACATTGTTTTTTCATGAGCCATGAAGGACTCGAACCTTCGACCCTCTGATTAAAAGTCAGATGCTCTACCAACTGAGCTAATGGCTCTCTTTTGGCTGGGCTAGCTGGATTTGAACCAACGCATGTCGCAGTCAAAGTGCGATGCCTTACCGCTTGGCTATAGCCCAATAAAGAATTGATACTATCAGTTTGTTCTATTTTTCAAAAAATATGAATGGTGGAGGGGGACGGATTCGAACCGCCGAACCCGGAGGGAGCGGATTTACAGTCCGCCGCGTTTAGCCACTTCGCTACCCCTCCATATTCAATTAGAAAAATAAGGTGCCGGCGAGAGGACTTGAACCCCCAACCTACTGATTACAAGTCAGTTGCTCTACCAATTGAGCTACCCCGGCAAATAGTTTGGAATGAAATATAATAAAAAAATATGGTGGAGGATGACGGGATCGAACCGCCGACCCTCTGCTTGTAAGGCAGATGCTCTCCCAGCTGAGCTAATCCTCCAAAATGGTGACCCCTACGGGATTCGAACCCGTGTTACCGCCGTGAAAGGGCGGTGTCTTAACCGCTTGACCAAGGGGCCATTCTAATATAAAAATAGGTAAGCTTCCAAGCGGGCTCGAACCGCTGACCTCTTCCTTACCATGGAAGTGCTCTACCTACTGAGCTATGGAAGCATAGCTGATTTTCTTGATGTAATAGAAGTGGCTCCGCAGGTAGGACTCGAACCTACGACCGATCGGTTAACAGCCGATAGCTCTACCACTGAGCTACTGCGGAACAATATTATAATAGCCTGGCGACGTCCTACTCTCACAGGGGCGCCTGCCCCAACTACCATCGGCGCTGAGAAGCTTAACTTCCGTGTTCGATATGGGAACGGGTGTGACCTTCTCGCCATTACCGCCAGACTATTATTAAGACATTTATTATTATAATGTCTTTTTGAATTTTTGCAAGAGAAATTTTTCATTCCCTCAAAACTAGATAATGTAGAAGAAGTTGTTGGTAAACACGAGTCAATCAAATAATAAATGGTTAAGTCCTCGAACGATTAGTATCAGTCAGCTCCACACGTCACCGCGCTT
>NZ_CALBWS010000058.1 GCF_937468385.1 Neobacillus rhizosphaerae
ATTTATCACTACAATTACAAACGTATTCAAAAGAAACTAAAACAACGCGCGCCGATTGAATATCGACACGCGTTGGCAGCTTAGCTTTTTTATGTTGTCTACTTGACAGGGGTAAGACCAAGGGCTTTCGGGTTTTTGTTTATCTAGCTCTATTTAGTTGGTTCCGTTTTTTTCCTTTTTATATACTTTATTATAACATATAGGAAAAAAAGAATTAAGAAGATGATTCCTAAATAAGGAACATAATCTGGATTTATGTGGAAGATTTTCCCTAGAAAATATCCAGCCATAATAAAGGGGATGATCCAGAGCAGTGTGCCCAGTAGGGAAAAGAGGAAAAACCTCCGAAAAGGAATGTTCGTTATCCCAGCAAAGTACGGGCTTATTTGCCTGATACCTGGCAGATAAAAACCAAACACGATGCTTTTACGAACATTTACTGTATATTTACTACTTACTTTTTCCCAGCGTTCATTGGTAATCCCTACATACTTGCCATATTTTTTGATAAAAGGGGCCCCGGCGTATCGTCCACACACATAGGCTGTCAGCATGCCGACAAACGCCCCAAGAAGGGAAGATCCCATAGCTAATCCCAAGGAGAGCCTGTGATGGACACACAGTACGCCGATTAAAAACAAGAGCGATTCTTCGGGCGCAGGAATGCCGACAATACCAAAGAATAAAAACAAGAAAATAACTAGGTATCCATATATTTCAATGTAATGTACAATCGTCTCAACATTCATAAATGCCCTCATAAATCTGTTAATGTCACAAATTTTGTTCCCTTTTTTATGTTTTCCTGTAAATAGATTTCTAAACTCTTGAGCATATAGCGGGGTGCTTCCTTATCCGCACCTAGCGTTTCCCCACAGTCATGGAGCAATAAAATCGAACCAGGCTCTGTTGCTGCCAGCAGTTGCTTAAGCAGACCGCTTTTCCCTTTTGCTTCCTTCCAATCTCCGAAGATATGCGACCAGAGGATTACCTTATATGATTTACTGATAAGCAGACTGAAAAGATTAAAACTCCCCCATGGCGGGCGGTAAAACCTTACTTTTTCATTCGTACATTCCATGATTGCCTGTTCTGTCAGCAGCAGCTGTTTTTTTAATTGAAGGGGTGAGAGAATCCAGCTTGAAGTATGTTCAAAATGATGAATTCCAATCGTATGGCCCTCTTGATTCATTCGTTTAATGATATCAGGGTACTTTTTCACCTTACTGCCGACTACAAAAAAAGTGGCCTTTACACCGTTCTTTTTTAATAGATCCAATAATTGTGGGGTATATTCAGGATTAGGACCGTCATCAAACGTTAAGGCGATTGCCTTTAGATTCGTCTTTTTAGTAATGCCCCAGCTGTTGATACGAATAAGCACTGTTGGCAAAATAGCATATAGAAGAAATAAAATGAATATTACGATAAGACTTATGATTACGATTTTAATCATTATTTCTCATTCCTTTTTGGTAAGAACAACTCCACCTCTGTTCCTATTCCCACCGTACTTTTTACTTTAATTTCACCACGGTGTTGCTTAATGATATTTTTGGCGATGGATAAGCCCAGCCCAGTTCCTCCAGTTTCCCTGCTTCTAGCCTTATCGACCCGGTAAAAACGTTCAAATATATTGTCAATTTCATACTCTGGTATACCGAGTCCATAATCTTTTACCGTAACCCTGGTTAACTTTTTCGAGTCTTCTAAGTAAACCTCTACTTTGTCCATACTATACTTTATCGCGTTATCTATTAAAATAATAATTACCTGTTTGAGCTTTAATTCATCTGCAATCACAGTAATCCAAGCTTCATTAAAGTGGAGGTTGATTTCACGCTTATAGGCTGCTTGAAGTTGTTTGCATATTTTCTCGCAAAAAGAAACTAAATTGAATTCTTTTGTTTCTAAACTATTTCCAGATTCAGTATCGGCTAAATCGAGAAACTTTTCTGTCATTTTTTGGATTCTAGTAGCTTCTGAATAAATCGATTCAATGGCATCATGGGCAACCTCTTCATTTCGTATTCCCCTTCTTAGTAGAAGGTCTGCATAGCTTTTAATAACCGTGAGTGGGGTTTTTAATTCATGAGAGGCATCCGAAATAAACTGTCGCTGTTTTTCTAAACTTGCTTCTAGTCTGCCAATCATTCGATTAAACGTAACGGCCAGTTTGTGCAGTTCGTCCTTTGTTTCATGTTGAATGACAATTTTTTTCGGAATACCACTTTGTTCAATATCCTCCATCGTGTTAATCATATTGGAAATAGGCCTCATGATTAGATTCGATAGCCATCTACCGCCTACTAGAGATAATACCGCTCCTAAAATCGTACAAAATGTAAGTATGGATAATAATAAGTCCTTTCCTAATTCCAAGCCTGCTAATTTCTTCCCAAACTCTAGTGTTCCAATAACTTGTCCGTTCGATTTGATTGGCACCCGAACAATAGCAATCTGTTCTTCTTGATTCTTTAATTTAATGGTCACACGTTCTGTTTCTTTTTTATCGGCAAATTTCGCCTTTATTTTAGCAGCCATCTGCTGATCATTTGTTACTTGATTGACAATTTTTGAATCAGGGTGAATGACCCGAATATAAGAATGGTTCGCAAGGTATGGCAGTAATTTTTCCTTCGTATCAGCAAGGGAGGTTTCCTTGTTAATTTCCTTTATCAATGTTTCTGCCTTCTGATGTAGTTCATCATCCTCCATATTGACAGTAATTTTCATAAAAGAAAAAAAGACCACTGAATTTACAGCAATTAATACACAAAGTACCCAAGCGGTCGTGATAAGGTTGATTTTTGTTGTAATCTTCATTTGCTTAATTCTCCCTTACTGTATAACCGATTCCCCTAATCGTTTGAATAATCGTTGGGTCAGAAAAGCCTTCTTCGATTTTCTTTCGTAAATGTCTGATAAACACATCGATGACATTTGTTTCCCCTTCATATTCATAGCCCCATACATGATACAGGATATTTTCCCTTGTGACGATTTTGTTTTTATTAGAAAGCAAATACACTAACAAATCAAATTCCTTCGGGGTTAACGTAACCGAAGTCTCCCCCCTGGTTACCTCTCTCGTTTCAACATTAACGGTTAGATCCCTAATAGCGAAAATGGAGTCATCCGATATTGAAGCCTTGACAGCAATGGAATTCTGACGAAGACAAGAGCGAATTCTCGCCAATAATTCCTCAATCTCAAATGGCTTTGTAATATAATCATTGGCTCCTTGGTCAAGACCAGCCACCTTATCCATCGTCATATTACGGGCAGTTAGTAAGATGACTGGTATGAGAGTATTTACTTTTCGAATTTTCCTTAATACTTCAATGCCATTCATTTCGGGCAGCATGACATCTAATAAGATTAAATCCAGTTTTTCGTTCAAGGCTGATTGCAATCCCGACTTTCCGTCATAAGCAACCACTACCTCATATCCTTCATACTCAAGTTCAATCTTTAGGATCTTTGCAATCTGTTTTTCATCCTCTACTACCAAAATACGCTGTTCCAAGGTTACCTCTCCTTTATGGTGCATTTCTCAAGGCGCCCATTCCAACTATTATGCGTAAAACGCTCCCCTCCAATGTAGCATTATTTTTACTTATATTTCTTTTTTTCATTGAATTTTAATCTTTTTGCACGCAAAAGAGTGCCTAACACCACAACCATTTTTGTTAGGCACTCTTTTTTATGAAGCTATTGAATGGGATTAGTTGATTCCTCCGTAACGAAGTCCTCTGTAGCGTGTTTTCGGATTGCCAAAACAAAGTCAGCAAGGAAGTAGAGTCCTGCTGCTGCCCCTATCCATGTCCAAAAAGGTTCAATGACTCCATACATTGTGACCATAGCTGGATGGACCCATTTCAAGCAAATCATTGACAGGAATACCCAACAAAGGGAAAAGGGTAAGCAAATATGACCATGCAGCTGCATCGGAGCGTCGGAATAATCCCACCATTGGCGATTGAATAATTTCTGCAGCAAGGCACCGCTCGCATACTCAACCAGCGTCGGAATGAAAAAGCATAGAAGGACTACAACCGCCCAATGTGTGCTTGGTGATATCAAAAAAACTAAGAGGAGCGGGGCAATGCCGTACATTGGCTTAAAAGGCCCCCATAAAAAATTGGCCTTAAAAAATGTACCCTTTGTGATGAAGTTATAGCTATTTTCTAGCAGCCAGCCAATAAACGCATACATCGTGAAATAAAAAAGGATAGCCGCCACTCCTTCTACATTAAAAATACCGGGAATTTGTACTTCCATACCATTCAGCAAGCTAATGATCATGGCTAAACCACCTTCCATGGATGGGAATTTTACTCCTATAGGTTTAACTTCAAAACTTCCAAATATACCAAAAAAAAACATAAAAAACTGTCATGAGCCTCAACTCCCAACCCAACCATTGATATAAATTTAGAGAACAAGCCGTAGTCACCTAATAAAGGCGGTGAGAGCAGAGCTAGACTTCACATCTTTCGTCTAGTGAAATGGGTATTTCATTTTAACTGGTTAAAGTGATCATTTTTGCGGCGCTCCGCCCCTTTTCCACAGAAAAAGGGAAATGCAAATTCAACCGGCTTGGTTAGGGAAACCAAGCCTTTCAAATTAAAATTTAATTTGATTAGGATTTTGCTCTCTGTTTTGAACTAAATTTTACAACGGAAGCTACCATGACGACCATGCTCCCTAAGCCGATCCAAGCTAAAACTGAAGTTGGATGGTTCCAGCTTAAGCCGTTGCCAAAGAAGCATGTCTCCCCTTTATTCGCCATTTAATGAACAAGTTGTTGATTATTATTCACATTGTTTATTATAATTGGTCTATCAGCAATAGCAATAAACACTAACTGATCAAGTGTTTTATTACTTAACACAATGCGATTTCCTGGTCATTTTTAACAGAAAAATTTTTATAAAGGGTGCGTGAATATGTTGGAACGACCAACAGATAGACGGATTATTCGAACAAAACGGTTGATCCGCGATGCTCTTACAGAGTTGATGGAGGAAAAAGGATTTGAAGTGATTACGGTCCGTGATTTGACAGAAAAAGCAGATATCAATCGCGGCACTTTTTATTTGCATTATCGGGATAAATTCGATTTATTAGATCAATGTGAAGATGAGATTATCAACGAGATTCAAAAGCTAACTCATAAGATAGATCCAAAAGATGCGTTAAAATTTGATGGTCAAAAAGAACCCTTCCCGTTTATCGTTTATTTGTTTGAATATTTACACGAGAATTCTAGTTTTATGAAGGTCGTCCTAGGTCCAAAGGGAGATGCATCATTTCAGGTAAAATTAAAGGAATTAATTCGAAGGACCTTTTTTCAAAATATCCTCTCCAAATTAAAACAGGAAGAAATGCTAGTCCCAGTTGATTTTCTCATTGCCTATGTCAGCTCAGCCCACCTCGGTGTGATCCAGCATTGGTTAGAAAGCGGGATGGAAAAATCACCGCGGGAAATGGCACTGATTTTATCGCGAATCACCCTTTTGGGTCCTAGACATGTTACAGGGTTGACTAGTAAAGAGCTATAAGGACAGTTTAACCAAGAGGGAATGGCTTTCTTATTGAATAAAATCAATTCACTAGGATTGGAAATTTTTTTTTGTTGCAAAAATTGAACTGCTGGTGATATTATAGACATTACTTGAAACATAAGTATAAAAAAATGAACCAATAGTTCGAGGGGAGATAATGATGGGATCATCCAATGTCAATAATAACCGTCCACCGTATGGGATTCTTGCCATCCTTATGATCGGGGCTTTTATTTCAATGTTAAACGAAACACTTTTAAATGTAGCACTGCCATCTATTATGAAGGATTTAGATGTCGAAACATCGACCGTTCAATGGCTTTCAACAGGATATATGCTGGTGAATGGAATTATGATACCGGCAACAGCCTTTTTGATTCAAAAATATTCCGTAAGAGGTTTATTCCTAACTGCGATTAGTTTATTTACAATTGGTACATTCCTTGCAGGATTCTCTACTGCTTTTCCTGTTTTATTAGTTGCTCGGTTAATCCAAGCTTCTGGATCAGCCATTATGATGCCACTATTAATGAACGTGATGTTAACAAGCTTCCCACCTGAAAAAAGAGGTGGAGCGATGGGGCTTTTCGGGTTAATTTTCATTTTTGCACCAGCAGTTGGACCGACATTATCAGGTTGGATGCTTGAGCATTTTGACTGGAGAATGTTATTTCATTTTGTCTCACCAATTGCAGTGATCGTTCTTTTAATTGGGTTTTTCTTGCTTAAAGATAAAAAAGAAAAAGTAGATATCCGTCTTGATTTACTTTCGCTATTGTTATCAAGTGTGGGCTTTGGCGGACTGTTGTATGGATTTAGCTCAGCAGGTAATAAGGGCTGGGATAGTCCACAAGTATATGTAACGATTATTGTCGGAGCGATTTCATTGATTGCGTTTATTTTCCGTCAACTTAGACTTGAAAAACCAATGCTTGAATTCAGAATTTATAAATACCCAATGTTTGCATTATCATCAGCAATATCTGTCGTCATCTCTATGGCCATGTTTTCAGCTATGTTGCTTTTACCAATCTATGTCCAAACAATTCGTGGAATTTCTCCAATGAAATCGGGCTTGATGATGCTACCAGGTGCGATTTTAATGGGAATTATGTCTCCTATCACTGGGAAATTATTTGATAAGATTGGTGGCCGGATATTAGCTGTTATTGGCTTAACCATTACTGTTCTAACCAGTTATTTCTTCAGCAAATTAACCCTTGATACATCTTATGCACATTTAATACTTTTATATTCAGCACGGATGTTTGGGATGTCGATGGTGATGATGCCCGTCATGACAAATGGCTTAAACCAATTGCCAGCACGATTCTATCCACACGGAACTGCGATGAACAGTACATTGCAACAGGTGTCGGGGGCAATTGGTTCAGCGTTGCTCGTCACAATTATGACAAGTCGTACGAAAGCACATGCAACCGACTTAGCGGCCTCTGCTATGAAACACTTAACCGAGAAACCTACTCCAGCAATATTAGCTGAAATGAAGCAACAGGTTGCCATGAAAGCGATGTTGGAAGGGATAAACGATTCATTCGTCGTTTCGGTTGGAATTGCCTGTATTGCTCTTGTTCTTGCCCTCTTTATTAAACGCGCAAAACAAGCTGAGGATCCAAACGAAGTGAAACCAACTGATCAACAAAAGATTGTCAAAAAATTAGTAGAAAACTAAGCTGTAAGGGGTGACGATATGTCACCTCTTTTTTTCATATGATACATACATTTGAAGAGGGTTCCTTTTAGAATTTTTGTATCCGAACAACTATTTGGTCAAGGAAATTTTCCGCCATCGAACTCTTTTTTTGAAATAATAAACATATTGCCCCGTTCTGTTCATTGTTAAAACCGTCTGGAGTTGTAAAATAATATCATAAGAACAGTTTATCTTCTGGGAGGTTATGAGAATGGATCCAACTATTAAAGTGGAACAAGTCAATAAAAGCTTTGGTAAAAAACCCGTTTTGAATGATGTCAACTTAACAATCCCAAAAGGGCAGTTATTCGGGTTCATCGGTCCTTCTGGGGCAGGGAAAACTACGCTTGTCAAAATGATTGTCGGCATGGAAAAGGCCGATAGCGGGACGATTCATGTTTTAAATCAAAAAATGCCCAATCTCGGTCTGCTGCAGGAAATCGGTTATATGGCCCAATCCGATGCCTTGTATGTAGAGTTAACAGGTGAAGAGAACCTGAAATTTTTCGCATCGCTTTATAAGCTGAATAAGGAGGAACAGAAACAGCGGATTGCCTATGCAGCTGGCTTAGTAAACCTGACAGCTGACTTAAAAAAACGGGTTGCCGCCTACTCCGGGGGAATGAAGCGGCGCTTATCACTGGCCATCGCGCTCATTCAAGATCCAAAGGTATTAATCCTTGATGAACCCACCGTCGGCATTGACCCCGAATTAAAATTGTCAATTTGGAATGAATTATTACGGTTGAAAAACGAAGAAGAAAAAACGATCATTGTAACCACCCATGTGATGGATGAAGCCGTGAAATGTGATTATGTAGCCATGGTAAGAGACGGGCGAATTATCACTAGCGGTTCACCAAACGAGTTAAAAGTGTTATACGAAACTGACGATTTTGATGAGGTATTCCTGAAAGCGGGGGTGAAACAAGCATGAGAGTCTTGGCATTAATCAAAAGAATTTGTCAGCAAATGTTCAGGGACAAACGAACCTTAGCCTTGTTGTTTGTCGCACCCTTATTAATTTTGACCCTGATGTACTTTTTATTTAATGGCAGTACCGTTAACCCGAAATTAGGTGTTGTCGGGATTGATGAAAATCTCGTAAAAATCATCGAAAAGGCAAAAATTGATGTAAAACAGTATGAGAAGGTAACCGCTAAAACAGTCGTAGATGACGACCTGGACGGTTTATTGGAGCAGGATAACGGAAAATTCAAGTTAACCTTGCAGAACGATGACCCCGGTACAGCGAAGGCTTTACAAATGAAGGTTAACCAAGCGGTCGCAGCGGCTGGCCAAATCAAGTTGATTCAGCAAAATCCTGCACTTGCGGCTAATATCACACAAAAAAACATTGAAACAAAATATGTTTACGGAAATAAAGACACCGTCTTTTTTGATGTATTAAGTCCGATTTTAGTCGGATACTTTGTCTTCTTCTTTGTGTTTATCATTTCAGGAATAGGATTATTGCGCGAGCGGACAACTGGTACATTGGAAAGGTTGATGTCAACGCCCATCCGAAGGACAGAAATTGTCACGGCCTATTTGGTTGGTTATGGTATATTTGCCGTTATTCAAACGATTATCGTCGTTTTCTATTCCATTAACGTTCTTGACTTGGTTCTTGTCGGTTCCATTTGGAATGTGCTCTTGATTAATTTACTGCTTGCATTGGTTGCATTATCTTTAGGGATTCTTTTATCGACTTTTGCAGCATCTGAATTCCAAATGATTCAATTTATCCCGATCGTGATTATTCCGCAGATCTTTTTTGCCGGAATTTTCCCACCAGAGGGAATGGCCGATTGGCTACGAGCCGTAGGAAAAATTATGCCCATCTACTACGCAGCAGGCGCATTAAAAGATGTTATGTATAAAGGGGCTGGCTTCAGCGAAATTAGCGGCGACCTTCTCGCCTTGGTCATCTTCGCAGCCATCTTCATCGTGCTTAATATCTTTGCCTTGAAAAAATACCGGAAATTATGACAAGAAAAGCGCAAGGCGCCTGCCTATCGGCGTATGGACTGGAGCGCTTCGACTGAGATATAGGAAACACGATGAGCGGAGCGAACCGATGTTGACTTATCGTAGGGAGAAGAGCGAAGTACACTAGCCGATGGCGCCTGGAGCTGGACATTTCTCGAAGTCCAATTTTATAAATTCTTATATTATAACAATAATGTAGATAAATACTCATCCACTATGAAGCAAAATAAAGGTGGGAATGAGAAGAGATTATCTCTGTTTCATCCAAGTCAAATAAGCATACAAAAAAGAGAGGGCATGCCTAAGCTTACCCTCTTTTTCGTGTGATTTTTATCGTATAGTTTTTATGCACCGCTCCAAGTGACCAACTATTTCAAGCTCATAGCATCTACAAAATTTAATGGGTAATTTAGCTGGCTTGAATTTGCTAATAACCTCTATTAGCTACCGGCCTCTCGCTTTTTTCACCGTTTCGGTCGTCAATAACCCCTATTGGCTACCGCTCTCTCGCTTTTTTTACCGTTTCGGTCGTCAATGACCTCTATTGGCTACCACGCTCTCCCTTTTTTCACCGTTTCGGTCACCAATGACCTCTATTGGTTACCACGCTCTCCCTTTTTTTACCGTTTCGGTCGCCAATGACCTCTATTGGTTACCACGCTCTCCCTTTTTTCACCGTTTCGGTCGCCAATGACCTCTATTGGTTACCACGCTCTCCCTTTTTTCACC
>NZ_CALBWS010000059.1 GCF_937468385.1 Neobacillus rhizosphaerae
CATCGCCATCAAGCTAACAATAACGAGTTACCCCAAAACGATAAAAACGAGTAAGATGCATAAAATTTTCGTTTTGGGGGTATTATGATTTCTTACCTTGATGGGCATGTGGCGGTACCCCTACTTTGAAATAAAGTTGCACCATTTGTAAAAAAGATGCGTCGTTTTGAATAAAGTTTAACCATTTATAAAAAAGTCGCACCGTTTTACCCCTTAAGATATGAGTATCTAAAGGGGTGTTTCTATGTCCCATAGAAAAAGAAATAGTTAATACTTGCAACATTCAAACTAGTACTATATAGTTCTAGTTATGACAAAGGTAAAATTAATGAATCAAAAACGTGTGATTGAAGTGGCGGCAACATTATTTTTAGAAAAAGGGTTTGCTTATACAAGTATGGATGAATTAGTGCGTGTAAGCAAAGTATCAAAATCTAATGTGTATTATCACTTTTCTAATAAGGAAGAATTGTTAGAAGGGGTCGTTGATTATTGGATTGAAACGTATCAGCGTGCCATTGATGAAATACTTTCTCAGAACCAATTATTAGTTGAAGATCGTGTCCAGCTGTTTTTAAAGCATTTATCACAGGGAGTTCAGTCAAGGGAGTATAAGGGTGGCTGTCCATTTATTACTCTTTATATTCAAAGTCCTGCACAAGCCACGCACATAAAAGAAAAAATAGGTCTCTTTTTTACAGGATTACAAACGAAAGTCTCTCTATTACTAAAACAAGGAGTAGAAAAAGGGGAGTTTAGAAATACGATTAATATTGACGAGGTAGCGGCACTTTTTATAACGAATCTTGAAGGAGCGCTATTTATTTCAGAAACATTGAAGGATGCAACTGTTATCAAGCAAACAGCAAACCATTTTTTTAACTTGCTTCGATAAGAGAAGCATTTTTTTTACATTGAATTAGTACTATATAGTACTAAAAAGGAGCACGGATATGAGGACAATATTTTTAACTGGTGGAACAGGCTTTATTGGGAGGCAATTAGTGGAGGAATTAACTAAAGAGGAAGTTATGATTTTTCTTTTAGTTAGGTCAAAAAGTAAGGCAACACGCATTTTTCAAGAAAAAGGTATTGTAAATGAGGCAGCCATGCACTTTATTGAAGGTGATTTAACGAAAACAGATTTAGGTTTAAGTGATGAAGATAAGGATAGGATATTAAAAACGGATGTGATTATTCACGCGGGTGGACCAATGGATATTAAAGCGACAGAGCAAGAGGCAGTTTCTGTAATTTTAAACGGTGCCAAGCATATCGGTGAATTAGCTAAAAGTATTCATCAATTGAAGGGCTTGCAGCAATTTATTCATATAGTAGGTTATATGAGCCCCTTGGATGATAAAAGTAGCATGGTTACGATTGATGTGTTTAAGGAAGGCAACGATTATTTGAAAATAAAAAATTCATATGAAAGAACAAAATTTTTAGCAGATCTTTATATTCGCCAGCAGGCATCTGAAATAGGCTATCCGCTTTCTGTGATTAATCCACCAACTGTAGTCGGCAGTAGTAAAACAGGGAGTACGGAGCAAGTAGCAGGCTTAGGCTTGCTTGTGACGAGTATGCGAAGAGGGCTAATGCCAGTTGTTCCTGGAGGTAAGGGGTATAGATTACCACTTATTTCAAACGATGAGCTAGCGAAGTTTATTGTGCAGGTTTTTAAGCAGGAGCAACCGTCTATTCAAACATATACACTTGTTCAAGACAAACAGCTTGATCCAAATATGTCTGAATTATTAGGAGTTATGTCAGAAAGTATGAATATGGTAGCACCTAAAATCTCTGTACCAATTCCTTTCATGAAGGCACTTATGAAAAGTGGGGTAAGTAAAATAACACAAATTCCATCGGATGGACTGAACTTTATTACAAATAGGAAGTTTTCAAATGATTCATCGAAAAAAATCATGGGAGGGGATTGGTTTAAGAAGACGAGTGTAATGAAATTTTTCCCAGCCGTCGTAGCGGATTTGGATTATCGCTTGATGTATCAAAATGACCAGCATAATCATGCATTTGAACGAACATTAATCGGAAACACTGTCATTTATCAAATACAAGGAGAGGGTAAGCCGTTTATTTTATTACACGGTTTATTAAGCGATGGAGAGGATTTATTTCCTTTAGGACTAGAGCTTCATGAAAAAACTGGTCAACCGGTATGGATCCTGGATCTTCCAGGTTTAGGACGTTCCCCTTTTAAACGAGAGAAAAACCTTCTGGATCTCTATTTGAATGTAGTGAAAGAGTTAATGGGGGAAGCTACTAATGGTGCACATTTGATTGGCCATTCCTTCGGTGCGGTAATTCTTCTGGAAGCATTAGTACAAGAGTACATTGATACGAAGAATACTATTACTTTACTTCAGCCACCTGTTGCAAAAAGAAATTCTAACTCGTTTAATGCTCCTCAATTTATGAACAAATGGGCGTTGAAATTGGCAACTGCTAATTTGATAGAGCGATATTTATTAGGTAATGGTCTGTTTGAAAGTACGGAGAGCATTCCGGAACATTATATTGCCAAAGTAAGTAGGAGCTTTACTTCGCCTAGAATTTTAAATACAACGGTTCAGCTTAACAGTTTTCTATTGAAAGACTATCAGGGTGATTTTAATAAAGTACAAAGGTATAATCTTCATATTATTTGGGGAGATCATGATAGAAGCTATTTTGCTCCATTGCATCTTGGTAAGGTTGATATTGTTCCATATGGTCATCATTTCCCTCTTAGCCATCCGAGGGAAACGGCTGATTTGGTTATAAAAAATAGTAGTACTAGCAGATGATAGTGTGGGGTAAATACAAAAAAAGTGTGTAGTAAGATTGTTCGTTCAAAGTTTGGTTTAACATCATCGGTTGTCCTGTATCCAATAATAAAAGAAAATAGTATTTTTTGCTTGGATTAGCTTAATCATAGGTGCATTATCATATTGCTTCTTATGTATTTTCTATTAGGGGTAGTACCACATGCCCATCAACCTAAATTACTAGATACGAAATGATCCTTGTTTAAAAACTAGCGAGTGATGGAAAAGTAGCCATGCCAAAAAAGCCTATTAAAACGAGATTTTTTTGCTAGGCAGCTTGTCTATTCTTCACTGTCGTTTCATACACAACCCCTAGAATATCAAAGACGGTCATCTTCTTATACCGATGACATTTACGACCGTTCTTTTTGAGCAGCTGATAAAGGCGATGCAGAATTTTCAAAAGTTCTTTTGTGCCAACTGCTATCGCTTGAAACAGTAACGGAAAGTAATCTTTAATCATATAAATTGCTTTGTATTCACTCAGCTCCTGCTTTTTCTTTTCAAGCAGAAGCTGTCGCATTTGAAACATCGTAGAAGAACAGAGGAGAATGCCAATGAGTTGTCCATATAAATGGCACTCTAGGCGTTCTCTTTTAATGTTTTTACATTCATCTATTTCAAAGAATGACTTCCACGTTTTAAACAAAATCTCAATCTGCCAACGAAGTGAGTACAATGAATGCACGTAATTCGTCGGTATTTCTTCTAGCGACGTGTTCGTGATATATACATTCATGCCCATTAAACGTTTACTTTTATTCTTCATGACAATACCTTTCTTCTTTTCACGTATCGCTTGGTTTTTCAGTCGTGTTTGCGTTTGATCGTCAGTTAAACGATGGATAATGACACGTGCCGGAAGCTTCTGATTTTGGCCAATGTATGCCTCGGAGATTTCCATCGTTTCACCAGTAGTTAGACCAGACATCATTTGTGTCATATCAAGCTGGATGTATTCTGTTTGCTTTTTTAACGTGCCATTTTTGAAGTATTTTGGCTCAGGGTTCTTGATATAAATGCGTGTATTCAGCTTCAACCGCGAGATATAGTAAGCCTTTTTATCATGAATGACTTGTAAGTCTCCTAAATCGAAGTAACCAAGATCACGCAAACATAAATCGCCCTCCTCTACGGTTTCAAGGCAGATTGTACCGTATGTTTTATCATTGTTCTTTCCCGGTCCTAGCTGCACGTTTAAAAATTGGCCACTCAGTAAATCGTATTCCAATTGGATTTTCAAGCCTGCCGTATTACTACTCCCACCAGAGCCTTGATAATCGGTGGCGAAGGAATCAGGTAGCTGAAACACAGTTGCATCTAAAATCCGAATGCGTTCGAAAGATGAAATCATGTGTGAAGATAGTGAATGTGTCGCACAGAGTTTTTGTGTTAGGAGTGAAGTAAAGACTTCTCGGAGGAAAGCGACAGCTGTTGGATTAAAGCGTTGATTGAGTCCCTCTTGGCTCATTAGTACACCCGTCGAAGCCTCTAACCGACTACATAGTTGCGTAAGCGATGTACTAGCGACTTCTTGGCTGAGCCAAACGCAAAGGGCGATGAGTTCATTTGCTTGAAACTTACTAGATCGCTGCACAAAACCAACTTGTTTGGCGATTTCTTGTAGGACTAATGGAGATAGAAATCGTTGTAATTCTTGTGCGAAAAGTGAAAGTTCACTGGAGATGATAGGATTCATAAAAAACACCATCCTTTCTCGTAAACTTCTTACGATAAGCATAGCGTTTTTCCATTTTTGGGGGTATTGTTTTAACTTAGCTTGATGGGCATGTG
>NZ_CALBWS010000060.1 GCF_937468385.1 Neobacillus rhizosphaerae
TTCTCTCCTCGCCGGTTAAACGGAGCGGAAATTTCCGAATAACAATATCGCCTTTCGACTCTTTTTTCTTCTTTTCTTTCATGTTCTTTTTGTGTGGTCCCATTTTCTTTCACCTCCAACCAGAACATTTGTTCTATACTTTTATTATACTAGTTTCTATTGGTAATTGGAAGTAAAAAAACATGGCTTATATCCCCATTTCTGAAGAAAGGGGTTTTACGCCACTTTTTTGATAATGGAAATATTTATTCCGATAAGCTCATCGCAGACATTCATGATAACTTCCCTTATAATGGTCAAAGAAGAGATAAATATGGGAGTGTAAGTGAATGAAAAAACGAAGACGGAAGAAATTCAAAACCTTTTTCGTGCTATTTTTGCTTTTTTGCGCTTTGGCCATGTTTCAAACTTATTTTCAAAAACAAAATTCGCCACTTCAAATAGTTGAAAACGATCCATTTGCGGATGTTAAAAAATATAGCTCTTTAATCCACAGTGAATTAGAAAAGTATCAACTTGAAAGTTACACCTCGGTCCTCGTAGCCTTGATGCAGCAGGAAAGCCATGGCAAAGGCGGAGATCCGATGCAGGCTTCAGAATCTGCAGGTTTGGCACCAAACACTATTACAGACCCCAAACAAAGTATTCAAGTAGGGGTAAAACATTTTCAGAGCGTACTTACTTATGGGAATAAGAAAAAGGTCGATTTCCCCACCATTATTCAGGCTTATAACATGGGAAGGGGCTATGTTGATTATATCGCCCAGCACGGCGGTAAACATAGTGAGGAGTTAGCGAAAGAATTCTCACTTCTTCGGGTAAAAGAAAAGCCGAACCTTTATACTTGTGGCGGTAATAAAGATAATTTTCGTTATCCCTACTGCTATGGTGATTTTACCTATAGCACAAAAGTAACAAAAAATATGCAATTGTTAGTTGATAGTGTTCCAGTGACTAAAAACGAAAAAACAACCGGTGAGTCCTTTTAAACATTCGCCGGCTGTTTTCTTTCTATTATTAACATTTGTTGAACCCTATCATTTACCCGCTAATCTATTCTCCTTACCTTTTTACCAAACCAATGTATTACTTTTATCAGCGACTATTATGTTATATCAGCGAATCAAATGGTAATGATCAGATTGTCCTTATATTTCAATAAAACCAACAATCTATGAAAAAATGATCCTTTCCAAATTATAAGGGAAAAGATCTCGAACTGGAGGAAATATAAAATGGCAGAACATGTTTTTCACTTAAAAGCTAGCTGGCCGGGATTACGAAATGATGTCGGAGAAATAGAGGCTGTGAACTTAAAAACAAAAGTCTCCATCCCACCTGAAATGGACGGACCAGGGATTGGTACCAATCCAGATGAAATGTTACTTGGGGCAGCAGCAACCTGCTATATCATTACGCTTGCGGCGATGATGGAACGCAGTGGGCTGCAGAAAAAAAGCTTAACGATGGAATCAGAAGGCATTGTCGATGTTACAAAAGGAGTTATCACCTATAAAAAAATCATCCACCGTCCGATTATCGTCTTGGGACCAGACGCTACTGAAAAAAGCATTGAATTGACTCGAAGACTGGCCAAAAAAGCGGAAACCTCCTGTATGATCAGCCGCGCTATTCAAGGGAATGTGGAGATTGAACTGCAGACAACGGTGGAAGTGGCCGCTGGTTGAAGCTTAGAACTTCATGTAAACAGGTTGGGCTCTTGATTGGCGACTCCTGTCCTCATGAAGACTCATGTAGACTGGTTGGGCTCTTGCTCCTCGGGTTCTATCCACATGTAGACAGTTTATGCGCTTGCTCACCGGGTTCTGTCCTCATGAACGTCTAATGTGGACAATTTGGGTCCTTGCTCGACGAGTTCTGTCCTCATGAAAACTCGCTTAATTTTTCCAATTCCTTTTTTAAATGTAAAAATCCATATGGTTTTTTTCTTTTTTATAATAGTCCAATCGGTCTTGCAGCGTACCTGTATGGAATTCAAATTTATGACCGTCTGGGTCGGTGAAATAAATCGACTTTTTATCCTTTTCATCTCTTAACCTACCAGGCAGAATATTGACGCCCAACCGTTTAAGTTTCTCATACATTTTTGAAAAATCTGCTTCTTCGATTGAAAAAGCGAGATGGGTATAAGACTGGTTTATTTCATTACGCGGGATGTCTTTTTCTACATTAAGGGCGAGCCACATTCCATTTAAATCAAAATAAGCGGTACTTCTCCCCTTCACTAACAGCTTTGCCTCAAAAACTTCCTGATAGAATTCTATCGATTTCTCTAAACTAGAAACGGAAAATAATAAATGGTTTAGTCCTTTTATAGACACACGATTACCTCTTTCGATTAAAATCCTTTTTTATATTCCTTATGCACTGCAGCATTTTCTTGAGCCCAGACTATAAGTTTTGTTTTCTCAAAATATAAATTTTCATTAACCGAAATATACGGTAGTTGGGTACCTTCATAGAATCCAGATGTTTCTAAACTTCTTTTTTCCGTAGAGATAATCATTTTGATTTCTTCCGTTGTTAGCCCAATGAATTTAGACGCCTCGTTTAAATTAAGCATGACACTGCTTTGCACTGTGTTTTTACTTTTTGTAGCGGTTGAAACGGATAAAGGGTTTGATGCGATAACGAAGCTACCAATAATAATTCCTAGCGAGATAATTAAAGATGGTAACCAAAGTGATTTTTGATTCAACAAATTCATCCTCCATTTGATTATTTTTTCAAGAATTGCCATCTGTCAAAAACGGCTCGTACATCATAATCGCGTTATTTTCGGTAATGTATTCATCCTCAATCAGTTCCTGATTTAGGTTATATACTTTTCTATGAATCTTGTTATGTCTTGCATAACCGCCCCAGTACTCTGGGTCATCCAGTGTTCTTTTTCATAAACCTCATATGTTCTTGTTGGAGGAGCCTCAACTCTCCATTCCCCAACTAAATGGGTGTCTGTCAAGTAAACAACTAGTTGATACGTTTGATTCGTTTCATTTTTAATTTGTAAATCCAGGTAGTTATAGGCACAGGTTGCCCCGCTTCCGAACGGCTGGTTCCGTTTTGAATCGGGGAAAACATCATAGCTATGACGATACCTTTCCGTGACCGACAATGGGGTATGAAGGGTCATCCAATAAATAAGATTCGATAATTGACACAAGCCCCCGCCTGTTCCAGTCGTTACCTTCCCGTAGTGGAGGATCATTCCATCCACATAACCTTTATGTTTATTCGTATTGCCTAATAATCTCCAATAGGAAAAGGTCTCACCGGGTTTTAAGACAATTTCGTTTAAACATTTAGATGCTATATTTAAGTTGGTTACCTTATTATGTTGCAGCCACATATCAACATTCTTCAATTGACGTAGCAACGGGGTTTTGTGGGTGAAAATTACATATTTTAATTTGGATTCTTCTTTTTTCTTAGCATATTTTTTTTCGTCCGTGTACCATGCCCAATATCTCTTTAGACGATAATATTTCTTGCCCAAATAAATCCTCAATTGATTCCTCTTTATTGGTTTCTGTATTGGCATTTTTCTATTCCCTACTCCCGACCATACGAATTAATCTCTCCTATTTTATTTTATGACAAATTTAACGTTTTTTGTGAATATTTTGTATTTAAAACAATAAAAAGTGTGTGATTCTGTTTTGAAATCACACACTTTTCTCGTTACATTTTAAGTATTTTTGCAAAAAACCCCTTATTCTTTTTGATTTCCTGTGGGGCAACTTCTTTCTTGGTAATAAAAATTTCTTCCTTGTCTATGGCATGGCCCATTGCTAAAACTAACCCAATCTCTGTGTCGTGTTCCTTATTGGTCACGATGGTATGTTCAATTTTATATTTGGTGGCAAGTTTTACATACTTCGATAGGTTCTCATAGTTCATGTTCCCGTTTAAAAATAAATGAGCCGAAGGATTCCCTTTCATATACAGCTCGACCTGCGGATAAATTTCTGCCTCTGCGACTTGGCTGTTTTTCAGGGCGACAATAATCCGTTCTCGTAATGTACCTAAGTATTTGCGCCGTTCATCTGGTTTTGTTTCTAAAGGTCCATATATACCTTGCTGTAAAACCTCGTCAACGGTAGGTTTTTTCAAAAAAATCAACTCCATATAAAGGCTATTATTATGTATGATAATACCTTAAAAAGTGTTCGTCATCAAAAAGTGTTTAAAATTGGGTTTAGGCTGGTAAATTTGCTTAATCGCAAGTTGGATCCGTTTATCTGCAAATTAAACCACTTTATAGGTAAGTTACACCGGCCTATCCGCAAGTTGGACAACTTGATACGCAAGTTACACCGCCTTATCCGCAAGTTGGCCACTTTATTCGCAAGTTACACCCCCTTATCCGCAAGTTGCATCACTTTTTACGCAAGTTACACCGCCTTATTGAAGCTAGTATAAAAAGTGGACACCGGTTGTGGCGTCATGTTAAATCATAAATAACAAAAATAGGATGTGTTTAACATGGCGAAAAATCAACAAAAGTACTCTATTGAATTTAAAGAGTA
>NZ_CALBWS010000061.1 GCF_937468385.1 Neobacillus rhizosphaerae
ACTATTCTCCTTTTCATGGAATAAGTACAAATGATATTCTTTAACAAAAAAATAGAAATTATGCTAAAAGTTTTTTTATATTATGGGTTTATTTACCTTGGTTCTTAATTAACTAAACTGCCCATTTAGTTCAATAAGAAAAGACGCCAGGATTGGCAGCCAGTATTAAAAAATCCAGTGTCAGTTAGTTTAATAAATATAAAATAATCATTAACAAGATGGATATTGATAAGACGCCAGCAATAATATACCCAAAATATTTTAATGGTTTTGGCAACTTTTTTACTGCATCCTTGCTAACATTTGCAGCATTTCCTTCTATCTTGTTAATGTCGTCTATTACATCATTAAATGGTTTATTTTCTTCTTTCATATAACCGCCCATTTACCACATTTTAACATATATATTTATTTTATTATTGTATTTAATTGTAAATTCTTATTGAACTAACCTGCCACCCGTTAGCTTAAGTACAATCCTTCACAATCCCATCGATAAATACCCAATTTTCCTTAAAAATAATCCTCCACAATCTGGCCTTATACATAAGGAAAGAGCGCAATTCTTATTCTGGAATTGCGCCCGATTCATTAAGAAGAGCACATTTCATGCTTTAGAAAAGCGCCCGATTTTAATATTGGATAATAAATAATGTCTTCTTAAAACTCACGAAATTACGCCCCTACACATTAAATGGTAAGTTACCCCTAAACCTTCTCATTCATCCAATTTAATGTTTCCTTAATTCCTTTTTTATACGGAGTATGTGGTATCGGTCCTATTTTCGCTTCGTACTTCTTACCACTTAAGATTACAGGATCCTCTGTCAAGTACATCATCTCTACCATCTCTCTCATGAACGGCTGAAATAATCCGATAAATCGAATCATTGTTTTTGACACGGTTCTAATCGACTTTTTATATCCTACTTCCTTACGCAATATCTCAATTATTTCTTCTCCTGTTATTGGATGTGCAGATGGGATATTCCAATTTTGGTTGTACGTATCTTCTCGTAAAGCTAGTTCCACCATTGCCTTTGCACCGTCCAACGTAAAAATAAACTCTCGAGCCACCTTAATGTCACCAACAAAATTCGCGGATTTATTTAGAACAACGTTTTTTAGTGTTTCATGAAGGAGTGTATTTTCCGCATTTGGCCCGTATAGATCGGGCATATTCACAATCAAACAAGGGACATTACTTCTTTTTAATCTATTTTCCATTGCGAGCCGGATCTTTCCCTTTTTTGTATGTGGCTCCTTCTTTGTATCTTCAATTACTTCTATTTTGGATTGCCTACCATAAGCATAAATATTATCCACAAGTGCAATTTTTGTTTGTTGCATTTCGGCAGCCCGGACTATTATCTCTATGCATAAAGGATGCTTATCCTTCCATTCCTGATAAGGAAAGCTAACTGCATGAAAGATTACATCTACACCATCGGCTGCCTCGATTACATCCTTTTCCACTAATGCATCCCCTGAAAAAATGGATACCTTTGATTCATTCTGATAAAGAGCATGTAACCTCTCCTTTCCTCTTGAAAAAGCAACGACTTCCACACCTCGTTCAACCAACTCACGAACCAATGCATAACCTATTCCACCTGTTGCACCTAGTACTAATGCCTTCTTCATTGATAACACCTTTCCTTTATAATTGACCACTGGTCAATTTTAGTTAAAAAATATATGCAAGCTCTAAACCTGCAAATGATTTAGAGCTGCTCTATCCATTTAATCCTTTTATTATAAAATTTACGTGTGATTTGGCTGCTAACTTCACTTCGTCAAAATTATCAACATATCCACGATAATGAGAAACAAAGCCATGTAGTGCTAAAAATGCGGACCACACGTCTATAATCTCCAGTTTTTTCTTTGATAAAGATTGAACCGTTTGAGCAAACATTTGATAACTGTGGTTGGCTGCTACTTGGGATAGACTATCTACTTCTGTATTTCTTACCATAAACATGATTTCATACTGACTTTGATGGTTTAATCCAAATTCAATAAAGCGAATAAGTATATTATAAAGCTTTGTCGAATCATCTTCAGATCCTTGAATGGTTTCTTCTAACCGATTGTTCAGTTTAGAAAAATCATCTTCTACAATCGTATAAAACAGTTCTGCTTTATTTTTAAAATGGTAATAGATTGCTCCATGACTACAGCCCAGTTGCTTTGCAATACTGCGCATGGAAATTTGTTGAAAACCTTTTTCAACAAATTGGGTTCGTGCTTTCTCTAAAATTATTTCTCTTGTCAGCTCTTGAGAAGTTGTTTTACGGGGGGACATTTTCTAACTCCTTTTATTGACCATTGGTTAATAACAAGTATAACACCGTCAACTTCATAATTAAAGTAAAAAAACTATACTTTATTTTACTAAACCGATATATTTAACCCTGAATCTTTCTATTCAACAATCCTGCCTCTAAAAAAAGCCGCTTAATGGCAGCTATATCTTCAACATTAGCACCCCGTTAGCATAACAATATTTTTTCTTTATTATCTCTATTGAAGCTTCATCAATTCCAGTAATATTTGAAATCGCCTTCATCTCAATACCCTCTTTTAATGCTTTTCGCACAGTAGATATGTTGTATCTTATTTCTAACATTTTATTTTCTAAAGGAATACTGACAAAATCTAAATAATCGTCTAATACTTCCCCATCCAAGTCAAATTCCATACAGTATGTGCCAATTTCTTTATCAAAGTAATAGATATTTACATTAAAGAACACAGATGCTTCAATCCTCGAAAAAGGATACCTTACTTGAATAGAATTTTCTTCAACACCGATGAATTCTTCGTACAGTTTCCCTTTAAAAGTGTCCAAATACTCGTATTTATCTTCCGTTCGCCATTTCTTGAAATAGTCCCAAAATCCCTTAATTGTTTGATTCTTGGCATCGAGTTTTCGTTCCCACTCCAGTAAAGTCTTCGCGTTCAAATTCATCACTCCCCTTATACCAAGTATAAGCTATCTCCCGTATTTCTTCTTCAAGTAAACTGCCAGTTAGCACAATAAGAAAAATGCTCTACTCCTTATTGAAGTAAAGCACCCGTTACTTTAAGTGAAGTTCTTCACAATTACTTCGATGATTAACAGATTTTTAGAAACTACAGCCCTTAAAAACTCAGGATCCATACTATTTTTTAAATCTATTCCCCGTATTAGTGTAAATAATGATAAATACTATTATGCATAAATATAAAACGAGACCAACGTAGAACAACCACTTGATTTTAAATGCATCACTAAGTACCCAAAATGCCATACTGAATGCTATTGAAAACATCGCTTTACCCATAAACTTACACAATGAAACTGT
>NZ_CALBWS010000062.1 GCF_937468385.1 Neobacillus rhizosphaerae
GAGGAGGCTCCCGGACCTCCCCGCGGAAAGCGAGTGCCCGGAGCGGAAATCAACAGGCCAGTTAGCAGGGCCAATCCATTATTAAAAAATTGCCGAGAAATATACCCTTTCTCGACAATCTGACAAGCTCAACAAAGTTTGTGTTTTTTTACTAATTCCAATTTTATCAGCCAGTATTTCGTAAACCAGCAGAAATACCACTAATGGTAAGGAGAACTTCAGTTAATAATTCATCATTAGGATCATCTTGTTTCCGCAATTCCTTAATTACTTCTACCTGTAAAAAGTTTAATGGATCCACATAAGGATTTCTTCGATACACTGACTCTTGAATATTAGGCGTATGATCGAGCAATTCTTTATCGCCTGTAATCTTGAGCAAAATATCTTTTGTTTTTTGATATTCTTCCAGAATATTGCCAAATATCCTTTCAGCTATTGCTTTATCTTCCACAAGGGTTAAATATTCTTTGGCAGTCGTTATATCTGCTTTCATCAAAGCCATGTTTAAATTATCAATTGTCGATTGAAAGAAAGGCCATTTCATATACATTTGTTGTAAAAGCTGCAAATTTTGCTCACCTTTCGAAGCAAAGCTGGTTAATCCGGTGCCTGCAGCATACCAGGCTGGAAGCAGCTGGCGGCTTTGTGTCCATGCAAATACCCATGGAATCGCCCTTAAGTCTTCGAACCGACCACGATTTTTCCGGCTCATTGGCCTTGAACCAATGTTTAAGTCGCCGAGCTCCCTTAAAGGTGTAGCTTCAGTAAAATAGGTGAGGAAATCTGGATCACCAAAAACAAGTGATTGATATTTGATCAACGCAGCACTTGAGATTTCTTCAATTGCCTCTTCCCATACATGCTCACGTAATTGTCCTTCCTCTGGATCTTTGGATGCATGTGCAACCGCTAGCAGCAAAGTGGAAGTCGCCTGTTCTAAGCTTCGATAAGCGATATCCTCGAGCAGGTATCGTGAAGATAACACTTCACCTTGCTCAGTAATTTTGACCCCATCCCCGAATGTTTCAGCTGGTTGTGATAAAATACTTTTGTTCAGTGGACCGCCTCCGCGTCCCAACGAACCTCCACGGCCATGGAAGAACTTAAGACCTATCTGATATCTTTTCGCCATTTCGTGAATTTCAATTTGCGCTTTAAATAGCTTCCAATTGGCGGTTAACGTACCACCGTCTTTACTACCGTCCGAATAACCAAGCATTATTTCCTGCTGGTCACCCAAGATTTGCAAATGTTCGCGGTAAACCGGCATCTCGAAAAGAGTTTTCATGATAACCGGACCAGCCGTTAAATCCTCAATTGTTTCGAGTAATGGCGCAACATTTAAGTGGCTTTCCAGCGTTCCGTCAGCATGAAGCCGGTAAATACCTGCTTCTTTTGCTAAAACCAGCACCTCTAACAAGTCACTTGGCGATTTTGTCATACTGACAAGGTAAACTAAAATTGAACGTTTTCCAAATTCTTCATGGGCATTCTTAATCATTTGGAACACTTTAATCATTTCCTGTGTTTCGGCTGAGTAATCCTCATTTAATAATAAGAGCGGACGAGGATCCAAGAGAATTTTTTGCAAAATCTTAACTTTTTCACCTTCAGACAGCAAGGCATAATTTTCAGAAATGCGGACTTTATGTAGTATTTCAGTGATGGCTGCCTCATGCTCGCCACTATGGTTTCGAATATCAAGTGTAGCTAAATGGAAGCCAAACATCTGGACTTGACGAATCAATTTTTGAATAATCTTTAATTCATGGGCAGCAGGATGATGTTTTTTTAAACTTCCATGTATCATAAATAAATCTTCTAACAATTCATCCGCAGTTTTATAACCTAGCTCTGATTTCCCCACTTGTCTTACTCGTTCAATGATAATCGCAAATACACGACGGTAAGCTTCGGTTTTAACTGGCCACTTTTTCTCTTCTGTTAAAAACAGTTCCTCTTTTTCCTCTAGGTATGTAAGAAGCTCCGTGCTCACATCTACCCTTGTCGTTGAATGACTATATCGTTTCATTAAATCAATCAGCACATTTTTATATTTTTTTAGGACGAGCCTTCTTTGCCGTTCTAAGGTCTCCCAAGAAACTTCATGCGTTACATTCGGATTCCCGTCACGATCACCGCCAATCCATGAACCAAAACGAAGAAAATTAGGAACCTCCCATGAGGCGGTTGGATAATTTTTTTCCAAGCATTCCGCAACCTCCTGATGAATTTCAGGAAGCACCTCAAAGAGAGTTTGATCAAAATAATAAAGTCCGTTCCGCACCTCATCCAAAACTGTTGGCTTATGATGCCGCAACTCATCGGTCTGCCATAAAATCGTTACTTCATTAAATAAACTTTCCTCCAGCTTTTTACGTTCTTTTTTCGTTAGTAATGGGTGGTCGATATGTTTTAATATACCGGCAATTCGCTGTTGGATTTCTAAGATTGAACGCTTTGTCGCCTCGGTAGGATGAGCGGTAATAACCAGTTCAAGAGACAATATATCTAGAGCATTTTGAATCGTGACTTCATTAACATTATTTTCTTTAAGCAAAAGGACCGCACTCTCAATCGAGTCTGGTTGAACAATTGAATCGTCTTGAAGATGATATTGTCTTCGTCTCCGAATCCGATGATTCTGTTCTGCCGCGTTGATTAAATGAAAATACATTGCAAAAGCCCGAATGACTTGTTTTCTCATTGGGGAACTTAGACCGGAAATTTCTTCTTTTAATGCTATATATATATCTTCATCAAAATGAGTCCGAAGTGTTTTGGACATCAGTCTTATTTTTTCCACTTTATCGAAAAGTTCAGAACCACCATGATTGACTAGAATCTCACCTAACATTTTTCCAAGTAATTTTACATCACGGCGCAATGGAAGACTGCTGTCATTTAATTTCAAGTCTGCTGCCACATCTTTCACCTTCCTTAATCAAGATTCTCTGAAATTTTTACTTATTAATATATCATAAATTTAAGGATCATGTTAAATAATAGTTTTCATTTTTTAATAAAGATTTTTTAGAGGATACATCAAAAACAAAAAAACCTGCTAGGCAGGTTACAGACTGTCGACAAATCCGAAAATATTCGGGTTTGCCGGCGGTCTTTTTTGTATAATTAAGGTACAGAGATTTTAATGGGGTGGATGAAATGCTAACTAAAAATACACAGATGAAT
>NZ_CALBWS010000063.1 GCF_937468385.1 Neobacillus rhizosphaerae
ATCAACAATCTGCCTAAATAATAATATATAAAACATTATAAATTAGCTCTTCAAAAAAAAATTAATAGATGGAGGGCCTGCTTTCGTATGGCATTTTTACCAAGTTATTTTCATACAAAAAGAGTAGAATCACAGCTGTGATCCCACTCTTTTTAGTAAATATTATTTTATCCATTCACCACGTTGGTTAACTTTGTATCCATTAATGGTTGTGTTTGCAGCCATGCTTCCATTGCTATAAAGGTAATACCACTTCGTTCCAACCTTTAACCAGCCTGTTTTCATTTCTCCGTTTGCTCCAAGGTAATACCATTTACCTCCATCTTGTAGCCAACCTGTTTTCATTGCTCCATTTGCTGCAAGATAATACCATTTTGCTCCATCTTTTACCCAGCCTGTTTTCATTTCTCCACTTGCTGCAAGATAATACCATTTCGCTCCATCTTTTACCCAGCCTGTTTTCATTCCTCCATTTGCTGCAAGGTAATACCATTTCGCTCCATCTTTTACCCAACCCGTTAACATATCACCATTTCCATCAAGGAAATACCATTTGCCTCCATCTTTCACCCAGCCTGTTTGCATCTCGCCATCTTCATTAAAATAACTCCATTTTCCGGAACTGAAATACCATCCAACGTGTTTCCCATCAAGTTGTGGCATTCCGGCGATATATCCAACACCGCCTTTTTCATTAATACCAATGCCGTCTTTCATCGCTTTCTCTAATGCCACTTTATCCACAGCTGTTCCTTGGAAATTTTGCAGTTCATCACCTGGATGCTGATAGTTATTCAAAATGTAGGAGAACCCATTAAAGTTATCGAGTACACGTAAACCAGTGGCTTCAGCTCCAACTGGAACGGATAGGACACGAGAAAGTTCTTTTGTATCAATATTGTAAGCCCAAACAAAGTTATTTGTATGCTCGCCGCCATCTTCACCGATAAATAATGTTCTCATTTTTTCTGAATAGCTTAGATTATCTGGTTTGGAAACCTTATTTGGATTTGCTTTATTTCCATAGGCATCTGGAGCAGGAAGATCTTCTCCAACCACAATTGCTTTCATGGAAGAAGCAACATAGTTACTAGAAATAGCATGACCTTCTTTATCACTTTGACCACCCGTTAAGTTTAATTCGAATGTTCCACCTGCAAGAATTTGCGGTAAGCGAATATCATCTACCGGGTCGACATGCTTTGTATCTTCTAACATTCCTTTGCCAATCTCAGACATTGCCATATAGACCTTCTTATCTTTTGCGTTAACTGCTAACCCTTCCATTTTTCGGAATTCAGCAGTGGCACCTTTTAAGGCTGCATAACGGCGTGATTCTAAGAATGCGGCTGCTTTTTCCATTCCAGGTTTTACTTTTAAATATTCAATTTTCGCCCCGCTAGAATCTGTTTTAACAGCGGTGAAGCCTTCAGTTGCTTGATCAGCTGTTTCAAAAATATCACTGAATTTTGTCCCTTTGTCAATGATCGTTCTAATTTCATCGTCAGTAGAATGTCCAAGTTTAATCCATTCAAGATTACCCGCTCCACCATTATCGGTACTCGTTTGGACAAATTTAGCAGCATATAAAGTACCAGCAGATAAGTCATTTTCTTTGTCAGCAACATACATAAATGTGACAGTATAGTTACCGTCATCACCGAAAAATGCTGTTTTATTATCAGGCATGACCTGCATTAATTCATGTGAAAAGCGACCAGTACTATAGTGTTTTACGACGCTCGTATCGCCATTTGCTTTTACTGAAACTTCAGGAATCCATCCATAATTATAAGGATTCGCTTTTGTTTCATCTCCAAAATATAACTTTGCAAATGATTTAACATTCGTAGAATCTTTGTCTGTTCCGATTTCAGCTTCGAATTGACGTGCATTTGGTTCATACTCTTCAGAACCTAAATGCGTTCCCCAAGGTGAAGTTGATCCGTTACAGGGAATCCATAGCCCGTTTACCTTTGCGAAATCAATTTTTTTAGCATCCTTAATTGTTAATTCACCGGTCTTTTTATTCTGATTTAATGCCGTTAAGGTCATCGATGCAGGCACAGAACCATATGCAGATTTTCCTGAATTATCAACTGTTTGATATTCAAAATGCGACACGAGGAATAGGTTTCCGCCAACATTCATTAGACTATTGGAATCTGGAGCATCAGAAATATAGAATTTTTCATTACCTGGGATACTTTTATCAACTATAGGGTTTCCATTTACATCGATTGGAGTTCCTGCTGGGATTTTCACACCTTTATTTGTTACGATTTTTTCATCTGATAAGAATAATTGTTTATATGTAAGCGGAAAATTCTTTTTTGTTCCATTGCTATAGCTTACATCCATTGATGCCCCTGTGTATGTCTTAACCATTTCTTCAATCGTAGTTGGTGCTTTCATGGAGTTAAATTTAAAAGAATTAACCGTGATATCCTTCCCTGCAGCTGCTGCTGGTGTTAATGCAGGTATCATTAAACCAAGTGCTAATACAACCGATAATCTCTTTTTCATGTTATTCCCTCCCAAAATGTTATTTACTACTCTATTAAACCTTGAAAATATTAAGCTATGATAAATAGAATGTTGAGATATGTTAAAGTATTGTAAATTTTGTTCAAAAAGATCAATTATTGCATTTCTTATTTCTTTTTCCCTAGCCTAAAAACTATCATGAGCCTCAACTCCCAACCCTACCATGGAAAAAAATTTAGAGAACAAGCCGTAGTCACCCAATAAAGGCGGTGAGAGCAGAGCTAGACTTCACATATTTCGTCTAGTGAAGTGGGTATTTCACTTTAATTGGTTAAAGTGATTCATTTTTGCGGCGCTCCGCCCCTTTTCCACAGAAAACTCATATGGTGACTCGTTCCTCGTCACCACCATCTAAAATGAAAATGATTCCGACCCACGTTTAGTTTAGC
>NZ_CALBWS010000064.1:0-1232 GCF_937468385.1 Neobacillus rhizosphaerae
ACGGTGTCAATCCACAGCTTCGGTGATACGTTTAGCCCCGGTACATTTTCGGCGCAGAGTCACTCGACCAGTGAGCTATTACGCACTCTTTAAATGGTGGCTGCTTCTAAGCCAACATCCTGGTTGTCTAAGCAACTCCACATCCTTTTCCACTTAACGTATACTTTGGGACCTTAGCTGGTGGTCTGGGCTGTTTCCCTTTTGACTACGGATCTTATCACTCGCAGTCTGACTCCCACGGATAAGTCTTTGGCATTCGGAGTTTGTCTGAATTCGGTAACCCGATGAGGGCCCCTAGTCCAAACAGTGCTCTACCTCCAAGACTCTTACTACGTGAGGCTAGCCCTAAAGCTATTTCGGAGAGAACCAGCTATCTCCAAGTTCGATTGGAATTTCTCCGCTACCCACACCTCATCCCCGCACTTTTCAACGTGCGTGGGTTCGGGCCTCCATCCAGTGTTACCTGGACTTCACCCTGGACATGGGTAGATCACCTGGTTTCGGGTCTACGACTACATACTCATTCGCCCTATTCAGACTCGCTTTCGCTGCGGCTCCGTCTTTTCAACTTAACCTTGCATGTAATCGTAACTCGCCGGTTCATTCTACAAAAGGCACGCCATCACCCATGAACGGGCTCTGACTACTTGTAGGCACACGGTTTCAGGAACTATTTCACTCCCCTTCCGGGGTGCTTTTCACCTTTCCCTCACGGTACTGGTTCACTATCGGTCACTAGGGAGTATTTAGCCTTGGGAGATGGTCCTCCCTGCTTCCGACCGGATTTCACGTGTCCGGCCGTACTCAGGATCCACTCAGGAGGGAACGAAGTTTCAACTACAGGGCTTTTACCTTCTATGGCAGACCTTTCCAGGTCGCTTCATTTACCCCGTTCCTTTGTAACTCCATGTTGAGTGTCCTACAACCCCAAGAGGCAAGCCTCTTGGTTTGGGCTATGTCCCGTTTCGCTCGCCGCTACTCAGGGAATCGCGTTTGCTTTCTCTTCCTCCGGGTACTTAGATGTTTCAGTTCCCCGGGTATGCCTTCAGTACCCTATGTATTCAGGTAAAGATACTGCTCCATTACGAACAGTGGGTTCCCCCATTCGGAAATCTCCGGATCAAAGCTTACTTACAGCTCCCCGAAGCATATCGGTGTTAGTCCCGTCCTTCATCGGCTCCTAGTGCCAAGGCATTCACCGTGCGCCCTTTCTAACTTAACCTAAAAGGTTT
>NZ_CALBWS010000065.1 GCF_937468385.1 Neobacillus rhizosphaerae
TGATCTCAAACTAAGAAAAAAGAAGCCGAAATACGCTTCTCTTCTTAGAGTTGGTCAAAAACTAAACAAAAAACAAATTGTGTGGGGAGCCTTGACAGTTTCGTTCATATCAGTTTAAGTGTAATACTTCACATTCTAATTTTATGTTATCACAAAGAAAAAACATGTTATGTTGTATATTTTAGAATTGACATGACCTTATATTTAAAATATACTGTCATTAACATATTACTGTTAATGACAGTGATGTGTTATTAACAGTATCGTGGCAACGAAGTGAATTTTTACATTTAAATTAGGAGGTTCTTTATTTAATGAAACATACAGGGAGACATACAGGTGCATTTCTTTTGCTGTTTTTAACAGAGGGAGATAACTATGGAGGGAAACTTCTGCAGAAATGTGAAGAAGAACTTCCCAGCAATCCAATTGATAGTGCCATCCTATATCGCACATTAAAAACATTAGAGAAAGAAGGTGCTGTTGAGTCTTATTTGGATACATCTGATCAAGATAAGCCGATAAAGATGTACAAGATAACTTCAGTCGGAAAAAGAAAATTAGAGGATTTTCAAATAGATATTGAGGAAAAACTTAAGAATTTATCATTTTTCTTAAACAAATATAAAGAATGGAAGGAGTCTAATTATGATTAATGGTGCTATCCTTTATGCTATAGCTATTATTCTTACCAGCATTTCTTTTATAAAAGATCGAAATAAAACAAAAGAAGCTCTATTAAAGTCATGGAAAAGCTTTCGTAATATTATACCTGACATGTTATCCATTATGCTTTTTGTTGGACTATCACTATCTATTTTAACGCCATCCTTAATTTCTTCAATCATTGGAGAAAAATCTGGATTGATAGGTATTGTTTATTCGACATTAATTGGATCTATTGCACTAGTCCCAAGCTTTGTTGTATTTCCTCTTGGACATACGTTAGTCCAAAATGGTGCAGGACTCCCTCAAGTAGCTGTATTAATGTCCACATTAATGTCCGTAGGAATCACAACTTTACCTATGGAACAAAAGATATTCGGGCGTAGTTTTGCCTATTCTCGTAACGCATCTGCATTGTTAATGTCTCTACTATTTTCATATATTATTTGGCTGGTGATGGTATGAATAAATTAAAAAGATATCGGTTCTTTTTGATTTTATTATTTGGGCTAATTATCCTTACTTTTATAAACCAATCAGTGGGATGGAACGCATTTCAATTAACAGGAAAAAGCATTTTAGATATGCTGTTTCTACTCCCTCCTGTCTTAATATTCGTAGGTTTGCTTGATAAATGGGTGGAGAAAGAAACACTAATTAGATATATGGGAGAAAAATCCGGCATCTATGGCATTTTGTTCTCCCTATTATTAGGAGTAATTGCAGCTGGTCCCCTCTACGTAGCTTTTCCAATTGCAGCACTTTTATTAAAAAAAGGTGCTAGTATACGGTACATTGTATTTTTTTTAGGAGTTTGGACAACTGCTAAATTACCAGTTATTGTATATGAATTCGCTTCATTTGGAGTTAAATTTACACTCATTCATATTTGTTTTGGTTTATTGTTTTTCTATTTAATGGGTATTATCTTTGAGAAATTTTATGACCATCAACAATTGCTAAAGTATGATATAACTAAAAACGAGTCATTATAGTTTGGGTTTTATTACCAATATATTGCTAAACATCAAAATAAGAGACACTGCCTTGTGAAATTTTTATACGTAAACAAGTTTTGACATAAAAAAGCCAATCTCCTGTAAGGAAATTGGCTCAGATTGTAGACAAAAGGCATCCGAATGAGCCCATTCGGGTGCCTTTTCGTTGAATTTTTGCTCGTAAGAGCAGAATTTAGACCTATCCCATCCATACTTTTAGGCCATTTCTGGACTTT
>NZ_CALBWS010000066.1 GCF_937468385.1 Neobacillus rhizosphaerae
CTCATAAATGTTACGTTGGCTTAGTTTCAATTGAAACTAATAATTTTTTGTTTGTTGACGTTTTTGTTTGTTTAGTTTTCAAAGAACAAGTTCGTTACCTCTTTTTTCAGAAGCAACTTTACTAATATAGCATTTCAAGTTGTTAATGTCAACAACTTTGTTTTCTACTGCTCATCGCCTCGCTGACGACTTTTCATATATTACTATTATAAATTCACAAAGTCAACAACATTTAAATATTTTTATATATTTTTATATTGGATCATACTTACATATCGGGATTAGGCTTCTATGTTATAGTCATAGACGCTGATTATCAGTGACCAAGCTTTCTGCTTTAATCCTCCCATCCCCCCTAATGAATAAGTACAACTTAAACCAAATAAGATAAAAATAAGATTGTTTAATAAAATAATCCAATACCGATAAATATTTATTCAAATGATTGATTAGTTCCCCTCTCTTTACCCGCAAGAAAACATAATGAAGGAAGTGGATTCGATCGCTTCCAAGATAATGGGGGTGAAATAACATGGATTACTCTCTTTTATTTGGGTTTAAAGTACTGTGGTATATTCCTATAATAGTAGTTGTTATCCTCGTGGCCATTTTATATACGATATTCAAAAAAGGTATTCAGAATTAACCCTGCTTCATAAGCAGCCCCTTCTCTTTCTCCTCAGTTTAGCCTTACTCATCTTAACAACCGGCAGCCCTTTAGCAACTTTGAGCCATCTATCCTTCAGCTTGCATATGATCCAAATGAGTATTTTATTTTTTATTATCCCGCCTCTATTATTGTTAGGTACGCCTGAATTAGTATTTCAGCGATTCGTAAAAATTCCTTTGATTCACAATATGAAAATCCTTTGCTACAGGCCACTGATTTCACTTTGTATTTTCGCCATATTGTTCTTCATGTATCATATACCATTTATTTTAACGATTTTTTCAGAAAATCCTACCATTCATAATGGATATTTACTGCTACTATTTTTTCTATCATTTAGTATTTGGAGGCCAATCGTCAAACCCATTTCCAATATCCGCGTCCTTAACAAACAAAAAACGAGATGCTGTCCTAAGCGGAATCCTTCTTATGCCCGCCTGTTTACTTATCATATTACAGGCACTAATAACTGGAGGGAATAATCCTTTTTTAACACAAATAATATCCAGTCTATGTTTACCCGTTCATTCTAGTACATTCACACTTCTTCCTCCCCCATTTAATACACGACTTGATCAAGCAATCGCAGGAATACTTATGTTAGGCCTTCATAAATTTGCGTTAATACTAGTTTTCCATATTGAAAACAAGTTGGACGAAAGTCATATAAAGAAAATCGGTTTATCGAGACACTCTTTATTTAATAGAAAAAATTGAACCGGAGTAAAGACAGGAGCAGAAAGTGAAAATGCTAATACAAATGTGATGATAATGGTGGATAGTAAATGGAATTTACGCACAATTAATGCCTACTTAATTTTATTACCCCTGTTAAAAAAGGGGAGTTTGATTTTTTATATAAAAAACTATCATGAGCCTCAACTCCCAACCCTACCACGGAAATTAATTTAGAGAACAAGTCGTAGTCACCTAATAAAGGCGGTGAGAGCAGAGCTAGACTTCACATCTTTCGTCTAGTGAAATGGGTATTTCACTTGAACTGGATAAACTAATTCGCTTTTGCGGCGCTCCGCCCCTTTTCCATACAAAAAGCCTTGATCCTCCATTAAGAAAATCAAGGCTTTGTTTATTTTAAATATACGGATTTACAGAAAACACCAA
>NZ_CALBWS010000067.1 GCF_937468385.1 Neobacillus rhizosphaerae
CACTTAAACTGATATGAACGAAACTGTCAAGGCTCCCCACACAATTTGTTTTTTGTTTAGTTTTTGACCAACTCTAAGAAGAGAAGCGTATTTCGGCTTCTTTTTTCTTAGTTTGAGATCAGCCTTTTAAGGCAAAGGAATCTCCTTCTCAGCTTACTGACTACTCCTCCAACCCTGGAATGGTTGTCAAGTGCTTTCCTTGACGACCATTCCAGGGTTGGAGATACTTTTGAAAGCTGAGAAATGATCAATTTCCTCCTTTTCATTTAATGATAAAAGATAAGGACACGGCACGAAGGCAAAAGATCTCTACAACGGTTAGCACTCTGATATTCGTGGGTTCTCACATTTTATCTTTCCGTATAAAGGAGCTTCCACTAACTAACGACGTGCGTTAGTCTATTTAGACATAGCACAAGTTTAAGTCGTGGGTTCTCCTTTCCGGTTTTAACCTTTGCCTTCGAGCCCTATTCTTATCACTTTTTTATTAAAATTTATGATTTATTGCTATTTTTTAGTTACTAAAACGTTTTGTAATAGGTTTATACTACATTTCCTTTTTGTTTTTTCTCTACTTCTTGTGTAATTGCCCAGATGAATCCTGTTAATTCTCTCGCTACTGCTGTTATGGCTTTTCCAGCAACTTTTCCACGGGATAGTAAACGAAAATATCTTTTGTTCAAACGAGTTTGGGCTTTCCATGAAATCTGAAGTAGCTCTGGTGGTTGTCCTTCTTGTCTCTTTTTTAATTTTCCTTTCACTGCCGGTGGGTACCGATAACTCCAAGCAGATTCAATTAACAATCGCCGGACATGACGGTTTCCTGCTTTTGTTATCTTTCCTTGTCGTCGAAGTTCCCCACTAGAACTTTCACTTGGAATAAGACCTGCATATGCCATGAGTTGCTTAGGAGAAGAAAATCGTTGGAAGGATCCTACTTCTGCCACTAAACTAGCTGCTGTAACCACAGCGACTCCTCGTAGTGTTTGAAGGGCTTGGATCATTGGTGCGTGCACACCTTCTAAAGCTTGTCGTTGGATTTCTTCTTCCAAACGGTTTAATCGTTGTTGAATTTCAGTTAATTGATGCATATATTCTTCATAAACAATTCTTGATGCAGAATGATCAAATTTTAAGGTATTTAACCATTCACAATATCTTGTTGTCCACTTTTTCACACCTTTTGGAGGACGAATATCGTGACGTAAAAGGAATTTGGTTAAGCGATGTTTTGCTCTTAATTCATCTTCTTTGGCATCTTCACGAGCCCTAACTAAATCCCGAAGGGCTTCGTCAGCTTCTGTTGGCACATAAACAGGAGTTAATTCGCCAGCGCGATATAACCTTGCTAGTTTAATCGAATCCCTACGATCAGTTTTGATGCGCTCACCTGGTTTTTTTGGGATTAAAGACGGTGCGATCACTTCACACTCGATTCCTAGGCTAAGAAAAAGCCGATATAAACCATAGCCAGTTGGTCCAGCTTCATAACACACTCGAAGATTTTCTTTTTCCCCCAGCTTCTTTACTAACTTTCTAATAGATTCCACAGTGTTAGGAATCATGCCCCAATACCTTGGCTCATCTCGACCTTCATCTGCAATGGCAACGGCAATTTTTTCTTTTGAAACGTCTAAACCTACATATTTAATGGTATCCTTCATAATAGCTAGCTCCTTTCGTAATGTAGCTCTGATTTGGTTTGTTTTTTTCCAGTAAACAGTGTAACCAAATTAATCTACGGTGTTACGAGTAAGGAGCTAGTTTCGTTCATGATAACTAA
>NZ_CALBWS010000068.1 GCF_937468385.1 Neobacillus rhizosphaerae
CACAGAAAACTCATATGGTGACTCGTTCCTCGTCACCACCATCTAAAATGAAAATGATTCCGACCCACGTTTAGTTTAGCTCCTCATTAGATTGACCAAAATGAAAGGTACAACAATACAACCAGGCTGAGCTTTTTTTGGTGGATTATCATGAATAATACCCTGTACAGAAAACTGGTTGTGGCAGCTGAAGAACCATTTAATGTGATTCAATCACGGATACAAAAACTTTTATCCATTGTCTCCTGCCGCGTGTATTGTTAACCATTTTTAAGAGGTGAATTACTATGGAAGCAATGATTAAAAGATGTGCAGGCCTAGATGTACATCAAGAAACAGTCGTAGCTTGTGCTTTAACCGGTGAATTGGATAAAAAGCCAGTAAAAACGATTGAAACCTTTCCAACAACGACAATTGGGTTACTAGCATTAAGCGATTGGTTATCCAAACTTGAAGTTACGGATGCCGTTATGGAAAGCACCGGCGTATATTGGAAACCCGTTTGGAATATTCTTGAGGATAATTTCAATCTGGTCCTCGCTAATGCAAGACATGTCAAAAATGTTCCTGGACGGAAAACAGACGTAAAAGATGCCGAATGGCTGGCTAAACTTTTAAGATGTGGTCTCATTGAAGGCAACTTCGTTCCACCAGAGGATATTCGCGATTTGAGAGATTTGACTCGCTATCGGAAGAAGTTAATCCATCTTCGCACTTCTGAGCGGAATCGAGTCCACAAAATCTTACAAGATGCAAACATTAAACTTACTTCTGTCTTTAGTGACATCTTCGGCGTTTCTGGCCGCCGTATTTTGGAAGCCATTATGAATGGTGAAAAAATAGAAACTTTAGACCTACAAAGTATGGTAGATTACCGGTCAAGAGCGAGCCTTGAAGAAATAGCTCAAGCTATAAATGGACGCATTCGCCGCCACCATAGAGACATGCTTCGATACCATTGGGATCATATGACTTATTTGGAAAAATCAATTGAAGAGCTGGAAGTTCAAATCGATACTGTCTTAATTCCTTATCGTAAGGAAGTAGAGTTATTGGACACAATTCCTGGTGTTAATCAGAAGGCAGCTGCTACCTTTATTGCAGAAATGGGCGTCGATATGTCTGTATTCAAATCGTCAAAACATTTTGCTTCATGGGGCGGTTTGTGCCCAGGTAACTATGAAAGTGCCGGTAAAAAAAAACTAGTAAAACAACAAAAGGGAATAAGGCGTTAAAGACAATGGCTGTAGAATGTGCGCTATCAATAAACAAACAAAATAACAGAATTACAGCCCATAGGAAAAGAATTGCTAAAAGACAAGGGAAAAAGAAAGCAGTCGTTGCTTCCGCACATTTGATTCTAACCATAGCTTACAACATTCTTAAAACGGGAATCCCTTATCAGGAACTAGGCCCTGATTATGCAAAAAAACCGGTAAAGGACAAAGAGCTTTTGATGATCAACTATTTAAAGAAAATGGGCTATGAAATAACTCAATCTGATCAACAATCTGCCTAAATAATAATATATAAAACATTATAAATTAGCTCTTCAAAAAAAAATTAATAGATGGAGGGCCTGCTTTCGTATGGCATTTTTACCAAGTTATTTTCATACAAAA
>NZ_CALBWS010000069.1 GCF_937468385.1 Neobacillus rhizosphaerae
CTATCCCATCCATACTTTTAGGCCATTTCTGGACTTTCCCAAGTCCAATTGGCCATCTTTTTCAAATTCATGGCAGCAAAAGTAAGCATCGCCTGCATGGACAATTTTTTTAGGCCCCTTAGGGTTGTCCAACGCATACCATGCTTCTCCTTAGCATCCGCAAAGACACGTTCAATCGTTTCTTTACGTCTTGCGTAAATGCTTTTATTCTCTTGTGTGTGACGAAGATGATCAGCTTCTTCTAAATAATGTTCCCACACATGACGCTCAATCAATTTTTTATGTTCTTTACTCTGCGTGCATACTGAAAGCAATGGACAATTTTGACACTCAAGCGGATTAGAGAAGTATTGCCGCTTACCATTCTTCGTCGTCGTCGCATATTTCAGTATTTGTCCTTGCGGACAAATATAACAATCGTAGTATTCATCATAAACATACTCATGCTTTTTCATATAACCGTCCTTCGTACGAGGGCGAGTATAAGGTAAAGCAGGAGTTATATCATTTTCAAATAAGTATTGAGCAATGGCAGGTGTTTTATATCCAGCGTCAGCAGCAACAGCACCAGGTTTTCCTTGTTTTTCAATTACCTTTTCAAGGAGTGGCTCGAAGATGACACTATCATGGATATTACCCGGAGTTACTATTGCCCCCAAAACAAAACCATTTTGATCAGAAGCAGCGTGGAATGAGTAAGCAAACTGTTTTGTTCGCTCGTCTTTTACGTAATAACCACTTTCTGGATCAGTTGTACTTTCCTTGATTTCTTTATATTCCTCTTTTTCGAATTTATCTGGAGGAAAGGGCTTTTTCCCGTGATCTTCGCGGTCTATATTAATCTCCTCTTGTAAACGTTCTTCATAAGCTTTCGATTCTTTTCGAACTACTTTCTTCTCAAATTTCTGCTTATTTGCACTTGCCTTAACATGTGTTGAATCAATAAATACGTGCTCACTACTAATCAATTTCTTTTCTGAGGCTTCTTTCAAAATACGATAGAAAATCTGTTCAAATAAATCTGTATCCTTAAAGCGTCGCTCGTAGTTTTTACCAAACGTTGAAAAGTGAGGTACCTTATCATAAAAACCAAAGCCTAAAAACCAACGATACGCCATATTGGTTTCGATTTCTTCTATGGTTTTACGCATGGAGCGAATACCGAAGGTATATTGGATGAATGCCATCTTAATTAATACTACAGGGTCAATACTCGGACGTCCCCGTTCAGATGAATACATATCTTGTACGAGTGAATAGATAAAAGAAAAATCTATAGCAGTTTCGATCTTTCGAACCAAATGATTCGCAGGTACAAGTTGTTCTAAAGCTATCATTTCTATTTGGTCACGATTCATCTGTGTATTTTTAGTTAGCATTTCATCCACCCCATTAAAATCTCTGTACCTTAATTATACAAAAAAGACCGCCGGCAAACCCGAATATTTTCGGATTTGTCGACAGTCTGA
>NZ_CALBWS010000070.1 GCF_937468385.1 Neobacillus rhizosphaerae
TGAAGCTAGTATAAAAAGTGGACACCGGTTGTGGCGTCATGTTAAATCATAAATAACAAAAATAGGATGTGTTTAACATGGCGAAAAATCAACAAAAGTACTCTATTGAATTTAAAGAGTATGTTTCTAAATTGATTGTTCTAGATGGTAAAAAGATGATTGATATCAGTAAAGAGCTTAAGATCCCATATGACACCTTGCAAAAATGGGTAAGCAGCTATCGTAAGAAGCAACAAGAGGCGAAGAAGTCAAAACAGAATCGGTTACTTACTGCCTCAGAATACAAGGAACTTTATGAAGCTGAGCTTTCAAAAAGATTAGAGATTGAGGAGGAGAACACAATTTTAAAAAAGGCCATGCACATCTTCACACAAGAAAAGTAGAAAGGTTTGTTTTTATTTATTCAGAGAGAAATAATCATACCATTGTGAAGATGTGCAAAGTATTAGGTGTGTCAACCTCCGGTTATTATGCTTGGGAAAAACGCCGTTGCCAGGAAGAAACTGAAAAGGAAAAGCAGAATCGCCAACTAGATGAGCGTATTATGTTTCACTTTTACGATAACCTCACGGCATTCGGTAGTCCTAGAATCCATGACAGGCTTGAAAATCAAGACAATATTAAAGTGTCTCAGAAAAAAGTGGCCAATCGTATGAGAGCTTTAGGTTTGTTCGCTACTAAGCCAAAGAAATATATTAATACAACTGATTCTAACCATGAAAAACCGATATATCCCAATGAATTAAATCGGAAGTTTCGAGTTGAAGCACCTAACCGAGTTTGGGCAACCGATATTACGTACATTCACACTGGCGAAGGGTTTATTTACCTCAATCCAGTAATCGATTTGTTTTCCCGTCGAGTTGTTAGCTATGCCATTGATGATCAAATGGATCATACATTGCCACTCCGTGCCCTAAAAGAAGCCGTTGCACAACGTAAACCGTCTGAAGGGTGGATCCATCATTCAGACCGAGGAACTCAATACTGTTCTAAAAAGTACACAGAAGCATTGAATGAAGCTAAAGCTGTAATTAGCATGAGCAGGAAAGCTACTCCGTATGATAATGCTTGTGTTGAGTCGTTTTTTGCATCATTAAAGAAAGAGTATCTCTATAAGCTTGTATTTCCTACGAAGGCGGAGGCCATCGCAGCTGTAAAGTTTTATATCCAATTTTATAACCGTAAGCGCACGCACTCTACGCTTGGGTACGCCACTCCGCTAGATTACGAAATGGCGTATGAAGAGGCGCAGCGAAAAAACGCCGGAAAGAGCGAATTGTCCTCTGCCTAAAGGAACAATTGTTTTTTTAATTGTTCCTTTAGGTACGAGGCCTCCAAGCGAAATGGGAATGAAGCGCGGAAGAAAAAAATACGCCACTACTTGGCAGAAAAAAGTCTATTTTATTGACAGAAGTCCATTA
>NZ_CALBWS010000071.1 GCF_937468385.1 Neobacillus rhizosphaerae
AACGCGTGTCGATATTCAATCGGCGCGCGTTGTTTTAGTTTCTTTTGAATACGTTTGTAATTGTAGTGATAAATATAATCTTCAATCGCTTGTCGTATCTCCACTTCTGATTTACACTGTTCAATATACAACTTCTCTGTTTTGAGATGAGAAAAGAAGGATTCAATGCAAGCATTATCCAGGCAGTTTCCTTTGCGAGAGTGGCTGCCCTTAATGCTGTATGCTTCTAATCGATTGTTGTATCCCTTAGACGTATACTGAAAGCCTTGATCCGAATGGAGAACAGCTTCAGCTACGTCTTTTTTCTTTGTCCATATTTCTACTGTATTCAAAACAAGTTCAAGGTCGTTTCGTTTCGAAAGTTCCCATGACACAATCTCATTATTAAATAGATCTTGAATTACCGATAGGTAATAGAATTGCTTACCATCTGAGACATATGTTATATCCGTTACCATTTTTTGATTAGGTCCTGTTGCCTTAAATTTTCTCTTTAGGCGATTCGGATGGATTACGGATGGAGTATGACCATGGCGCTTTCTTTTCTTTCGGATGACAGACTGGATGTTCATTTCTTTCATCAATCGGTACACCTTTTTATGATTAATCTTATAATCATTTTCCTTTAACAAATAGGTCATACGAGGGCAGCCAACTTCGGGATGAAGTAAATGAATGCCCATCATGTGTTCACATATATCTTGGTCTTGTTTAGTTCTTTCATCGCGTTTAAATTGAGTGGACCTCCATTTATAGTAGCTTGCTCTCTTAATATAAGCGATTTCCAATAACCATGTGATTGGATAGACATTCCTTAATCCTTCAATGATTTCATACTTGATCTGTTGGGGGATGTCTCCTCCTTTACTAGATTTGGATACTGCTTTTTTAAATAATCCACCTGTGCCTTTAGGTAATCTCTTTCTTCTTCTACTGACTTAAAATTAGTACGAGGTCGACCTTTTAATGGATTAGACACTCCACTTCGTTCATCAAATTTCTCTCCCTTTTTCCACTTCTTTACCCACACTTTTAGTTGAGTACAGTTTAAAATTCCTAACTCATCCGCCAATACTTTATAACTTTTAGATCCTGTTACATATTTCATTACAGCATTTAATTTAAATTCATTTGTATACCTTTGAAATTGTTGTCCTTTTTTAGCCATAGAAAAATCCCCTCCAAGTATTAGTGTA
>NZ_CALBWS010000073.1 GCF_937468385.1 Neobacillus rhizosphaerae
GAAATCGCGATTTAATATGTTTGGAGCGGTATTGCCTACATTGCCTTTGTAAGAACGATACTTCTTCATGCGTACCAAACATTTTAAGCCCATTTCATTCATTAAACGATTGATGGTTTTAGGATCATGATGGAATCCTTTTTTCTCTAGTTCTTTCGCTATACGACGGTACCCATAGCGACCTTTATGTTCATGAAAAATCTCTTTGATAGCTTCTTTTACTTCGGCATATTTATCAGATTGATTTAATCGCTTTTCCCAATAATAATACGTACTACGTGGAATGTCAGCGACTTCAACTAAGTCCACGACCTCATATTTATCCTTTAGTTCAAAAATTACTTGCGCTTTGATTTTGTTTGTAATTTTTCCTGCAATTGAACTAAAGCATTCAACTTTTTTAGATATGCATTTTCCATTTCTAAAAGTTCAATTTTCTTTTGCAGTGCTTCGACTGACCCTTCTGCAGGTATTGTTTTTTTTGAATCAATTTTCTTTGTTTCCTTTTTCATTGGTGGTCGCCCCTTTTTCTTCTGTTCTAGGGCACCAATTCCACCTTGTTCAAATTTACTTCGCCAATTTCGAATCAATCTAGGAGATGAAATATTAAATATGGCCGCTGCATCGTAAGATGATGTACCCGTTTCGTTCATATAATTCAGTACATCCATTTTAAACTGTAGGGAGTAACTTGTATATTTTTTTTGAAAAGCTTCAATACCTTGTTGTTCGTAAAGTCGAATCCATCCACTCACAATACTAAGAGATACCTTTGCCTCCTGAGCAATTTCATTCATAGCTTCGTTCCCATTTACATACCGTAAAACAATCTGTATTCTATCTTCTGCTGTAAATTTGGCCATAAAAAAACCCCCGTAAACGTCAGATTGGTGTCTAACATTTACGGGGCAGTTCA
>NZ_CALBWS010000074.1 GCF_937468385.1 Neobacillus rhizosphaerae
GCTAACCCCTCCTCTTAACCTTCCAGCACCGGGCAGGCGTCAGCCCCTATACTTCGCCTTGCGGCTTCGCAGAGACCTGTGTTTTTGCTAAACAGTCGCCTGGGCCTATTCACTGCGGCTCATCAAGGCTATTCACCCTAATGAGCACCCCTTCTCCCGAAGTTACGGGGTCATTTTGCCGAGTTCCTTAACGAGAGTTCTCTCGCTCACCTTAGGATTCTCTCCTCGCCTACCTGTGTCGGTTTGCGGTACGGGCACCTTTTATCTCGCTAGAGGCTTTTCTTGGCAGTGTGGAATCAGGAACTTCGGTACTAAATTTCCCTCGCTATCACAGCTCAGCCTTTGCGGTAAGCGGATTTTCCTACTTACCAGCCTAACTGCTTAGACGCGCATATCCAACAGCGCGCTTACCCTATCCTCCTGCGTCCCCCCATCACTCAAACGATAAAGAGGTGGTACAGGAATATCAACCTGTTGTCCATCGCCTACGCCTTTCGGCCTCGGCTTAGGTCCCGACTAACCCTGAGCGGACGAGCCTTCCTCAGGAAACCTTAGGCATACGGTGGATGAGATTCTCACTCATCTTTCGCTACTCATACCGGCATTCTCACTTCTAAGCGCTCCACCAGTCCTTACGGTCTAGCTTCAACGCCCTTAGAACGCTCTCCTACCACTGACACC
>NZ_CALBWS010000075.1 GCF_937468385.1 Neobacillus rhizosphaerae
AAAGCGCCCGATTCTTGAAGAACGTTCCATCATTATTACCAAAGAAAAAAAGCCCACCGTTGTTCAATAAGATTAAAAAGAGATTTAGTTACCTGTTCTATTTATAACAACTTCAGGAGTGCTTTGTAAGTTTTTTACTTCCATAAACATTTTTAAGTTATATACAAAAACCATGCTTTGACATCGTCTAAAGCATGGTAATTATTTAAACTAATATAAAACTGCTAAGTTGATTTTTTTAGCTCATCTATTTATTGAATTCATTAACTGGAAGAAGTATTCAGGTTTATGAGTCTTATTTAGGTTATACCATGAATGCAATGTATCTGGTGCAAATACATCTAATTTTTTCAGTACTTCCATCGCAAATTCCAGAGGAGCTACTCCTGATGCAGTAACCAAATTCTCACCAGATACTGCAGGTCCCATCTCATGAAATTTTTCTCCTTTATAATTAGGACAGACCATTTTAATATACTCTAAGTTATTGCTTGTATGCTTTCTAGAATCTAGGTATCCAATATTCGCTAATCCCTCAGTTGCA
>NZ_CALBWS010000076.1 GCF_937468385.1 Neobacillus rhizosphaerae
CCGCAGAGAAAATGAACCAAAAATGGGTAACCGATGTTACAGAATTCCACCTTTTCGGGGAGAAGCGTTACCTTTCACCAGTACTTGATTTGTGTAACGGTGAAATTATTGCCTATAACGTAATGAAACGTCCTGTTTATAAGTTAGTAGGCGATATGTTGGATCAAGCAATTGAGCGACTTCAACCTGGGGACCAAATAATTCTCCATTCAGATCAAGGTTGGCATTATCAAATGAAACAGTACCAAAAAACATTAGAACAGCACCAGATTACCCAGAGTATGTCTCGAAAGGGTAATTGTTTGGACAATGCAGTCATGGAAAACTTCTTTGGCTTATTAAAATCAGAACTCCTTTATCTACAGGAGTTTGATAGCATTGAGCATTTTGAAAAAGAATTAGAAGACTATATTCACTATTACAATAACAAACGAATAAAGGCAAAATTAAAAGACCTAAGCCCAG
>NZ_CALBWS010000077.1 GCF_937468385.1 Neobacillus rhizosphaerae
TATTCGATCGTGCTCTACCAACTGAGCTAATGGCTCGAAAAAATGGTGCCGGCGAGAGGACTTGAACCCCCAACCTACTGATTACAAGTCAGTTGCTCTACCAATTGAGCTACCCCGGCATATAATTTGGTTAAATATTAAATTTGAACACGCTGTTCTGTTACCGTCATCCTGACCTCAGAAAGCTTTTACAAGCAGCAGCTCGGTCAGTATGCTGAAGGTTATTCAGGGAGCTTATTCGATCGTGCTCTCCCAATTGAGCTACCCCGGCAAATAGTTTGGATTAAAATATAATGAAAAATTATGGTGGAGGATGACGGGATCGAACCGCCGACCCTCTGCTTGTAAGGCAGATGCTCTCCCAGCTGAGCTAATCCTCCATATTTAATGCCTGGCAACGTCCTACTCTCACAGGGGCGCCTG
>NZ_CALBWS010000078.1 GCF_937468385.1 Neobacillus rhizosphaerae
ATCTCCGGATCAAAGCTTACTTACAGCTCCCCGAAGCATATCGGTGTTAGTCCCGTCCTTCATCGGCTCCTAGTGCCAAGGCATTCACCGTGCGCCCTTTCTAACTTAACCTAAAAGGTTTTTTTCTCTATTAAATAGAGAGAAAACTAAAATGGCAATTACTCGATGTTTACTTTGCTTCTTCTTTACGATTATCTAGTTTTCAAGGAACAAAAATAGCAATATCCATTGCTATCGGAGAGAATTGCTCTCTCAAAACTAAGCAAACAAAAACAATCAAACAAACGTGTTTTGTCTGGCTCATACGTCCAGCTTATATCCTTAGAAAGGAGGTGATCCAGCCGCACCTTCCGATACGGCTACCTTGTTACGACTTCACCCCAATCATCTG
>NZ_CALBWS010000079.1 GCF_937468385.1 Neobacillus rhizosphaerae
ATCTCCGGATCAAAGCTTACTTACAGCTCCCCGAAGCATATCGGTGTTAGTCCCGTCCTTCATCGGCTCCTAGTGCCAAGGCATTCACCGTGCGCCCTTTCTAACTTAACCTAAAAGGTTTATTTCTCTTATTTTAATAAGAGAGAAAACTAAAATGGCGATTACTCGATGTTTTACTTTGACTTCTTCTTTACGATTATCTAGTTTTCAAAGAACGAATAAAAAAAGCTTTGAGAGTTAATTGCTCTCTCAAAACTAAACAAACAAGAAACAATCAAACAAACGTGTTTTGTCTGGCTCATACGTCCAGCTTATATCCTTAGAAAGGAGGTGATCCAGCCGCACCTTCCGATACGGCTACCTTGTTACGACTTCACCCCAATCATCTG
>NZ_CALBWS010000080.1 GCF_937468385.1 Neobacillus rhizosphaerae
CTACGTCAGAAAGCAGCGAATCTATGGAATGACTGCTTAGATCTCCATTGGTGGCTATATGATGTATATAAGATTTGGACAAGTGCATCAGAAAAAAAGAAATGGTACAATGCCACCACCCATCCATTACACGCGCAAACGATTCAAGCCATCATCGAGTTACATGAAGAAACATGCAAAAGAACGAGGGAGCTGCGGGCTAAAGGTGAAAAACAGTGGCGATACCCTTGGAAATACAAAAAATTCTTTTCCGTCAAATATAAAAAAGCAGCTATTAAATGCAAGGATAAAAAGCTGCTGTTTAGCAATGGAAAACAACAATCCCCCTTAGTGATCCCTCAACCAAAGCACATTGATTTCCATACAATAAAAAGTGCC